>NZ_AHMT02000001.1:165000-173888 GCF_000243815.2 Leptospira alexanderi serovar Manhao 3 str. L 60 | reverse complement strand
CCCATAAATTTTGCAAGCGCTCCGGATGCAGATAGAATGTACAAACGATCATTCGTTTAACATTCAAAGCGATTTGTTAGAACGTTAGATTCGTGTCTTACTACTCAGACGCATGAAAATGGTACCAAAAATTAACGGACGGTTTTTACAAAGATATAGAAGCGCTCACAAAATTGCGACGAATCCGGAATTGTTGGCTTTTTTTGAAGAAGATCTAACATTCTAAATTTTGAAACAAACTTATTACAGTATTCTTTTCATGCGTCCGAGTAGTAACTTTCCAAATAACGAATAAAAAATTCAGGCACCTTCCCGAGTTTAAATAGCCAACACCAAAAAGAAATCCAATCACTTGCCCACGATAAAAAATATAATCACTTGAAATCAGTCGTTTCGTACTATTACGATGAAAATTAGGATATTTGAAAATGTCCGAAGAACAATATTTATGGATAGATAGGCAACTTAAAGAGATAGAAAAATTCAAAACATTAACGTTATGTACGAATCTTTAAACGACAGGATTCTCTCCGATTTTTTGAAAAGTATGAAAGATGTACTTTTAAAAGAAACAGAAGAAATTCCCAGTTTTACAAGAATTTATCAAAAAGAAGAATTGGTTAGCGAAACGTTTAACGAAGTCGAAAAAAATTCGGATTCTTCCTTTCACAGTGAACTTCTCTGTATCCGCGACGCGAAAAAAAATTAAAAACTCGCTATCTCACAGATTGTATGCTCATTACCTCTTTGGAACCCTGTCTCATGTGCACAGGCACGATTCTTCTTTCAAGAATTCCGAAAGTAATCTATCTTCTACCTGCGCGACAAGGAGAAGGGATTTCGTCTCTCAGCATAGAAACGATTTATTCACGAAATTTTTTTCCTGAACTAATTTGTATCCCTGCTGAAATTTCTAAAAACGCATTCAAATCGTTTTTCAAAATCAGAAGAAAGAAATTCAATTGACATACAAACTTAAACAGAATTTCTGAAAGCTACAGGAGAAGTGTCAGAGTGGTCTATTGTGCATGCTTGGAAAGCATGTGTGCCAAAAGCACCCCGGGTTCGAATCCCGGCTTCTCCGACTCCGTATTATGGCAGGAACTCACGAAGTCCTTTCTCGGAAATATCGCCCGCAAATATTTCGGGACGTAATTCATCAAGACCTTGCCATAGGCGCTCTTCAAAACGCACTTAAATCCGGAAAAATCGGTCACGCATATATTTTCTTCGGTCCTAGAGGAGTCGGTAAAACGACGATCGCGAGAATTCTTGCGAAACGATTGAACTGCCAAAATCCGATCGATAACGAACCTTGCAACGAATGTAGTTCTTGTACTGAAATCACTCAGGGGATTTCGAGCGACGTTCTTGAAATCGATGCCGCAAGCAATCGGGGAATCGAAAATATTCGTGAACTCAGAGATAATGTCAAATTCGCTCCCATGGGCGGGAAATATAAGGTTTATATAATAGATGAAGTCCACATGTTGACGGATCAGTCCTTCAACGCCCTTCTAAAAACTTTGGAAGAACCTCCGGCTCATATCGTTTTTATTTTGGCCACAACCGAGTTTCATAAAATTCCGGAGACCATTCTTTCCAGATGCCAGGATTTTATTTTTAAAAAAGTACCCTTGTCTGTTCTACAAGATTATTCCGAAAGACTTTGTAAGATCGAAAATGTTCAATACGATCAAGAAGGACTTTTCTGGGTTGCGAAAAAAGGAGACGGTTCCGTAAGAGACATGCTTTCTTTTATGGAACAAGCGATCGTATTTACGGATTCCAAATTGTTAGGAACCGCAATCCGCAAGATGATCGGTTATCACGGAATTGAATTCTTAACTTCGTTTATTAAAAGTCTTATCGATCCCGACAATCATTCAAAAAGTTTGGAAATCCTCGAATCCCTCTACCAAGAAGGTCAGGATATCTACAAATTTTTATGGGATTCCATAGAATTTACTCACACTCTTAACTTGATCCGCGATTCCCTTGCCGATCCCGAATCTGTTAATTTCCCCAAAGAAGATCTGGCGAAAATGAAATCCGATTTTGAAAATGTGGATTCTTCAAAATTAAATTTTCTTTCCGGAAAACTCTTTGAAATTTACGAAAGAATCAAAACGATTCGTTTGAGAAACTCTTTTGAGATTAAGGTATTCACGGAAATTCAAATCAAAAAACTCGTGGAAGAACTTACTTATCCGAGTTTGGCTGGTTTGGTCGACCGAATCAATCATCTGATTCTTATGATGCAAGGTTCCAAAAACTCTACTCTCGATACAGAACACAGCAAATCATTCCCTACACTTAAAAATACAACACAAGCAGAACCTTCTAAAAAAAAAGATAATCCGTTCTCCGGCATTTCTTTAGAATCCCACTTCGAGTCTAATCAGCAGGACTCTTCTTTGAAAAACGATTCCTTGGAAACAAAGTCGATCATAACTTCCGAACCAAATTCGCAAAAGTTCGATACGAGCACCGAGATAAAGAAAAAATTCCTCGGAACCGAAGTAGATCAAAGTAAAATCCCTAAATTGGATTCTTAACGTTATGCTTGATAAAATAAAAAACCTGTCGGAACTTCTCTCCAACATGGGAGCCCTCCGAGAAAAAATGGAAGACGTAAAAAAGCGCATCGCCTCAATACGAGTGATAGGAGACGCGGGCGCGGGAATGGTAACCGTTACGGCTACGGGGGAAGGACAAATCATAAACGTATTCATTAATAAACAACTCTTCGACTCGGATGATAATAAAATGCTCGAAGATCTTATTATGGCCGCGACAAATGACGCCCTCAAAAAAGCGAGAGAAGCAACCGCTTATGAGTTTCAATCTGCATCCGGCGGTTTGGACTTTTCCGAAATTTCCAAAATGTTCGGCGGAAATTTTGGCTAATCATCTTCTTGAAGAAATGGTGGATGCTCTTTCTTCGCTTCCGGGAATCGGAAGAAAGAGCGCTTTTAGAATTAGCTTTCATCTTTTAAGACTTGAACAAGGTCTTTTCAATCATTTCATTTATCAGCTCACGGACACGAAAAACAAAATCAAATTTTGTAAACGATGCGGTTCTTATGCGGAAACGGAAACTTGCGATATCTGCACTTCGGAAAAAAGAGATACTCACACATTTTGTGTCGTGGAACAACCCGAGGACATTTTTTTTATCGAAAACACAAGAGAGTTTCACGGCAAATATCATGTGTTAAACGGAGTAATTTCTCCTTTGGAAGGAATCGGGCCGAGAGATCTTAGAATCAAAGAACTTTTGGAAAGAATCGAGCCGGAACAAGTAAAAGAAGTCTTAGTTGCCACGAACCCAACTCTTGAAGGAGACGCAACTGCGGATTATTTAGCGAATCAGTTAAAGCCTCTTTCCGTCAACGTAACTCGAATCGCCTACGGGATTACGGTTGGAGGTTCGATTGAACTTGCAGATCAATACACTTTGGGAAGAGCCATTCGTTCCCGTCTTCAGCTTTAACTTTAGAATCTATGTTCTGCAGTTACAAAAAATTCCCTAAGAATTTTTCCGTAAGTTGTATCCAAATAAGCTTTCAATCCATCCCCTGCTATAAAATAACCGGATCTCATCAAAATTTGCATATCTCGAAACGCATTCCATCTTAAGTTGATATTAACTTCGTGCCCAAAGAAGGTGCTTGTTTTGTATCCGTTATCAAAATTGAAGTAACGATTATTTTCGATATAAGGCGACTTTGTTCCATACAACCGATAATATCCTAACGTCAGAAGCAGTGGACCGTAAACGACAAAATCTCCGTTAACTCCGTATTCGTACAAACCGCTCGAATCTTTTCCGGAAAAAAGTGCGTAACCTCCCGTAAAGTCGTGCCCAATATTCGATATGGAGTAACCGGGTATTAAAGTTTTATAACCTCCGCCTCGAAGATTTGCCTTTGTCCCATCTTTATCAAATCCGGGACGTCCCGTAGTACCAACTCCTATTAAGTTGAAGGTAAAATTTTCGCTATAACGATAGGAAAACTGAAGATCCACCATTCCACCAGATATATTGTGCCTACTAAATTGATTATATAAAACATTTCCGGCATTGTCCCGATATGGTTCCAAAACATGAACGGCTCCGTGATTATAAATCCCATGGACTACAAATCCGAAGTTAGATAGATTGATCTCGTTCATAAAACCGTGCCAAAACAATTGGCCGAATTCGCTATCCAAAGCGATCACGGTCCCCTTCGCGTTAGTCGTCTTGTCTATGGATTTAATCGTATCGTCTGAGAAGTAAGAATAGAGTTCGTGTTTTACATTGTTGAAAAAACTCGTCTTAACTTTGTAAAAATAAATATTCGTTCCGACATAATTCTTATCGGCGTAAGAGTTTTTATCTAAGTCAAGTTGAGCGTTTTGTCGCGCCACAAACCAACCGGATTCAATTGTAGTATTCCACAATCGAAAGTCTTTGTTAATTGTAATTCCGGTACCCGAAGCAAAGATCACCCTCCCTCTTGGGGAAAAAAAGAGTTGCTGACCAACTCTCAAACTGAAAGCGTCCTCCGGAAGTTTAAAATTCAAATATAAAAACGTAGTTTGTATGTTTACCGGAGAAGTAGAATTTGCTTCTCCGCCTTGCCCCGGACCGGTTGTAGAATTTTGACCGAAACCTTTTCCACCGAAAGTAATATCACCAACTTGAACGCCCCAAAGCGCTTCAAAATATTTCGAAGTACTAAAATTCATGTTAATCGTCATTCTCGTATCAAAGTATGAAATGTCTTCTTTTTGAGGGGATAAGGTGCTGGGATTACCTTTCAATCTTTCCGTAATTTCAGTTTCGGCGATATTCTGATTTCGTTGTTGTTGTTCGGTTTTAAATGCGTCTTTATCGTAAGGAGTTGCGGAAGTTTGACGAGACGTGTATATATCTCTTGCAAGATTAAATCCACGCACTCTATAATTTCCTTGAAAATCGAGTTTAGTTTTCTCTTCAACTTCTTGGGAAAAAATCAAGGATGGAAATAAAATCACCGCAAGATAATAGAAGCCATAAGCCTTTTTTAAAAGGTTGTTGAACACGAATCACTTTACCCAGCTGTTTTGATTAAAGTATCGGTTTTTTAATTCTTCTAAAAGACCGGTTCGTTTCAATTCCTTAATGAAGAAATTTAAATTATCCGCAAAAATCAAATCATTCAATGGAAGAGCAGCGCTGATATTTTCCTCTTGAACCGTGCCCAAAAGAGGAAGATAATTTGCCTTCAAAGAAGGATTTTTTTGAAGTAAAGTAAGAATAAAAAAACTGTCCGCTACGAAACAAGTCACATTGTTGCCGATAAGATTATCGATCGCGATTGAATCCGAAAGATAACTATAAATCGGTAATTTAGAGAATTTCTTTTGAAGATAAATGTGATTCGTAGTATTGGATCTCACCGAAAAACTCACAAGACCACTTAAATTTGTAAGATCCAAAAGACTCATAAATCTTCTGGAAGTAACGATATTCCCTTCCGGCTCCGGTGGAAGAATCTTCTTGCTGACAAGTCCCGCAGGAGTCGTAACAAGATAAGGATCGGAAAAAGTGACTTGTTTACCTCGATTTAAGTCGGTGGATATTCCGGCAAATGCAAGATCGATTTTACCAACACGAATATCCTCCGCAAACTGTCTGAAGGTTTTAAGAGGTACAAGCTTTAAAGATACTCCAAGATAATCCGCATAGAGTTTAGCCAATTCCGCATCGATACCTGGGTACCCATCTTTCGGATTTTCGATATAAAAGGGCTCGTACTGTTTATTGACACCGACAACGAGTTCTTTCTTAGAAAGAATTCTTTCTAATCTGGAACCAGCATATTCCGACTGAGAAAATAGTACGGTCGGAAAAACCAAAAACAAACATAGAATTCTTATCTCGAACATGAAACAAATTGTGGACTAATCCTTATTTTTTTCCAGAGCATTTTAAATGAAAAAAATAATTTCTAAGGACTCACAATCTGAAATTCGGTTCTTCTGTTTTTATAATCCGTCTTCGGATTTTTTTGAGGAACGATGGGTTCCGAACTTCCCTTTCCATCGGTTACGATTCTACCCGAATCGATCCCCTTTTTAACTAGGTAGTCCTTTACTGCATTTGCACGATTATGGCTAAGAACTACATTATCTTGGTAATCCCCATTGAGATCCGTATGTCCTATGATTTTAATTTTTACGTCCGGATTTTCTTTCAAATAAGAATTCAAACTTTCTAAAATTGAAAAAGAATTTTCGAGGATTTCATAAGATCCCAAAGCAAAATGAATACTATCCAAAGAAATCGATTTACCTTTTTCTAATTCTTGGAAGGGATTAGAAACAATAGAATAAATATCGTAATCATGTCCGCTTCTTCTACAGAAATAAAAAGTCAATCCATCATCAGCTTCCAAATAAAAAGCCTCATCACCAGCCGTATTAATATCTGGTCCAAGATTGATTGGTTCTGAAAAATCTCCATTTGCAAGCAAAGTGGACTTGTACAAATCATAACCACCAAAACCTCCAGGGCGATTGGAAGAAAAATAAATTGTCTTACCATCTTTACTGATCGTCGCCGCAATTTCGGAATAAACCGTATTGATCGGATCAGGAAGACTTATCGCTTTTTCCCAAACTTTATTTCTATAAACCGAAACGAAAATATCCGCTTCGGAAACTTGTCCAAATGGATAACGAGTAAAATACAGTCGATTGTTAAATAAAAACGGATTTTCTTCGATCTCTTCTGTGTTTACGGTTCTAGGAAGAGCCATAGGCTTGCTCCAGGAAGAATTTATCTTTTTAGAAAAATACAAATCTCTAGAAACCCCGATCTTTCCATTAGAAAGTTGAAACTCAATCGATCCATCCCGATTGGATGAAAAAATAATCCCTTCCTCTTGGTTTAAAATAAAAGGACTTTGATCATCATAGTTCGAATTGAGATTTTCAATTTCCTCTCCTTGTTGCCACTTATCTCCTATACGAATTGATTTGTAAAGATCCGTATAAATTGAATTTTCCCTTTTAGAATAAAAATAGAGGACATTTCCGCCATCCGTAAGGCTGATTCCAAACTCATTTAGATTTGTATTGATAGAACCTTTTAATTTTTCTGGTTTTTGATTTTTGGAACTCTTAATTTCATTCAATTCCTGAGAACCAACGGAAAATATCGGTAATAAAATTAAAAAAGTTGCATATATTAATAAAAGAGCAAATTGATTCGAGAATAATCCGAAAATATCTTTTTTTGGAATCAGTGTAACATTCTTAGCGGATTTTATTACGAAATAAGACGGCAAATTTTTTTCATACCCCGGCATTTTGTCAAAAACATCAGCATTCCATCTTTTTCGAGCAGAAAATTCAGATCTATGAAAAGCAGGAAAGTACAATAACCTCTTTATAATGCGAAAACCAGAAAAGGGTTTAACAGCTATCCTAGAAAAGGAACGAAGATTAACATAAATGAATGTGGAGCTAAATTTTTTAACTTGATGCTTTTGATATAATAAACGCAAACTTTTAGATATGTCATTGGAAGTTAGAAAAAAAGAACACATAACAACCCCAAGGATTTCAAAAAAATCCTTATGTTCATTATCCGTTTTTTTGATAAAAACCTGAGTTTAAAAATCAGAAAACTACTTTAAAGTTTGCCCAAAACCTAATTTTTATTTCGATAATTTTTTACTTCAACTCAAGTTCGATCCAAAAAAATAAGAAAAACTTTTTCTAAAAATAGGAAATTATTTGTTTCTAATTACTAGAAAATTATGGTTTTACTTGTCAGGCATTGATTTGAAACGCAGATCGTAAAAAGACATTTTGTTGAATTAACAAGCCGATAGAAACATTTCTTTGAATTAAAAGCTGATCCATTTGAATTTCTTATTACCAAATACTTTCTGTAACCGTCGTCTTGTTTTTTTGCTCACATAATTTGGGATTTTCATAGCCCGTTGAACCTACATAATTGATGCTTGAACTCTGTTCAATTTTGTTTGCTTTTCTTTTTCAGGTTAAAAAATGGTCAATTTATTTCAAATCAAGTCAGGTAATACATAACTAACGCTTACAACATAAGAGTTTCCACATATGATTTTGTTTTTTATAGAAAAATTAAATTTTATTGATCAAAATTTTCTTATGCCGAACTCATTTTCTTTTGATTTATTCCAACAAGCTATTCCAATCAAAAAAAGTTGAAATTTCTTCCAGACCAAGCAGAGCAATTTGTCGTTATGATTAAAAATCAAAACGTACTCAGAGAACCCATTCAGAAAACCTTAGGCGTGAAAACTCCCATGTTTCAAAGGGTTAGGATACACTATAGTTGCATATTTATTATGCCGCTCAAAACGTAAGAATTCCCACAGATTTCGTCCTTTTTGGTAGTTTATGAACTTTCTAACGGACTTTACTGTTGGAACACTCTCGTAGAAGTTTCCTATATATCTGAGACATCGGGACAGATTTTTAATATTTTCGGATTAAAAACTCAATATCATTCCTATTGAATGCTAATTTTCCAAAAAAACTACAGACCCGATGCTGCGATTTTATTACAGATAAACTTTATGGAATTAATATTAGAGTTGTTGAAAAATTCCATGGTTCAGATTAGCAAAACCGTTTTAAACGTTCATTTCAATAAAACAGAAACGGATAGAGAATTAATTTTTCAAAAACTCTAATGAATATGATAAAATATATTCAATTATATTAATATAATTAAAAATAACAAATCAGCCTAAAAATAAGACTTTAACACTTCCGGAATACGAACGGTTCCGTTTGCATCTTGAAAATTTTCCAAAATTGCTGCGTAGGTTCTTCCCAAAGCAAGCCCCGAGCCATTGATTGTA
>NZ_AHMT02000001.1:110000-160000 GCF_000243815.2 Leptospira alexanderi serovar Manhao 3 str. L 60 | reverse complement strand
GCATCATGTACAGATCATTGTAGAGTCGGAAATAGGTCTTCGCTTCGAACGTTTATACGAGGATTACGTGCTCTTATATCGGGAAGCTGGCATTTTAGAAGGTTTGAAAAGATCTCTATTCTTTCAATGGTACATTTTGGCTAGAAATTTCGAATAAAAATAAGTAGACCTTTCGTTTCGCTACCATACTCGTCTGATACTCTCAACAAATGACTCATTTTATTCGCCCTTTTACCTCGTGCGGATTCTATAATATTAGAAATGAGTAACTAAAAGTTTTACTTTGATAGAAACGCTTTTATATTTTTAAAGATGAAAAGGTATTAAGCTCAGTTTCTTTAACGATTTTGAAAAATCTTGATTAAAAGTTACAATTTGTGCCTCTAATAATTGGCTCGCAGCAGCCAAAACTGCGTCGCCATAATCTTTAATACTTTTAGGCCATAATTGAAGTATTAATTCAGGGTAATAAGCGGATTCATAGGTAACACCAGGATTGATTAAAAGATCTTTTACAATTTGATTCAATTTACTTTGTTCAACGGCATAAATACTTTTAAAAACAAATACGATTTCTGTTATATTGTGCGAAGTAAGTATGACTTCGTATTCTAATCGCGATACTTTTTCCCAAAGTAAAACCATTTTAGTATGCTGTTCAAGGTTTCTTTGATTTAAAAACGAGATATAACAATTAGTATCCAAGATTAATTTCACTTTGAGTATCTCTTTACTCGTTCTTTCCATGCTTTTTTGACGTCTGATTTAACGTCAACGGATCCCTTCGTGAGAAAACCTTTATATTTTAGGAAAGGTTTATTGGCCGATTCAATGTGAATTCCCTGTTCGTCAATAGACCATTCGATGACATCTTCCATAGAAAGTTTTAAAGATTCTCGGATTTCTTTAGGAATTGTTATCTGATATTTCGATGTAATTTTGGATCTAAGTTTCATATCCTTACTTTATCAAAAAAAGTAAGGATCGTCAAGATTAAAAAGTCAAAACTGTAAGTAACTTACGGTCCTCGTTTCGTTCGCCATTCACGGTTCTCCTTTAATGTTCATGATTCGGTTTTTAATTCTATAAAATGGTGGTAGCGGAGGGGTTGATAATATCACGTTTGAACAAATAGAACAAGATGGTGTCGAAACATTCTTTTGATTTTGCAGAGACAGAATCGGAAATAGAAGTCGTGCGTTTGATGGTAATCAAAGCGTTCGACATGACTCCTGCGGACGACATTGACTTTCCAGAAATCTACAACCATCAAAGAAAGCATCTTTATGAAGACGACGATAGCGGCCTCAAGAATGAATGACGCTTTTAGAATTCTATCTCAATTTCCTCAAATCGATTCTGACACAATTAAGATTTCCCTACTCAAAGAAGGGCTTTCCATTTATTTCCGATTAAAAACCGGAGAAGAGCTTTCTCTCAATCTTGGCGGGAACTCATGATATTATACACTACAAAATCAAACGTTCAAAGAGAGATAGAACGGAACGTTTCTAACTCCAAAGTTTTTGAAAGCCATGATTTTACTCGGGACTCAAAAGCGAGCACGATTCTAAGATCTCTTGCAAACGCAATCTATCTATTCATTGAAGTAGTCACATAAAAGTGGACATTCTTTTAAGCGATATTCCTCTCAAATTCTTCAGTGCTCATATAACCTAAGAATTACTACTCGGACGCATGAATAAAATACTATGATAAATTATTTCGAAAATTAGAATGTTGGAATATTTCTCTAAAAAGTCGAGATTTTCCCGATTTGACTTAATTTTTGAGAACCGTTGCACTTTTGCAAAACCGGCCGCTTATTTTCGAGTATCATTTTCATACGTCCGAGTAGTAAGAATCGAGCTTACAGAAGAATGCATATAATGGGCTTAAAAGCCGATCGGAAGCGTTCTTTTCGTCCTGTGACTACTGACCCGAAACACAAATTTCCTGTGGCTCCTAATCTTTTAGGTCAGAACTTTCAATCATCGAATTTGAATAAGATCTGGCTTTCAGATATCACGTATATACCCCGTAGATGGAAAGTGGGTTTATCTATTTGCGATCAAAGATCTTTTCAATCAAGAGATCATCGGCTGGGAGTTAGGTTCGACGTTGGAGACGGAGCATCTCTTGAAAGCTTTTGAGAGAGCTCTTTCTCGCAGAGGATACCCTAAGGAAGTGATCTTTCATTCCGATAGAGGAATTCAATATGCAAGTGATAACTTTAGAAAAGTATTAAATAACGTGAGTTCGGCGTAAGAAAGTTTGGGCGAATCGCTCGCGAATTTCATAGATAAAATGGCTCGCGACCGCGCTTTTCGCTCCAATTCCTTCGGAATTTCCACTACAATCGCTTTCGCATTTTGTTATACCGAACTCACATTAAATACGAATCAGTTCATTCAGAGTATGAGTAGAAAAGGTAACTGCTATGATAATGCTCCCGGAACGCATTCATAGAAAGCGTTCCGCCTGAGTTTCCTGGAATCGTTCTTTAAAACTTTAAAAGTAGAAGAGGTTTACAAAAGAAAATTCGACACAATTCAGAACGCACAATATTTTCTGTTTGACTATATCGAAAGATATTATAACAGAAGGAGAAGACACTCGGCTTTAGGTTATCTTAGCCCGGTTGAGTTTCGAATTAAAAATTCTGCATAACCATGTCCGTTTTTTCGGGGGAAATCCAATTGTTTCATCTAAATACAAGATGAGAACAATTTTACAATCCTAACGCGTTTAAAACCTTTTCCATCGCTTCTAGATTCGGATAAGTGATCGTCATTTTACCTTTGCCGGAACTTTGGTTATGACCAATTTCGATTTTCATAGAATATTTTTTTCTAAACTTATTTTCTAGTTCGACGATGTTGACGTCTTTGCGGTGTTTCTTTTTTTCAGGAGCTGATTTTTCTTCGGTAAGATTGGAAACCAAATCTTCCACTTGTCTCGCTGTCAGTCCTTTTTCGGCGATTTGATAAGCAAGTTGTTCAATTTTCTTTTTATCAGCCAAAGATAAAAGAGGTCTTGCATGACCTTCGGAAATTCTTCCATTCTTGATTAAATCTTGAACTGAATCCGGAAGTTGTAAAAGACGAATTAAATTGGAAATTGTAGATCGATTTTTCCCAACCCGCGTCGAGATATCGGTAATCTTTAAGTTTAGTTTTTCAGAAAGAGTTTTGTAGGCAATCGCTTCTTCGATTGGATTCAGATCCTCTCTTTGAATGTTCTCAATAATCGCCATTTCCATAGATTGATTTTCGGAAACATTCTTAACGATAGCCGGAATTTTCACAAAACCTGCAAGCTTACAGGCTCTGTAACGACGTTCACCCGAAATAATTTCGTAGCCGACATCTAACTGTTTTACTACGATCGGTTGAATCACACCGTGAGCTTTGATCGTTTCCGAAAGTTCCTTTAAGGATTCTTCCGAAAAAGTTTTTCTAGGCTGGCTTGGATTTGGACGAATTTCACCGATCCGTATTTCTCGAAGCGCCCCTTCTGCAGAAGAGTTAATTGGGGTTTTATTTTCGTTAACCGGAATTAAATTTCCAAGACCTCGTCCGAGGGCTTTGGGCTTGATTGCCATTTTTAATTCTTCCCCGCAACTTCCAAAGCGAGACTTCTATAACTCTGAGCTCCCACTCCTTCTGGATCGTAACTCATAATCGTCTGCCCGAAAGAAGGGGCTTCGCTCAACTTAACATTTCTTGGAATGATCGTAGTATAAACTTTATCTTTAAAATAAGACTTAACATCTTCTGCAACTTGATTCGCAAGGTTGGTTCTCTTATCAAACATAGTCAAAAGAACTCCTTCCAATTCTAAAGAAGGATTTAATTGATTTTGAACGAGAGAAATAATTTTCATTAACTGAGTCAAACCCTCCAAAGCGAAATATTCGGTTTGAAGAGTAATCATCACACTGTCAGCAGCACAAAGTGCATTGATCGTTAAAATTCCCAATGAAGGCGGGCAATCGATTAAAATATAATCGTATTCAGTACGAAGTTCAGAGATCGCGTTTTTTAATCTGTATTCTCTTTGATCTTCTGCAAGAAGATCCGCCTCTGCACCGCTCAAATTGATATTAGAAGGAATAATATCAAGATTGGAAACATTTGTTCTTTGAATACATTCGTTCGCGGAAGATTCTCCTAAAAGTAATTCATAAGAAGTTTTTGCAAGAGTATTGATTTCAATCCCAAGACCAGACCCGGAATTTCCCTGAGGATCCATATCAATGATCAAAACTTTCTTTCCGATTGAAGCAAGATTGGCCGCAAGATTGATAGAAGTTGTCGTTTTTCCGACACCACCCTTTTGATTACTAATCGATACGATCTTTCCCATTACCGCTCTTACTCTCCTTGCTGATATCCTTCCAAGCTCTTGGATAACCATGCCTTGGACTAGAAATCTTTTTCAAGAATTTAATATGTCGCATGCCTAAAAATTCAAGAGAAGACAAATCTTCGGAAGATTCCAGACGAAAACCGGAATAAGAAAGAACTTTCTCTTCTAATTTCGTATCAATATCATGTTTTCCTAAAAATGGGACATAAGTTCCTCCGATTTTTATAAGATTAGAAACTGCTTCCACACTGTAGGGATATGGAATAAAACCTCTTGATACGACATAATTTAGAGACAATTTAGATTCTTCTGCACGAATAAATTGAAACTTTAAATCAGTAATTCGATTGGAACGAACAAAACTCTCCGTATGAGAAAGTTTTCTTTTTTGCGAATCGATTAAAACGACAATCGGATGTTCCTTAAGACAACGAAAGAAAAATCCAGGAATTCCCGGTCCGGTTCCCGCATCTCCCAATTGTATTTCCTTTTGAAATCCGATTTTTTTCGCGATATGATAAACATGATAAATGGATTCTAAAACATGACGGTCTAAAATTTCTTCCGAATCCCTTTTGGAAAAGAATCCGCCAGCTTCGTTTTTTGCTTTTAAGAATAAGATAAACTTTAGGATCAATTCCCAATCAAAGGAATCGCTGATTTCATCGGCTTCGGTTGGAAATCGTTCTTTCAATCTTTCTAAAATAGATTCAGTCGTAAATTGTTCGGGATCTTGCATGATACAAGGATTGAATTTTGATCTGCTTTGTCTTCACAGATTCTTTTTGTTTTCTTTTTGGAAGGAGAAACAAAACGAATTAGAAAACGATCGTAAAGATCGGATTAACTCTGGAAAACAAAACGATGTCTTTTCTCGTTTTTCTAAGAAACCCAAGCGTAATGGTGAAAAATTATTCATTGTTTCCAATGAATTGGCGGAGGAGGTTCTCCGATGAAAACGGCAAATAAGATTAAGACGGAGTTTTGCAATCATTCGATGAGAACCTATCAATTTTGTCCGCAATTACACCGTTTATATGTGATTCGTTTATCACATACTTTTTTGTTGATCGTAAGAGGTTTGGAGATTTAGAGTTAGATGTAATAGCCCCGATTTGTAATTCATCATGAAAGATAAAATACAACAACTTGAACATTTTATGTATGGTTATAACTATTAGGTGACTTTCGGTTATGAATTTTTAAATTCATGTATAACACTTGAAGAAGCTAAAAATAAAATAATTAGAGTTGTTGAAAAATTCCATGATTCAGTTTAACAAAATCGCTTCAAATGCCCATTTCAATAAAGCAGAAACGGACAGAGGATTAATTTTCAGCAACTCTATTGAAGATGCTAATCCCGACCAATACGAAATAGCTAAAGTCACTATTAATGAATTTTGGGAAGAAATAGATTATGGATTTAATTATCGAGGCGATAAAGGCGCTGGACTTAAGTTAGATAATAAAAAATTAGAAAAAGTTCTCGATCTCCAAAATCAATTTAAAGAATTTATAAAAACGTTTATTAGCAAAACTACATTATTATTTTATTATCCAAGTTACAAAGGAATACCTTGCTACCCAGTATTTTGGGATTATAGATTTATTATATTGAATAAAATGGGAATAGTTTATTTTTATATGGAGCTGCTTCCGATTAATAAATCGGGGCTACATCTAACAGCAAATTAGCGCTTCGCTTGTGAACTAGCACTGTATGAGTGAACGCATTTTTACGCGATATTTTTTTCAAATTCATCGGGACTTAAACAGTATAGATAAGAGCGAAAATTTGTCTGTTATAAAATACTTTTATACATTTGAAGAGCGGCTTTTCCTCGATACTATTACTCATCCCTACATAATAGAGTGTCCAAAATTCTACGTCTAAACGGGGATTTGTGCTAAAATTGGCGGTACTCCTTTATGTAGAGATCAGTAAAACGTGAGTTTGGTGTAATAACATTAAAACTTTCTAATGTATTATTCCCACATTTTTTATGGAAAAATAACTTTTACTCATCTCTACATAATAGAGTGCCTAAAATTCTACGTCTAAACGCGAGATTTATGCTCAAATTAATGGTACTCTATTTTATAGCGATCAGTAGGAAACAAAATTTATTACACAGAACTCACGTTAAATAGAAAAAGCCTTATTTTCAGACTCAAATTTTCCGTTCCGGATGAATTCTACGTTTACAAGGCTTTCAAAAATTCAAATTTGTGAAAGTTCCTACAAATCCGTATTATTAAATTCTATCACCGTCTTATGAAGAATTTCAATCCCGGTTTTCAGATGTTCTAACGTTATGCTTTCATTCTTACCGTGGATCCCGTCGATTTCCTCCGAAGTAAGCAACGCAGGAATCAAACCGTAACATTTAAAACCGGCCATTCTTAAGTAAGAAGAATCCGTTGTGCCCGGAGACAAAAAAGGAGTTACGACAGAATTGGGAACGACCTGTTGAACGACTCCCGATAAAATTTTAAAATACTTCGAATCAACCGGCGAAATTGTTCCCGGTTCCAAATGTCTCACAGTAACTTTGACACTATACTTTTTTGCGAGCGTCTTTACTTTTTCAAGGATCTCATTCTCATCGAAACCCGGTAGAATTCTGATATCAACGGTTCCATTTGTTTTGGACGTTATCACATTGATTCCCGCCTGATGCGTATCGATTCCGGTAATACTCACCGAGTTACTGGTCATCGCCCGTAAATGTTTGTTTGAGCGAATGACTCCGTTTAAAATCAAACCCAATAAAGGATTACGAGATCTCTTTAAGACGAACGAGTTCGGAAAAGGACTTACTTCTCCCATTTGATAAAAGAAAGAAGCGGTCTCGTCTTTAATGATTACGACCTCGTTCATCCTTTTTAAATCCATTAGAAAATCGATGAAATTGAGCGCCGCATATTGAACCGGCGGAGTGCTTCCATGACCGGAAATGTCTTCCGATTCCAAATCCAACCAGATAATACCTTTTTCCGCGTGTTGAATATTGAAGATCTTACTTCCTTTTACGATTACGTCTTTTGTTCCAACACCGCCTTCGTTGTGCACAAACTCATATCCGTTGAAGATCTCTTTGTGTTTTGCGATCAAAAATCTCATTCCGAACTCGGAACGACTTTCTTCATCGGACACCGCGAGATACATTAGGTTTTTTTTAAGTTTTATTCCGGAATCATGAATCAAAAAGAACGTATAAAGCTCCATGATGCCCAGGCCTTTTATGTCCACTGCGCCTCTTCCGTAGATTCGATCTCCTTTTCTTACTCCCGAGAACGGAGCTTCATCCCATTCGTTCGCATCGGCTTCCACCACATCGATATGACTTGTAAGAATTAGTCCACCTTCCGGATCGCTCCCTTTGATCTCGGCCATGATACTCGCCCTTTCCGGCTTTCCGGGAATATTGAAAATTGTTGTTTTGATTCCACGTTTATCAAAGAGACTTTTTAAAAATAAAACCGCTTGTTTTTCATTTCCTCGAACCGTTTTTATTCTTAGATAAGCTTGTAAATCTTTCGAAGCGTCTTCCGCAAGTTTTCCATAATCGCGCTCTTCAAACTTTGCGATGGGTGTTAAAGATTGGATTCCTTTTTCTGTAACGAAAATCGTATAGAGTAAAAACAGAGCCAAAGCTATTAAAAAAACGAACATGCTCTTCTTCAAATTCATTTGTAATTCTCCTCGGTGCGTAAGAAAGTATTGAACCCCATTTTCCTTTCAAGGATTTAGGCAAGGGAATTTGTTTGTTTTTTAGCTGCGCTTTTGATTTACAGAGTTAACCTTTTGGATCGTTTTCCGATGATTGTAATGTAGAGGTTATACTATGATTCGTGTTTTACTTACAGCGCGTCCCAAAACCCCAGTTTACTTTGTCAGAAAGATTAAGCTGCAAGGTTCTGTTCTAATTTTAGGACAGGTTCTTATTTTCTTAATCTTTCCAAGTTTTGTCTCGGGGATTACCCCGGGAAAATGGTCTCATATCGATAAATATATTTTTGGAAACAATTCAAATGGACCTGTTAAAGAAATTGTTAAGGACACAAACGGTAAAATTATTTATTCAGCATCGTATGAATATGATTCTTCCGGAAAGCTGATCAAAGAAAGTTATTCGGATGCGGAAGGAAAAGCGGACGGTTCTACCGTTTTTCAATATAAAGATGGAAAAGTAGTTAGAGAAGAACTCTTCGATAAAGATAACACCTTACTTGAAACAAAAACCTTTCGATATAATCCCAAAGGGCAAATCAATCTCGTAGAAGTTTTTGATAAAGAAAACAAACTCCTTCTAAAATCAAATATCACTTCTTGGGACAAAGATTTCGTGAAATCGGGACAAACCAACTGGTCAAATTCAAAAGAGATGGAAGTGTTTATTTTAACTCAGGATGAAAAGAATCCAAAAACATTGATTCAAAATATTTATAACGAAGAAAAGAAACAAATTGCTTCCACTAAGTTTGAGTATGATGGAAAAGGAAAGTTGCTTACTCGAATCAACGTCCAAGGTGAACAAGAAAGAAAAAATCAACTGAGCTATGGCTTAAATAGCCAACTCCAGAGTTTTACGTTTCATGTGAAACAAAACAACAAATGGGAACTTCAGAAAACTCACGAGCTGATTTACAAATAATTTGCTTTCGATGCCGCCTTGACTTTCGAGCGCGGCCTTTGCTTTCAATCCTCCAAAACATCTACCTCCAACTTACAAAATTTCAAAAGCATTCGCAGTAAGATAAAATTCATTTCTGTGTTTGCCTCAAAGTCCTTCGATCAATGAGTAAAAATCGCGTTTCAGATCGTGGCTTTTTACATGAGTTTCTACATTGAAAGTTTTAAAACCGGTTGTTTTTTAGTTTTTACTCATTCCTACATAATAGAGTGTCCAAAATTCTACATCTAAACGGGGATTTGTGCTAAAATTGGCGGTACTCCTTTATGTAGAGATCAGTAACAGAAAAAATTTAGAACTTTATCCAAAACCTCGATAGAAATATTACCATGAATTTTTCTCCTATCACTAAGGTTTTAGGAAAAGCTCTAAACTAAAAACGCGCTTCAAAGAAGGTTTTCACTCTAAGTTAACGTGAGTTCGGCGTAAGAAAGTTTGGGCGAATAAGAAACTAAAGTGTCGCACTTTCTAAGGGCACCACAAGTATTTGAATCCAAAGATAAATCTGTCGGAATTACGACAAATCCTCTGTGTAACTTACGCCCCACAACGCGCCCCTTAGGAAGCGTTGTGCCTGAGTTTCCCCGCGTTTGGGTGGTGGGGTGGGAGGCGGGGAAAACTCGGGAGGTTTTTCTCTATCACAAAATCATACTTCTTGCAAGTAAAAAATAGGGTTCTTGTCGGAACACTTACATTTTATTGTACATAATGTAATGTATGTAATGTAAAGTCCTATCCACTAAAATCTAACCCCTAATCACTAACACGTCGGAACCCTTGAAAAATATCAGTTTTTGATCCTTATTACCCCAAAAGTCTTCTTAATTTCGATATAAGAAAATTTGGGTGAATCACTTGCAAACTTCATAACGGATTGGCTCGCGAGTGCGCTTGAACATAATGTTCCAATTCCTTCGGAATTTAAACTCAATGTTGCTTCCTATGGGCGCAACATAATAATCGCTTTTGCATTCGTTACACCGAATTCACTCTAAGTTAATTAAAAAGTTTTGAATCCGCAGATTAAGTTAGCATCTGTAACATCTGATAATTGATTTCGTCAGTCTGTCCCGATTCTTCTTTTGTTTTTTTAATCGTTTTCCTAAAATCATTTTTGCATTCTCTCCATCCTTGTTTTGTACTTGGAGATCCACTCCTAGTTCTGCTAATAACTTTAGACATTCCAAATGCCCTCGTCTATTTTCTTGTATAGCTGTCACAAGAAGGGTTACACTTCCGCATTCTTTGCAGTAGGATCTAATTCTCTTTTTAGAAAAAAATCCAATATGCTTGCTCTACCATAGCGATGTTAAGAAAAGATGCCCCATAAGTTGATGAGGACGGGCATCCGGATGTTCAATCACCGCGCCACTTTCTGCTAGCAACTGAACGATCTCAAAAAATCCATTTTCAATTACAAAGCGAAGAAGTGTATCACCGTTATTATCCGCCGCATTCACATTGACTCCAGAATCGATCAGTAATTTTACGATTTCATATTCGGTTTATCTCTATTGATCGCGTAAATCAATAGGGACATACCATGAGTCCTTTTGCATTTGGGTTCGCGCTTTTTTCGAGGAGCAAAGAAGTCATTTCCAAATCTCCTTGTAAAGCTGCCCACATCAAAGCGGTTCTCTTTAACTCTCCTTTTACTTTCAGATCCACTCCATCTTGTGCTACAACACTCTGCTACTTTCAAATTGTTCCATTTGACGGCAAGAATCAGAGGAGTTTTCATCTTGATCTTTGAGATTTATATCCCCTACTTCTTTCAGTAGGTCTTTGACTACGTTGACATTTCCTTTTTTTAAAGCTTCTTTGAACGATTGATTCATATGGTTTTTTTCCATTATAATTTGTTTTTTATTTTTGAAATTGGTGATTTCGAATTCAAAGGTAAACCCACAAGTAATTTCCATATAGAGAACGAAGAATCTTTTATAAGATTTCAGATTTTATAGCAATTCTCAAAACTTAATTTATCAAACGAATAAGCTGCAAGAAACCTGCACATTTAGGACTGCGTTATAAACCAACGCTTTCGCTTGTAATTCTTGACTATCGGCGAAACAACCTAAGAAAGTTGGGCATGATTTTTTTTCTCGAAGGATCTCAAGATGATTCCATTTCGTTTTTGAAACAATCCTTATGAATCATCAGTTTCCGAATCCTCTCGTTCTTCTTTTGCGCGACAGCGCCAATTCATTTAGTAGAACTTAAAGCTAAATCAGAATTCATATAAGGTAGATACAGAAGAAAAGATCTTTGATCGCGATAGTAAGCCTCATACAACAAAGTCCTTCTAAAAACTGCTTTCTAAAATCAAAAATGAGATCAAGGTTTAATCTTAGGTAGGAACTATGATAAGAAAGATTAGAAAAGATTTTCTACAAAGACATCTAAAACCTTAAGCTCAAATCAATGTACAAGTTCCTAAAAAGCGCCGGAATCCCCATAACTTTATATTACAAAAAAGTTTCCGTATGAGTTCAATCGCACGGACCTCGATAAAACCTTGTAAGAGTTTCCACAATTTTACAAACTACAACCGATTCTTCGGATTAAAAATCCTGTAAATAATTGAGGTTTGATTCATAGGATACAAAAAAGATTTTTAAAAAATCGAATCTTTCTTTTCGGTCTGACTATCTACTCATGCACAAAAGAAAAACCCGGTGTAATTCCGGGCTTTTGAAAAACGTTTCATGTGAAACGCGAGCGGGAAATCGAATCTTTTGTCGGAACTCCGACCGCAACATCGGCACTTGTAGGAAAAATCTCAAACTCCAATAATAGCTGTTTTTACAATTCTTATCGCGAGACGGACAAAGACTAAGATGCTTCTACCTCTTGTTTTCTCTTTCCTTTGATGTGATACAACAGCAAATCGACGTCGCTCGGATCCACACCGGAAATCTGACCTGCCTTTTCCAAAGTCATCGGCTTATGACTTTTCAATTTTTGAATGGCTTCTTTCTTAAGTCCTGTAATCGCTTCGTAGTTGATATCTTCCGGAATCGCAAGATCCAAATATTTATTCTTCCATTGAATCGTTTCGAGTTCTCTCTTGATATAACCTTCGTACTTGATTTCCATTTCGAGAACATTTTTCTCTAGCTCAGACCAAGAACGCACTTCGGGAATCATAAACTCAATGTCTTCGATCTTAATTTCGGGGCGTTTCAAAAAAGAAGCCAACTTCATACCGAACTTATAGTTTGTAATTCCTTTCTGATCCAAAAGATCTTGAAACTCATCCGAAGGTTTAAGCGGGATTTGATGAATTTTTTCTCGAACGCCATTCACGCGCTCGTATCTTTCCCTCATTCGATCGTAACTTTGTTGATCGATAAGGCCGAGGTCATATCCGTACTTCATCAGTCTTTGATCTGCGTTATCTTGTCTAAGCAGAAGTCTATGTTCAGCACGCGAAGTAAACATTCTATACGGATCTTCAACACCTTTATGAACTAAATCGTCGATCAAAACTCCGATATAAGATTCGCTTCTTTTGAACAAGAGGGGAGTTTCATTTTTCAAAGAATGAAGAACGCTATAAGCCGCGACCAAACCTTGCGCGGCCGCTTCTTCATAACCTGTAGTTCCGTTAATTTGTCCCGCATGATAAAGACCTCTAATCTTCTTCGTTTCTAAAGTCGGTTTCAACTCGGTCGGATCCACATAGTCATACTCAATCGCATAACCGGGTCTCACAATCTCCGCATTTTCCAAACCCTTAAGAGATCTCACTAACTTCCATTGAACTTCTTCCGGAAGACTTGTGGAAACTCCATTGAGATAGATTTCTGAAGTTTCATAACCCTCAGGTTCCAAAAAAACCTGATGTCTTTCACGATCCGCAAATCGAACCACTTTGTCTTCGATCGAAGGACAATAGCGCGGTCCAGTACTTTGAATTTGTCCCGAATACATCGGAGACAAATTTAGATTTTCATGAATGAGTTTGTGAGTTTCGGCGTTTGTGTAAGTGATGTAACAAGGAATCTGTCTTCGAGTGATCTTCTCCGTCGAAAAAGAAAACGGAGATGGATTGGGATCGCCTTCTTGAATCGCAAGCACACTTAAGTCGACTGAATTCTTATGAATACGCGGCGGAGTTCCGGTCTTCAATCTTCCCAACTTTAAATTATATTTTGCCAAGGATTTAGAAAGACCTTTCACTGTGGGCTCACACATTCTACCGTTTTCGTTTTGATACGTTCCGATATGAACGAGAGAAGATAAGAACGTTCCCGTAGTTAAGATTACATGGTTCGTATAAATTTCAAAGCCGCGTCCGGTCTTTACGCCGATCACTTGATCATTTTCGATAAGAAGTTCTTCAACGGTGTCTTGTCGCATTGAAAGATTCTTCTCAGCTTCAAGAGTATGTTTTACTTTGAGTTGATATTCTTTCTTTTCCGCTTGAGCACGCGGCGCCCAAACGCTCGGACCTTTGGAAGTGTTGAGCATTTTAAACTGAATACCGGTGTTATCGATCACCTTTCCCATGATGCCGCCGAGCGCATCCACTTCTCTCACCATATGTCCCTTGGCGATACCACCGATCGCAGGGTTGCAAGACATCTGACCGATCGTATCCAAATTCATTGTGATCAAAAGAGTTTTGGCTCCGCCCTTCGAAGCGATGTAAGCCGCTTCCGAACCCGCATGACCCGCGCCTACTACGACACAATCAAAACGATTCGGAAAAAAAGATTGGTTTTTGGATTCGATCATCGAGATTCAACTTCCTGAAAATAAATTACTGATTTAAGAATGAGATGTTTCGCAAGTATTGGTCTTTGATTGTAAGATGAATCGACAGCAGACCCGATATATTGATTCATGGAATTATATCACTTATCAGGTTCCTGTTCTATGGCAGAATCCATCAAGAAACTATCCTATTTCGAAGGAAAAATCCTTCCTGAATCAGAAGCAAAAATCAGCATTCAAACTCACGCGCTTCAGTACGGAACCACGGTCTTCGGCGGGCTTCGTGGTTATTATGACAAGGATACAGACAACATCTATCTCTTTCGTATTTTAGACCATTACCAAAGATTGATAAATTCGACTCGAATCATGCAATTGAAACTAGACAAAACAAAAGAAGAATTGAGAGACATAACAATCGATTTGATTCGTCAATGCGGTTATAAAGAGAACATTTATCTTCGTCCTTTTGTTTATACATCGGCGCTACAACTTTCACCGCGCTTTCATGACGTTCCTACCGAACTTGCGATTTATATTCTTCAGTTGAACGACTACTTGGATACAAAGCGCGGATTAAAAACGATGGTATCAAGTTGGAGAAGATTCGATGACGCCGTAATTCCGACTTTATCGAAAGTTTCCGGCGGTTACGTGAACTCGGCACTTGCAAAATCGGAAGCGGTTCAAAACGGATTTGATGAAGCGATCTTTTTGGATTCGAGAGGATTTGTAAGCGAAGGTTCCGCGGAGAATATCTTTTTAGTTCGAGACGGTAAAATCATTACACCAGGAATCAACTCTTCCTTGCTCGAAGGAATTACAAGAAGAAGTGTTCTTGAAATTGCAAAAGATAATGGGATCGAAGTGATCGAAAGAGATATCTCCAGAAGTGAGCTTTACATTGCGGACGAGGTTTTCTTTTCGGGAACAGGAGTACAAATCGCATGGGTTTCTGAGATCGATCATAGAAAGATCGGTAATTCAGAGATGGGACCGATTACAAAAAAGATTCAAAGTTTATTTTTCAATCTTGTAATCAACAAAGAAGAAAAATACAGACATTGGTTGACTCCGGTTTACTAAAGAAAGAATGTCTCGCTCCGCGTTTCAACTCGACGATATTTTGGGACAAGAGGTCGCTCTTACTTTTTTAAAAAGATATACGTCAAAACCGGAGACAATTCCTCCTCTTCTTATTTTTCACGGCCCGGACGGAACCGGAAAAGAATCTGCTTCAGAACGGTTTATTAAAAATGTATTATGTTTTGAAGGAACTTCATGCGAGATTTGCGCTTCTTGCAAAGCTTTCATGCGAAATTCTCATCCGGATTACATACGTTTTCCGGAAGATCGCGGAAAAATCATAGCGATTGGAAGCGAGGATAATCCCGAAGAATTTACAATTCGTTGGTTGATTCGTTCGCGATTGAATTATCGCCCTCATCTTTCGAAGTTTCGTTTCATCGTTTTTCCGGACGCATCTCTCATAGGAAACGAAGCAGAAACAGCTCTATTAAAATCCTTGGAAGAAGCCCCACCGTTTTCAAGATTCATTTTCATCGTAAATAATATAGATACACTCAAAGAGACAATCATAAGTCGGGCAATTTGTGTTCCATTCCAATATCTAAGCCAAAATGATTTGAAAAAAATCAATACGAACTTACAACTTTCCACGCTTCCCTTTCAAGGAGGAAGCCTTGCATCTTTCGAATGCCCGAAAGAAGTGATTGATTTGGTTCAGGAAAAAATTAAGGATAAATTAGAAACTAAACTCGATCTTTTAAAACTAGAGTCGTGGATTTCTTCTTACAAAAACGAACATCCAGAGTGGAAAGAAAATTTCTCTTACAAGGAATTTTTAGAATTGGTAAGTCTTACTTTAGTATATGAGTACACAAGAACCAATTATGAAAATAATCTCTCAAAGATCGAGGCAATCTTTCAATTTAAGGCAGAACTCCACAAAAGAATCATCGGTATCGACACAGTTGCACTTTCAAGACTATTTTTTCGACTTTCTCTTTAAAGTATATTCTAAAAATTGAATATACTTTCTTATAAAAATATATCAATAAACGTTAACAGAAACATAGGAATAAGTCGGTTTTTATATTTGCGACATAATTAATTATTCAAAACATAAACATCCTCTTTTTTTGAGAGAGAATTTCAATTTTGGAATTTTCATTTGAGTACAAGGCATTATCAAAAAACACTGTATTCTCATTCATAAGGTTTCTAGGATTTTAGATCCGAAGTCGGAAGATTGTTTTATTCGATCGAATTGGGAAAATATTTTCAATTTGAGTCCGTGCGAATTTCTTCGAGAGAGAATTTTATGTTTTTTATTTTTGGAGGATGTGTTGAACCTAGTTTGGAATAAAATCTTGGAGGAGGTATCTAAAAAAATATCTCCTCAATACTATGAACGGTTCATTGATACTTTGAAATTAGAGACCCTTAACTCCGAGAAATGCACGATTATTGCTCCTTCTGCTACGATCAAAACCCACGTTGAAAGAAAATATCAGAGTATAATCGAAAATGCGATCTTAGAAGCTTGCGGCGATAAAATTCCCGTTGAAATTCTGATCGAAACAAAGGCAGCTTCTCCTCTTCAGTCGTTTCTCGAAAAATCTTTCGATCAAAAAGATTTTCAATTCAATCCGGATTATACGTTCGAAACTTTTATCGTAGGCGACTGTAACCGTTTAGCATACACAGCCGCAAAAGAATGTGTTCGAAAACCTGCGGAAATAAATCCTCTTTATTTGTTTGGTAGCGTAGGAGTGGGAAAAACACACTTACTTCATGCGATCGGATCGGAACTTATTAAAAAAGACCCTTGGAAAACGGTATGTTATGTTGATATTTCTTCTTTTATGAATGAGTTTCGTTTTGCTCTTCAATCCAGAGAACTTATCGAAAGTTTTAAGATAAAATATCAGTCTTACAATTGTCTTCTTGTGGATGATATTCAACTTCTTTCCACAAATGCTGAAAAAACTCAGGATGAATTTTTTGCATTGTTTAACTTTCTTTTCGAAAGAAAAAGACAGATTGTAATCGCATCGGATCGCCCAAGTTCTGAACTTACAATTCATGAAAGATTGAAATCCAGATTTGTCACAGGTGTTCAAGCCGATATCCAATATCCCAACAAAGAGATTCGAAAAGGGATTGTAACGTCTCATTCTAAAATCATGGATCTCGGTTTAAGCGAAGATGTATTAGATTTTTTAGCGGATCAAATCGAAGAAGACACGAGACTTTTACTTGGCGCACTCAACGACATCTACTTATACAAAAAATCCTATTCGCTTCTTTTTTTGAATTTAGATAAGGTAAAGGAAATTGTAAAAAACCGTCTTTATCGCAAAAAGAATGTGGAATTTTCACATGATCGAATTATTGAATCCGTCGCTAAAGAATTCAATCTGAATGCCGCTGAGATTATGGGAAAAAGCAGAAAGAAAGAATTAATTATTCCACGCCATATTTGTTTCTATTTGTTACACAGTGTTTTTAACGTCAATAAATCCCAAGTCGGAAGACTTTTTCAAACTCAACATACCACAGTAATTCATGGACTTCGAAAAACCGAAGAACTTCTTTCTAACAATAAGGAAATACGTTTTCTAGTGGAACGAATTAGTTCGAAATACAAGCTCCAGTAAATTTGTGCTTTCGGATAAGGTGCGGCATTTCATTTTTTAGAGCTTGTTTTCAAAAATTTCATTTTATTTTGAAATGTACTTTTGTAAGATTATGAATCATTTTCAAAATCGGATTATAGCAAAATGTTTTTAACTTTGTAGTCCGTCTCAAAACCTCAAAAAAATATCTCTAATTTAACGTGTGTTCGGCGTAAGAATCTATGACTCATTTTTCTGAAACAATTTTTTGGAATCTGAACTTTGTAAATCTATTCTTAAAATGTGGGAACTACCACAATCACGATTTTACGAACAATTCTAAAATTGTAGGAACTCCTACTTTTAGAGAATTCTTTCTCATTTTCTCCACGAACTCACGTTATTTAAACGATCTAGCAAGTTTCTAAAAAAATGTGAGAGTTCCCACAGATTACGTTGCATTGATGGTTTAATATCGCTTTTGTACGACTTTTCTTGTGGTTTAAAATAACAGTAGTTCCTACATTTTGAGGTTTTAAGACGAGCTCTTCATTGGAGTGAAGAATTAAAATTTTTGCTAAGTGTTTTTTAACAAAACATTCATTGGGCAATTCAAAAGAACATCCTGTTAGGAATAGAAAGAAAATTCTAGCCTAGATTTGATATGTATATAACTTGTTAATAAAGTATAAGTTTAATATCTAAAAAGTTAAATAAATTTGTAAATAAGACATAATACAAGATTACTGTCGCTTTTAATTCGAAAATTGACTAAGAATTATGTCGGAAAACAAAATTCTCTTTTCAAAAAAAATGAGACATATTTCAGTATTCTTTAGGAATACAATTTTATGTACATATCTACAGGTACTACTCCTACAACTGTACAATAATAAAAAACCTATTTAATTAAGAAAGAAATTAGGAGAAACAAATTGAAAATTAAAGTTAATACATCGGATTTTTTAAAAGCAATTCACGCAGTGGAGGGTGTAATCTCCGCAAGAGAAATTAAATCTATATTATCAAATCTTAAAATAGAAGCTGAAGAAAAAGAAGTCTTTCTTTCCGCTACCGATCTTGAAATTTCCATTAAAACATCACTGCCTGCGGAAGTAATCCAAGCCGGAAGTATTTCTTTACCCGCTAAACAACTTTCCAGTTTTTTTAAAACGATTCATTTCGAAGAAACTATTTTGTCTTTAGAAGAATCCGACGGAGATTCTTCCATCGTTTATATCACCGATGCTTCCGGCAAAAATGACTATAAATCCAAGATCAGCGGAATGGATGCCGAAGAAATTAAAACGATTTCCAAAGTGAATTCTTCTCAAATATCTTCTTTTCCAAGTACTTTGATAAACGACATGATTCGTAAAACTTCTTACGCGATCGCGCATGAAGACCAAAGATTTATTTTTAACGGTCTCTACATGATTCCCGACGGAAATAAATTGATTTTTGTTGGAACGGATGGAAGAAGACTTTGCAAGATTGAAAGAATTCTTCCTTCTCCTTTGCAATTTAAGGATTCCATAATTGTTCCTGCAAAGGCGATCCGAGAAATCTCCAAGATGCTCGCAACTTCAGAAACTGGTAATCTCGGTTTGATCGATAGTCAGATTTATGCGTCTGCAAACAACATAGAACTTTTATGTAAATTGATCGAAGGAAATTTCCCAAACTACGAACAAGTCATTCCAAAGAGCACTAAATTTTCCACAACAATCTCGAAGGAAGAATTCCAAGTATCTCTTAGACAAGTTTTAACCGCGGCGGAAGAACCTTCCAGACAAGTAAGACTCACATTCAGCAAAAACAATTTGAACTTATTTGCTCAAACTCTTGGCGCTTCTGAAGCAAATATCAATAGGCCGATTGAATATTCCGGAGACGAAATTGCAATCGCGTTCAAAGGGGAATACCTCATGGATATTTTTAGATCAATCGACGATAACGAAGTTAAGATCGAGTTTTCTGATGCAAGCTCTCCGGTTATTTTCAAGGATCCGTCCGATCCTGAATTTATCTCCGTGATCATGCCTATGAAACTGTAATGTTCTTAAAACATCTTACTCTTCAGAATTTTAGAAGTCACGAAGAATTGAGCCTGGATTTTGATTCCAGGCTTATTTTTTTGTAGGTGATAACGGAGAAGGAAAAACGAATCTTCTCGAAGCCATTTGTATGTTATCTTGGCTGAAAAGTTTTCGAGAGTCCGAGGACTCGAATTTGATTCGATGGGGTTCTGAAAATTATTTCTTAAGAGGGAAAATTAAAGAGAATCAAAAAGAATCTGTATTGGAAATCGGATTTACCGCAAAACCCACAGTTAAAAGAAAATTAAAATTCAATCAAGAGGAAGTAAAAAAAAGGACAGATCTAATCGGCAAATTCATCACCGTTTTATTAACTCCAATGGATTTAAAAATCATAGAGGATGGTCCGGCGGAAAGGAGAAAATTTATCGATGCGTTTATCTCTTCCTTCGACCCGTTTTATCTCGAATGTTTGCTGGAATATAATAAAATCTTAAAGCATAGGAATGCCCTTTTAAAAACCGGTATTTCCGACGCCTCTCATCTATCAATTTGGGATAGAAAGCTTATCGAAAAGGGAGTTTTGATTCTTAATAAAAGAAGAGAAATTGTTTTCGGATTAAATTCCTTCTATCAACCGAATTTAAATAAATTGAGCGGCGGGAAGGACGAACTTGAAATGATTTACAGACCGAATGTGAAAGACGAAGATGAATTTGTAGAAAAACTCGGTCGGAATTTAGGAAAAGATTTAAGACTCGGTTACACTTCTGTGGGAATTCATAGGGATGATCTTTTTATCGGGACTGATAAACGTGACATTACCGAATTTGGGTCACAAGGCCAGAAAAGAAGTACGGTGATCGCTTTGAAAACTGCGACTTTTAATTACTATAGAAATGTTTTAGATACTATGCCCGTTTTATTGATTGATGATGTGATTCGGGAATTAGATGTTAAACGAAGAGAATATTTTGTGGACTTAGTCATAAACGCGGGACAGGCTTTTTTTACGACAACGGACTTGGAAGGAATTCAGGATTATGTCGGTAAACTTGAGGATCAAAAGCAAATTTTTCTGATTCAACAAGGAAATGTCCAGTTTGTAAAATGAAAGAAGATTTGATTCCATCTAAAAAAATCGAAACCTCTGAATTCAATGTCGTATTGAATCAAATGGGAATCACGGAAGAGAATCTACAAGAAAGGATTTTTGTCCACACGCTTAGAAATCGTTGGAAAGAAATCGTAGGTCCCGTATTTGCTTCTCATTCGGAAGTAGACTCAATTCGATTCAATAAACTTCGAATTCTCGTTTCTCATAACGCTTATAAACAAGAATTACTCTTTTTACAAAACCGAATCATTCGTGAGTCTATGCGATTTGTAGGAAAAGGAGTCGTTCGTTCAATTGAAATTTCAATCGGTAAACTAACAACATTTCATTCTCCTATATTACCTGAGACTAAGGAAAAAAGAGGCATAGAAGGGAAAGAAGACTTAATTGCCATTCTTGAAAAGGAAACGGACATCGAGATTAAAAAACGTTATTTAGAGATTCTTCAATATCTTTGATAAGCTGATGAATTTCCTTGCCTCCCTACGGTTTTCAGGAAAACTATTCCTGAGGTCCGAAAAAAAATGAGTCAAAAAGAAACAAGCTACAGTGCTGGTCAGATCAAAATTTTAGAGGGTCTGGAAGCTGTTAGAAAACGTCCTGGGATGTACATCGGAACCCAGGATGAGACTGGACTTCACAAAATGGTCTATGAGGTGGTTGATAACTCCGTAGACGAAGCAATGGCCGGCCATTGTACCGAAATTAAAATTAGTATTTTGCCGAATAATATCATTGAAGTTAAAGACAACGGTCGAGGGATTCCGGTCGATATTCATCCCGATAAAAAAATTTCTACAATCGAAGTCGTAATGACGATTCTTCATGCGGGTGGTAAATTCGAAAACGACGCTTATAAAGTTTCAGGAGGTCTCCATGGTGTAGGGGTTTCCGTAGTAAACGCACTTTCTGAATATCTCGAAGTCGAAGTTCATCAGAAAGGAAAGATTTATACTCAAAAATACGAGAAAGGTATTCCGGTTTCTCCGGTAGAAATTAAGGGAGATTCTTCGGAAAGAGGAACCATCGTTCGATTTAAACCGGATGCTACTATTTTTACCACAGTAGACTTTCAGTTCGACATTCTTTCTGCTCGATTTAGAGAATTAGCTTTTTTGAATAAAGGTCTTGTGTTGATCGTTGAAGACCGCAGACGAGGGTCGGAAGGGGAAAGTCTTCTTCGAAATGAATTTCAATTTTCCGGGGGAATTGTTTCTTTCGTCGAACATATCAACGAAAATAAACATCCCATGCATAAGGTGATTCACTTTGAACGGAATAAAGACGACGTTTTGGCGGAAATTTCGATTCAATATTCGGAAACTTATACGGAGAACATCTTTTGTTTTACGAATAACATCAATAACAACTTAGGCGGAACTCATTTGGAGGGATTTCGTGCGGCTCTTACGAGAACCTTAAACGACTTTCTGAAAAAGGATACGACCCTTTCTAAAAAACATCCGACAGGTCTTTCCGGAGAAGATGTAAAAGAAGGATTAACCGCGGTCATCTCAATCAAAATTCCTCAACCTCAGTTTAATTCTCAAACAAAAGAAAAATTAGTAAACGCAGAAATCAAAGGAATTATGCAGACCTTAAGTTCGGAAGGTCTTACTTTATTCTTTGAGGAAAATCCGAATATCACTAAAAAGATATTAGAAAAATGTATTCTTTCCGCAAAGGCAAGAGAGGCGGCCCGTAAGGCGAGAGATTTAACACGAAGAAAAACGGTTCTTGAAGGAGGAGGGCTTCCGGGGAAGCTCGCTGATTGTTCTGAAAAAGATCCTGCGTTTTCCGAGCTTTATCTCGTTGAGGGAGATTCCGCGGGCGGTTCTGCGAAACAAGGAAGAGATAGAAACACGCAGGCGATTCTTCCTCTGAAAGGAAAAATTTTAAACGTTGAAAAAGCAAGATTGGATAAGATTCTTTCCAGCGAAGAGATTCGAGTTTTGGTTTCCGCGCTTGGAACCGGGATCGGTGAAGACGAGTTTAATATCGATAAGATTCGATATCATAAAATTATGATAATGACAGATGCGGATATCGACGGTTCACACATTCGCACATTACTTCTTACGTTCTTTTTTCGTTACATGCGTCCTGTAATCGAGAAAGGTTATCTCTATGTGGCACAACCACCTTTGTATCTTATTAAACACGGTAAAAATTCAACGTATGCTTATTCGGATAAGGAAAAAGAAGAATTATTGAAGAACGTAGGAACTGAAAAAGTTGTGATTCAAAGATACAAGGGTCTAGGTGAGATGAATCCCGAACAACTTTGGGAGACCACGATGGATCCTTCGAATCGAGTCGTTTTGAAAGTGAAATTAGACGATTTCGTGGAAGCGGAAGAAACGTTCAACATTCTGATGGGTGACGAAGTTCAACCTAGAAAACAATTCATCGAAATTAATGCAGCCAAGGTTGCAAACTTGGATCTTTGATCCTAAGGGAATTCTGAAATGAGTCAAGAGAATGAAACAAAAGTACTAAACTATAATATCGCCGGAAAGCCCGATATTGCGGATGCTCTTAAGAACGGTATTAGAGTGATCCCTGTGGAAATTGAAGATCAAATGAAAGAAGCGTATCTCGGCTACGCGATGTCCGTTATCGTCGGTCGTGCGCTTCCGGACGTGAGGGATGGATTAAAACCGGTTCATAGAAGAATCCTTCATGCGATGAACGAACGGGCGTGGAGAAGCGATCGTCCTTATGTGAAATGCGCTAAGATTGTGGGGGAAGTGATCGGTAATTATCACCCGCACGGAGACGCGTCGGTTTACGAAGCTCTTGTAAGAATGGTTCAGGATTTTTCTTTGCGAGTTCCGTTGATCGATGGACAAGGAAACTTCGGCTCTATAGACGGTGATAACCCTGCGGCCTATCGATACACCGAAGCGAGACTTGAAAAAGTCGCCGAGGAATTGTTACGCGACATTGAAAAAGAAACTGTTAGTTTTTCGCCTAACTACGATGATACAAAACAACAACCTGACGTATTACCTGCAAATTTTCCAAATTTACTCGTAAACGGATCTTCCGGAATTGCGGTGGGAATGGCGACGAATATTCCTCCTCATAATTTGAAAGAAACGATCGATGCAGTGATCGCCGTGATTCGAACTCCGGAGATTACAATTCCGGAAATTCTCAAAATTATTCCCGGTCCCGATTTTCCAACTTCCGGAATCATCATCGGTGGAGAAGGTCTTATCTCTGCATATACGACCGGAAAAGGGTCGATACGAATTCGCTCCAAAGTGGAGATTGAAGAAAAGAAAAACGGAAAAGAAGTGATTGTAGTCACCGAAATTCCCTATCAGGTGAACAAGAAAGTTCTTCTGGAAAAAATCGGAGATATAGTTAACGAAAAACAAATCGAAGGAATTTCCGAAATCCTCGATCTTTCTGATCGAAAAGGGATTCGAATAGAGATTCATATTAAAAAAGATGCTAATGCTCAGGTTATTCTAAACCAACTTTATAAAATGACTCAACTTCAAGTGAGTTATGGAATCACGATGCTCGCGATTCTGGATAATAAACCAAAAATTTTTAATATTAAGGAAATATTAACTGCCTATTCTGCACACAGAAGAGATGTGATCATAAAAAGAACTCAGTTCGACTTGGATAAAGCCGAAAAACGCGCTCATATCTTGGAAGGATTAAAGATCGCTTTAGAAAACATCGAGGACGTGATCAAAGTCATTCGAGCTTCTAAAAATCCAGCGGAAGCAAAACAACAATTGATGGTTCGTTTCAGTCTTTCCGAGGTTCAATCGGATGCGATTTTAGAAATGAGATTGCAAAGACTTACTTCTCTCGAAGTTCAAAAGATCATTGATGAGCTGGAGGAAGTCAGAAAACTCATCGTGGATTTAAAGGATATTCTTGCAAAACCTTCTCGCATAAACGACATCGTTTGCACAGAGCTTCAAGAAGTGGGAGATAAGTACGGAACAAAAAGAAAAACCGAAATTTCCATAGAAAGTATAGAAAGTTCTTCTTTTAACGCGGAAGATTTGATCGCGGACGAAGAAATAGTAATTCAAATCACGTACGATCAATTTATCAAGCGCCTTCCGATCGATACTTTCAAAAGACAAAAACGAGGCGGAAAAGGAATCCAAGGGCTTTCTCAGAAGCGTGACGATGTGATTAAAATTATGAAAGCCGCAATGACTCACGATAGTATCATGTTTTTTTCTAATATAGGAAAAGTTTACGTGATGAAGGCGTATGAATTGCCAATCGCATCTAAAGAAGCCCGTGGAAAATCACTCAAGGCAATTATCAATCTGAGAGAAGATGAATATATTTCTTCTATCTTTACTTTCAGAGAACAAGATATGGATAAGGATCTCCTCTTAGTTACTAGACGTGGATTTATCAAACGAATTCAGCTTAAAGAATTTGGAAACGTAAAAAGATCCGGAATCATCGCGATCGGACTCAGAGAAGGGGATGAGCTGATTAAAGTGGAAGCCATCGAGGATAAAGATGAAGTTATAATCTTTTCTAGAAAGGGATTGGCTCTTCGGATCGAAGGAAATATCATCAGAGCTCAAGGAAGAACGGCGAGCGGTGTTACTGGAATGCGGCTTGCGGAAGATGACACAATTGTAGGTTTGAGCAAATACAAAGAAGGAGAGGATATATTCGTAGTTTCGGAAGAAGGTTACGGAAAACGTCTCGGTTTTGAGGAGTTTGCCGCGAAAGGCAGGGGTGGAAAGGGAATGGCCTACTTGAAAGTGACCGAGAAGAATGGATTTTCCGTAGGGACGGGTTCTGTTGGGAGCGAAGATGAAGTCATTCTCATCACTCAACAAGGAATGACAATTCGAATTAACGCATTCGATATTTCTAAACTAGGTAGAACCGCAGTTGGCGTTCGTATCGTGGATTTAAAGGATAACGATAAAGTGCAGGATTTTACGGTTTTGGGAGAGAATTGATCCGATGATCCGGATCGGAGATGTGACGATTCCGGGGAGAATTTCACTTTCTCCGATGGCGGGGATTTCGGATTCTCCCACTCGAAGAATTTGTAGAAAATTTGGAGCTGCCTTTTCTTATACGGAGTTTGTAAACACAGACGAACTTGTTCATAGAGCGCCGAAAGCGTTTAAAATGTTTCGCTTTCATCCTGAGGAACGCCCCATCACGTTTCAAATTTTTGGGAATCGTTTAGAGATCATTACAGAAGCGGCTGAAATCATCCAAGAACTAAAACCGGATATCATCGATTTAAACATGGGTTGTTCTACTCGTAAAGTTTCTTTGCGAGGCGCAGGTGCCGGGCTTTTGCGTAAACCTGCGTTAGCCGGAAAAATCATTGAAGCCATGAAAAAACGAGTCAACGTTCCGATTACCGCAAAAATTCGGATTGGATGGGATTCGGAAAGTAAAAATTATCTTGAAGTTTCAAAAATTTTAGAAGAATCGGGAGTGAATGCGTTAACGGTTCATGGCCGTACAAAAGAAATGGCTTATACTGGACTTGCGGATTGGGACGCGATCGGCGAGGTAAAAGCGCGGAGAAAGATTCCGGTTTTTGGAAACGGAGATATCAAAAGTTACGAAGAAGCGAACTCCAAAATGAGAGAATATAGTTTGGATGGAGTTCTCATTGGCAGAAAGGCGATTGGAAATCCTTGGATCTTTTCAAAAATTAAAAAAGAAGAATTGTACTGGTCGGAGATTTTAAAAGTTATCTTAGAGCACGCCCGTTGGATGATTCAGGATTTCGGAGAGGAATTCGGTCTGGTTCTATTTAGAAAACATCTCGTGAAATATCTAAGCGGCTTAGAGTTTGATCCTCTTTGGAAAACTCAGTTATTGGAAATTAGAGAATTTAATCTTTTTGAAGAATGTTTACTTTTACCGCAAGTTTCTAAACGTTTAGCTTTAATTTAAAGAAATTGTTTTTTGAGTGTTAATCTTTGGTTACTCATGAAAAGCGGAGTAGATTCCAAAATTACTTAATCTTTTCTAAAGCAGCCTTTTATAAAGTTCCGAAAAATAAAAAACCCCGTTATAAAACGGGGTTTGTAAACAATAAAGTTTTCGATAAATGAATATTTATTGTTTGTTGGAAACTTCCTGTGCTTTCGCCACGAGAGCATCTTTTCCACCAGGAAATTTTGCGTAAATTACACACTGACATTCTTCCCAGTTGTCTTTGGAAACATCTTTTGGATCAGAACCGGAACCGATTGCTTTACATTCGTAAACCCCGACTCCTTTTACAACACCTTGAGATTGGGAAACAATTACAGATGCGGTTGCTTCACCGTCGGATACTCCGGAAGCCGATTCTACGGTTTCTCCAACCATCTTTTTCACAACGTCAGACGCACCTTGAAGTCTGGAAGCTTCACGACAAGTGGATTGCATCATTGCTTGGCTTTTCTTAGCTACTGCTTTAGCAGATGCTCTGGAAGAAAATTTAATATAGTACCAGTCTTTTGGATTCGTATCTCTTGGTGTTTTTCCGTCGTTTCTTTGTTCCGGAGGTCCACCCCATCCTTCAAAAGTCCATCCACCGTCACCTACGGTTGTTGCGTCTTTTTGTCCGGTGTCAGCGCTGGAGCAAGCTGCAAAAATCATTGTTGCTACAGATAGAGCGATAAGTCTATTGATCATTATTTTCTCCTTGATCTACTAAATGAAAAAAGCTAATACTTTGCCAAGTTTGTGCAACTCATTTTTTAATCGGTTGCTTTGAATCCTGGATTTCCTCATATTAACTTAAAAACCTATTTGCGTCGCACAAAGTTGTTCATGTTAAGAAATTTATTTTTTTTTCTCTGTTTCACAGTTCAGCCAGTATTCTCTACAAGCATAATCTTTCTTCCTGGAAAAGTAGAAGGAAATTTACCGGCGACTTTGGAAAGAATCGATGATAGATCGCAAGAAATTTCCAAATTTGGGGCTTTTTATGCAAACTTATTGCTAAGAGCGAAAGTAAATACGATCGAGAAAATCACGGATAAGGAAATTTTTAACAAATTTCGAAGCTCTCATTTCAAAAAAGAAGACTTTTCAAAAATTTGTTCCGAATTTCCCGCTGATTTTTTAGTTCGAGACGAAGTCGGTTTTCAAAACAATATTTCTCTTGATCGAATCGTGTACAATTGCGCGCAGAAACAATTGGATGAATTTCATCTTTCCGAAAAATCGGATCTTTTCTTTTTGACGCGATCGATGACGGAGCGTTCATTTCCTTGGGTGCCTTCTAAAAGAAAACAAACTACTACTTCAATATTGAAAAAGAATACGAAAGAATTAATTTTTATCGTCGATCTGTCTCCTTCTTTCCAAAGAGAAAGAGAAGAATGGGCTCAATTCGTTAAAAATACGTCTTGGGATTCTATGACCGGGATCCGGATTGTTACTTTTTCAGAAGGAAAAGTTTCCATTCTCCCCAAAGCAAGTTCGTTGGCGGAATTAAGAAGACAGATTGGGAGTTTGAAATCGTTTGGCAAATCGAGTTTGGAGGATTTATCGGAAGCGTTATTGCGTACGAGACGTTCATTGATCCGATCTCAAAGTGCTCAAGACATAATCATTCTCACGAATGCGAAAGGGAAAATTCCGAACCCTAGTTTGTTTTCTGCCATTCAAAATTTACAATCTTCTGGTTATCGAGTTCAATTATTCACCGCGCCGTATTTTTCCATTTCTCAAACTCAGTTTTTCAAAGGAATTTTTCCTAAAGAAGATTTCTTTGAAATAACATATTTTAAAAAAGTCAGCACTCTAAAAGATTCAAAAACTCTAATATTTAGAGGGAGACAAATTTATTTTACGTATTCGGAAGTTTCTCCAAAACAGATTCCGCAGGAATCCTCCCTCAATAAGGTTTCTTATTCGGGAAAATATATGGAATCGGAATCGATTAATCCTCTGAATTTTACGGAGATATATGCCGAGTTGACCGGGGATAAAATTCTAGCTTCGGATTCTTTACGGGATAATCTTTCATTTCTACTTTCTCAAAGTTTATTTAAGGAAGAATTTAAAGGAGAGAATGAAACTGAAGTTTTGGTAAAATCCGGAGAAAAAGCCTTTTGGATTTCGCTTCCATTCGGGGTTAAAATTCCTCAAGTTGATGAACAGATCCTATATCAAACGACTTATGTTTCATCGGGCAATTCCGTGGACGGAGTTGCAAATGTAGCTAGTCTTACGGAAGAGTACAAACTTTCTCCTTCTCGGATTTTGGAATGTACACCGATTCAAGTAAGAAATTATTTTCAGAATACGAATAAAAGTTCTTTTGATTGTATAATCCGAGGTAGAGTTCTACAGGTCAAAGGGTTATAATCTTTCGAAAAGGGATCCACGTTTGAATTCCGAAGAACATATTTTTATCAGCAACGCTTCGAATTCGATTAGAGTATTAAATCGACTCAAGTCTTTGTCTCAGAATACATTACCCTTATTTGTTACGGGAGGCCCTGGTAGTGGGAAGACTTTTGTTTCCAATCTAATTGCCGATTTATCTGGTTTAAACCCTCGCGTTCTCATTTTAGATTCCGATAACGTCGAGAGTGAAAAAGGCTTGGAATCGATACTTTCCGACGGAAAAAACACATATTTCGTTTTTAAGAATTTCCCCAATTTTTCAAAAGAGATCCAGGTTTATCTTCTGAAGAAAATTCGTGAAAACCAAAGTGATTCTCGTTTCATTTTTATTTCCGATAAAGAATGGAAACAAAAATTGGAAACCGGACAAATTTTAGAATCTCTTTATTTTGAAATTTCGAATTTTCGATTGGATCTTCCGGATCTCAGGGAAAGAAAGGAGGATATTCCTCTGTTAATTCGACATTTTTTGGAAACGCTTTCTGAAAAATATAAACGAAAAGAAATCCGATTGAGTGAAAAACTAGTTCAATTTTTACTTAATTACGACTTTCCGGGCAACGTTAGACAACTCAAAAATCTTTTGGAAAGTATGATTTCCCTATTTGCCGTGCGTATTCTTGATGTAAAACATCTTCCGCCTCAAATGTTTGAAACTTCTTACGTTTATTCGGAGTTTATAGAAGTGAAGACCGGAATTCCTTTAAAAGACTACGAAAGGGAAATCATCAAAAGGAATTTGATTCTTGTGAACGGCAATAGGGAAAAAGCCGCCAAGATACTCGGAATATCGGAAAGGACAATTTATAGAAAGATTATAGAATTCGGTCTTTCCGGCGAAGCTGAAGGAAAAAATCCTCCATTTGACGACTGAAGTAAAACTCCGATCCTTCTTTTTCCGAACTGGTTTTGATTCGAATATTCATATCTATCATAAAATCGTAAAGTTCTCCGATGATTTTATCGGAAAAAAAAGTAGCCTCTTTTCTGAGACGGTTTCGAACGAAATTTTTCCTTGCGGGGCTATAGGATTGAATATCCAAAAATTCGTGGATTTCCTCGTCTGAAAGGGATGTCTCGTACTTTCTAGAAATGATTTTATATTTCCGAAGTTGATCGATTCTTTCCTTCAGGATCGAAAGAAATAAAAGCAAAGAATCTTTTCCGCTCTGAAATTTTTTCAATTCTTTGAAAAAACGGATCCGATCTGATTCCATAAAAAAATCGACCAAGCCGGAAGAATTCAATTCTCCGCTGAACAGTAAGACATCTTCAACGTCTTGTTTCGTGAAGGATTTTTTTACGAGATAAAGTTTTAGTTTAGAAAGTGATTGTAGATACGCTCCCATCGAGGGAGGAATTTTGTGTAGGAATTCATTCATGGCGTCCTCGTCCAATTGGACTCCAACTTCCTTACAAGCCTGCAAAAGACCGGCGCGTGTTTCGTTGGGATAAAAATTTTTGGTTTTAATGAGATTCGCTTTTCCCCCGAAGATTTGAAGAACCTTGTTTGAAACTTCCCAATGATTGTAATGAACTAAAAGTTGGATCGAGTTCGGAAAGTTCGAAAATTGTTTTTGTAAGAATTCATTATTTTTTCCTTTTCCACTGGAGATCGGCTTAAAAAATTCAAAACCGGATTTGACGATAAATAATTTTCGACTGGAAAACATATCCAGGTTGAAAGCGTCGGATTGGAATCTTTCAAAGTCCCCCGGTTCGGAAACGAATATTACGATTTCGAATGGTTCTCCCGTTTTTCGAATTTCTTCTTTATATTTTTCCGCGATAATTTCAAACTCGTAGGATTCTTTGGCCGCAACAAAAACGATTTGCGGTAGTCTTTCGCTCCAATCGGTCAGGAATTCTATCGAATTTTTATATTCTTTGGTTTTTGTCGTCATTCTATTTGAATTGGAAATCGTTCCGGTCCTTAAAAAAAACGGAAGAATTATTTAAAGTAAAGGATCAATTCTCCGAAGATTAGAATATGAATATCAGTTCCGGAGTCCAGAGGATTTCTTTTCCAAACGAGGCTTTGACTTACGTAAGCCCGGCCCGCATGGGCGGAAAAATACAAGCTGTGGAACCGATTCGCCGTGAAGATTTTAACGCCGATTATAACTCAGGTAGAATGAATCCATCCTCCATTTCCAAGGAATTTATACCGACAACTCGCGGCAGTCTGATCGATTTTTACGCCTGATTTCCTTTTAAATATTTTTTCCAAAATTTGTGATATTGAAAAAACGTTCTTATCGGAAATCCAAGTATATTCGTGTAGGATCCGTCGAAAGATTGAACCGGGCCTTCCTTATCTTGAACCCCATAACTTCCAGCCTTATCAAAGGGAGAATATTTTTCAATGTATTCTCGAATTTGTTTGTGATTCCAAGAGCGAAAATGAACTTGAGAGAACTCGAACGCAAACCGTTCGAGTCCTTTATAATAGATTCCTAGTCCCGAAGCGACCTTATGAGTTTTTCCGGACAACCTTTCGAGCATTTCCGTCGCCTCAAAAAAGTTTTCGGGTTTTTGAAGAATGGAATTCTCTTGAACGACAATTGTATCGCAGGAGATCAAAAATTCGTCTTTGGATCTTGTGCCTAACTTAGATAAACATATCCTTTTCAAATATTCCAAAGGATGTTCGTTTTTTAAAGAACTTTCATCTATGTCTTCCGGTTCGATTCTAAAATCAAGATCTAAGGATTCCAAGACGTGCTTTCTACGAGGAGATCTGGATCTGAGAACGATCATAAATCCACAATTCGGGAAAAGCCTTGCCTTGCATTCGTTTTCCGGCCGATATTGGTACGGATGAAAGAGAATCAACGAACTCTATCGAATAAAGTCAGGTCCGCAATTTGTGTACTTTTTCTTACTTATAACGTTTCTATCTTTTCGCAAACGATCCCGGGTGAATCTAAAGACTCAAAACAAAAACTTCCATCCGATCGGGAGTTAATCGAAACGGGAAGATTGGAATCTACTAGAAGAAAAGTTTATATCGGATTGAAAGGAATTAGAGTTTCTCTTTTGAACTTTGGAAAAAAACAAGATTTAGACAAACTCGCCGCTGATTACGGGCAAGCTGAAACTCTTTATCTGAAAGCCGAATACGGAAATGCTACGACCATGTTTGAGAATATTTTTAAAGCAATTATTCTTTTGGAAGACGCAATTCGTAAAGACTACGAAAGTAGAACAATTCAATTGGGACAAGAACTAGTTCCTATGGTTGTGTCGATTCGATTGGATGAAAAAAACAAAAATCGATCCATTCTTCCAGTATTAGAAAAGTATTATACTCGCTTCGGAGAAACATCGAGGACTTCTTCCAAAGAATTAGAAAGGGGAGAAAGGACTTCCGCTCTTTATTATCAAAAACAGTCTCTTCTTTCGCTCTACCAAGCTAAAATTCTTTTGGGAAGGAGTGAGGACTCTGAGCTTTCTTTTTTGGATAAAATTTCTAAAAATAAAATTCTCGATTCTGATTATCTAAAACCGGAAGAAGTGATTTATTGGGATGATGCGCAAGGTCGTTTGAATACGGCGGCGGAGGAAGAAAGAAAAAAAGATAGAGCGAGAACTTTAAGGTGGTACGAATTAAAAATGGGGGTTTTTTCCGAAAAACCGCAGAAAAAGAATGAAACTAAAAGTCAGGATTCTCCTTCCTCAAAGTCTTATTAATACGAATAAAACTAGAATATTTGAAATAATGAATATATGATTCTTTTTTATAACAAATGTTTGTCCGGTGTTTGCTTCGCAAGGAATTGTTTTCTTGGCGTGGTTATCTCATTTTTACGGTCGTTCTATAGGGAGAAGACCATACAACTTGACATTTTCGGTAAGCTCAAAGAAGGCGTAGAACTTTCGCTTTTTTTAAATCGTTCGATAAATTTCAGAACGTTTTGTAAAAAACTTTGGATTTGTTTTTTGATTTTTCTTGTGTTTCCTTCCTGCAGAAGAGGAAGTTTTGATCGAGTCAAAGAATCCAGTCTTCAATATCTTTGCAAAAGTTATCTTCTTTTTTGCGATCACATCGTCGCTAAAATCGATATGTTTGATTGTGATCCGTTGCACAATATGTATAAAAGCGACGGGACTCATTATATTAATCGAGAAATTCTAGTGGATGACCTCACTGTGGAAAAAGAGGAAAAAGAAACGGAGGTTTTCGATCCGTATTCTGAGAAAAAATCTAAAAAAGAAAAAGCAAAAGACACGAGTTCTGATTTTGGGAAAAACATTCGAATCGATTCTCGAAAGCTGATTCGTACTTTCGATACGGAGCGCGGAAAAACACCGTCAATGGCAAACGGTGGAGAATCCATCGAAGAGATTCGGCCTTGTTATCCAGTAAAACCGCAGTACAATCAGGAGTAATTTGTTGAACAATTTATTTAACGTAAAAGGCAAAACGGTTTTAGTGACCGGATCCACTCGTGGGATCGGAAGGCACTTTGCAGAAGGTTTTAAAAACGCTGGAGCGGTCGTTTATGGAACAGGTTCTTCGGAAGAATCGGTCAAAAAATTCGACGGTTCCGGCATCAAAGGTTATGCTGCGGACATTCGTCAACCGGATGTAATGACGCCGATCATCGAGTCCATCGTTAAAGAGCATGGAAAACTCGATGTACTTGTAAATAACGCCGGAATTGCTTCGAATAAACCCGCCGCTTTTTTAAAGGAGGACGAAATCCAATCTATCATTCAAACTAATTTTACGGGTGTATTCAGAGCTTGTGCGGCTTATTATAGGATTCACAAAAAGAAAGGTGGGAATATCATCAATGTTGCTTCTATTCTTGGAATGAGGGGAACGAAATTTGCCTCTGTCTATTCCGGGACTAAAGGGGCGATTATTAATATGACCCGGGCTCTTGCTGTCGAATGGATCGGCTCCGGTTATCGTGTGAACTCGATTTGTCCCGGTTTTATCGATACAGATATGACGGAAATGATCAAAGAAAAACCGGACGTTTTGGAGCAAATGATAAATTCGATTCCAATGGGAAGACTCGGAAAACCGGATGATCTCGTAGGAGCCGCGATTTTTTTTGCGAGCGACGCATCCGCTTATGTTACTGGGCAAACAATTGTGGTTGATGGAGGAATTACGGCGGGGCTTTAAAAGTGAGTCTAATTTTTAATGATTCTTTCTCTTCATCCGATCAATCCTGAAAATAGAAAACTCCAACAGATTTCAAACAATTTGTTGGAAGGAAACGTTTATATTTTTCCGACGGATACGGTTTATGCTTTGGTTGCGGATTCTCAATCTAAACTCGGTGTTGAAAAATTATATGAGTTGAAAAATATTCCAAAAAACCAACCGCTTTCTTTGATCTGTCCTAGTATTTCAGTTGCTTCCAATTATATCGAGTATCTTTCAAACGAAGCATTTCGTTTGATGAAAAGGATTACGCCGGGACCGTTTACGTTTATTACCCGTGCCAACAAACACCTGCCTAGAGTTTCTTTTTCCAACCAAAAAGAGAAACAGATCGGTATTCGAATTCCGGATGCGATTTATTTGCAAAAGTTACTGCAGGTTCATCCAAATCCATTAACCTCCACCTCCGTCTTTGCAAACGATGAGTTCATTATCGAAGTTGATTTATTGGAACGCGTCTATGGGGCCCGTGTTGAAGGAATTGTCGATGGAGGAATCGTGAAAGTGGAACTTTCGACGATTTTAAATATGACGGGTGACAAAATGGCGATTGTAAGAGAAGGAAAGGGATTTGAATTTTTATGATTGATGTCGAATTAAAAATTTCTTTAGTAGATTCCTGGAAACTCTAATTCAAAAAGGTATAAAACTAAGTAAGGTTCCGTCTCTTTTACCTAAGACGTTTATATTTTCGTAAAAGGATAGCTCGGGGTACATTTATTATGAAACGGTTTCCATATTTTCTTTGTGCCTTTTTTCTTTTTTACAATTGTGCTGTTAAATCCGTAGAAAACGCCTGCGACATGAGCGGTTCTCTTTTTTACAAATCTTTGTTACTTAACTTTCTTGTAACTTCGGCTCAGACTTCCGTCTGCGGAATCAATGTTAGATTATCTCAACCGACGATCCTTAATATAAAGTCGAAAAGTCTTTTAAATACCGGTTTTTTAATCGGGGAAATAGATTCCTCCGACTTGGGAGTTCAAGTCGCTTTGGATTCGGGTCCGTTCGTGGATGCACAAATATCAGGAACTCAATGGCGGTTTCAACTTCCTGCTGCGGGAATTCCGACTACAATTCCTTCGGTAGGTGTCTGGAAGGACTGGAGTTTGCATACGATTTCGGTTCGATCCACTTCTAACGGATTGACTTCTATTCCGATCACGATTGACGTTCAAAAGGGGTCGAACAAGGACATCAACGGGGATGGTTATCCGGATGCTTTGATCGGTTCTCAAGTTGCAAATCGTGTAAGGGCTTATCTTTCTCTTGGAAAAACAAAAGGTTTAAATTCTGCTCCGATAACTTTGTTAAATGGTGCGGGTGGTTTCGGCTATTCCGTTAAATTGGGAGATATCGATGGAGACGGGTATGCGGATGCCGTTGTTGGAAGTGCATCAAACACGTTCGAGGTTTATCTTTCGCTGGGATCAACAGGTGGGCTCTCGACTATACCGGTCAGTTCCATTCCTATAGGCACCGGTGGTTTACTTAACGTGGATGTAGGAGACATTGATGGGAACGGTTTTTCGGATATTTTAGTTGCCGCACCGTACGATGTAGGAAACGTTGGGCGAGTTTATTCTTATTTGTCAAATGCGGTTGTGGGGCAAGGAATTACGTTTAGTCAACAATTGAGCAATCCGGGAAATGTAGGGAGTGCATCGTTTTATGGATATGCGATCACATTAGGTGATGTGAATGGCGACGGCAGATCGGATGCAATTGTTGGAGCTGTGGGTTCTGCGCAGATCGGTGCGTCTTTTGTTTATCTTGCTCAAGGAGCTGGAATTTTTACCACTTATTCTCAAACAATTACAGGTTCGGCTGTAAACGAGTGGTATGCAAATTCAGTCGTTGTAACGGATGTAAACCGAGACGGCTTTGCGGATTTATTTGTTGGTGCTTATCAAGAGTCGGCTGGGGCTGGTAGAGTGCATTTATACTTATCTACTTCTGGTGTTCTTGCTAATACAATCAACGGTCCTATTTCGGGAGTACCCGGATCTCAAACGGGAACTTCGGTTACAACCGGAGATGTCAATGGGGATGGATTTTTGGATCTTCTTACAGGAGGTTATTCTTATACCTCTACGTATCCGAGTCAGGGGCACGCGGTTACGTACTTAACTACGGGTAATACACTCGGTTTAATAACCAGCTCACTGAATTTTTTAACAGTAGCGGTTAACGTAGGGAATATGGGAAATTCGATCGCATCGGGGGATATCAACGGGGACGGCTTCAGCGATGTTCTGGTTGGAGCTCCAAGCTCGGTCGGTGGGACCAATATAGGGAACGTTTATCTTTATTTATCCGATGGAGCTGGCGGATATGCATCGTCTTCGCAAATATTTTCCGAACCCGATATAAATGGAACATTCGGAACTTCCGTAGATTTATAATCTAACGAATTTGTTTTTTCCATTCCTCTTCTTTAAATCCTACGAAACCGAAATTGTCTCCGAGAACGAAAGGACGTTTAACCAAGTTTCCGTTTTTAGAAAGAAGATCCAATTGATCCTCAAGGGACATAGAGTTGAGTTTGTCCTTGAGGCCTAATTCTTTATAATCTCCGCCGGAAGTATTGAAAAGTTTTTTCGATTCGTTGCCCACATACTTCAACATTGTTTTAAGTTCCGTTTTTTTGGGAGGAGTTTCACGAATTGGTAATATTTCCAATTCCACTTTTTTGTTGGAAAGGAATTTGAGCGCATTCCTACAAGTGGAACAGTTTTTATATTCATAAACTTTCAGTTTCAAGATTATTCTCCTGTTTTGATGATTTGTGATTCTTTTTTTAGGTCAAGTTTTCCTCAAGCTTATGATTTCCAAAAAAGAATAGTATTTTTTAAATTTTTGTGGGAGTTCCCACATTTTAAAGAAGAGTTACTACTCGGACGTATGAAAATGATACTCGAAAATAAGCGGTCGGTTTTGCAAAAGTACAACGGTTCTCAAAAATTAAGTCAAATCGGGAAATCTCGACTTTTTAGGGGAAGATTCCAACATTCTAATTTTCGAAATAGTTTATCATAGTATTTTATTCATGTGTCCGAGTAGTAAGTTTTACGAGAATTTACTCACCTAATTGCGGAGATTTGAGATCCCACTCGTCCGAGTTTTAGACAAAATTAGAATTATTGAAAAATTCCATAGCGAAGTTTAAAAACTACTTTAATCGCCCGTTTCAATGAAACGGGAACAGAAGGGAATTAATTTTCAACAATTCTATTGATATGTCCCTTCTGGTCTGAGTTTGCAAGAATTTATCACAACAAGAAAACCAACAAAAGAAACCACGATTATGATTGTTAAGTCTTAATAATAAAACGCAGTAGTTCCCACAGATTACGTCCTTATTCTGACATCTTGGCTTTAAAACACTAGTATTCACACTCTCAAAAAAATACTCTCGGATTGTCATATTACTCATAGGCAAGGTTATTACTGATCTCTATACAATAGAGTTACCAAAATTCTGCCTTTAAGCGGAGATTTGTGCTAAAATTGACTGTACTCCTTTGTAGAGATCGGTAGTGGAGTTACTTGCTCTATACGAAACAATTTATAAAGAAGTGCAAAAAATATCCGGACTCAAGGAGAGAATTTTCTTCCATAGGTCGAAAAATCTTTTCGTTGAAATGCGTTATTTTAACCGATAGGATTCTTACGGGAAGTTCCAGGCGTGTTGAATAAAAAAACAAACCTAACCGGAAGGCAAAAGGCTGCGGTTTTTCTCATCGCAGTTGGAAGCGAAGTATCTTCCGAGATTTTCAAACATCTTCGAGAGGACGAAATCGAACAAATCACGTTCGAAATTGCTCGACTCGATAAGATTACTCCCGAAGACAAAGAAAAAGTTTTAGTAGAATTCAACGAGCTAATGATGGCTCAAGAATTCATCTCCAATGGAGGAATCGATTTTGCCCGAGGTCTTTTAGAAAAGGCGCTCGGAAATCAGAAAGCGATCGATATCATCAATCGACTCACTTCTTCCTTACAAGTCAGACCGTTCGACTTCATTCGAAGAACCGATCCTCAGCATTTATTAAACTTTATCCAGAACGAACACCCTCAGACGATCGCATTGATTCTTTCTTATTTGGATCCTCAGAAAGCTTCGAATATTCTTTCCAATCTGCCTCATACAATTCAGGCGGAAGTCGCAAAACGAATTGCAACTATGGACCGGGTCAGTCCGGACGTTCTTCGCGAAGTAGAACGAGTCCTTGAAAGAAAACTCTCCACTTTGGCTTCCGAAGATTATACGTCCGCAGGTGGTATCGATTCCGTGGTTGAGATTTTGAACTTAGTGGACCGGGGAACGGGAAAGACGATCATTGAGGCTTTGGAAGAGGAAGACCCGGAACTCGCGGAAGAGATCAAAAAGAGAATGTTCGTCTTCGAAGACATCGTTCTTTTGGACGATCGCGCGATCCAAAAAGTTATGAGAGAAGTGGACAATTCGGATCTTGCAAAAGCCTTAAAATCAGTGGATACAGAAGTTCAAGAAAAAATCTTCAAGAATATGTCCAAACGTGCCGCAAACCTCCTCCGAGAAGATATGGATTTTATGGGTCCGATTCGAATTAAAGACGTGGAAGACGCACAGCAAAAAATTGTAAACATCATACGTAAACTTGAAGACGCTGGTGAAATTGTCGTCGCCCGTGCTGGTGAAGACGAGCTCGTTATGTGATCTAAACTTTCGTTTTTGGAAAAATTTCCTTCGCTTCTAATTCTTCTTGAATGGAATCTGGTTGAATGATCCGGACCCTGAAATTTTTTGCAGTTTTATCGATTTTACCCGCTCTATTTTCGTGCGAATATGATTCGGATTTGGAGGTTTTGGACCTCACACACGCTGAATGGAAGGCGAGTTTAGAAAAACATCTCAAAACTAGATTAGAAAAAACGAATATTCCTAGTTCTTTATCTCAAAATAAAAAAGAAAATAAGGAAAAAGAGTCTAAGAGTTCGGAAAATTGGAAATCGATTTCCGATTTTCCAGTGAGTTTTAATTCTCTTTTTGAAATACCGGAACGGTCCGGGTTCCATGAAGTGACTGTAAAAGCGGAATTTTTAATAAATCCGGATTCTGTGTTCTTAAAATTACCGACTGCAATTTATTTTCCAAGTGTGGGAGAAAGTTGGGAACTTTATATCAATGGTTTTTTAATTCGAAAAGAAAAATTTCTGAAACAAACTGACGGGGGAGATGTGACTCCTTCGATTCGAAGGTCCTTAAGATCCGTAACTTTGCCTATTCCTTTCGGCGTTTTAAAACAAGGCAAGAATACGATTCTTTTATGCATTGTTGGCGGATCGAATCAGACTCCTTATATTCAAAACGATCATTTCGGATTTTATCACGCAAGTGGGTATAAAATTTCCCTATTTCAGAGGATTTATCAATCTAGTTCCGAATATTTCTATTTTTTGTTATATGCAATCTATTTTATATTCGGAGTTTATTACGTATTTTTTTATGCGATAAGGAAGCGCGATTTGTATTATCTCTATTTCGGATTATTTTTATTTATTTCTTCCGTTTATTTTTTTTCATCGTCGGATTTAATCTTTAAAAAGTTTATTAATCTGAATTCTCAAATTGATAGCTCTCCGTTTTTCAGAGCCGAATATTCTTCTTTGACTTTGATTCTTCCTTTTTTTTATTATTTTTTGAAGGACTATTTTTATCGGAAAGAAAGATCGGGCGTAATTCCAAATTTTTTCATAGTTCTTTTGATCGGATTGTTTTTTGCGATTCTTATTTCTCCGTTTTCCTGGGTGCAAGTTGTCCTTAAAATATCTCAAATTTCAATGATTTTCTTTTTGATTTATATTCTGTCCTTTTTAATTCAAGCGGTAAGAAAAAAGAAACAAGACTCGGGTAAGATATTAACGGGAATTTTAGTATGTATCGTTTTTGGAATATGTGATTTATTGAATTCGATTTTTAAAATTTTAGAATTTCATTATTCTTTTTTTCCGATCGTTTATTTATTCTTTGTCGTCACGATCATAAATATTTTGATTTCGAAGTACGTTCGGCTATACAAGGATATGGAGATTATTAACGAGGAACTTTCCAATCAAAAGGACGCTTTTTATCGATTTGTTCCCGTGGATTTTATCAGAATTCTAGATAAGGAATCTCCCGTATCAATTTCGATCGGGAATAACAAAGAAAAATCGATGACTATTTTATCTTCCGATATTCGAAATTTTACAAATATTTTGGAAACAATTCCGTCGAATCAGACAATCACATTCTTAAATTCTTATCTATCTGAAATGGAAAAGATCGTTTATGAAGCCGCTGGTTTTGTGGATCAGTATTCGGGGGATGCGCTACTTGCACTTTTTGCGGATTATAACGAAAGAGTAGAAAAGGAGAATTTCAATTCTGCCGACAATGCCGTCGAAGCTGCGCTCAAAATGATGAATGTCGTTCGATCGAAAAAAATACAAAAAAGTTTTTCGATTCCTTCGGAATGGAATTTGGAAATCGGAATCGGAATCAATACGGGCTCTTTGATTTTAGGAACGGTGGGAAGCGAAAGAAGGATCGATACCAACGTGGTCGGTGATGCGATCCGCCTTACGTCCAAACTTCAATCTCTTACCTATTTGTATCAGGGTAGAATATTAATTTCTCATCATACTTATCTTCGGCTCCATAGAATGAGCGAGATTGGAATTCGAATGATCGATTCGGCGTTTGTAAAGGGAAGAAGTCAACCCGTCGATATCTATGAGGTGTTTGAATCCGATCCGGAAGAGGTGAAGGAATTTAAACTGAGAACATTGGATCTATTATCTCAGGGAATTTTTGAATATAGATCTGGAAAATTCGGGGAAGCGACTAAAATTTTCAAACAACTTTACCATGAAGAACCCAGAGATAATCTTTCCAAAATTTATCTGAAACGTTGTAAATTATATTCTTCCAAACCTTTGGAAAAGAATTGGGATGGAATTTTTCGATTTCAAACGAAATAAAAATTAATCTAGAAATTTATCTTAAAAGGTTTTTTACGAACTCATTACTACTCGGGTGCATGAAAAGTGAAAGTTATCACTAAATGGGAATAAAGAAAAAAAAATAGGATAGGATTTTGAAACGAGCTTTAAGTATTCTGAAAGGAAAATTATGGATTGGTTTTTTGATTCGTCTTAGAGTGTTTTCTTTTAAGATGGTTTTTTTCCCGACTTTTTTTTTGTTAACGGTTTCCGTTTTTTCCTCCGATCTTCCCCATTTTCAGCTCAAAGATCAAAAAGGCAAGATTTTGAATTCTAGAACTTTAAAAGGTAAAACCGTATTTCTTTTAGGTTGTTCGTATGTCGATATCGTTCTCTGTAGAAAACACGGTAGGAAGATTTATTGGAGAATGCAGAATTTGATCGACGAATCAGAAGATTTCATCGAATTTGTAGCGTTTGTCGATCTTAGGAACGCACCGAGTCCGGTTCAAAGTTATATCAACGAAAACAAATCGAAAAATTACGAATCGATTTTATTAGATCCGGAAGGTATTTTGTCTTCCGGGATCCGGCCTAATTTTTCATGGTTAAGAATTTTTTCCCGAAGCAAGAGGCAGATTTTCGAATCGTATTACAAAGAAATAAATGATCAAACTGTGGATTCGCTTTATGAAATCGTACGGAAACAAGGAAAATAAAATTCGATTTTTCATCTACGTTTTGATTTGTTTTTTTCTTTTTGATTGTGTCCAAAAAACCCCACAACAAGCCGCTTTTTGGAAAGAATACCTTTCCTATCAAAAAAATATTTTCAGAGAATATCCGACCGGAGGAATTAGAAACGCCTTATTTGGAAATCTAACCTCGGCGGACGTATACCTCCTGCAAGAAAAAGACGACATGCTTTCGATCGACTTCTATCTTCAAAAAACGGATCAAGGGTTTCGAAATGTAATCACAACAGAAAAAATTCCCGAGAACGTTCCTTATCAAATCCACGTGGAATATTTTCCGACTTTTTTCAAAGATCAAAAAACGTTTCGAATGAAACGAGAGATGGTTTCGATTCTTCCGACATACAGTCACCTTGATTTTTTTCATCACGTAGACCGGCTGCAAAATTTCCTTCGTTCCGATTCGAGTCACTCTTCCAAACTCGCTTCGATTTCGGATACACATCGTTATCTTTGTTATGTTTGTCATTGTGATTCGGGGAGAGTGAGGAATACATCTTGGCTTCTTTATGAACTGAACGAATCTACAAAAATAGCCTATCCGCAATTTTATAAACGATTCAATAAACTTCTTAATCAAGTGTCGTATCGAATTACGATCTTTAAATCAGGAGAATTTCTAAACGGGATCGAGCTATATAACGAAGGAACTAAAACCTTTTTAAAAATTCCTGATACTCCCAAAGGCTATTGGAATAAACCGGAAGTTCTTCACATTCATGTTTCATTATTCATCCGAGTTTATGGACTTGAAATCGATATTAAAAGTTTGGGATATAAGCTTCGTTTTTATTCTTCTAAAAATTATGGAAAGATTACGGGAGAGTTTTCGAAACTTCCGGAAAAGAAAATCAACGGCCGATTTCTTAAGATTTTTCCGCCCGGCATGGTAAATTGGTTCATTCCCGGAAACATGGATGAATACTTTGATGGATATTTTCTTCTTCTTGTGTACGGAAGCAAGGGTAATGAGGGAAATAAGTTCGAATCGGAATTTTTTCAAAACGGAGACAAGATGAAAGTGATTTTCAAATCTCAAGCTGAAATTTTTCAAGATCGTTTTACGCCATTCCATTCCTCGAATGAAAAGGACGACGAACCTTCTTTCTGGGATATATTACAGAAAAATTTAATCCAGGATCTATCTTGAATCGTACTTAAAGTTCATTTTCCGAAATTTGTATTTTATTTTTTCTCAAAAATTAGAATCTTTCTAAAGTGCTTGACTGAGAGCCTAAATTTCAAGATTTATTTTTAATTCTGGTGCTCCATTTTTTTAGAGTACACAAAATTATAATTCAATCGATGAATTGGAGGTATTATGGAAGGAATTGCTCTTTTTACAAGCCAAGGTTTGTATTTCATTTTTAAGTGGATACATTTCCTCGCAGGTATCGCTTGGATCGGACTACTTTGGTACATTAATTTTGTACAAGGATCTTTCTTTGCCGAGACAGACGCGGATACAAAGAAAAAAGCGACTCAACAATTAGCCCCAAGAGTTCTCTGGTGGTTTCGTTGGGGGGCGATGTTTACTTTTCTTAGCGGCTGGGCGATGATTATCTATTTGATCGTTAACGGCACTACTCTTTCTACCGGTCAATTGCTTGCGGTAATTCTCGGAGGAGGATTACTCGGAACTTTAATGTGGTTTAACGTTTGGTTTGTGATTTGGCCTGCCCAGAAAGTTGTGATTGCGGCCGCAAAAGGTGAAACTACGGAAAACCCCGCTCCCCGTGCGGCTAGAGGTCTTTTGGCTTCTAGGACTAACACTCTTCTTTCCATTCCTATGTTGTTTTTGATGGGTGCTGCAAGAAATCTTCCGATTTCTTTCGAGATAACAAGCGCACAAGCACATACGTTCTTAGGGGCGATTTTAGTGATTCTCGCGATTGTAGAAACGAACGCGTTAACCGCAACACCAGAAAGCGCCACTTTCAAGCCGATTAAAACCGTAAAAGGTGTTATCACCTCAGGTTTTGTTCTTTCTTTGGTTATTTATATTCTTCTTGAGGTTCTCCTTTAATCGATGAGGATCTGTAAAAATCGAGGCGGGTTTTCCCGCCTCTCATTCATTTTTATTTTCTTTATTCTTGTTTTTGCAACCTGCAAAGAAGAAGAGAATCTTTCTCCGGAACAAAAATCGATTTCTCAAGGAAAAGGTTTATATTTGACGAATTGCTCCGCTTGTCACAATCAGAATCCTGCGATGGATGGTACTATCGGACCTGCAATTCAAGGTTCGAATTTCGAGTTATTAAAAGCGAGAATTGTGGAAGGAACTTATCCTCCGGGTTATACTCCAAAACGTACGAGCCGAATCATGACAAGACTTCCTTTAACTGATGATCAGATTCGAAACATAGAAGCATTTTTAAATACTCCTTGATAAAAATAATCTAACTTGGTCTTAAAGTGATTTCTTATTTCTGCTATTAAAATTTGGATCTAACATCAATTACTAATCTCTACGTAATATAGAGTGCTCAAGATTCTGTCTTTAAATGGGGATTGCGCTAAAATTGACGGTAATCCTTTATATAGAGATCAGTAGTAACTTCTTTTTTCTATGGTTGGTTCCAGCAATGGAACCGCTCTATTGAATGAATCGAATTTGTTATATAAATATTTAAAGTCTGTCCCAGAACCTTACAGTAAATCGGTTATAATCATTCGGTAAACTCGTAATAAAACAGTAGAGTTCCCACAGATTACGTCGTATTGGCGGTTTATACTGTTTTTGTGCGTTTGAAATTGTAGTAGTTCTTACATTTTGAAACGGACTCTAGGTTTCGGCATAGAGTCGTTAAGGGAACGGCAATGAAATTCGAAAAGGTTTTCCAACAAACACGGAAAAACGGTCTCGAAACACGGTGAATTTTTTTAAAATTGTTCTTAAAGTAAATTCGATTTAAGAAAATTGAAAGAATCTTTTCTAAACAAAAAAACACATTTCCTGAGTGATAAAAGGATTTCTAAAATAAGAAACTCTTACTTTTGAATCATTCGATTATTCTTTTTCTCTGAACTGATTTTAATCTTTAGTTTTTTCCGATCGAATCCCGAACGTTTCTCATGATGTCTATGATCTGGGAATGAACTTTTCCGTTCGATACGACTACTTCTGAGTTTCCGGAAAAAAAATGTTTTCCACTGAAGTCCGTTAATTTGCCTCCGGCCTCGGCGAGAATTACCGAACTTGCCGTGGTGTCCCAGAGTTTAACCCCTTTTTCCCAGATGCCGTCAAGTAGGCCTTCCGCGACCCAACAAGTATCCAAAACAAAAGAGCCTGTTCTTCTCATGGATCTGCCACAACTGATGAATGCGGTGATATCAGAGATGACTTCGTTTAATATTTCTTTTCTGTTCGTTGGAAAACTCGGAACAAGCATTGCGCGTGCGAGGGATTCCGTATTGGAAACATCGATTCTGAGTCCGTTTTTGAAGGCGCCTTGAGAAAGAATAGCCGAATACTTTGTATTGAGACCCGGAACAAAAACAACACCTGCAACCGGAGATTCTCTATGCTCAAGCCCGATCGCAACACAATAAAGAGGAATCCCTCTTACGAAATTCATAGATCCGTCAATCGGATCCAATACCCAGCGAAAAGAATTATTTCCTTCATGTTTATAATTGTCTTCGGAAAGGATCGAATCAGAAGGAAAGTTTTGTCTGAGATATTCCACAATGAACTTTCCCATCATCTCGTCTGCCTTATGGATTTGATCTTTCTCTTCGGCTTCCGTAGAAAAGGAGAAAGTTTTCAAATCTTTCTGAAGCTTCAGCGCTGACTCGATAAAAATACCGGAAACGGACTGAACGGATTTGATCCTACGTTTGACTTCCTCTAAGGGAAAATCAATAGGAGGGGCGAGTGGATGGTCCATGGGTTTCTCTTTAAGAAGATTACTTTCGTTTTAAGATTTTCCAAAGCATATTACCGGAGGGCGTTACACCCCTTTCCGTTTCGAAAGAACGAAGCCAGTCATGCAAAGGTTCCTGTTTCACTGAATCTATAGTCATGCTTTCCGGGGACAATAAAAGATCAATCAAATGCCGAAAGCTTTCAAATTGGTTAAAAATTCTCTCTTGGGAACCATCTAAAAATCTAGAACTGATCGTATGAAGTTCCACGTCGATTGGTTCGAAAATCTTACCGGGCTTCCAAATCTCTTTATTGATGTTTAAAATCGAATGAATCATTGAAATCTGCTTGGAATAATCCACATCGTCGAAAAGTTCTGAATACGTATGTTGGGCTTTGTTAAACGAAGAAACCGTATCGACATCAATCATAAATTCTGTCTCTTTATATTTCCGCGTTACGAAATCGACCAAAACACCGTTTTTAAATTCGAAGGATTTTAAGGGAAGAATTCTGGCTGAGAAATAAATTCTCTGAGTTCGAACCGTTGCCGTTTTTCCTTGTATAGGTTGTTTTACGATCATTGGGGCCGGCGCACCCCCTAAATAGGTAAGTATGAAACTTACTACAAAAACGAACTTTTTATTTTCATTTTCTTCCGAAGAGGGAACTTCTTTGACCAAAAAGAGTTGATTCGATTTTTTTTTCGGCTTTGCGATTGGAAGTACATGACATCCTCCGATCAACTCTGGGATCAATTGTTGTGCTTGTAAAAGAAATTCCTTAGCGGCTGAAAAATCCACTTCGTAAACCGAAGTAGACGGGAGGATAAAACTATCTTCAAATTGGAAGAATGCAGTATGCAAATTATCTACGAAAATCTCGTAAGGACGGTTTTGTCCGGAAACGGATATAAGAATTCGATTCAATTCTTCAATTTGATTCACTTCCAAAAAATTCTTACCTGTTCCATTCTATTAAACGACTCAACAAATCATAGTAAGGTTTTCGACTAAAATAAGAACAAATTTTTCAACTATTCTTTTTTGAAAAATTACCGACTACTTTATTTCTTTTTAGGAAGAATCCTGACTTCATAAGGATCTAAAATTTTCAAGCCTGCAAGACTTTTCCTTCCGGAATGGTTAATAAAGATTTCATAATTTTGTCTTCTACCGATTCGAAAAATCTTTTCTACGTTTGGTCCGTAGAATATGAACGGAATCTTGGCTTCCTTTAAAATACGGCGATAGAGAAGCACGAAACTCAAAGGTTCCAAGGAAGATCCCACGTAAATGACTCTTCCTTTGTGATAGTAGTTTGCTGTGATTACTGGAGAACCTTTGTAGAATTTTTTTCTATCGGTGTAACGGGCCCAAACTTCCGCTGTGGTCGGTTCTAAAATTTCACAGATCTTTGAACAGATCCCCGGGAAATAACGAAACCGAAACTTGACCTTTTGGTTTCCAACCGCTTCAAATTTACGAACTTTGATCCCGGCCATTTCCATAAACGGACCCGGAATTGGAGAGTCGTACATCCAACCATCCAAATTCTTAGCACCGGTTCTAAAACCCAAAACTAAAATTCCGCCTTCTCTTACAAATTGTTCTAAACGCTTAAAAATAACGTCGTTGACCATCGTGTACATCGGAAGTATTATAATTTTGTAATCCTTAAAATCAATTTTAGAAGCGGGACGGAAATGTGTGTTGACATTCAATACGTTCATTCCCGAAAACCAAGTTGCCATTTCGATGTCGTACCCTAACTGAGACCATGGTACGGGAGAGAATTTTAAGCCTGTTGAAATCGGTTGATGTTTCCAATTTCGTGCGTTTTCAATGTCATGTACGATTGCAACTTGGGCTGGAAATAATTCTTCCGCGAAATCTTCCGTGTGTTCTTTAATTTCTTGAATTCCTTTTTGTAGTTCGTAATAACGTTCTGTTTTTTCTTTATCATGATCTAGGATTCCGTAACAAAGTTGTTCCTGCCCGAAACGTGCGGTTCTATATCTGAAAAAATAAATCGCATTCGAACCGTGAATAATGGAATGTTTCATCCAAAGTTTGGTTTGCCCGGGTGCCGGAAGATAGCCGAGCAAATCATGTCCTTGAAAACCGGAAATTTGTTCCATTACGGTAAAGGGAAGATTTTTCAAACCGCGGTTGTATTGCTGCATTGCCGATAGGAACGGATGAGGGAAAGGAGCTTCTTGTTCTCCCCAAGTTGGATAGTTATCCCAAGAAATATAATCGAGGTAAGTGGACAATTCCGCCATATCGATAATCGGTAAAAACGGGGAAGGATATAGATTTGTAGTGAGTGGTCTTCCGACGGAAAATTTTCTGAGAATTTGGGCCTGAAGTTTTACGAAGTCTATGATCGTGTCGGAATGGAATCGATAGAAATCTTGAATCATAGAAGGATGGAAATTACTCGCCACATGACGACCGGGAATCGGGATCTCATCGAAGGAATTGTAAAGTATTCCCCAAAAGACATTTCCCCAAGATTCGTTTAGGGTTTGGATCGTTTTGTATTTGTTCTTTAGCCAAACACGAAACGCTTTTAGAGACGTTTGAGAATGGTCTATGTCGGAACCTTCGTGCCCTATCTCGTTGTCGATTTGCCAACCTATGACCGCTGGATGATTTCCAAAATGTTTAGCCATGGCGGTTACAATCTTTACCACTGCCTTTTTATAATTAGGAGAAGAAAAACAAGCTTGTCTTCTCGTGCCGATCGTTCTTTGAACTCCGTCCCGTTCTTGAATTATATCGGGAAATTTTTTAACAAGCCAGGGAGGAAAGGTCGCTGTCGGAGTTCCGAGGATTGCTGTCATTTCGTTCTTTTGGATTAAATTCAGAATGTGATCGAAAAAAGAAAAATCGTATTTCCCTTCCTTGGGTTCCATAATTGCCCAAGCGAACTCCGCGAGACGAACGGAACTCAGACCCATTTCTTTCATGATGGAAATATCTTCTTTCCAATCTTTTGGGATCCATTGTTCGGGATAGTAATCGGCTCCGAATATCATTTTATCCTTCCTTTCGTTTCGAAAGAAATTTCATCAAAGGGTGGATCTGAAAAGAAAGAAAACCGCCATTCCGGGTTGTCTAAACGAAAAAATACTGTCTTTTCCAGGGAAGTTTGAAAGGATACGAATGACGCAAATTGCAACATCTACGCAATTCGAGACTCTCATTTCTTGCCGCAAAAGGATTCCATGCAGAACCAAGATTCATTGATATACGGAGTTTTACCGGATATTCACTTCCGATATTCCGTTGCTGAAATTTCATACTCCCTTACCGCAGCTTCAAACCTGCATAATTTGGATGATTCGAGTACGGAACTTCTTGCAAGGACAATGATCGGCGCTTTCTTTTTAGCAGATCAGATCAAAGAAGATACGAAGGTGAGTTTGCAAATTCAGTTTAACGAAGATTCTCCCATACATTCGGTGCTCGCTTACAGCGATCGACAAGGGAAAATGAAGGCTGTCCTTAGAGAAAGACCCGAAGAAAATCTTGAACTCGGGAAAATGACGGAAGATTATTCCGGAATTCTGAAAGTATTCCGCTGGAAAGATGGAGTTTGTATTTATCAGTCCGTAGTTCCGTATCTTAATAAAAGTTTCGAGGAGAATTTTCAAAATTATCTAAACAGTTCCGAACAAATCGTCTGTTTCGTAACTCTCTATATTCGAAAGAACGGATTTCATTGGGATGTACGTGGAATTCTTTTGCAGTCCTTACCGGAAGCAAAAGAAGAACACATTCAAAAAATAGCAAGTCTTTCCCAACAAATCAACGCGAACATAAGCGAATTTTTAGGAAAAAATGTTTATAATTGTTTGAATAAAATCGGAGAAGTGACTCGTTCCGCCGTTCAAATTTTGGAGGAAGGTCAACCGGAATTTCGTTGTGATTGTTCTGAGAACAAAATCAGGGAATTGATTCAAACATTAGGAAAAGAGGAAGCGATGCAAATTTTGGACGAAGTTGGAATGATCGAAATTACTTGCGAATTTTGTACTTCGGTTTATCGTTTTGAAAGAGAAAAGGTGAGCGAATTATTTTGAGGAAGAATTGGAACTCGAGTTTCGGAATCTAAAACTGGAAGAATTGGACAAACCTGCCGAATTTCTTGCATCTTTGATTCTTTCTTCTTTAGGGCAAAACTTTCATCCTATCATTTTACTTACGGGCTCCATGGGAGTAGGAAAAACGACCTTTGCTTCCAGAG
>NZ_AHMT02000001.1:87500-105000 GCF_000243815.2 Leptospira alexanderi serovar Manhao 3 str. L 60 | reverse complement strand
TTCTCAGAGCCTCTTTAATTTCTTCTTCTATTAGTTTTAGATTTAGTTCGACTAAATCTAAAACTTTTAAGATTCGTTCTGCTTCTCTTTTGTATCGATCAGGAAGTAGAGTTACGGAAGCTTCTCTGGATGCTTTTGTTCGCAAATGCTTTTTGGTAATTTCAGTCAAACCTGCTTGAGTGAATAAACTATGAAGTCGATTTTTGCCTTGCGTTAGTTGTCTTGTCCAGTTCTCATGTTCCGTGCAAAGTCTTCGATTGTCTTCCTCTTCATCTGTGGGAATCGGAACAACCGGTAACTCTTCTATTGGAAAACGTTGAATGAGCCTGGCTATTTTAAACTGTCTTCTTTATCGGTCTTTTTTAAGGATTGATAGATCGTTGCTAAGTCTCCGGGATTCAGGACAATTACTTGAATCCCTTTGTTTAATATTGATTTTGCTATTCTAAAAGATTGAGAGCCAGCTTCTAATCCGACTATATCATTCAAGGTTAACCATTTTAGTAAATTGTTAATACCACTTTCTGTTGTACTAAATTGTCGACGTTCGAGCGAGTTCTCCGAATTGATTCGAACAACCTCTAAAGTTTTCTTTCCACAATCAATTCCTACATATTTGCCATCTTGACTTTCCATTTCTTTTCTCCTAAAATGACAGAGGGCGGAAGGTCTTAACAAAGCCCGGTGATATCACCAGCACTCCTATTCGCGGTCGACTTTGTTAAGCCGCCACACTTTGGTTTGCGGTGGCCGATTTAGATTTATCTATTGGTCGGGGTCTAAGCCCCAAAGAAGCGATCAATCTGCCACCGGCCTTCTTGACTCCGTCGAATCAAGAATATCACATTCGGAACTGTCTTACGTCCAAGAATCATACTAATCTATTGGCGCTCGACGGGATTGGGACAAGTTTTTATTTGAATTCTAATTTTTAAATCTCCAAACAATATCACAAACGAAGCAAATTCCAAATTTCTAAAGCCTGTTTCAAATTTTTCGGTTCGTGAGTTCGAATATATTCCACATTTTGAATAGAAAGATAAAGTTCCGCAATCACAGTGGCAATCTCTCGTTCATCTACTTTCAATCCTCCAAGTGCATTTCCCAAAAAGGACTTTTTCGTAACCGAAACCATCATTGGAGAAAATTCTTCCTTGAGAGTCTGAATCCTTCTTAAAACTTCGAAGCTCACTTGAAAATCGGGGCTTAAGAAAAAACCCATACCTGGATCAAAGATCAACTGTTCCTGGGTAATTCCCTCATTTAATAAAACCTTTTTTCTTTCTCGAAAGAATTTTACGATTTCGAAAATCACATTTTGTGGAGTCAGATGGGATTGCGCACCGGGACGATTCGCATGATTGTGAGAATACATCACGATAAACTTTCGATTTGTTCCGGCATATTTTGAAATTTCTCGAACGGATTCTTCATCCACAAATCCACGAATATGATTGATAAATTCAACACCCGCATCTAAAGAATTTGCGATCACTTTAGGCTGAAACGAATCCACAGAAATGCGGACTCCCTTTGCGAGCAAGTCTGGGATAAGATCTTTCATCCTCATCCATTCGGTTTCGAAACCGACTAGATTTGCCTGAATGTTGGAAGACTGAGCGCCAATATCGACTACATCTGCGCCTTGAACCAAAAGGGAATCGGCTTTTTCGGAAGAAGCTTTCGGAGTGAGATATTTTCCTCCGTCTGAAAACGAATCTTCGGTAATGTTCAACACTCCGAAGATCGTGGGAGAATACGTCGCAGAATTCAAATCGTACTTACTTTCCATCTTTAAAAACTCGGATACAAAACCGATACTCTAAAAGAGATTCTGGAATTAAACTAAAAACGGCAACTCTTCTACTTTCTTTTCGGAGCGGTTCATGCGTCCTTTTTTTAAATCGATTTTTCTTTTGACCTTTTGTATCTTTTCACCCGTTTTTTCTCAACCTCTGCCGGATCTTCCGGAAAAACAATTCGGACAACCTCTCAATACACAGAACGACGAATACAATCCGATCATTAGTCCCGACGGAAGATTTATAGTATTCCAATCCAATCGCCCAGGCGGAGAAGGCGGGATGGATCTTTGGATTTCTGAGAATGTTCGCTTTTTAGATAAGGAGATTCCGGCGGAATGGACTAAACCCGTAAACATGAATCAAAATATTCGGGAAGAATTAAAACGCCCTTCCGTTCCAGGTGTTCGTAAGCCGAATCTTTTCAATTCGAACGCATTCGAAGGTGGTGTTTCCATTTTATTCGATTCAAACAATGCTCCTTCGGAAATTTATTTTACTTCGACGTTGAATCCCGCAATCGGACGCTCCGGTTTCGAAGGCCTGAATATTTATAGAACGATTAAGGATAAAAAAACCGGAAGATGGACCGACCCCGAACATCTCAGTGAAATTAATTCAAACTTCAACGAGAAGATGCCCGCTATTTCTCCCGATGGAAATTTTTTGATCTTTTCTTCGGATCGTCCGGGAGGTTACGGTGATTTCGACCTTTGGATTACGGTCCGAAATCCGAAAAACGGAAGTTGGTCTCAGCCGAAAAATTTAGGCTCTCCTCTCAACTCTTCAGAAAGCGAAATTCTTCCTTTTATCCATCAAGATGGAGAACAACTTTATTTCAGCTCTAATCGAGAAGACGAAAGAAAGAAATTTAAGATCTTTAGAATATTCCTAAGATATAAATCCGCGTTAGACGGCATGCTAGAAGACGAAGAGGAAACGGAAGAAATCCCTAAATCCAAGCAAATCGAAACTCCAATTCCAAAAGTAGATCAATCCTCTTTGCTGCTGCTTCCTAAGCCGTTTAACACAGATAAATGGGAAGTTTACGATAATGAGGGAATCAGTTTTGATAAGGACGGAATTTGGGCTTATATTTCTTCTAACCGAGCGGGTGGGGAAGGCCAATTCGATATCTACCGTTTTCAAGTCCCGGAATCTCTTCGCAACTCCTACGTTTTGAACTTTAAAGGATTAGTTTTGGACGGTTCTGAAAAAACAATGATCGGATTAGATTCTACTTTAAAAATCTACGACGAAAATAAACCGGCAAGCGTAATCACCTCGAAAAGAATCGGTGGCGATCTGACCAAAGGGAAACCTTCGAATTTTGCCACAACTCTTCAAACCGGAAGAGTTTATAAAGTGGAAATCAGTTCTCCTGGCTTTCATCCTCAGGAAGATATTCTAGACCTTCGAGGAAACATAGGCAAAAATCGAAAGATCTACAGAACGTATGTCCTCCTACCGATTCAAACCGGAGAAGGAAAAACGGAAGAAACGAAAGTTGAAGCTGTAGACAATCAAAAACCTAGTTCGGCCGCTATGAAAGTAATCGTAGCAGACGCGTCCACAAAACAAATCATTCCGGACGCGAAGGTTACTCTTTTTACACCGATAAACCGCAAGGGAGAATCTCTCGTTCAGGAAACAGACAAAAAATCATTTTTGATAAATCGACTACCCGAAAGTGATTTTGAATTATTTGCTACAGCCCCGAAATATATTTCCGAAAGTATCAACATTATTCAAAAAGATATTTCTAAAAACGGAATTGTGACTATTTATCTCAGAGCAGAAAACGACGTAAACCCAATCTATAATCTACGAGTTTACTTCGAATTTAATAAAACAAAAATCACGAACGAGAATAAAAAGTTATTAGATTCACTTGTAAATTATCTTTTGAAAAATGCGTCCGATAAAATTGAAATCGGGGGACATACCGATAACGTAGCCTCCAAAGAATACAATACTAGACTGAGTGCCAAAAGAGCCCGTAACGTTTATGAATATTTTCTTTCAAAAGGGATCTCGGAAAAACGAATGAAAATAAGGGCTTACTGGTATTCACAACCGGACGCAGACAATGAAACAGAAACCGGAAGAGCAAAAAATAGAAGAGTTGGTTTTCGAAAACTCTAAGGAGTTTTTATGAGCGCGCAATTCCAAACGCATCTGCAAGCTCAAAGGTCTTGGGAAACGATCCAAGATTTGAGCAAGATCAAATACATTCTCAAGGAATATATTCACTTTCAAGGATTACTGGTCAAAGAATCCCCTTTTCATCAAGAATTAAACCCGATAGAAATTCGTGAAGACGGCACCTTTGTTTTCCCCATCGATTCGACTTTAACCAACGTAAACGACGAACTCGTGCTGTATAGGACCCTTTCCAAACATATCGAGATCAGTTTTGATGTGATCGAAAAAACCGATACTCAAATCATATGCAAGCCGATCTTCGCAAAAATCGCAAAAACAAAAAGAGTGTCTCCCCGCATCGAAGGACTGATGGGAAAAGTCATAGCTCATAAATTTCTAATTCCCAGAAAAGAATTAGATATCACTAAAGTGTTGGGAACCTCAGGACAAATCATACTCAATGACTTAAATCGTAAGGTAAAACAGATTTATCCATTTTCCAAACTAGTTTTTAATTCCTCCAAAGAACTTACACCCGAAGAAGAATTGGTAAAGAAATACAAAAGACCAATCTACATTCGAGATACATCCACTTTGGACTCAACGTCGGAAGGAGAATTTGCAAACTTAAATTTACTCCCGATCAAAGAAACCCTTCAAGAAGAATTAATTCTGGAAGACAGACTTCGTTTTTTCAAAAGCAGCAAAACTCGTTCTCTTCTTATATACCCGATTCTATTTAGGAGCGGGGGAGAAACTCAAATATTTGCTATGGGAGTAATCGAATCGAGCGAAGGTCCGATTTCGAACAAAGTCATTCCGCTTTACAAAGAAATGGAGGAAATCTTCAATTCCAAAATGGGAGATTCTAATACGAAATCTTTGGACAAAAGGCAAAACATCTTGAATATATCGGAAGGAGGAGTTCTTCTTGAGGTAACAGACCCGGAACTGATCGAATCCTTTTTACACAAACCTGTTTTTACGGCGGATATTACATTTAAGATGCAAGCCCCTCTGCGATTCGCATTTCATATCCGACATATTTCCCAAGCCGGAGAAATCTATCACGTAGGAGCAGAAATAGTTGGCTCCAACGATGCTAAAGCAAATATGACTCTATTGAAGAAAAATATGAACTTCATTAAGACTCAGTAATTTGCCTTGGAAAACCAAAAAACCTTTTTAACAACAGCCCCATACAAGGGGACAAGGGACTTTTATCCGGAGGAAATGCGCCTCCGGAATTGGATGTTTTCCGTTATGCGGGAGACCGTCTTGTCTTTCGGTTATCAGGAATACGACGGACCCATTCTCGAATCCTTCGATCTTTATAAAGCCAAAAGCGGCGAAGAAATCGTAGAACGACAATTATATGATTTTATCGATAAGGGTGAAAGAAGAGTCGCGATTCGCCCTGAAATGACTCCTACTCTTGCGAGAATGGTTGCGGGAAATCTCCGAAATCTTCCCAGACCAGTTCGTTGGTTTTCTATTCCGAACTTGTGGAGATACGAACAACCGGGCAAAGGAAGACTCCGAGAACACTGGCAATTGAATGTAGATCTTTTCGGAGTAGATACACACCGTGCCGAACTTGAAATTCTTTTGATCGCGGATTCGATTCTAAAAAAATTCGGAGCACCTACAGGAAGTTATCAGATTAAGGTTTCTCATAGAAAGCTTTTAGACAGTTTTTTAAAAAATTCCCTCAAACTCAACGACCATCAAGTCCACGGAGTTTCCAAACTTTTAGATAAAAAATCCAAAATTTCCCCGGAAGCTTTCGAAGCCGAAATAAAACCGTTGTTGAACAACTTTAACGAACAATTTTCTCTTATCGAAACCTACCTTGCTTCCAATTTAGAAACCGTCTCTACAGTCCCTGGAGTCGACCCGGATTCCATTTATTTCATTCGAAATTTATTTCAAGAGCTAGGCGAACTTGGAATCGATAAACAACTTGTATTTGATCCTTCTATCATCCGGGGATTCGATTATTACACCGGATGTATCTTCGAAGTATTCGATACGAATCCGGAAAACAGAAGATCATTGTACGGCGGAGGAAGATACGATAACCTCATCGGATTGTTCTCCAAAGAACAATTATCCGGAATTGGTTTCGGGTTAGGCGACGTAACTCTAAAAAACTTCTTAGAAGGTCATAATCTTATCCCGAATTTAAACAGAGAAAAAACCCTTTTCCTTCCAATTATGGACGAATCTATTTTTGTGGACACTTTCAAACTTTCGAAAGAACTCCGTGAAAATGGAATCCTCACCGAAACGATGCTAGACTCTGCAAAAATCGGAAAACAAATTCAGATCGCGGAAAAAAAAGGTTATCGTTATGTATTGTTTCTTGGAGAATCGGAAATTCGCACGGAAACAGTTCAAATCAAAGACCTAGTTTCGGGAGAACAAAAAAGTCTTCCAAGAAAAGGACTTTCGGACATTCTCAAAAAAGACTTTCAACTTTGATAGATATCGTAGACCAAATCGATTTTTCACTCTCTACTTGGATTCGGACAAAACTCCATAATCCTAAGATGAGTCATATTCTTTCCAAAATCAATCGGGGAGAAATATTTCTACTTATCCTTCTCCCCTTTTTTTATTTAAAGAACGATCTCCCGATCGTTTGGTATTGGGTTTTGATTTTTACAGGTTTGGTGACTTATGCAAATGATCGTTTTGTTCTTTTTTTAAAAAAACTCATCGCAAGAAAAAGACCTTTGATCACCGTCGCCGGAAAGGTGGATTCAAACCCGGACATGAAACACTCGTTTCCTTCCGCTCACGCGGCGAATTCCATGACTGCGGTTTTGATTCTTGTACTTTTGTTTAAATTTTCTCCGGCTTTGATCTTGATCAGTTTTTTAGCCGGAGTGGGAAGACTACTTTCTCTCCATCACTTCGTAAGCGGTGTGATCGGCGGTTGGATGATCGGAACAATTTTCGGTTTTTTCGGTTTATTTCTTGGCAACGCTCTTCTTAGGTTTTGTTGCTCCTGATTTCGACCCTAAAGCATCTAACGTAAGCTTATGACGAATTTCCCCCTTATAAACAATCGTTGTGGAAGAAAGAATTTCGTCATTCAGATCGTGATTGATCTTTTTATCTTTAATCAATAGTTTAAGAAAATTTAATACGTTTTTACTGAACATTTTTGAAGCGTCCGCTGGAATCGAGCCCGCAAGATTTCTATGACCGATTACCGTTACCCCTCTCGAAGTGGTTACATTTTGTCCATGTTTCGTATATTCGCAATTTCCTCCCATGGAAGACGCAAGATCCACAATTACGGAACCGGATTTCATATTATCTACAATCTTCTTCGTAATCAATAAAGGAGCCTTTTTTCCCGGAATCAATGCTGTCGTTATAATTACGTCCGCTTTCTGAGCGTATTTATCGATGACTTCTTGCTGGCGTTTTTTGTATTCTTCAGTTTGTTCTACCGCGTAACCACCGGCCGCAGCGGAATGCGAAGCGCCTTCCACTTCCACGAACTTTGCACCAAGAGAATGAACTTGCTCTTTTACTTCCGGTCTTGTATCGAATACATCCACTACCGCACCCAATCTCCTGCTGGAAGCGATCGCTTGTAGACCTGCGACTCCAGCTCCAATGATCAACACAGAAGCAGGCGTGATCGTTCCGGCCGCAGTCGTAAGCATTGGGAAAAATCTAGCTAAATGAGAAGCCGCAAGTAGCACCGCTTTGTAGCCAGCAACTGTCGCTTGGGAAGAAAGAACATCCATCGACTGAGCTCTTGTAATTCTTGCGATCGCATCCAAACTTAAAACTTCCACTTTTTTAGCGGCGAGTTTTTGGATGGCCGATGCATTTATCGCGGGTTGGAACATCCCGAGATAAATCGTTCCCGGTTTAATCTTTGCTAATGTTGCAGGATCTGCGAGGTGAATACTCACTATAATATTGGATTTGCCAATAATATCTTGGCGAGATACGAGATTTGCTCCGGCTTTTTTATAATCTTCATCGTGATAATAAGATTGTTCCCCAGCACCTTTTTCAACAAGGACAGCCGCCCCAATTTTCTTCAATGTATCTACGATGTCGGGAGTTACAGATACTCTCGTTTCTTCTTTAGCTTCTTTTAGAATTCCAATATTCATAATTCATTCCCGATGATCAATCAATAGCGTGTTCCGAACTCGCTTGGTAAAGTACGTCCAGAATTTCTTTGTATAAATTTAATCCAAGTTATTTTTGAAGTATTCGATGGTTTTCCGAATTCCTTCCACAAGAGGAACCTTTGGTTCGAACCCTAGTCGTTGTTTTGCGAGAGTTAAATCGGGTTTTCTACGCGCCGGGTCGTCCTGAGGCAATGGCTTGTGAACGATTTTGGACGCAGAGCCCGTTTCTTTCAAAACCAATTCGGCTAATTCACGAACGGTAAACTCTCCATCGTTTCCGAGATTCACTGGACCATTAAAACCTTCGATATTCATCATACGAATGATCCCATCAACCAAATCATCCACATAACAGAAAGAACGGGTTTGTTCACCTTCTCCATACAATGTTATGTCTTCTTTTTTAAGTGCTTGCACGATAAAATTGCTAACCACTCTTCCGTCGTTTGGAAGCATTCTAGGTCCGTATGTATTGAAAATTCGAATCACACGAATATCCACTTTATGATTTCTCTGATAATCAAAGCAAAGAGTCTCCGCGACTCGTTTTCCTTCGTCGTAACAACTTCTGATTCCGATCGGATTTACATTTCCCCAATACGTTTCTTTTTGCGGATGCTCCAACGGGTTCCCATAAACTTCGCTAGTGGACGCTTGAAGAATTTTAGCTTTCACTCTTTTTGCAAGACCGAGCATATTCATCATACCTAAGGCGTTCGTCTTGATCGTCTTAATCGCGTTGGATTGATAGTGAACCGGACTTGCAGGACAAGCCATATTGTAGATCTGATCAACTTCGAGCTTGATCGGATCCGTTATATCATGTCTGATAAATTCGAACTTGGGATCGTTCAAAAGTTTTTGAATGTTCTTCTTTCTTCCGGTATGCAAATTATCCAAACAGATGATTTCGTTACCTTCTTTCAAAAGCCTTTCGCACAGATGAGATCCGATAAATCCAGCACCGCCAGTGATTAATATTCTTCGTTGATTCATAATTCTTCTTTTTCCAAAAACTCCGTCGGCAAGGGTTTTCCGTTTAAATCAAGTCCCTTACTGAAAAACCATTCCATAACTTCGGGAGTTACTTCTCCCGGAAACGGTACTTCCGTATTTTCGTTCTCTTGGAAAGAATTTTCTGTTTGTGGAACTTCTTGCTCTTGAAGACTTGATTGGAAAACTTTTTTAATAGATACAAATATGATGGATAAGCTAAAAAAGGACCAAAGGAGAGCAATCAAATATCCCAAGACGATCACGGATTTCGGAACTCCCTGTGTAGGATTTGCTCCCGTAATCCACGCCGCCATAATCCCCGCATCCGTATACGCGATGTTTCCGGTAAAATCCAAAAGATCGTACAAACTATAAAGAGAAATACTCGTTCCTATAAAAACAAGAACGAATCGATTGATTTTAAGATTGAAAAATCCAAGTATCACAAATCCTAAACCCCAAAGAATTCCGATATATTGAGCGAGATTTCCGGGTTTGGAATAAGAAATCGTCATGAGCAAAAGAATCGTTCCGAAGGAAATCAAGGTCGGGCGTATCATCTTTCCGGAAAAACCCCGGTTTAATAAAAAACCTCCCATCAAACAAGACCCCAAATATCCAGCAGATACTACGAAAATAAAAGAGCTGGTTCCAGAACTTGGTATCGCTATGGTTTCTCCTGATTCATTTCCGTGAAGTTCGATCGTATGAACCGAACCTCCGGTCAACAAAGCGGCAACCGCATGACCGATTTCATGAATGAAAACGACAAAGTCTTTTAGATAACCGACAAGACGATGATCCCAAAAGGAAAAAAGTGTGAGCACTATGGAAATAAAAATCGTCAGTCTGAGAAACCGATTCCCCATTGGTCTATTTATCGGTAGATTTTTTTATTTCCGAGAAAAATTAAAGCCCGTCTCAAAACCTCAAAATGTAGGAACTACTACAATTTTAAACGACGGGAAAAACCGTCAATACGACGTTAATCGTGGAAACTACTGCATTTTTTTAGAAACTTGCCGAACGTTTAGAGATATTTTTTGAGGTTTTAAAATGGGCCTAAGACGTTTTAAAATGTTTTAGAATTTCATACAACTTTGTCGCTTTGAGAATCGATTCGTCCACAAGTTGTTTTATCTCTTTCGAAGTTCTAGCAATGGATTCGGAATTTTCCGCAATATTCTGCATCGATAAAGAAATTTCTTCAGAAGCGGTTTTTTGAAACCCGGAAGATTCGCTTACAGTTTCACCGAGTCGACTGACTTGATCTGTATTTTTTCTGATCTCAGCTAGTTTCTCCACTTGAGCAAACAGAGACGCTGTTACGATCGTCGCAGAAGAATTCACTTCGCTAATATAATCCGTAAGCTGACTAACGATAGTTAGAGATCTTTGAAACTTTTCCGCTCCAAGATCGACTGCTTTCGTAGTATTGTCGATTAGGGTGATAATATCCTTAATTGATTTTCGAGTCTGATCTGCTAATTTTGATATCTCTTCCGCCACTACGCTAAAACCTTTTCCCGCTTCGCCCGCTCTTGCGGATTCGATGGATGCGTTCAATGATAACAAATTCGTTTTTTCCGAAATCCAAGTGATAATTCCGACGATCTTTGAAATTCCGTTAGAATATTCCTTAATTTCGTTCATTGCGAGAATCGCCCTTTCGAATGTTTCTTCGCTTTGAGAAGCCTTTTGTTTTATGGAAGTAGTTTGAGAAGCAAGACTATTCATTGATTTAGATACGTTTTGAATCGATTCGTTTACTTTTCCGATCCCATCGTTGATTGCAGTTAAACTAGACGATTGCAAATGAATCGATTTTACGATTCCATCCAAAGTTGAAGACAACTCCTGCGACGCAGATGCGGTCTCTTCCACGGAAGCGGCCTGATCGTGGGTTTTTAATTGAAATTGTTCGGTCGACTCAGAAAGATATCGATAAAGTTCTTGATTCTTTTCGAAATTCTCTTTGATCTGAACCAACAATCCCCAAATGCTGATTACAAGTATACGAAGGCCGGAATGAATTTCAAATATTTCGGAACTTCCTTTTCTTTCGGGAATTTCTATGAGAAAGTTTCCAGATACGATCTCTTTTTGAATTGAAATGACTTCGCGGATCCCTTTTCGATAATTCAGAATCGTCTTTACCAAAAGAAGCACTCCAATCGTTCCACAGACAATACCAAAGACGGGTAAAAAAAACAAACCGTTTCGGATCCATTCGAAATTTGCGAACAGCAAAGGAACAAAAACGAATAAAACATATAAAACGATTCTTCCAGAAAGTCCTAATTTTTTGAATAACGCTCGAATACCCGCGCTTAGTTTCCAGAAGAACGACTTCGTATTCCGTAGTTCGTCGAAAAGAATTTCCGCTCTTTGGATTTGTTTCTGAGTCGCTTTTTTTCGGACAGACATATAACCAGATACGATACCCTCACTCATCACCGGAGTAATGGTGGCATCTACCCAATAATAATCTCCCGACTTCGCTCGGTTTTTTATAACCCCACTCCAAGGATTCCCTCCTTTGATTGTTTCCCACATTTCTCGAAATACCTCAGAAGGAACGGCCGGATGGCGGATAAGATTGTGAGATTCACCTATCATTTCTCTTTCGGAAAAACCACTAATATGTGCAAAGTCTTGACTTACATATGAGATTCTCCCTTTAGCATCCGTACGTGAAATTAGAACCGCGTTGGTAGGTACTTCTACCTCTTGATTTGTAACCGGAAGATTTTTTCTCATTCAAAATCCTTATTCATTACATAAAAAATAAGTACCAAGTAGTTAAAAGAAAAATTTCAAATAACTATGAAAAAGAAATGAACATAGAAAGTTAACCAGAACAAATAAAAGTCACATGAAATAATTAATAAAATTGAATATGCTATAGACTTGTTTTCATTTCTTATATTTAAGTAGTTTAAATATATAATCTATCAAAGTTAGATACGCGCTCATGGCCCTTAAGGAGTGCGGATTTTTCACGACATGCGCTGTTTTCTTGATTTGAATCATGATTGTTTTTAATTTTAACGTAACGTTTTCTTAGAGTTCTTTGCATAGATTTCATACGTTAATTATAAAATCTACCCTGAAAGCCTCTTTACTTTGATTAGCCTTTACAAAGTTTTTAAGTTGATTCATAAAAGATTAACGCTTTGAGATGGTTCTAACTGATTTTTGCAAATTACTACTTATATCTACAAAAATAAGTACCAAAATTTAGAGTCTGCCCCAAACCCGTCGAGTGAGACGCCTGAGTTGTTAGGACTTTACATGTTTCGAGTCCTTCAAAGATACGATCAACCAAGCAATTATTTATTTCATTTACTAAGATAAAACAATACATCCTTTCGATTGGATAAGCTCAAAACAAATTCATAACTCGTTTGTGATGTTCGATAAAATGTCCAAATCCAAATAAAACTTTTCATAGATATTTACAATATTGGTCTATATCAAAAGGATAGGTTTATGAGCGCTAAGCTTTCTTTTTTTATCTCCGGTTCATTTCATATTTTATTATTTCTTTTTTTTTCTACGACTTTCTTTAAATTTCCACAAACTGAGGATTTAAAAATCCATCTCCAAAAGGGAGTAAGTCAAAGCGTAACTCTGAGTTTTTTACAAGAAGGTGTGGGTGAAAATTCCAAATCTTTTATGTCTGAAAATTCGAATAACGTGGGGACTTTACAAAAAGAAATTGAAAAATTTAAGAATGAAATTCACTTTCCGCAAGGAGCTCTCGACCAAAGACTGGAATCGGATTGTTCTTGGGAAGTAAGAATAAAATCTGACGGAAAAGGCGAAATTTTCAAAACTCTTCACCCTTGTAAATATTCGATCTTCGAAGTCGAATTCAATAGGGCCCTGAGAACTTGGAAATTCGATCTTAAAGAGGGAACAAGCCTGATCATTCCGGTTTCCTTTAAAGTATATGATAGAGAATTCTGAAGTCAACGAATGGTATGCTCTTTATACCAATCCTAGAGCTGAAAAAAAATTAAAACGATTACTCCAAGAAAGAAAAATCGAATGCTTTCTTCCTTTAATTTCTAAAAAGAAAAAATGGTCCGACCGTTGGAAAGTCGTCGAAGAGCCGATGTACCCTTCTTATATTTTCGTAAAAATCTCATTTTTTCAAGACAGAGTCAAAATTTTACAATTACCCGGAGCGCACCATTTCGTATTCTACGCTGGAAAACCCTACGTAATTCCAGACGAAGATCTTAACTTAGTTCGGATTTTTTTGGAAACATACCCGGACAGAATTCAAGTTGAAATCCAGGAAAGACTTCTTCCGGGCAAAAAGATTCTCATTCAAGAAGGGCCTTTTGCGGGATTTAAAGCCGAAATTATCCAGAGAAAAAACGAGGAACAAATCATCGTCAAATTTCCTGGAATGAATTTGATGACTTCGGTAACTTTGGATGTAAAAACGTTAAAATTGGAGGAAACCCTTGGATCCAATTTTTGAAAAGATAGAAAAAGCAATTGATACGGAAATAGAATCCATTCTCCATTTTAGAAAAAATTTAGATCCCTCAATCAAACAAGCGATCGAACTGATTCTCCAATCCAAAGGAAAACTGATCGTGACCGGTGTCGGTAAATCCGGGGACGTCGGTAAAAAAATCTCTTCTACGTTATCTTCAACGGGAACACCTTCCATTTTTTTACATCCCGCCGACGCAGCTCATGGAGACGCGGGTATCATTTCTAGCGAAGACGTAATTATCGCAATCGGCAAGTCGGGTGAAAGCGAAGAATTGTTAAATCTAATCCCTACAATCAAAAACATCGGCGCAAAACTAATTTCGATGACGGCTAATGTCGAATCCAAACTTGCAAAAGAATCCGACATCGTTTTAATAACTCCCGTTTTAAAAGAGGCTTGTCCTCTCGAATTAGCCCCCACTTCCAGCACTACGATCGCTTTGATTTTGGGAGATGCGATTGCCATGTGTTTGATGGAGTTGAAAAATTTCAAAAAAGAAAATTTTGCGCTCTATCATCCCGCGGGACGCCTCGGTAAACGCCTAAGTTTAAAAATAGATGACGTTATGCGAAATGGAAAAGACCTAGCAAAAGTATTACCGGACGCTAAATTAGAAGATATACTCACTGAGATTACCGTAAAGAGGCAAGGCGCTACGGGAGTTACGGATTTATCTGGAAAACTTCTGGGAATCATTACAGACTTTGACATTCGTAAAAAATTGAAAGAAGGTAAACTGGATCCTTCCATTTCAGCAGAGCAATTGATGAATCCGAATCCCACTATGTTTCAATCTGGATCGAACGCTTATGAAGTTTTGAGACAAATGGAATCCAGGCCGAATCCGATTTCGGTCGCACCGATCGTAGATGATTTTAGAAAATTGATCGGAATCGTTTCCATCCACGATCTTTTGCAAAAAGGTCTTTAATTCATGAACATTCGAGAATTTAAAATCGTTCTTACGATAAACGAAGACGAATTTTTTTCTCTTGAAAAACATCCTGCTTGCGATTGGATCGAAATTCGTCTCGACCTATTTTCTCCGAAAAACATTGGACAAAAACTCGCGGATAAAATCGAAAAATTGAGCGCGAAATGTATTTTCACTTACAGACAAGCAGGCGACACCGATCAAGTTACGTCGTCTAAAAAAGAAGAATTCGATTTTTATCAAGTAGTTTCTAGAATCGATCCTAAGAATCATTATCTTGACTTGGAATTAAATCGCTCCAACGATCTTTTTAAAATATACGCAGACGGTAGTTTCGGTTTAGTGCGATCCGTTCATAAATTCGACGGAATTTTGTCGGAACAAGAAATCAGGGATTGGATTCATAAGGATCCTTACTTAGAAAGAAAAAAGTACAACTCAATCCTTCCTTTAGTTTATAAATTTGCCGTATTTCCGAATTCTACTCACGAACTGACAGAGTTTCTCTTCTCTTTTAGGAAGGTTGCAAACGAATTCGAAAAATCAAATATACTTTTCACAGGAATCTGTATGGGACCTTTAGGAATAATTTCAAGAGTGTTCCCCGATTCTTTCGGCTCTATTTTCACTTATTGTTGCTTGAACGAACCGAAAGCGCCCGGTCAAGTGGACTTGAATTCTTTAATCCGACTGAGAAATCTACTTTAACATTTTCTTATCCGCGATCGCAGTAGTTGGAACGACATCCATAATATTTCTCGTAAGAAGACTATCCAATTGTCGTCAATTCAAGAAAAGGGTAAAATACGAACCGAACTTTCTATTCGTATTGATAAGATCTTATCCGCAAGTATGGCGGAATTCCCCTAAGAATGTAGGAGCTCCTATAGGAATTAAACAACAAAAAGATTGCTCTAAAATTCACAAATTATCTAAGAGGACACAATCTGTGGGAACTACCGCGTTTCATTGAAAATTTAACGAATGATTATAGCTGATTTCTTTCAAGGTTTCGGGATAAATGCTTGCATCTAACTCATCTCTTTCAAACCCGAAAGGGGCCCATCCATTTTGCATAAAACACTTTCTAATAGTAGAATCTAACTACAAAATTGTTTCCCGTATAGGATTTACAAATGTAAATTCGTTTGTTTTCTGTTTATAACGAAAGTTATCAAAGACCTTACATAATTTTAAGGATGATTTTTAAGAGGCTCTACAATAAGATTTAAGTCTTATCCAAAGCCTGAGAATTTTGATTCGTTTCTTGATTCGATCCCTTAGTCTCTAAAAAAGATTTAAAGGAAGATTTTTCCTTGAACCGCTCGAATTCTTTTTCTTCCGCCGCGGCCGACCAAATTTCTGGTTTCATATTTGCGGCTTTACGTATATATTCCATAGTCTTTTCAAGATCGTCCTTATTCGCATAACATTTTGCTAATAAGTAATACGCGCCTGAGGAACCGTTTACTTTTACTAAAAGTAAAATCGCTTGATCTACCTTTCCGGTATAATAATAAGCTTTACCCAGATAAAAACGATATTCTCTTTCCTCTTCCTCAGAAACTTGAACAGAATGAAAATAACGAAGGGCTTTTGTGTATTCTCCATGATTCGTATAGTAACGGGCTAATTTTAAAATTCCGTCGTTGTAAACATCGGGCAAATTCTTAAACTCGGGATTTTCTTTTTCCAGTTTGGAGGCAATTTCCTTTAATATGGCATATCCTTCATTTTCTTCCTTATTTTGAATTTTGCAAAGGGCCAAGTACATTCGAATCTCATGTGTCCTTTCACCGAATTCAAGCGCCTTCTCTGCAGTTTTAATCGAATTTTCGCAATCTTTAATCTCGTATTTAAGTTTCGTCAACCCGATTAAAGGTTGGATCGTGCCGTTTACAGCGTAAGATTTTCTATAGTATTTTACCGCCTCTTCATAATGCTTCATTTTATGATATGCAACTGCTTGGTTTAAATTTGTATAATATAACATTTTAGGATTGTTCATTCCGATCTTATCCTCGAGTTTATCTAAAACCTCAAGAGCTTCCGAGTATTTTTCAAGACGAATGAGAATAACACCGTATTTATAAAGATAATCATCTTTTTCGGGAAAGTCCCTCACAAGTTCTTCCAAAAGATTTTCTGCCTGTTGAAACTTTTTATGATTTGCATAAACAAGAGAAAGATTCCAACGAGCGGAAACGTCGTTCGGTTCTTTTTTAAGAATTTTAAGATAATCCTCTTCCGTATTCGGTCCATCAATCTCCGATTCTTCCGTATGTTTTTTAGGACGATGATGCACCACGTGACCGGAAGAAAGTCTTTCCTCCGCAGTAGCTTTTATTTTCTGAATATGAGTTAAATCTGGATCAATTCTCAAAAGTCGATTTGAGTAAGAAATCACCTCATGATAATCCCTTTGATAGTTAAAATAGAGGATGATTTTTTGATAGCAGTTAACCAAATCCTTTTTAGGTAAACTAAGACTGACTGCTTTTTTAAAACTTTGAATGGATTTGGGATAATCCTTTCTATATTCGTAGATATAACCCATGTACATCCAAGCTTCACCGGAAGCCGGATTTGCATCGTTAAACTTTTGGAACTCGTCCATGGCTTTGGAAAAGTCCTTTTTTGCATAAGCCTTTTTACCTTCTTTCAAATCGGCATACAGCGAAGTTAAGAAAGAACACAAAAAAATCGAAAAAAACAAAATTCGAAAAGCCATAGAACCAAATATCGAAAAGGAAATCTTTTTTAAAAGTGAATTTATAGTCTCTTTTTGGTTTATAATAAATTTCCTAAAAAGACCTTACTTTATCCCTAAACATGTTCACATATTATAAACTATTTTGTAATAAGTTCAATTTTCCCGACCTTTTTAACGCAAGGGACTAAAAAGCTCGAAGTGCCAAATTGTAGCATCCTAGAAAAAGTT
>NZ_AHMT02000001.1:77500-82500 GCF_000243815.2 Leptospira alexanderi serovar Manhao 3 str. L 60 | reverse complement strand
CCGATTCGGAATAAAAAACAACTTTTCGACATAGGAATTTGGGGCCCCCTGATGAGTTTAATTCTTTCCGTGCCTTGTTACATTGTAGGAATCTATTTGTCTTCTTTGGTTCCGATTGATTCTGTGAGAGAAAATCCGGGAATAATTTCTTTTGGAGAATCCATTTTTACGATCACTATGAATCAATGGATTTTAGGACCTTTCGATCCGACTGCTCAAGACGTTTGGATTCATCCTTTGGCGCAGGCCGGTTGGGTTGGACTTCTTGTGACCGCCATCAATTTGCTTCCGTTTGGTCAACTCGATGGAGGGCATGTAATTTATTCCGTTTTTGGCGAAAGATATAGAAATTGGATTTATTATCTTTTTACGGTTTTTTTGCTCTTATGTTTATGGAATTTTTCCTGGTTATTGTGGGGTTTTCTGATTTATTTCATCATAAAAGTAGAACACCCTTTTGTTCCCGACTCGGGGGTTCCTTTGGATCGAATTCGAAAAATTGGCGGTCTGTTGATTTTATTTACGCTGATTTTTATTTTTGTACCTTCTCCGATCCAACTTGGAACGGATATAAATCGACCGGGTCTTGCTGAGGAAATATGGATTTCGCTCAAGTCGGTTTATTTAGGTCTTTGATCATCCTCCTTTTTGTAGTTTCGACTCCGGTTTTCGACCAAGATCAGGAAATCAAACTTACGGAAAACGCATACGGTCTTACATACGACGGTACAAACTTTTGGTATCTCGATTCTACACATAGGTCTTTGTATCGAGTCGATCCGAACGGAAGGCAAGAATCGTTTTCATTGAACATTCCTTTTCTCGCCGGAATCAGTTTTGATCCGCGCGAAGGAAGAATTTTTGTCGGTGCAAGAAAACTCGTTTTAAAAGTGGAACCCAATACAGGCGGCGTTACGGAAAGAATTCCGGTTCCGATCGAAAAAATCGGAGGGATTGCTAGTCAGAATTCTTTACTTTACATTCTCGATCAAGAAAACGGAAAAATTTCTATTCTAGATAAAGCGACCGGAAAACTAATCGGGGGGTTTTTAACGGATCGGGTTCAACCGAGAGATTTGGTTTTTGCAAGAGATTCGATCTGGGTTTCCGATTCTTCCGACGGGAGCATCTATCGATACAATCCGGATAACGGAGCGATTACCGGTTCTATCAAAACACCTTCTAAAGAAATCAGAGGAATGGTTTTTTTAGGAAGCAAAATTTTCATAGTTGATCGGGCTGGAAAAGAAGTTCGAAAAATTTCTTTTGTTGAAACGGATCGTTTTATTGCTTCTGGAGAAACGATTCATCTTATGAAGATCCGAGTTACTTTTTCGTTAAACCAACTCTCGATTGCAGGAGGGTCGCTTGGAATTTTTCAACCTCCAACGACTGAGCATCAAAGAATTCGAAATTTAAAAATAAACCAACCCGGATTTAAACAGGATTTTATCGGAAATGGAAAGGCCTTCGTAAAAATCCTCGGAGTGGACGATTCCAAAGGAAAACAAACTTTAGAATATTCTTTTGAAGTAAGAACTCAAAACATCCGCTACTATGTGACCGACGACTTTTTGGAAAAGAGGGAAAGTATTGGAGACGATCTAAAACCCTTTCTCAAAGGAGAATCTCTGGAAACTCAAAGGAATTCTTACTATGTGGATAAGATCTTCGATGCGAGATTGTTTCGAAGCACGATATCCGCTTTGAAAAAAAACCTTTTAGATTCGGGTGTTCCAGTGCGCTCTCAATATACGGTTTCCATTTCTGGGCCCGATTCCGTTTCCTTCAAGGATACGATAGACGTTTACATTCCCGGTTTTGGGTGGGCTCCTATTCAAAACGTAAAACTTTCTTCGGACGAATCTTCCCGAGTATTTAAAAAAGGAGAAGAAAGTATCGATCTCTTTCAAGCCGAAAACTGGAATGACATTCAATCTCCAATTTTTTACAAAAGCAGAGATTCGGAGGAATGGAAAAATATTCCGGCTGAGATTCAGGTGATTTTGGAATGATTTCGAAACTGTAAGACTTTAGAAAAAGTCGTAAAGAATACAAATAGTCGGAAATGTTATATTAACGTGAGCTCTGCGGTTGAAAATGAGAAAGAATTTTCTAAAAGTAGAAATTCCTACAATTTCAGAATTTGTTCATAAAATCGTGATTTGTGGTAGTTACCCACATTTTAAGAATAGATTTACAAAGTTCAAATTCCGAATTCCTACAAAAAAATAAATCATGGATTTCTTACGCCGAACTCTCGTTATATTAAAGTTGTTGAAAAATTCTATGGTTCAGATTAACAAAACCGCTTCAAACATCCGTTTCAATGAAGTAGAAACAGATAGAGAATTAATTTTTCAACAACTCTATTGTTCTTTGATAATAACGCAGAGAGAAAAAATCTTAAAACCTTTTGTTCAAGCGCTTATCGTAGCCGCGTTTTTTAGTTTAGAACTCTGAAAGAATTTTTTTATCTGAACGGATAAAGTCAAAACTCTTCCGATCATGAGTAAAACAAGAGAAAGCCAAAGGAGATGATTATCTTGTTTGATTTTTCCAAGATATGCAATGGGGAAAAAGAAAAGAGTGGCACTGACCAACATCGAATTACGGAGAATTTTCCCTTGTGTGAGTCCTATAAAAAAACCGTCCAAGATAAATGCGACGGCTCCGATTTCTAAAACAGGAAACAACCAAAATCGGTATTCCTTCAACAAAGATAAAACTGCGTTGCTATTTGTGATCATTCCGAACGTGAAATTCGGAAATAGAAAAACAAATCCCAGAAAGATCGAAGTGAAAAAAATACTATTGTAAAGAGCCAGATAAAGAAGTTCTTTCAGAAGTTTCCAATTTTTTTCACCGTATATATTTCCGGTCAGACTTTCCGTAGCAAACGCGGCCCCGTCGACTAAATAGGCACTTACAAGAATCAGTTGAAGTAGAATTGAGTTCGCCGCTAAAATTTCTGTACTCAATTCCGAACTGAAATTTCGGAATAAGCTAAATGTAAAAATTAAAAATAAAGTTCTCAAAAAGATGTCTTTGTTCAGATGAAGAAGAAAAGAAAAGCCTTGAATGGAAAATAGATTTTTGTCTTTTAGAAAAGATAGTTTTAAGCTAGGCTCAATTTTCAATTCTCTGAGAAACGCAAAAATAAAAACGATCAACATTCCAAACTGACTGATGCTGGTCGCTAAGCCGGCTCCATACGCCTCCCAACCTAAATTAAGGATAAACCAGACGTCCAGAATCACGTTGATTCCGTTTCCGATAACGGTTGCGATCAAAACGGTCGAACTCTTTTCTCTTCCTAAAAACCAGCCCGTAAATACGTAATTACAAAGAACCGCAATGGAACCGGGAATTCTCGCTTTAAAATAAGCAAGACCGGCCGCTTTGACGTCGGTGTTTCCGTGTAAAATTTGAAATCCAATTTCACAAATCCAAGGAGAAAGAAGAAAAATCATCGTTCCGAAAAAACAGGCTAGAGTAATGGATCGAGTTAGAATAAAAAGAGATTCCTTTTCGTTCTTTTCTCCGGTGGCTTGGGCGGTCAACCCCGTGGTTCCCATTCTTAGAAAGCCAAACATCCAAAAAATGAAATCGAAAAGAATTCCGGATAACGCGGTTCCCGCCATAAAGATATAAGAATCAAGATTTCCTAATATACTTATATCGACTAAGCTAGTTAAAGGTACTGTAATATTGGCGAGAATGTTATAGAACGTAAGTCGGTAAAATTTATATCTCAATCAAGTTATCCTGTCCATTACACAGGAAGCGGTAATGTCTCCGGTAACGTTGACGGTTGTTCTACACATGTCCAGAAAACGATCCACTCCTAAAATAATTCCGATTCCTTCCGTGGGAATTCCCAACCCCGCAAGAATCGTAGCCAAAATCACGATTCCGATTCCGGGTGTACTCGGAGTTCCGATCGAAGCTCCGACAGTTGCAAAAAGAATAAAGACCAACTGAGTTGGACTTAGTTCGATTCCGAAATATTGCGCTAAGAAAATTGTCGCAACTGCTTGGTAAAGAGCGGTCCCGTCCATATTGATCGTGGCTCCGACAGGAATGATAAACTCCGCGATATTTTTTTTCACTCCTAGGTTTTCCGTCGCTGTTTGAATTGAAACTGGCATTACCGCAGCGGAACTCGAAGTTGAAAACGCTAGAAGTTGTAAACTTGCGATCTTTGAGAAGAAGTCGATCGGATTTCTTTTCGCTAAAAATATAAGAATGATTGAGTAAACTCCGAGTATTGAAACGAGTCCGAGTAGAACGACGCTCATATAAACGCCGAGAGTGACGAGCAATTCCACGCCGATGGAGGAGATCGCCTTTGCCATTAGACCGAAAACGGCAAACGGAGTCAAAGCCATCGCCCAATTCACGATTTTCATGCTGATTTGAAAAACCGAATTCAAAATTTCAAGAATCGGTTTTGATAGATCTTTTGAAACCGAAAGAATCGCAATTCCGAGCAAAATAGAAAACACAATTACGTTTAACATTTCTCCCTGAGTGATTGAAAGAAACGGGTTCTTTGGAAAGAAGGACATGAACAACTCAGGATATTTGTCTAGAGTCGGAATCTCAGTTGCAGATGGAATGTTTGAATTCAGAGTATTCTTAATTTGAGTCGTTGATTTTCCCGGTTCCAGCCAGAGTGATAGTGTAATTCCAATTGTAACCGCGATGAAAGTTGTAAAAACGAAATAAATTAAGGTTCCGATTCCTAGTTTTTTAACATTCTCTATATTTTCAGCGGAACAAATTCCGAGAATAATAGAAGAGAAGATCAAAGGTACCATAATCATCTGTAAGAGGTTGATGAATATAAGCCCCGGTATAACAAGCCAAGAAGTGGTAAGTTGCGCGGTATTTCTATTGACCAAAGACAAATCGGAACCGAGTAGGATCCCAGTAAAAATTCCGGCTAGCATTCCAACGAAAATTTTTAACCAAAGTTTTTCTTTTAAGTGAGTTAT
>NZ_AHMT02000001.1:72500-75000 GCF_000243815.2 Leptospira alexanderi serovar Manhao 3 str. L 60 | reverse complement strand
ACTTCAATGCAGAACACCCGTTTACAGTTTTATATCGAGATGGAAAGGCCAGCTTTTTGGAAACGGGACTTCAGCTCCGTAAATTGGGATTGGATTCGGAGTTCGATTTTCAAGTGCAAAATTTCGAATTAAAAAAAGGAGACGTTTTAATTCTCGGATCGGATGGTCGAGACGATATCGATCTTACTTCTGAAGATACAGTGAGAACGATCAACGAAGACGAGAATTTATTCCTTTTAAACGTGGAAAACGGAAAAGGAAACTTAGAAGATATTGAAACTGAAATCCGCAAGCATGGAGAATTAACGGACGATCTTTCCCTTTTAAAGGTCGAATTTCAAGCTGAAGCCAAAAAGGACGAGTTGGATGAAATGTTCACCTCCGATGATAGAATCGAAGTCGCTTTAAATCCAGATATGATCTATGAAGACGCAAAGCAGCTATATAAAAATGGCAAAATAGATCAAGCTCTCGAACTTCTCAAGACAGGATATACGAACGATACCGCAAATCAAAGAATCAATAAACTTTTGGGTCTTTTGAGTTTTAAAGGTAAGGATTATACGACAGCGATTGAAGTTTTAAATAATTACCTCAAAACTGATCCAGGGTTACATGAGTATTGGTTTTATCTTTCCATTGCAAATAAAAAAGTAGGAAAGTATGAACAAGCTCTTCAAGCGAGTTTGAAACTAAACGATATTCAACCGGATAACTTATCTAATTTAGTTAATCTTTCCGATATCTATCGCTTAATGGACCAATTTGATCTCGCCGAAAAAATGGCTCGAAAATTAATACACTTAGATCCCGGAAATCAAAACGGGGAAAGACTTTTAAAACTTATCGAAAGAGATCGTGCGTAAATTCTTATTAGGAATTTTATTCTTAATTTCTATTAATCTTTATTCGGATAAGAATAAATGGATTCGAAGGATTCCTCTAAATCGAGGGGAACTTATACTTGAAATTCGAAATAATTCCCAAAGTAGCAATTGGAACGAATTTGCTCACCGCAAAACCTCCGATTTTTTTAGAGCCTTAGAATCTTATTCCGGTATCTCCTTTCACGAAGCCAGTGCATCTATATTTGAGGACCAAAAGGCTTCCGAAAAATATAAGGTTCTTTTGATAATCCAAGATCAGATTTTTCTAAACGGAACCAGAGTCACAGGATACAATAATATCTCCGGGGATTTGGGAACAACGCGTGGAATTTTTATGGAACCCGATCTTTCTCCCATAGGGTATCCGGCGTTATTGTTTCATGAACTCGGGCATTTTTACTTTTCAGATTTAGCTTGGTTGAGTGAAGGATTGGTTTCTTTTTTACCTTTTGTTTTGTACAAAGAAAAGAAAATCGATCTCACAAAGGAAGAGCTTATTTCAATCGCTGAAGAGTGGGATACAGAAGAAGGTCTTCAAGGCGGAAAAGATTTTCCATTGGATCCGGATTTTAGACAGAAATATCCTTCGGCTACTTCTGTCTTTTATAATAAAGCTTTAAAAGTTCAATATATTCTTTATAAAGAATTAGGTCCTGTGGGATATCGGGATTTTGTCAAAAAATTGGTTTTTGAAAATTCTCCTAAAACGACAAAAGAAGTAATTTTAAAACTGAAATCTATTCGAAATAAAAATTGGTCCAGTTTATTGAAAGGATGGGTTATTCCCGGTCCTTATGAAGTTTATACTTGGAAAACTTTCCAAAAGGAATCCATCCTCGGAACTTTTATACAATAGAGTTATTGAAAAATTGTATAATTTATAGTACCAAACCGCATGACTCGTCTGTCGTAATGAAATTAAAGCCATCCGGAATTAATTTTTCAAAAACTCTAATTTCCCTAAAATAAAAAACATATTATGAAAATTCATTGTTTGTCTTAAAAATAAAATTTTTGGTAAGCCTATAATTTTTTGCGATCACTTAAGTGATATATTTTTGAAATAAGATCTCCAATCATTCGTTAAATCGAATTGATTCTAATTTTATCATTGAAAAGAAGATTCTTACAGTTAAAGTAACGTTTGTTCTAAAAGATAAAAACCGATTCCTTCGGAATCGATTAAAAATTTTTTAAAAAAAAGGTTTATTAAGTTTATGGGCGAAACTGGATTCGTCTCGAACAACGTGTTTTTAAATTATTATTCTTTTGGGAGTTTGTTACTGTTCTTAACTTCCATGCTCGTTTCCGGTGTGTTTCTTTTTATTGATCAAAAAGTATCGGGCACGAAACATTTGGCAATTGGGACTTTTTTTCTTGGAATATTCCAATTTGGTTATGTTGTCGCTACATTTCTTTATCATCCTTTTGCGGCATATCATCGCTGGATTACAGTAGGCTTCATTCTTCCCGCAATTTTGCACATCGGGCAGTTTATCGCACGTTATCCCAAAAACGATTTTCCGAAATTCAATCAAATAACTACGATCGTGTTGTGGTTAATTGCCTTATTTTCAATCAGTTATTTCTGTTTTTCCACTTGGAACGCTTCC
>NZ_AHMT02000001.1:57500-67500 GCF_000243815.2 Leptospira alexanderi serovar Manhao 3 str. L 60 | reverse complement strand
ATCTCCTCCTCAAACGGATGGAGTTTCTTATACTGGAACTCAAATTACAATCAAAGGAAGAAATTTTATTCCGAATTCTACGGATACGATCGTAAAGTTTAATGGACTTGCAGGTACAATCTTTTCAATAACGACCACGGAAATCATCACTACCGTTCCTACCGGAGCAACCGCGGGTTTTTTAACCGTTTCAAAGGCGGACGGATTTTGCGATACCGTTAACGGAACCGACGGTTATAATTGTTCCGCGAGAAAATTCTACGTGGATTGTTATAAGGCTTACAGCAATATTTATGGGGATGAAACCGCGATTAACTACCCCGATTCTCAAACGGTTAAATTTACAGATAATTATTCGACAAAGGCTTTCCGTTCCAATCTTAGGGAAGTGGGAGAAACGATTCTTACTTTTGAATGTGATAACCTGGTGACCGTGAAATATTTTTCGAAAAATTGTACTACCAATACCATAGGAACTTTCGACGCTCCCGTTTACAATCCAACCATCAATTTTACGGAAAACTATGCGGTTCAGTATTTTATAACGACTGGAAAAGGGAGTTGTAAGATCGGCTTTCGGTAGTTGATTCTGTTTTCAGAGAACGTTATTGAATCGTAATTCATTCAATAAAATTCTCCGTAAAAAGTGTTTGGTTTTTTTCGTAAATCTGTTAGAGTTCGGTTAGGAGTTGTATCATGAAGGTAGTTTCCTCGGTTCAGCTAGGGCTTCCAGAAAAAGGAGTCAAAGATACAAGAAAAATCCCTAAGGAAGAAGGGATGATTCACGTCGAGCCTTATGAAAACAAACAGGCTAACGTTTCAGACAAGAGAGCTTTTGCGATTGAAGCCGGGCAAAACGGGGATTTTTACAAAGTTAAGGGTACTTTTATCGATAAGGTAGGCTGAACCGGGAGGAAATGGTTTGGAACTTTAGAGAATAAAAAAGCCTCTCAAAGAGAGGCTTTTTTGTGTACAGATTGTTTTTATAAAAAATCAATCTTTATAACTGATTTCTAAAACGTTGCCTGCAGGGTCTAGGAAGTGTAAGAATTCACCGTTATTATTGGTTTCGGGTCCGCGGATAATGGAGATCTTGTTTTCTTCTAACTCCGCGATCGCTTCGGTAAAATCGTCCACGTCTAAAACAAAACTTAGAACCGGAATTTTACTTTCGCCTAAAGAGTTTTTAAAACCAGAAATCTTTTGAAGCCTAATATTGATCGAATCCAATCCCATCAAGACGTATTCGCCCGATTTTTCATTTACCGATTCAAAATCGAATATATCAGAATAAAACTTCGCGGAGACTTCTGGGTTCTCTGCAGGTATTAAGAAATAGTCGATTCCTTCAACGATAATCATGGATCCATTCCTGTTTAACTTTTTCGTCATTATGAAAGGAAAACCTGGATTGTCTATTTAAAAACGAAAACTGGTCCCGAATGTGATAGAATTTCAAAGGAGCGAATTTTTTAACTCTTTTCAGAAATTTCAAAAAAGTGAAACAGTCTTGGATTGAGTTCTCCGATTTTCCAAAGATACGCGTCCAGAATATAATGGGTGAATTGAGGGAGAAAAAGAAGAGAAACCAAAATAGCGGATGCGAACTCGGGAAGTTCGAAGGAATAGAAACTTGAATTCTTAAAAATGAAAGAATGATCTTTCCAGATAAAACTGTCCCAAATCCATTCTTCAACGAATGCAAAAGCGAATAAAATGCATAAAAAGCATAGAAGGATTTTAATCCAAGATCCACTTTTGAATATTTCTATTCTGATCTCCGAAGGATTTTGAACTGTGTAATAAAAAAGTAAAAATATGTATGGAACTCCGTGATTGATTACATTTGTAATCGTAAATGAAAAATCGGAATTGAAATAAACAATCCCAAAAAACCAAACCACCCAAGTATTAGCTACCAGTAGAATTTTCCCTAAAGGCAATGAACGATATCTTATGAAATAATACGTATGAATCAGTATATAAAAACAAAGCCACGTTTGTTGAAACCAAAGTAATATGTTTGCTAAAGAAGGAATCGGATACTTCCAAAAATCCCCATCAATAAACCATGAAAACTCTCTCTTTTGGTCCGTGAGATGCCAGTATATAATCGGAATACCACCCATTAAATAGACTGTGATTTTATCGAATAAAAATGGAATTTGGGCGGACATGCTTTTTTTTCGATAGAGAGCCAGAAATCCGAACTGTTGCCGTATAAAATGGAAAACTGCAACGTATGACATGATTCTCCAGAACCAAATCACTCCGTAAGAATACAAAAGAACCGAAGATAAAAAACAAACGATCGGTACAGTAATCAAAAGAGTTCTTTTCTTTTTCCATTCTTCCTCGTTGAAGTAGGAGCGAAATAGAGTAGAGTATACGTGCGCTACGTCGATCAGTAAAACCGTACAAAACCAAGTCCAAGGGCTAATTTCGGAAGGAAGTATATTCCATTTTTTTAATATAAATAAGAATAGTACAGAAACAACTCCCGGAAGAATGATAAATGTAAGATCTACGGATGGTTTAAAAATCCAAGCTTTGGAATTCACGTTTTTTGATCTCTGAGAATTTTATGTGCAGCATCGTAACCCCGAACCAGAGCTTCTTCGAAGATGGAGATTCCGCTTAGATCAGAATGTGCGAAATGAAGATTCGGATAAGAGACGGAAAGTTTTTCCCTTTGTCCTCCCCAGATAAATCCGGGAACGGGGCGGATCATCGCGTGTGCGTAGGTCATAACGTCTATGTTGTAGACTCTTTTCTCAATGTCCGGGTGAGCTTTTTTTAAATCGAATAAAATCGATTCCTTCCAAGAGGACCAAGAAGTTCTTATCATTCTTTTGCGGGTGGAAATTGTATCTTGTTCACCGAATGCTTTGTAATATGTGAGAACAGATTCTTCCCGACTGCTTCCGTGCAAATCTTGGTGTGTGGAAACGATGTAACCCAAAGAAGAACTTTGATAGATTACATTATCCCAACAAGGAGGAATTCCTTTGCCCGTTGGGACTTTGTCAACACTTAGATTAGCGACTAACCAGGGAGAATAAATCAAGCCGTCGGCGATTCCCGATTTTTCTTTTAGAATGTACTTTCGAGTGAAGGACGGGAGGGAATAAACAATCGAATCGCAAAGAATATCCTTTTGTATTCCTGTGGAATGTGTATAAATTCGAACTAAGAATCTACCTTTCTTGGAATTTGATGGTTTTACGTTTTCTACAAGTGTTCCAGTTTGAATTTTGGATCGAATTGGAGATCTCAACTTCTCTACTAGAAAGCCGTTTCCTTCAGGCCAAGTGAGAAGACTCAAGTCCTCTCCGTTTTCATCCACGGGACGAGAACAAAAATAGTGAAGCCCGATCCAAGCGGAGATTGTATCCATAGAACCGCCGAAATCGTCACGAACGGAATAATCCAAAAACCAAAAAAGTTCTTTTGTTTTAAATCCGTGTTCCTTGATATATTCAAAAAAATTAATTTTATCTAGTTTTAAAAATTCAGGATCTCTGGAAGAAAGATCGATCGGAATCGAAAAAGCTTTTTTACCATCTCTTCCAATTTTTGATCTCCAATTTTGAATAAACTTCTTGAATTTTTGCTCTTCGTTTGCGGCTCGCGATCCAGGACTGCCTATGGGATATAAACCTTCGTTCCATCTTCCTTGATAGAAGATTCGTTCTTCGGGATCGAAACAAAGATATCTTTCGTTGTAGATTGGTTTTCCATTTTTGTCTTTACCCACGATGATTTCGTTTTCTTCAAGAAACTTACGGACTAGAACCGCTTCTTCTCCGGGTTGTGGTAAGTAATGAGCGCCCCAAGGATAATTACCGATCGAATTCCGTCCTGATCTCGAATTTCCACCGGAATCGTTTTCTAATTCTATAATTTTGAATTCATCAAATCCAGATTTATGAAGATAATAACCTGCACTCAATCCAGAGATTCCTCCTCCTAAGATTAACACTTTTACTTTTTCGGAAATGGAAAGATTTATATTGGAGGCTACGTTTGGTTCTATGTTACTTCGGATTCTATGTCCGACATCGTGATTCGGACCTAAAATTTTTCCGGAAATTTTCTGTCTGAATTTTAAAAACCAAATTCCGCTTACAAGTGCTGAAAAACAAAAACCTAAAATCGCAAGAAAGGATTTACGGGAAATGGTTTTTTGGTTGTTGTCCATACTTGTAGGAAGATTTAAGGGAATCTCCAATCATGCAAGGAAAAATGGGGTAAAAGAATTGCATTTGGAATTGAAAAGATTCTTTTGCAAGGAATGGCTCTTTTTTTGGACTTTGACAACACACTTTTAGATTCGATCGGAATCTATGAAACCACGATTCGACAACTTTGTAGAAACGCAAAAGAATACGGATTCTCTTCCGCAAAGGAATTTTCGGAGTTTTATGAGACTGCAAGAAAAGAAACAAAAATTGAACTGAAGGATTCTCCTTCAAATCGGCTTCGTTTAATTTACTTCAAAAAAATGTGCCTGTCAAAATGGGGAACTTTGGATCCGAAGTGGATTTTAAAATTAGAGAGAGATTATTTCCGAAACTTTCGGGAGGGAATTAAAATTCGTAAGAAAAAGTACGAGAAAGAATATAAAGAAGTCTTTTTACTCTTAAAAACAATTTCAGAAAAGCATAAACTTCTTTTTTGTACGAACGAGAATTTGAAAACTCAATTGATCAAATTCGATCTTTTATTTCCAAAAACTTTTCCTTACGCGATTTTAAGCTCGGAAGAAGTCGGAAAAGAAAAGCCTTCGGAGGAATTTTACTCCGGAGCGAACCGGCTTGTTTCCGAAGAAAAAGTCGTCTCGATGATAGGTGATTCTTTAAAGGATGACATAGAAGGTGCGCTTCGTTATGGAATTTCGGCGATTCGTATAACATCTGTCTTTTCTAAAAAACAGAGTAGTCCGAAAGAACGAAAGATTTCGTTTGAATTCGATTCTGATAGAAAGCGAGAATATTCCTATTTGGAAACAAACGATCTAAGAACTGCTTTGAGATTATTTCTTTAAAATGGCGAATAATGTATTGTTCAAGTTCATCATTTTGAAACTGAGCAACCAAATGGTTTTAGTCGCGTAATAATAAACTTTTTTAAAAAGAGGACCAAAACTGCCGCCTTGACTTCCCGAAACGGAAGCGATCGGTTTGAGAATCGTAAACTTACAGTCCACAAATCCTGTTTGTTTTGCGAGCATCCTCATCGTCTTTTCGGTATAATCATTGATGTGATCTTTCGCTTCAAGATAATGACCGTTTGGTTGCATGCCTTTCAGAGTGACTTTCAACTTCGCTTTAAAAAGTTGAATTGGAAAATTCGGAGTTTGTAAAAATAGAATTCCACCCGGTTTTAAAAGAGAATGCAAATATTCTAATAAACTATGAGGTTTGGGAATGTGTTCGATCACGTCCCAAAGAGTGATGATATCCAGAGATTCTTTTGCGATTTCGGAATTTTGGACGATTCCCGAAAAAACGTTTTTCAATCCGTTTTTGTTTCTCGCAAATTGAACTGCCTTTTCGGATATTTCGTATCCGGTCGCTTCCCAGCCGGGTTTTTGATCTTCAATTCGCTTAACAAAAAAGCCAAGTCCGCAACCCACGTCTAAAATTTTGCCTGAAGGAGCTGTTAAAAATTTTTTGATGAAGTCCTGATAAATTTCTCTGTGGGCGTGATCCCACCAACCGAGATCATAGGAAGAATCGTCGTCCCAATAACCTTCGTAGTGTTCTTCCTGTTCATAAGTGGAAAAAACGTGACCACAATTGGAACAACGAACGATATCGATTCCATTTTCTACAAAAACAGTAGAATTTTTAGTATTTGAGCAAAGATAGCAGATTTGATTCAAAAGAGCCCCCAGGGGAATTGTCGAATTTTCAATGTCTTCGGTTGAAGTCGAAAAAGCCAGAAAAAAGTGGATGGCTTTTTCTTGTTTTTGAATTTCCCCCGTAACAGTCTAAGAAAATATAGAATTCAATTTATTCTAGGAGTTCCTGTGGCCGCGCTTAAGTTTACAAAAATGGAAGGAATCGGTAACGATTACGTTTATATCGATTCCACTCAGGCTGATATTCGCCTGACGCCGGAGCAAATTCAAAAAATCTCCAATCGTAATTTTGGAATTGGGAGTGACGGAGTTATCTTTATTCGTAATTCAAAACAAGGCGATTTTATGATGGACATGTACAATTCGGATGGAAGTTCCTCCGAGATGTGCGGAAATGGAATTCGTTGTGTTGCCAAATACATCTACGATCACGGCTTAACAAATTCTAAAAATCCAAAAATCGAAACCGGCGCAGGTGTTTTAGAAGTGGATCTCAAGATCGGATCGGGTAATAAGGTCGATTTTGTTAGCGTTGATATGGGAAAACCGATTCTTGTCCCTTCCAAAATTCCTATAAATTGGAAGGATGAGGAAGTGATCGTTGATCAAACGTTTGAGATCGCGGGAAAAAATTTAAAGTTTACCGCGGTAAGTATGGGAAATCCACATTGTGTGATTTTTGTGGATGATTGTGATCAATTTCCCGTAAGTGGAATTGGGCCTTTGATCGAACGACATCCTATCTTTCCGAAACGAGTGAATGTGGAATTTGTTACGGTTCGCGGAAAAGATCATTTCTATCAAAGAACCTGGGAAAGAGGTGCGGGAGAAACGCTTGCGTGTGGAACCGGAGCCTGTGCAGTGACGGTTGCTGGAAATTTAACGGGAAGATCCGGAAAGGAAGTGAAGATCGATTTAAGAGGTGGAACTCTTAGAATTCAATGGCAGGAATCTGGAAGCGTTTTGATGACCGGACCTGCAAGAGAGATTTTCTCGGGGGAAATAGAAGTTTAGAATTTTCTAAACTTCAAATTATTTTAAGCTACTTCGGTTCTTTGTAGATTTTCCATTCTCATTCGAACTTCATCCGAAAGTTTTTTTAAATTATCTTCCAGTTTTCCCTCAAGATAAGGTCTATGATCGATTTTAGGTCCATAAAGAACACGGACCTTTTTGTAGATTGATCTCCGTTTGATATCGCAGACTTCCTTAGGCATTCCCATAAAAGAACGAACTAAAGAAGGAATCGGAATATCAGAATAACTTTCTTCAATCGGAACGATTACCGAAGGGAGAATATCGACTTTGTTTCGAATTGAGAATGCTGCAAAACCTTCGTGAAATCGCACCATGGGAGCGAAAAAGTCGTTTTGAACCATGTAATCGTGACCTTCTGGAAAAATTCCCAAGACACCTTCTCTCTTAAAAACCTGCTGTACCATTTTGATACTTGCCATAGAAATTTTTCCGTCAATTGCCATTGGAATTCCTCCGGCTAATTTGGCTAAGTCTTTGAAGATCGGAATTCGAAACGTATAATCCGCAGCGATCCAAGAAATATATCTAGGAAAAGTGTACGAAAGAATGAACGGATCCATGTCGGATCTATGATTGCTGACAAGGATTAGCTTACCTTCCTGGGTAATATGTTCCGTTCCATAGGCGTTGATGTTCACGGCAAAACCCAAAAAAGGGGCCACAAACTGTTTCAGTCTGAGATATGTTTGAGCTTCCTTTTCCATGAATGTTCCCTCGGACTTTTACAATAAGGGGGAACTATTTTATTCGCCCGTAAAAATAGACCACCATTTCTTTTTTTCCTCTAAAGAATTCGCATTCCTTGGATCAGAAGAGGACTCCGATTCGTGGGATTTACCTCTTCCGAGTTCTTGAGGGCGAGAGAGGTCCCTTCTTTTTCTGTCATTCTGCGGCGTGGAACGTCTTAATTCTTCCAATTCTCTTTGTGCAGAGGCACTGGACTTGATATAATTTCGTATATCAGCCCATTCGGGATCTTGTTCATTTCCGTAAACTGCATAATTCATAAGATCAATCGAATCAAACTCAGGCATAGAGCTTCTTTCCAGGTTTATTTATATAAATGGGTAAAATTCCCACAATCTCATATAGTCTTCTTAGGGGAGAGATGTTGCAAGAGTTTTCATATCATGGGTTCTAAAAAATGCGTTTGAAATAATGTAAACCAAATTAGATGAAAAAATAATTTAGAGTTAAGTTTTCTTTTTTATTGGGGTTTTCTGAAGATTGTTCATCTGAAATCCGAAAGTATTTTCATGGAGAATGTAGAAAGCGAATTCCTAAAACGACATAATCTGAAAATTGAGGAAGCCAAACCAAGTGAAAATGTAAAAAGGAGTGAAAAAGGCAGGATCTTAAGATTTCCTAAAAGGAGTATCTGGAATGCTGAAAAGATGCGGAAACTTTATGAAATGTTATTTTTTCAGTGAACGCTTGCTAGGCGTTATTCGAAATATCTGTCTTTTTTTTAAAAATGCCTTCATACTTTTTTAATAGTTAGTATATGATCTTTTTAAAAGAATAGGTGGCTTTGGAGTGTGATGGAAAGTGAAAGAGAGATGGAAATTTCAAAAGAAGACTATTTTATTGAAACGAAAAAAAATCGGGGGAGAATTAGAATCTCTGGGACTCTTCGTTTATTCAATGTGGAAGAATACGATCCGATTATTTCCGCTATAGAAACAATGTTGGATAATTCCGGAAGAGGAAAAGCGGTCATTGATATTAAAAATTTGGATTTTTTAAATAGCGCTGGGATTGCGAGCCTTTCCAGATTTGTCGCCGCTTACGATAGGAAAAGTGTTCATAATATAGAGATTAAAGGTAATAAAAATAAATACTGGCAGATTAGATTCTTGGAAAATATTAAAAAACTCAGATCGGAAATTAAAACGAGTCTCGAATAAGGAAATCAAACATTCAAAGCTTTGAGTTTTGTTTTTACAACTTCGTTCAAATCCAAATAGGCTCTTACGATGACATCGTAAGTACCATGGGAAATTTCATTGATTAAAAATCCCAATCGAACGGGAAAATCCTTTGAAAGAAGTAAAAGACCGATTCCGGAGTTCGGTTCGTTTCCATCTCGGTTTTTGAGTTTGTTGATATAAATTTCATCCGAGTTTCGGTTGATGAGAGCCGAGATGGAATTTTCCAGTTTATTCTTATGAATTTCGTTCGTTGAGTTTTTAATTTCAATTTTTAATATTTCGGAATAATATTTGAGATCTAAAAGAATCTCTCCTTTTCTATCTTTGGAAAACTTCGCCGCGTTTTCTATCAATTCATTTAATACGATTGAAATAGTATTGGAAGAATCTGGGTCCAGTTTTTCCTGACAAGAACAATAGAGAGAAACGTAATCCGCAGTGATCGAACAGCGCTTCCATTGGTCCCGAAGATCCATAGGTCGTAGTTTCAATGTGAATTCACTTTCGCAGGGAAGAGTGTCGGGTATCAGATTGTAATGGCCATATTTGACAGGATAATTCATAATATTTTTCAAATCTTTTAAATTCAACAAATTGTATTTAAAAAATAGAAACTTGAATTTCCGGTAAGAAAAGTAAAAAACGACCTCGAATAAAAATAAAGTCGGATTAAAAAAGTTTTTTTAATTGATTGAGATACTCGTTTCGATTCGAGTCCGTTTCGGAAGGGGCCCAAGGTGCGAAATCTTTGTCTGTAGTGGGATCGTAAGGTCCCGATTTTCCTTCAAAGCAAATTGCATTTTCAGAAAGGCAAACGAGAGTATGATATACTCCGGGAGCGATATCAATTCCGTATACTGGACCATCGGAGTTTAGATAATGTGTTTCTTGAATCGAGCCGTCTTCACGAAAGAGAATAAATCCTAAACTTCCTTTGAGCACCAGAAATGTTTCCGGTTTAGGGGGAGATTTATGTCTGTGTACCTGGATATATGTATCTCGAGTGAGAACGTTCAAAAATCTTTGATAAACTTCTGAAAGCTCATGAAAATTATGGTTGGCTCTTTTACGAGGGGAGGCATTCGCCTTCTGCAATACCTCCGAAAAAAGAGAATCCGTAAGGAGTTGTCTGTACGGTTTGGAAAAGTTCAAGTTTGGATTCACA
>NZ_AHMT02000001.1:47500-52500 GCF_000243815.2 Leptospira alexanderi serovar Manhao 3 str. L 60 | reverse complement strand
GCTTCCACTGTAGATCTTCCGACACATGCGGGAATTACGGGAGCTGAGTATAGTTCCGTTTTAAGAACTTCGGGAGAATGCGAAGATGTTACCGCAAGGAAATGGGGTAAAGAATGGTACTGGAAGAAATGGAATCAACGTGCTTATCGTTGGACAAGGGTTAAGGATTGTAAAAAGCCTGATAAATTCCATCAATTTGGCCTTCGAAAATCCGGGACTCAAATTGAGATTATGGAAAAAGTCAAACCTACCTTTCTTTTCGGAACCGTGGCCGCGAATCATGTTCTCTGTACTGTACTTTCAACTTCTACGGATTGTTTGAATGAGGCTCGTTATAAAAGAGATATGCGCGAGGTGATGAGGCGTTTAGCCGCCATTGGAAGCATAAAAGGTGGGGTCTTATTTACGATTCCAAATGTGACTGCGATTTCGTTTTTGGAACCTTACAAAGATCCTAAAGGCAGGGCGAATTTAACAGGATTGAAAGCTTTTTACCGTAACTTTGTAACTAATCCGCGCCAAATTTTAGATGCAAATGAAGTCGCGACCATCACCAAATTCTTAACAATGTTGAACGACGAGATTAAGGTTCAAGGTGTAGCTATGGGATTTGCAGTTGCGGATACAAAAGTCGTTTTTGACGATTTGAAAGAAAATGGACGCCGCATTGAGCTTCCTAAGGGAAATCGTGGTCCAGGTTGGGCTTATGCAAACTGGCCTTTGCCAGGCAAACCGGGGGTTTTTGGCTTGGATGGAGTGCATCCGAACATGTACGGCCATGCGGTTTTTGCAAACGAGTTGATTAAAGCCATTAATGTTCGTTACGGCTTGAGTATTCCTCAAGTCAGCGAGTACACAGCTTGGTATTACGACAGTTTAAATAGAAGGCCGGTCGATTTAAAGAAATTCCTAAATCAACATATTTTGGGAATGTTTATTTCTTTTATACTCGGAGTTTCTACTTAAAGGAAAAATAGACTAAGGGCGTCGTCTTTGTTCAAGGCGACGTTCTTTTGTTTTGGAAGTTAGTTTTATGGAATTCAAAAGAAAACTTTTTTTTGCAGCTACTTTACTTACAGTTTTTTTAATATTATTTTTGGTTTTTTGGCCTGAAAACTTGAAAAAACAATCTGTTTCGAATTCTGAGGAAGATACGGTTTTAAAAATCAAATATTATTCCGAAATGGATCCTTATTATCCGGACTTACCTCACCCTTTTAATGAAGATCCTGAGCTGGAAGTTCAGGCGAAAAAACTTTGGCCTGAAGCATTTCGTCCTAAAATGACCCCTGAAGAAAAAGAAGAAATCCAGAGGGAATGGACGGATTTTATCGCGAGGTATCCGAAAAATTTATACATCCCTGCGGAACTACGACCTCCTTTGACGGAGGCGGAGGAAAAAGAATTAAGAGAAAGATTGGATACTTTCACAGACGTGGAATCCAGAAATGTATCCGTTCGTTTTTTGGAAAAATACTCGGAACCTGGAAAAGAACCTGAGCTTTCTTCCGAATCGAACGTAACTCCGAAAGAACAACTTGTTTACATCAATTACAAGATCGAGGAATTAGAATCTAGAATTCAATTAATCGAATATACGATTGAACAAGAAAAATTGGATTCTAATCAGATAGAAATTGCCAAGCAAGATTTAAAAGATTGGAAAGATGAACTTTCGGAATTAAAGCAGGTTCAGAGCCAGATTCCTCGCTCGTAATCTTTTCTGTTTCACAAATCCGAGTTCAAAGATATATTCAGGAGAGGGTTAATGCGATTATTATTACTTTGTACGTTAATTTTATGTAGTTGTGAAGGGCCGCCAAAGCCTGAAATGTTACCGGTTCCGGAAGAGAGGAAAGAGATTCCGTTGGAAAAAATTCAAGAAGAATTGAGTTCCGAAAATCCTCAAATTAGAGCACAAGCTATTTTAGAACTTTCTAATAGATCTCATAAACCTTCTTTGAGCAAGATTCGAAATTTACTTAAAACCGATACGAATCCTGCCGTAAAAGGAACGGCCGCAATTGTGTTAGGCGCTTGGAAGGACCGGGTTTCCATTCCGGAAATCATAAAACTATTTTCAAACGAATCCGGTGTTACTCCTGATATAGTGTTGGAAGCTCTTGCAAGAATGAAGGATGCTTCCTCCGCTAAAGTGATTCTTCCTTTTTTGCAATCTCAAGATTCTACTTTAAGGTTAATTGCAGTCGATGCTTTGGTGCGTATCGGAGCTTATTCTTCCGGTGAATCGATACTCAACCTAGCCAATAAAAATCAAAATCCCGAATTTGCGAAAACGTATGCGATGGCTTTAGGAAAACTTAAGGTTCGTTCTGCGGAATCGTATTTGATAAAACTCGCACAAACCACCGAGCCGTCTCCTACATTAGCGGCTTCTTACCTTGCGTTGGGAAGAATTTCGAGTAAAAAAGCGATCCCGATCTTAGTCCAGGGACTTGCAGGGGATTTTGATAAGGGGAGTGAAAATTGTATGAACGCTCTGATTGAGATAAACAGTTCAACCGCGATTACATCCACGATTCCGATTTTAAAGCATAAAAATCGGGACATTCGTTATCGTGCGGTAAATGTTCTTTCGGAAATTCCTTCATCCGAAACAGGGCCCAAGGTTCTGAAAATCCTCGAAGGAAAGGATCCGGACGCAGTTGCGCCTGCTGCTTTGGTTTTAGGAAGAATTCATTTTAATTCGGCGCGTGTGGCGATCGAAAAGAATTTCGTAAATTCTAAACTGCCCGACCGAGAAATGATTGGGCGTTCTCTCGGTTATCTAGGAGATAAGAAAAGCATTCCAGTTTTATTGAATGTTCTCAAAGAACCGGAAGGCGAAGGTAGATATGGAGCGGCCTGGTCTTTGGGTATTTTGCATGCGATCGAAGCTTTGGATGATTTGATTGTGGCTTCCAAGTCCTCTGATTCAAAGCTTTCTTCGATAGCCGTGGAATCGCTCGGATTATTAGGTTCTCCGAAAGCGCTTCCCGCTCTTGTCGAGATTGCGGAAAACAACTCGGATTCCGCATTGGTCGTCGTTTCTACGATTGCGTCGATTCCTGGAGAGGAGTCCCGTAAGATTCTAGAGAACTTTGCGCAGAAGAAAAATATTTCCTTACAGCAAATTGCGATTTCCGAGTTAGGAAAACGAAGGGAACAGGCAAGTATTCCCGTTTTGATCAGGATTTTAGATGAGGACCGGGCTATAAATTCTAAACTTTTAATGACTTCTCTCTCATCGATCACAGGAAAGAACTTTTACTCTCGGAACGAATGGTTGAACTGGTATAAACTCAACTCGAAGTAAATCAGGTTTATGTTTCATTTTAAAATGATCCCGTTTGTTTTGATGGGATTTGTCATTTTCAGTTCGTTCTGTAAAACATCCCCTTCAAAGGATCCCTGGATTGTTCCTCCTCTTGAGGAAAATGAAAAATTATTTTTAGCTCCTTTGAAAATCGATGAGTTCAATTCTAGGGATTTGGGGGGTAGGCATTATCCTGCATCGAACGAACTTAGAATCGATCTTTTCAAACCGTATATAGAAAATTTAGAAGGCGGTTATCTCGGTGCTGGGACCGATCAGAATTTTACCTTCATTGCTTGGGCGAAAAGTAAGTACGTATGGTTGATGGATTTTGATTATACGATTTGTCTGATCAATCGGATTCATCTTTTATTCTTTAAACTTGCCTCTGATCCCGAAGCGTATCGGGAACTTTGGTCCCGAAAAAATAAAAGATCCTCCTTTGAACTTATAAAGAAAGAATGGGAAAACGATTCCGAATGGCCTTCGATTCAAGAAGCGTGGGAAGTCGCGCACCGAGGCAAATCCGATGTACCTCAAAGATGGAACGAACTCGATCGAACCTCTGAGAGATTCGGTCTTAAGACTTTTATCCATTCCAAAAAAGAATATGCCTATGTTCGTAATATGGTTCTTCAAGGTAGAATTCAAGTTTTGAAAGGCGACATCAACGCCGAAAAAAGCGTAAAATCCGTTGGAGAAAGAGCGGCAAGGTTGAACATTCCAATCCGAGTCGTATATTTGTCCAATATCGAAGATTATTTTTCTTATACTCAGGGCTTTCGAGACAACTTGCTTAGTTTACCGACGGATAAAAAAGGAATCGTTTTAAGAACAATTCAAAACGGAACCAAAGAAGAATACGGATCTCCGGATGGAGAAAAAATTCCGGTGGATTATCCCTTACATTATAACGTTCAATATCTCGAAAATCTACAAACTTGGATGTTGTTGTCAGGCCATCTTCATAAAGGAATTTTAATGCGATTTAGAACGCCAATCCAAAAAGGTTTTTCCGTTATTACAAGTCGGCCCGTAGAGACGTTGAAATGAAAACCATTCATTTCGGATTTTTGATATATGTATTTTTAATTCTAAATTGTGTTTCCGGAAATCAAGATGCAAATCGTTCGAATGGTAAGGAATCTAAAAATTGTAAGTCCGGTTTTGGACTTTATGTATTTATTTACGGAAAAAGTTTATATCCGGATCGTTTTTTAAACGTAAAAGAAGACAAAGGAAGTCGTGAAATCGTTTATCTTTTCTATCTGATTCGGATTCCCGGAAAAAATATTCTCATCGATTCTGGTTTTTCCAACGATTCCTACAGAAAGAAATTTGGTTTTTCGAGTTTTGAAAAACCGGATCAACTTCTGAAACGCTGTGGGATTGATCCGAAAGAAATTACGGATATTGTGCTGACTCATTTTCATTTTGATCATTCGGGAGGAATTTTTCTTTTTCCCTCCGCGACGTTACATATTCAAAATCATGATTTGGATCTTTTAAAAAAACAATCCTACTTTCCGAATCAAGCGACTTATATCCGTTCTTTGAGTGGGACGAATCGGCTTCATTCATTTGATGGAACGTATTCTCTATCACCTGGTTTACAAATTTTATTCACGGGAGGACATACGCCCGGATCTCAGGCTGTGGAATGGATTATTTCTTCGGAAAGACA
>NZ_AHMT02000001.1:35000-42500 GCF_000243815.2 Leptospira alexanderi serovar Manhao 3 str. L 60 | reverse complement strand
TGAGTTCGGACCGGGAGAGATTGAGGCGATTTGTTTCAAAGAAGTGTCCCATTCGTTTTTTGAGAAGGGGAATTGAAAAATCTTAGCGGATTTTTTAATTCTTTCCAGATGTTCTTTTAGAAAGTAAAATATTCCGTTTTTGTAAAGTATGGTTTCGAAAAGGGAAAATCCTTGCGGTGCTTCTGTGAAAAACTTTGCCTTTTCTAGAATTTCAAGCCATTCTTTTTCGGGATCGGAATCCCACGTGATTCCAGAACCGATTCCGATATTTCCTTTTCCTTTTTTTAATTCCAAGGTTCGGATCCCGATCGAAAAAACCGCGTCTTGATCGGGTCGAATGACTCCGATCGCGCCTGTATAAATTCCCCTTGATTTTTCCAATTGTTGGATCAATTGCATCGCTCTAAATTTCGGAGCACCGGTAATGGATCCACCCGGAAAAAGCTCTCTGAAAATATCTTTCCATTCGACCCAGTCTGAAAGTTCGGATCGAACCGTACTCGTCATTTGAAAAATCGTTTTGTACTTTTCTACAGAAAACAAGGCTGGAACTTGAACGCTTCCTTTTTTACTGATCTTTCCAAGATCGTTTCGCATCAGATCCGTAATCATCAGATTTTCCGCTTTCTCCTTTTCGGAATTCAGAAGAATTCGGACGTTTTTTTCATCTTCTTTTTCGGATTTACCTCTTCGGTACGTTCCTTTCATCGGTTTGGTAACGAGCGTTGTCCCTTTTTTCTCAAAGAAAAGCTCCGGCGAGAAGGAAAGTATATCTATATCGCGGAATCGAATCCAAGAACCGTAAGCAACTGGTTGTCTTTGGGATAGTATTTTATAAAATGATAACATATCCCCTTCGAAATCGAAAGAAATTTTGTCCGTATAGTTGATCTGATAAATTTCTCCTTGATAAAGTTTAGTTCGGATGGTGTCCAAACTTTGAACATAATTTTCATGATTCGGCATCGAAGAAATGTAAAAGCCGTAATTTTGTGAAAGTCCTGTTTGAATTTCCGGAAGCTTTTCAGGGTTTTGGAAAACCGCAAAATATAAAATCGGTAAACCCGTTTCGGTTTTCTTCCAATTCATATTGAAAAAAAAATAGCCTACTTCATAAGAAATAAAACCCGCTACATAATACCCTTGTTTTAAATAATCGTTTATTTCGTTCAAAGAGGTTGACAATGTATCGAAACAATATGCCTCGATTGTTTTAATGGGATTGCGGAAGATAATTTTTCCGAAAGGGTGGAATCCTTCGTCGAAAATCATAAAGGGCTGGTCAGAGAATATGAGTTCTTCGATTATCATTTTAAAACAAATTTAATTTGGATTAATCATTTTGTCTCTTCGTTTCAAAGAAATAATAAGGATCTTGGGAATCATTTTCGTTTCCGGGTCCATCTATTACTTTTTCGCACAAATCGGAAGAGACGACTCGATTTACCCGGGCTATACTTCTCCGATTTGGCTTGCTTCGGGAGTTGCACTTGGTCTTACTTTGCTTTTGGGAAATTGCGCGATCTTCGGGATTTTTTTAGCTTCTTTCCTTTCCAGTTCAGGAATGGATTTATTATCCGGAGTATGGATCGACATTGGAAAAAACTTATATCTTAGTTTTTTGATCGGTCTTTTTTCTGCGCTTCAAAGTTATATAGGAAAGGTCGTTCTTTCCAGTAGAATTCCCAAATACAGAATTTCAGATCGTACTCAGTTCGTATTTCTTTTTATTTTTCTCGAAGCGATTGTATGTATGATCAGTTCAATGGGTTCTGTGGTTTCTATGTATTTTTTAGGAGAGATCGAATTTTCCTCAATTCGTCAAAGCTGGTTGACTTGGTGGATTAGAGACGCGCTCGGAGTTTATGTCGGAACTCCGTTTATTCTTTTCTGGTTTCAAGGTTATTATAAAATACCTCAATGGAAAGAATTTTTAGAATCCACGGTGTTATTTCTTTTGGTCGTATTCTTTTCTCTTGCCTCTTTTGGTTTTATTACGCCGATTTCTTCCTTCGGTTATCCGTTAGGTTATGTTTTAGTTCCATTGATTCTGTGGTCCGCATTTCGATTAGGAGAAAGGGCCAGTAGCCTGGCTGTCGTTCTTTCTTCCGTCATTGCTATTTTGGGAATAGTTTTGGAATCTCCACAGTTTTACGGAGAATCCATGAATGCGTCTAATATTCTCCTTCAATTCTTTGTTGCAGTATTGTCGATCACAAGTTTGCTCATTGCGAGTATGGTGAACGAAAGAAAGGAAGCGGAGAACCAGCTTAGAATTTCGCATCAAAGTTTGGAAGAAAAGGTTGAAAAAAGAACTCACGAGCTTCTTCGTTCCAACGAAATTCTTCGAGAAGAAATTCAAGAGAAAAATGAAGCAAGAGCGGCTCTTGAAAAAAGTCAGATTCGATACATGGGATTGTTCGAACACCTTCCCGTTGCAATAATCGAAGCGGATTATTCCAAACTCAAACAAATTTTAGATAGTCTTCCTTTCGATATTCAAGGAGACGCTTTTTCGGATTACGCAGAAACTCATCCTGATTTTGTTCGTCTTTGTTTTGACTCTATTCAAGTGGTTGGTGTCAATCAAGAAACAGTAAATTTATTAAGGGTCGAATCCGCGGATGCGGTTTATAAAAATTGGAAACTTTTTTTCAGTCAGGATAACTTCAAGGTTTTCAGGAGAGTTTTAAGGAAGATTCGTGAAAAATCTTATTTTTACGAGGTCGAAGTCGATTTTAGGGTTTATGACAATACGAGGCTGAATATCAAAATTCGTTGGTCCGTTCCGCCTGGATTTGAATCTTCTCTTTCGAGCGTGATCGTAACTCTTCTTGATTTTACAGAGATCAAGTCCACGGAAAGGAAATTGCAGCTTTCTCTGGATGAGAAGGAGGTTATGTTAAAAGAAATTCATCACAGAGTAAAAAATAATCTTCAAGTAATTTCCTCATTATTATCCATGCAATCTGATTACGTTCAGGATAAACAAAGCCTTTCCGTTTTTATAGAAAGCCAAAATCGACTCAGAACAATGTCTATGATTCACGAGGAGCTCTATCAATCGGAGAATTTGGGGAAAATTCAATATTCCGTTTATATCGAAAAACTTTTAAATCAACTTTTCCAAGTTTATGGAAAATCCGATTCGGTTGCATTGGTAACCGTATTGGAATCTTTGGATATCACTGTCAATCGTGCGATTCCGATTGGATTGATTATCAATGAATTAGTTTCAAATTCTCTAAAATATGCTTTTCCGGAAGGAGGATCGATTGCAAGAAAACCAGAGTTGATGATTTCACTTTCCAAATTGGATGAAAATTTGGAAATGCGGATTGAGGATAACGGAATCGGTATGCCTTTCGGTTTCGATTTGGAAGACTCCAACTCTCTCGGACTAAAACTTGTGAATATACTCGTAAGACAACTGGGCGGTAAAATCGATTTTTCATCCGATTCTAAAAGGGGAACACAGTTTAAAATTCACATTCCTCTTTCGGTCAATTTAATTTGAAAAATTTTCCGGTTTGCAAAATGGAACTTTTGTTTATGGAACTTGTCCTAAAACTTTAGGATGTGGAAACTCTCACAGGAATTGTAATAACGAAAAAGACTGTTTGAAAAGCACATCATAAACTACCTAAGAGGATGTAATCTGTGAGAACTCCCCACACTTTTATTACGAATTACTGAATGATTATTGACCGGTTGCTTTTAAGGTTTTGAAACAGAATTCTTAATCCAAAAATAACCATCGGATTATGTAATACTTCAACTTAAATGATTCGATAGAATGAGTATTCTTAAATTTATAACTCATTTTATAAGTTTCGTATGTTGTCTTTTAGCGCTGGTGCGAAGTTCGAAATTTGCTCCGAGCAGAAACTTAAGTTTCGAGGGCTTTTTTGTATTCTTGAATGAGAAGATCCGGGCTTTCGATACCAACAGAGATTCGGATCAAGTTTGGATCCAGTCCGTTTTCTTTTAGAAATTTTCTTCCTTCTTCCTGAGTTACTAATTCGTAATGAGCCAGATAAACATATAACATATTGAGAGTGAACTCGGTTCCGAAACTTGGCCCTTTCAATAGAGCGAGTCGATCATAAAACTTTTCTAATGGAATCGAAAGTTCAATCGATAGAACTCCTGCCTGTATGCCCGGAAGCCTCGTGATCTTTTCGAAGTTTTTGGAAGATCCCGTCCAGAATACGTTTCTAATACCCTGTTGTTGTGAAAAATATTCCGCGAGCCTTTTAACGTTTGCACTGATCTTGAGAACCCTTTCTTCGTATCCTTGGATTTCGTAAGCGAGCCTTTCGCAATCTCTGAGATACGGTGCTTCGATTAATTCTTTACATATAGGGAAAATTTCGGAAAACCAATGCGAGCTTTTGTTTAAAATGACGGATCCCATCATGAGATCTCCGTTTCCACAGGCGAACTTGGTTAAACTTTCCACAACAACGTCCACGTAAGGAAGAACGTTGATCACCGCCGAACCTGCGACGGAAATATCCGCAATCAATGGAATCTGATATTGATCCACGATGGATTTTAGTTTTTCATAGTCGGGGACTAAAAGGAGAGGATTTGTGGGACATTCGGTGATGATTCCCGCGACCTGTTTCGAGTTTTGTTTTAGGAATTGTTCTAGATTTTCCAGATCCGTCGCGTTATGGATCACGTAAGAGTCTTTCGTATATTTTTCTAAAATTCTAATATTATCTACATAAAGCCAACCCAATCTGATCCAGATCGTTTTTCCTTTGTTTCTTTGAATACGATCTAAGGATTCGAAAGCGGTATAAACTCCGTTCATACCCGAAACGGAAAGAAGAATTTCAGGATCTAGATCTCCGTAGAAAGAAGATAGCGTGGATAGAATTTTCTGAACCGGGTTTTCTTTCTCGACTTTCTCTCTGAAAATTTCCTGTAGGATTCCTTTCTTTAAAAGGAAATCCTCCGCCATTCTGGAAGATGCAAGACATCCGGTGTGTTGAATAAAAGAAAGAATTTCTTTTTCTAAATTTTTCAAGTTCGGAATAACTAAGGTTACGATTCCCTCATCTTCGATAATTTCGTGTTTTTGAATGGAAAATTTTTGTACGATTGTGTTTGCCGCTTTTCGGGAAGATACGATGAACTGAGGAGTATCGATTTTTCTCGTTTCTCGATTGTAATCTAAAATTCTCGCGATATAGGAATGTGCCACAAATCTGGGATAACCCGATTTCAATCTAGAAAGAGTTTCCGTTCTTTTTTCTTCATAACCGATCACATCCGACAATTGGGGAAGGCTTACGGAAACTGCGTGAATGTTCTCAAAGGGAATTCTTTCCCCGCAAAGTGTTCGGTGAGGTTCGTTGATTTCTTGTAACATCTCTATTGATTCTACTCCGAGATCGATCGTCAATTTTTCAACCCGTAAATTCGACCGAAAACCCTCAGTGGGCTTGCGTTTCTGAAATTTTCCGAGCTCTATCTTCTTCGGTTAAAGCTCCTATCAGTTCTTCCAGATCCCCTTCCATGATCGCGGAAAGGTTATGACTTGTGAATCCGATTCTATGATCGGTGCATCTTCCTTGAGGAAAGTTGTAGGTTCTTACTCGTTCGGAACGATCTCCGCTTCCTACCATTTGTTTCTTAATTGCGTCCGAAGCCTGTTTTTTATCTTCGGCTTGTTTCTCAAGAATTCTCGCACTTAAAATCCTCAGAGCCTTGGCTTTGTTTTTATGCTGGGATTTTTCATCCTGACAAGCAACCACAACTCCGGTCGGAATGTGAGTGATTCGAACCGCAGAGTCGGTTGTATTTACGTGTTGGCCACCTGCTCCGGAGGAACGATATACATCAATCCGAAGATCGTTTTCATTGATTTCGATTTCTTCTTCATCCGCTTCGGGGAGGACCGCGACGGTCACCGCGCTCGTATGGATTCTTCCTCCGGACTCGGTGCTTGGAATTCTTTGAACCCGATGTGTCCCGCCTTCGAATTTGAAAAGATCATAAGCTCGTTCGTCCTCCAATGCGAAAATAATTTCTTTCAACCCACCGATTCCGGTGGGGGCAGAATCGATGATTTCACTTTTGATTTTTTGTTTATCCGCGAATTTAGAATACATTCTAAAAAGATCTGCCACAAATAAACCGGCCTCTTCTCCGCCGGTTCCAGCCCTGATTTCCACAAGGATATTTTTTCCCGAATTCGGATCGGGAGGTAAAAGTAGAATTTCGAGTTCTTTTTCCAATTCCTCCAATTTCTCGCTCGCTTGGCGAATTTCTTCTTTGAGCATGGAATGCATTTCTTCGTCCTTTTCGGATGAAATCAATTCTTCCGCATCTTTTTTATCTTTGTGGATTTTGAGATATTCCTCCACTTTGAGATAAAGAGGGGTTAGTCTGGATCTTTCCTTGTAAAGGTTCTTAAGTGAAGAAGGATCTTTAGCCAAATTTAACTCTTCGCTGATTCGAAGGTATTTTTCTTGTATTTTTTCAAGTCTGCCTATCATTGAATGAACTCGACCTTTCCTTTGTAAATCAACGCACTCTATGGAAAACCATATTTCCGTCGCAGAAGTTTTTTCTGAACGATTCCTATCCTTACTGACAGATCTCCGGAGTTATCGGAGTCCGTTCGGTAAAACAGTGGGCGATCCGTCCGATTTGATTCAAGAATGTATTCAAAAGGCTTCGATCCGAATCGGAGCGATCAGCTTTGGGCTTTCGATTCCAAAGAGAAGTTTCGGATATCTTACCCTATTACCCGAAATGATTCTATTCTATAGAATCCAAGGTCATCTCGTCAAAGATATAGCCGCGCTCTACGGGAAGGAATCTCTTGTCTCTTCCGAAATCATGAGCTATTGCATTTTTCCCGATAAAAATCACGCTTTGATTCGATCCATCGTAAGAGACGTCGGCAGTAGGGTGCTTGTTAGACCGGCTTCGTTGGAAATCTTTCGTTCTATTGGATTTCATCTCGGATGGAGATTATTTCGTAAGAACGGAAATTCCTATTCGAAATATGCTTGGCTTCCTTATATCGGTGCGATTCTGAACGGAGGAATTTCGTTTTTGGATACAAAAACCATCGGAAGAAAGGCTTCCGAGCTTTTTCAAAAGGAATTGGAATTTACGGATCGATTTAAAGAATAGGCCTGAAAGAAGTTTTTTAAAATCTACTCAAAATACTTACATAATGCCGTTTAACGTATTCGGCGCAAGTAAAGAACTTTTGGATGAGCTATAGTTATATTATGAAATTTGAATTTATTTTAAAAAGTAAAATCACGTTAGATTTTTTTTCTAAAAAAAATGCGATCTTAATTTTGTTTGTGATCTCTTTTTTCAATTTCTGCAAAAGCAGTCATGAAACTTTTGTCGAAGAGATCCAGGAGCTCGTCGAACAGGAAAAGTATGAAAAAGCTTCCGAAAAGCTCAAGGAAAAGCTTCAATCTCCGAAAGAAAGGGACGAATTTCTTTCAAGGGAAATTCCAG
>NZ_AHMT02000001.1:20000-32500 GCF_000243815.2 Leptospira alexanderi serovar Manhao 3 str. L 60 | reverse complement strand
GGTAAATAGAGGATTAGGTTCGAACGTTCGAACGTTTTTCCAGGCAATGTAATCGTGCTCGTCGGAAAGGATAATTTCTCCTCCAAGAAAATTGGCGTGGTAGGCGATGATAATACAGGGGAAATTTCCCTCGTTGACTTTATGTTTGTGAACGAACAAAGGTTTCGGAAAAACTTTGATTCTGACTTGCGGACCTAATTCTTCTTCGATTTCGCGCTTCATGCTAAGGTTCCAATCTTCGAAAAATTCATCCTCGTTCATTCTTCCTCCGGGAAGGTCTCCTAGGCCGGATTTACGATCTCTGAGAATCAGAAGTTCGTCTCCTTTTCTTAAGAAAAGTTTTTGAGTGATTTGAAAGAAGCCGTGTTTGCTCAAGGATGGTTGGTTCTCCGAGTTTCCTACAGAGACTGATACTTTTTCCTTGCTGACAATCATTTTTATCCCGGTTTACAAGGCTTTCGGTTGGTAAGATTGCAAACGAACATGTAAGATGAAATCGTTTACTTGAGTATGCTTTCGATTTGTTGTTCTGATATGGATTTGATCTAAGAATCTATCCCAAAACCTGAAGAGAAATCAGTTTGTACCATCGTGTAAGTTTGAAAACTTACCACTCAAACGCATGAAAATGGCACCAAAAATTAGCGGACAATTTTGCAAGGAGGCAGAGGTCCTCAAGAGTTACGTCTAATCCGGAATTGTTGGCTTTTTTTGAAAAGTGCCCATATTCTAACTTTTGAAATAAGCTCATCCTAGTATTATTTCCATGCGTTCGAGTGGTAAAAAAAACAAGAACGGATTTGACGACAAAACGATTCGACAAGTTTTGAGATTCGTTCTAAGCTGAAAAAAATCAACGGCTTGAATAAAAGAACGCCAGAATCAAAGCCAAAATGATAAAAATTAAATTGAGGATAAAACCGGAATGAAGCTGTTTTCTTTCCGTGGGTTTTAAAAAATAGGCCGCAAAAATGACGGAGATAAAACCGCCTAAATGTGCCCAACGTGCAACCCCGTCTTCGGTAAAAACGTTCGTGATGTCGGAGTAAACCATAATCCATGCTACTAGAAAAACCGGAAATGGGATGTTCTTATGGTTGAAACGAAGAGAAAATGGAGAAAGTAATGCGGCGACCGCGGCGATGCCCGAGATAGCGCCCGAAGCACCGACGACCGGAGTCGAATCGCGCAAGATGACTCCGCGAATAAAAGAATCCAATAAGGAAGAAATTAAAGCGGCCATAAAAAAGAACAAAAGCCATCTTCCTTTTCCCGCTTTGTATTCTACGGCTCTTCCCAGGAAAAAAAGATAAAACATATTCCCAAATAAGTGTATTAAACTTCCATGATAGAATACGGCTCCGATCCAAGACACGGGTTGGATTTGTCCGGGATGATTTAGGAAATATTGTCGAATCAGATGTTCCGGAAGAAAAATGTTCACGATAAAAAAAATCGCGACCATTAAAAAAACGAAAAAGGTAGTTAAGGGAAATTCAAAAAGAAGAATCCGAATCAAGGTGGTTTTGTCCTCCGGGGAAGTATCGTGTCAGATAAGATTTTAAAATGATCTTCAATTCGATGATTATTTTGTCCGAAAATTCCTTATCCTTTTGCTCTCGGATCCAGAGGTTTAAAATTGCGTCAGTAACTTCCACGATAATTTTTGAGATAATTTTATTTTCGGCAAGATCCACGTTAAATTGAGAAAGAATCATAGAAACGTTCTCGGAGATTTTTAAATTATTCTCCCGATCGATTTCGACCAACTGGGATCTTGTTTCATCGAAGACCAAAGAGGGGCAAAGCCGGGTTCTGTAAGGTAAAAGTTTGCAAAAGAATCGATTACTAAATCGATCAAATCTTCCCAAGATTTTCCGCTCCTATTGTGGATTTCATTGGATAAATTCAAGAAAAGTATTCCATCAAAAACGAATTGCTCTCAAGTTCCGCTTTTTTCCTCGAACTTGCATTCACATTAAAATTTGAAAAGAATCTGCTAAATTCCAGATTTAATAAAAGATTTCCGGTTTATGGAATAATCGATTTTCATTCTGACAAAATTAGTTTTGTATGCTGATGAAGTTTATTTGCTTTTATAAAAATTTCAAAATTCAATCCGATTTTTTATCCTTTTTAGCTCCGTCTTTTCGATTTAGAAAATCACCTAGGCAGGAAAGAAAAATAAATTTGAACTCGAATCAAGCGAAAAAATAAATCATGTTGATGGATTTACTACTCGGACGCATGAAAATGATACTCGAAAATAAGCGATCGGTTTTGCAAAAGTACAACGGTTCTCAAAAATTAAGTCAAATCGGGAAATCTCGACTTTTTAGAGGAAGATTCCAACATTCTAATTTTCGAAATAGTTTATCATAGTATTTTATTCATGCGTCCGAGTAGTAATCTGTAAAATTCCGAATCGATTGGGAGAGGTTCTTAGTCCTGAAGAAAAGGATCGGTTTTAATCTTTTTAAACGAAGAATTATGGTTTCAAAAAATTCAACTTTAAAAGCGAACTTGCAACAATTTAAAACCATATTGAAATCTGAAATTTCACAAATTTATCTGAGATTGAAGCTGCGAAGGTAAACTTCTCAGGAAAATTAGAAAAGTTTCAATAAGAAGTAAAGATTATAGGTTTCTATGGGAAATGAAAACGAATTTTAGTGAAGTTCGTTTCTAAAATTTTTGGAGTTCAAGCCGGGGCAGAAACAGAGGCTGCCAAGATCAGAAAAGAATTGGGTGATGTTCGCACGGAATTGAAAACAGAGATTGTGGATCCTTCGATTTGAGTTGAAAACTGAAATTGCAGGTCTTCGAACGAACTACGAATAGAAGCTTTAAGTAACGTGAGTTCGGTATAACAAATGCGAAAGCAATTGTAGTGGAAATTCCGAAGGAATTGGAGCGAAAAGCGTGTTTGCGAGCCATTTAAGCTATGAAATCCGCAAGCGATTCGCCCAGATTTTTCTTACGCCGAACTCACGTTAAGTATTAAAAAAAGAGATCGCAGGAGTTCGTGCCGAATTTAAAACCGAGCTTTTTAGAAATGCAAAAATTGATTGTAGAGCTATTCACAGAACAATAACACTTCAGACTCTTGGCAAAATGTTAGGAGTTGCTACTTTTGGCGGTATTCGGAAAGATAATCATTATTATTGCCGAAGAAGGGACTCGCCCCTTCACAGTCTCGCATCGTGCTCGACTGAGTTCCGGGGCGTCTTTCCTCGCGCACTCGTCCATCCATGGACTCGTGTCACGTTTTTTCGCTTCTTACGGAAGCTCAAAACGCTCTCGCTCGAAAGCTTCGAGTCCAGGTTTGATTTGTAATCATTATTATTGCCGAAGAAGGGACTCGCCCCTTCACAGTCTCGCATCGTGCTCGACTGAGTTCCGGGGCGTCTTTCCTCGCGCACTCGTCCATCCATGGACTCGTGTCACGTTTTTTCGCTTCTTATGGAAGCTCAAAACGCTCTCGCTCGAAAGCTTCGAGTCCAGGTTTGATTTGTAATCATTATTATTGCCGAAGAAGGGACTCGAACCCCCACGACCTTGCGATCGCTGGCACCTGAAGCCAGTGCGTCTACCAATTCCGCCACTTCGGCGAGGGGAATGCAGTGCGAAACCGCTCTTACAATTTCGGTAGGTTTGGGTTTTCCGTCATCCATTATTTTGGAATTCATTGACACGGAGGTTGATCCGATTCTATGATCCAGTTAGAATGAAAGCAGAAAGAAAAACCTCCGAAACCGAGATCAAATTGGAAATGAATCTCCACGGAACTGGTCAGTATCGATTCGATACGGAGATTCCTTTTTTTGAACACATGCTTTCTCATATCTCTAAACACGGATTGATTGATCTGAATCTCTGGTTGAGAGGGGATATCGAAATCGATTGTCATCATTCCGTAGAAGATACTGCGATCTTAATGGGAACTACGATTCATAAACAATTGGGCGACAAAGCTGGAATCTTTCGATACGGACATTTTACTCTTACTATGGATGAAGTTCTTACAACCGTAGCTGTGGATCTGGGCGGCAGATATTTTTTTAAATATACCGGTCCCGAACTAACGGGTAAATTCGGAATTTATGATGCGGAACTTTCTTTGGAATTTTTACAAAAACTTGCATTGAATGCAAAGATGAATCTGCACATATTCGTTCATTACGGAGATAACAGACATCATATTCACGAATCTATTTTTAAAGCTCTAGGTAAAGCCCTTAGAATGGCGATCGCACAAGACTCCGCGACTGCGGGTGCGATTCCTTCCACAAAAGGAGTTTTGGAATGATCGCTATTCTAGATTACGGAATGGGAAACATTCATTCCTGTATCAAAGCCGTATCTCTTTATACGAAAGATTTCGTTTATACAAAAAATAGGGCAACGATCGAAAATTCAAAAGCTCTAATATTGCCCGGTGATGGGCATTTTGATAAAGCTATGGAAAATTTGAGTTCGACTGGACTTCGAGAAACGATCGATAAACACGTAAATTCCGGAAAACCTCTTTTCGGGATTTGTATAGGTTTTCAAATTCTTTTCGAGTCTTCGGAAGAAATCGCTCAAGATACTAAAAAAGAGCAGATCGAGGGTTTGGGATATATCAAAGGGAAGGTCAAAAAATTTCAGGGAAAAGATTTTAAGGTTCCTCATATCGGTTGGAATCGGCTTCAAATTCGTAGAAAAGATAAAAGTATTCTTTTGAAGGGAATCAGTGATCAGTCTTTTTTTTATTTCATCCATTCTTACAGACCGACGAGCGCAGAAGGAAATGCGATTACCGGACTTTGCGATTACTACCAAGAAAAATTTCCGGCCGTTGTGGAGAAAGATAATATTTTTGGAACTCAGTTCCATCCCGAAAAATCGCATACTCATGGACTTAAACTTTTGGAGAATTTCATTCATTTCGTATGATTATCATTCCGGCCATCGATTTATTCGATAATTGCGCAGTTCGTTTATTCAAGGGAAATTATAAGGAAAAGAAAATTTATTCTTCCGAACCTTGGAAACTTGCGGAAGGTTTTGCTAAAAATGGAGCGACCTTACTTCATCTTGTGGATCTGAACGGCGCTAGAAATCAACTCGGTATCAACGAAAATTCCATCTTGAAAATCCGTAAGACGACTTCACTCAAAGTGCAATTAGGCGGCGGAATTAGAGACAAAGAAAAATTGGCTTATTACGATAAGATTGGAATTGATCGTTTTATTCTCGGAACAGCCGCCGTGACAGATCCGGATCTTTTAAAACTCGCACTTGATAACTATGGAAAGGAAAGAGTTGTCGTCGCGGTAGATGCAATAGACGGAATCGTAAAAATTGCAGGGTGGGAAAAAGATTCGGGAGTTCGTTATCGAGATCTGATGGATCGTCTCGCAAAGGCGGGAATCGAACATGTTGTTTTTACGGATATTGCTCAAGATGGAACTCTTGCCGGACCGAACTTGAAGGCCTATCAAGAAATTTTAAATTCTTATCCGTTTCAAGTCATCGCTTCCGGCGGGATTTCCTCTCTTAAAGATCTTATGGATCTTTCTTCTCTCAAAACTAAAATTCCACTCTACGGCGTGATTACGGGAAAAGCTTTGTACGAAGGAAAGCTGGATCTTGCAGAGGCGATTTCTTCCATTTAAGGAAACTGAAGAGTAAATTAGATTTTTCTTTTCACCTGGAAAGGAACTATACATAAAGGTAATTGATCTTACAGGATCGGGGATATTCATGAGCCAATTATCTAAAAATAAAATATCGATCATTCTTTCCGCACTAGGGCTGATTCTTTCTTTTTTGCTTATCCAAAAATACTACGGTGATCCTAGTTCGGTCGGAGAAACTCTCTGCAATGCACTCAGCGAATCCGGTTCTTGTGATAAGGTTTCCGAAAGCGCTTACTCTGCGGTTCGAAATGTTCCCGGCCTTGGAGATCTTCCGATTGCGTTATTTGGTTTTGTTTTTTACGGTTTTGTAGGTTTTCTTTTCGTGTTGTCCGAAATTAAAAAAGAAACCTCGGAAAAGAATCTAAGATTTGCGTTTTATGTTTTGATTCTTGGATTTATAGCCGACTTAGGGCTGTTTTTTCTTTCCGTAGGAGTAATAAAAGCGTTATGCGGCCTTTGTGTTGCGACCTATGTCATAACGATTGCACTTCTTGTGGTAAATTTTCCCGTTTTTAAATCCCTTGTCGATAAATCGATCCGGGCGGTTCTAAATTCGTTCAGCGGAAGTTTCGCAAACCTTATTATTGTGATCCTTTCCCTTTTCGTTCTCGGTCTTTACGGAGGAAGAATTTCCACGAACGGAACCAGACTGGTTTCCGGTAGTGCGAGTGGTGAAAAATCCATTTCGGAACAGTTGAAAGAATTTGAAACGGCTCGGACGGTTCAAATTGATTTGAAAGATGTCCCCGTTCTTGGTGATCTGAACGCACCGATTACGATCGTGAAATATGCGGACTTTAATTGCGGTCATTGTATGCACACGAGTAAGATTCTGAAATCTTTTCTAAATGAATACGAAGGAATCATCAAAGTGGCTTATAAGAATTTTCCACTGGACGGAAATTGTAATCGCCTCGTCGGAAGAAAATCTCCAGAGGCGAGTTCCTGTATCGCGGCTAGCGCGGCGCTTTGCGCAAATCAGCAGAATAAATTTTATCCGGTTTATACAGGTCTTTATGATGACAATGAAGCGGGCGTAATGCACACTGCGGCGACTGTAACTCGTCTCGCTGAAAAGAGCGGTTTGAAGATGGATCAATTTCGTGCTTGTATGAGTTCTACCAAAATCAGAGATCATATCAATCGTGAAGTAGACGAAGCTGAAAAACTGAAAATTAATTCTACTCCGACTTTGTTCATCAATAACAAACCTTTTCCAAAAAGCGGAACTCCGGATGTCGACTTTTTACGTCGACTGATCCATCAACTCATCAATCAGAGTTGATCTTTTATCGCCAAATGGAGAACGAGAAGAGGCGATTTTGTAGGAATTGTGGTACGCATATCTTAGTAGAGTCGATCCAGTGCGTATTCTGCGGATCGTTTCAGTCTAGGAGTTCGATTCCTTTTTTTCGCTTTGCGGCTGAAAGTAAATTTTTCAGAATCAAAATTCTTTATCCTACTTTGCCGGTTTTGGGATTAATTCTTTTTGTAGTTCATATTTTTCTTAAGTTCGAAATGATTCCGTTATACGTTTCGATTTTATTTTTTTTGTGGGCTCTGATATTTTCGATCTCAGGTTGGATCGGGGAATTGATCTTGGACTTAAAATTTCGAGGAGATGTAAAAGATTTTAAGGAAGGGTTTATCGAATGGCAAAAACATCTCTACGATCGTTCTCCCGCGCTTTCCTACCTAGGAATGATCTTATTCGTTGCGACGCCGTTGATACAATGGCAGAATTCTCTTTGGTTTTCTTTGTCTTCCGCCGGAATTTGGACGTTATTGATTTCTTTTATTTTTTTAGTTATTGTTCCGTTAGTTTAAAAAATTATAAGAACTCCAGAACGCGCTGTAAATTACCTTGAAGTATTTCGAAAGAGTGTTCGGTCCTTGAGCTATTGATTGACGAGATTCGACGTAAAGGAATCATATTGAATGGGATTCTAATTTTTCGTAAAAAAACAAGGTTGTATGTGAGAACTATTGTATTTTTACGAATGATTAAAGCGGTTATAGTTTTTGGATAAAACTCAAAATTAAGAATAAGTTTTTTATATCAATCTTTAAAGCTATATAATAGAGTTGTTGAACAATTAATTCTCTATCCGTTTCTGCCCTATTGAAATGGACGTTTGAAGCGGTTTTGTTAATCTGAATCATGGAATTTTTCAACAACTTTAATGATCATTCGGTTAGGATTTACGAATTGGTTGTGTTTGCGGTATTGAACGATATTGCTCCTAAACTCGATTTTCGTTCAAATTCTCTCTAAATTATAAAAATTGCATGTTAAGATTAGAAATTTACTCGGATAGGAATTTTTACAAATCGAATTTCGAAGATTGAATCTTTTTTGCTAATTTCTTAAGTGTCAAAGCGTAAAAATTTATGATTTCGATTTGTTTTACAAAAATAAAATTTTCATTTTCCCGAACTTTTCTTATTCTGTTTTACTATGTCGAAATTTTCTCTTTTTAAAAGGATTCTTTTCGGAATTTTCATCTTAGTTTTAACCCTGTTCTTACATACAATTTTTTTCAAACCACTGACGCTCGGTTTGTTTTATGAAAAGATCTTTTGGGAATTTGTTTTGAATGACCCGGAATATCTGACTTCTCTTGGAATTTTGAACAATTTCGGAATCGGCGGTTATCAAAAGGAACTTACCAATATATCCGTTGAAAGACAAAAACAAGATATGGAAAAGGCAAAGAAAAATCTGGAAATACTTCTATCGTATGGAAAAGGAGATTTATCGGGGCAGGAATTACTTTCTTTCGAAATTCTAGAATGGTCTCTTCGTTTAAAAATTTCTGGTGAAAAGTTTTTATTTTACGATTATCCTGCAAATCAGTTATTCGGGGTTCAAAGTCAACTTCCGACTTTTTTAGTAACTCAGCATCCGATCAAGTCTTCTCAAGATGTGGAAAATTACATCGCAAGACTCGAAGCTGTTCCTAAAAAAATTGATCAACTCATTGAGGGAATTTTATACAGGGATAGTAAGGGAATTCTTCCCCCCGATTTCATTTTGGATCGATTGATCTCGGAAGTAGAAGGTTTTATCAAAGTTCCGGCAAAGGAGAATATTCTCTATACCTCATTCGGGGAAAAAATCGAGAAAATAAATTCTATTTCTTCAGATTTAAAGGGTCGATCTTTGACGCATGTTCAGCAATCGATCGAATCGGGAGTTTATCCATCCTATTCAAAATTGCTAAATTTATTTTTAAAACAAAGAAAACGTGCGGATTCAAAAGCGGGTGTTTGGAAACTTCCGGACGGAGACGCTTATTATTCTCATGAATTAAAAAAACATACCACAACCGAATTGGATCCGGAACAAATCCATAATATCGGCTTATCTGAGGTTTCTCGAATTCAAAACGAAATGAAAACGATTTTGAAAAGTCTCGGAAAAAATCAATCCATCCCGAATGCAATGTCCGAACTCAGGAAGGATTCTCGGTTTTTATTTCCTGATAATGAGAAAGGTAAGTTGCAAGCTTTAGAAGAGTATAAGAAAATTTTAAAGGATTCGGAAGAGAAAACGAAATCTTTATTTTTCAAAATGCCGGAAAGTAAAGTGGAAGTGGATAGAATTCCTGTCTTTAAGGAAAAAACCGCGCCGGGAGCGTATTACGACGAACCTGCGTTAGATGGTTCAAGACCCGGAATTTTTTATGCAAATCTTAGAGATACAAAAGAGATTCCAAAGTTCGGAATGAAAACTTTGACTTATCACGAAACCATTCCGGGGCATCACCTTCAGATCGCAATCATGCAGGAACTCAAAGGACTCCCGCGTTTTAGAAATACGACTACGTTTACAGCTTATGTGGAAGGCTGGGCTTTGTATGCGGAACGTCTCGCAAAGGATTACGATTTTTTTCAGGACCCTTATTCGGATTTAGGGAGACTTCAAGCGGAATTGTTCAGAGCCGTTCGACTTGTAGTCGATACCGGTTTACACTATAAACGATGGACTAGAGAACAAGCGATTTCTTATATGACGCAGAATACTGGGATGGCTCCGAAAGATGTAACTGCAGAAATAGAAAGATACATCGTGTATCCGGGTCAGGCTTGTTCGTATAAAATCGGGATGTTAAAAATTCTCGAACTCAGAGAAAAAGTAAAAATTCATAAAAAGAAAACCTTCGATATTCGAGAATTTCACTCGGTCGTTTTAAACAGTGGGTCTTTGCCTTTGATCATTTTGGAAAGACTTGTAGAGGACGAATTGTTAAACGAAAAGAAATGAATTTTTACTTTTGTTAAAACCATTTAAAAAACGATTTTATAACGTATAAATTTAAAACTTTCACGAAAAAGTTTTTAGTTTTATGGTTTGAAATAATTCAGATATTAGAGTTGTTGAAAAATTCCATGATTCAGATTAACAAAACTGCTTCAAACGTCCATTTCAATAGGGCAGAAACGGATAAAGAATTAATTTTTCAATAACTCTATTGAAAATAAACAATCATTTCGTTGAACGCTTACTATGTAAATTTCAAGGTTTTTCAACAACTCTAATGAGTTTAACCTTAAGAAGCTCGGGAAATTTTGGGACAAAGCAAGTTTTTGAGATCAAGTTCTAGTGAAATACCGGAGTGTGATTTAACATTTTGTCTTTTCCTACGATGTAAGATTGTTCGATTGCTGCGTGTAAGTATTCTTTCGCAAATCGAACGGCTTCGACCAACTTTTCGCCTCTCGCTAAATAAGAAGTAATCGCTGAAGAATATGTACATCCTGTTCCGTGTGGATAAAATCCGTTCACGAACGGTTTTTCAAATTTGGAGATATTTTTTCCGTCGAACAGAATATCGAGCGCGACTTCCTCGTTTTGTAAATGACCACCCTTTAAAAGAACAGGAACTTTAAATTTTTCGAATATTATTTTTGCAGAATTCGGCATTTCTTGGCTTCTGCTGATTTTTTTTCCAATGAGAATTTCCGCTTCGTCCAAATTAGGTGTGATTAGATCTGCAAGAGGAATCAGCTTCGTTAACAAAGCGTCAATCGCCGATTCTTGTAAAAGTTTAGCGCCGCTTGTAGAGACCATCACGGGATCAATCACGAGTGAAAAGTTTTTTTCGGTATTCTTTCTCTTTGAAAGTAGATAACTCGTTTTTTCTATGATGGCCGTCGAAAACAACATTCCGGTCTTGATCGATTTTACGGGAAAATAGTCTAACACGGCTAAGATTTGTTTTTCTAAAAAATCCGCATTCACTTCTAAAATTCCCGTAACACCTAAAGGGTTTTGTGAAGTAAGGCAAGTGATTGCGGAGGTTCCAAACGCATCTAATGCGGTGAATGTTTTTAAGTCTGCTTGAATTCCGGCTCCTCCTCCTGAGTCGGAACCTGCGATCGTCAGAGTGACTGGTTTAATTTTTTGAGCCATTGATCAATTTCCATATCGTAAGATTTTTGATAAATACATTCTATTTAAAAATAACTGTTAGTTCCAAATTTAAAGCCTATCTATAAAGTTCCAAAAGGAATCAACGAATTTCGTCACTGATCTTTCTAAAATTTTGAAAAAGTAGTAGTTTTCACAAATTACGTCTCGTTTAATTAGTTTACAGATTTTGAATGCTTTTTTCATAGATTGTTCCTGAATGAGTTTCCACATCTTAAAAATTTTAAGACAGGATTTTAACTTTTTATTTACAGAAAGTTTTTGAAGTTATTGCTCAACTTTATATAATAGAAGTTTTAAGATTTTAACTTAAAATGCGGATTTGCACTAAAATTGGTGGTACTCCTTTATATAAAGATCAGTAGAGACATATCAAAAAAGTATCTATTTTGCTTTCGGGCTATTTAAAAAAACTCTATAAAATGAATCTTTCATTAAATGCCGATCGTTGAACAGCGATTTTATGCAGAAATTGATTCTTACTTGGAATTACAGAATAGAGTATCAAAATTTTGCCACTAAACGGGGATTCGTCTTAAAATTCATAATACCATTCTGTAAAGATCAATATCTTTACAGAATTTCTGTTTCAAATGCTCATTCTGGTTTTAAAATGTAACTTCTGTTTTCAATACGACAAAACAATCTATCGTCATCTTTTTGATAGGGCTCGGTTTCCGGATAAGTTTTTTCTTTTTTTATGAGCGGGTTTGTCCGGAATCGTATCCGGCCAACCGAACACTTTCAAGTCGATCGTCTCTGCGGAATCGAATTTGATTCCTTCGTCTTCGAGCATTTTCTTTTGTAGGATGGAGCGACCTGTATCTCCTCGGAAGGAAATTTTTCCCTGACTATTGATTACCCTTTGCCAGGGGACTTTTTGTTCCTGACCTTTGGAAAGCGCGTTTAACGCATAACCAACCGCACGAGCGGCCCTGGGTTTTCCCAAAAGCGCCGCTATTCTGCCGTAGGAAGTCACTTTGCCTTTAGGGACTTTTTTAACCAAAGTGTAAACTTCCTTAAAGAATGAGATTTCGGAATTGTCTTTGTAAGAATTCACATTATGCGCTCTTGTCTGTATATTTCATTTTCGGAATGAATTTGATTGTATGTTTTCCGAGGGGACGGCTTCTTGATTGACGGGTAACTCTATTCGAAAGATCGTCTTTCCGGGATTCGAAGTCAAAATAATTTTACCCTTATGTTTTTCCACAATTCCTTTTGCGATCCCTAGACCAAGTCCGGTTCCTTCTCCTTGATCTTTGGTCGTAAAAAATGGGTCCCAAATTCTGTCCTGGATTTTGAGTGGGATTCCGGGGCCGTCGTCTTCAATTTCGACAATGACAAAATTGTTTTGTGGGAAGACCGAAATTTCTATCTTC
>NZ_AHMT02000001.1:15000-17500 GCF_000243815.2 Leptospira alexanderi serovar Manhao 3 str. L 60 | reverse complement strand
TTTCAAAATGAAAGTAACTCACTCGTGTCTGGAATTCGATTCCATTGATGATCTCATAGATTTTACCAGGGAATTTGAAACTGGATCTATGATTCGTTTTCTTTCTCCGATTGAAGATAATTCGGGGAATGTTTTGGTAAAAGAAGAAGTGCAGATTAAGGAATCCACTCTTGCTCGTTTAAAGGATATCAAAGGGCAATATACTCCCAAGTTCGACGTGAAATTGAATAAGGAACTTGTGGAACAGATTCAGAACATTCTATCCGTAAAAATCGTGGATCAACTCAAAGATACGGATATGAGATTTCTGAAATTTATGTATGAAAACGCGGTTTATAATTATAAGGGAATCATTCGAAATTCCTTACTTTCCAAAAAGACGGTTTTGACTCTTTTAAAAGTTTATAAACAAAATTTAAACTTCTTCAAATACATCAGCGAATTGGGCCTTTTGACCCTTGGGATCGTAATGATTCCTGATACGATGAAGTTCAGACTTCTTCGAAGATATGCTTTCACTGCGGGAGTTCTTATGGACGTTCCTCGTATCGGAGTGGATCGGTTCATCAAATTGCCTTTCGATGACAATGAAAAAGTCAGAATCGCGCATAAGTGTTCTGATGTATTACAAAAACTTGATCTTATTGGATTTACATACGGTGCGATTTCCAGTCATATGCCGCTCGGAATGATGGACAATCCCGAGAAGCTGATTTCGATTGATAAGGGCGCGGAAAGTGAAAGTATAGACGAAACTTTTTTGGACGATATTGTTTCGAACGACGGCGAAAGCGATAGTAAGGAGGATCGTTCAAAAGAAGACGCGATTCCGGAAAAATCCTTCGATTTATTTCAAGCCTTACTAACCGACGCATTAAAACTAGCCCGTTATATCGCGAACGTCAGTCACAATGCTTCTGATAAAGACTATGTGATGGAGGAACTGGTTTACTACATCGCTTACAACACCTCCAAAAAATATTTTGACGAACTTCTTGCAAATCCTTTGGTTTCCACCTTCAAAGAGTTCGAAGTAAACGTTAAAAGACTGAGAAAAATTGCGGAAGTGGAAATGAAATGTGTTTATCCGCCTTCGGCTTGGGCGTACCCCAAACCGAAATCCAGCCAGGTCCTTTGTAAAAACAAAGTTTGGGATTGTCCAAATATCGTTATGGGTTGGGATATTCATGTAATTACGGCCCAAGAAGCCTTCGGTTGGGTCGGAACTAGTCTTCCTATTGATAACTATCCAAAATGCAAATTGGAAGAGGAATTGGATGTTATCATCACAGAACCGGAAAAGCCGAAAAAAAGTAAACTAACGTGAAGCGTTAGCGTTTTTTTACAAGAAATCACCCTATTTGTATGATATATTAGTTCTAAATCCTTGCAATTTTCCGCGGGGAAACATGTTATTTAAAAATGTAAGCTTTTTCGAGTTTGGGGGATCTATGAAACGTTATCTATTCATTGCAGTGATTTGCATGTTGTCGACGGTCTGTAGTACTAACAAATCATCCGGTAGCGATCAGGTAAAAACCGAATCTAATACTGCTGTAGCGAGAATTGTGTGGATTCTTGGAGATGTCAAAATTCTTTCCGATTCCGGAGAAAGAAAAGCGGAGTTGGGAGCTGTTCTTTCCTCTACCGATCGGATTGTGACCGGATCGAATGGGGGAGCCGAGATTATGGTTTCGGACAGTGGCGTTGTCAAAATGTCTAAAAATTCCAATATCGAAATTTCCACCCTTATGAATCCGAACGGGTTGGATACGAACGTTCAAGTGAACTACGGAAAAATCGTGACTATGGTAAAGAAAAATCAGAAAACTACCGAGTTTACCGTTTCCACACCGACTGCACTTGCAGGTGTTAGAGGAACTTCCTTTTTGACCTCCGTAGAAAGCCCGCAAGGATCCAAGATCAATTGTGCGAAAGAAAATTGCACCGTTCGTTTCGCGGTGATCGAAGGAACTATCGCGGTTTCTAAAAAGGGAGAATCTTCCGAAGTTATCCTGAACAAAAACCGGGAGCTTAGAATCGAAAAGAATCAAAAGCTTACGGATAAGTTGATTCGTTCTCTTCAAAGCGATTCTCTTACTGAAATGAAAGAGTTGATCGTTCTTCATAAAAATGAAACTTTCGAATATGGAAAACTCGTGGAAGAACTTAAATCTTCCAGTGAAGAACTCAAAATCTTGAGCCAGTCGGGTTCCGTAGAGGAAGTGAGGGCGGAGTTTCAAAAGCGCGAAGCAGATCGTAACAACGCCGACGAGGTTACGAAAATTGCTAAGGCGGTAAATGAAACCAAATATGTACAACAAGATGTACAAAAAGAAAAACTGAAATTAAATCCGAAAGAAAGCTTTTAAAATTTAAATAACCCTTGAACTGCGTTGCGTTCTTACAAACCGGGGAAGATTTTCCCCGGTTTTTTTATTTTAATCGAAAATCATCGAAAATTACGGATGATGGTTCTCTCGATTTTTTTATAATGGAT
>NZ_AHMT02000001.1:0-12500 GCF_000243815.2 Leptospira alexanderi serovar Manhao 3 str. L 60 | reverse complement strand
TTAACGGGGGAATATGAGGCCGCGCTGAAAGCTTTTGAGAGTTCTCTCGCACTTAAGTCCGATTATCAAGAGGCGATTTCTGGAATCGCGGCGGTACATTATAAAACGGGAAATTACAGAAAATCGGTATCTGTCTTGGAAAAAGCGATCTCTCTATTTCCGAACAATGCGATCTATCAAAACCAAATGGGTTTGAATATGAAAGCCTTGGGTGAGCCTGCAAAGGCTCTCGTGTATTTTACAAGGGCCCGAGAGTTGGATCCGGCATTCGCGGAACCCGTAACAAATTTAGTGTTTTTATTGATCGCAGAAAATCGATATAAAGCCGCAAGAAAGGAAGCCGAGTCCTTAAAGTCTGAATCTGAAAAGAAACAGATCGTCTCATTTATCGATATCTCCGAACAGATTTACGAAGGAGATAAACATCTTAGAAGAGGAGATACCAAAGGAGCGAAAGTGTTTTACGAAAAGGCAAAGAAAGCTTCTTCGGAGGAACCTTCCGTTTACAATGCGTTTGGAAGATTGTATTTCATTTCGGGAGATCCGAAGTCTTCCGAGGAAAATTTTAAAAAAGCTCTTTCCATAAATAAGCAAAATATTCCGGCGCTTCAAGGATTGATTCGCCTTTATTCTTCTCAAAAAAATCAAAACCTAGTTAGTCAATACACGAAAGAATTGGAAAATTTAACCGGTAACGATCCTTCTGCCGCAATCGTTTTGGGAAGAACTTACGAAGATAAAAAGGAATACGAAAAGGCAGAAAACGTTTATAAAAATCTACAGAAAAAATTTCCGAATAACGAAGCGGTCAATTTTCGTCTCGCGATGTTGTATTATAAGATTTCTTTGGAAGAGAACGAAAGAAACAATCACGATTCCGCTTTGAACTGGATTTCCAAGGCGGAGAAGTTAACCAAAGACATTCCTGAAATTGCGGAAACGAGAAAGACAATCCAGGAAAATCAAAAGTTTGGAATTGTGATTCCAATTATTCAAAAGGCGAATAAACTTTTCGATACTCATCAGTATGAAAAAGCGATACCATTGTATCAGGAGGCTTTTCAGAAAACTGGAAAGTTAACTCTATATATTAAAATTGCTGAATGTTATTTGGCTTTAGGAAACGAGGAAAAAGGGATTTCCATGTTGGAAAGTCCTCCGCCTGGAACTCGCAATCTTCAAACTCGGGAAGCGATCAATGCCTTTTTGCTTCGAAAGGGCGAAATAGACAAGGCCGAAGCTGGTTTTAAAGAGATTCTCGCTAAAAAACCGGATTCTTATTACAGCCATTATCAGATGGGAATCATACATCTTCAAAGAAAGGAATACGAAGCCTCGATTGATTCTTTTGATAGGTCTCTCCTTCTAAACACCGATTTTGTGGCGGCTAGAATCGGTAAGGGAATTTCCATGTATCACTCCGGAAATAAAAAACTTGCTAAAGAGGAATTTGAAACCGCGATGCAGCAGGATTCCGCGAACGAACTTGCACCTTATAACATCGGGATTATACTTTTCAACGACAATCTTTACAACGAAGCGATTGCAATCTTTAAGGAAATCATCCAGAAAAATCCTGAATTTTCGGACGCTCACTACCAGATTTCCTATATCTATTACAAACGTGGAGATTTGGAACAGGCTGAAAAAGAGATTCGTAAGGCTTTGGATCTGGAAAGGAACGAAAAAAATCTGTTTGGTTTAATTCGAATTCTTTCCGAACAAAAAACGAAAATGACGAACCCTGCCATCAAAAAAGAAATTCTGGAGTTAGGAAGAGAACTTGCCGAGAAGTTTCCAGCTTCTCCTCATGCGACTCAGGCTGAAAGATTAGTGATCACAGACGAGGATAATCCTGTGATTTTACAGTCTTATCAAAGTAGGGGAAAGTTGATCGGTATTCCTATTTTAATTAATAATTCCGTAATATTAAACTATGGAACCAGTGTAGAGACCTTGGATAAAAATCGAGGAGTTCGCCTCTGGAGAATTCAAACAAAAACTCCTTATAAGTTTTTATTGGCTGATAAACGCCTCGTCGGAATTTCCGAAAGAAAAATCGAAATTATGGATCTTAAAACGGGACTCATATTAAGAGAAACAACACTTCCTACCGGTGAAGTAAAAAAAGCGAATCTTTCCGGGGAAAATATTTTGATTGAAGTTGTGTCTGGAAAAAATTCCAGAATTTACAGTTATTCTGATCAACTCGAATTGAACGGTTCGATCGTTTTTGAAGGTTCATTTTGGTCCGGGATTAAATCCGGTGTTTTATTTTCAGTTGCTCAGAAAGACGGAATTCGGACGCAAGTATATGATTCTTCTTTAAAAGACTTAAATACCAAAACGATTTCTCAAAAAGGAACCGGAGAACTTAGATTTTTAGGATCTTATGAAACCGGAATTTTCTTTTTGTCCGGAAAAAAAATCGTTTCGATCGATAACGAAAAATCTATTTCAATCGATCTTCCGAACGATTCCGCTTCTCAGTTCGTGGTTCGTTCTCCTTACCTTTGGTTTCGTGCGGGAAAAACTGTGTATCGCGTCGAATCAAACTCACTCAAAATGAGTTCATTTACCGTGGAAGCGTCCGACATCGAAGGAATTCTTCCGGGCAAGAAAGATGACGGAATTGTTCTATTTAAATCTGGGAAGGCGATTCGTTATGGAATCGACGGTAAACCGATTTGGTCTTATCCATTGAAGGATGATGAGGGAAAAATTTATTCTTTAGTTTATCGTTAAAAGATCAACAAGTACGTTTTAAAATTTAATTTTATTCTATCGAACGTGTTCGGTTTTATGATGGGAATTTATTCTTTTGCGCTTACGGACTTAGTTAGAGGTTGTATTCTAAATTTAAACGAATAGAATATGATTTCCTATGGAAATTTAGCGTTATGCTCTTTTATAAATATTACCGTAGCAAAAGTTTATTTTCGAATCAGAATCTGATCGATATAATAGATCCTTTTTCCTTCTTTCCGTTTTTTTCTTTCAAAATGAGAAACGGGAATTTCCTTTCTTTCCAATCTGAATTCCATCGTTTCTGGTTTGAAAACTTCCGAATCTCTGAAAAGACGAATTGTCTTTCTCGCATACGGGCCGTAGTCCGTTGCGAAGTAAAACTTGCCTTTTTCTGGAAGAAGAACTTTAAGAGATTCTAGAAATTTGGAATTTATGGTTCTTTTTTTATGATGCCTTTTTTTAGGCCAGGGATCTGGAAAATTGAGTAAAATTTCGGAAAATAGGTTCTCTTCAAATACATCTGCCAAGAACCAATTAAAGTTAACGCAAAGAATTTTCACATTATCAAGGGAATGTTTTTCAATTTCGCGTATCGTGTGACGGATGCGATCAAATTTCTTTTCCATCAATACGAAGCCGGTATTCCGCCTCTGAAGAGCCATGGTAATGGCCACTTCCCCCCAGCCGGAACCCAACTCTAAAAAATATGTCTCGAACACTTTTGAGAATAAATTTTCTTTTTTCAGTTTCCTTGCAGGGCTAGCCTGCAAAAAATAATCCGAAACGAAAGGGATCCCACTTGCGATTGACCAGAGTTTTTGTTCAAGATCTTGGGACATGGCTATCGTCAGGGAATTTTACACATTTTGTTTGTCTAATATAATACAGTGAAAATAAAATTATACGGCGTACGCGGTTCTCTCCCCACACCATTAAGTGAATCGGAATACAGGGAGAAAATTCTTAAAATTTTAAAAGCGGCTTATTCCGAAATCAAGCGGAAGAACGGGATGTTTTCAGAGGAGGGGTTTTTAGATTCTTTAGATCCTTCTTTATCCAGAACAATCGGTGGAAACACCACTTGCGTTTTTATACAAGCTCAGTCGGGAGAACGTTACATCATCGATTGCGGATCCGGAATGAGACAATTAGGGAACGATCTACTTGCTGAGGGTTTAAAATCCGGAGATTCGATTCACATTTTGATCACTCATACTCACTGGGATCATATACAAGGTTGGATGTTTTTTAAACCCGCTTATTTTCCCGGCATAGATATTCATTTTTATTCTACTATCCCCAACCTTCAGGAAAGATTCGAAAGGCAACAGAACGAGGAACATTTTCCTATTCCGTTTTCTGGTATGATGTCTCAAAAAACCTTTCACCTTTTGGAAAGGAATAAAAGTACGAACATCGGATCTGTAAAAGTAACTCCCTTTCTTCTGAGACATCCGGGAAATTGTACTGGATTTCGATTTGAGGAACAGGGTAAGAGCTTTTTGTTTTGCACCGATGTTGAAGTTCAGGAGCCTGATCTCGAAGAGTTCTCCGAGCTCAAGAAGTCTTTCGGAGAAACGGACATGCTTATCATAGACGCTCAATACAGTTCGGAAGAAGCCGAAAAAAAAGTAGGTTGGGGACATACCTCCGGTAAGGTTGCGATTCGTTGTGGAGAAATTTTAGAAGTTAAGCGATTGGTGCTGACTCATCATGAACCGGATCATAAAGACGAAGATATTTCCAGAATCTTTCATCAGGAATCCGGAGCATCTACTAAGATGAAAGTTCTTTTAGGGAGAGAAAACGATTCGTTTTTTCTTTAGAAATCGTTCTTTTTTGTTTTGATTCTCTTTTAAGAATTCTTCTAAAAAGAATTCAGACTTACTGATCTCCACTTTCTTAAAAATTTTCTTTTATTTCGTTCGATTTGAGTTATTCTGGATTGCACTATGCAAACCGAAATGGGGCAACAGAAAAAAGTCGCTATTGATGCTTTTACCGATAAGCGCTTTTACAAACGATTCCGAAAGGACAATCTAGTAAAAATGGTTCTCGGTAAGAATGAGATTTTGGGGAATCTAGAAGATATGAGTGTGATCGGAGCCTCAATCAGCTCACGAGAAGAAATTCTTTTGGGGGAGCGTGTAAAATTTATGTCTCCTTTAATTTCTGTTGAAATCGAGGCAGATATTATTCGAAAAGACTTGGTTCAGGAAAAGTATAAGTACGGACTTGTGTTTCACGATTTGTCGGATGCTGTAATTGCTGAAATTTTAAATAAGATTGTTTCTGCAGATTAATGTTTGTCCCAAAGCTTTAAAAGAAGTCGGTATTCAGTAAATTCGTAACAAATTGCAGGAGTTCTTATATACTTGGAATAGGTTTTAAGTTAATTTTGTTATAATTTCTATTTTTCTTTTTACCGAAGAATTCTGTCGATTTGGAAATATTTTATATACTAGCCCTTAACTCGTAGGTATATAAGCCGACACTAATATTAGGATGAGAATTGGCGCAGAAAATAAAATCCAACTTAGTGTTCCAAGAGACGAATCTTTGCACTATATTGGTCACGGACAATTAGAAAGTGCCCCAGCTTCTACATCTGTTCTCCATGTTATCTCTCATGAATTAGGACACGTTGCCGAATTACGCTCCGAGGCGATGAGAGATCGAGCCGAAATCCGTTCTTTAAATATGAAAATCCACTATGAGTTTCAAAATGGGAAACTCGTAGCTGTTGCGGGTGAAACGGAAGCCGTTGCTGTCCAAAGGTCGGAAGAAACAACGAGAAAAAACGAAATCTCGTGGGACAAATCTTCAAAAAAAGAAGACGTCCCTAAAAAAGAAGAAAAATCTTACACTTCCAACAATGGATTGGAGGATAAGGAAAAACAAATTCTTTCGGAGATTCGCAAGATTGAATCGGAACTTCAGACTTTTGAAGCGAAAAGAAAAGTGGAAGAAGAACAAGGATTCGATTCCGTCCGAAAAGTAGAACTGGAAGAAAGGAAAAGAAAACTTGAAATGGCTCTCAACCAAGAAAAACTAAAAATGATCTTGGAAGATACGTTAAATACTTTTAAGGAATTAATAGATAAACAAACTCAGACGAGCTTGAGAATATTAAACGCAAACGCTTCTGTCAAAACCGGGCATATTTTCGACGCGAAAGCCTGATTTTCTCAGGAAATTTCTTCGATTTTTTCCGCATTACCTTCCATCGGAGTCTCAACTGTACCGATCAGTGAATCTACAATTTTTCTGAGTTCAGGCAAACCTTTCCCCGATTTATTTGAAACAAGGACGGTTTCAAGCATCGGATAAAGTTCGTGGATATTTTTCATTTTTTTTCTTAGTTTGGAAAGATCGCTTTGATTGAGTTTGTCGATTTTTGTTCTAACCAAAACCGGTTTTATGTTTCTTTCAAAACAAGTTCCGATCAATTCCAATTCTTCTTCCGGAAGTTCTCTTTGAGAATCGCAGACTAAAAACAGACATTTCAGGTCTTTAGCGAGATTTAAGTAATCCATGAGAAGTTCCATCATCGCTTCGTGGTCTTTATGGGAATTTGCGGAATAACCAAAACCCGGTAAATCCACCAGATAGATAGAACGATTTACAAAAAAGAAATTAAGTAATTTTGTCTTTCCAGGAGTTGAAGAAACTTTTGCGAGAGATTTTCTTTCGAGAATCGCGTTGAGTAGAGACGATTTACCGGCATTAGAACGTCCTGCAAATGCAATCTGAGGTATCCCTTGGGAAGGAATTTGATTCGCCTCTCCGTAGGATGCTTTGAACTCGACGTCCTTAAAAAATGGTTCGTCTTTTTTTTGAGGATCCTCGTTCATATTCCGGGCTCCTGAAAATCAGATAAAATTTCGACTCTCCTGTCCGCTACAATGTCCCCTATCCTCGGATCCCAAAGACTCAGACAGATCACATCAACTTTCCCTTCCCTATAAAGTATGGGTAGCATTTTTCTGACTGGAACCGGAATCTCTTTTTGTCGTAAGATTTCGGAAATTTCAACACTCATCCCGTTTTTGCGAATTTTGGCGCCGGGAGAGCATAAATCTGGAATGAATCCAGGAGAAATTTTTTTTTGGTTTCCATTCCATTTAAGGATCATGTTTTTCGATTCTAATTTAAATTCTTTTAAACAGAGTGAATTTTTAGGGATCAAGTAAAGGTCGTAAGAGGACGATTTCCAAAACCACGCTTCTTTGTTCTCAATACCGAAAGAATTCATCCTTTTCAAACAATTCGTAAGATCTTGAAAAAAATTCCGAGTAGTCGGATATAAACCTAAAGATCGTAAATAACGATCTATAAAAAATTTTCTTTCTCTTTCGGAAAGATCGTTCAGGACCCATACGTCAATTTTCAAAAAAGAAGGAGCTTTATGAGATGAAGCTTCTTTAAGAAGAATTTTAGAAGTAGGCTTTTCCATCCGATGAAAGTTTTTGTAAATTCGATCGGGGTCTGTTCCTTCCTGTAATAATAAAGGTAAGATATAATTTCGAATTCGATTTCTGAGATATTCATTACTTTGATTGGATTCGTCTTCAAAGATGGGCCAAGACTCGGATTGTGAAATCGTTTTAATTTCGTTTTCAGTAAAAGCAAAAAGAGGTCTGAACCGATTTTTTTCATACCAACCTAAAGTTCGTAAGGAATTCCAACCGCCTCCTCGAATCAAATTGAGAAGAACGGTTTCCAGATAATCGGTAGAGTGATGGCCGGTAACAATATATCCCTCGTATTGATTCGAAATTTTTTCCAAATCCTTGTATCGAAAAGCTCTTCCGGTTTCTTCGAGTGTTTTGCCTAACTTTCGAGATAAAGCTGGAATATTTTTTTTTTTGAATAAATTCGGAAATGGAAACGTACTTTCCGTATAATCGAGGATTTTTTTTTCCTGTTCTAAATTGAATCGGATTGAATGATCTAAGTGATAAATGCAAGGTACGGGAATTTTTTTTTCGACCCAAAGCCAAAAATAAAAGTGAAGCAAAAGGGAAGAATCTTTCCCGCCGGAATAGGAAAGAACAGCGGGACGAGACAGTATCATCTCGTGAAAAGGAATGATTCTTTTCCAGACCGTATCAAAAATATTTCGTGTGGATTCGGAGATTTTATCTCTCATCTGAATTGGTTAATGCAGGTATAACGGGTTCTTGGGATTGCTGCAAGAGTAATATCACACATCCGCTCTTGGTTTCCGATTAATTTATGAATTTCAGAAATGGTTCCGTCTCGATAAATAATTTTTCAAACTTTGTCTATGTTCATTTGTAAGATTGTTAGACACTATTTTAAACGCATTCCGATTTTGAGTCTGTATCGCGGCACATTCAATTGGGGTTGTAAGATCGTTATACATTTTAGATTTAGGCACGCTACAGCTCATAGAACATAGAATTGTAAAAAATACGGCGTTATTATAAAAGGATGAGAATTATTTACTAAAATACTTCAAAATCGAATTCTTTCCGGATAAAGAAAAGAAGCCAAAGACTACAAGATGCAAATTTTCTTGAAATCGAATCTACTCCAAAATCATGCCAATCAGCATTAATTTTATTAGCATTTTTGAAAAAAATCGCTTTATAAATAAGCGAAAAATGAAAATTGGATTGACTCTAAAATTGTCAAATCGCAAAAATTTTAAGCATGTCGGGATATGTGAAGCCAAGTCCTTTAAGATCTATACAAGAAGTTGCAACTGCCATGAATTCTACTTTGGATCCGGATAAACTTCTAGACTTAATTCTAGAACGTTGCATTCAGATTTGCGAAGTCGGCTCGGGTTCTTTGATGTTGATCAATGAAAAAGAGAACGTTTTGGATATCGTGACCTTTCGAGGTATGAATCCTTCCGTTAGAACCAAGGTAAAATTAAAAGTCGGAGAGGGTATTACTGGAATTGTAGCTGCATCCGGTGAAGGTATGATCGTCAGCGACGTTACGGCTAATCCGCATTATATTTCCATAAAGGACGATATTATGTCGGAGCTGGCGGTTCCTATGATCGTCGAGGACGTAGTAATCGGTGTTATTTCCCTGGATTCCAGTCGGAAAGGCGCTTTTAATGATGAGCACCTGGAAATTATCTCGACTCTTGCCAATCAAGCCGCACAGATATTTAAGAACTTACAAATTTTCAGACAACTCGAACAAAAGAATAAAATACAACAAGTGTTAATCGATATTTCTAGAACCGTTACTTCTACATTGGTTCTTCAGGAAATTTTCGAAGACATCATGGATCGTTTAGAAAAATCCTTAAACTTAGAGCGGGGAAGTATCGTTCTTTTCGAAGCGGAAAAAGCGATTTTGAAACTCGAAGCAGCCTCCGGTTTAACCGCCGAAGAAATGGAAAAAGGGGTTTATCTTCCCGGAGAAGGAGTTACCGGAAAAGTTTTTGAAACGGGCGAGCCGATCATCGTGGAATCGATCGCAAACGACGAAAATTTTTTGAATCGAGTGGGCAATGCCGCTCATTTTAAAAATAATCCAGAGAACGTTAGTTTTCTCGCGGCTCCGATCAAATCCGATACTGGTGTTTTAGGAGTCGTAAGCGTTTATTTTGTCCATAAAAAATATATTGACCTAAAAACTTATTTAGACTTTCTGCAAGTAGTCGCTTCTGTAATCTACCAAGCAATTCGAATTCAAAAACTCATCGACGAGGAAAAAAGAGAGATCTCAAGAGAGAACGTTCTCCTTAAAAGAGAATTAAAGAATAAATATAAGTTTGGTTCTTTGATAGGCAAGTCCAAACCGATGGAAAAACTTTTTGAGATGATTCATCTCGTTTCGGATTCAAGAGCTTCCGTTTTAATTACGGGAGAATCCGGAACCGGTAAAGAAATGATCGCATCCGCGATTCATTACAATTCTTCCCGTGCAGATAAACCGTTTATTAAAATCAACTGTGCGGCAATTCCGGAAAACTTACTAGAAAGCGAACTTTTTGGTCACAAGAAAGGTTCTTTTACCGGGGCGGTTTCGGATAAAAAAGGAAAATTCGAAATGGCCGATACGGGAACGATTTTTCTTGATGAGATCGGTGAGATGGATCTCAATTTACAATCCAAACTTTTGAGAGTTCTTCAGGAAAAAGAGATCGAAGCGGTCGGTTCTATAAAACCGAAAAAAATCGATGTGAGGATTATCGCTGCGACTAATGCCGATTTGGAAAAATTAATCTCGGAGAAAAAATTCAGACCGGACCTTTTCTACAGACTCAATGTCGTAAATATGCATACTCCGCCTCTTCGTGAAAGAGCGGACGATATTCCTCTTTTGATCAATCATTTCATCGCGAAGTATGCGGAAGAAAACGGTAAAAAAATCACAGGAGTTACAAGAGAAGCGCATAAGCTTTTGATGAATTACAACTGGCCTGGAAATGTACGAGAGCTTGAAAACGTTATCGAACGTGCGGTTGTTCTTTCGCAATTAGAAATGTTGGATATCCAAGACTTCTCCGAGATCAATGGACGTCTTCTCTACGGAAACGAAGATTTCGACCTTGAAGCGGGTGATTCGGAAACATCCTTGGAAATAGCCAATTCCAGATTTTCTTCCTCGCATTTGGACGCTCTCGACGGAAGAGCAATCGAAGTTATAATAGGTGAGGTGGAAGCCCGTCTGATTAAGTACGCGATGAAAAAGTTCAAATATACCAAAACTAGAGTCGCCAAATTCTTAGGGATTAATCGAAATACTTTGGATAAAAAGATTAAGGATCTCAAAATTGATTATTGATTGTGAGCCGAACCATAAGTTCGCAAGAGAATAGTAATCTGATTCTTCTATTTTATTTGAAAGTTTCTTTTGTAAGAGACCTACGTGTGAGGAAAATTCAAGCGATATACTTAGAGCGTATCCCAAAACCGGAACTACTACATTTTTTTAGAAACTAAAGCGCCTCACTTCTCCTATGTTTCTTGTGTCAAGCCCTCCCATTATTTTTTTTTACATAAGACCATATTGAGCTAATTTTCGATTCAGTACATTTTCGGGCATAGAATTGAAAAGTTCGCCCGTTCGAATCATTGAATAAAGAACTTCGATCATTTTGCGTGAAGTAGCGATGATCGATTTTTTAGCTCCTTTTTTAACATATAACCTTTGATAGAATTCTTTTATCTTTCCACCATGCTGACAACGAACCAGACTCCAGGCCGCTTGAACAATTACTCTTCGAATTGCATGACAACCACGAGATACAATTCTTCCGTATCGAACCGTATCTCCCGAAATATCAACACTCGGAACTAAGCCCACATAGTAAGCGGCTTGTTTAGCCGAAGAGAATCGTTTACAATCACCCATATAACTCATGATCGCCAAAGAAGTAATCATACCGATCCCAGGCATGGACATGATCGTTTTGAACATAACTCTGTATTTTTTTTCAGAGCCTCTTTAATTTCTTCTTCTATTAGTTTTAGATTTAGTTCGACTAAATCTAAAACTTTTAAGATTCGTTCTGCTTCTCTTTTGTATCGATCAGGAAGTAGAGTTACGGAAGCTTCTCTGGATGCTTTTATTCGCAAATGCTTTTTGGTAATTTTAGTCAAACCTGCTTGAGTGAATAAACTATGAAGTCGATTTTTGCCTTGCGTTAGTTGTCTTGTCCAGTTCTCATGTTCCGTGCAAAGTCTTCGATTGTCTTCCTCTTCGTCAGTTGGAATTGGAACAACCGGTAACTCTTCTATTGGAAAACGTTGAATGAGCCTGGCTATTTTTAAACTGTCTTCTTTATCGGTCTTTTTTAAAGATTGATAGATTGTTGCTAAGTCTCCGGGATTCAGGACAATTACTTGAATCCCTTTGTTTAATATTGATTTTGCGATTCTAAAAGATTGAGAGCCAATCGAGCGATCCATGGAGAGCGAGATTGCTAAAAGCCAGCGAAGCGTTGGTGTTAGCTTTCAGCGTAGCTGAAAAACCCAGACCTACAATATCATTCAAGGTTAAGCATTTTAATAAACTGTTAATACCGCTTTCCGTTGTACTAAATTGTCGACGTTCAAACGAGTTCTCCGAATTGATTCGAACAACTTCTAAAGTTTTCTTTCCACAATCAATTCCTACATATTTGCCATCTTGACTTTTCATTTCTTTTCTCCTAAAATGACAGAGGGCGGAAGGTCTTAACAAAGCCCGGTGATAAACCAGAACTCCCATCGAACGACCTAAACACCGACCCATAGGAAGGCATCACCTTACCCACAAGTAATGGGATCTCAAGATCAATTTGTCGGAATTACGACAAAATCCCCCGTGAAACTTAGTTCCCACCCTTATTTTTGGGTGGGGGTGGAGGTGGAAAGGTTCGGGAAATTTTTCTCTATCAGAAAATCATACTCCTTGCAAGTAAAAAGTCTCATTCTTGTCGGAACACTTGAAAAATATCAGCTTTTGATCCTTATTATCCCAAACTTCTTAACTTGTGGGTAAGGTGATGATAGGAAGGTGTTTGCTGAGTTCCATTAAACTTTACTTGAATACTGTGAATTGCTTCCTAAGGGCGCAATTCAGGGAGTGAGATTGAGTTCATCAGAGAGCGATCAATCTGCCACCGGCCTTCTTGACTCCGTCGAATCAAGAATATCACATTCGGAACTGTCTTACGTCCAAGAATCATACTAATCTATTGGCGCTCGGCGGGATTGGGACGCGTTCAGTCTATCGACGTCTGAAAAACAGTGTGCTGGATTTGGAGAACCTTG
>NZ_AHMT02000002.1:70000-97842 GCF_000243815.2 Leptospira alexanderi serovar Manhao 3 str. L 60 | reverse complement strand
TGGAAAGGTTCGGGAAATTTTTCTCTATCAGAAAATGATACTTTTCGCAAGTAAAAAGTCTCATTCTTGTCGGAACACTTGAAAAATATCAGCTTTTGATCCTTATTATCCCAAACTTCTTAACTTGTGGGTAAGGTGATGATAGGAAGGTGTTTGCTGAGTTCCATTAAACTTTACTTGAATACTGTGAATTGCTTCCTAAGGGCGCAATTCAGGGAGTGAGATTGAGTTCATCAGAGAGCGATCAATCTGCCACCGGCCTTCTTGACTCCGTCGAATCAAGAATATCACATTCGGAACTGTCTTACGTCCAAGAATCATACTAATCTATTGGCGCTCGGCGGGATTGGGACGCGTTCTTAGTCTCTTAACGCCGCAGACCTTTAGTGAATTTATAGATTTTTAAATTACCTTTTCACCGTTAAACATAATAGGGGTCCCTGCAATTTTTGATGTTTTGAGACGGACGCTTGGTTGCGTTCAAGGTTCCTAGATAAATACAGAGTGCAAAATCAGAAGTTCATTTTTGAATGGAAGGAATGAGTTCTTATAAAAATCGGGTGAGGAATTTTTGGTTATGAGTTCTGAATCGGAAGAACGACCGAAGATTGCAGTCATAGGAGGAGGGGCGGCGGGATTTTTCGGAGCGATTCAAATTGCTTCCGAAGGAAATTGCGATGTCACTCTTCTGGAAAAAGGAAAACAATTCCTTTCCAAGGTGAAAATTTCCGGAGGAGGAAGATGCAACGTTACGCATCATTGTTTTGATCCGGAAATCTTGAGTAAAAATTATCCTAGAGGTGAAAGAGAACTCCGTTGGGCTTTTGAAATTTTCGGGCCTGAAGACACCATCCGATGGTACGAACAGCGGGGAGTCCTATTAAAAGCCGAAGCCGACGGAAGAATGTTTCCGATCACGGATTCTTCAGAAACAGTAATTCAAGCATTAATGCAAGAGGTAAAAAAGACCGGAGTAAAACTGAAAATAGGGATTGAGATTCATTCCGTGAAGCCGATCCCCGATTCTAAATTTCAAATTAAACTCAAAAGCGAAGATACGTTAGAATTTAATAAAATATTATTTGCGACCGGTTCCGGAAGAAAAGCGTGGAATTGGCTCCAGGCACTAGGACATACTATATCGGATCCGGTTCCTTCTTTGTTTACATTTAAAATCGTCGATCCCCGCCTCGAAGATCTGTCGGGACTTACCTTTGAGAATACGGAGTGTTCTCTTGTCGAATTCGGTTATTCTCAACTCGGTCCTTTGCTTATCACACACTGGGGAGTCAGCGGGCCTGCAATCTTAAAACTTTCCGCAAAAGGCGCAAGGGAATTATTCAACAAAGAATACGAAACAACTCTAAGAATCGACTTCGTTCCCGGAATGAAAAAGGACGAGGTTCGAAAAAGGATCGAAAAGGAAAAAGAACTTCATCCCTCCAAATTCATTTCCAACACACCCGTTTTAGGAATTCCAAGAAGATATTGGGAAAGAATATTAAAAATTCATTCTATAGATCCATCCAAAAAATGGTCCGGCTTATCCTCTAAAAATTTACATGAAATCACCGAAGAACTTACAGATGCAAGATTTAAGATTTCCGGAAAAGGAGAATTTAAGGACGAGTTTGTGACCTGTGGGGGAGTCAGTCGTAAAGAAGTGAATTTTAAAACTATGGAAAGTAAGGTCGTTCCTGGAATTTATTTTGCCGGAGAGGTTTTGGACGTGGATGGGGTTACGGGAGGGTTCAACTTTCAGAGCGCGTGGACCACTTCCTATATTGCAGCTCGCGGAATTCTCGATTCCGTTTAAAACGGCCAAGGGTTCGGATAGGAAGAATATCCCAGAAGATTGCCGTCCGGATCCTTAAAGTATTTTGTATATTCACTTTCTTGAATCCATTTTGGAAGACTTTTCAGATCTGCAGACTTCAAACAAGAAGTGGAGAGAATCAAAGCCTTGGGACCTTTTGTGCTCGTATCGATTTCGATCATCAGAATCGTATCACCCGCCCTAAACCAAACCGAACGAAGAGACTGATCCGGATTTTTATTCTCTCTTATTTTTTTCAAACCGGGAAGTGATTCGTAGAATTTTTCGAGAATGTTTATATTTGGAGAACCAATCGCGATATGATGTATCATCTTACGACCAGATCGTTATAATTCGGATGCCTATTCAAAAAAGTTACGACATACGGACAACTTGGAATGATTTTTTTATTTAGGGAACGAGCCTTATCCAAGGCGGTTCGTGCAAGATCCGCGGCAAGACCTTTACCGCGAAGCTCGGAGGGAACATAAGTCGAAACTAAATCCCAGATATCACCTTCTTCTTTATACAATAGATAAGATTCATGATCGCCCAGAGAGGTGTAAAATTTGGATTCTCGCTCGGAATGGATGACTCTCGTATTCATTCTTCAACTCTAAGGGTTTGAAAGGAATTCATCAAGCTGAAAGAAGAACAAAAGTTAAAAATCAAGATCAAACGTTCCTTTCGGTTTGAAGATAACCTATTTTACTTTGAAAAAACCGATTCGAAGAATTTTGGCTTTCCATTTATGGGAAATAAAAGACTTTAAGCCACTAAAAAAACTTCGATAGGACTGGAACCGCAAATGAGTTTAGATTCGACTTTAAAAAGGAAAGAAATTCTTTACGACTACGATTATATCGTAGTCGGCTCAGGTTTTGGAGGAAGTGTCTCTGCGCTTCGGCTTTCGCAAAAAGGGTATAAGGTGGCCGTTTTAGAATCAGGCAAACGATGGGACAGCTCCGAATTCCCTAAAACAAACTGGAACTTACGCAAGTTCCTTTGGTTTCCGAAACTTTTCTGCTTTGGAATTCAGAGAATCAACTTTCTAAACGACGTAATGGTTTTGAGCGGCGCAGGAGTAGGCGGCGGAAGTCTTGTCTACGCGAATACGTTATATATTCCTCCCGAACCATTCTGGAAAAAAGCGATCGTCCAAAAAATGGGAGGAAAAAAAGGGATCCTTCCTTTCTACGAACTTGCGAAGAGGATGTTGGGCGTTGTGGAAAATCCGAAGACTTGGGAATCGGATCGGTATATGCAGGAAACCGCAAAAACTTTCGGAATCGAGAATACGTTTAACAAAACTCCGGTGGGAGTTCACTTCGGTAAAAGCGGCATCGATCCTTTTTTCGGAGGAGAAGGGCCGGAGAGAAATTCCTGCAACGATTGCGGCGGTTGTATGGTCGGTTGTCGTTATAACGCAAAGAATACTCTTGATAAGAATTATCTTTATTTTGCGGAGAAAGCGGGAGCAGTTGTTCTTCCGGAAACGAAAGTTTCCAAGTTGATACCGTTAGGTGAAGATGGTTCGGAAGGTTATGAAGTTTATACTGAGAGAACGACTTCTTTTTTTGGTTACCCCAAAAGAATCTATAGAGTAAAATCCGTCGTTCTTTCCGCCGGGGTTTTAGGGACCTTGGGTCTTCTTTTAAAGATGAAAGAGGAAGGAATTCTTCCTAAACTTTCCAAACAGTTGGGACAAGTCGTTCGAACCAACAGTGAATCGTTAATCGGAGTAACACTCAAAGACAAGAAAGCGGATCTATCCCATGGAATTGCGATCACTTCCAGCGTTTTTCCGGACGAACATACTCACATAGAGCCGGTTCGTTATTCGGACGGGGCCGACGCGATGAACAGTTTAGCCGCGGGTGTTCTCGTGGACGGAGGAGGGAGTATTCCGAGACAACTTCGATTTTTGATTGAAGTACTAAAACATCCGGTCCATAGTATCAGTTTGTTGAACCCTATCGGGTTTGCAAGAAGGACAATCATTCTTCTTGTAATGCAAACCGTGGACAATAGTATCGAGATCGTTCGTAAGAGAAGATGGATCTGGCCGTTCAAGAGAACTCTTTCTTCCACTCAGAAAAGTGGGGAAAAAATTCCTACTTATATCCCAATCGCAAACGAGTTTGCGAGAAGATTGGCTAAAATTTCGGGAGGGATCGCAAGAAGTAGTATCAACGAAGCTTTGTTGGATATTCCAGCTACCGCACATATATTAGGGGGATGTAATATAGGAGAGACTTCCGAAACAGGTGTGATTGATCTTCAGAACAAGGTTTACGGCTACCAAAATCTTAGGATTTGTGATGGCTCCATGATTCCAGCCAATTTAGGTGTAAATCCGAGTCTTACGATTACGGCTCTTACGGAAAGAGCGATGTCCTTCGTGCCTCCGAAAGAGAAGGAGATATTCAACTTTAAATTCGAAAAGAAGTGGGGTGTTATCGGTCTTTTCGGTAAGATAAAAAATGTCGCAACTACAACTGGGGCCCGTAAGAATAAACTGACCCCAAGAGCAAAAAGCAAAAAGTGATTAAAATATTCTAAAATTCAAATGTTTTCGGAAAGCCGTGGATTTGTTTTCCGCGGATTTCCGAAATAAATTCGGATCTTATTTGAGTTTCTCTTCGATTAGAGAATCTACGGAAGCTTTTCCGCCGCCTTTGATAAAAAGAACTACGGAAATTGCAATGTAAAGAAGGTGAAATTCGAATCCTTCTCCTTGTTGATTCGCGAACCAATTCATAAAGAATCCGTATTGCGAATGAACTACGGCCGCTCCTATCATGATGATTCCGATTCCGAACGCGGATAATCTTGTAAGAAAACCGAAGATCAGTCCGAGCGCTCCGAGAGATTCTCCAATGATTATGAGAAATGCGATCGGTGAAGGAATTCCTAATCCGACGAAATAGCCCATAGTTCCGGTAAAACCAAAACCGCCAAACCAGCCTAAAAGTTTTTGTGCTCCGTGTGGGAACATTACAACTCCTGCAACTACTCTGAGAACCAGAGATCCAAGATCTGAATCTGTTTTAAAAAATTTTTGAAGCATTTGTTTCCTCCTAAATGATTCCAAAATGTTCATTCATTATTTTTTTTGATAGTGAATGACTTCAATTTACAGCATTGAAAACGTTTTTTACGCGTCTGAATTTTCCAATGAGTTCGCTAAAATGTAGAACTTCCCTTTTAAACCTTGGGGTTATATTTCGATGTTAAATCGTTTATGTTCAAAGTATAGGTTTGAAAGAAAAAGTTCATACTGCCTTCAATCCGATTTCCTTACAATAATCACCAAGATCTAAAAGTTGATTTTCCGACAAAGAATCAAACTTGTGAACCAGAGAAACCAAAAGATCAGGAAACGCTTCTTGTACGAGCTTTCGTCCTTTGGGGGTTAAGTGAATGATGATATAACGTCTGTCTTCTTTGCTCCGAACTCTTTGAACGAGTTTTCTCTTTTCGAGATTATCTATAATTTGAGTGATGTTTCCTTCGCAGGAAAACAACTTTTGTCCAATTTCCTTTTGGCACATCGGACCTAAATGGATAAGAGTTTCTAAACAACCAAATTGCCCCGTTGTCAATCCGTATTTCGAGAAAACCTTCTCTTCCAATTGGCGAATCGAGTCGGAACAACGGCTAAGCTTGATAAATGCGTTCAGGACAGCCGTTTCTCGATTGCTTCCTTTGTAGTGAGTTCCCATAAATACTTTAAATTTAAACTACTATTTTAAAACGTACCTTGTGGTCAATGAATTTTTTAATTCAAGATTGTTCTTGTGAGAAGTTTCCATACTTTGGAACTGTGACAAGTCATCCGTTTAGTGGGTTTTTAGTTTACGATTTGAAACAGAAGCCGGGAGATTTTCGGGTCGAAGAAATTCTTCGTCCCGGTTATATACAAAAATCCGGAAAATGGACGATCTTCCGACTTCATAAATCCGGTTGGAATACGCTGGATGCTCTCTTAAAAATTTCCAAGGAATCCAAAGTCTCTATCTCCGAGATCGGATATGCAGGTAAGAAGGATCGGCACGCGACCACTTCTCAATATTTAAGTTGTCAAAAACCTTTGAAAATTCCCAAGGAACTCGCGAACGTTTTGCAATTGGAAAAAATAGGTTTTAGCGAAAAATCCTTGAGTCCAGAAGCAAACGCCGGCAATCGTTTTGTTCTCATTCTTAGAAATTTGCCCGAAAAAGAAATTGAATCGGTTCGGAACAATTTTGAAAAGATCGGTAAAAATGGTTTTATCAATTACTACGATTCGCAAAGGTTTAGCCGATTTCATCCGGAGTTTCGGCTCCCCATTTTCCCGTATTTGAAAGGGGATGCTGAAACTTGTCTAAAATTGATTTTGACAGATCCCTATGCGGGAGAAAAAAAGCAAGCTCGGGATCGAAAGAAAAACATTCAGGCTGCTTGGGGAAACTGGTCTCAATGTAAAAAATGGTCTGACAACAAACTGGAAAATAAAATCTTTTTCAGTTTAAATCGGGAAAAGAACCCGACCCAAAAAACGTATTCTGCTTTGATTCTTCAGTTTCCTGAAGAAGAATTGTTGATGTTGATCTCGTCGATGCAATCCTTAATCTGGAACGAATTTGTATCCGAGCTTTTGATCTCAGAAGGATGTTCCGGTGTTCGGATCAAAACTAAGACGGGATCTTTATTTTTTCCCGAAGAATCATCCATCGAACCCTTGTCACCTTTTCGAAACCTTTCGGTTCCAGGGGAACCGGGAATGTATAAATTAGAATATTCTAAAAAAGAAATAGACGTTTTAGGAAGGATTCTCAATTCGAGCGGGCTGGATGAAACAGTATTCGACCATTCTCCTTTTGCGAGTATTAAAATGAATTCCTTTGAACGAAAAATAAAGGTGATTCCGGAAAACTTTCAGATGACGGATTTCGAAGAAGACGATCTGCATCCGGGAAAAAGGAAAGTGAAAATATCCTTTCAACTCCCTTCCGGTGTTTATGCGACGATGCTGGTCAAACGATTGATGCTTAGAGCGAATATATAGAACATAATCAAAAATAACTTACAGCGCGTCCCAAAATCTGCGGAAGCGATCCTAAATGCTGATGAAGCCGAAGACTTTGGAATAGACTCTTCATACAGTTTTCGAATCATTAATAGAAAACTTTGTTCTTGTATATAAGATAAGCTTCGATCGCTAAACGACTTCGGAAGGATCCCAACAGGTTCTGAAATTTTCATCCAAAGAATTCAGAATTTTCATATCTTCTTCGGAAATCTTAAAGTCGAAAACTTTTGAGTTCTCAACAATTCTTTCTTTTTTTGTGGATTTTGGGATCACCACAATCTTTTGTTCAATTGCCCAACGGATCAAAATCTGCGCCGACGTTTTGTCGTATTTTTTTGCGATTTCTACGATCTTCGGATCTTCGACTTTTTGCCCATGAGCGAGAGGACTATAAGCCTCGAGTTGAATCTTATGCTTTTTACAATATTCGAATAGATCGACCTGGTTTAAAAAAGGATGAAATTCCACTTGATTGACCGCGGGAGTGATCTGAGAATTTTTTAATAACTCTGTAAGGTGAGAAATCGTGTAATTACTAACTCCGATTGATTTACAGAGTTTATCGTGATACGCTTTTTCTAATTCTTTCCAAGAATCCATTCTTTGGGAAGTCACCGGAAAGTGAATGAGATAAAGATCTATTTGATCGATTCCTAATTTTTCGAGACTAGTTTCAAGAGCCTTTCTTGTTTTGTCTGACCCTTGATCCGCATTCCAAAGTTTTGTAGTAATGAAAATCTCTTTTCTTGAAATCCCACTTTCTCGGATCGCTTTACCTACGTCTTCTTCGTTGGAATAAATTTTCGCAGTGTCGATATGGCGATAACCCGCTTCCAAAGCATTTAAGACTGCCTCCCTACATTCCTTACCGGATTTGGTTTTCCAAACTCCAAGTCCTAAGATGGGCATTGAAAGTCCATTGTTGAGTGTAACTGTTTGGTTTAACACATTTTGCATCGTAGAATTCCCATGATATTGAGACGATTCTGAAACCGAATCAAAACTTTTAAAGATAAAAATGCCAAAATAATTCTATGATATCATGAATAAAAGAATATTCTAAAGACTTGGAACTTCTTGGCAGATCTTCGAAAGTTTTGCTCTTAGTTTTAAAGTATAAATAAGAAATATCATAAGATTTCAAGGCAGGCTATTAACGAAATTGTGTAGATTCGTTTTGTATTATCCAACGAAATCTCCTCACAAATCCAATTTGACTGAAAGTACATTGTCTTTGTTTTATCTGATATTCTCTATAACTAAAACGAAGTTATTATTTGTAGTACTTTTGTTCCCGTCTTCTCATTCCTTTTTTAGTTCTTCAATTTTATATTTTGCATCTTTTTTAGGCTTATCGTATTCGACTGGCGCGGTATCAATAAATTTCTGATAACTTTCAATCGCTTGCTTTTTATTTCCCATACGAGTATAAATAATTCCTAAATTAAAATATGCTTCTGTAATAGAGTTATCTATATTAACTGTCTTTAGATAGTTTTGAAGAGCTTTTTCGTTGTTTTGCTGCTTTTGATGAACGACACCGAGATTGTAAAAAGCTCTTGCATAAGAGGGATTTCTTTCGGTTGATTGCGTAAAATAAATGATTGCTTGATCTAATTTACCTTCATTCAAATAAGTAACGCCGATATTATTCACATATTCGGGATATTGAGGGTGTAGCTTCGAGGCTTTTTCGAAAAAGGAGCGTGCTTGGATAAAATCTCCCTTACTCAGTAAGGCAATACCTTGTTGATTGAATTGAAACGCTTTTGACTGTTCTTCCATTGTCGGTAAGGCGTCTCCAAAGTAATTTGTAGAAATTCCGAAAATAACCACAAAAAGAATAATTAACTTTCTTTGATTCATAACTAATTTTTAATTTTCCTATTTAACCAACTCTGTCGGAGGGATTTGATTTTCTAATCAATTTTTCAAAAAAATAATTTTATAAATTTAAGCTCTTCTATAAATTTTTCGTTGAAATTTAAAATAAAAGTCGAGCTGCAATCCGTAGTACATAAAATGTTTTTCTTAAGTTGCGGTATTTAAGATGAAAATTGTAGTTTTGAGTCTTTCTTATGGTAGTAAATCTGAATTTTAGGACAAGTCGTAAAAATTTTTCTTCGCTTTAAACAATTTAAACGTTAAAGTGAATCGATTCTAATTTTTGGGAGAGAATAAAATCGGAGTAAAACGGGATAAAAGGACTTTGAATAAAAAGGTATGAAAATCCTTTATCCAATCGTATCTTTTTAAAATCCAACATGGGAAAATAACGAACATGGAAAAAATCCGAACTCTTATCCAAATACGAAAACCCGGGCCGATCTGGTTTGTCTTCATTCTTCTTGGTTTCAACTTCGGTTTACTGCAAGCCGAGGAGAAACAATATACAAGATACGTTCTTACTTTGGAAGGAAAATTGAATGTAAGGGAAAAACCAATAGATGGAAAAGTGATCTTTCAATTGGAAAGAGGAGAATCCGTAACAGTCAAAGAAGACTCCCAATTGGTAGAATGGCAGGAAGTAATCGCTAAATCTGGTTCTAAGGGATTCGTATCTTCGGAATTTTTAAGTAAAACGAAACCGGAAGATCTTGAAAACGCAAAACTTTTCGGTTCCATGTCGTCCAATACGGAAGGTTCTTGGTTCCGTTCTTTAGCGATTCGGATTCAAAGCCAATGGCTTTCCGCAAACGATCATTTGGCGGAAGCGTATTTTCTTGAAAAGAAAATGCTTCAAACGAAAGGAAAAGCCTTCGCTTACGAAAGAACAGATATTGCCGGAGAATTTTCCCCCGAAACAATAGAGAGCACAGGTTGCCAGGAAGTTAGAGTTGTTAAAGGGAGTTTAGCCGCATTCAAAAAAATAAATACTCTTCGGAATTCCATTTTTGCGATTTTTGGCTCTAAAATCGGAGACAAAGTTCGATCGGATCTATACAACCCTTCCGAAAAAATTTCCCAATTATTGGATATTTCCACAAAATCCATTTTTAAGAAAAAACACCTTCAACAGCCCGAACTAAAATTCTTAAGCCGGGGAGACTTTTATACCATTAAAACTCCGACAAAGGATTATCTATTTATTCGATATACGATCAAGGTCGGATCTGAAGAAAAATCCTATTATGTGGCGATTCACGAATTTAACAACGAGGTCCTTGGAAAAATAATATTCGAAAAATTTGATGTTCTTATTAACGAGCAGGCGATTTACGGCGGACAATATTACTTTTTAGACGCTTTTGATTTGGATGAAACCGGAGTTCCAATTCTTATTTTCCACCATAACGGTTACGATGGATACATAAACGAATTTGCAAGAATCAAAAACAATCGCTTACAATCGATGTTTTTAACGGGTGGGGACGCTTGTTGATCCTAAGATCCTAACCTTTTCGTAAAAAAATCCGTTTTCACTTCTCGATTTGAAACTTTTAAAAACAGATTTTGTAATTTAGAAAATGTGAGTTAACAAATGCGAAAGCGGTTGTAATGGAAATTCCGTTGGAATATTATGCTGCGATCCATAAAGCAGCACTTTAATTTGACAAACTCGGGTGAAACGCTTTTTACGAAAGCGTTTCAAGCCTTGAAACTTAAATTCTCTATTATCGAATATCCAAAAATTACAAAACTAAAGCATCTTAGAAGAAAGAATTTGTTCTATGTGTTCCACAAAAGTTTCTGATATCGGTCTATAATTAAGCCCCAAATCCTTTTTGCTGTAAGAATGATCGATTTCAAAGGAAAATCCAACGTTACGCGAAATATAAGGCCATGATAACCCGAAAAAAGGACCAATCAGATAAGTTAGGAATTTGGGAAGAGAGGTTTTGGGAGTCGGAAAACGATTTCCATATTTCTCTCGAATCATTTTTGCAACGTCCAAAAATTTTAACGCAATGGCCGAAACGATATGACGTCCTTTTGCTGAAGGAGTAAACCCCGCGAGTATATGAGCCTTTGCTACGTCTCGAACATCCACAAAGCCGATCATTATATCCGGAACTCCGGGAGCATATTTTCCGTTAATCATAGAAAGCATAAAGTTTACGCTTGTTCCATCCGCTCTATCCGAAACGGAAGGTCCCATCACGAACGAAGGATTGATCGTGATAAGATCCCATTTGGATTGAGCGTCCGCGATTTTCCATGCTTCTTTTTCCGCAAGTGTTTTGGAATAGGGATATGGCTGATGAGTTAAACTGCTTGTTGTGTTCCAATTCTCTTCGGAAATGCGATGATTCGGAATGGAAAGAGCTTCTACGTTATCTCCCATAATTGCCGCCACACTCGAAGTCAAAACGATCCTTTTAACGGAAGGACTCACATTTGCGGATTCAAGAACGTTCTTGGTTCCAAAAACCGCAGGTTCTACGAGTTCCTTTTGGGGATCTTTAATTCTGTCTATAAAAAAAGGAGACGCGGTATGAAGAATCAATTCCACTCCTCCTTTATCTTGAATTGCGCTTAAAAAAGATCCTTCCTTTAAAAGATCTGCTTCGTAAAGTTCCAATTTTCCGGGAAAACGTTCGAAAAGTCTGAGAAGATGAGATATCTTTTTAGAATCTGACTTATCCCTTACAGTAGCTCGAACCGAAATTCCATCTTCGAGCAGATATTGAATGATCCAAGAAGCTATATAACCCCCGCCTCCCGTGACGAGAACCGGTTTAGAACGGTCGATTTCTTTCATAATTTTTTTCCAAAAGAATTTTTTGAATCATTCAAGATTCTTTAATTAGAATTTACTATTATACTTTGGTGTCCTGGATGTACTTGAATTTTTGGAAACTTTGAAGCCAGATTTTTTAAAAAGTCCAAACTTATCCTGTTCATTTCCTGATCTTCCGTAAAATCTCCCGGAGTCACGTTATTCTCCCATCCCCAACTCGTGTGACAAGAATCCCCCAAAACAAGCTGATATCCTGATTCACTTTGGACTAAAAATGCAAGACTTCCTTTAGTATGGCCTTCCATATGAAAAATCAATAAAGATTGATCTCCGAAAAAATCAAGGGTACGAAAAGGAGAAGCTTCTTGACTTTCTTGAAAACTTAATTCGTAAAGAGTCGGGTTTTCACCTAACAGTCGATTGGTGGTTTTCTGAACGAATAAATTGAGGAACTTTTTATTGGTCGCCTCTTTGGGACCGATATACATAGGAACGTTAGGTTGGAAGTCCGCACTTCCTAGAATGTGATCCAAATGCAGATGAGTCAGAAAAATACCTTCCACTTTCTTCGGATTTTTATTCAGCCATTCGTCCGCAGTCAGTTGAACCTTGAGAGCTTGGGTATTCATTAGAGACACAATGATCGCAGAGATTGGCCACTCTTTCGGATCTTTTCGAAAAACTTTTGAAATACCGGTATCGATTAAATATCTTCCAAACTTGGGGTGATCAATCACATAAAAGTAAATTTGAATGGGTTCGTCTCCGGATTTTAGAGCGGACGCTTTCGGGTCTTTTAAATTGATAAGTCCGCTTCGTTTCACAGCCCAGTCGGCGGCGATCATCTTCTGAAAAAGAATAGGACCTTTTGAAGTCTGGCTCAGGTTTTGTAAGTCAAACGGTTTTCCCAATTTTATTATGTTGGATGGATGTGAAGTTACTGTACAAGAAGCGAAAAGAAAAAAGCACGAAAGTTTGAATAAATATCTCATGTTTTGTAAAATTTCAAAGAGATAGAAATCGGCAAGATCTATTTGAATCGGAGTATAAGAACTCAACATATTGCTATTTCTTATTGTAGATTGTGATACTGCATCGGTAACGACTTTAGAGTGCAAATCTTTTATTTGAGAAATTGAACATGTTGGTTCCAAAAGAGAAAGAATATCAGATTCTGTCCCTGCCATGACTCTATGGATCGCCGCGGCAGGGATAGAATCTTGCAGCTTGATCTTTCCATAAAGTACGATTAAGTTTTGGAACACACTGTAAATCGGATTGTTTCTTTCGGGAAACCTACTGAACAATTTAAAAGTAATTCTCAACTTATGAAACAGACCTTGGGAAAATTCCTCCGTAAAACGAACGGTTAAATCTTTTCGAAAAGAAATTTACAAAAAGTTCCTCTCGATTTCACTAACAAAATTCAAAAATATATCGGATAAGAAACCGATCTAACACAGATTAAGGAGAATCTATGAAATCTGCCGCCGAAGTTACCAAAGAATTTTACGAAGCTTTTCAGAAAAAAGATGCCACGAAAATGGGTTTACTCTATTCCGATTCCGTAATTTTCAACGATCCTGTTTTTTCCAATCTCAACGTGACCGAAGCCAGGGGAATGTGGCAGATGTTGCTTGCAAGAGGAAAGGATTTGGAGTTAAAATTTGGAGAAATTCAATCCGACGGAGATACCGGGAGAGTAACTTGGGAAGCGACCTATACTTTTTCGAAAACCGGAAGAAAGGTTCATAACGTAATCCGAGCAGAGCTTGTATGCAAAGACGGAAAGATCGTAAAACATACAGATCGATTTGGATTTTATCGTTGGTCAAGACAAGCTCTAGGTTTGCCGGGTTTATTGTTGGGATTTCTTCCTTTTCTTCGAAACAAAGTGAGAACGGAAGCCAGAAGAAATTTGAACCTACATCTTAAAAAGCAGAAATAAACCAAAACTTTTACTAGAAGCTATCTCAAAAATATCTTAGAATAATTGGAATCGGCGTTTTAAGCAAAGATAAAGTATTTTTGAGATAGCTTCTAATTAACACCTACATCGTTTACGTCGGAAAATCGGTGTTATAAATTCCTCTTTTCTTCTTATGAATAAATTCGAATTTAAGAATGTGTTTTGTATGAGAAGTTCGGCATCATTCGATCGGCTCGATTTGTTTTATTCCGTTTTGCTCGTGTCTATACTTTGCAATCGCTTCATATGCAACTTTTCTAACACGGTTGATTCCTCCTAGGGGACGATGTTCCGGTAAGGAATGCCAAGGATTCAACGAAAGATTTTCACAAAAACGATCCCTTTCTGATGTTGCAAATTCTTGTATAGGAATTTCTAACTTAGCAACCGGAACAAACGGAGAATCGTTTTCGTTCCAGTGAACCGCTGGGTCTTCGATTGGCATTGAAATCGGATTTTCCTGTTTCTGAATCATAAATTCGAAACAAGCGGATTTCTCTTTGAGATGAGAAATCATCACTTGACGCAGATAATCGTCCGTGGGATTTTCCGGAACCTCGAGGTTTTTTGTTTCGCAAGGTTTTACGGAATACTTTACTGCATTGGAGTCTTTTCCTAAACGATACGGAGTTGTACTCCAATAGCGGATTTCCAAAACATCTGGAATTTTTTTTCTTCGAATGGAAACAGCTTCTTTCAAGGCGGTCAATTTCCAGTTCCAAGGCATTCCCCCGAAAAAATAGGACATTGGTCGTTTTACGAACGCCGCTTTAAACAAGGCCAGATATTCGTCCGGTGCACCCGCGGGCAGAACGGGATGATTGATCAGTAAAAAATCCTGGGTTCGTTTTTCGTCTGTCGCCAATTTGGGACCGTCGATCGCCAAGAGCTTGATTCCCATTCCTCGAATATCTCCTTCCAGATCCGGTTTTTTTGTAATGGAACCGTTTGAAAAACGAATCCAAGCTGAATATGTTTTAGAAGAATTGAATATTCCGAATTTGAATTCTTCGGGAATAGAAGAGGATACTGTGAAACTCGCTTTGACACAACCGTGTGCAAACGGATGTGCGTCCCGCTTTGTTTCGCTACCTTGGGGATATTTTTCTTTGAGGGAGGAAATTAAAAGTGCGAGTGTGTCTTCTGTTGTTTTTTCTTCTCCCGGAAAGGTAAATTCCTCTCCTGGTTTTAGATCCTTCGGGATTTTAACTCTGGGTCCTTGTCCCACTCGATAGAGTAGCAGGAGTAAAAGGAAAATCCCAAGCGTTATATATCCGATTTTTTTTCCCATCATTACACCCCGGTTGATTCAAAGGATTCAAGGATCGAATCATGAACTTTAGAAAAATTCTTCTCTTTTATTTTTGAGGAATGATAATTCAGTGTTTTTATTTTCTCAGAGAGGGAAGTTGGAAAGGAAAGAATCGGCTTTTTAGATTTAAAATTTGATAAAATGAGAATGAAAAGAAGGTAAAACTTTGTAAAAATTGAAGATTTTTTCTTTCAAGGGGCATAGGAAAAAGCTGAATTTTCAAAAAACGCATCAAAAATCCGATTCAAATTTCGTTTTTTTGTTGAAAAACAAAATTCAAACAGCCACAGAAGTAACGGGACAACCATGGAAATAACCGTACAAGACGATATTCATATCATAAAAATTGCAGGATCCATTCTTCAATCAGACAGCGAAGAATTGGACCGAAGCTTAAGTGAGCACAATTTCGATCCAAGTCCGAAGATTATCATCGATTTGACGGAAGTGAATCATATCTGTTCTACCGCGCTAGGGATCATTGTTTCTTATAAAAAGAAATTTAAAAGTGCGGAAGGTGATATCATCATTGTAGTCAATGACGAGGACCTTTTACAGCTTTTTGAGATCACGATGTTGGATAAGGTTTTTAAAATAGTTCCCAATATCGAAGACGCGTTCGACGAATTTAAGCTGAATCGCTGATCTTTTCTTGAAGCAAATCGTCCTTGCCACAAACAATCAGCACAAAGTAAGGGAAGTTGGTTTTATCCTTTCCGAGTTAGGAATTCAGATCCTTACTCCTAATGATTTGAGAATTTCTTTTAGCGTCGAAGAAACCGGTTTTACATTTGCGGAAAATGCTCTCATTAAAGCGAGAGAATTGTTTCGTTTGACGAAACTTCCTTCCATTGCGGACGATTCCGGAATCTGCGTCTCAGCGCTTGGAGGAGAACCGGGGATTTATTCCGCGAGATTCGGAGGTCCTGGTCTAAAAGACGAGGATCGTGCCCTTCTCCTTTTGGAAAAAATGAAAGAAAATTCGGATCGTAGAGCACATTACACTTGTGTTATCGCTTACGTAGACGAAACCACCGAACAAAGTTTTGAAGGCAGATGTGAAGGAAACATTTCGGAAGAATATGATAGAATCGGAATGTACGGTTTCGGATATGATCCTATTTTTATTTATCCCCCCTTTCAAAAGCCTTTTTCACAGGTTCCGGAAGCGGAAAAAAATTCTGTTTCCCATAGAAAAAAGGCTTTGGAAGGATTTTTAAAATTCTTAAAAACGAAATCGTAAAAGCATCTTTCATAATTTATCCAAAAGACTCTTAGTATTTTCTAACGCGAATCCGCTTTGTCCGCAAAGATATAAGCAAATCTCTGTCAACTTTCCGCAAGAACCGGGCCGCCGGATAAACGTTTGTAGAATTCCGCGCCTTCTCTTTCCAAAAAGTCTTCGTAAGTTCCTTTGAAATCACGGATTCCTTCGGTGGAAACTTCGATCACGCGAGTCGCGAGCGAAGACACAAATTCCCGATCGTGTGAAACAAAAATTACGGTTCCTTCAAATATGGATAAGGCGTAGTTTAGCGCTTCAATCGTTTCCAAATCCAAGTGATTGGTAGGTTCGTCAAGAGCTAAAAGATTGTCTCCGGAGATAATCATTCTTCCGATGATCAACCTGGACTTTTCTCCTCCGGAAAGAACATTCGTGGGTTTTTTAGCCATATCTCCGCTAAATAACATTCTCCCTAAAATAGCACGGATCTCCTCCATCTCGGTTCCGGGATCGGCGTATCTGTAGAGCCACTCTACAAGAGTATCAGCATCTTCTAATATACCTTCTCTGTGATCCTGTGGAAAAACGGAAGACGTAACCGAATCTCCAATCGCGACCTTTCCCGCATCGGGCTCGATCTGTTTCATTAGTGTTTTTAAGAGCGTCGTTTTTCCGACGCCGTTAGTTCCGATGATCGCAATCTTTTCCCCTTTGGTGATGTTGATCGTAAAATCCTTGAAGATGGGTCTGTCGTAGGACTTTGAAATATTTTCCGCTATGATCACATCCTTGCCGAGAGGTTTTTTCATCTTAAAACGAATGTAAGGAGAAACTCTGGATGAAGGTTTGATATCATCGAGTTTGATCTTTTCGATTTGTTTTTGTCTGGAGGTCGCTTGTTTCGATTTACTTGCATTCGCGCTAAAACGGTTTACGAAGTCTTGAAGTTCGGCGATTTTTTCTTTCTTACGCTTGTTTTCGTCGAGTAGCCTTTCGCGAGCCATCGTAGAGGCTTCCATATAATCGTCGTAATTGCCAGGATAAACCGTAAGAGATTGATAATCCAAATCCGCTATATGAGTCGCAATCGAATTGATAAAGTGACGGTCGTGAGAAATTACGATAACAACTCCGCGATAGTTGGTTAAGAATTCCTCCAGCCAGTGAATCGTCTTGATATCCAAGTGGTTGGTAGGCTCGTCTAAAAGAAGAACGTCCGGCTTTTGAAATAATACTTGAGCCAAAAGAACGCGGAGTTTAAAACCTCCGGTTAAAAACGCAAGAGTTTGGGTATGACTCGTTGTGGGAATTCCTAGTCCTTCCAAAAGTTCTCCGGCAGTACTTTCCGCCTCGTAGCCTCCGAGTTCTCCGTATTTTTCTTCGAGTTCGGAAACGCGCATTCCGTCTTCATCCGACATTTCCGGTTTTGAGTAAATTGCGTCCCTTTCTTGAGAAACTTCCCAAAGTTCCTTGTTTCCCATAATGACCGTATTGAGTACGGTTTCGTTTTCATATTCGAAGTGATCCTGTTTCAAGTATCCGACTTTTATTCCCGCATCGATCGAAACGGAACCGTTGGCGCCTTGTTCTATTCCCGCGAGAATTTTCATAAACGTTGACTTACCGGAACCATTCGCTCCGATCAGTCCGTATCTGCAGTTTTCCTTAAACTTTACCGTAACGTTCTCAAAAAGAACTTTTTTACCAAAGTTTAGGGTCAATCCGGAAGTGCTGATCATTTGAGAATACCTGCCAGGGAAGAATCATGACCATGATTTTCAAGATAGGGTTTTTTGCCAAGAAAAAGTAGAATTAAGGACTTTCGAAATTTTACCGAAGTTGAAAACATATGCGTTCTAAACTTCAATCCGTTCTCCCTTTGATCCTGAGTTTTCCATTTCTAACCGGTCTTCAGGCCGAGGATCAATTATGGATCGGAAAAATTCTTCAATTTGGAAAATTACTCAGTACGGAAAACGCATATATTCCAATCGAGTCTAATGAGATTACTTCGGAACTTTCCAAACTCAATGATAAAACCGTAAGAATTCTCTGTAGTATGAGGGGGTCCACTTGCAATCCGATTCGTTACGAGATCTATCCGTTTCTCAACTCGAAAGGGATCGAACCTTGGACGATTAAAAAAATTCCCGATTACGTAAATCATAATATTTTTGCATTCAATCCGACTGTTTCTCCGGACGGGAAATATCTTTTCTGGACCGCTTATATCAAACGTGGCAAATCGGGAACTCAGAAGATCTGGTATTCAAAACTAGACGAAAAAGGATTTTGGGAAGACGGAAAAGAAATGAACGCACCTTTGAACAATGAGATGCCTTCCGCCGTCATTTCCGCATTGCCGGGGGGAAACGAACTTTTCGTCTTCGGAACGTTCGGTGAAAAAGAACTTTTAGACGAGCTCGGAAAAGACTTCGAAGCAAAGGGAGAATTGGCGGCTCGTTCCTCCAAGAACTCCAACGAATACAGAAAAAAGATCGAGGAACTTAGAGCAGAATACGACGAAAAAACGAAGCAGATTACGAGAAGGGTTCCTCTTTATAAAAGTTTTAAGGAAAAGGATTCCTGGTCTAAGCCAAGTATATTAAAGTTTCCTGATTTTTATAATCTCTACAGAAAGAAAAACGATTCAAGCCAGGAAGTTTTCGGGGGCTCCACTCTTTCTTCTTCGGGAAGAATTTTGATCTATTCTTCCCAACATAAGGATTCCAAGGGGAAATTAGACCTTTATGTGAGTAAAATGTTAAGCGACGGAACCTTTCCTTTGGGAACAAATTTAGGCGAAGTTATCAATACGGATCACGAAGAGATGGCTCCGTTTTTAGCAAGCGATGATAGAACTCTTTATTTTTCCAGCGACGGACACAAAGAGATTTCCATTTATATGACGAAAAGAATCGGAGACGGTTGGGATCAATGGACCAAACCAATCGAAGTTTCGGAAAACCTGAAAGGTGTAAATTTCTTTTCGATTCCCGCGAACAGCGACTGGGCTTACATCAGTAAAGACGGTCAGTTGTTTATGGCTTATCTTCCGAAGGAAATGCGTCCCGAAAAAGTAGTGGTTGTAAATGGAAAGGTGACTGACACAGATGGAAATCCTCTCTCTGCCGATATACATTACGAATCTCTAAAGTCTCACGAGAAAATTGGAAGCACAAAAAGCGATCCTTCCACCGGAAACTTCTCTATCATTCTTCCTTTCGGAGAAAATTACGGCTTTTACGCTCAGAAGAAGGGGTATCTTCCTGTATCACAAAATTTGAATTTAAGTTCCAAAAAAAAATTCTCTGAAAAAGTGGAGGTTCTTTTGCAACTTCCCCCGATTCAAGAACGCGGAACAATTCAAATTAATAATTTATTTTTCGAATCCAAAAGTTTTCGAATCGTCCCGGAATCGGAGCCGGAACTTAATCGTCTCGCCGAGATTATGAAAGAAAATCCAGATATTAAAATTCAAATCGAAGGCCATACGGACAACGTCGGAAAGAAGAAGGATAATCTTCTTCTTTCCGAAAAACGTGCGATCGCGATCGCCGAATATCTTTCCGAAAAACATTCAATTCCTATGGAAAGAATTAAGACCCGAGGTTTCGGAGACAGTGTTCCTTTGAGTAAGAACGACTCCGAAGAAGGGCGTAGAAAAAATAGAAGGGTGAACTTTACCATTCTCAAAAGGAAATGAGAATACGTTAATTTACAAAGAGTTTGTCCTAAAACTATCGTTTAGCCATTCTGAAAAGAATAATCGAATATGCTAATATTCAAAAAGCGAAGTAATTCTTTTCCTTGAATTCCCAACAAGTTTTAACGGCACGAAATGCATTCAACCAAGCAAATGTTCTTTCAATTATCCAGCGAAACGGTTTTAATTTCGATAGACGTTTGGGATTTTTAGCATTGGTTTTATTCGGAATTCTTGAATTGATTCTCATCTTACTCATCCCTACATAATAGAGTGTCCAAAATTCCGTGTCTAAACGGGGGATTCGTGCTAAAATTGGCGGTGCTCCTTTATGTAGAGATCAGTAAGACAAAAATGGCGCTTCTGGATATGAAAACGTGGGCTAAATCAAGAAATGTATGAAGACAAAATGGCGCCCCTTCTGGGCTTGAAAACCGTGGGTTAGATGCGAAGCATTTACCACAAAACAAGAAAACCAACAGAAGGAACTAAAGTGAAAAGAAAAGTATATGTAGGAATGGATGTCCACAAAGAAACGATCAGAATTGCGTATTTAACGAGCAATACAAAGGAACTGGTGAAAGAACAACAGATAAAACATAATGAGGTTCAGAACAAAAAATTCGTAAACAAACTAAAATCGGAATGGAACGAAATACATTGTTGTTACGAAGAGGGAGTAACGGGCTACCCGCTTAACAGATATTTAAATTCGTTAGGGGTAAAATGTATTCTGGTCGCACCCGGCAAGATTCCAAGACAAAGTTCTGACAAAATCAAAACGGATAAAAGAGATGCGATCAAGTTAGCGAGATTATTGCGAAGTGGAGATTTAGAATCGATTCATATACCGAGCGAAGAGGAGGAAGCAGTAAGAGATTATTTAAGATCGCGTGACAGTCTTCGTTTGGATTTAGGAAGGAATCGTCAAAGGTTGATGAAGTTTTTATTAAGAAAAGGAAATGTATATTCGACAACAAAGTATTGGACTGTCAGTCATTACAAATGGTTGAATAACCTTCATTTTGAAAATGAGATCCTTCAGGAAACGTTTAACGACTATTACAGCTGAGTGAAAGTTCAGGAAGAGAATCTAAAAGCAATGGATCAAAAGATTCAAGAAATTGCAGAAAGTGAACCGTTTCGAGAGCGAGTGAGAATCTTAAGATGTTTTCGAGGAGTAGATTACTTAACTGCCATGTTTTTACTTTGCGAAGTCTGTGACTTTAAGAGATTTAAAACGGCAGGCTCTTTCATGAGTTTTCTTGGACTGGTTCCCGGAGAATATTCCAGCGGTTCCAAAAGAAAACAAACGGGGATTACAAAAACGGGAAGTCCCAGACTTAGAAGGATTTTGACGGAAGCTGCTTGGCAGCATCGCTTTCCCGGAACAGGAAGTAAGATCGTAACTGCAAGGAGGGTCGGACAACCTGCGTTAGTCGTTGCTTTAGCCGAAAAAGCTTCCTTAAGATTACACAAGAAGTTTCGCAACTTACAGCAAAGAGGAAAAACTCCTCAGGTAATGATAACCGCAGTTTCGAGAGAACTATCCGGTTTTCTTTGGGCAGCGATGAATCTAGTAGCTTAGAGTTAGAATAATGTTTCATCAAATGGTTTTATTCGTTAGAGAAGATGTACGATAAAGGAGGAATACTTGTTGGCTCAGTGTTGAAGCATTTCTGCTTGGCAGATTTGATCTACAACGCGCCCTATCTCGTGACCCATCGGGAACGAGATTTGAGTTTAGGAAGGGTAGTGCTGAGTTGTTTTAAGACTAAGAACAGCTCCCGATGTATAGATTATCCTGCGGTATCCAACCCGCGAATATCAGTCTGATCAATCGTCGCGAATGCTTTTCTCTAACGAGTTAAACTATTTGATGATAAAAGTGCGAAAAAATATTTACTGCTCCGGTGGGGGCGCCATATCAGAGCCGGTCTCAGAGTCAAAAAAATATTTCTAAACGATCCGATAAGTTTGTAATAAAACGCGTGAGCCCACAAATAGTGGGTTATGAACTTTCGAACGAACTTTATTGTTGAAACCCCGTAGAGGTTCCTACATACTTGAGATGGATCTAAATTACTGATCTCATCCATCCTACAAATGATCGTATTTGATTTCCATTTAGGAAGAGAGGATAAGTTTTACAGTTTTATCTTTCAGGTGATTCTAATTTTTGCAGATTCAACTTCACCGAAAAAAGCGAAATTTTTATAAACAATTTTAATCTATGATTTTCGGAAATTTTAATCATAATATCCGGCATATTCCATGGAAATTATACTGCAAAATAATGCGGATCTTTTTGAAGAAAGAGTAGACCTTGTATTAATTTTGAATCAAGGAGGAATGATATCCTTCCGGGGTTTCATATCCCATTACGTCTAAAATTGTGGCCGCAACATTTGCAAGACCGGGATTGGGAAAATTCGAATTCAATCGGATTTTCCTTTCAGGATCTAGAACGGAAAAAGGAACTGGATTAAGCGTGTGGCTCGTCTTAGGAATGGGTTTCCCTTGAGAATTTTTTTCCACGTTTCCCTTTTTATCCAATTGAAACATCTCGTCCGCGTTACCGTGATCGGCCGTAATCAATAAGATAATATTCTGTTTTTCGCATGCTTTCCAAAGGCGCTCCAAACAGCCGTCCAAAAATTCCATCGCTTGAACTGTGGCCGGATAATTTCCGGTATGACCCACCATATCCCCATTGGCGTAATTAACTCGGTAGAAGTCTTGCTTGTTTTCGTTCAGGGCTTTTTCCAAAGCTTCCGTGATCAGAAAGGCTTTCATTTCCGGACTTTGATCGAAGGGAATCACATCGGATTGGATTTCGCGATATTCTTCTGAATTTTGATCGAAATAACCGCTTTTGTTTCCATTCCAAAAATACGTCACATGTCCGTACTTTTGTGTTTCGGATAACGCATACTGTGCTATTTCTGAGTTGGCCATGTATTCTCCTAACGTCCGATTGATCGCAGGAGGAGCGACTAGAAAACGTTCCGGAAGTTTTAGATCTCCGTCGTATTGCATAATTCCTGCATATACAATATTAGGAAGAGGGCCGCGATTGAATTTATCGAAATTTTTTTCGGTGAACGCCAAAGAGATTTCGATCGCTCTATCTCCCCTGAAATTCGTAAAAACTACAGAATCGCCGTCTTGAATTTTACCGACGGGATTTCCGTTTTCCACAATTACAAAAGAAGGAAGATATTGATCGATCACTTTCGGATCTTCCGCACGAAACGTTTCTATCGCTTCTTTGGCGGAGGAAAATTTTCTGCCTTCTCCTTTTACGTGAATTGCCCAGCCTCTTTCTACCATGGACCAATCCGCTTCGTAACGGTCCATGGTAATCGTCATTCTCCCTCCTCCGGAAGCAATACGAATATCAGTTCCGTTTTTTCTAAGAGAACCCAGCCAGGTTTCAAAAGGATTCAGATAATCTAATGCGGATTTCTCGGGAACATCTCTTCCGTCCAGAAGAATATGAAGTCTAATTTTCGTGACTTTTTCGGAGATCGCCTGTAAAATTAACGCCTTTGTATGATCAATATGGGCGTGAACGTTTCCGTCTGAAAAAAGACCTAATAAATGTAAGGTGGATTTATTCTTCTTTATGTTATCAATAACTTCTTTCCAAGCCTGACCTTGGAAAATATCTCCTGATGCAATTGAGTTGGAAACTAATTTGGCACCTTGGTCGAAAATTCGCCCCGAACCGAGAACATTGTGCCCGACTTCCGAGTTTCCCATGTCCTCATCGGACGGCATACCTACAAATTTTCCGTGAGCTTGGATGTGGAGAGTAGGAAATTGATTCCAGACTTGATTTAAAAATGGAAGCTTAGCACCCGCTATCGCATTTCCGAACTCCGGACCTTTAGGGGAATAAGCGACGCCGTCTAAGATAACGAGTAAAACCTTTCTAGATCGAAAGGTATATTTCTTTGAAAGCTTCATATTAGATTCATGGAATCAGCTGGCTATACGGAAAGTCAAGAGATTCAAATATGAAAAAAACTTGGAAATTTGCTTTTCTTTCCTAAATCGAATGAAAAATAAGAACTCATTCTAAGGCCGGTTTTCAGTAAGACTTATTCATTGAATTCGAAGTAGTGTAAGTGGTTCAAATTCTACAGTCTTAGGTCGATTTTGTAGTGGAAAACGTGAGTTTGGAACGAGTTGTAAAATTTTTTCATCTGAAAAGCTTTTTGAAAAATCTGGAAATAATTCTAATAGTTTAAACAGTGGAGAAGCGATGAGCAAACCGGTTTTAAATCAGGCGTTTGGTGGCGGAAATCAAACGCAGAACTTTTTAAAAGTTAAAAAAATCAATGAAGTAGTTAGTTATTATTTAAACGACCGACTTACGCACTCCGTTTATAAGGCGATCGTTTCTCAGACAAGCCATAAGAACGTTAAATCTCAAAATTTATTTCAAGTAGAATCTAGAGTTCCCGAGGCTTCCGAGCTTACGACTGCGGAAGTGGTGTTTCACATCAAACGATTATTGGAAGACGAAGTCGTTCTTCAATTCGCGTACTTTTACATAGATCCTGCCACATCCGACTTAAAATTAAAACCTTGTTACGTCGCTTATACGGATACAGAGCCTGGTGATCTCACACGTATTTATCTTTCTTTGATTGATCTTTCCATCAATTCGATTTTATCGTATTTGGAAAGTAGACCGCCGCTTGGAAAAGAAGTCTTATGGGAAGATCTGGAAACGGATTTTAAGGGCGAGAATATACAAAAGTTGAAACTTTTCTTTAATCCTGAAAGTTTTTTCCAGGCTCCGAATATTAGCATTCCCTTAAATCCCGAATATGTAAAAGATACGTTGATTGAGATTACGGATGGATTGATTAAAAAAGGGAGAATTAGGGAAATACCGGAATTTGGATATTTGGTCGTAAAAATCAAAGAGCTTCAGATGTTATTTGAACTCGTGGATGAATTCCATTTTAAAAAGGTGTTTCCTAAATACAAATGGGCTTTGTCGGATTCATTTGCCGCGATTTCTCATGAAGAAAGGATACATACAAACGATCCATCCGCAACTCCGACGACACTCTTCGGTAAAAAAAGGGCCAAAGCAATTGGGAAAGTTATAGAATCCGATTCGGAAAGAAAACCGAAGCGTAAATTTATGGGAGTCGAACTGATACAGAGTTTAAGCGAAGAGGTTGAAAGTTCGCTCAAAATTTTGTATCAAGAACAGATTCGAAATCGTTTTCACGAGATGACCGATCATCTTTCCAAACAAACCGGGCGCTGGGATAGACTCGTATTATTCATTCCCGATGAGGAATTTAAAACCTATCCTGCTGGATTGAAAAAACTTTTTACGGAAGATTCACATATCGCTTATTCGCCTTGGGAAACAAAGGGAATTACGATGCATTCTTTTATGAGAGTCGACGTGGAAACGGTTAAGTCTGTTATAAAATCATTAACAATGACGGCTAATGTAGATGCGTGGAAGATATTAAGTATTCGTAATTTGATCGAACTTAACGAGGATGCCATACGGACCGTTTTTAATGACGAAGAATTTGTAAAGAATTACGGAAAGGTTCTTCGAAAAGGATATGTAAAGTATTTTCCGTGGTATTTTGGTATTTTGGATTTTGTAGGAGTTGCAAAACTTATTCAGGATATTTTCTTTCAAGCGGCTAAAGAAAAAATTAGATCAGAACAATCATTTTTCAAATCAAAAAATCGAGATATAGCTTTCAAATTGGAGCAAAAGGAAATCCAAGAAAAATTAAAAGAAGATGAAAAGATCAAATCTTTAGAACAAAAATCCAAACTTTCGGAAGCTCTCAACCAGTATTATTTTGAAAGAAATATTCCGCCAGTGTTGAAGGATATTCTTTACGAAGTTCCTGGATATTCCCCTGAATTGATTCATCAGATTATAGAGCGTGATAAATTCATTCTGATATCGGATCCCGATCCTGCAAAAGACAAAACGGATTCGATTTTGATTTATCCGGACGACGAGTCCTTTCGTTTCAGGGCGAAAGAAATTCATAAAGTCTTATCAGAAAAAAAGAAGAATTTAGAATTTAAATTGAGCAACAAAGAGGAAGATTTTCAAAAGGAAAAAATTACCAAAACTTTAAAGTATTTGGATTCTTGGTTTTCTTCCAAGCCGGAAATTTCTAAAGGAACTAAAAGTGGTGCTTCCGTAAATTCAAACGAAGATCCTTATGAAAATTTTCGAAAGGAAATTATAAAGATCAAAGGAAAAGACAAAATTTCCCTATAATTCTAATTGATCACTTCAAGAAGTTATTTCAAAGATAACTTATGATGTTGTTCAGTGATCTTTTAAAACAAAGTAAAGAATACTTTTGAACGAATCTATAGTTTATGTGTTTTCGTTCGAAAAAATTAAGGTGAATAATTTTCTAGCGAGACGCCTGAGTTTCACAAAAATGTTGGAGCGTTTTAGATGCTAGGGTTTTAGAAATTACTGATCCCTACATAAAGAAGTACCGTCAGTTTTAACACAAATCCCCGTTTAGAGGCAGAATTTTGGAAACTCTATTATGTAGAGATCAGTAGTGGATAGGACTTTACACGTATAAAGTCCTAATCCCTATGGTGACTAAACCTTCACCACCGTTTTATTATGAACTTATGGAATGATCGTGACTGATTCTTCTTAAGATTTGTGGGGGGATAGGTTCTAAGAAAAAAGTATATTACCCTAATGAATCTAGAAATTTCTGATATCAGTTCTAAAATACATTTTTGATAAAAAAGAAGAATGTTTACAATTTATCTTTCCTCGAAACAAGATTTATCTTTTAAGAAAATTAAAATTTAACCGTGTAAACAGCGGTAGGTGTGATTTCTGTAAATCCGTTGATTGGATTTTTTACAGTAACGGCTGAAAATTTCCATCCCTCGGTATTTGAGTCGAAAAGTAAAGTTTGTATCTTTTCGTAATTCTTAGCAAATAAAAATGCGTGAATCAATTGTAACCCGTAAACCGCACCTAACAACCATTGGGCTTGATTGTACTGGGATGTCGCGCGATCATAGTTGCTGAAATAAGGATTGGTTGCTGTGGCCGTGGTTAAAATTCTCGTAACTAAGGTGGTTGTACGAACCCTTTCGTCGGAACTGACCGGGTTTAAATTTGGATCCATAAAGGCGACAATAGTGATCGCAGTGGAATTGGATTTATAGTTGTTTTCTTCCGCCGAGGCTTTTTCTTTACAATTATTGACGTATAACGCCGCGCCAGCGAACAACAAAAAGCTGATCACTGCCCATTTTTTTTGTCCTATTTTCCATTGACCCCAACCAGGAAGAATTGCGGATCTACCGGATATGGTCCATTTCGTTTCCTTCCAAGAGGATGGGATTGCTGTTTGTTCGGTTTTGGGTGGCAGTAGTTTCGTAGTAATGACTTTTTTGGGCTCATCCTTTTTAGTGTCTTTCAAATTGATCTCGGAAATTTTGGTTTTGGGAATGATCTGCACTTTTCCTTTAATTTCTATGTGAACTTCGGTTCTTGATTGGTTTACAATTTTACCCTGAAGAGTTTTTCCGTTTTTAAGAACGATCGTGCTTGCCGACAACGGTAAAGAAATCAGAATTATTAAAGCGAAAATTCCCGAAGAAGATATAAGAACCTGTCTCAAAAGAAACTCAATGGCATTACTTTCTACGGATCGCAGTGCCAGGGACAGAACCCGTCGAGCGCTAATAGAAGTGAGACGTTGAGTTACCAGTTTGATCTTTCTGACAAAGTAAACAGGTTTTTTGGGACGCGCTGTAAGTTTAGATATTCGAGGCATAGGATTATGAGAGCTTTTGTTGAGTCTAAAAATAAAAGTCGGTTAGGTAAAATTTCCATTCAGATTACAATTGGTGAGCTTTATCGGGTTTAAATTCATTGAATAGAAAGAATTTTTATGATTCTTAATCGCGCGAAACTTTAGAATTTATCTTTTTATACAACAAATTATCTTTTTGCTTGAAAAAACAAGTACGAATCAGCGACCCTTCATTACTGTGGCACACA
>NZ_AHMT02000002.1:22500-67500 GCF_000243815.2 Leptospira alexanderi serovar Manhao 3 str. L 60 | reverse complement strand
AAAAATTCAAGGGAAAAGCATTTGTAGGAACTTTTGTTTCTTACAAACGTTTGATTGTTGGTAGATAAGGATTTGGAAATTTGTTGAAAAATAGGAGTTCCTACATTTAGGTTTTTCTTTTCCCCCTATTTTTTTTCTGTTGGTTTTTGTCTTGTGGTTAATGTATTTCTTGATTTAACTCACGTTTTTCAAGCTATAAGGGGCGAATTTTGTCTAAAGTTATTTCAAAAATAATCTTTCCTATCCTAAAATGACGTTTCAAGATAAAGAAAAAAGGAGTATTTTTGAAGTGGGTTCTGGAAGAATTATTTCGTTCGTTCAATACCTTGAATCCAGTTTTCCGAATAAAATTATGTCTTATTTGATCCGGAGACTAGATCCTTCCAATAAGAATATTCTTATTCGATGAGTCCAAATGTTGGACTTTACGATTTTAATCTAAGAAAGTTCCATTTTCGGTTCTTTGCAAAAAACCGAATTTGAACTGGAATTGCAAAGTATAGTTGGAGTGGGCTTTAGATACTATTTTGATTGTATCGAACGATACTTTCCCCTAAAATCGGTTGTCGGATCCCCCTAATTCTAAAAATCTGGCATAAAATTATTTAGCGGGATATCCATGTCTGAAGAAACTCAAGAAAAGAAAAACAAAAAGATCAACAAAATGACCGTGGCGGAAATCAACACTGCGATTCAAACTTCAAAAGAAAAAATGAACGGTTCTTCCAGCAAATATATTTTGCATCTCAATGCAAGATTGGAAGAACTTGCGGCAAAAGGTAAGAAGTAATTTCCTTTTTTAATCTGTCGGTTTTCGACGGATTTGGTCTGCGTCGTTTTTACCTCTTTGAACTTCTCGATCCTTGCTTCAATTTATCGATATAAAACATCAATACGCTTCGGCCGTATTGTTTAATGGATTTTCCTGGCATATAAAACCCGGCGCTCGCGTTTGTCTTGTGGGCCCGAACGGTTCTGGCAAATCGACTTTATTTAGAATTGCGGAAGGGAAATTTATTCCAGACAACGGAACCGTAGCAAAATCAAAAAATACCGAAATTTCAGTTTTTCAACAGATACCGGACTTCGATCCGGAAGCTTCGGTCATAGACACTGTATTAGAAAAACATAAACATTATCGCGAGTATTCAGAACGATTGAAGGAAATCAATTGTAAGTTCGATCTTGTTTCCCACGATTCGAAAGAATTCACAGCGATCCTAGACGAACAAAGTGCTCTGGAAGAATACGCTTTTACGTACGGGATTCACAAGTTAGAATCCAATGCTCGCAAGGTTTTGGGAGGATTAGGATTTTCTAATGCTCAGATGGAAATGAAGGTTCGCGAATTCTCTCCCGGTTATCAACACCGTCTTGGTTTGGCGATCACTCTTCTGAATCCAGGCAACTTGCTTTTGTTGGACGAACCTACGAACCATTTGGATAACGCATCTAAGGAATGGCTTGCAGGTTATCTGAATTCCACCGGACAATCCTTCGTGCTCGTTACTCACGATCCCGAATTTTTGAATGCGACCTGCGATACAATCGCAGAACTTTCCCCTTCGGGAGTCATCGAATTTCGGGGAACCTTGGAAGAATATTTCGAACACAAAAATGAATTTCAGGAAAAGCTTCAAGCTCAATTCGAAAAGGAGGAAGCTTATCTTAAAAATAGAATGGAATGGATAGAGCGATTTCGTGCGAAGGCTACGAAGGCAAGACAGGTCCAATCTGCGATCAAAAAACTTGAAAAAAGAGATAAGGTGGAAGCGCCTCAGGAATCTTTCTGGAATTCCAAGTCCGATTATCGTTTTAATTTTATTTCCTCGGGAAAAATTACCGTAAGAATCGAAAACGGAGCATTTTCGTATTCCGGCAAGGCCCCTTATATTTTCAATAACGCTGATTTAGAAATTTCCGCGGGAGACAAAATTGCAGTTGTTGGTCCGAATGGGGCCGGAAAGTCTACGTTTCTTCGTTGTTTATTAGAAATTCATAAACTAATTTCGGGAAAGATTTATTACGGGCCGAAAACAAAAATCGGTTACTTCTCGCAAAATCATCACGAAGAACTGGATCCTTCCAAAAATCTGCTTCAAACCGTGATGTCCGCTTATCCTGATCTTACGGAACAACAAGCTAGAAGTCTTCTCGGTTATTTTTCTTTTTCAGATGACTCCGTTTATAAACAAACCAATCTTCTTTCGGGTGGAGAACAAAGTCGTCTTCGTCTTGCAATGCTCGTTCGTTTTCCGGCCAATGCCATTTTCTTGGACGAGCCTACAAATCACCTGGATTTAGTCGTTCGGGATAATTTGCGTCGGGCACTGATGGCTTATGAAGGTTCCCTTTTGATCATTTCTCACGATCCAGAATTTTTAAAAGATCTCTGTAACCGTACCATTTCGGTCGATAACGGGCAGATCCGTGATTTCAATTGTAGCTTCTCCGATTATCTGAAATACAATTTACAAGAGACAGTGCATCCTAAATTACAAAGCGACAGTTCTACCTTGAAAAAGGGGGAGACAAACCAAACCCGTTCTAAAAAAAATTCTGACAAAAATAGAATCAAAAAAATTCAGAAAGAATTGGAGCAGATAGAAACCAAAATCGAACTTTTAGAAAAATCCAAAAAGAATTTGGAAGAAGTGTTGGCTGATCCGGGCTTTTTTAAAAATCGTAGTTATCAATTGGAGTTAGACAACTTAAACGAAGTCAAAAATGAAATCACACATTTGACCTCCGCATGGGAATCGCTTCAATTTGAGTTGGAAGAACTTTCAGAAAAGTCTAAATTGTAATTTGGTTGGAATTCCGTGGAAACTATGAATTCGAATTACTTGAATTTTTAAGTCCGATTGTTTGAAAAAAAAACGGCTGATTCAGCGGATATCACGTTCTATTTTTATATTGAGGAATATTATCGTATGACCCCTAAAGAACTAAAGTCGAGATTGGATTTGAGAGAAATGAAAAAGGATTCATTTTATCTTCTCGATGTGAGAAATCCAAACGAAGTGGAAATCTGTACAATCGAAGGAACCGATCTTTTGGTTCCGGTAGGAGAACTTCCGAATAGGCTTTCCGAAATCAATTCTTGGAAAGAATCCGGTAAGGATGTGATCGTATATTGTCGTTCCGGAGGACGTTCTGCTATGGCTTGCGGGATTTTAAAACAATCCGGTTTTACAAAGATACATAATGTGGAAGGGGGGATTTTACTTTATTCGGACGAAGTTGATTCTTCTATTACTAAATACTAATAAGACTTTGCCAAAATCTCAAGTGCAGCGGGAAGGCTATATAGTCGCCCCAAAAATTTTTACAAGAATCGGCTGCAATCGGTTGATAAGTCCGTAATAAAAGTGGGATTCCGTATTTTGTGAAACTCAGGCGTCTGACTTCTACGGGCGCTCGATAAAACTCAGCTTTCACTCTTTACGGGTCGTTCGATGGGTTTAGGACAAGTTCTTAGAAGATAGTTTATCATTGGAATTCACACGATTTGAATTTTACGGTAAACTTAAAATCGGTCCAAAATGAACGTTGCGACGAATCGTAAGTTCAAAATTCGGTTGGAAATGTCTTAAAGTTCTTCATTCCCTTTTAATAAAGTCTAAATCGCTAATTCGGAGAATCTACTGATTTCGAGTTTTAGAATTAAATGTCGTTTTTTATCAGAGTTGCTATGTTGCCGAATGATTTTGTTCTCGAGAGTATATGAGAAAAATACGATTTTATGTTATAGTAGTTTTATTTTTTATCGGAGTGAATTGTCTTTTTATTGAAAGGTATTGGGTCCGATTCCAAGAATACGAATTCAAGTCCGATAAAGTCGCAAAAGATTTCGACGGTTATAAAATTGCAGTCGTTTCCGATCTTCACTACGGTTTTTTAAATCCTGAATTTTGGATTCGATGGGTTATAGAAGAAATCAATTCTCGTAATGTGGATTTAATCGTAGGCTTGGGAGATTATGTAAAGAAGCGGGATACGGATACAGAACTGTTAAAAGTTTGGCCTATTTTAAAAGAACTCAAGGCAAAGGACGGCGTTTATTTCGTTAACGGCAATCATGATCATTGGGCAAACGACGGACTATCGCTTGAACTTTTAGAAAGAAGCGGCCGGTCTATTAGAAATAAAAACGTAATAATACAACGAAAAGCGTCAAAATTTATCCTGGCCGGAGTCGGTGATTTTTTGGAGGATAGGACTGACATCGATAAAGCTTTATCCGGTACCTTTCATAAAGATTTCAGGATTGTGTTGTCTCACAATCCTGACGCATCCAATACAAAGCATGAAGAAAAAGTGGATTTGTTTCTGGCCGGACATACTCATGGGGGACAAGTAAGAATCCCGATTTTTGATCTTTCACCGATTTTACCCGTAGAGGATTCCAACTTTGACGTCGGATTTAAAAAAAATAAATCCGGCGAAGACGTATTTATTTCTGCGGGTATCGGCTGGTCAATTTTACCGATTCGATTTTTTTGTCCCGCGGAAGTTCCATTGATCGTATTGCGTTCTCCATAGGGATTGGCTCTAAGTCATAAATGGGAATTTGCTAGAATTTCTTGAAAATAAATTAGAATTATATTATGTTCTAAAGTATGGCGCTATCGCTATTTCTTTCGAGGTTTCGAACTTATAATTAAAAGGCTTATTCTCCTGAAAGAATTTTCTGAAAATACGAAAAACCTTCCGCTAACGGATCGTCTTTTCCTCCACGACGGCGTTTGAGCATATTCGTAAGATCTAATACCATCAATCCGTACATCCAAGCCCACATCGTTCTTGCTATTGTCGGATATTCCGTTTTGGGAAGTTTGAACTCGCGACTAACGCAGCCGTTTCTTATGGTTTCTAAAAACACTCTATAACTAGTGGGCAAACTTGGAAACGCCTTTCTATGCATGTGTCCATGGACCGTGTTAAACATTACTTTGTGGAGTTCTTTATTATTGAGAGAAAAGTCCCAATAGGTTCTTGCGATTCCTGCAAGTTTTTCAAAGGAATTCTTCCCATTTTTTTGCGCGTCTCGCAACCGTTGGGTTAGCTCGGTTTCTCCTTTGGCTATCAATACTTGAATGATTTCTTCTTGGCTTTTAAAATGAGAATAAGGACTTGCTACGCTGCAGTTCAACTTTTCGGCGATCTTTCGCATAGAAAGTCCGTCGATCCCTTCCTCTTGTAGGATTTCCATCGCGACTTGGACGATGTTTTCCCGGTTCAGGCTATTTCGGGATCTCCTTTTGTGTCGAACTACAATAGTCATTTTATTCCAAATTTATCAAGTAGCTTAATTGAAAGCGTCTAGATATTTCACTTTATATGTGTTGTTTCAACTTTATAAATCCCTCTATGATCTGAAAGCAAAAATCAATTTCTCAACGTTTATACGCGAAGTTTATAGAAGTCGCATGCAAGATGTTTATTATTATCAGAATCAAATGAGAATGATTTGGTAATTAAAGAAAAAACCGAAAAGAATTCCTACTTTCCAAAATAGGCTTTTTTTGAGGAGTTGGACGAAAATGAGTAATGGTGGATCGTTACGTTTAGGGTTTTTTCTAGTTTTGTAGATGGCAAAGACGATTGTGAAAAAAAATTGTGGGAATTCCCGTATTTAAATTTTTTCGGGAAATCCTTTTTAAGGAATTTGTAGGAACTACTACTTCTTCCACACGAAAAAAGGGTTTGTCTTCTTTTGGGAAATCAGGATCAGAGGATTTTTTATTTCCGCTTTGGACTAAAAAAGAATATAAAAACGATTCTTATAAACGAATTAGAATTAGCCGCAATTTTATTTCGAGTCAAAGATCAATGGAAAAAAAGGAAAGTGCAACTGTGCGATTTCTAAAGAAAAATTGGGTTTTACTTGGATCAAGGAAAAAGATCGAACTAAGATTTCCGTGTTTCGTAAACAAGAGGGATTTTTTCATGTAACGGTTTTGACGAAAAGTGTGTACTTTCCGGTTAAGACAGAAATTTTTCCATCTACCTGCTTCGAAAATTTTCCAATGGGATATCTACAGGCGCAATGTGTCGGATAATGCGTAGAAGTACACTACAAAGCGAAGAAACATTCAGGAATTAGAATATTAAAGTTATTAGGAGTAATTATGGAAGAGGCAGTCATCCTGGACGGAATTAGAACCCCGTTCGGAAATTTCGGAGGAACTTTAAAGGACCTTAGTGCGGTTGATTTGGGAGTTTTGGTTTCGAAAGCGATTTTGGAAAAAACAGGAGTTTCTCCGGACGGAATCGGAGAATCAATTTTTGGAAACGTAATTCCGACCGGAAAAGAGGCGATTTATCTCGCTCGCCATATCGGTTTGAAATCCGGTCTTCCTTTGGGGGTTCCGGCCTTAACTTTGAATCGTCTCTGTGGTTCCGGCATGGAAGCGATCATTCAGGCGGCAAAGAAGATTTACCTTGGAGATGCGGATGCGGTTCTTGCGGGTGGTGTGGAATCTATGAGCAACGCTCCTTACGTAGTTCGGAACGCACGCTGGGGTGTTCGTTATGGCTCCGCTGAATTCGAAGATTCATTGGAACAAGGTCTTACCGATCAATACGTAGGTTTGATAATGGGGCAGACTGCGGAAAATCTTGCGGATCAATATAAAATTTCCAGACAAGAACAAGACGAATGGGCTGCAATCTCTCAGACCCGTGCGGAAAAAGCGACTATGGAAGGTCGTCTTAAGGATGAGATTTTTACCGTTACGATTCCCGGTAAAAAGCCAGTTACATTAGAAAAAGATGAGTTTATCAAAGGTGTTGCCGGAATCGATAAACTTGGGACTTTGAAGGCTGCTTTTCGAGACGGCGGAACCGTAACTGCGGGAAATGCATCCGGTTTGAACGATGGGGCGGCCGCTACGATCGTGGTTTCTTCTTCTTATGCGAAAAAAATCGGTAAAAAACCTCTCGCGATTATCCGCGGTTATGGTCACGCTGGCTGCGATCCGGCTAAGATGGGAATCGGTCCCGCACTTGCGATTCCGGCCGCTTTAAAAAAGCAGGTCTAAAACTTTCAGATATGAGTCTTGTAGAAATCAACGAAGCTTTCGCCGCTCAGTATCTTGCCGTTCAAAAGGAACTCGGTCTTAATCCGGAGATTACTAATGTAAACGGAGGGGCCGTTGCCATCGGACATCCACTTGGGGCTTCCGGCGCCAGAGTTACGATTACTCTAGCATACGAACTAAAAAGAAGAAAGGCGAAATACGGTGTCGCTTCTCTTTGTATTGGAGGTGGTCAAGGAATCGCGCTCGTTTTGGAAAATCCGGAAGTGTAACTAAAAGTTTCGCTTCATGTTCTATCAAAAGGCTCGGAAAACTCCGGGCCTTTTTGTTATAGTTTGTATCAATCCAAGATATTATATTTTTTAAATATTATAGATGATTTTATTTTATGCGGGAAACGTGCGGGATCGAATCGGAAATCGCAATTATTTGTATTGCCGATTTTTTATTTGGATAAATGCTTCTGAATGTTTCCGCGGTTATAATCGTTCGATCGTTAGTAGCAAAAATGCGCTAGTTCCCATAGATTACGTCTCTTTGGGGAATTTATGGGCGGACTCTTACTGCTGTCAAACTCTCGTAGGAGTTCCTATAATTCTAATGCTTTGGGACAGACTTTTAACGGGAGTTCCCTAAAATTAAAACGATTGGATTTTTTTATAAAAGGGAATAATTTGAAGGTTAGGTTTAAAGAGCAAAAAATTCGAATACATTCCAGCTCGGTCCGGCCGGGGTTGGATTCAAGAAGAGCAAAGGTGGTGGGAATTCGTTCGTACCTTCTTGACGGTAAAGGATTCCCTTCGAATCTTGCATACAGAGCTTTATTCTAGGTTTCGATACCGATTTCGAAGAGCCGTACCGGAAAATAAAAATCCCGGCATCGACGATCCCAAGCGGGGAATGCCAGGAACCATCGGATGAGTTCAATTTCGATCAAGGTGTACTATAAAAATGGAATTTGCCCTTTCTAGTGAACAGAAAGAATTGCGTGATCTTGCCAGAAAATTTGCTAAAGAAGAAGTTCGTCCAAAGGCAGAACATCACGATCGTACGGGAGAATACCCCCTTGCAATCTTAAAAAAAGCCTGGGAAATCGGACTAATGAATCTTCATATCGAACCCCAATTCAACGGGGCCGGTATGTCGGAACTTGACGGGGTAGTCATTGGAGAAGAACTTTTTTGGGGGTGTTCCGGTGTGGCGACCGCAATTCTTGCAAACAATCTTGCGTTAGCTCCTGTTATTCTCGGAGCAAGTGATAAAATCAAAAAAGAATTTATTCAACCAATGACGGAGGAATTTAAACTCGCGGCTTATGCGGTGACCGAACCGGGTGCGGGATCGGACGTCGCGGCAATTCGTACCTCCGCAAAAAAAGTCGGAGACGAATATATCATCAACGGTTCCAAAATGTGGATCACGAATGCCGGATACGCAGATTGGCTTTTCGTTCTTGCAAAAACCGATCCTTCCGCAGGTCATAAAGGAATTACCGGATTTATCGTAGATGCAAAATCTCCTGGAATCATCGTAGGAAAGAAAGAAATCAACATGGGACAGAAATGTTCTGACACACGTGCAATCACATTCGAAGACGTGAAAGTTCCCTCGTGGCAGATGATTGGGAGAGAGGGAGAGGGTTTTAAAATCGCAATGGGGGCTTTTGACCGCACTCGTCCTGGAGTTGCAATCGGAGCTGTCGGGGTTGCACGTGCTGCGATGGAACATTCCGTCAACTATGCAAATACTCGTAATACTTTCGGTCGCCCGATCATGGATAACCAAGGAATCTCTTTTATGATCGCGGAGATGGCCCGCGACATCGAAGCCGGAAGACTTCTTTGTTATCAAGCGGCTTGGATAATCGATAACGGATTCAGGAACACATACCAAGCATCGATCGCAAAAATGTTCTGTGCGGACATGTGCATGAAAGTTTGCACGGACGCTGTCCAAGTTCTCGGCGGATACGGATTTAACACAGAATATCCGGTCGAAAAATTAATGAGAGATGCGAAAATTTTTCAAATCTACGAAGGTACTTCTCAAATTCAAAGAATGATCGTTTCTCGTTTTCTTGCGGATGGAAAGGGAATCGAGGGGCCGAACTCCTGAAAGAGTTTTCTCTCACATTCGAGGAGTTTTCCGCGCTTGCAGAACGCGGGAATTTGATTCCTGTTTTTAAACAGGTTTTTCTAGATATGGAAACTCCGGTTTCTCTGTTTGCAAAATGGGGATGTGAATCTTCACAGAATTCCTTTCTTCTGGAATCTGTGGAAGGTCGTGAAAAGCTGGGAAGAAATTCTTTTCTTGGCAAAACTCCTTCCCGTATCCTTCAGGGAAAGAACGGTCTTTTTTATATCACCGTCGAAAACGAACCTTCGACGGAAATCATTACTTACGATCCTTTGGTTCTCTTGGAGAATCTTCTCGGAGACGACGTTTACGTCCAAGACTATCGTCTTCCTTCGTTTGCGGGCGGGGCGGTAGGATTTGTGTCTTTTGCGGCGATTCGCTATTATGAGAACATTCCGGATACAAAACCGGAAGATGAAAACGCCCCCGATTGTTATTTTGCGGTCTACGACGAACTTCTTGTGGTCGATCATATCGATCATATTTTAAGAATTGTAGTTAATGCAAGAATTGGAGAACATTCTTCCTTGAAAGAATGTTACGATTCTACGATCAATAAAATCAATTCTATCGAAAATGAAATCCGAAACGGAATTGTTCCAGAAGAGATCAAAAACCCGAAGGTTGTAAACGGTGTTCTGCAATTAAATCCGAATATTCCAGACGAAGAATATAAGAAAAATGTGGAAAAGGCCAAGAAATATATTCAAGCTGGAGATGTATTTCAAGTCGTGCCTTCCAGAAAGTTGAAGTTCAAGCCGGATGTTTCCCCGTTTCAAATTTATCGCGGCCTAAGAACCGTAAATCCGAGTCCCTATATGTATTATCTCCGACTCGGTGAAATTACGATTGTGGGAAGTTCTCCGGAGATTATGGTGAAATACGCGAACAATCAGACGTTTCTTCGTCCGATCGCAGGAACTCGTCCTCGCGGTAAAAATTCAAGCGAAGATAAATTTTTGGAAGAGAATCTTCTCTCCGATCCGAAGGAAATATCGGAACATGTTATGCTTGTCGATCTCGGACGCAACGATCTCGGAAGGGTTTGTAAACCCGGAAGCGTTCGTGTGAACGATTTTAAAGTGATCGAGAAATATTCTCACGTTATGCACATTGTAAGTCAATGTTCAGGGGAACTTGATGAAAATAAGACTATTTATGATTTGATCCGCGCGGCTCTTCCTGCAGGAACTGTTTCGGGTGCTCCGAAAATCCGCGCGATGGAAATCATAGATGAGCTAGAGGCGACTCGAAGAGCAATTTATTCCGGAGCTTTGGGTTATATTTCATTTTCCGGAGAAAGTGATCTTGCAATTATCATACGGACGATCGTGTTTTACGGAGATACTGCATTCTTACAGGCGGGTGGCGGAGTTGTATATGATTCGGTTGCCGAGTTGGAACTGGAAGAAACAAAAAACAAAATGGCGGCCCTTTTAAAGGCGGTAGAGTTTGCGAGAAACGGACTCAAAGGGGAATGGAAATAATGCTTCTCCTGATTGATAATTACGATTCTTTCACGTATAATCTTTATCAATATTTCTGTCAGATCGGAAACGAAGTTGAAGTTTATCGAAACGACAAAATTACGTTAAGCGATATTAACGAACTTGCTCCGAAAGCGATCATTCTTTCTCCGGGTCCGGGTCGCCCTGAGGATTCTAAAGTCTGTTTGGATGTGATTCGCGAACTCGGCGGTAAACTGCCTATCTTTGGAGTTTGTCTCGGACATCAGGCGATTGGCCTTGTTCACGGCGGTAAAATCGTATCCGCCCCTTCCATCATGCATGGAAAAATTTCTCTGATCGAACACGATGGGAAAGACATTTACAAAGGGATTCCTTCTCCTTTCGTTGCAACTCGTTATCATTCTCTCGTGATTCAACCAGAAAGTATACCGCCGGAACTCGAAATAACTTCCAAAACTCCGGATGGGGTGATCATGGGAGTTCGTCACAAAACCAAAAAACATCTTTATGGCGTTCAGTTCCATCCGGAATCCATTATGACTAGCGCTGGGCTGGATCTGATCAGAAATTTTTCCTCGATCGTTCAGGGGTTATGAAATTTTTTTTCAGGCTTTTGTCCTATTCCGTACATTATAAATATCGATTCACGTTGGGGATCGTTTTCGCGTTATTGACAGCAGTTTTAAACGCGGTTTCTCTCACCGCGCTCATTCCTTTATTCGATTCTCTCGGAAACGACAAACAAACTCGCTTTCAATTACAAATGACTTTACCCGAGCAGAGAATTCTTCTCAAACAAAAAGTGTTCGGAAAGGAATCTCTGGACGGACTTGAAAGAACCAAGCTTCTTTTGATCAATGCAAAAGAATGGGTTAATAATAGAACTAAGGGGCTCGAACCGAAAGAGGTCGTTTGGTCAATTTGTGTCATAGTGATGCCTTTGTATCTTCTTAAGTTGATAACGTATCTGTTGTCCGTATTCTGCATCGCAACCGCGGGTTATAAGGCGGTACGCGACATTCGGCAGGAGCTTTTTGAAAAAAACCAGCTTCTTCCTTTGACCTATTTCTTTAAGGAAAAAACCGGTTTGATGATGAGCAGAATTATCAACGATGTTGAAATCGTTGCGGCTGTGATTTCGAGTAATTTCAGGGATGCAACAATCAACTTTTTTTACGTGATCACACACTTAATGGTTTTATTATATTTGAATACAGAGTTGTTATTGATCGCTTGTCTTACCGTTCCGGTTATTATTCTTCCTGTGACTTTGTTTACTAGAAAGATCACCAAATCCACCGCTAGATTTCAGGAAAAGATGGCGGATCTGAACGCGAACATTCAAGAGATGATTTCTGGGATCAAGGTGATTCGAGTTTTTAATTCTGAAAAATACGAGCAGGAAAAATTCGGAAAGATCAATCAAAACGTTTATCGCAGGAATTTTAAAGGTCAGTTTTATCTTCAGATTTCTCCTTCTCTTGTTGAGTTGACTTCTTCGATCGTGGTTTTAGGTTTTTTTGCGGCTGGTGCGAGCCTTATTTACAGCGGAAGATTCACTCAAGGCGAGTTCATGGCCTTTTTATTGACCCTTCTGTTTTTACTTAGACCTTTGACTCAGCTTTCTCAAATGGTGGGGAAGATCACTCAATCCATCGCTTCCGGAAAAAGAATTTTCGAGATCATCGATCTTGAAACCGAAGATCACAGCAAAGAAAGTAAGGTTGTTGCAACTCCTCTTGCATATAACATAGAGTTTAAGAATTTATTTTTCGCTTATCCTGGAACCGGCACAGCGGTTTTAAAAGATATCAATCTCAAAGTGAAAAAGGGCGAAACGGTCGCTCTCATCGGCGCTAGCGGTTGCGGAAAGTCTACTTTGATGGACTTGATACCAAGGTTTTTTGATCCCTCCTCGGGATCGATCGAGTTTGACGGAATTGATATTCGAGACGTCTGTCTCGGAGATCTTCGTAAAAAAATCGGGATCGTAACTCAGGATATTTTTCTCTTTCACGGCTCCGTAGCGGATAACATCGCTTATGGAAAACCGGGCGCAACTCGTAAAGACGTGATTCGTGCGGCTAGACTTGCGCATGCACACGACTTCATCAAAAAGATGGATAACGGGTATGATAGTATTTTAGGAGTTCGTGGATTGAATCTTTCAGGTGGACAAAGACAAAGACTTGTGATCGCAAGAGCTCTTCTTCGGGATCCTGAGATCATGATCTTAGACGAGGCCACTTCTGCGCTCGACGTTGAATCGGAAAGATTGGTCAGTGATGCGCTTCGGAGATTGTATGCGAACCGTACTACGTTTGTAATTGCCCATAGACTTTCTACCATCAAAGATATTTCGAGGATCATCGTGATGGACAACGGAAAAATCGTGGAAGAAGGAGATCACAATTCCTTATATGAGCAAAACGGAATCTATCGGAAATTATCCGACAATCAATTTGCGGCAAACAATGGAGTATTACCATGAAGAAGAACGTCTTAATCGTGGATGACAATGATCGTTATGCGAACAGCCTAAAAGTTTGGTTCGAGAAAAAAGGATTTGAAGTTATAAGAGCCGTAAACGCGGCCCAAGGTTGGGAAATTTATTCCAAGGATAAAAATCTTTTTCATACGATCGTAACTGACATCACTATGGAAACTCAGACTTCGGGGCTTTGGATGATCCGAAAGATTCATAAAGACGATTATCGAGGAAATAAAATCATTGCAACAACCGGTTTTGATTTTCCGGGAGTAATGTTTTTCTCTTCTTTGATACTGCCTTACTTTGCAGGCATCGGCTGGATGGTTCCGAAAGCCCCATTGAAAGAAGGAAAGGTGGTTTTTCTTTCCACTTCTTTAAAATCAAACGTGTCTTTTGAATCAGTTCTCTAAAGGAAGGCTTTCTTCCGTAGAAGGTTCCTCGTTCTGGCTTGAAGGAGCCGAATCTGTTTCTTCCATTTCAGAAGCGGGAGTAAATTTGTAGTTCTGCTTTTTTTTCAGAGATTTTCTAACTTTTTTCCCTTTAGGCTCTTTAGTCGGAGCCGTAATCGTTCTGATTTTCAGATATGCTCCGAATACCCAGGATTGAAACGTTTCGTAATAACTTTCCGGATTTTTGGATTCTAAGAGGAGAAGATAATAATAATCTTCTGCGAATTTATCTCCGACTTTTTGGATGAATCTGCGATCGCTCTTTTTTAGAATTTTTCCGACTTCTCCAGCGGAAAGATCGCGCAGTTTGCGGGATGTGGGATACGGATTTTCTTGGGAGAAGCCGCTTTCCACTTTCACGGTCCCGAATTGATAAAAAGCCTTTCTAAGATACAATTGCGCCAAAATTCTTTGAGTTAATTCTTGGGAAGTTGAGCTTTCTAATATTCTAATAAATGAATATGTTCCATAAAGACTCGTATTATTGCCAATCGCTTCTATGATGTCTTTTGCGAATTCGGGTTTTGTTTCCAAGGTTTGTTCTAAGATTCTTAATGAAGCGCGGGTTTTATGGATTCCCAGGGCTTCGATTGCGGTTTTTTGAAGTTCGAGATCGTCGGAATTCAGATACGTTTTGAAAAGTTTGAGATCCTCGTTTATCTGAAATGCGGCGAGCCCTAAGATGGAGGATTTCACAATTTCGCGTTTGGAAGAACGGATTCCCTGACGTAATAGTGCGTCTCTTGCGGAAGGGTCCTTGGTTTTACCCATTCCTCTCCAAGAAGAAAATTGAATTTCCGGATCGTTGGATTTGATTCCACTGAAAAAATAATTCAGAGAAGAAGGTGATCCGATATCAGCTAATGCTTTGTAGGCGGCTTGTTTGACTGCTTCTCCGTCTCTTTCGATAACACGATGTAGAGTTTTTACTTCTCTTTTGCCTATTCTGCCGATTGCTAAAACCGCCGCGGCTCTAACTCTTGGAATCGGATGAGTAAGGGCAATCCGATCCAGGACTTTATAACGTTTTTCGGTCTCTGCTCGGAAAACGGCAAGGATACCTTTTTTAATCAGTAGATCGTATTCGATTTCTTGTCGTTCTTGCGGTGTAAGATCCTTTCTTTTAATTTTTTCATAAGAGGAAACTCCGTCCGATTCTTCGGTAAGGTTTCTGGGGTCGTCTACGTTTAAACCGTCGGAAGAGTTTTCGTTTGTGGGTGATTCTTCTTGCGGATCGGAATTTTCGGCGAAGTTATCTGAGGCGTCAATCTGCCTTGGGAGATCGGCGTTGTGATAAGGAGGGGCATTCGATTCCGCTTTCAAATCGACTAAACTTGGAGAAGAACAAAGAATAATACAAAGATATAAGTTTTTAAGTTTTGAATATAAAGACATTGGATACCTTTGATACGTAAAGTTTTCTGTAAAGATACTACTCATAAATTTGACTGATTTTTCAGGTTTTTCCTATCTTTTTCCATGACAAGCATGATTTCCGGAAACCGAAAGGAATGCTTGACGGAAACTGGAAAACCTGTTAAGTTTCAGCAAAAGGAGAATTTCTGTATTAGTAAGCTCAGCGGTAATCTTAACGGTCTCAAATCCAATCAAATCCAAAGACTGAAAAAAGTTTCCGAGAAAAGAATCCGGGAAGACGTGATCATTAGTCAAGATTTTGCGCGCACACTCTGCGAATTATCCTTAGAAATCGGCAAACAAATCGGAATCTTAATTGATCGATCCGGCTACGTTACCCACGTGCTGGTCGGTTCCGACAATTCGATCGAGATTCCTTTTTTGGATAGACTTCGTACCTCCGAAGCGAGGCTTCGAGGTCTTAGACTGGTTCATACGCATTTAAAGGGAGAATCTTTGAACCAGGAGGATTTAACCGACTTAGCTTTGTTGCGTTTAGATTATATGACCGCTGTTGTTATGGATTCTTCCGGAAATCCAAACGGGTATTATTCCGCGCATCTGAATCCGGAATCGGAAAACGAGCTTTGGAGTGTTCTCCCCAAAAAATATCCCGGACAATTAACTGAAGGAATTTTGGAGGAAATCTTAGAAATAGAATCCAGACTTTCTCGTTCAAAAAGAAATCTAAAAGACGCTCAAAAGGAAAACCGTGCTTTTTTAGTGGGGGTTTATCCTGAAAGAAACGTGGGTAGACATCCTTCTTTGTCTATGGAAGAATTGAAGGAACTTTGCAGAACTGCGGAAGTTCATGTCGTGGATACTTTCATACAGAGAAAAAATCGTCTCGATCCTTCCACGGTTTTGGGAAAGGGAAAACTCGAAGAGATTATCTTGAAAGCGATTCAGAAACACGTGGAACTTCTCGTATTCGATCTTGAACTTACGCCTTCCCAAGCAAAGAAGATCTCGGATATCGCGGACATCAAGGTAATCGATAGAACGCAGCTCATTCTCGATATTTTTGCAAGGAATGCAAAGAGCAGAGACGGTAAACTTCAGGTGGAATTAGCTCAACTTAAATATCTCAAGGGACGGCTCACGGAATTGGACGATAACATGTCTAGATTAACTGGTGGAATCGGAGGAAGAGGTCCCGGGGAAACAAAACTTGAAATCGGAAAACGAAGAGTCGAAGAACGAATCACGAGACTCGAAGTTGAACTCAAATCTCTCAGAAAACGAAGAGAAATCAATCGAAGGCAAAGAAAGAGAAACGAGTTACCCGCTGTCGGCATCGTCGGTTATACGAATGCGGGAAAGTCAACGTTTTTAAACGCTTTAACAAACAGCGAGGTTCTTTCCGAAAACAAACTTTTTGCTACACTTGATCCGACCACGAGAAGAATTCGTTTTCCAGAAGAAAGAGAAATTATTATCTCCGATACGGTTGGGTTTATCCACGATCTTCCGCCTGAACTTTCCAATGCGTTTAAGGCAACTTTGGAGGAATTGGGAGACTCCGATCTTTTGGTACATGTTGTGGATGTTTCTAATCCGGATTATAAACTTCAGATGGAAGCCGTTGAAAAGATTCTAGAAGAATTAGAACTTTCTCATATACCGATGATCCAAGTGTTTAACAAAATCGATAATCTCGAAAAGTTCAAAACTTGGAAGACCGAAAACGATTCTAACGGTTATAAAGTTTTTTCCCGTCCTTCCGTTAATCATGGCCCTGGGCTAGAAGCGATCGCAGACTTGAAAGAGGAGTTGGGTATCGACGTTCATTCGGATACGGTTCTAGTTTCTGCCTACCAAGGTTGGGGATTGAAAACTTTTCTGGATCTTTTGGAAGAAAGAATCTATAATTTGTCCCGATCGAATTATTCTATTGCAGAAAAGTTGTAAGGGCTAACTCTGGAACACTCGTTTTGCCGTGGAATATTTTCGTTTCCTGTCTCCAGCACAATTTGGCGTTTTCATAGTCTGTTGAACGCATAACTGACGGCTGACTACGTTGTTCTCTTTACAACAATGCTAGATCACATGAGTCGCATTCTTTTCAATGTGCTTAGCTCATTTGAAAAGAAATTTACTAAAAATAACGTGAGTTCGGCGTAAGAAATTCACGATTTATTTTTTTTGTAGGAAGTTTGAATTTGAACTTTGTAAATCTATTTTTAAAATGTGGAACTATCGCAAATCGCGATTTTAGGAACAAATTCTAAAAGTAGGGACCCCTACTTTTAGAAAATTCTTTCTCATTTGCTTACGACCCTGCTCACGTTAAAAATAGGAAGGATACTAGAGTGGTCTCAAAAATAATTTGGAATGATTGGAATCGTCATTTTAAGCAAAGATAAAATATTTTTGAGATGGGCTTCTAATCAAAAAGAAAAACTCAAACATATTGCTCCTATCATAACGTTACCCACAAATTACTACTCGGACGCATAAAAAGAATACTGTAATAAGAGCCGGTCTCAAAACTGCTTGTACTGAGAAAGCATAATAATATCAATGTGAAATGGACAAATATTATTCAGAGATACCTGATGCCCTTTGGCAAAAAATCGCATCTTTTATCCCTAAAGAAAAGGTCAATCCCCAAGGGGGGCGCAATCGTGTACCTGCAAGAGTGGTAATGGCAGGGATTATCTATCGAATGAAAACGGGATGTCAGTGGCGTGCAATTCCGAATGACTTTGGGTCCGGTCAAACTTGTCATAGAAGATTTCAAGAATGGGAACGAGCGGGAGTATTTAAAAAGATCTATAAATCTATTTTAAAATATTATGATGTGAAGAATAAGATAGCATGGGACTGGGCTTCGATGGATTCCGCAATGGTTAAAGCTCCCAAAGGGGGAGCTTAACCGGAAAGAACCCTACAGACCGTGCCAAATTAGGGGTTAAACGGCATATTCTTACGGATGGAAATGGTATTCCTTTGGCAATTACGTTGACTGGAGCTAACGTTCATGACAAACGCGGTGTAAAAGATACGTTGAATTCAATCTTAGTTTTTCCGGAAGAAGAAGAAAAAAACCGAAGCATCTTTGTTTAGATAAAGGTTATGACTTCAAAGATATAGAAGCATTCATCAAGAAAAGAAACATTCGAGCTCATATTCGGAAAAAAGGTGAGAAGCCTCTCATCGGCAAATATAAAGGAAAACCAAGGCGTTGGGTCGTTGAAAGAACAAACAGTTGGCACAATCGATTCAGAGCTATTCTAATTCGCTGGGATAGAAAAGCGGAAAATTATCTGGCATCTCTTTATCTCGCAAGCTCCATCATTGCTTTTAACTTTTTTAATAGGTAGTTTTGAGACCGGCTCTAAGTTTGTTTCAAAAGTTAGAATGTTAGATCTTCTTTAAAAAAGCCAACAATTCTGGATTCGGCGCAATTTTGTGAGGACTTCTATATCTCTGCAAAAATCGCTCGTTAATTCTTGGTACCATTTTCATACGTCCGAGTAGTAAGTCCGACAAATTCAGATTCAATATTTCTTTCTCCAACCTTTGCGTATATTCCGTTTTTATTTCCTCATCATATTACTACTTTTAGATTTGAGTAGAATAAAATGTTTCGTTCCATTTTTTCAAAGTGGAGGAAGGAAGGTATCCAACCGATCGTCCGGACCCCAAATATCTTTCCCTTCTTTCTTGAACAGATTGATCCAAACAGGTAGATTATTACCGTTTAATTTTACAACTTCTTGAAGTTTTTTATTTTCATAAGGAGTTTTGGGAGAGGCATATACATAACTGCCAAGGTCTGAGTAGTGAAGGCATGCGCCAAGCCCATCACTCCAACGACCTTTACGATTGGTTACGACCCACTTTCCGGTTTTCCTCTCCCTGCATGCAAATTGATGCCAGATATCGCAGTGACAAGTGGACCAGTTTCCATCCGACCAAATCCGTCCACAATGTTCTTTATCCTCTGCATTGCGCGGCTCATCTTTACCCATAACCTTACTCACAAGTTAGGAGGATTTTGGAATAAGAAGGATCAAAAACGCAGATCTTTCAAGTGTTCCGACGTGTTAGTGATTAGGGGTTAGATTTTAGTGGATAGAACTTTACATATAATAAAACGCAAGTGTTCAGACAAGAATCCTATTTTTTACTTGCAAAAAGTATGATTTTCTGATAGAGAAAAATCTCCCGAGTTTTTCCACCTATTTCGCGACCCGTAGAGAGCGAAATAGCCAGCGAACAGCGGAGCATTACCGAGCGATCCCTAGAGAGCAAGGTTGAGTTTTGTAAGCGGCTCTCAACGAAGTTGAGAAAGAAAGCGAAATAGAGTTATTCTCCCCACCACCCAAACGCGGGGAAACTCAGGCACAACGCTTCCTGAACTCAGCAAACACCTTCCTATGGGTCGGTGTTTAGGGCGCGAAAGGTATAACTCAACACAACGCTTCCTAAGGGGCGCGTTGTGGGGCGTAAGTTACACAGAGGATTTGTCGTAATTCCGACAGATTTATCTTGAGATCCAAGTACTTGTGGGTAAGGTTATGATTTTTACCCCATGACCAGACTGGTTGTTTCGCAAAATCGACATCAAACTGATCAATTCCAAAAACGTTTACTTCACAAAAATGCATGGACTGAATATTACTATTTGTGAATGAACTTTGGATCTTTCCATGACCGCTTTGACAGCTGTCGCTCATAAGGAGAATCCTTTGACCTGCGTTAACCATATCTTTCAATTTCGGCATATCTGCGGAGGAAGGTTGTTTTGAACAACTTCCAGAATAACGATATAACTACGAGTCTAAGGAATTTTTCAAAACCTTAAGAACTTCGGAATAATGCCCGTCTAAATGATCTTTCACATAAATAAGCAGGACTTCATTTCTATTATTGGGTTTGGAAATCCAATCACGAATTTCTTCCAAACCCTGGCGAAAAGTACGATCGGAAGTTTTACAACCAGAGTGATTTGCCGCACCACTACAAAGAAGAAGTTCTTTGATGCCTTTTTTACTTCCGGTAGTCCAATGAACTTCCAATTCGAGATAACGCGCACCTAAACGAAGTTGATCACCAATGGTATATTTCTGGTTCGTAGAAAAGGAGCCACTTTTTGTGTAAGCACTACTGCTGTAAGAATTATGAGTTCCATAGAAAAGTGCCCGAGTTATCGGAAGGTTCATATCAACTTGGGTTTTTCTTTGCAAATTAAGAACCTTATTCTCATGTGATTTCTCGAAAATGTCGATTGGGTTTTGCACCACTTTTTCGCGATGTGCATGGAGATTCCCCACATTTCCCAAAAAGAGAAAACTGATGAATACCGTTTGAAGAAAAAGTTTTAAGTTGGGAAAATAATTTCCTCAAATATCATTCTCTTAAAAATTTTTGAGTATAAGATTTCTTTGAAAATTGCGAAAACTTAAGACACCCATAAGTTATTAACTTCCCCCTTTGATTTTGGAGATAAAGTCACCTACGGCTTTCAAAATTTCACCGGTTTTAAACCAGGACATTAAAATGATACCTGAGGTAATAAAAAGACCGTAAACGCTAATTCCTCCGAATCCTTCCGAGATTTTTGCATCTGGAAAAGATTTTAAAGTATAAAGACCTAGAAATAAAAATAAAAGACCTAGAAAAAAGGCACGATTTGAAATACGAAAAAGATTTTTTTCGACTACAATATAGTTTTCTAAACTTTTCTCCAATCCTTTTGCTTGGGAAGAATCAGGATGAACCGCTAAGATATCTTTTGCTTTGAGTGTTTGTTTCATAAATTTTTACCTAGAAAAAATTTTTTTGGCCATGTTTTGGTTTAAAACCGCATAACAAAAACCGGGAAACTTCGGATTTTTAATCCGAGCTTGTATAGATGCCTCCTTAAAAACTGAAATGAATTCAATCCACTCAGGCTCATCCCAAGTGGCTTTTGTAACCGTACAACCTAGAGAAGAAACCCCTACAGAATCTTTTTGGACGTTTTGAGCATGAATGTTTAACCCTACTTTATCGTAATATAAAGGATCAAGTTCATTCCAGACGTGATCCTCGTTTACGTCCCTGCGATAATAAAATGGGGAAGCTTGTACTAAGGCTTCGTGACCTCGATGAGTATCAATTTTAATCAAATAAAGACCTTCCTCGGCATCTTTAATGCCGTATTTGAGAAGGCTTTCTTTAGAAACTTTACCAGGATCCATTGTCACTACCCTGCTTCCCCAAGATTTAGCGCCTGGATAGATATTAAAAAGAATATCGTTGAAATGATCAAAAGAATTGTCGTTTAATAAAACTTTGTTATTAATGATACTAATACCTCTAACACCGATCAATACGAAATTGGTTTTAAATTCAAGTGTCGGCCACTTCTTTTTAGAATGAAGAAACTTAGATTCGGTTTCTTCAATCAAAGCCTGAACAAAATGATCGCATTTCATATCGCGATCTTAAATCCGTTCTTTTATCATTGAAATAATTTTTTTCAGTTCTGTAAAAGGAAACTTCGCTTATAAAAACATTCCATTGTCTTTTTAAAAAATATCAAGACGGATTTTTTTTACAATAAAAATGAAAATATAAATTTAAAACTGAATCAACTTGTCCGCATCACTCAAGGATTAAACTTCTTCGATTTTTAAATGACCCAAAAATAAATCAGTGCCTATCCCAAAATCTTACAATAAATCAGCTACAATCGCTTCCGCATTTGTTATATCGAACTCATGTTAAACAGAAACATTCGATCTATATTCGAAAAAAGGTGAGAAACTCTCATTGATAAATATAAAGGAAAACATAGACGTTGAGTCGTCGAAAGAACCGACAATTGACACAATCAATTCAGAGTCGTTTTGATTCGTTGGGATCGGAAAATTATCTTGCATCTCTTTATCTCGCAAGCTCAATCATTGTTTTTAATTTTTTCAATAGGTAGTCTTGAGATTGGTTCTAAAATTCCAAACTTTCTTATAAATTTCCTAGAATTTTGATTACATATAATATTGAAACTTACCCCAAAAATAGGGTGTAATATCCCGAAATAAATTCTCATTTTAAATGGAAGATTTTCCCCCTACTTTGTTGTATCTTACATGAAGTTATTCAAAATCAATCCGCGACTGATCCTTTTTTTCTTCTTTTCGGCTGTAAGAATTCAAACGAAGAATCCCCTCTACTTTTAGCGGGAACTCTTCTAACAATCGCACAACAAGGTGAGATTCAAGACTTAATCTCCGGTCCGGTGTTAATCGATCAAGAAGCAGAACTTACAAACTACAAGTTTAAAATTTATAATCCGACTCAAAAATTCATTCTTGAAGCTTATTTCTCAAAACCAGCAGGGATGGGGCCGTTTCCTCTGATCGTCATGATGCACGGATGTGCTGGCGCACATTCGAGTAGTGACGTCACAAAACCTCCCGCTTCTCTTTATACAGAATGGGCTAACCGAGGAAAAAATTTAGGATATTCTACTCTCTTAATCGATAGCTTTACAACAAGAAACACAGGACAAAATCAATGTAATAACGGCGCCAATGTCGGAACATCGGAAGTTACGGACAGACCAACGGATGCATATGCAACTTTAAGTTACGTAAAAAGGTCCAAAGTTATCAACAACGATAAAATCGTTTTGCTGGGATGGTCTCACGGAGGAAGTAGCGTATTTTCCACTGTGGATACAAATTCGACGACCCAATACCGCTCGGGAAATCCGAGACCGTTTAAAGCGGTTATTTCCTTTTATCCTGGGTGTGGACTCAACAACGCATTCAGTGGAATTTCTGCAAGCCAATATCTTCCGTATACGCATATTAAAATTCTTGCGGCCGGAGCGGACCCGCTTTATACAGTAGGTTATTGCAATACGAGAATTTCAAGGGCTCAAACCTTAGGCGCAAGCGCCGCAACAAACAACTCAATTTCGATGACCGTATATCCGAATACACATCATAGTTTCGACGAGGCCCAAAGTGTCTCTTCCAAATTCGACAATAACGATGTGACCGCAAAACCGAACGCGGACCAAGAAGCAATTAATTTCTTTCAGCTTCACAATCCATAAGAGAAGCTTAATCTTGTCCCGGGAAGATTGAAATTCACTTTTAAGCAGTTTTTCTGCGGGACATTTATAAATTCCCGTAAAAAGAAAAATCGAACTTTAGAACAGCCACAAATTTTATTTTTTGATTCGATAAACGTTTTCGCGAAAAAGGAAACAGATACAGTTAAAATAAAGGTTTCAAAACTCAACACTTCAATAAAGAATTGAATTGTTACACACAATTTCGATTCTATTAAGAATCTATCCCAAAACCTGCAGAGCGATCTAAACACCGACCCATAGGAAGGTGTTTACTGAGTTCAGGAAAGTTATGCGCTGAGTTTTATCGAGCGAGCGAAACGTTTTGTTTTTTCGAACGACCTGAAACGCGATTCCATAGCGAGCGTCGTTTCACTGAGTTCAAAAAATGATCAATTGAAATAGGTGCCTCATTTTCTACGGATCATTTCGACAGGGAGTGAGACGCTTTAGTTTCACAAAAACGCAGTAGTTCCTAAAAATTAGGTCTTTTTGGGGAATTGATAGGTTTTTAAATCGTCTTTTCAACATTACACTAGTAGGAGTTCCCACATTGGACGGTTTCGGGACAAGTTTTTGATATGGAAAAAAAAGATTACAGCGACGAAGTCCGTCTGCATCGATCTAAGGCCATTCGTTTTCTGCTTTTTATTGCCGGTTCTGTTTCCTTAGCTTTGGGAATCATCGGAATTTTTACGCCGATCCTTCCTACGACGCCCTTCCTTCTTTTATCCGCTGCGTGTTATGCGAGGGCATCTCATCGATTTTACAACTGGCTTATGAATAACCGGTACTTCGGTTCTTACATTCGTGATTGGAGGATTCACAAAACAATACCTCTTAGAGCCAAAATCATCGCGATTTCCATGATTTTTGTGACGATTGGAACTAGCGTATTTTTCTTTATTCCGATTTTAGCGGTAAAAATCCTAGTTTCATTGATCGGAATTCTCGTAGTGATTTACTTGATTCGGATTCCTACAAAACCGAAAACGTAATTCCTAATATTGCTCAGTATGGAGATCGTGACGGAAACATATGAAATACCTTAGAGTCGTTCTCCTTCAGAAGTTCCGCGGTATCCAAAATCTCTAGAATTTTACTTCGCTTCTCCGGCTCCTCTTGAAGCCAGGAATTCACAAAAGATTCGAGTCTTTTATAGTCTTTAATAAATGAAAGAGAACGAATGTATTCGATCTTATCTTCTTCTTGGGCGATTTTTAATTGAACGACGGCTTGATACGTTATAGCCGCTGCCCGATAATTTCCTGTATTGTAATAGGCGCGAGCTAAAAATCGTTTTTCCTGAAAAGGAAGTTCCCCGTATTGAGTATAAATCTTAATCGCCTTTCTATAATTTTGATGAATCTCCATTACAAGTCTCGCATGGATCAACATGTACTCTCGAGATATAAACCCTTCTTTAACAAAGTCAACACACTGAGAATAAGCATCCGCTTTATTACCCAAAAGAAAATTGGATTTCAGAAGAAGAAGTTTCGCGGCCCTAAAATTCGGTTTGAGTTCGATCGCTCTTTCCGCTTCGGCCTTCGCTCGAAGGTAATTTCCGGTTTCAAAATAAGCCAGTGCCAAATTGATTCTATAGAACGGATTGTAATTGGAAAACTCCACCGCTTTCTGAAAATATTCCAGAGACTTTGCCCATTTGGTTCTTTGAACAAAGATCATCCCCAACAAATAATAAGATGGATCGTGGTTCGGATGAATTTGAATCGCCTTCAGAAGAAAATTTTTCGCCTGAGGATATCTTCCCTGCGCGTAAAGATAAGAGCCTTTCAGATAGTGGTACTCCACCGAATTCTCATCTAATTTTCTGACTTTATCTATGTTGACCGAAGCTTTAGCGAGATTATTGGCGCGGATGAGATTTACGGTTTCAGTATTCAAAGCAGTAATCTGAACCCTACGACGAGCCGCCTCAGTCGGACTTAAAGAAATATTTTCTTGATTGAACGTGGAAACGGAATCTTCGGGGAGATTTTCGTCCTCGTCGTTTGCGAAAAGAACATACGAAAAAAAGAACAACAACAAAAGCAAATGAAAGATATGTTTCATAAGTTCCTTTTATCCGAACCGAATTCGACTCAACTCAAGAAAAAACGAAATCGGTATACGATTCAATTTTTCTCAAAGTATTCCTCATCATTGGTCTTTTTATTGAAAAGTCGAAGTTCTTTCTCGTTTACTTTTAAGATTCTATACTCCAAATCAAAAGCGAGGTCTGCGAGATTAAAATGGATATCGTCTCCTTGAATTTTATAAGTAAGATGAAAAGTATCATACTTGGCAAGGCCCTGCGGAAAAATTTGGAGATGATTTTTTTTCTCCTTATTTGGTGTGGTACATTCTCCTTTTTCGGAGCATTCTTTGACTTTTATCCAATCCCCTAAAACCAACTCTTCCTTTTTTTTACAAACGACAAATAAAAATAGAATCAAAGTGGAAACGAGAAAGATTTTTTTCATAGATTCAAACATAGAGATGTGTCTCCCACTGTCCAATGAAAATCACCCTCCCAAGAAACAAATCAAGAGGTCCCAACAATTTTCAAGGATTGAGCGAGAGTTTATCGAATGTCCAAATATTCTTTCAAACTTAGAATTTCGAACGTATTGAGAAGATCGGGATGAATTGCGCTGATCGTACAGGAAATCCCTTCGGAACGAGCATTTTTTAAAAACCAAACGAGAGAACTGATTGAAATGGAATTCATCATAGGAATATTTCCCAAGTTGAGAACGATACTTTTCGGTTTTTTATCGATCGCGTCCATAAGCATTCTCCTGAACGTATAGTAATCATTAAAAATGGCCGTAAGATCGGGAGTGATTTCGATCGTTTCAGGTGTTTCTGACATAAAAATTCATTTCAAAGTTTCTCCATATGCTTCCGTAAATCTCGGACAAAAAAACTTTCTCTTTGAAAAAATCTCTCTTGGAAATTGCAAATTCAACCGATTTTTTGGAGGGAGAAGAAATAATGTTCGAGAAAACCCATTTCATGAAAACCCAGGATCTCCTGGAAAGAGGAATGAATAATTCTATTCTCAAAAGAAAAGTAATTTCGGACAACATCGCAAACGCCGACGTTCCTCATTTCAAAAGATCCGAAGTAATCTTCGAATCGATGATGAAAAGAGCGATCGAGTCCGAGAAAATCGAAGCTTTGAAAGAAGTACCGACTCAAATTTCGGACGAACGCCATATTCAATTTTTCAAGCCGATGGATTATCGAGAGGTCCAACCGAAAGCAAACATAGATTACTTAACGACTATGAGAGCTGACGGGAATAACGTGGATGTGGAAAAGGAAGTCGTGGAAGCTTCCAATTCTCAAATGCAGTACATGATGATGACCGAAAGACTCAATCAGAACTACAGAGACCTAAAACAGGTTATGAGAATGGCTTAAAAATTTGGATTGAATCTTCTCGCATCTATTTTAATGAGGCATAATTTTACGTTTTAGGAAGTGGCCATGGGACTTTTTTCATCAATCAATATTTCTGCAACCGGCTTATCCGCCCAAAGACTGAGGATGGATGTTATCTCCAATAACATCGCAAATTCGACCACAACTCGAAATACAAACGGGGATGGCCCATTTAGAAGAGATCGAGTTGTGATGACTCCGATCAATTTGAGGACCAGATGGAGAAGTCCGGTTTATCCGTTCGGAGTCGCTCCCGGAGAAGGCAAGGGTGTGAAGGTAATGAAAATAGAAAAGGACATGACCCCTCTTCGATTGGTTTATGATCCGACACACCCGGACGCGATTCAGATCGGACCAAAAAAAGGATACGTGGAAATGCCTAACGTAAACATAGTCACGGAGATGACGGATATGATTTCGGCATCCAGATCTTATGAGGCAAACGTACAAATGATCAACGGGTCCAAAGCGATGTTCAATAAGGCTTTGGAAATAGGTAGGGCTTAATCATGGAAATCAATTCTAATTCCTCTCTCTGGTATACATATAACTCGGGTTATACGGGAAATAAACCTCATCCGCTCAGTCCAAAGGGGGATAATGTAAAAGTATCGACTACAGAGGAAAGACATTACAAAGACGTAAAACAACCTGTTTCTCCCGATTACGTAGCGGAAAGTTTTTCGGAGGCGATGAAGAACGCCCTAACTTCCGTAAACGATCTTCAAGTGGAAGCGGACGAGTTGACTCAAAAGATGGTTTTCGATCCGAATTCCGTAGACGCTCACGAAGTGATGATCGCTTCCGAAAAAGCAAGAGTGGCTCTGACGTTCACAAAGACGATCGCTGACGGAGTAGTCCGCGCTTATAGAGAACTCACTTCCCTAAGATAACATTTTTATAATATTCTAAAACGGCTTTTTCAGCCGTTTTCAAAAGAAAAACGTTTTTCCCTATTTCTAAAAATTCTTTCCATACAGGATGATGGAAAGAATTTCAGAATGAATTTCAATTCTATCCTTACAAGACGCTTTGAAATCAAAGATCATTTCGCGTTTCACATTCTTGCCCGATTGCAACCAAATACGACGGTAATAAACCGGTGTCTGAAATTCATTGAAAATTGTTTGCGCGACCGAAACGACAAGTTCTCCATACCTAAGTTCCGAATCTAGAAATTTTGAATTTTCCTCGAATACAGACAATGAAATCCCAAAGTTGCAATTTTTAGGAATCGTATTATCCCATCGATGGAGTATTCCTTTTTTATAGGGACGAGAGACGTTATATTCCACGTTGTCGATTCCGATTTAACCCCATTTAGTCTCATTTTCGTAATCGAATTCAAATTGTGGTAGGCCAAGGGAATTCTGAAATCGATTGCAGAATTTTTTTAGAGTAAGAGGACTGTAGAATGCCAAATGTTCGGTTAGACAAATGCGGTCTATATTATAACCCATATTTACATTCTTTCGAAGTAAGAAGGAACAAGAATCGAAGATGATTGACTTTTCGTAAAATCCAAGCTGAAACCGGGACTTTGAAGTCCCGGTAACTTATTACAACGAGTATCATTCCAAATGCAACATCTCTCTTCTTAAAACGCGATCCGTCGAACGACCCATAGGGAGTCATAACGTTACCCACAAATACTTGGATCTGAAAATAAATCTGTCGGAATTACTACAATCCTCTGTGAAACTTACGCCCCACAACGCGCCCCTTAGGAAGCGTTGTGCCTGAGTTTCCCCTTATTTTTGGGTGGAGGGGAGAAAACTCTATTTCGCTTTCTTTCTCAACTTCGTTGATAGCCGCTTACAAAACTCAACCTCGCTCTCTAGGGATCGCTCGGTAATGCTCCGCTGTTCGCTGGCTATTTCGCTCTCTACGGGTCGCGAAATAGGCGGGAAAACTCGGGAGATTTTTCTCTATCAGAAAATCATACTTTTTGCAAGTAAAAAATAGGATTCTTGTCTGAACACTTGCATTTTATTATATGTAAAGTTCTATCCACTAAAATCTAACCCCCTAATCACTGACACGTCGGAACACTTGCATTTTATTGTGCATAAAGTTCTATCCACTAAAATCTAACCCCCTAATCAGTAATACGTCGGAACACTTGCGTTTTATTGTATGTAAAGTTCTATCCACTAAAATCTAACCCCCTAATCACTAACACGTCGGAACACTTGAAAAATATCAGTTTTTGATCCTTATGATCCCAAAAGCCTCCTTAATTTGTGGGTAAGGTTATGATAGGTCGCAATGCGTAGTCAACGTTCTAGGCAAGATCATGTAAAGTTCACTCACTACTTGAAGTGTGGGAACTCATACATTTTAGGAGTTCCTACAATTAAAGTTTTGGCACAAGTTCTAAATACAAACTTGTGGTTTCGGCTGGCATTATTGAGTTTAGAAAGTTTTGCGTGAGGAAAGGTAATTTCTTAGGAAGAAAAAGCTTTTTTGGCTTCCTCAATAGAATGATAAATCTGTACTTTTTTCGGAAGTTCCATCAAACGGATTACGTTTTCCAAAAAATGATTGAGGCCGCCAATTACTATTTTGCCGGAATGTTGATCCACAGTTTTGATCAAGGTAAGAATCGTAGCAACTCCCACGCTGTTGATGTATTCGAGATTGGAAAGATCTAAGATGATGTTATAAACTTCCTCTTCGAAGATAAAATGAATTTTGCGGGAAATCTCGAAAGAGTTGGAGTTGGTTACCTTTCCGTTGAATATAACGAGTTGGACTTCCTTATCGGGGAGGCTTGTCCTTACCGTCTCAATATACAATGAATCGAATTCTACTTTCGCCATGAAAATTCCTTTTAATTTTTTCCGGATAAATTTTTCTCTTTTTTCCGAATTGCACCTTCATATTCCAAGTGTATGCTTCTATGAGAACATTTTTTTCAAATTCTACTACACAGACTATTCGGAAAATCCTACAGATTCACATTTGGGTTCGAAAAGTGAAAGAGGATTTTCTTACTCCAATCAAGAAGAATCTAAACCTTTCTTATTTTCCTCGGGATACGAAAATAAGTTAAAATCCTCCCGTTCTATTCAAGGAATTCTCAGAGTTTGTCTTCTAATCGAATCGCGACCGAAGTATGTCGGATTAAAGACAGCCCGTCTATGATCTTCAATGATTTTTTTATATTCTCTTCCGTTGCAGGATGTGTAATCACAACAACTTCAACGGGTTCTTTTTCAGCTTCATTTTGTCTCACCGAAGAAATCGAAATTCCATGGTCTCCCAGCACCTTAGAAATTTCAGAAAGAACTCCGGGTAAATCCAAGGTAGTAAACCTGAGATAATAACGCACTAGGGAGCCGTTAGCTTCCGAGATCGTTGCTTGTGGAAAAAGATTTTTTTCCCGAGAACGGCCTTTGTTTCTTCTCGCTCCATAATAAAGCACATCGGAGACGACTGAAGAGGCGGTTGGCAAAGATCCGGCTCCTTTCCCCACAAACATTCCCGGTCCTGCGTATACGGTTTGATAATAAACCGCATTCATCTCGTTCATAATGTTCGCAAACGGATGTTTGACCGGAATCATCACAGGTTGAACTCTGGCTTCGATTCGATGAGACAACTTTCGCACCAGCCCGAGAAGTTTAATTCTATAGCCGAGTTCACTCGCAAATTGAATATCTAATTTGCTAATCTTTGTTATACCTTCGATTTGTATGCTCTGTAAAGGAATTTTTTCGGAGAATGCTAAACTTCCCAAAATACTGATCTTGTGAGCGGTATCGATTCCTTCCACATCGAACGTGGGATCTTTCTCTGCGAAACCTAGGTCTTGAGCGATCCGAAGAGCTTCCGAATAATCCAGATGTTCCAACTCCATCTTGGAAAGAATAAAATTTGTCGTTCCGTTAAGAATACCGTATAAAGAAAGAAACGAATCGGAACCGAGCGCGGATTTGATCGAGCGAATCACTGGAATGGCTCCTGCTACGGATGCTTCCATTCCGATTTCTAAACCCTGCTCTTGAGCGAGAGAAAACAATTCATCCCCTTTTTGAGAAAGTAAAGCTTTGTTTGCAGTAATCACCGTTTTTCCATTCTTTAAAGCTTCTTTTACAATCGAGTAGGCGACATCCGTTCCGCCGACAAGTTCTAAAATCATATCGATTTCAGGATCGGTAATAATCTTTTGATAATCGGATTCCAATTTACAATTTGGAAAATTTTGGAGTTCCTTTTTGATTTTTTCGGGGGTCCGAGTACAAACGGAGGAAAGAATCAGTTCTATTCCAAATTTTTCGCGATATGAGGTACTTTCTTTTTTAAGAATTTCGATAACGCCTGATCCTACGGTTCCGGCTCCGATCAATCCAATACGAATGCGTTCCATGGTTTACCATCTTCGTAGTTTGCAGGGAAGATTCACTCAATTTTCGATGGAAAAGCGGCGTTCTTGGAAAGATTGAAATTTTAATTTACAACGCATCGTTTCTCTGGTACGAATCAATAAGAAATTCTTAAATTCAAAAACACAGGTCCAAATGGCAAACAAAAGAAGGCCTCCCAGAAAGAAGCATAGTTCGAATCAAAAAGGTCCAGGAGGGAATGAAAGGAATCGGGAAAATACGGATTCCAACCGAGGTGGGAGCGAGCAGAGAGAAGGAAATAGAAAATATTCTCACCAACAGCGCCAACAGCAAGGAAAGAATTTTCAAAGAAATCAAGAATTCCATCGCAAAAGCCGGGAACTCGCTATGGAGAAAAATTCCGCTCCTAAGATAAGAATACCTCGAGAAGGTGGAAAGTTGGTGGTACGCGTGATTCTTACCGTCAGTATTCTGTTGTTAGGAATTTTCAGTTATTTCATTTGCGAAAATTATCATACCAAAACTCCCGTTTATGGAAAACGCGGTTGGGATGATACGTTTCATCGATCTGCAACTTGGTCCGAAGCAAGGGAGATCTGTGAAGAAAAAGGGAAACGTCTTCCCGGAAAGGACCAACTCAAAACTTTCAGCAAGAGAGCGGAGCAAAAGTTACGAAGCGCGGGAATTTTTTGGTCTTCCAGTCAAGACGGAGAAACGGGTTATTACTTTTCGGTTAATTTCAAAGACGGTTCGGAGATTAGCAGTTCGGGAACGATGAAGTATAACGTGATCTGCGTTAAATGAAGTTGGGGCAATTTCGTTTTGTTTTAAGAAATAAGACGGAATTTCACTTCTTTACGGACTTTCTTCCGGGTTTTATGCAAAGAGATCCTGTATGATTAATAAAATATCCGGTAGAATTGTCACTCATGAGAAAGATTTTTTGGGAACCGTGGAATGGGATTCTAAAACAGGGCTCATTCTGGGGGTTCGGGAACACGCAGAAGCGAAAGTGTTTTGGAATACACGGCCAAAAGAGGATGAAATCCGATTTGATCCCTCCGAGACGGTGATATTTCCGGGTTTTGGAGACATCCATATTCACGCAAGGGAAGACGAAAGTGGTAAACACATCTACAAAGAGGATTTTATTTCCGCGAGTGCGGCGGCAGTCAATGGCGGAGTTATTCACGTTGCGGATATGCCGAACAATCCGATCCCTCCCGTGGACGAACTTACATATTCAAAAAAACGCAAGTTAGCCGATCGATCTAAGATACACATAACGTTATATGCGGGAATCGGACCAAACACAAAACCTCTAAAACAATCCGTTCCTTATAAAGTTTTTATGGGTCCGAGTATAGGGGAACTTTTCTTCCATAATAACCAAACTCTGGAAGATACGATCCGTGCTTATGCGGGGGAGAATATAAGTTTTCACTGTGAAGATCCCGAAATTCTTGAAAAATATCAGAATGAAAAATTTCACGAAGACAGAAGACCCCCCGAAGCGGAAACGACGGCAACCGACTTTGCTTTGTATCTGATCGAAAAATACAATCTCAGAGGAAAACTCTGTCATTATTCTACCGGAGAAGGTCTGAGCAAAATCAAACTCGCAAAACAAAAAGGACTCAAAATTACCTGCGAAGTAACGCCCACTCATTTGTTTTTCGATAGGTCTATGTTGACTTCCCAGAATCGTCATTGGTTTCAGATGAATCCACCTTTGCGGGGCAGGGAAGATCGGGAAAGAATGCTTGAGGGAGTCAAACAAGGTTGGATCGATTATCTCGCGACGGATCATGCTCCTCACAGTATCGAAGAAAAACACAAGGGTACAAGCGGAATCTCTCAGTTGGATACATATTCACTTTTTGTAACATGGTTGATCTTGAAGGCGGAAGTGGAATTAAAAACGATTGCAAGGATTTGCGCAAAGAATCCGGGCGACTTTGTGAACGAATATCTTCCCGAAAAATTCGGCAAAGGCTTCGGTGAGATAGAACCGGGTTATTCGGCCAATTTTACCGTTTTGAATTTAAAAAAGCCGAAGAAATTTCTAAAAGAGGAAATCAAAAGTAAGTCCGGTTGGTCTCCTTTTGAAAACTATGAGTTTCCGGGTTCGATTGAGGCGGTATTTTTTTGCGGCGTTAGAATGAAATGATCGGAAGATTTCTGAATTCTTACGGTTATCCTTTTTACTTGAACCTGTTAGGCAATTAAACGATTCGTAAACTGTTTCTCGAATCAAATTCAACTTTCAGAATTTAGATTATAATAACTAACGTGAGTTCGGCGTAAGAAAAATCTGGGCGAATCGCTTGCGGATTTCATAGCTTAAATGGCTCGCGAACACGCTTTTCGCTCCAATTCCTTCGGAATTTCCACTACAATTGCTTTCGCATTTGTTATACCGAACTCACGTTAACTAATTTCCTTTCTATTCTTAAATGAGGACTTTATGTGTACGTAGTCTTCGGCATACAGGAATTGGAAGTGTAAAAGCTTTCCCTTTAAAAAGATTTTTCTAATTTTTTTGTATCGAATTTGTATCCATCTAAAATTAAAATGCGGATTTTCTATGAATTTTTAAAAAGCCCAAAGTTTCCACTTCAGAGCGTGTAAAATTGTTTTTTTGTAAAATTCGGTTTAGAAATGTCTAAGCTGTACTCCAATGTCGAAGAAGGGTTGACTTTTCAAAACCAAACTTTTCGTAGACGCCCTTTCCCATCTCGGTCGCGTGTAAAATGATAAACCCCGGAAATTCTTTTCGAATTTCGCCTAATATATGTTCTATGAGAGCAGATGCGTAACCGAAACTCCTATGGTTGAGATCGGTAGTAATCGAATATAAACCGAAGGATTCTCCGTCATAAAAAGTCATTCCGGTCGTGGTCATTTGCCCGTTTATAAAGCCTCCGTATAGTCGAAATGAGTTTTGATCCAATAATTTAAGATACAGATTTTCCCGGTCTTCGGATTTGAAAGAATCGTTTAAGATCCTCAACCAAACTTTTAGATCTTTTTCGGTTTCGATTTTTCGAATATCGAGTTCCATATTCGATTTTTTGTTAAGCGAAATAGGATCTCCTTTTAAAAACATTCCGACCTGTTCGTTACAGGAATTATACCCGAGTTTATGAATCGGGATTTCGTGAGTTCTAGTATTCAAAAAATCTAAAATATCAGAATGGAATCCCTTATTCCTCAGATCCTCGATTTCCGAACTCAAGTCAGAAAGGGATAAGTTCCTTTTGAGGATGACTCTTGTAAACCAATGCGAAGCCGGATTCGAATAGAAGTCAAAACTTTTATAATTGAGGATTGGCGCTTCCATCAATTTGGAAAGCGTCCTATGAAGTTTTACGTAATTCTCCGTGATTTCTACGACGATCGGTTCCAATAGAATTAAGCGGGAGCGAGAATCTTTTTCTTCCAGTGATGTGCGCTTTTTCTTCCTTCTTCCATCGCATCCTTTCCATGTCTAAGCTGATTTGCGTCTATATAAGGAGTTACCGTTTCGATTCTTAATATTTCTTTTTTGTAATGTTTTGCGAGTAATTCTTTTAGTTCTCTTGTTTCATTTTCGATGATCTGAACCGAGGAATGAAAAGCGCGGATCATTGCCCTTTCAGAGTGGCCTTTTTTGGCGCGAACGCTGTGAATTACAATCTTACGGATGGACTTATCTAAAATCAATTCCTTGATTGGTTCCTGATCGGCGACTCCTCCGTCTATAAATTCTTCCTCCCCCAACTTTTGAATTTCAAAAAGGAAAGGAAAGGTCATCGAAGCGAGAATTCGATCGATCAAATCTCCTTTTGTTTTTAGTTCTCTGATTTGTTTTGTTATGTTTGAAACGGATATTCCCATCGGGATAGGAAGATCTTCTATCTTTTTATGACCCAAATAAGGTTTTAATAATTCTTTGATCTTTCTGCCGGAAAGAATTCCAGAATAATTTTTCAATCCTTTGCGGATTGGCTTTATGAAATTTGTGACCAAATTCCCTTCCCAAAAATCTTTTTTCCTTAAGTTTGAAATTAGATCGGTCATAGTATCGATGGGAACTCCGGCCGCAACGAGAGAACCGATCAAGGCTCCTGAACTACAACCCGTAATTTTGGAAGGATAAAATCCGATTTCGGAAAGTCCCTTTGCAAAACCCGCATGTGCGTAAAAACCGAAAAAGGCTGAGTTAAATGTAAGAGCTGTAAATTTTTGTTTAACATGTATTTGCATAATATAAAATTTTTTGAATATGTTTTATTCAGCAATAACCTCGCTGAAAATCCATGAAAAATATTCCCGATTCCCTTCCAATAAAGGAAGACTAACGACACAGGGCACGGAGTAACTATGCAAGGATTTGATCCTTAGGGTAAGTTCTGTCATGAGTTCGCTTTTTGTCTTCAGGATAAGAACGGCTTCGTTGCTTTCAACCAACTTTTTTTCCCAATGATAGATTGACTTTATCTTCGGAAGAATATTCGCACACGCGGCTAATCTTTCCTTTACGACGGTCTTTCCAATTTTAATAGCTTCCTTTTCGTTGCTAACTGTGACGTAAACGAGTCTAGCTTCCATTTTATTCTCCTTAAACGTAAACAAGTAAGAATTCTAATTTTAAATTTCGTCCGGATCGTATTTTTTCAGAAAGTTTTTTATACTTTCCTTATGTTTTAGTGAAATTTTACGAAACTATAACTATGAGGACACTTCTGGATCAAAACTGGAAATCTGAAACTACGGGTCAGGAGTTTCTTAAAATTGCATTTTGCGTTATTTTAATGTTTATAAACGTTAATCCTCTTTTTTCGGAAGGATCGGAAAAGTTTCTTTTTCGTTGGAAGTTGACTCCGGGAGAGAACGTTGAGTTAAACGAATATCATAACGTTCGTCTGATAAGCCAAGAAAGAACGATCAAAAGAGAAGATAAGAATCGAATTCTTTTGCAGACTCTCTCTTGCGAAATGAAAGTATGTTTGTTGGACGGATTCTTCGATACGTACAGTCGTTTTCCGGAAGTTGACTCCGCATTTCGCAAAGATAAAACGTTTAAAAGCAGATTTCAAATTACGGATTTAGGGCAATACAAGGTTCCACAGGAATATAACATGCCGAACCTACGTTCTCTTCCAAGTTTTTCCGAAAAGCCAGTTTCTGTCGGAGACGAATGGACTCAACCTGCTACGGAAAGTTTTCAATTTCCGGGCGGAAGAGTAATGATTACGGTTCTTGCAAAGTATAAATATCACGGCGTTGACGAATGGGAATTCCAGAATCTTTCCGATAAAGGCGATCGGATTGAATACAACTATACGTTATATTACGATTCTCAAACGGGACAAGAGGGAATTCCCTTTAAGATTTACGGGTTTGCAAGAGGTATGGTTTTTTTCAATCGTGAACTCGGCCTTCCTCAATATAAAAGGGTTCAGTTGAGTTATACTTTCATTTACGCAAATGGAATGGCTCAGGAAATGTCATTCGACATTCACGGGGTATATAATAAAAACGTAAAACTTACGGATAGTGATAAAGATAAGTTCGCTGAAGAAGTCCGTAAAATTTTGGGTGGGGAACTTCCTACCGGGATCGAATCAGGCTCTGATCCGAAAAAAAACTCTAAAAATTCTCCGAGAGAAACTCTTTCATGGCCCGAAGAAGAGGAGAACAAAGCTAAACAGGAAACAATGAAATCTTCTGGTCCTCCGGTTGAAATTCGAAGAACAGAAGAAGGAATCGCGATTTCATTAAACTCGGTGTTGTTTGATTACAATAGTTCCCAACTCAAAGATGAAGCGAAACTCGAATTAAAAAGAATCGCATCCGTATTGAAAAAATACGGAGATAGGGAGATCAGGATTAGCGGTCATACCGATAACTCGGGCGGAGACGAATACAATCGAAAACTTTCCAGAGAACGTGCTCTTTCCGTCTTAAAAGAACTTAGAGACGAACAAGGTTTGGAAGAAAAAAGGATGTCTTATGAAGGATATGGAAAGTCAAAACCAATCGCCGATAACTCTACAGCCCAGGGCAGACAAAAAAACCGTCGGGTTGATATTACCATCGTGATGGAATAGTTCTAAAATCCGAACTGATTGATCTAACCCTAAATTAGGAACTGGTTCGAAAAGTGAAAATTCTACGGAAATTAATAAGTTGGGGAAAGAGTGAAAAAAAGATTCAACAAAGAATAACTATTACAGGTAAAAATCAGTGTTCTGATTTCTTCTGAAAAGAGAAAAGGGTTTTGCCACATTTATTTAATGTGAGTTCGACGTAGGTTAACGTTCTAATATTTCCATAAATAAATGTGGAAACTCCTAGTTTTTTAAGGGCCAAGACAACATTACAGTTGTATATTCATTCTAATCTTAACCGTTCCAAAGCGCAGGAGTTCCTACAGATAGCGACTTTCATTTCGTAAGAACTTCTGAATTTGAGACAGGCTCTCTGGTTTTCTTACGCCGAGTTCACGTTATTGAAGGGTTTGTTCCTAAAGTTCTTATACTTTTCACTCTCTCGTTTTTCTGTCCTTTTTGATATATGAACTTTTGCATTAAATCAAATTCCAAGTTAGGAAAAAAGGATCGTTTTTTAGATTCTAAAATAATTTCAAAATCTATTTATTTTAACGTGAGTTCGGCGTAAGAAAGTTTGGGCGAATCAGAAACTAAAGTGCAACGACTCCCTGAACTCAACGCAGAGCTTTCCTGAACTCAGTAAACACCTTCCTATGGGTCGGTGTTTAGGTCGCTCTGCGGGTCGTCGTCGCAGCTCGCGAATTTCATAGATAAAATGGCTCGCGACCGCGCTTTAACTCAATGTTGCTGCCTACGATCGCAACATAATGCTCCAATTCCTTCGGAATTTAACTCAATGTTTCTCCCTACGGGTCGAAACATATAATCGCTTTCGCATTTTGTTATACCGAACTCACGTTATTTTAAATACCTCTTCTGAGAATTAGAAGCTACTTTTGACACTAAATAGTGATCTATTTATAATAAAGAGTCAATTTTATGTCTTAAGTGGTGCAAAATTTGCTTTACAAACAGATCACAAAATGGTTTTTCCGATGGCTCAAACAAAAAAGGAAATCGTTAGAGTAGAGTTTTTTTCTTCGAAAAAAGTGTAGGGAGAAACTATTCCATGAAGATTGGATTGGGTATTCAGAAAGTTCAAAGTCGATTTAGAAGGATTGTTCTGGTCGTAAGTTTTCTAGTTTTTTTGTCCGGCGCAAATTCCATTAGCGCCGCTTATGAAAGGGAAATTCTTACGTACAATTTGGTAGGTCGCGGTTTCAATGTGCTTGAAACCACCTATTATAAGATCAATGTCGTTCATTACCGCAAACCAAGCGGAGGGCCGATCATTATCAATGGGAAAACGGTTTTGTTTGTTCACGGTTTTGGAGACAATAGTGCTTTCTTTGAACCGTTAGCCAAAGAATTGATCAACCAGGGAAAAGCGACTCACGTTTATATTATGGATCTTCCGGGACATGGTGCTAGTACCATGACTCGTGGGACTGCGCCTGTTCCGGCTAATGTGAGTCAATTGAGTGTTGGAAATTATGGAGATGCACTCCGTGCTTTGCTTAACCAAATGATTGGTACGGAAAAAAGGAAAATTACGACCATCGTTGGTCATAGTATCGGTGGTCTTGTCATTCAGATGATTCAAAGTAAGTTTCGGGATGGCGGTTCCAGCCTTTTGGATGCATTTGGCATCGAAAATACGATCCTGATCGCAAGTGATATTCCTTCGGCTTTACCTTGGTTCGGTGCGGATGCTCCTATAACTGACCCGAATTCTGCAAAAGGTTTTGTTTGGAATTTTAAGGCGGAAAAAGTGGTGGAAACGCAACCCTTTCCTCCTCAGGTTATAACGGGCCTTTTTGTAGAGACGCCAGACGATTTTTACATCAATACAAAGTTCGCGGTGAATGGGGTCCCGGTAACGGGTGCTCCGACTCCGGCTCAATTGGAGGTTATGAGCAATTTGGAGCCGTACACGGCTGCAGCCAATATCGTAGGTTTGGATCCTTCCGGACAAACGACAAATGCTGTTTCGAGGTTGTCCGTTTCTCCAAATATATGGAACGGTTTTAACCTCAAAGTAGTGTGGCTGGAGAAAGGTGTATTTTTCAATCAATCGGAAACCGAAGGACTTGCACAATATCTCAAAGCCGAATCGCATGCGATCACGATCTCCGATCCTGAAGCCACTCACGGCGCTCCGTTTTCTAAGCCTTCTCTTTTTCTTTCCCTTTTCTAATTTTTTAACCGACGACCGTACCAGATATGGTACGGTCGTCGCATAAAAACAAAACGACTTCGTTTTTGTATAAAAAAAATTTAGAATATTCTAAAATAAGAAACTATTATTTTGTGAGATGTGGATTTAATTCGATTTGGAATTTATGAAATAATATCGTTCGAACATTTGTTGTTCCTGACTTATCTTTTTTTCCTATGGGAAATATTTTTCCCTTTGATAGAATAGAGTCATACCAAAAATATTTCAGCAAATTGTATAAAGCTCAAGATAGATTCGATCAGATTCCTTTTATCTTGAACTTTCATTGTATAGCGCTGTAAATCTCCTTTGAAATAAATTTTTACTTTCTAAAAATTTTGAGAGGCCACGAGTCATCTTAAGCTATTCGGCAAAAAAAGTCTCTTAGGAGCATTATAGTATTCTAATGTTTTAACAGTGGCTCTTACTCATCCCTAAATAATATAGTGTCCAAAATTCTCCGTCTAAACGGGGATTTGTGCTAAAATTGGCGGTACTCCTTTATGTAAAGATCAGTAGCTCAATCTTTTGAGGGAGACACTCAAGGAGTAGACGGCGACGGCGAGAACGATATGAAAAATATCCACGTTTAAAATAGGCCCTCTGGAGCCTGTTGTTCCTATCACAAGTCCTGCGAGGATGAAAAGAATCGCTCCCAAAATCCCATAAAGGGCTGGAATCTTTGTCTCTCCCGAGTTTTTACGAATACAAACAAGAATCACCGTAATCATTGCAATTCCTCCCAAAGCCGTGGATAAAAGTGGGAAGAGAAAAACATAACCGAAAATTATATAAAGAAAAATGAAAACTCCCGCAATCGGATAAATAAAATTCTTTTCCAATTTTTTAATCCCGATATGGAAGAAACCGGTACCAATTAAAGGTACTCCGACAAAAGAAGCAAGCCCTACCGAAAAACGATAGATCGGATCTAAAATCTCAATTCCCAAAAAGTGAATCGTTCCTAATCCGGCGGAGATTCCTATCGCAATAAATCCGAAAAAACCAACGATTCTTGAATAAGAAGTTATATTTTTAATTTGAATCGCGACAAAGATAGAGACAAAACTTAAAATAAAATCTGAAAAAGCTGTACTCAATTGCATGGTAAATGATAATTTTTGAAGAGATAAATTTTGCAATTCTTTACTTTCAAGAGTTGAAAAAAAGATCAGAATTCGGTTCGAAAAGTTTTTAGAATAAATTTTTACATACATAAAGTTTAATGCTTTAAATGAGTAACGAGTAGTAAGATAAGTTCTGATAAATTCGGAAGACTTTAAAAAATCAAAATAATTTATCCCAAATATAAATCCCGGTAAAAAACTCCATACCGGCTGCCAGTGCGATATGTGCGTAAAGCCCCCCTCGAATCGAATGAGTCCTAATGCTCAAAGCCCCCATTAACAATCCTCCAAAAAAAGAACTTAGAATTTCTCCTCTCGGTTTTTGGAAGTGAACCATGCCGTAAATTAAAGCCGCCATTCCTACTGCGTGATAACGGCCTACGACGCTTAAATATCGAATTAAAAATTTTCTAAAAAAGAATTCCGTAAAATAGAAAGTGTAAAGATATACGATTTCAAAAATGAGAGTCGTGAACCAAGTCGCATGATACAGTAGTCGTTCGTTTGTAATTGGGGCCCTCGGATAAAATTCTTTAAAACCTGGAATAAAAGAACCGATTGCCGAGATTATCACAGCGAGAATTAAAATCGGATAATAAGAAGGACTTTTTCTTTTTTCAAATGGAACAGGATTTGTTTTGTATCTATAAAAGTCGTATAATAGAGGAAAGACTAACAAGGGAAGAGTATGCGTGAATTGTTTAATAATCTTCCAGGTCCAAAAAATCCATTCTCTTGGAAGATAGAATAAGAATTTCTCATAGGGAAAGTCAGATAAATTTAAAACAATCAAACTAATCCAAAATACGAAAAGAAAACCGATTATTTTTCCTTTACGGAATCGAATTTTTCTCTTTCTAGGAAGATGATAATAAAACATAAATATTAGAATTCCATATAGTATGAATGTACTAGTCGCTTTTAGTTTGAAATCCTTTGAAGTGAGAAGAGAAAATCCGAATTCTTCGTTCAAGAATAGGATTAAAAATAGGCTCCCATAAAAACCGAATAATAGAATATAGATTTTGGAATTTTTTCTAAAAAATCCTTTTAAGATTGATATGATTTCCATTTAAAAACCAATTCAAGTTAAAAGGATAAAACTTTCCAATACTTTCGATAAAAACGGATCAGAAAATTTAATTTCGAGCTTGAGAATGTGAAAATTAAAAATAAAAAAGATTTTGTAGCGAATTTTGCTTTTAAATAGGATGTTTAATCTTTATTCGACTATTACTAAAGTATTGCCGTATCTTTGTATTGATTAAGAATATTATAAAATACTTTTAAGATGCACTTTAGTATTGATCCTAAAAAAGTGTTCTAAGTTTGCGATTGATCTAAATAAACCATTATAAAAAATGATTTCTGAATTTCTAACGATAACTTTTCGTAATAAGGAATCCTTCATTAAAACCAAAAATAATGATCAAGGCCTTTTCTTAATGCCTTAGAATGTGGGAACTACTATAAGAATTTAACAACGAAAAACTGTTTCAAAAACCCATAAACTATTCAAGGGGAAGTAATCTGCGGAAATTCCTATATACTTTTGCGGAATGATTGTAACTGATTCGTCTTATAGGGGCTCTTAAAGTCGTTGGGACTAGTTTTGATAAATTTACAGAAAATGTTTCAACCAAAAGCCTCCGTAAAAAAATCCGAAACAATACTAAAAACAAAAACTGGTTACTACCGATAACTATATAATAAAGTACCTAATATTTTGCACGGAATCACTGTTTTGCGATAAAATTAAAGGTACTCAATTTTATAGAGATCAGTAATCAACAAAGCAGCTCGGGGATTGTAGAAGAGAATGTGAATGATTTTATAAAAATTCAAAATTGAACGCGAGAATTTAAAGTGACAACGCTATCAAGTGGATCGAGACTGTTGGGAAAATATCATGAAGAAGGATCTTAAAAATTTCTCTTTACTGATTTCTATACGATAGAGTTTCCAAGATTCTGCCTCTAATGGGTTTTGTGCTAAAACTAACGGTACTTCTTTATATAGGTATCAGTAGTCCATTGAATTTCCAGTAAGATTGAAAAAATGGCGTTTAGCAAGATCTTATATCAAATATAGTTTACAAAAAATCCAATATATAAAACTTTGGTAAATAAATAGTCCCATTTTTTCTTAAATCTGTACTATTTATTGGATCAACCATAAAATCAAGCTGGATGTGTAAACCTCCCATCCAAGACTAGACTATCACGAACATGTTACCGCAAGAACTGGAACAAAAACTTGCATTTTTGAGTCTGGAAGATTCCTTAGAATGGATCAATAACGAGTACGGAGAGACTGCGGCTTTTTCCACGAGCTTGGGTCTTGAGGATCAAGTTATCACTCACGTTATATATACTCGAAATTTAAAAATCAGAGTTTTTACTTTGGATACCGGTCGTCTTTTCAACGAAACGTACGACCTTCATAAACTTACGAATGCAAGTTACGGTAGGAAGATTGAGACGTATTTTCCCGACACGACCGCGGTTCAAGATCTAATCAATACGAAAGGTCCCGACAGTTTTTACGATTCTGTGGAAAATAGAAAAGAATGCTGTTACATCCGAAAAGTAGAACCGTTAAACCGCGCACTTGTCGGAACAAAACTTTGGATCACCGGAATTCGTTCGGAACAATCGGATTCTAGAGGTTCTTTTTCGAAAGTGGAATTGGATCCTTCTCGGAATATACTGAAATATCATCCTCTTTTGGATTGGTCTTTGGAGCGCACTCAGGACTTTATCGATACGTATCGGATTCCGACTAACGTATTACACAAGAAAGGTTTTCCTTCAATCGGATGTGCTCCTTGCACAAGAGCAATTCAGCCGGGAGACGACATTCGCGCCGGAAGGTGGTGGTGGGAAGCATCCAATCAAGAATGCGGACTTCACGTCGTAAACGGAAAGTTGGTTCGTCAAAAATCCGATCCTAAAAGAGCGATATGAATTCAACTATGAATAGGTCTAGACTTACACATCTCGAACAGCTGGAAGCGGAATCGATTTATATCCTTCGGGAAACAGCCTCTCAGTTTGAAAGACCCGCTCTTCTTTTTTCCGGTGGAAAGGATTCTATCACCCTCGTACATCTCGCGTTGAAAGCGTTTCGTCCAGGAAAGTTTCCATTTCCACTCGTTCACATCGATACCGGTCATAATTTTCAGGAAGCCCTGGACTTTAGAGACGAACTCGCTTCCAAAATCGGAGAGAAGCTGATCGTTCGTTACGTTCAAGATTCCATCGACCAAGGAAAAGCCGTCGAAGAAAAAGGAAAGTTCCCGAGTAGAAACGGAATTCAAACCGTGACACTTTTGGATACGATCGCGGAGTTCAAATTTGACGCGTGTATTGGCGGTGCTCGCAGAGACGAAGAAAAAGCCAGAGCGAAAGAAAGGGTTTTTTCCGTTCGAGACGAATTCGGTCAATGGGATCCGAAATTACAAAGACCGGAACTCTGGAATATTTATAACGGAAAAATCAGTCCCGGCGAAAACGTTCGCGTTTTCCCGATTTCCAATTGGACCGAGTTGGACGTTTGGGAATACATCCGTAAAGAAAACATCGCGCTTCCTTCATTATATTTTTCTCATAAACGACAAGTGATCTATCGAGAGAACCTTCTGTTCCCCGTTTCTAAGTTCATCACGATCGATGCAAATGATCGCGTGGAAGACAAGATCGTTCGTTTTCGCACCGTGGGAGATATGACTTGTACCGCGGCTGTGGATTCTCAAGCGGATAATATCGACGACATTATCCTCGAAATCCAGACGACTCGAACTACTGAGAGAGGTTCCAGACTCGACGACAAACGTTCCGAAGCGGCTATGGAAGACAGAAAAAGAGGAGGATACTTCTGATGGATTTGTTACGTTTTATCACTGCGGGAAGCGTGGACGACGGAAAATCCACTTTGATTGGAAGACTTCTCTACGATAGTAAATCAATTTTCGAAGATCAACTCGAAGCGATCGAAAAAAACGCCCGAGGCAATAACGGTCAAATCAATTTAGCTCTTCTCACAGATGGCCTTAAAGCGGAAAGAGAACAAGGGATTACGATCGACGTCGCTTATAAATATTTTTCCACTCCGAAAAGAAAGTTCATCATCGCCGACGCTCCGGGTCACGTTCAATACACCCGTAACATGGTTACGGGAGCTTCCAATTCCAATCTTGCGATCATTTTGATCGATGCGCGGAAAGGTGTTATCGAACAGACTTATCGTCATTCTTACATTGCTTCCATGCTGAGAATTCCTCACCTTGTGGTTTGTATCAATAAGATGGATCTCGTGGAATTTTCGCGAGAGCGATATGAGGAAATCAAAGTAGAGTATCTGAACTTCGCTTCCCGATTGGACATTAGAGATATTGAATTTATTCCAATCAGCGCTCTCAACGGAGACAACGTAGTTGATAAATCCGAAAATCTTTCCTGGTATGACGGACGCACTCTTCTCAATCATCTTGAAGAGGTTTATATCGAAAGCGACGAGAACATCGAAGACGCGCGTTTTCCGGTTCAATATGTGATCCGTCCATTTTCCGACGAACATCATGACTACAGAGGTTATGCCGGTCAGGTTCGCAGCGGAATTTTCAAAAAAGGCGATTCGATTACCGTTCTTCCTAGCGGGTTTACAAGTACGATCGAA
>NZ_AHMT02000002.1:0-15000 GCF_000243815.2 Leptospira alexanderi serovar Manhao 3 str. L 60 | reverse complement strand
AATGACCGACGCGGCTATGAAGATGGAAAAAGTAAAACAGCCCATTTTTCGAATCAGCGGCAGAAGATCCTTATACTTTTATTGTATTCTTACTGGAATCGTTTCCGGATTGGGAGCCTTTCTATTTTCAAGAATTCTTGCCATATGCGAATACTTATTTTTGGATCGTGCGGCCGGCCTTTCCCTTCCGCATGCTTCCGGAGAATTTCTCATCGACTCCAACGACACTTTACACTGGGGAATTCCTTTTTCGGATGAATATAGACCTTGGGTTGTGTTTTTTCTTCCAATCATCGGAGGATTACTTACCGGTTGGATCGTAAACCGTTTTTCACCCGAATCGGGGGGGACGGGTTCGGATGCGATGATCGATTCCTTTCACAATCAGGAAGGAAGAATGAATCCCGTCGTTTCACTCGTCAAGTCCATCGCGACGGTCTTTACGCTATCAAGTGGGGGGAGCGGCGGAAAAGAAGGTCCGATCTCACAAATCGGAGCGGGTTTCGGATCCTTACTTGCTACTCTTTTGAAAGCGGGAGCAAGAGCCAGACGAACACTTTTACTTGCCGGAACGGCCGGAGGTTTAGGCGCGATCTTTCACGCTCCGTTGGGGGGCGCATTAACGTCGGTGGAAATGATCTATCGGGAAGATATCGAAAGTGATTCTTTGATTCCCTGTATTATTTCTTCGGTTTCGGCTTACTTAGTTTATTCCGGCCTGAACGGTTTTAATACGGTTTATCGAGTTACCGACACCGAGTTTTTGAGGTATACCGATCTGATTTTTTATTTAGGTCTGGGAGTTCTTTGTTTTTTGTGCGGAGATATATTCATTCGGATTTTTAGAAAGGTGCAGAACTTTTCTGCGCGTCTCAAAATTTCTCCGATCTTGAAACCTGCGTTAGGCGGAATTTTTGTGGGAACCGTCGGACTTTTTTTACCGGAGACGATTGGAACCGGAGCGGGAATACTTCAAGTCGCATTGGACGGAAAAGATCCCGTCGGAGCATTGGGAATCTTTTCATCGATGTTTCAAAGTACGGGACTTTGGTTGGTCGCGTTGTTTTTTATCTTAGCGGGAATGAAAATTCTTACCACTTCGTTTACCATTGGAACCGGAGGTTCGGCGGGAATGTTTGGACCTTCTCTTTTTATAGGAGGAATGTTAGGCGGAGGAGTTGGAACCTTTGCAAAGGTTGTTGTCTATCCGGATCTTTCCGTTACGTCGTTTATCCTGGTAGGAATGGGGGCTTTTTACGCGGGTGTTGCAAGCGCTCCAATTGCGGGGATGATTATGATCTGTGAAATGATTGGAAGTTACATGTTGCTTCCTCCTTTGATGGTAGTTTCGATTTTAACGTTTGTGTTGAGTCACAGATTGAGTTTGTATCGTGCGCAGAAAGAAACAAGATTTCAATCTCCCGCGCATTTTTGGGATATGAACCGAGACTTTCTGGAAGAGATTCAAGTCAAAACTTGCAAAAATCGGTTGCGAACGATTGCAGTAACTCGGGATCGTTTTTTACTTTCTGAACTTGAGGAAGAGGCGTTAAAAATTCAAGCGAGCGACTACGTGGTTCTCAATCGGGAAAATCGATATCTGGGAATTTTATCTCTTCGAAAAGTAAGACATACTCTCGAATCCAGAGACGTCATCAGCAACTTAATTACTGTTGGAGATGTTACGGACGTTTCGGCTCCGTTTGGAAAATTGGAAGATTCCCTCGCCACTCTTTTGAAGATCCTGATCGATCGGGATCTGGATAAAATTGCAATCGTCGAGGAGAATCAATTTATCGGATATCTTCGTTTTGCGGATCTTATGAAAATATATTTCGAAAATACGTTCCCTAAAAGTGCAAAATCATCGGATTCTGCCCCGAAAACTAAGATATACCTTTAGGTTGTATCGGTTCGGTTTAACGTCTCTTGAACTTTTGCATATCAGTTCGTAAAGTAGTCCGAGTTTTTCAGAAAAAACTCAAAACACTATGCAATAAAAACTTAAAAATATCATTCTATCCATACCTGCAACATCCGGAGCGAACAATTGGATGGATTCCGATCAAAATTTTTAGTTTAGGTTTTTCTTATATATTCAGTTTTAGTCTATTTAAATTTATGAACCGTCTCCGAAAACAAATGATCTTTGAAGTAGTAATTACAAGCAGCAATTGAAAAACAGTAAAAGTCAACAAATACTTCCCAAAGAAAGGAATCCAAATTATTTCTGCGGCGGATACATATGGGAAATTGGAGTTTCGATGACCTTATTCTGCTGAAACTCGTTTAACCGTTCGGGAAAAGGGTTGACCCAATTCGAAATCGATGTTTCTTTTTCGTGGATAAGAAATTTGGCTTTCTGGAAATTTAAATCGTATGCGACAATCCATTCTACCGTTGCGAATTGAAAAAAAATTATTTCTAAATCTGATCCTGATTTTTTTAACTTTAACGACTCCTGCAAAAAGCCAAGATGAGCTGGAAGTTAGGGATCAAAACACAAACGGCGAACGAATTTCAACCGTGGCCGAGAAAACGGATCCTTCTCGAATTCAATCCGTAGTTTTGTATTCCAGTTTTGCCTACGTTACAAGAAATCTTCGAACTAAAATAAAAGCCGGAAGTTCGGAAATTTATCTCGGAGAAATCCCAGACAGAGTTTCGGAAAGAACGATCTCGGTTCGTTTTCCGGATTCTTCCAAGAAGATTAAAATTCGTGGAATCCGAGGTAGGATCCGAGTAGAGAGAAAAGCGAGAACAAAAGAAATCGCTTCTCTTTTAAAAAGACAGGAGATACTCAATGATCGGATAGAATTTTTGAGTTCGGAAATCCAGGAGTTGATCGAAGAAGAAAAGACGATCGTAAAAATCTCTCCAGTGATCAAAAAAGATCCCGCTCCTCAAGAGGAAATTGCCGATCCGGAATTTTTATCCGGATTTCAAAAACAATATCAGGAACATCTCAATCAGTTGTCTTTGCTCCGTCGGAAGAAATTGGAAGCCCTAGATCAGATCCGAGAAGAAAGTTTGGTCGTAGACGCTAGTTTGGATCATCTCGGTCGATTGGAAGCGAAACAAAAAAAAGAAATCTATCTCGAGGTCGAAACATCGGAGGATACGGAAACTTCGATCGAATATAAATATTTGATTTCAGGCGCGAGTTGGTTTCCGAGATATTCTCTTCAACTTACGGAAGAACCTAAAAGCGGTTACTTGAGTTGGTTTGCACTTGTTCGAAACGATACGGGTGAAGATTGGGAAAAGGTAAAACTTTTTTTTACGGCTTCCAATCCGGATTTGGATATAGATCTTCCGATCGTAAGAGAATGGAGAATTCAAACACAAGCTACGATAGAAGATTCCAAACAACAAGTCGACGACGAAAGTTCTCCCTATGCAGCTCAAGACATTTCCTCTTCTTCCGGTGAAGCTGCCCGTGAAAAGATAAGAGAAGCGGAAGGTCCAAGAAAAAAAATAAACGCACGGCTTCCAAATCTGAGATTAACATTCACGACAATATTTCCGGTAAATCCGTTCCGGCTCTTATGGAACAATCCCGTCAGATCATTCAGGAAAATTATTCCAATCGAGCAAATTCTCTCCGCACGGAAGCTAATCTCAATCAGCTTAAGACGGATTTAGCGAACCAGCAGGATAACTTCAACGGCGGTCGATACGACCAGGCGAACTATTACGGACAAGAGGCTCTTAAAAAATTCTCGAAACTTTCGGATTTCTCCCGTAAGGAATTGAATTCGATCGAAACATATACGGAAGAATTGATTCGCAAGGGAAGTTTGATTCTTTCTTCCCAAAAAGTTCCGGGCGGTTTGATTCCCCCGTCGTCTTTGGAAGGATTCGATTATCAATATGTTTCCGGAATTTCGGAAACAATCCCGTCCGATAGATCTTTCAATAAGGTTTTTTTAAAGAAGAAATCTCTCTCATTGACTCCGGGTTATTTTGCTTCGCCTCTTGCTGGTCCGGGGGCTTACCTTACCGTAGAAGCGTCGAATTCGGAAGGAGAACCTTTGCTTGCAGGGCCGATGGAAGTTTTTTCCGGAAATACTCTCTTGGGGAACACAGTTCTCAATACGAGTAAACCGGGGGAAACGATTCGAATGGAACTCGGTCAAGATCGGGATATTCTTGTGAACCGAAGAGAAACTTCCTTTGAACAAAAGGAAGGAGTAATTTCCTCCCGAACAAAAATCAAATACAAGATAAATATCGAAATCAAAAACCATAAAAAAAGAAACGTGATTCTCACGCTCATTGATCGTGTTCCGTATACGGTCGACGACAGTGTGGAAATTAAATTCGAATTCGGAAAAGATCTTCCTTCTAAAAATGAAGAAGGGATTTTGACTTACAAGATGGAACTGCCTCCCGGGGGAAAGAAAATTATAGAATTTGAATATTCTGTGAGCCATCCGGTCGAGAACCGATTGATCCGGACTCCTGGCTCCGGAGGATACTGAGATGATTGATTCAAAATATAGAATATTCAAATTTTACGGAATTCTGTTTCACAAAACACTCCGATTCGGAGTCGAAATTTTAGATTTTAGGTCGCGATCGTCTTTTTTGTTTTTCTGTTTCTTCGTTTTTATGATTTTCCCTTTGAATGCAAGAGAAGTGGAATTGAAAGTGCAAGACGTAACTCTGTACGAATCTTCCGCAGGAGTTTTAAGAAGCGGTAAAATCAATTTGGAGCCGGGAATCAACGAACTTATGATTCGAAACTTACCGGTCGCGCTCCAAGACGAATCCTTGGTTGCGTCGGTGGAAACAGCGGGAGCTTCCGTAGTGGGTTCTAGTACCTGGATTGAGACGGGAGCCATCATTCACAACGAAGAAGCTTTGGAGCTACAAAAGAAGATTCGCGTTTTGGAAAAGGAAATAGAAGATTACGAAAGTAGGAATTCCAATCTTAGGAATTTGAGAAAGATTCTTGTGGATACGAGATTGAAACTGACCGAGATGATTTCCAAAAATCTGTTCTACAAAAAGAACGAGGTCGATTCCAAAAAGTGGTTTCAAACTCTTTCCGGAAATCGACAAGCTATTCAGGCTGTGTTGAGTTCCGATCAGGAAGTTGGTCGTGCCATCAAGGATCTTCGAAAAAAACTTTCTGAATTGCAAGACAAGTTGAGTGTGATTCTTTCCTTATCCGAAAAATCCTCCAGAATTACGAAAATTCTCGTGAGTTTTACCGAAGCCGAAAAAAAAGAAGTAAGACTAAATCTAACGTATCGGACGGAAGGGGTCTCTTGGAAACCTTTCTATTCGGTTCGTATGGACGGAAGAGAAAAAATCGAGTTTGAATATCTCGCGGAGATCAATCAGGAGAGCGGGGAGGATTGGAATAATATTAATCTTTTATTATCTACTTCCAGTCCAGACGTAAGCGGAAGGAGACCTCGTCTTTCCAGTCAAAGGTTATACGATCAAAAAAAGAAAACGGATAAGGACGGGCTTGTCACTTTTCAAAGCCAAAGTATTGCGGGAGAATCGAATACCGTACCGGAATCCCCCGAAGCCGGAACTGATCCCACAACCGGAAGTAGCGAAGAATCGGGAAGCGGGTTTCTATTCCGTTACTCAAAGCCGATTACGCTTTTTTCTCGGAAAGAATCCAAAAAGTTGTCCTTGGTATCTTTCACAACGGACGCCACATTTACGGCTTTATATGTTCCCGCCTTAAAACATTATCCGCTCATTAAAGGAAGTTTTAAAAACATTTCCGGGTTTCCCATTATTCCCGGAGAGACGGCGGTGTTTCGTCAAGCGGGGATGGTGGGAAAATCCGGCTTTGGTTATATCAGTCCCGGAGAAAAGGCGGAAATATCCTTCGGTTCCGAAAACGAAGTTCGAGCGATTTACAGAAAGGAATCGAATCAAACAAAAGAAGGAATTCTTTCAGGGACGAAAGTCGTTGAAAAGTCGATTCGAGTGGAACTTGAAAATTTTGGAAAAGAATCCAGAACGATTTCCTTTCAAGAATCGATTCCAGTTTCTGGAGTAGAAAGCGTAAAGGTTTCCATCGACTCTGTTACGACTCCGGGTTATGCGGAAGTGAGAAAAGATTCCGGAATTCTCGAATGGAAACTGGATTTGAGGCCGAATCAAAAACAAGAGATCAAACTCAAATATAAGATCAGCTTTCCCGCCAAATTTGATCTAAACCTATGACGTCTAATGAAATTCCTCTTCGTTCGAAATTCCAAGGGGGGAAGGTATTCCGACCATGTCCCAAAGTTCTAAAACTCCGATTAAAGAAGTTCGTTTCGGAACTTCAATCGTAATCGTTCCTTTACTTTCGGAAACATCAAAGCAGGAGCTTTCATTGAAAATCAGATTTTCGGGAGATGGAATTCTTTTCGGGCCTAAACTTTGACGGGAAGAATTTCCCTTCTGTTTTAGATTAAACACAACGCAATTTTTAGGATTGTTTCTAGTTTTAAAGCCGAAGTCGATCGTGTAGGTAGTTTTAGAATCGGATTCTTGGTCTTTGCGAATTTTTTCAAACCAAACCATCAAATCACTGTTAGGTTCTCTAAGCGAATCCTTACGGTTTTTTTCGATGATCGTAACGGTTTGATTTTTAAGAGAATCGAGAGCCGTATAAAAAGAAGAGTCGTCTTCGATTCCGAAATATTTTCCATTACCTTCTTCCGCGAGAATTTTCATCTTTCGTTCTTCGTCGGGCTTTAAACCTAAGCCAAGGATATGAAACTTAAAATAAATGCCTTGTTGTTTTAATGTTTGGAGTTCTTTTTTGGGATCGCCGTAGCAACTTTCCACTCCGTCCGTGATTAAGATGATTTCGGTTTCTTTTTTTCTTTGCGAAATTAAGTTTCCCGCAATTCGAATCGATTCCGCGAGGGGAGTTGCACCCGAAGGTGTTAAACCGAAAAGACGATTTTTGAACGTGTCATGATTTTCCCTTTGTAAGGGTTCGTATAAGCGGGAGGAAGAACAACCCGGAACCCGATTGCCGTACGCTATAAATCCTATTTCCGTTTCCGCAGGAAGAGTAGAGATATAGCGACTAACGTGTTTTTTTGCTAAATGAATTTTTTGATAAATCCCCAGATATTCGTTCATAGATCCGGAAGCGTCTACGATGAACAATTTAGACCGTTCTTGGTTTTCGGAAGCGATGTACGTTCCCGTTAATAAGAAAAAAAGAATGAGCCCCGTAACATTTACAATCTTTCGTAAATGTACACGATGTCCGATTTTTCGGTTTGTAGATCTAGAGTATGGAATACCTTGAGCATTAAAACGAGTCTCAAGAAATAAATCGAAAGCGCGCTTTGAAAAAAATCGCATGTTAAGAATTCTATCGGACTTTCTCCGAAAAGCTATAATAGGAAAGGATCAAAGATTCCAAAAGATCAATTGGGAAAAGAATTGTTTCCCTTTTTTTTCTACGAAAATCTTGCTTAGAGAGCCGTATTTCAAATCGAAGAAAAACCCCCGTTCCAAGGGGATTTCTAAAAGTTTGCAAAGAACGGCTCGAATGACTCCTGCATGAGTTATGATCCCGATTTTTCCGTTTGAAAAAGAATTAAAAACCTCTTCCAAAAATTTTTCGACTCGTTCATAGAGTTCCGAATAATTTTCACCACCGGGAGTTCGAACATTCACAAAATCCTTTGCCCAGAAGGCAGATTCTTTCTCCGGAATTTCAGACCAGAGTCTCCCTTCCCATTCTCCGAAATCCAATTCCATCAATAAATTAGAATATTCTAATTCTGATAATTTTTTTTGTTTTAGGAATTCGGCCAGATGTTTGCAGCGCGAGCTCGGGCTGGAATATAGTCGATCGAAAACCACATCTAATTTTTCAAGAATGGAACAAAACTCGTAATAAAAGTCTGCAACTAAAGAAACGTCCGTACGGCCGTAACAAGTTCCTTGCGGAACATCCGGAGTTGTGTGTCGAATTAAATAAAGTTCCATGAAACCGTCATTCCCAAATAAAAGAGAAGTTCGGTCCCTTGTTGTGTGAATCCGAGACAATCTCCCGTAAAACCCTCAATCCATTTCTTAAAGTAATTTCGAAAATAAAGAACGAATAAGAATGCAAGAACGAGACCTAAAAGAATATTTGGAATCAGATTTTGGTATCGGAATGCGAAGTAAACCGCAGGAAAACATCCGAAGAACGCAGAAAGAACGAAATCGAAAGGGGATAATTTTTTTACCATCGATTTGGACTTGGATAGGGCGTTGTTTCCCACATAAGGAATCAACATCATTAGTACCAAAGCAAGCCATCGACTGGCTCCGTGCGCAAACCAGGATGTGAATAAGAAGATCCAGGGAGAAACTTGAAAAAGTTTTACGAGTAAAAGATATTTGAGGATCAGCGCAAGAATCAATCCTAAGGCTCCGAAGGTCCCGATCCTGCTATCTTTCATGATTTCTAAAATTTTTTCTTTGCTCCAACCTCCGCCGAACGCGTCGCAAACGTCCGCGAATCCGTCTTCGTGAAAACCGCCCGTACTTAAAACACCAAAAATCATTCCGAAAACAACAGAAATTTCAACGGGTAAAATCCAAGAAAGAAAATACGTGCAAAAAGACGTCCCGGCCGAAATGATCCAACCTATCAAAGGAAAATAACGTGCAGACCTGGAAGCGGTAGATTCGGAATAAACGTAAAAAGGAGGAATGGGAAGTCTTGTACTGAACGTCCAAGAGGCGCAGAAACGATTCCACTCCTCTCGGATCATAGAGAGAATCAAAGTTTTTGATCTACTTTTGCGGATTCAAACGAAGCCATATCGTTTAAGAAAGCTATCGCGGATAATAGAATCGGAAACGCGATCGCACATCCGGTTCCTTCCCCAAGTCGAAGCCCCAAATCAAGAAGAGGTTTTGCATTCCATTCTTCTAATAAATACATGTGACCAGGTTCCACCGATTTGTGACAGAAGACCGCGTTTTTTAAGATTGTAGGTTCCATTTTGTGAGCGATTAAGAATGCCGACGTAGCGATAAATCCATCGACTAGAATGATTCTTCCTTTTTTCGCAGAATCGATCATCGCCCCGATCATCATCGCGGTCTCAAATCCTCCGAAAGTTTGTAAGACTTCGAAAGGAGTTCGTAACGAAGATTGATATTTACGAAGACATTCTTCCAAGATCGCAATCTTTTTCTGAAATTTTTGTTCGTTTAATCCCGTTCCTTTTCCGGTAACTTCTCTTAAATCCTTTTGCAGAACGCTTGCGGTGATAAGACTTGCGGAAGAAGTATTTCCGATCCCCATTTCTCCGAACCCGATTACATTACAATTACTTGATATTTCTTTCGCAGAAATCAAAGCCCCTTTTTCCAAAGCTTGATTACATTCTTCTTTTGTCATTGCCGATTCCATTAGGATATTCTTCGTTCCAAATCCTACTTTGGCATCGATAAAATCGGGATGAAGCGAAGCGGAGCCATCGGAAAACGAGAAATCCACGCCTGCATCCACCACTTTGAGCCGGATAGAATTCTGTTTACAGAATGCGTTGATCGCCGCACCTCCATTCAAGAAATTGAATACCATTTGATAAGTGACTTCTTTTGGATAAGCGCTGACTCCGGAATCGGCAAGACCGTGATCTCCGGCAAAAACCAGAATATGAGGATTTTTTAATTCGGGTGAATCGGTGTTTTGGATTAAACCGATTTGAAGAGCGAGAGATTCTAACGTTCCTAGCGAACCGGGAGGTTTTGTTTTTAGATCGATTTTACTTTGTAATTTTACGATTAGTTCATTCGGATTCAAACGGAAAGTCCCTCCCTTGTTTTGTCTATGGAATTTGTAAAATTCGCTTTCACTTTTAATTCGACTCGGTCTAAAACCCCAAAAAGAATCGAGGTATAAATCAAATCTCCGAGCAGAGTACCGCCAAAATAGGGAATGGCGGCAATATAACAGGTCAATAAACCTTCCGGGGTTTTAGGATAGAGAGAAGAAAAGGCCCAGACCGAAAAATTCGAAAGGACAAAAAATTGCGCGCTCGCAAGTAGTGATACACCGAATACGGAGATAAGTTTATTGTTGTTTTTTAGAAAAATTTTTCCTAACAAAACATTTATCAGGAGAGAACAATATACAAAGGGAAGACCCTCGTAAAACCAATCGAATCCATGGATTCTGGAAAGAATAAAATCGGTAACAAGTATCATAAACATCGGGTAAACAAACGACTTCCATCCTTGAATTTTAGCTCCGGAATAAACGGTCATTGCACCCACCAAAGTGAAGTTAGGCGGATGAGGTAAAAATCTGGAAATTCCGGAAAGGATCACTCCGAGTATGGAAACCGTATGTTTTGTTACGAGTTTGGACTTAATTTTTTTTAGAATTTGATCGAGCTGTTGCATTCAATTCTCCTAATGCTATGGGGATAATTGTTTGGCGATCACACCGTCGATATCCGGGTTTTCATTGGCGCCTGGAATGGGGAGTACAGCAAGAATCGCCTTTGCGGAAGTTAGTTTTATGTATAGGAATCCGTTCGCTTGAAGTTCATTTCTTAAGGCTACGCTGCAGCCCGATCCCGAATTTCCAAAATTCACATCTCCTAAATCGAATCCGTCTCCTCCTCCGTCCAAATTGAACAAAGAAACGGAATTCATCGGATTTGTAATTTGGTTATAGTCCACGTATTTCAATCCCGCAAATCGTAACCAATGTGCCGGATCATTGGAAAACACTCCGCCTTGCGTATAAGTTGGATTCCATCCGCACCAATTGTTTCGATCGTTACCGACCTCGACGATAATCGGTTCTAAAAAAACCGAGTTCGGACTTCCTCCAACTTGAAACGGATTTTCAAAAACGATAAAATCCATACCGATTGTATTCTGAACTTTTTTACCGTTCCAGCCTAAAATCAAAGAGGCCCCTGCGCCGTTGTTATCCAAGGTAAATACATCGAGAGAACCGTTAAAATTTCCAAGTCCTAAAACCCCGTCAACCGCACAGGTAGAGTCTTGAAATCCGGTGCCGGTATTTGCGGGATCGCTTACGATTTCCGTTGCGTTGTATATGCCTGCTCGATCAATTGCAAACCTATCTTTGCAAGGTCTTGAATCCGGAGTCTTTTGTGTTTGCGTCAAAGCTAACAAGCCGATGAGCGAATTAAAGTCTTCGGATGAGTTTTCCTTACACGAATAGAAAGAAAAAAGCAGAATTAGAAAACTGTAAATAAAGATGTTTTTTTTCATAATTTGAAAGATAGATTTATATTGAATCATGCGAGCGACTTGAATCGCTCGCATTTGTCTCAAAGTTTTAGTTCGTTTTAATTTCTAAACGGCTCCAAGGAGCGGGATCAAACCCACTGTTCAAGCCGCATCCGGAATTGATGTTGTTTGTGTCGGAAAAAGAATCTAAGTTATCCGCTTTAGCTTGTTCTAATGTATTTTGATTGTTTACACCGGAAAGATCGGGACAGATATAAAAGTACCCGTCTTTCGAAGTCCAGCGATACCAAGAGAACTTTCCTTTTGAAAAAGACGAATCCTGGGTAAATTGAACATAGACTACTTTTTTGGATCGATCTATTTCGACTACATCACCGATTAGTTTACTTGCTCCGAAACCGGCGTCCTTTATGTCTTGAGTCACTTTGGCGTTAGTAATGGCATACTGACCTTGCAATACCGTTCCATTCGCGTTAAAGCCAGCACCGGCGTACTCTTTCGTTCCGTTGAAGTAGTTCCAAGTTCCTTCTATTTCCCAATGATTTAGAATCGAGATTCCGAGAAGAAGAAACGCGTCTTCGTCCAGAATTAAATTGTCCTTTGGTACAGAACAATTCATCATTCCGCAAGCAAGGACGGTTGCCATTAAAAATTTCCAGCTTGTTCTAAATTTCATGTTGTTACCTCTAAAAGTTTTTTTGTAGAAGGAGATACGGATTCTAAATTTGGAATATAAGAATTCGATTTAGAATCGGTTCTAAGCGAAAACGAATTTTTTTCTGATGGATATTCCCGCTCGGACCCCTCTCCGACGTTTGCCTTTCGGGGCCCCATCGCGGCGCATGGAATATGCAAGGCGAGTTCCAAACTGTCCCTACCTCGAGGACTTTGTTTGCGGGGAAGATCTGGCTTTTCGATTTCAATTTGAAATCGAATTCACAGTTGCGGGTCAGCGTGGGAATTTCACCCAACTTCCTCCCTGAAAGCTTATGGATAACTAAAAATAAAAGGTTTTTCCAAGCAAGAATTTTTCTGAGAGCTTGAGTGAAAACGGATTTCAAGAAAGTACTTTTAAAATCTTTCCTAAAAAACCAGTTTTTAACCGAAAATAAAGATACAATCTTTCCAAATTTAAATCGGACAATCCAATGAAACTAAGTAGATCGGAGTTTATCAAACTTGGAATTTTGACCGCGGCGGGTATTTCTGGCCTTTCCGGAATAAAATTACGCGCTCAAGGGGCGTTGCCTCGGAAAACAGTAATCGTATTAGGAGGTGGAATTGCCGGTTTATACACTTCTTATCTCTTAGGTAAAACAGGAATCAAAGTCCAACTCATCGAGGCGACGGATCGATTGGGAGGTAGAATTCGAACGGTTGCTGATGTAAGCGGAAATTTTTTGGATTTGGGTGCCGAATGGATTCAGGCCGAACACAAAACTGCTAAGAGTTTAATCCGAGAATTGGGTCTGAAAACGACCGACTTTGAGGTTCAGTCCGATTTGTTTTTCGGATCTTATCGTAAATTCGGAACCTGGGATATATCGCTTAAGTCCCAAGAAATTTTAAATAAACTCGTTCAGATGAATTCAAAGATCAATTCTTCGCAACAACAGGAACTGGATCGAATCAGCTTTTATAATTTTTTAATCTATCAAGGGATGACTCCAGAGGATTTGACTCTTCTGAACTTTAAATATTCCTTATATTACGGAGATTCGCTTCGTTCTTTGTCTGCGCAAAAGGTTTTATCTGATATAGTTAACTTTCCGAAATACAATACCAGAGTGGAAGGCGGAATGGAAGCTTTAACGAAGGCGCTTGTATTGTCCTTGGAAAATACGGAAACGACTTTTATGGATCCTGTTGTTTCCGTTTCTCAAGGAGAAGGTAAGGTGACCGTGACTACGGCGTCCGGAAAACGAATAGAAGGGAACGTTTGCATCTCAACTTTGCCCGCAAATCAACTAACGTCGATTCAGTGGGATCCTGAATTGGACAAGGAAAAGAAACTATCGGCGTTACGAATTCGATATTCCAGAATTTATAAGACTTTTTTAATGCTTCGAGAGGCTCCTTGGACAAAGGGAAATTTTTCGGCGTATTCGGATTCCGCCGCGGGTTTTATCTACGACGCGGGAACGAAGGCGAACTCGGAAGATAAGATTCTCGGAATGATTTCCACGGGAGATCGATACGACGTTTTGGCTTCTTCAACCGATGCGATGAAAGTCGAATATATACGTCTTGCGCTGGAATCTTTGGGGCAAAATAAAGATCTACAGGTTCTTAGGATTCAAAGTAGTGAAACTTCTCAATCCAAGTATGTTCCTACCGGTATCGCGACTTTTCCGCCTGGAAGTTACGGATCGATCATCTCGTTGCTCAAACCGATGGATCGTATCTTTTTTGCGGGAGAACATACCGCGGAGTTGAATGGAACAGTGGAAGGCGCGCTCGCTTCAGCGATTCGAGCGGTGAATCAGGTGTGAATGAAATGGGCTTTTCATCCGTTGAAGTTTAATACGTTCAAAGTCGATTAAGAGGCGGGATTGCCTCGTTTGTCTTCCATCTTTTCACCGGAGTACGGACGGAGAGTAAAAAAAGATTTTCTGCATGATTTTTCTGGCGGAAAATTTGTATATCATTTAGGCCTTATCCAAAACCCGTCGAGCGCCAATGGAAGCGAGACGTTGAGTTTCACAAATGTGGGAACTCCTACGTTTTTAAACAACGAAAAAATCACTCAAAAAGCGTAAAGAACCGTCAAAGAGACAAAATCTGTGGGAACTCTCACAAATTTCCTTTGAGGTTTTGAGACCAGCTCTTAGATCTCAAGATAAATCCGTCGGAATTACGACAAATCTTCTGTGAAACGTACACCGTATGTAGTTTATCGGTCGTATCTTTGAGACTAAGTTTTAGTATATTATAAATCTTTATTATAGTAGATCGATTTTTTGAATCTTTTGTTTCAGATAGAACGTTTTGTCGACTGGGTTTTCCGGAATAGAGGGATTCTTTTCCACACAAAATTTGATCCCACGAAAAGAATGTTTGAATCCATATCTTATACATAAATAAAGTTTTTCCTCAATATTCCAAGTCGCATATTCTCCCGATGTATCTGCCGCTTTTCCATAGATATCCATCACTTCTTGTAATGTACTTTTTCCTAATACGATTCCTTTGGAGGTAATTGCCAAAAAAGGGAGGTTGTATTTTTATTTCGCGTATTTCTTCTCTATGATCGTCGAAAACAAAGGAAAGCCCCAGAGATTCGTAGTGTATTTCTATAACTTCATCATTAAAGTGATTCCTAATATATTGATTTCCGAATTTAGATTCCACGTCTCTAAATTGAGTTTTATTTATAACTAGGTCTAAAATTCCGACTCCATCTGATCGTTACAAGCGGGGAATTAGGAGCGCTGGTTTGCTTTCGTTTTTCCGAAATTTTTTCCTCTTGGGCATTCTGTCTTTTCAATCCTTCAACCACGTAGATTCGTCTATCAAAATCGTTGAATTTGGTTCTACAACTAAATCCCAACAAACAAAAGATCCATAAGAATTTTTGAATATTTATTCGAATCATAGATAAAAAGATTCCATTTATTATTGTAGAATTTTATTCACTCTAAATCATCGCCGTTGACATACCTACCAAAACGTATGTTGTGATTTTTTAGATCGGAGTGCCTTGGTTCGTTCTGTTTTTATTCTTTTTGTTTGTATGTAATCTCAGGTTTTATCATAAGTTCCACAAAAGACGGGATCTTC
>NZ_AHMT02000003.1 GCF_000243815.2 Leptospira alexanderi serovar Manhao 3 str. L 60 | reverse complement strand
CCCACAAGTAATGGGATCTCAAGATCAATTTGTCGGAATTACGACAAAATCCCCCGTGATACTTAGTTCCCACCCTTATTTTTGGGTGGGGGTGGAGGTGGAAAGGTTCGGGAAATTTTTCTCTATCAGAAAATCATACTCCTTGCAAGTAAAAAGTCTCATTCTTGTCGGAACACTTGAAAAATATCAGCTTTTGATCCTTATTATCCCAAACTTCTTAACTTGTGGGTAAGGTGATGATAGGAAGGTGTTTGCTGAGTTCCATTAAACTTTACTTGAATACTGTGAATTGCTTCCTAAGGGGCGCAATTCAGGGAGTGAGATGTTGAGTTCATCAGAGAGCGATCAATCTGCCACCGGCCTTCTTGACTCCGTCGAATCAAGAATATCACACTTCGAGCTGTCTTACGTCCAAGAATCATACTAATCTATTGGGAGAGTTTACGAGAAAAAACTTGAGTGGCGTAAACTAAGATTGAATCGAGTATGAAATATTTTAATAGAAAGCAACTTGGGAGCTACAGAAATTGCGAATGAAATAGAATTCCAGATCAATTTTATATATTAGAATAGCAAAAGTTTCCTCAAAAATTAAAGGCAAAAATAACCATAGTTTTTTACCTACCCAATTTCTCAAAATCACTCTGGGAAAAAGTTTCAATTATTTACGAAAAAAATTCTATCTCAAGATTTGAATATTCAAGTCATATAAGGTTCCTTTACGAACATCGCCTGCTATCTGAAAAAAAGTGGTGAACTTTTTTCCATTATGATTTTGAGAAAAAGAAAAACCCTCATATACTATATGTATGAAATCAAAATGATTTCTAATATTTCTTAGATTGGAATTCGAAGATAATCTTCATAAGGATAACGGAAATATTGTAGAGATTTTAAAATTCACGTTAGGAGTAATTTAGTGAATAAAAGTACAAGGAAACCGAAAGATAACAGAAAAAGTAAATTGGAAAAAGAAATGAAGAAACTCTCCATTCAACTAAAGAATAAGGAAATTAAACCTATGGAGTATGCTGAGAATTTCCCGATGAAAGTTGGTAAACACCCTAAGGCAGCTGTCATTCAAACTGCCTTAGCGGGATTTAAAAAGAAATATGGCGTTAGAGCTTATAAGGAAATTCAGAATGACTTTGATGTTATGGATGTCGTTAGGCATTTTGTTGTCGGTTATATGACTAACTTAAAAGATGCGCATGACGCGTTAGAAAACATTAAAGGCCATAAGAAGGCTTTTGCATTGTTGGTTCAGAGAGCCTTTGATGAGTCTATAAGAGTCTATCCTTGGTTGGAAGGTGAATACTACCAAAATTGAGAAAGAACACTCATGTTGACAGTCCGGAGGTTAACATGAATGCTTTGTGTTGTCGAAAAAGAAGCTTGAAAAGATTCTAAAAACGATTGGCTGGCTTTGATCGATGCATAGATCGAGCCAGCCCTTAGATCTAGTATGTAGAAGGCCATTTTACTTTTTATTCCCAGCAAGGAAAATGCTTATTTAAGCATCCATCCAAGTTGTTTAAAAATGAATCAGTCTTGATTCCAATTCAGATACCGGTTTGGATCCGCATAAGGGCGAAGGTAAAATTTGCTCGTAAGTGCTGGAGAAGAATGGTTTAGCACACGGGAGCAAAAATGTCCGCCACCAGTGTCCATTAGCTTTTGGGCTAAGCAGTGCCTCAGGGCGTGAGGATGTATTTTTTTTCCAAGGCAAGTTAGAACATTCCAAGAATTGACTATTTTCTGTAATCCTCTTGTGGTTAACGGTCTTCGTGGTGCGCGGTTTCGTCCTGGGCAAGAAAGGAAAAAGTAATCCGAATTCGAATCAAACAGACTATGATATTCCTTTAGGCTATTTAAAACCTTGTCCGAAATGACTGAATAGGATAACTTTCCACCCTTTCGGATGTAACTAACAAGAGTTTCCCCAGATGGAGCCTTCAAAATGTTGCTGAATCGAAGAGATACAACTTCCTTAGCCCTCATTCCAGTAGTTGACATTACTAAAAACAGACAACGATTACGATGTTCCATTTCACTGCTTGGATTTGAGAATCGCTTTGCAAGCTCCATCATAGTCTCGTCAGTTAGTCCCTTTCCAAAGAATGATCCTTCAGTTTGCAAAGGATATCTTGAATCCCTTGAATACTTGTTTCGATATTTACTGAATTCTACTACCTTGTTTACTGCTGACATTTTCAACTCCTACATAACTAAAGAGGGAAAGAATTTCTTTTTGGAGAAAAGTCGAAAGTTTTTTTGATTGGATATTATAAAAAACGCGCTTCATAATCCGTAATTCCATTCCTACTTTAAGCGTTTCCTTTTGGATATACTAACTTCGCAATTCGTTGATACTGATGCACATTGAATTGATGTCTTATAAACGTAGTCCAATCTGGATTTTGCTTAATTTCATAATCCATCTGATTTAAACATCCTTGGGATAAAAAACACATCCAGTCCTAGCATAAAATATTACATTGACGACTCGAAAACAGACATTATTTTAGCAAGGAAAAGAGAATTTGTCCCTCCCATAGTGTATTATCAGAAACAATAAGGGTAACAAAATTATCAATTTCTGCAAAGACTCAGTATTATACTTCTTAAAAGTACCAGACAAGACGAACTTTAAATGTAGTAATAAATTATCATAATTGAATAGATCCAAAAATAGGTAAAATTTTAGATATGGCGACCTCAGAGCAATTAAGAGCATTAATAAAAAGCCATTTTAATGGAGATTCCGAACGCTTTAAAACAGTAGCCCTTCAACTAGCGGCAACAGAAGCCAAGAAAGGACATCAAAAACTTGCAGAAGAAATTAAGTCCCTTATTGATAATGCAAGACAGTCGGGATTAAAGATTGCTAGGAGAACTGACACTATTCACCAACCGAAAGGTGAACTGTCAAATCTTCTATCGGTCAAAGAACCTAATATTCGCTTAGGAAATCTTATTTTAAACGGGAAGCAAGATGAACGAATCGATCGCATACTACAAGAACAAAAAAATCTCAAGAAAATTCGAACACACGGACTAAGGCTACGAAGAAAACTTTTATTAGTTGGTCCACCTGGAACAGGAAAGACAATGACCGCTGCTGCTATTGCCGGGGAATTAGGTCTTCCTTTTTTTACAGTAAAACTGGATGGATTAATTACTCGTTACCTCGGTGAAACAGCTGTTAAACTTCGACTTATTTTCGACGCGATTCAAGATTTTCGGGGAGTTTACTTTTTTGACGAATTTGATTCTATTGGAAGTAAACGGTATGATAATAATGACGTAGGAGAAATGCGCAGGGTTCTAAATAGTTTTTTACAATATATAGAAAGCGATGAAAGTAATAGCCTAATTTTAGCTGCGACAAATCACTTTCATATGTTAGACACAGCGTTATTTCGTAGATTTGATGATATTATTGAATATACCCTACCCGATAATAAACAAATTTCATCTCTACTCAAGAATTCATTATCCTCTTTTAAGTTTTCCGGTTATCAAGACAAAAAATTAATAGCAGAAGCCCAAGGATTAAGTCATTCCGAAATTGTGCGGAGTTGTGAAGAGGCGGCCAAAAGCATGCTCTTGAAAGGGAGAAAAGAAATATTCAAAAATGATTTAATTACATCACTCCAAGAAAGAAAATCGATTAAGGTGACAAACGGTGATGGATCGAAATAAACCTCATTTATTTCTTAAAAATCGGGCTCAATTTATTTCATACACATATCCTGGAGTAGTTATAGATCCGTTTTCTGTTCCCAATAGAATTCGCAGTAAACATGGAAAAAAACTTCGCGGAGAATTGAGTTCAATTCAAAATGAGGCAGATGAGCTATCGAAAAAAAGAGAAGAGATAGGATTACAAAAGCAACGAGGAATTACCGTCGAAATCGAGGGTGTCCCAGGTTACGAATTAAGAAAAATAAGTCTAGATAACTCTATATTTCAATTATTGTCTGTACACACAAAAAAAATTAATGGGAAAATATTAGAAATTGCAGTAGTATTCATTCCAGATGGTTCGCTCTCAAAGTTTATAAAGAAAATTGATGAATATCTTAAATTAAATAACAAAAAATCTGGATTACCAAATAATAATAATCTAATAGCCAGTATTGAAACAATTAGAAAAGCTGCCCTTGATTCATTATGGACTGATGCACCTTCTTTATTTCCGAAAAACGATCTCCCCGTTTGGTGGGAAGTATGGTTAGCAACTAGACAAGATTTAGAAGAAGATGTTCTCGACTTTTTTTCCATTAATGCAAAAGCATTTAATCTAAACATAAGACCAGGAAGTATAAAGTTTCCAGAAAGATATGTAATACTTGTTAACGGAAGAAAATCTGATCTCGCCGCTTCATTCGATATGTTAAATTGCATTTCTGAATTACGAAAACCAAAAGGAACAGCTCACTTTTTTATTACCGCCCCCCAATCAGAACAAGTGCAATGGAGTCATGAACTAATAGAAAGACTGATTACTCCCCCTGAAGATTCTCCCGCCGTCTGTCTTTTAGATACTGGTGTCAATCATGGGCATCCTTTAATTGAACAATTTATTTCTGAAGATTGCATTTTATCTGTAAAGACCGATTGGGATGGGTCTGACTCAAATGGTCATGGATCGGGAATGGCAGGAATTGCATTGTTCGGAGATCTATTTGAAAAACTAATAGATACGCAAGACATTCCGATTTTACATTTCTTAGAATCAGTGAAAATTTTTGAAACAGGAAATGATTATGAACCAGATTTATATGGTGATATTACCTCCCGAGCTGTGTCAAAAGTAGAACTTATTAGACCAGATCGAAATCGCGTATTTAATCTGACAGTTACAACGGAACACGGAATGGACCGAGGACGTCCGTCCTCATGGTCGGCGGCATTAGATTCTATTTCTTCTGGTTATATGGATAATGATTTTCGACTTTTTGTTATTAGCGCCGGAAATCTTCCTACAAGCGAAATTAACAATTATCCAAATTGCAATTTTGATGCGGAAATAGAAGATCCTGGACAAAGTTATAATGCTCTAACAATCGGAGCTTACACTGAAAAGACCCAACTAGATCAGGATGAAACCACTCAATTTTCACCGATAGCCCCATCTGGAAATTTATCTCCCTATAGTCGGACGTCTTTAAAGTGGCAACATGATTGGCCATACAAACCTGACCTTGTGATGGAAGGTGGAAATGCTGCAACTGATGAACAAGGTTTCGTCAGCCAACTTGATTCACTAATGCTATTAACTACCAGTCATCAACATTCTAATAATCATTTTACAATAACAGGCATGAGTAGTGCGGCCACCACACTTGTCTCAAGCATGGGAGCAAAGATTATTTCAAAATATCCAACTTTATGGCCTGAAACGATACGAGGATTATTGGTTCACACAGCAGAATATACTGAGCTGATGAAGAAAACTCTTCCAAGTAAACCGCAAAAGTCAGATAAACAAAAATTATTAAGAACTTATGGGTATGGAGTTCCTAACGAAGCACGGGCTATTTATAGTGCCAACAACGTGCTTCACTTAATTGCAGAAGAAAAAATTCAGCCTTTTCATGAAGTAACAACTGGAAGAACAACCGCCAATCATCTCAATTTTTATTCGCTTCCTTGGCCAATTGAGGAATTGCGAAAACTTGGAGGAGAAGAAGTAGAACTTAGAATAACACTCTCCTATTTTATAGAACCAAATCCTGCAAGGAGAGGCTTCAAAAACAGGTTTCAGTATCATTCCCATGGCTTACGTTTTAAATTAAAACGGCCTTATGAAGACTTGAAAACCTTCAGAGCTAGGATTAATAAAGATGATCAAAATGAAGATTATGAGAGTTCCGAATCTACAGAAGCGGGAAATTGGTTTTATGGAGATGCCATTAGGACGAGAGGTTCCTTACATCACGATCGCTGGTTAGGTACTGCCATTGACCTGGCTGAACGAAATGCCATAGCCGTTGTTCCAGTTGGAGGTTGGTGGAAGGATAGGAAAAGTGAAGATCGAGGAAATCGCGATGCTCGCTATTCTCTTATTGTTTCCATTCATACTAAAAACTCGGATATCTATACTGAGGTAGAACAAAAAATAAAAACAGATATTCTAATCTGATAATATTTTAAAAACATCTAAAATCCTTATTTAACGTGAGTTCGGCGTAAGAAAATTTGGGCGGAATCGGTCGCGAATTTCATAGCTAAAATGACTCGCGACCGCGCTTTTCGCTCCAATTCCTTCGGAATTTCCACTACAATCGCTTTCGCATTGCTTACATCGAACTCACGTTATTTATTCAAAGCGCATTCAAAATATTAAACCAGCCCCTTGTAAAAAGAGCCAGCAACTAACAGGCCGTTTTCTTCGAAAAGTCAGAATCTTAGTGATATTTACTACCAATTTGGATGTATATTCCAGTATGAGCTCAAGCCAAATCCTTAGTCTGTCCGAAAGTGGATAGTATGTTTTGTCCGAAAGCGGATAATGAATTCGCAATATTTTAGGTACCTATTTCAATCACAGCCAATCAAATTATAAAAAAACAGAAAGATTTAAAACTCGAAAATCCTTGCACCGAACTTACGTTTGTAGTTACCCCACTTAAAACCGTACATCTCAGTTAGCCCCAAAGCAATAGGAGTATAATGCTTTTGAATAGCACTAGTATTAATGATACTGTTCATGTAATTATCTCTATTCAATGAAGAAGCTGGTCATCAATGGAGAAGGAACAGATAGTAAAAACTTTAAAGCTTATGGTTTGATCATGTGAGATGGGATTCTTCTCAAGTTCTCATTGATGCGAAACTTTAAGGATACGATTCTCCTGCTAAATGGGGGAGCGAAACTTCCTCAACCTGACTCGCTTGCGTCATTGAATACTGCGCAAAAAAATATGTCCCTAATATAACCTGGTTGGCAAAGACGAAATCCAAAGTTCCCAATCGAACTAGAGCAAGTAACGAGTCCGAGAATATGATCAAAATCGCACCGACCGAACCATATATATAGGACTGCTTGTAATCCTGTTCCCTGGAAAAGCATCTCCACCCTAAGGAAGAAAGAACTACCAAATATACGAAAACTGGGAGAAGCAAATCCTTGGTTACTCTCGTATTCAGATAGAGATACATACAGACGATGAAAATCAAAAATGGAATCGAGTATAGAATCTTTAACTTTTGACCTGCGGAAAAATATAGGATATAACAAGAAAGTGATAAGATAAAGGAGATAATTCCCAAAAAGTAAAGATGTTTATAAACTAAACAATAATCGCCGATAAGCGCAAATACTAAACCAGATAGGAAAGCTATCTTTAATATGGAAAGACGCCTCCTCCAAGAAATAGATACATATAGAATACAAAGACTTAACGGGATCAGCTTGGTGTAAATGATTCCAGGAGTTCCCCAGAAGAAGTAAGTGTTTAGCAGATGGACGAATATACTTAGAATGAAAATCGACAAAAATATTTATGAAACCGCCGATTTCTATTCGAACGAAATCCGGCAAGCTCTCGATTCCCTAGATATTGGATATGATTCCTTTGTTAGGACCTCTTCTATTCAGCATTTACTCACTGTAAACGACCTTGTTTCCGAAATCCTAAAGAGTCCTCATGTGAAGGAAGCTCCTGTGTTACAACTTTATTTGAAATCTAAGAATAAGTTCGTCACGGATTCATTGGTTGTCGGCAACTGCTATAATTGCGGAAGCGAAACGGACGCAGGAGCTTGTGAAAACTGCGCGATATTGATAGATCATTCTCAGTTGATTTCTCCAAAATTTTATTTAGATTCCGAGCCTTTGGAATTGAAAGAATGCAAAGGTTTAAAGATCAGTAATTCGAAAATAAAATCTGAATTGATTGAGAAGATCCAAAATTCTAATTGGAGCTCTAAAATAAAGGAGATTGTCTTAAATTGGATTTTGGACGAAAAGAATTCAAAAATCATCTTAACTAGAATTTTTGAATATGGACTTCCTGTGTTCAACGACTCAAGCCAAGAATTGACTATCCCGCTTTGGTTTGAAGCGGTATGGGCGTATTTTACCGGAATTAATCATATTACGAATGGCGAAGATTGTTTGAGGGTTCTGAACGAAGATAAAACCAAGTTTTCCGTGTTTATGGGACAAGATAATTTGTTTCATTTCTCCGTCTCTCTAGTGTTAATTCATACCATTCTAGATATAAAGAAAATACCTGATAATTTGTTCGTGGAACCGTTTCTGAAATTGGAAGGACAAAAATTTTCGACTAGCAGGGATCATGCGATTTTTGCAAAAGATATCATTCAATATCTGGATTCGGATACAATCCGATTCGGTTTGTTTCCGTTTTACGGAAGTGATGAAGAAGGAGCCTCATTTACTTTGGAGCGCTTCAAGGAGAATATCGCCGCATATTTGAATCTAATCGAATTTGTTTTAAAACAAATATTCGATAGCAGGAGAATATTTAATTTTTCGAATAAAGAGTTCATTCGTAAATGGAAATCCTCCGATCAAAGCAAACAATTGATCAGTTTATTGGAAAACGACGGTTTAAACAAAATACACGATACGTTGATGAAGAATTATGAATCTCTAATACATTCTTCGGACGGCAATTTAACTGATGAGGAAAAAGATAAAATATTTTATTCGATAATGGTTCTTATGGAATCTCTTAGCCCGAAATTTGTAGACAGGATAAAATCTGTCATCGGACGATTCAGGCTGAATACGAATGCCGCGATAAAATATAGAAACCTTATTATTGAAAATGAAAAGAAATACATAAACGAAATCAAGAGCGGAATGGAACGATTTTCCCTTTATTACGCTCAGGAAATAATCAAATGAATGCAAGCGTTGCAAATGAAACATACGATCTAATCGGGATCGGTTTCGGTCCTTCAAATTTATCGGTTGCTATACAGGCAAAAGAGCTTGGATTTTTCGATAAATCTAAGATTCAATTTTTAGAGAAAAAGGATAAGTTCTCTTGGCATCCTGACATGCTTTTACCGAATTCCTATATGCAGATTCATTTTTTAAAGGATCTGATTTCTTTGGATAATCCTCAGAGTAAATATACGTTTATTAATTTTCTGAAAACCAATGATAGATTGTTGGATTTCATAAACCAAGGTATTTCCTATCCAACTAGAATTGAATTCAATCAGTATATGAGATGGGTAGCTTCCGATTTTGACGATTTTGTTCGATACAGTACTTATGTGAAAGATATAAGGCCGATCATAATAGACGGAAAAATAGATTCCTTCAGGTTGACCGTAGTCGGCACCGACGATTCGTCGTATGAAATCGTTTCTAGAAACGTTATTCTTGCATCTGGAAAGTCCAAAAAAATACCACGCGAATTCACAAATTTAAAAAGTAAGGATCAAAATGTGATTCATTCTTCGGGCTTTCTTTCCTGGATCGAAAAATGCAAGGAAAAGCTCGACAATAAAACCCTATCTGTAATCGGCGGAGGACAAAGTGCCGGGGAAATTTTTTCCTATCTACTTTCGGAAACGTCAAATTCCACAAAAATAATTAATTATATTTCAACGTACGGCTATAATCCTTCCGACTCCTCTGGATTTAATAATAAGTTATTCGATCCGGAATTCATCGACTTTTTCTATGATTTGGATAAGGAATCCCAAAAAGAGTTTTTAAGCAGACACAAAAACACGAATTATGCGGTAGTAGAACCAGAACTGATAGAGAATATCTACAGAGCCTTGTATAACGAGAACAAAGTCGAGGGCAAAAACCGAGCCAAGATCGTGAATATGTCTAGGATCATAAGCGTCGAAGAAGACCAGGACGGATTCGTATTATCTATTATGAATACGATGACGAAAGAGGTTTCGAAGCAATACGTGGATATAATCGTATTAGCTACCGGTTACGAAGATAATTTTGTTTTAGACAAGTATTTTTACAATTTTAAGAATTTGGCGAACCTGGATGCGTGTGGTAAGCCGATCATTAATCGAAATTATTCGGTCAATTTTAAAATCGAGTCGGAAGCCACATTGTATTTGCAAGGATATGCGGAAGAATCTCACGGTTTGGCAGAATCATTATTAAGCGTGCTGCCAATCAGGGCAAAAATTATTTTGGATCATATTTATAAAGGAAAACTAAGCGAATGCAATTTGCAAAAATCAAATTAGAATACGAACCCGACTACAATGTAAAGGCTTCGAGATTCGATCAAATTTTGAATTTACCTCAGGGCACTCCCTTCGGCAGTGCGATCGCCAATCTTAGCAAGGGCGAGACAATTAAGATGCATAATCATGATGAATTCGAAATATTCGTGATTTTGCATGGAGAGGCACTTTTTAGCGATGGGAAAATTGAAAAAAACGTTTTCAAGGATGATGTGATATTCTTGAACCCGGAACATATGCATTCGTTCACTAACTTGAAAGAAGATGAACTTTCGATTTTATCGATTTGGTGGCATTGTAAGCAATGAAAAACTCTTACGATGCTATCGTCATCGGAGACGGTATATTCGGTTTATTGTTTGCTTATCAATTGAATGTTAGGAATTTGAAGGTTTTAGTCGTTTCGAAATCGGAAAGTAAATTTTTAATTTCTGCCTCTTTGAATAGCGCCGCTTTTATTCATTATTATTCGGAAGAAATCGACGATGTGGATCTGGTCTTAAGAAGTTCCGGAGCATATCTATCGTTGGTTGAAGAATCTTATCGATCTGGTTTTGGCGCTATCTATTATCAGAACAAAATTCCTCGTGATGAAATATGTCTTAAGCTCAGAGACAATCAGATAGACATTCGTTGCGAATCGGGCCGATTCATGTTTCCGTATTCCGGGGAAAACCTAAGTAATAGAGTCATGGTCCAGGATAATTTTAAAATTAACGCGTTCGGATTTCTTTCTTCCCTTCAGAAGAATTTGAAATCTACGGGTGTGGATTTCTTCTCTTCGAATTCCAAATTAAAAATCGCAGGGAATGAAGGTTCATTTTCCCATATTTCTTTTGCGGGAGACCCAGAAATATTCAAAGCCAAATATTGCTTCTTAGCCCTCGGTGCAAGCTGGGGAAATGTAGAAACGCATGAAATGATTTCTAAATTGATACCAGTGTTCAATATCAGATTTGAAAATCCTCATTCGATCGAAGGTCTTAATGTAAACTGTGAAAACGGAGATTTTTCGTATGCAGTCGATTCTCATAACATGTTGTATTTCACAGATTTTGAAGAATATTTGTCTAGCACAGAAATAGAAAACCATAATGCAAATCGAAATAATTTGATTAAATATGCGAATATTATAAAAAATAGATTTTCAGAATATTCTGCGGAGATTGAGGTTTCGATCGGGAACTGGGGATATGACGGTTATTTTAAAGATCGCAAATCTTACAAAATATTTAAGTATGATGGAATCCGAAATCTGGCAGGTGTCGGAGGTTTGTCCGGAAAAGGGTTTAAATTAGCCCCTGCATTGACGGAAGATATTATTGAGTCCCTATGCTGTGAAGCTCGAAAGGATTCCGTTGAAAATAGTTCGGTTAACTTAGAACTAAACGAGTTTATCATTTAGAGAGTTTGAGAATATGAATCATTTTGCAAAAACGCTCGAAAAGGTCGAGTATAGTAAGAACGAATCGAGACATTCTATCATATTGCGAAAATTGTCTCCGTCGGAAATTTCGGTGTATTCTTCTTTAGCAGTAATCGAATCTTCGGATCGGATTAACTATCCCGAATTTAAGAACGACTTGGAGACGATTATGGAAAAAGCGAGATCAGTCTACAGACAGAAAACGCTCTTTACCGTATCGGATTCCTGTAACGAGCATGTTAGAGAAACGTTGCAAAGAATTGGATTTCAAACTTTATTTTTTATAGATGGTTGGAACTTTGGATCTGTTAGTGCAACTGCCGAGTTTCATTATATACATTGGGATTGAATCGTATGAATCAAATCAGAGAAGCAAGTATGTCGGATTTGGAAAGTATCATCAATATTATGAACGAATGCATTGAAGACGACTCGCCGAGTTCTAATTACGCTAATAGATTGAGCATTTCTAATCCTCCTAAGCTGCTGATCGATAAGATACTTGCAAAAAAAGTTATTTTGGAATCCGACGGGGATCAGGTGAAAGGTTACGCGTTTATAGAACCTTTTTTCTTGGATCCTTCGAATGACTCTTTCGCTCAAGTGGGTGTTTACATAGCGAAAAAGTTTAGAAACGGATTTACCGGACCTAAATTGTTAATCTATCTGTTCCACATTGGCAGAAAAAATCAGGTCAAAAAACTGTTTTCTTTTGTATTGGAGCAGAACAGTACCAGCATCAAAAATGTCGAAAGACTTTTTGACAATATAGGAATACTTAAAAAAGCTGTAATCCTAAACAATGCGTTTAATGATGTTCTAATTTTTCAAAAGAATCTGGAAGAGCCTTTGGATCCTAGAGCGCAAAGGTTTTACGATAGTGTCGTAAAAGAAAATCTTTCCATAAGATAGAACCGCGATCTAATTTTCATTTAGGACATTCTTTTGAACTGTCGAATCTAAATTGTTCGTTGCCTATATTATATTTATTAAAGGTTAAAATAGAAGTTTATGAAGTTTACAATTGAAAAAGTAACCGATAAGAATCTAGACACTCTTGTTTCCCTGTTCGGAGAATACAGAAAGTTTTACGAGAAAGCTCCACAACCGGAAAATGAAAAGCAATTTATCGGAGAAAGATATAAAAAGCAGGATTCCTACATTTGTGTAGCGATTACTGAAAGCTCCCAAGTAATTGGATTTGCACAATGCTATTTTACCTTTTCTTCATTGAGTATGTGCAATGTATTAGTATTGAACGATCTTTACGTGAATCCCGATTATCGGAATATGAAAGTAGGCAAAGAAATCATTCATCATGTGATTGAGTATTGCAGAAAAAACGATTTCAAGGGAATTACTCTGGAGACTGCGGAAAGTAATTCAGTCGCAAGAAAAATATACGAGAATCTAGGCTTTACTAAAGACGATTCCTATCTTCACTATTATTTAGTAGTTTCTTAAAAAATCTTTTTTGCCCATACGAGTATAAGATCATGTGTATAATAGAGTTGTTGAAAAATTAATTCTCCATCTCCGTCCGTTTCATTGGAATCGGCGATTGCAGCAGATTTGTTGATCTGAACTATGGAATTTTTTAACAACTCTAATACCGTTGAGCCTCGCAAAAACTTAAATACCAGAAAGCAAACTAACATAACGTGGGTCAAACACAAGATTGGGACAGTTTCGAGAACAAAAGTAAGCTATATAAGGATTAATCAATGAAAAGAAAAAAGAAAGACACAAGTAGTTACATGAATGAAATTGCAACCTTTACATATACAAGGGCACAAGCTTTCGAAGATGGAGTATTATTTGATTTGATGGATGATGCCGATAGTAGCCAAATTGTTAAAGAATATTACGACTATCCAGTCGCATTCACCGCTTAGTCCGATTGATGCTATCTACAAATACGAAAAAAGATCCAAATTTTGACTATTCTGAATTTCTAATTGAGGTTCTATCTAAAGGCGTAAACAAGAACATAAAAAATTTAGTGAGCACTCCACATTTCTATAAAATTGAAATTCAGGTAAATAATGAAAAACAAACCCATCAAATGAAAATTGTCTGTGAACCTGGTGACCATGGAGAACCAGTTATTGCAATCCTACTATCACATGAGGATTGAAGTTTAAGAATACGTCTGTTCCCAAATATTCGATTTAGACGCTTCAAGATTTAATCCAGGTTTTTTAGACAGGTTTTAAATATAAAGAGGGTGTCATCTCGATTGTGTAAATGACTTGTGAAAAAAGAAAAAGTAACAAGGATAAAGCAGTATGAGCAAACCGAAGAATCGGGCAGAAGAACTACTCGATGAATTAATCAAAGGTAAAACCCCCGAAGAGCTGATCGGAAACGAAGGCCTCTTAAAACAACTCACCAAATCACTTGTTGAACGAGCGATGCAAGGAGAGATGACGCATCATCTTGGGTATGAGAAAAATTCCTCGACTGGCAATAACTCAGGCAATTCCCGAAATGGAAAAAGTAGTAAAAAGCTCAAAGGAGACTTTGGGACAATTGACTTGGAAGTTCCTCGAGATAGAAACGGAAGCTTTGAACCTCAGATAATCCGGAAAGGACAGACACGATTTACCGGCTTCGATGAAAAGATCATCTCGATGTATTCTCGTGGAATGACAACTCGAGAAATATCTCAACACCTGAAAGAAATTTATCAAGTTGAAGTCTCGGCGGATTTAATTTCTCAAGTAACGGATTCCGTAATGGAAACAGTGATCGAATGGCAGAATCGCCCCTTGGATAAAGTGTATCCGATTCTCATCATGGATGCGTTGATCGTGAAGGTTCGAGATGGCAACCACGTCGTGAACAAAGCCTTCTATTTGGCTTTAGGAATCAATCTACAGGGCACAAAGGAGATTCTTGGGATTTGGGTAGAACGCACCGAAGGGGCAAAGTTCTGGCTTCAGATTTTAACCGACTTAAAAAATCGCGGCGTTGAAGATATCTTAATCGCTTGTGTCGACGGATTGAAAGGATTTCCGGATACAATCATATCAGTTTTTCCTAATGCACAAGTTCAACTTTGTATCGTTCCTATGGTTAGGAATTCTTTGAAATGGGTTTCTTACAAACAGAGGAAAGAGTTGGTAGTCGACCTAAAGGCCATCTACAAATCTCCATCGGAAGAAATTGCTAAGAAAAGCCTTGATGATTTTTCAACCAAATGGGATAGTCAGTATCCGATGATCAGTAAGTCTTGGAGAAGTAATTGGGATTCGGTGATTCCTTTTTTGGCCTATCCACCTAACATTCGTAAGGCGATATACACTACAAATGCTATCGAATCCATGAATATGGGCTTAAGAAAGATTATCAAGAATCGGGGTTCGTTTCCGAACGATGAGGCGGCAATCAAGCTTCTCTATTTAGCTTTGAATAATATGTCTAAAAAATGGACCATGCCGGTTCAAGATTGGGATGACGAGCGATCCTTAGAGAGCCGAGTCGCTGAGTTCAAGCGATGAATCAGTTTTCGATTCTTTTCGGAGATCGATTGAAATTGGATTCGTTTTAAGAAAGTTATTTACACAGGATTGCTGACACTACCAATATAAATTTTGGAAATGCCTCTGTGAATGAATCAAAACGTTTCCTTAAGGATCGGAGGCTAAACTCATTATCCGCTTTCGGACAGATTAAGGATTTACTGATGCCATGAGAGGGACCTTGTAGGTTATACGAGTCCCTTAAAGTATTTTTCCGAAGCTTCTTTTAGTTTCTCTAAGATGAAAGAACGAATGGGCATAGGATTAAAAATTGGGATATCAACGGTCCAGCCGTATGCATGAATTTTATATAAAACGCCATCTAATTCAATTTTTCTAGATTCTTTTAGAGCCATTTCAATATCATCTTCAGTAATCTTAACAAACTTATACTTTGGAATTTCAAGTTGCGCTTCTGGTTCAACAATAAGTTGATAAACCCCAACAAAAGGAAAGTCATCGTTCAATTTTATTATTGGAGAAATTAAAGTTACTAATTTTTCTTTGGATTCAATAAATTGTTGAGGTAAGCCATATTTTCGAACATATTCCTCAAAGTAATAATTTGCTTGAACGAATTGACTTTTTATTTTTGTTTCTATTTCTTCTTCAGTATATGCATAATAAATCAAATTACTCTGCACATCTCTGAGCCTATCTGAATCTGGCGTAGGTGTAATGTTTCGAACAATTTCAATGTTTTCGCTTTGTAAAATATCAAGTGCTTCTAATAAATGGAAAATTGAAAAATCTTTTGTGTAGAAATTATAAGGTGCGTATTTAGGGCTGGTTGACTTTACTTCTTCTATAATTTTTTTCTTTGAAAATTCATCCGTAAAAACTGAGACTATGCTTATGTCAATATAATCGAGATGAGTGGGATAGTTTATTTTTGAATATGCAAGATACGTCCAATTAAATAAATAATTATTAATGCCATATTGAATTTCGGATACTTTATATTCATTCAGTTTCTCAGGGAATCCAAAAGCAAAATGGTATTGATCTACAACCGATGCAAGATATTCATTAGTAACTTCCTTTATGCCTAAGGGGAAGGCTTCAATTTTGAGTGCTTGATTGAAGAAATCTTTAAGTTTTGAATTTGCTAGTTCTTCTGGATTTTCTGGGTGTTTAAAAGTATAAAAAATACTTTTAAACTTTCCACTTGGGATTCCTTTAAACTCATTTCTTTTTAAAGATTTTATTAGTGTTGAATCGGCTTCGCCAAATTGGATGCCATACAGACCAATAGAAAGGTTTCCATCAAATGACTCTATCGCGATCCCTAACTTCCAAATTCTTGGGAAAATAATTTCTTTAACTACCTTGAATTCTCTATCTAAATATGTGTTGATATAATCAATAAACTTTTGAAGATAGATAAGTTTATTTTTGCCAATATTTTCGATTGGTATTGTGCCTAGATTGGCTTTTATTAGATCTTCTAAAAGAGGGTAGTTAACAACCCTTCTTTTATAATCTTTAGAAATATTTGTCCAAACTTGAATATGATCTGATGAGTCAGTAATTGTATTTATATCATTGAGAACAATCTTATAGTTCCCACCTTCGGTTTTAATTCCAATCTCATCAATTAATTGTAACCAATAAACTTTTGACTCTTGTCGATTTACTAAAATTAGTAATACAGGTAGGGTAGCAACATGCTTCACGTAACCTAAAGATGAAGAGTCAATATAATAATATGGATCATTTTGAATTGTTTTAACCTGGAGTTCAAGTTTCCCTATGGGAATTTGTTTTTCATTTACTATCTCCAAGTAACCATCAATATTAGGATATTTATCCCTTTCTTTTAAATCTATTTTGATATATCTATGATCTAGCTTACTTCTAAAAATCGTAATTGATTCTGTTTCGGCTGTATCAGTATTACTATATGGTTTTGGTTGCATATTAGCAATGGTTTAAAAAATAGATAGAAAACATTTTCACAAATGACAAACCTTAAACAGAAAACAAAGCAGTATCAAATGCCAATCGGTTAAAAGCCCCGATTCACTTCTGCTTGCATTTTTCCTCCATTATTCGTGGCGGAGATGAGATCACTGGGAGCTTTCGGAAGATGTCAACCCAAGCTGTAAGTCCGTTAGCGTTTGGATGAACTATATCTTTCATCAATTTATCATTGGCTACCAGGGTTTGAGAGTTGAGGGACGAGCAAACATTTCCCAAAGACGCAAGTATTTTAACGTTAATCCTTGCGATTGAAAATAAGGCTTTCTTTTCGAATTCAACATTCCGCATCGACCATTTGAAAGTTCATTTCAAGGTAAAAATCTGACCAAAATGTGTCAAATTGTTTGTCGTTAAAAAGCGTTCGTTTGTTTTAATAGGACTCATTATCCGCTTTCGGACAGATTAAAAACCAATGAGTTTCAACCTTGTAGAAAATAGGTTATCCTCCAGCTAAATCCTCTCCAATCTCTTCCGATTCTTCTCAAAACAACGAGCCCAAAGGTCCGTTTCAAATCTGTGTAACTTAGCCCTATTATTTCTGAAACACAAGTCCCAGCTTGAAAACTCACGCTCTGGATTCATGAAATCAGTCCTCAACATCCTCAAATAGTTCCTGCGCGCAGCGGCAGTCCAGTTCTTTGGAAAAGTTTGTAGAAACGAAGGTATCAAATCCCGAGTATAACAATTTAACCGGTTTGTTTCTAAATGAACCATTCTTAACTGAACAGGACTGATTGGATCGTAAAGTTCTTTCTTCTTAGAAAATTGATTCAGGGACTCTGCGATAAACTCAACTCTTCCATCACCCGTTAAATTCCTCGCTACTTTGTTAATCAAGTTTGCAGAATCCATTGCCCTAAATTTCCAATGAGGATCTTTCTCAATCTTAATATACCTAAATTGGGTTATGAATGTAAGAAGACTCTTACAAGAGTTTTCTGCTGCTTTACCCCAAGAAACCCAAACATCAGGTTTTCTTCTTTCTCGGAGGAAATATTCATATTTAATATTGAGATTCTGAGATAAGGTCTGAGCTAACCATCTTGGAAAAACCTTACTTTCTTCTTCCATTTGGTCGTTCAAGAGTGTATCCATATTTCTCTCCCTTGAATTTGAGAATATCAGCAGCCATGTGAACAATTTCCTCTTCCGTAAAGTATCGTTTCAGCTTGGCTAAGGGAGAAATCACAAGACAGATATTCTTGAACTCATGCTCACCTCCTTTACGTAAAGGAAGAATGTGTTCATTGAGCGCATCTACCGGATAAACATCCCTTCCAGTAAGAAAACACTTCCCTTTTTGAGATTTTAAAATCTTGTAGAAATCCTCTGCTCGAAACCTGTATTTCAGAATACGACTCTTTTTCTTCATTTGAGTCTCTCCAAGGTTCCATCAGACTTCTTGTCCTTGAAGTTTGTATATAGCAGATACGGAAATTCTTTAGCTTTCTTCTTAATACCAAAATCAATAGACCGGTTATACGAGGCTTGATTGATCCGTCGTTTCTCGATCAATTTTAACTTGAGCCATTTTCTGAGAATGAGCATGGCAGAAATTTTGTGGATATTCAGTAAAGAGCAAACTTCGGAAACAGAATAATAGGATCCATTTTCTTTCCCGTCGGAAATCAGATTCCAGATCTTAGAAGCTGTTTTCTGATGTTTCAACTCCTTCCTTCTCTGAATAGGAGTTCTGTTTTGATCCGACCAAAATGTATTGTGAGCTTTCATTTCTTTTAAGAGAAGTGAGTTCACATCCTTTAAGGAAGCTGGAGAATTGAGTAAAGAAAATCCTGATTGAAAAACAACATTGTCTTTTGAACTCTCAGTTTCAGGAAAATATTCAAATTCCTGGGCTAAAGAATGAAACCAATTTTTGGAACCCAAATCGTTCTTTCTCAGCGCATATCCCTTCCTTCCGATCCCAACTGCTGGACCTAACGGCCCTCGGGGATCGGAACCAACGGATGATCTACCCATCTCCCTCGCATCATCAACATCACTAGCAAGCATCTCTCCATTCTCACAAATCACATCCAACCCAAACACATGAGCATTCTTTAAAAAACTAAACTCATTCAAGTAACGAGTGGAGTTCTCAGGACGGATGTAACAGTAAGAAGCAAAGGCTGTTTTCAAAAGTCTGTGATTTCCTTCTGCAACTTGGTTGTGAATTCCATTTTTACTCCATCTGTTTCTTGCCCATTTGTAACGAGCATCTTTAGAATGAGCGCTGTGGTTTACACTCCTGTGGCTTTTGTAAATGTTCCAAAGCCAAGGATACCCTTCATCAGTCATTACTCATCCCTACATAATAGAGTGTCCAAAATTCTGCGTCTAAACGGGGATTTGTGCTAAAATTGGCGGTATTCCTTTATGTAGAGATCAGTAGTTCAATCGTGTTCTTCTTGAATTCTTCATCGTATTGTGATTTACGCGCCATGCTTTTATCCTTTTGCTTTTGCACGTCCGTGTCCACTCATTCGAGGGAGGTTCATAGCGAGAGTGGAAACGGAGAAAATTGAACCCGCTCAAAGAGGCAGAGAAAAGGATACGAGAACTTGAAAAAGCGTTATCGCATGTGACGATAGAGAATGTTCTTTACAAGAGTTTAATCGCGGAGAGAGATTTAAAGATAGATCTAAAAAAAACTATGGTCATCTTGAAGCCGGAATAACTTTAGAGAAACTGAATATTAAGATAAATATATCGGATGCTTGTCGATATTTCGGAAAGTCTCGGTAGACATTTTACCAAAAGTTCATACCTAAAACGAGTAAGGCATTCATTTCAACAAAGGAGTTGCTTCTTAATGAAGTAAATAGAATTCGGGACGAGATCAAATTTTCCGGTGTGGAGAATTTGATCTCTCAGCTCAAAGAAGATGAGATCGAAAGCAGAAAAATTCTCAAATTCAAAACTTCTGCCCGTTGAAATACGTTCCAAAATAGATCCGATTGAGGTTGGTTGATAAACGGACATTCTGGATTTGCGGAACGTGAGCTCCTACCTGGAAAGGATCTACGCAAAAATCTGCTATTTTTGTACAGCGATGCTATATTTTTTGACTGAAAATCCAAAATAACAGATTTAAATCCGTTATTTTGGTTGAAGTTTTTTCATTTTGAGAAACGTTTGAACCAATCTTTCCTTAGGATATTTGTTATGGTTTCAAAAAATGAAATATGGGCCCGGGTTTTGTCTTCGGGCGTTCTGGTATTACTCGGTCTCAGCACGGCGGATTCTCTCTTGGCCGTGGACGGTTTGACCCGGAATGCGATTAACGCGAGATACGAGGCTTTAGCCGGAACAAACACTGCCTTGGGCGGTTCTCCGGTCGATGTCGCTTTAAATCCGGCCAACCTTTCCTTGACAAAAGGAAAAAAAATCGAATTCGGTTTGGGCAATTCTACGATCTTCAATCGGTACCAGGATCAGTTTCTGGATTCCAATTCGGATTACGTTTACGCCAACGATAAAAAGAGCAAGGTCAACGCCCCCGCTCCTTACATCGCTCTCAAACTTCCGGTTACAGAATCCGTTGATTATGGTGTCGCTTTCTACATTCCCGGCGGTGCGATCGGAGGCGTGGATCAAATCACTCGAAATACTCCGAACGGCCAGTCTCTCAATCAATGGGCGGGAATCAACATTCCGGGTCCGATCGGTGATTTCAAACAAATCAAAGAAACCAATTCCAATCAGTTTGCAGTCGTAAAGCTCGTGAACGGAATCTCGATTCGTTTCGGTAATCTTTCCTTGGGTGCGAGCATCGAAGCTGTATACGGAACTCAAAAGCTCAATCAGAAATACTACGATATCACAGGCTCTATAGAAATTCCCGGACAAGGATATTATTACGAAAGCAGTAAAAAAGCGTTTTCCATCGGCGGCGTCGTGGGCGCTAACTACGCGGTCACCGATCGTTTTAGAATCGCCTATTCGTATCAGGCCCATTCTTCCATCCCTCTCAACGGAAGTTATCAAATCGGTTTGAACGACCCCAACTATTACAGAAGATCCGGCGTTTCCTATAACTTCGATCTTCCTGAAAAACATTCATTAGGATTTGCTTATGGTCCTGAAAACTTTAAAATAGCGGTGGATTTGATCTACACGAATTACGGCTCCTACCTGAAAAAGGCAAATCAGAAACTCGAAGATCCTTGGCTCCCCACTCCTCTTGGAAATATCGCGGACGCGGACGCTCATCTCAATTTTAGAAACCAAGGCGGTTTTTTAATCGGGTTAGAACACAAGCTCAGCGAATCTTGGGTGTATCGATTGGGTTATTCCTATAACACTCTCGCGATCAAAAGCAACGGACTAGGCGGAACCACGGGCGGATTTTTTTCCCTCAATCACGTATTCGCGGGAGGTTTGAGTTATCTATTTGATAAATGGAGTTTGGATCTGGGAATCAGCTACAATGGACCAAAAAATCATATCGCCGGAGGAAAGGGCACGGACTGGGATCTTTCTCACTCTATCAAAACCGGGCCTACTCAATTCAATTCCGCCGGATATTCTTACAGCGGAGAATCCAGCATTCTCGCGGTCAATATCGGAGCGACAAAAGCATTTGAATAATTTTTTTCCGAGTAAATCGCGGGCGTTACTTTCGATCGGATCATTAGAAATATCTAAAATATTTGCAAAACTCGGTTTTGAAAATTCAGCCTATGGATTGCGATCCTGAAAAATTTCGAGTTTTGTTATCCGTACCCTAAGCAACCGAAACTTTAATCTAAAGGGGACTTCAAGTCCCCTTTCAATCCTTTTTTCACAGGGAATCATTTTTCGGACCAAACAATAAATTTATTGGAGATAGGATTCTTTTTTATTCGGACGGCTTGTTCAAAGTGCGAAATGGAGAAAAAAACATATTAGAAAAACATAAATTTTCGGAAGCCATCAGATCCCTAATGAGCGAGAATACGAACAAATCCGCTCGTAAATCGAATTTCTCGTTACTGAATATTCTCTACTCACCTCGACCTATCGTCGTCACTTTGGCTTCTATATCCAACACGATTTGCCGTTTCAATGGTTCGCTGAACCTTCGCAATTGACGAATGGATTCGTCTCGTAGCTGTTTTAACTTTTCTTTCTCGTACATTTTTCCCTTTTTTTAAGTCGAAAAAAAGGAAACGTCCCTTAGGCAAGGCAGTAACATCTAACGCATAACCCTAAAACAAACTCTTACCAATGAAACCAAAGCTCCTTCTTTTTGAAATGATCGATAGAAGAATCGAAAATCCGTTTCATTTTACTTGAAGTCCGACATTACGCAATGTTTCAGCAGAATAGCTTTTCGAAACAACCAAACACATAGCATAAAAAAGTTGCAAGTGAAAGCGGCTAAGAACCCGGCTCAAAATGTAGGAACTACTACTGATCCCTATAAAATCATCACCAACCCCACAAATTAAATTAAGAAGGCTTTTGGGATAATAAGGATCAAAAACTGATATTTTTCAAGGGGTTAGTGGATAGGGTTTAGGAGTTAGGACTTTACATTATGTACAATAAAATGCAAGTGTTCCGACAAGAATCCTATTTTTTACTTGCAAAAAGTATGATTTTCTGATAGAGAAAAATCTCCCGAGTCTTTCCGCCTCCACCCCCACCCAAAATCAGGGTGGGAACTAAGTTTCACGGGGGATTTTGTTGTAATTCCAAAAAGTTGATCTTGAGATCTCATTACTTGTGGGTAACGTTATGCCTCTCTATGGATCGGCATTAATTAACTCAGCGAATGCCTCTCTATGGATCGGCATTAATTAACTCAGCGAATGCCTCTCTATGGATCGGCATTAATTAACTCAGCGAATGCCTCTCTATGGATCGGCATTCAGGTCGAAACATAGAATCGCATTCGCTTATCTCTCGTTTCGTTCGGATCAAGTCCGAGTTAAGAAGCTTGATGAAAAGATTCGGAGTTGAAATAACGGACGAATGAAGAATCCAGTTTCTCCTTCGAATCAAAAGTCGATTTCAAAATCTATCCAAATTCCCATCGGAGACTCTCAAACCCTTGCGGCAGAAATTTATGGAGAGTTTCCTCTTTCCAAACATTCCCCTCCCCCTGTGATCTGTATTCACGGCCTTACCGGTAATCTCAAAAACTTTGCCCCTCTCGCGAGAGAACTCGTCAAACAAAACCCTACGATAATCACATACGATCTTCGCGGAAGAGGACAATCCTCTAAGCCGCAAATCTCCTATTCTCACGATTTACATGCAGAAGATCTAAAGTTCATGTTGGACTTTCTAAAAATCGAAAAAGCGAATCTTCTCTCTCATTCTTTGGGTTGTTGGATTTCTCTTACCTTTGGTAAGAATTATCCGCTAAGAACCAACAAACTCTGTTTAATCGACGGAGGCGGACAACTTTCCTTTAAAAGAAAACTTTCCAGCCTACTTATGATCCAAGAATCTTTACAACGTTTAGGAAGATCGTTTTCTTCCCGAGAAACGTATCTCAAACTTGCGAAAGAATCTCCGATCTTTAGCTCTTGGAACAAGGATATTGAGGATTTTTTAAACTATGAATTGGAAGAAATTCATACGATTGATTCCGGTACTACCGAATATAAATGCAATATTCCGATCCACGCGATCGATTCCGAATTGAGAAATATGGGCGGGGCGTTAAAGCCCTGGAAAATACCTTTGAGATTTTTACAAAATCCTATTGCAAGCTTTAGAATATTAAGAAAAAATAATTCTTCTCCTTACGCCCAAATCCTTTCCCCCGTTTTAGTAATTCGGGCAGGAAAACCGAATTTTCAAAAAGGAGACGAACTACTTCCGGACGAGGCGATATATACCTTTAAAAGAAAACTCAAACGATCTGTGTTTCTTACTCTACCGGATAAAAACCACTACGAAGCAATTCTTCTTCCGGATTTGAAAAGGGACGAGACCATCTCCTGGTTCTTTTCAAAGTTTCACTGATAAAATTGCCCTAATTTTTCCAACGACAACATTATAAATAACGTGAGTTCGGTATAACAAAATGCGAAAGCGATTATATGTTTCGACCCGTAGGGAGAAACATTGAGTTAAATTCCGAAGGAATTGGAGCATTATGTTGCGATCGTAGGCAGCAACATTGAGTTAAAGCGCGGTCGCGAGCCATTTTATCTATGAAATTCGCGAGCTGCGACGACGACCCGCAGAGCGACCTAAACACCGACCCATAGGAAGGTGTTTGCTGAGTTCAGGAAAGCTCTGCGCCTGAGTTCAGGGAGTCGTTGCACTTTAGTTTCTTATTCGCCCAAACTTTCTTACGACCCTGCTCACGTTAATTAGTCGTCCTTGAAAAAGTTCGATTAGAAATCCATTTTTCAAACCGGTGATTGGATACTTCATATAGACGGTCGTTGTTCTCGCACCTGAAGTGATTGTAAGTAAATCGAGCGGATTGAGACCGATGGAATAAAAACCTTCATCAATCATTGCAATTCCGAAACCTGCGCTTTCTTTCTCGTTTAAAAATTCGGGACGAAAGAAATCCGCAGAATTTCCGCG
>NZ_AHMT02000004.1 GCF_000243815.2 Leptospira alexanderi serovar Manhao 3 str. L 60 | reverse complement strand
TCAAGCACGGGCTGGTTTTATGGCTTTAAATTGCATTTAATCGTAAATGATCAAGGTGAAATATTATCATTTATGATTACTCCTGGAAACGTCGACGACAGGAATTCGAAAGTGATTTTTCCACTTGTTAAGAATATTTACGATAAGAACCTGCCCTCACCAGTTCTTTCTTACGGAAAAAACCGGAACTGAACAGAACCTTGTAGCTTGATCTTTCTGATAAAGTAAAATAAAGTTTTGGGATGCGCTGTAAACTTTTCGGAGATAGAGGTTATATCAGTCAATCTTTGTTTGAAAGTCTTTATGAAAAGGGGATTCAACTCATTACAAAACTTAAAAAGAATTTAAAATGGTAGTGTCAGCAATCCTGTGTAAATAACTTTCTTAAAACGAATCCAATTTCAATCGATCTCCGAAAAGAATCGAAAACTGGTTCATAGCTTTTCCCCAATCTTGAATCGGCATGGTCCATTTTTTAGACATATTATTCAAAGCTAAATAGAGAAGCTTGATTGCCGCCTCATCGTTCGGAAACGAACCCCGATTCTTGATAATTTTTCTTAAGCCCATATTCATGGATTCGATAGCATTTGTAGTGTATATCGCCTTACGAATGTTAGGTGGATAGGCCAAAAAAGGAATCACCGAATCCCAATTGTTCCTCCAGGACTTGCTGATCATCGGATACTGACTGTCCCATTTGGTTGAAAAATCATCAAGGCTTTTCTTAGCAATTTCTTCCGATGGAGATTTGTAGATGGCCTTTAGGTCGACTACCAACTCTTTCCTCTGTTTGTAAGAAACCCATTTCAAAGAATTCCTAACCATATGAACGATACAAAGTTGAACTTGTGCATTAGGAAAAACTGATATGATTGTATCCGGAAATCCTTTCAATCCGTCGACACAAGCGATTAAGATATCTTCAACGCCTCGATTCTTTAAGTCGGTTAAAATCTGAAGCCAGAACTTTGCCCCTTCGGTGCGTTCTACCCAAATCCCAAGAATCTCTTTTGTGCCCTGTAGATTGATTCCTAAAGCCAAATAGAAGGCTTTGTTCACGACGTGGTTGCCATCTCGAACCTTCACGATCAACGCATCCATGATGAGAATCGGATACACTTTATCCAAGGGTCGATTCTGCCATTCGATCACCGTTTCCATGACGGAATCCGTTACTTGAGAAATTAAATCCGCCGAGACTTCGACTTGATAAATTTCTTTCAGGTGTTGAGATATTTCTCGAGTTGTCATTCCACGTGAATACATCGAGATGATCTTTTCATCGAAGCCGGTAAAGCGTGTCTGTCCTTTCCGGATTATCTGAGGTTCAAAGCTTCCGTTTCTATCTCTCGGTACTTCCAAGTCAATTGTCCCAAAGTCTCCTTTGAGCTTTTTGCTACTTTTTCCATTTCTTGAATTGCCTGTGTTATTTCCAGTTGAGGAATTTTTCTCATACCCAAGATGATGCGTCATCTCTCCTTGCATCGCTCGTTCAACAAGTGATTTGGTGAGTTGTTTTAAGAGGCCTTCGTTTCCGATCAGCTCTTCGGGGGGTTTTACCTTTGATTAATTCATCGAGTAGTTCTTCCGCTCGATTCTTCGGTTTGCTCATACTGCTTTATCCTTGTTACTTTTTCTTTTTTCACAAGTCATTTACACAATCGAGATGACACCCTCGAAAGTATTCAAGAACCACAAATTCGAATCATCCTTTCTTCAAATACCCCAATTTAATCAATAATTTGATTCCGGCGGAAGCACATATGATTCTCGTTTCCGATATCACTTACATCAAAATTAAAGACGGATTTGCATATCTCTCTTTGATAATGGATTTATATTCCAGAAAGA
>NZ_AHMT02000005.1:232500-256527 GCF_000243815.2 Leptospira alexanderi serovar Manhao 3 str. L 60 | reverse complement strand
AGATGAATTTAAATCGGCCACCGCAAACCAAAGTGTGGCGGCTTAACAAAGTCGACCGCGAATAGGAGTGCTGGTGATATCACCGGACTTTGTTAAGACCTTCCGCCCTCTGTCATTTTAGGAGAAAAGAAATGAAAAGTCAAGATGGCAAATATGTAGGAATTGATTGTGGAAAGAAAACTTTAGAGGTTGTTCGAATCAATTCGGAGAACTCGCTTGAACGTCGACAATTCAGCACAACGGAAAGTGGTATTAACAATTTACTAAAATGGTTAACCTTGAATGATATAGTCGGTCTGGGTTTTTCAGCTACGCTGAAAGCTAACACCAACGCTTCGCTGGCTTTTAGCAATCTCGCTCTCCATGGATCGCTCGATTGGCTCTCAATCTTTTAGAATCGCAAAATCAATATTAAACAAAGGGATTCAAGTAATTGTCCTGAATCCCGGAGACTTAGCAACAACCTATCAATCTTTAAAAAAGACCGATAAAGAAGACAGTTTAAAAATAGCCAGGCTCATTCAACGTTTTCCAATAGAAGAGTTACCGGTTGTTCCAATTCCAACTGACGAAGAGGAAGACAATCGAAGACTTTGCACGGAACATGAGAATTGGACAAGACAACTAACGCAAGGCAAAAATCGACTTCATAGTTTATTCACTCAAGCCGGTTTGACTGAAATTACCAAAAAGCATTTGCGAATAAAAGCATCCAGAGAAGCTTCCGTAACTCTACTTCCTGATCGATACAAAAGAGAAGCAGAACGAATCTTAAAAGTTTTAGATTTAGTCGAACTAAATCTAAAACTAATAGAAGAAGAAATTAAAGAGGCTCTGAAAAAAATCAGAGTTACGTTCAAACGATCATGTCCATGCCTGGGATCGGTATGATTACTTCTTTGGCGATCATGAGTTATATGGGTGATTGTAAACGATTCTCTTCGGCTAAACAAGCCGCTTACTTTGTGGGCTTAGTTCCGAGTGTTGATATTTCGGGAGATACGGTTCGATACGGTAGAATTGTTTCCCGTGGTTGTCATGCAATTCGAAGAGTAATTGTTCAAGCGGCCTGGAGTCTGGTTCGATGTCAGCATGGCGGAAAGATAAAAGAATTCTATCAAAGGTTATATGTTAAAAAAGGAGCTAAAAAATCGATCATCGCTACTTCACGCAAAATGATCGAAGTTCTTTATTCAATGATTCGAACGGGAGATCTTTTTGATTCTATGCCTGAAGAAGTATGGAATCGAAAATTAGCTCAATATGGTCTTATGTAAAAAAAAATAGCGGGAGGGCTTGACACAAGAAACATAGGAGAAGCGAGACGTTGAGTTTTATCGAGCGCCAATAGATTAGTATGATTCTTGGATGTAAGAAGCGAAACGCTTGAGTTACCAGCTTGATCTTTCTGACAAAGCAGAAAACTCAAGTGCCGTCGCTCTCTAACGATCGCTTCCGCAGGTTCTGGGACGCGCTGTAAGTTTATTCATAAAACTTAAAGTACGACCTAACGACATTTTACGTTACGATATAAAATTCCCTCTATATTCCGGAAACTAACTTTCAGGACCTCATGAAAGGCCAAAACGGCTTTAAAACTTCTTGTCATAGAAAAGCTCGAACGGGAGCTTATTCGTATGGAAAAGCCCTATAGAAAAAATGTCGGAATGGTCGTCTTTAACTCCTATGGAGAAGTTTTAGTGGGAGAAAGATCGAACTTTCCTGGCTCTTGGCAATTCCCCCAAGGTGGAATCGACGAAGCCGAAGAACCAACGACAGCAGCTCTAAGAGAATTGTATGAAGAGGTAGGAATCGATTCGGGAAAAATCGTCGCCGAGTATCCGGATTGGATCCCCTATGATTTTCCGGAAAATCTTTCTCTCAATCGACACCTTCAAAAATACAGAGGGCAAATTCAAAAATGGTTTCTCATCCATTGGAACGGAGAAGTAAACGACTGTAAACTGGATATTCACGAAAGAGAATTTGAAACGGTTCGTTTTATTCCCATAGAAAATACTTTGGCTACAGTTGTTCCTTTTAAAAAAGACGTATATTATAAAATTATAGAAGAATTTGGACCTAAGATCCATATCTTTCTCCAGGAAGCGAAAAAAAAACTATGACGGAAGAACGATCCATTTTCATCCCGCCGGGAGGTCCCCCCGGTCCGATTCCGGGTTTACAAACGGTTTTCGACGCGGTCGGTGAAAATCGTCTACGAAATCTGGTTTCTAATTTTTACGATCAGATCTCTCTGAGTCCGATTGCTTTTATGTTTCCCGAAGTTCTAGAAGAGAGTAAAATAAAATCCGCCGATTTTTTAATTCAAGTTACTGGCGGTCCCTTCTTGTATTCTCGAAAGTATGGACCTCCTAGGATGCGTGCAAGACATCTTCCATTTCCGATCGATGAAAAGGCGAGAAGGATTTGGCTCTCTTGTTATCGCAAGGCTCTGGACGATTGGGAAGCTGACGTTTCCATAAAAGAAATTCTTTGGATTTTTTTTAAAGACTTCTCGGCATGGATGGTGAATTTGGAAGGCAAAACGGAGGAATAAGATGGGATCCCAAAATAACTCAAGAGCAAAGATTCTCGTTCGTGGAAAGGTTCAAGGAGTAGGATTTAGATATTACATTCTTCAAAGAGCCCAAGAATGCAGACTCAGCGGGTATACCCAAAATCTTCCGGGAGGAGAAGTGGAAACGGTCGTGGAAGGAGATAAAGTATTTATTGAAGACCTCTACAAAGCAATTCAAAGGGGACCCAAAGGCTCCGAGATTAAGGAAGCTTTGATTAGTTGGGAGGACCCGAAAGGGAACTTTAGAACTTTTGAAATTAAAAAATAAACTCCGCGCCTGATTTAGATAGTAGTGGATAGGTTTTAGTGAATAGTAGTCAGGGATTAGTGTAGCGTGTAGCGTCCTAGAAAAAGTTGTCAGAAAAAGGAAGGGAAAATGACAACGATCAGACGTTACAGCGAAGCGTTCAAGATGAAAGTGATCGAGGAAATAGAGAGTGGCAAATACAACCAGAACCAGGCAATGAAATATTACGGCATTCCAGGATCAGTGACAATCCGAGGTTGGATAAAAAAGTATGACAAGAATCATCTGATGAGTAAAATAGTGAGAGTGGAAACGGAGAATGAATTGAACCCTGTAAAGTCCTAACCACTGACCCCTTAAAAACCTAACATCTAAAATGTTCCCACATTCTAGAGTTTTGGGACAGACTCTGATTCTTTCAACTTGCATCTTTTCTTTTAGAACTTGGCTCTTCCTCCGGAACCGAATCGGTTTGGATTTCCCTAAGCCATTCCGATCGAATCTTTTCCAATTGTTTTTTTCGGTTTTCTTTGTATGCAATTTCTCTACTGAGTTGTTCGAACTGAACAATGGATTCCTGGTGTTCCAAAGCAGTCTCAAGTAATGCGTAAATTCCTAAAAAATTCAATACCTTCGAAAACCAGGAAAGGTTCTCCTTATAACAGGAATATTTCAATCTTATCAGAGCCGACTTAAAGTTCTTATCCGCATATAAATGTCCAAGATTATTTTTTTCCATTTTTAAAAGATATAAGAAATTTCTAATAATATTCTTTTTGAATGCGTATTTCTCCGTCATCAATTGGATCAAGAGAAGAATCGTGTCCTCCTTTTTACTACAAATACACTCTATCTTTTTTCCTTTTTCGTACCAATCGCAGGAAATACAATCTGGATCTCTTCTAAGACTATCCACTATGGAATGGGAAAACTCCCGATCTTCGTCGAGATTGATTGTGACGAACTGGGATAACGTTTGGTTTTTCATAGACATCATTGTTTTCAACATCTTAATCGATTTGAGTTCCTCGGCAGAGTTGCGGAGATTTTTTTCCCGATCATGTTTTTGCGAAATGTAATTCGCGAGGATCAGAAAATCCTGAAAAGTTTCAGGAATCAGGCCGTTCAAATTTTCACCGATGATTTTTAATTCTTCCGAAACGAATTTTTCTTCAATACCCGAAACGGGGCCGGAATAATCGACGTCGACCACCATGTTCTTTCGGTTATTCGAAATCAAATCCCAGGCATCGGGATATTCTTCTTTGAGTCTGTCAGAAAATTGGTTGAGATAATATCCTCTTAAAATTTCGAACGCCTTTCCGGACAGTTCGTCCGTTACGTGAAACAATCCTGTGGTTTTTGTCACCGCTATATATTCACCTTCTTGAATATTATCCAGAATAAATTGGACCGAATCGGCGATCACCTCCTCCTTGATAAGCTCGCTAAACGTGAAAGAATAGATCCAATTTTTAATACTGAACGATTCTTTGATGAAAGTTCCATTCGAAGTTTCCGCGATGAGATATTCAAATATGGAAATCAGTTCGCTAATTTGAAAGGGCTCGCATCCCAAAATATAGTTCTGAATCGAAAATGCGGACTTACTCAAACTATTTAGATAAATCTCTTTCAGATTTTTTCGGTTGGAACTCTTGAATTCTTTCTCCGAAATGAGACAGAGACATACCGTAAGTTGATTCGTCTCTACTAAAAATTTAAACTCTGGAAAAACGAGAATCAAATTCTCATTTGAAAGTTTTTTCAGAGTGTTCATATAAATCGGCTTGGATCCGCCATCCTTCCAGACCTTTAGAATTTTACCGGAAAAAAATCCTTCCAAGGTCGTATGATTTCGAATTTGATAGAGGATTTCTACTTCCTTCGGGTTCAAGGAAATAGCTTCTTGATCGGTCGCATCGGCTTCGTTTCTCAAATACAGATACGAGGGCATGAGATTCTCGTATTTCTCATGATCGTAAAGGGAATCCAAACGCCATACCTCTTGGGATAAGTTTTAAAACGAAGCATAACGATTTTATACTATACTGGAATTAAAAATAGCAAAAAATATTTCAAGATGCGAATGTTTTTGTTTAAGGCGTCTTTGATTTGTTTTCAGAGATTCCTTATTTGATTGGATAAACGCTCGTAAAACGTTTGATACTTTCAGAACTTCCAAACAGAATCAAAATTTCCTTCTCTCTAAATACCGTCCTGGAATCCGGGAGAAAAACACCACCTTCTTGGGATTCCGAATCGTTTCCGTTCGATTCCGCTTTTCTGATTCCGACTAGATTGATCTGAAACTTTTCCCTTAACCTAAGTTCTCTTAATTTTTTACCGTAAAGAAGAGGAGAAATTTCCACTTCGAAAAGACTGTATTCTTCGCTTAACAAAGTCGCCTTTTTTACGCCTTGATAACTGAGTTGTTCCGCCATGGAAGCGGCCGCCCTTTCTTCGGGATTGAACAGATTTTCGATCCCGATCATCTGAAGAATTTTACGATTCAATTCGGAATGATAGCGAACATGCAGACATTTTAAATTCATATCTTTTAAATGGTATGCGGTAGTAATCAGGGATTCAAAATTTTCCGCGAGAGCTACAACGATCTCGTCCATGTCTTCCAGATCCAACTCTTCCAACGAAGATCTACTGCTCGTATCCACACAAACGGCAAGAGCGCACTGATCCTTGATTTCTTCGACAATTTTTATGTCCTTGTCTATCGCCGTCACCTCGTGCCCGTTTTCGTTCAAATAGATTACTAGAGTTTTGCCGAAATCTCCCAAACCGATAACGGCGATTCTTTTTTTGAGGGTTTTATTTTTCTTTTTGCCCACCATGACACGACTCCTCTTAACCGACTATGATCGATTCTTCCGGAAATTTAAGTCCGGATTTTTTTTCTTTCGGAACCAAAGCGATCAGTATGGTTAACATTCCGACACGACCGCAAAACATCATCAGACAAATCAAAATTTTTCCCGCCGAAGTCAAAGAGGATGTAATCCCTCTCGAAAGTCCCGCGGTTCCAAATGCGGATACAACTTCGTAACAGAGATCCAAAAATGCGGAATCTTCGGTACATGTTAAAAAGAAAATTCCGCAAAAAATCAGAAATAAAGACACGAGAATTCCCGCAGACGCCCTGGAAGTGGAACCAGAAGAAATTTTCCTTCCAAAAACTTCCACCTCTTCCTTGCCCCTAATATGATTGAATAGATGAAGTATAGCAACCGCAAGTGTCGTTGTTTTGATTCCACCTCCGGTACCGTTCGGAGAAGCTCCCACCCACATTAAAAAAAGGCTAACAAACACCATGGGCATTCCCATTTTAGAAACATCTAATGTGTTAAAACCCGCGGTTCTAGTGCTGATCGAATAAAAAAGAGAATGAAACATTCCATCCATTACGCCTAACCCGGAAAGAGTGTTATTCATTTCCAGCACGTAATACGAAACCGTTCCGAACACAATCAAACCGGCCGATACGGTAAGAATCAACTTAGCTCCCAGTTCCATCCTTTTGGGATAATCTCCGATCTTCAACATCCAATGAATCAGATGATTCACCGTGGGAAACCCCAATCCCCCGAGTACGATCAGAATCATCACTATGGATAAAAATTCTTTTTGGTTCAACATCCAATCGGTTCCAAAACCCTGAGGGAACGTGGAAAAACCGGCGTTGCAAAAAGAACTCACCGAATGAAATAAGGAGTAAAAGATTTTATTTTTAAGATTCGTTTCACTTTGGTCAGGATAACAGACAAAGATCAACAAGACTCCCACCGCTTCGATGAGAAAAGTCTGAGCCGCTACCTGCTTTAAAACGGAAGAAGCTCGTCCCACACTTTCCTGACTAAATAGATCCTTGATCAAAAGTTTGTTTGTAACACTGACCTGCCCCGCCAAAAAGATCGCAAAAAAACGGTAAGCGTCATAAGACCAAGTCCGCCGATTTGAATCAATAGCATCAGAATCGTCTGCCCCGTCCCGGTCAGTTGAGAAGCGACGGATATCGTACTCAAACCGGTAACACAAACCGCACTTACCACCGTAAAAAAAACGTCCATCGTAGGAATCGGAACGGCTTGAGCTCTCGGTAAGGATAACGCGAGCGTTCCAAGTAGAATCAAAATTCCGAAACTTCCCGTGATAACCAAGGAAGGACTGATCTGTCTGTAATTCAGCAGTTCCGTTTTTCGGATCAATCGGGAGAAGTTACTGAATAAAAGAAATAGTTGACTCAAAGACAAAAAAGCCAAACTCGCATCTTCTCCACTTAAGGAATTTAAAGTGAGAAATTTATAGATTTCCTGACTGATGATCTCCTGGAATACGATCAGAAAAACCACGATCGCTTCCGTCTTGTGAGTTTTGAGATAACCGAATAGGTTTCCGACGACGAAAATAAACGAAAGGGCCTCATAAACGACTAAGGAAACGACGATTCCATTTACGAGTAGTCGAATCCAGTGTGTCCATTCATGAGGATAATAAAATCCGTAGATTAAAATCAAAAGACAAAGAGAAATACTTCCGCAGATCGAGTAGTAGATTCTTAAAGGAGGATAAATTTTAGACTGATAAAAAAGGGCTACGTTGTACCAAACATTCGATAAATTGAATATAATCTCTTTGATGGGATTCATTAGAAGCTGACGTTAAAAAACGAAATCTCCAGTTTATATTCTCTTCCCGGAACCCCGGAGGCGCTCGCATTGGAGATCGGCAGAAAATTTCCGAAACCGAGGGAATCCGCGGATGTCGGTTCGACAGGGGGCGATTCGGGTTGATTCTCCTTTTTCATGGATTCGTATTCTTTCATATCATGCCAAGCGTTTGCAAAAGCAAGACTCGTTCCGAAAGTAAAAATAAAAACGGAACCGCCGAACGTCTTTTGAAACTTATGCACGCCTTGAACTTTTGCATTGGAAGCGATCGCGTACCCGAAACCGAGAGTGATCGGAAGAGTCATAAAGAAGATGATCGAAAAACGACGAAGTGTTGTTTCCGTATATTTTTCCTCCTCATGAATCTGATTTTGTTTTTTCTTTTTGTCGGCTTGTTGTGCCTGTCTTTGAAGAATCGCTTCTACGTTGATATTACCCGTAAGAGGATTGATCAGATTTTCTTGTCTTCTTTCCGTATTGGGATTTGCGGTTCTGCGTAAACCGCCGGTTGACGGAAACGGAGTTTCGAAAGGAATCTGTACATTCTTAGGAGAAATCAAAGCCGGTTTTTTAAAGGCCGGAGGAATCGTATATTCCTGATAAACCTCTCTGGTCGGAGAATCCTTATAGTTTCTCAGGTTAAAATCGTAGGGATCAGAGAAGTCCGTTTGACTCTGAGAAAACAATAAATCCGGATTCAAAAAAGAAAGAATAAGAAAAGCGGTCGTAAGTCTGATGTTCGCATAAAAACGAAACAAAACCGATCGTTTACAAAAATCAGAGGCAAAGTTTCGAATCTTTTTGTGGGCAAGCAAGACGTGGTTTCGAACATAATCCGACAGATTCTTACAGATTTCCCATAAATTTAGCATGGCCTTTCTTCTAGAATCCCTTATATATCAAGTCGAGGCAAGAATTTTTAGAGTCGAATCAAGAAGCGGATTTTCTTCCGCTTAAAATTTCGGAAGTGAATAAAAAAGAATTCTGTCTCACGGTTTCCAAGATCTCCGCACTAAGACCGATTCCGGCGGCCTTCGAATATTCTTCTTCGATTGTGGTTCCGAAAATTCCGGGATCATCCGTAGAAATCGTGAATCTCATTTCGTTTTTTGCAAAACGAAGAATGGGATGCGATTTTGGATCGACGACCATTCCGATAAATTCGTTCGAACTCGGACAAGACTCGATGACCGCATCGGTTTGTTTGATCTTGGAAATGCAATAATTTTGAAAGCCGATACACTCTTCCAAAAACGAAATACCTGTTTCCAATTCGACGACTTCTTTATGTTTGAGAGAATCGATTTCGTTTCCAATTTTTTCTCTCGAAGGAACTTCAAAGTAAGAATCCAGTTCCTCTTTTCGATTGTAATATAACTGAAGTTGATCCAATCTTTCCGATTTAGGTTCCGTAATTTTATCCTTCATCTTTTCGAAAGGATCAAGCCCAAGAGCGATTGCGTGCCCAAGACGATGCACCCCCCACTCCGCGGATTCCAAAACCCATCTTGAAGCGGACAAAATCGATTTGTCTTGAAAGCTCTCTCCGACGTGATAAAGAATCGCAAGAGCCGTGCCCCTTTCCGCCTTGTTATCCTCCTCCACCGTCTTGAAAATTTCTTTTTTCTTTAGGGGGAAACCCTTCTTCTATATAACAAAAATCTAATCCTACTAAATAATCCCGGATCAAAGAATTTTTTTCCATAAGATCCTTATAAATAGAATATTCCCTGAATACGTCTCCGTCCCTGTGCAAAGAGACCGCAAGTTTGGCAAATCCGCCCGTTTTTTCTTCTCCGCGCGCAAGTCCTTCACAAGCGGCTAAAGTTTTATCGTATATCCCCTGTTCCGTCTCGAAAGGAGAATACATCACTCTGTATTCTCCGTAAGTCACGCCCTGACGAAACTGATCTTCTACGATCCGTGTGGCAACTAACGCGATTTCGGCGGGATCGAATTTGGATAAGGCGATGATCAGATTGAATTTGGCCTGAAACTCGGGAAACGGACCACAATGATTAAACAGGTAAAGTTTGCGAAAAGAATCGGGATCTTTATAATCCTCGAAAAAAGTTTCCGTGGAAATTTTTTTACCGAAATATTGTTGATACGAATTCGTAAAAATCTCCCAACGAGGAGAAGGATTGGACCTACCTATCTCGTAGAGGAATTCGGAAGTGATCGATCCGTAGAGATGATTGTGAAGATCCGCGTATTGTTTCATAAATTCCTATCGAAAGACCTCTAATACGACTCAAGCGCCGATTTGCTACGGACAACATCGCCGAACTCAAAGAAGCAAGGCGCCGAATTTCTACTAAGACAGTTTATAAATAGCCTAGCGTTGAAATTTACGGCGCAGTAACTCAATAAAGCTTTTTTGTTCCGTAATTGTATTTAGGAAACAAATTTTGCGGATCGTTGTCCAATAGTTTCCGAAGCGATACGAGTTTTTGAACTCGAATTCTCATAAAATGAAATTTGGAATTTCTTACAAACAGTAAGCAATGTAAATCCGGAAAAAAGTTTTTTGAAAAGGGATGGTTTTATTGTTTCTTCCTAAAAACTTGGAAGAACCGTGAGAACCTTACAGCATTTAGCCCATACCTTTTATAGGAACATTCGTCCGAGTCTTTTGAATTCCATGATCTTGAAACTCGCGGTGCCCGTCGTGTTCGGAATGTTCAGCCAAACCGTAGTTTGGGTGACCGACACGATGATGGTAGGAAGACTCGGTAAAAATTCGATCGCCTCGATCGGAATCGGAGGAATTGCACACTTTACTGTGCTTGCGTTTCTCATGGGATTTGCGATGGGAATTCAGGTTATCGTAGCGAGAAGATTCGGAGAGAAAAACGATTCCGAAATCGGTAAGATCGGAATCACTACTTTGTACATCGTTGCTGTTTTTGGAGGTTTTTTATCGATCGGAGGAGCGGCAATCAGCGACTGGTTGATGAACCTTCTCAATAAAGACGAAATTGTAAAAGAACTTTCAAGCAAATATTTATACTTCCGTTTTCTGGGAACCGTCTTCTTTTTTCTACTCTTTACGACGAGGGCATTTACCGACGGATTAGGGATCACGACCGCCGGTCTTGCGTCCATGATCATAACATGTTTTACGAATATATTTTTAAACTGGGTCCTGATCTACGGGAACTTAGGTTTTGATGCGATGGGTGTTAAAGGAGCGGCAATCGCATCTTCTTTGGCGGGAGCCGCTGGTTTGTTTGCGTTTCCTTTTTACTTTTATTCAAGAGGTCTGGGGAAATATTTTTCCCACATATCTTGGGCTTTCAGTTTTACTCATTTTCGGGAAATCTTAAAGACGAGCACCTCACCGGCGCTTGCGGAACTTCTCAATAACATTTCTTTTATGATCTTTACGGAGTTTGCAACAGTCGTTGGAACAACCGCATTAGCTGTAACCAATATGCTTTTTAGTACTTTAAGTCTTTCCTTTTTACCAGGATATGCATTCGGGATTGCGGCGACCACGATTCTCGGCCAGGCGTTGGGAGCGGGGAAACCGAAACTTGCATATCACGGTGCGTTTCGATCCGCTTTTTTTGCGGCTTGTGTGATGGGAAGTATGGGCCTTGTTTTTATACTTTGTGGAAAGGAGATGTTGTCCTTTTACACAAAGGATCCGGAGCTGATTGAGGAAGCGTATTCTCCCTTAGTCATCTTGGGAGTAATTCAGATCGTAGACGCTTACCACATGGTGATCGCTTGTGCACTTCGGGGTGCGGGACTTCAAGACTTTGTTTTCCGTGCTTATACCGCGGCCTCTTATTTAGTGTTTCTTCCTTGCGCTTATTTTCTGGGAATTTATTTGGGAATGGGATCGGCCGGATTGTGGTCCGGGATCGTGGCTTGGGTTTTGGTCCTTGCATCTGTGTTTATCGTTCGGTTTCGCAGAAAGGATTGGGTTCACAATCAAGTTTGATCCCAAGTAATCACTAAAACCTATCTCAAAAATACTTTATCTTTATTTAAAACGCCGATTCCGATCATTCTCGGATATTTTTGAGATAGGGTTCTAGTATCACACGGTAGTTCCCTGCATATTTGCAAATCAAATTGATTATCCCTGCGCAAGAGAATACGAAGAGTCGCCCAAAATCAATTACAATCATTCGGTGAGTTCGTAATAAAACGCAATAGTTCCCACAAATTACGTCTCTTTTTTGGGGAGTCTTCGAACAGCTTTTTTTGTTATTCAATTCCTATGGGAGTTCCCACATACGTGGGGGTTTTAAACTTTCTTGCCAGATCGGGTTTTCGGGTTTTCCTGGTCTGAAGATGAAAAAAGCACTCATAACCGGGATCACAGGACAGGACGGATCTTATCTAACGGAATTTCTACTCCGGAAAGGGTATCAAGTTCACGGAATCGTCAGAAGGTCCAGTATGTTCAACCGGGCAAGGATTGAGCACCTTCGTGGGAACTCCAATTTAATTTTGCACTATGGGGATCTTACCGACTCAAGCAATTTAAATCGAATTTTGGAAAAAGTTTCACCGGACGAAATTTACAATCTCGCCGCTCAATCTCATGTGGGAGTTTCCTTTGAAGTTCCGGAATATACCGCAGAAGCCGACGCGGTGGGAACGCTTAGAATTTTAGACGCGATCAAACAGATTGGGGTGAAAAGCAGATTTTATCAGGCGTCCACATCCGAACTTTACGGAAAAGTACAGGCAATTCCACAGACAGAAACAACTCCGTTCTATCCAAGATCTCCTTATGCGGTTGCAAAGTTATATGCCTATTGGGCGGTTGTAAATTACAGAGAGGCATTCGAAATTCACGCATCCAACGGAATCCTATTCAATCACGAATCCCCAAGACGAGGAGAAGGTTTTGTAACTAGAAAGATCACCATCGGAGTCGCCAATCTACTCGCGAAAAAAGGCGGACCGATTCAACTCGGAAACATGGATGCGAAAAGGGATTGGGGATACGCGCCGGACTACGTAGAAATGATGTGGATGATGCTCCAGCAACCCGAAGCGGACGATTACGTCGTGGCGACCAATGAAACACATACCGTAAGGGAGTTCGTGGAAAAATCTTTCGGATGCGCGGGAATTCAAGTACGTTGGGACGGCAAGGGTGATTCCGAGAAAGGATTCGATGCAAAGTCTGGGCAACTTCTCGTGGAGGTGAATCCTAAATTCTATCGCCCGACCGAAGTTGATATTTTGATCGGCGATCCTTCTAAAGCGAAGAAAAAACTAGGTTGGGAACCGAAAGTAAAATTCGAAGAACTCGTCAGGATCATGACCAAAGCAGATTGTGAATTGGTCGGAATAAAACTCTAAAAACACATTCTAATTTTCGAATATCAGTTCGAACAAAGAAAACAAATAGGGCGAACTTTCCTACCCTATCATCTCGCATATACATAATCCGACAAATCCGTTTAACACGAATTTCTTTACGAAAAAATCACATGGGGACTTGCTAACTTTGAGAAACCGCATTGAAAAAATTTCGGAGTAAGAAAAAATCCTAACTTTACAAAGAATTTTGGAACCATCGCCTGTTCAATGGGATTAAAAGAATGAAATTACATGTGGGAACTCCCATAGTATTTTAGATTTATAAATCGTATTTTCACCGTTAAACTCCCGTGGAGTTAAATGATAAAGTTTATAAATGATATTAGGATCTATGTTGAAACTAATTTACAATCTTCTGCGGCGAAGTATTCGAGAATCAATCAAGAGCGTTGTATTAGATTTAAAGATGGAATTAAAAAATCCCAAATTTTTTCTTGAGTTCGTCTCTAGTTTGTTCCCAAACGACGGTTGTTTTTAAACCTAGAGTATAAGAACGATCCTGATCTCCTGTTTTGAGAAATTGTTCCGCTTCCGCGACTAAGGCCCTTAAATCCTCTAATCCGAAATTAGCGGAAACCCCTTTGGTTTGATGAAGTTCAGCTTGAAGTTCTATGTCTTTTTTTTCTTCCGTGAAACGAACGATATTTTTGATTCGAATTTCCATATTTGCGAGAAGGGACTCAACCATTTCTTTAAGCCAAGCAATTTCATCATCATCGTCACTCTGCTTCAGAGAATCCAATCTATTCCAGTCCACAAGCATATTTGTGACCTCGTCCAAAGTATTTCCTTTTTTCGCATTAAGAAAAGCTACTTTCCAGTAAACATTACACTTGTTCAAGACATCTTTAAAAGCTTGAATAAAAAAGCCGAACCGATTTTTGTATTTTAGAGCCAAAGTGAGGTCTAAATGAAAATACATCCGACTGCCGTTATCGACCCGAAAACAGAATTACACGAATCGGTCGAAGTCGGTCCTTATTCCATTATCGAAGGACATGTTTCTATTCAAGAAGGTACCGTAATTGAAAGTCACGTAAAAATTTGCGCGGGTTCCGAGATCGGAAAATTCAACCGTTTTCACCAAGGTGCCGTAATTGGAGTAATGCCTCAGGACTTGGGATTTAATCAACAACTTTTAACTAGAACCGTAATCGGTGATCATAATATTTTTCGAGAATACTCGAATATACATAAAGGAACCAAAGAAGATTCTCCGACTGTAATCGGTAACAAAAACTATTTTATGGGCAATTGTCACGTTGGTCACGATTGCATTCTAGGAAATAATAATATTCTCACACACGGTTGTGTGTTAGCCGGTCACGTAACCTTGGGTAATTTTGTGTTTATTTCCGGTTTGGTAGCGGTTCATCAGTTTTGTTTTGTCGGAGACTACGCAATGGTTGCGGGACTTGCAAAGGTCGTTCAGGACGTTCCTCCCTATTCCACGGTCGACGGAAACCCGAGTACGGTAGTGGGCCTAAACAGCGTAGGTATGAAACGCGCCGGTTTTTCTCCGGAAGTAAGAAACGCAATTAAACAGGCCTATAAAATCATCTATCATTCCGGAATGCCGACCAGAAAAGCCCTGGATGAGTTGGAGGCCTCTGGCAACTTGATCGACGAAGTCAAGTATATTATAAAATTCTTTAGAGATAGCGATAGAGGAGTGATAAGTCACAGGTGAGATTACTAATTACGGGGGGCGCAGGTTACATCGGAAGTCACATAGTCGCGCTCCTTCTTGAAAAAAAGCACGAACTTTTAATCGTAGATAATCTTGAAAAAGGAAATGAAGCGAATCTTTTTTCAGGGCCGGAATTAATTCAAGGAAATATTCAAGACGACTTCGTTTTAGAAAAAGCATTTTCAAAACCGATCGACGCAGTCTTTCATTTCGCCGCGTGGAAAGCGGCGGGCGAATCGATGACCAATCCTTCCAAATATGCTCTGAACAACATCAACGGAACTCTTAAACTTCTCGCTTATATGGAAAAGGCGGGAACCAAAAAATTCATCTTTTCCTCTTCTGCGGCGGTTTACGGTTCTCCGGAATACCTTCCCATTGACGAAAAACATCCAGTTCATCCGGAAAATTACTACGGTTATACGAAACTCGCAATCGAACAGAATCTGAAATGGTACGAGTCTCTCAAAGGATTCAATTTTGCTGCATTACGTTATTTTAATGCGGCAGGTTACGATCCCAAAGGAAGAATCCGGGGGCTGGAAAGAACTCCCGCAAACCTTCTTCCGATCATCATGGAAACTGCGGCGGGTATGAGAAACGAATTCGAAGTGTTTGGGACCGATTACGAAACTCCGGACGGAAGTTGTATTCGTGATTATATTCATGTAACTGACTTGGCAAAAGCCCATGTTTTAAGCCTCGAATATCTCGATTCCGAAAAAAAATCTCTTACGGTCAATTTAGGGTCCGAAAAGGGTTATTCGGTTTTGGAAGTGATTCGTCTTGCGGAGGAAGTGGTCGGAAGACAAATCTCTCATAAAATTTCGGGGAGAAGAGCGGGAGATCCCGCGAAACTTTTGGCTTCTTCAGCAATGGCTCAACGTTTATTGAAATGGACTCCGGAATATAGTGAAGCCAAAACTCTTCTCAAAACGATGTGGGACGTGTATCAAAATCCGGCTTAGAATCACCGAATCGATCTGCACTCCGGATTTACGGAAGTCACATATTCAAAAGAAAGGTCTTGTAAAAATTCTCCTCCCGAAAATTTTTCTTTGAATTGAATTTTTCCCTCTTTAAACAATCGAACCCAGTCGTCTTGTAATTTGTTTGCGATCGGCGCGTAAGACCAATGCCATTTTTCCTCGTTGTAACCTTTGTTTCCTCTCGAAGTTTTCGGAGTATATGGTTGGCAGAAGCCGAATCGTTTTGCGTTCTTAAACATCCAGTTATAGAACTTTTCTCCTTTTCCTCCTTTTTGAAAATAAGAATTCTCTAATGCATTTAGATCTATATCCGTTCCCCAATGATGTCTTGAGGTTCCAGGAGCGCTTGAAAATTCCAGGATCAAAGTAACGATTTCCCGGGAAGTTTTTCCTTTTACGGTTTCTCTCATTTTCCTTTTTCCGGAATATTTTTCCTCCCAAATTCTCTTCTGATCTTTAAAGGAACGAAAAGCAGATACAAGGAACGGTCTTTGTTTTTCTTCCGGATTTTCTCTTTGATAGACTTGGATTAATTCCAAAAATTTTTCTAAAACTTCTTTCCTAAGATAATGAATTCTGCTTTCTCCCGGATTGGAATACGCGGTTAATATCGCTTCCTGTTTAAAGTCTCCAAGCACGTAGGCTTGGCTGGAAACGTTTCCCGTTTGAGAAAAAATCGCACTTTGAATAAAAAAGATCAAAATAGCGGAAAGTAAACTTTTCATACTTACTCGTCAAAATGTAAAACTCAAAGTCTCTTGCAATGGGTTTTTACTGGAAACCGTTCGTAAAATCTCGATACGACTCTTTTTTACCGACCATGGTCTATCCCAAAACCTTAAAAGAAATCAGCTATAATCTTCGGTAAGTTCGTAACAAAACGCAGAAATTTCCACAAATCATAGATCCCCCTTCAGCAGTTTGTGTACTTTTCAATATTCTTTTTCGTTGTTAAATTTTCGTAGGAACTCCTACATTGAGACAAGTTCCATAATAAAGATTGAAATATTCCAGAATGTGGTGAATTCGCTCTTGAGTCATATTACCTTAAGATCAAAAACTGTGTGCGGGTATTTGAGAGAGATATTCCCAATGAAAAAATATTTCATCACTTTCCTGATTCTTTTTTTCGATTACAAATTGTTACCTTGGACTTTTCTTCCATTCCCGCGTGCACCGCTTCGGCTTCTTCCATTCCCTTCTCCTGCGCAAACTTTCGGAGTTCTTGGGTCAGGTTCATCGAACAAAAATGAGGACCGCACATGGAACAGAAATGCGCGGTTTTCATTCGATCCTGCGGAAGAGTCTCGTCATGAAAGGACTTCGCGGTTTCGGGATCGAGGGAAAGCGCGAACTGATCCTCCCAACGGAATTCGAAACGAGCCTTGCTCAAAAGATTGTCCCGTTCGATCGCGCCCGGATGTCCCTTTGCCAGATCGGCCGCGTGAGCCGCGATCTTATACGCAATCACTCCTTGTTTGACGTCTTCCTTATCGGGAAGTCCCAAGTGTTCTTTCGGAGTCACATAACAGAGCATAGCCGTTCCGAACCATCCGATCATCGCCGCACCGATCGCGGAAGTGATATGATCGTAACCAGGAGCGATATCGGTAACAAGAGGGCCTAACGTGTAAAACGGAGCTTCTTGGCAGAGTTTCATCTGAAGATCGACATTCTCCTTGATGAGATGCATAGGAACGTGACCCGGTCCTTCGATCATCACCTGAATATCTTCTTCCCAGGCACGTTTTGTCAATTCACCCAAGGTTTCGAGTTCTCCGAATTGCGCCTTGTCATTTGCGTCCGCAATCGAACCGGGACGCAATCCGTCTCCGAGAGAAAAGGAAACACCGTATTTTTTCATCACCTTTAGAATTTCGTCGAAATGCGTATAAAGAAAATTCTCCTTATGATGCGCCAAACACCATTTTGCAAGAATCGATCCCCCTCTCGATACGATCCCGGTCACGCGGTTTGCGGTAAAAGGAATATAACGCAGAAGAACTCCAGCATGAATCGTAAAATAATCCACTCCTTGTTCGGCTTGTTCCTCCAAAGTATCTAAGAAAACTTGAATATTCAAATTCTCCGCTTTTCCTTTTACCTTTTCAAGGGCTTGATAGATCGGAACCGTTCCGATCGGCACGGGAGAATTTCTCAAGATCCATTCTCTCGTTTCGTGGATGTTTTTTCCGGTGGAAAGATCCATCACCGTGTCCGCGCCCCACTTGACCGCCCAATGCAATTTTTCGACTTCCTCTTCGATGGAGGAACCGAGCGCTGAGTTTCCGATATTCGCATTGATCTTTACGAGAAAATTCCTACCAATGATCATCGGTTCAAGTTCGGGATGGTTTCGATTGGAAGGAAGAATGGCGCGACCGCACGCGATTTCCAAACGAACGAACTCGGGATTCATATTTTCCCGAAGTGCCACATAACGCATCTCTTCGGTGATGATTCCCTTTTTCGCATAATACATCTGAGAATGATTCGTATCACCACGATCGAGGCGTGTCCGGATCCATTTTTTCCTTATTTTTGGGATTCCGTTTTTATAATCGGAAGGTTTCTTGTCGGAAAGCGAACCCTCCGTATGATACGATTGATATTCGGTCCCGTCGGTAAGACGAATCGTTTTCAGAGGGACTTGAAATTCTTGAGTGGATTTCATACGTTCTCCTGACCGCCGGTTTGGAGAAGGAACTGAGGTAAGCTGTAAAAAACTGATACGATCCGAAGATTTTCCCGTTCAAAAACCACGGACCGAAGGTCCATAATTTTATCCCAACGATAGAATCTTTTGTATGATCCGTTTTCCTACGCAGGCTTTATCCTGATCAGGTTCCAGGGACTCTCTCAGAGACCATCACAGCCCCACCCCCAACGGTTTCAAATGTAGAATCGCATGACAAGAGTTCGATGACAAGAATAAAAAAACAGTTCCAATCAAATCGATCCATCGTAAGGTTTTCTGACTTGTGCCAAAACGTCAAAGCAATGTGGCAACGTCGGAAGAAGCCGAAGTTAGGCGAAGGTTTTTATTGAATCAACAAGTATTTTAATCAACCAACATTTCCTTTATAATCAGTTTCATTTTATTAACTGTTTTGGGATCTATTTTTCCTAACTTTTTTATCAGACGTATTTTATCTACAGTTCGAATTTGATCTAACACAATCCAGCCTTTCTTTCCTTGAAATGTTAATTCGACTCTTGTTGGATATGATCGAGATTTGGTAGTCATTGGTGCAATAATAATTGTTCCGATAGTTTTATTCATTTCATTAGGTGAGATTATTACGCAAGGTCTTGATTTTTTAATCTCATGTCCGACCGTTGGATCCAAATTTATCAAATATACTTCGTATTGAGAAATCACCATTCCCAATCCTTATCCGATAAATCTATTGAATCAGGAATAAGCAATTTATCATCTTTATTAGACGACATTGATTTAAATTGTTTTTCCCACCCTTCTCTTGGTTTCGATTTTAGAGGTACAATAATTAATTTATTATTATCGATTAGTAAATCTACTTCTTCTTCAATATGACATTCTTCTAAAACCGCTTTGGGAATCCGAATTCCTTTTGAATTACCTATTTTTACAACTAAAGCCTTCATAGTAATTACTATGTAATTACATTAAAGTTTGTCAATCGAAAAGAGGCAATTCTCTTGATTTGAATAGAAGGGTAATTACAGAAATCGGACTTTTCTATTGAATAATCCCTTATAATTTTTAGTTCAAAAAGATTTTTAAAAATTGTCACCTAACGAAATATGTTTCTCGATGTTGCGGGCAGAGCGCTTGTGCGCGAAGGGACGATGAGGTTCACTTCGTCTTTAAACTTCAAAGCGAACCGAAATCGAGCAATGTGCCGAAGGCCGGAGCGAGTCTGAGCGGGAACCGTGAATGTCGCGATGCCGGGAAAAGTCGAAGTTAGCTGAAGTGTGGCGTTTTAGGATCAGTAATTTCTTTTTCTAAAGCCCTCTGAACTAATTGATTCAAGGAGATCCCTTCTCTTAAAGATTTTCTATAAACGCGTCGATGAAGTTCAATTGGTATGCGAACATTAAACGAACCTTTAAAAGATTTTTCCGGACTTTTTTTAGCTTTTTTACATAAAACTAAATAATCATCCACCGATTCTTGAAATGCCTTCTTCAATTGTCTAACTGATTCACCTTCAAAGGAAACTAAATCCTCAATTCCTTCTATCTTTCCAAAAAATATCTCGTCATCCGCATCAAAATGAACAGAGCCTAAAAAGCCGTTATATTCGATAATATCTTTCATTTTATATAGCCCTCCGATTTTAATTCGTCTAAAATTTGATTTATTTGATATGACTTCAAAATATTCCTTGGATGAGGTTTATGAAGTCTTATTATATGTTTAGTCTCTGAGTGAATCCAAGCAACTCTTGAACCGGAAGATTTGCCTGAATTGTTTTCATTGTATCCATAGCCGGAGAGTAGTTTTCTTAGCTCATCATAAGAAAAATCCCTCGGTTTACTTTTGAATTTTTCTACTAACTTTTCACCCTTCGACACAAGTTCTATTGTGCGTTAAATTCTTAGAATTGCAACTAATATTTAGTCACATTTTCCATCTCGATTTGAAATGTAGAGTTCAGTAATATTTCGCCTAACGATTCAGGTTTACCGACGTTATCGTTCCCGAAGCGTTTGCGTGCAGGGATTGTTGCGAGGTTTGAGCGAACATTAGTGACCGTCTAACAAACAGAATGACAAAGCGAATGCGCCGAAGGCCAAGCAAAGCTGAGCAGGGACCAGGAATGTCGCAACGCAGGGATAAGCCGAAGTTAGACGGCGTCGAGCGTTAACGAGAAATAGAACTATCTTTTAGCCATACGGATAATGCTTTTTCATTTAAAGATCCACCGGCAACGCGAAGCATTATTGAAACAACCTCTTCCTCTGCTACTTCTATTTTGTAACCATTCAATCCCAAAAATACATACATCAATTGAAAAGATATCCGCTTATTGCCGTCTAAAAATGGATGATTTTTTGCAATACCCAAACCTAATGAAGCTGCTAATTCAAAAATCGTTGCCTTTGTATCATAAGAAAATTTGTTTTTAGGTCTATCGAGTGCAGATTCGAGAAGTCCCTCATCTCTAATCCCCTGCAACCCACCATGTTGTTTTATTTGATCTAAATGAATTGCTTCAGCAATTTTCTTGCTTATCCATTTAGGTTCTTTTTTCATTTAGCCAGTTCTTTCATGGCATTTCGATACTTCTTAGAGCCTTCCTGATAAATATCCATTGCTGTTTCAAAATCAGGATTATATGGAGAAAGTAGAATACCATCTTCTGTTTCTAAAAGAAATACGGTATCACCTTCGTGAAAATTGTATTTTTCCAAAAGAACCTTCGGTATTGTCGCCCCCGCTGAATTACCGATTGCCCGAATTGTCGTTTTTTTTACCGCAGGATTATCCATAGTTATAACATTAGTGATAACTATGGATTTGTGCAAGCATTTTTTAAACGTAATTTCTTAAAAGTGCACGAACTTGGGTTAATGGAACAACCCAAGTTTAAAAATAAGCAATGTGCGGAAGCGAGGGTTGCGAGCAATCCTGAAGCGCCGCGAGAAGCCGCAGTTAGTCGAAGGGCTATATTTAAATTCAATTTCTCCATCTTTCGATGAAGTCTATAATTTGATTTACTTGAACCTCTCCACCGTGTCGAAGATTCAGATTCTTGAAATTATCCAATTCTAAGCAAAACTTAACGAATTCAGTTTTGTTTTTTTCTCCCCATTTTGTGAAACCTTTACCCTTTACTTCGCCTGCCTTTGTTTCTACAGTGATTTTAGAAAGTCTAAATTTTCTATCAAGCATTTCATAATACTTTTCATTTACTGGCCAATCGGAATCATTTAGATTTAGTTGAGTTATTTCATCAGCCGTTAAATCAGAGACAACCATTGACAATGCGTATTTTATACTATCGATTGGAAGATAGTTTTCCATTTCTCTCCCATTTGAGTATAAAAATAGATTGCTCCCGGGTGGATTTTTTGCATCATTAAATAAATTCATTATTATCTTTGCACTTTCTTTCAAATTTTCAGACGGTTTTTCGTATTTTGATATTTCATCAATATCTGAATCAACGATGAAAATTGGATGTCTGCAAATCGAAGTTATATCTAGTTTTTGATTAGTTTCCATTGCAGTAAGATGTGAAATGCATTTTCCACCGTACATAAGAAATGAATAGTCGAATCCTTCTATTAGATTTGTTCCTTTCGGATGAATCGATATTATTTTTCTCCAATAGATCATATCGGAAGGACCTTCTACCCAAATAACGACATTGGACGTAAAAAGAATTCGCGATGGGGACAATCCGAGGCTATCAGCTACTTGAAAAGCACCGACTTTATCCATTGTTTTTTCAAGACTTAAGTAATTCTTTCCATCGATACTTTTATGCTCACATATCGTACGTATGACATTACAATTTTGGTTACAAACAGGGGCCAGTGAGTTGCTATCAGAAATTGTCGAGTATCGCTGAGGATTAAATCTAAAATTTTGTATCTTCGCGTTGGATGTAAGCCATTTTCTGGTTCGTCCCAAATAATTAAATCATTGTCCTTAGTTTCAAAAATAAGGGAAAAGTAAAATAAGCAAATTTTTGTACCGGTGGATACTTTTTGGTATTCAACATTGTTGATTTCGAGGTAATCTTGATTTCCATTATCTCGATCGTGATAAAAATGAGGTTCTTGTTGTAGCAGATCTTTTAGTTTTCGTTTGATTTCTGTATATTTCTCTTCTGGATCCTTTCCTCCTCTTATTTTTGAAATATTTTTTATAGTATCGGTGACATTCGAAAAATCTGTTTCGCCAAATCTTATAAATTTTGATCTTGGTATTGATAATTCTCGTAGAAAGTTTTCAAAAGGTTCTCTGCGAATTCCAGACTCATTAAAATTTAATAGATCAATACTTTCTTTGTTTATTTGCTCTTCATAGGATTTAATTTCTCTTCTTATCCCATCTAACGTGGATTGAGCATTTTGAGTTTGAGAAACATTCCCTTGTCTCTGAATTACAGCTAAATGGTTTGATTGTTGTATTTCTTTCGTTCTCAAATCACTTAAATTCCTATTTAGAAGTTCAAGTTGTTCAGAATTGAGATATAAATTACTTGAATCGTTGATTTTGACGAGTCCTAAATAAGTAGAAATTGAGGAAACGTAGATCTCTTTATTCGTATTTCTAAGAGAAATAGTTATGATATCTATCTGCTCGCCTAGCGCTTGGAAGTTTTTGTCGCTATTTCTGAAACCTCCAGATATTTTCAATTCTATTTCTGCCATATCCCAGTTAAGCCAATTATCGATTGAAATATCTCTCTTCTCAAATTTGCCTCTGTTTAGAAAATCAAAAATGCTATGGATAGCGGACAAAGATGTGGTTTTCCCTGATCCGTTTGGACCTATTAGAGATGTTAGATGTGAGTTAAATTCTAATTCGAATGCATTTTCAAATCCTGGTAATCCGGTTAGTTTTATTTTGGATATTTTTGATGACATAACAATTTCCTTTTTTAGTAAATTATAACCTTTCGCCGAACTTCCATTAAACGATATTCGTCTATCTTCCGAACTTGAAGGCATTAAAGGTCTAAGTTCATTCGTTTAGAACGATTAATTCGAAAACAACAGTCTTCCTTCGCTGAATCTTCCCCGAATTTCCTCTTTTTCCAAATCACCCGGATTTCCGAACAACGCCGCGTCTTCTTTCGTAAGTTCGATCAGCTTGGAATCTTTTCTTAAATCCGCAATTCTAAAATCCGGAAGACCGCTTTGACGAACTCCCATCAATTCTCCGGGTCCTCGGAGTTGGAGATCGATTTCGGATAATGCAAATCCGTCGGAGAAGTTTACCATCGCATCCAACCTAACCTTTGCGTCTTCGGTAACCTTAGAGTCCGTCATGAGAATACAAAAACTTTCCTGATCTCCGCGACCGACCCGCCCCCTCAACTGATGCAATTGAGAAATTCCAAAACGGTCTGCGTGTTCGATCACCATCACGGTCGCGTTGGGAACGTCGATTCCCACTTCGATCACGGTTGTGGATACGAGGATTTGAATTTTGTTTTTGGAGAATTCTTTCATGACTCGATCCTTTTCCGGCGTTTCTAATTTTCCGTGAACGAGTCCTACTTCAAAGCCTGGAAAAATTTCGTGTTTCAGATGTTCGTAAGCTTCGATGCAAGATTTGAGATCCACCTTTTCCGATTCTTCGACTAACGGATAAACGATGTAACATTGTCTTCCGGAAGAAACATACTTGCGGATGGATTTATAAACTCCCTCTCTCCGATCTTCCTGAAACCATTTCGTCTGGATCGGCATCCTACCTTTGGGTTTGGATCTAATCGTTAACAAATCCAAGTCTCCGTATAGGGTAAGACAAAGAGTTC
>NZ_AHMT02000005.1:202500-227500 GCF_000243815.2 Leptospira alexanderi serovar Manhao 3 str. L 60 | reverse complement strand
CAGCGACGGTCTCGGCTTCGGTCAAAACACAAGAGCGGCTTTAATTACAAGAGGATTAAACGAGATCACGAAAATCGGTTTGAAGTTGGGCGCCGATCCGATGACTTTTCTCGGACCTTCCGGAATGGGAGACTTGATTTTGACTTGTTGCGGAGAACAATCCCGAAATCGTACGGTCGGTTTTCGTTTGGGAAAAGGAGAAACCTTGGAGCAAATTCTCTCCAGTATGAACGAGGTCGCGGAAGGAATAAAGACTACTCAAAGCGCATACGAACTTTCACAGAAGTTGGGGATCGAAATGGCGATTACGAACGAAGTTTATAAAATGCTTTACGAAGGCAAGAATCCGAAAGAAGTTGTGAAAGACCTTATGAAACGCGATCTAAAGAGAGAAGGCGTTTTAGTTTGATCAACATTGAAGCTTCTTTCCTTTAAATTCCGTTTTTGTCTGCTCTTGAGTCTCGTATATTCTCATTCGATTGTCGCTCAAACAAAGCAGGAATTCGGATGGGCGAAAGGTGCGGACGGTTTTTCTTTCAATTTAAACGGAAGAACCGTCTTCCAATCGAACTCGGAGATCGATTCTTTTCCCGACAGTTTAAGTCTATTAGAAAAATCTGATTTTCTTTTTTTTGCGGGAGAATACTACGTTCTGAACAAGGACGTTCGGCGCTACGAGTCGCTGATCAAACTTACGAACGGGGCGGAACCCGAACTCGTTTTAGGAGGAATTCTTTTAAGAATATTAAAAGAATTGAATTTTAATTCCAAAGAGTCTTCCCGCAACTTGCTAATTCAGTTTTCCAAAAATGAAAGTTCTTCGTACCTCAAGGAATTGGCAAAAGGTTTCGAGTTCGTTGTGTTCGAAAAGAAATCTCCGGAAAATCTTAAATGTTCCAGGAAGGCTGTTTATTATTCCCTTTGTAAAACTCTACGTCTGAAAAAATATCTTTCCGATTTTTCTCCGAAGGCAAAATCATACCAAAGAGAATATCTGAATCTAAACCGAACGCTTGCTCCGTTCCTCGAAGATCCAGAACTAAAATACATCCCTTTTTTGAGTAATATCATCTACAACATAGCGGATGAACTCGCCGAACTCGGACTTTCCAGAGAAGCGGTTCACTTTCAAAAGATCCTCATCATCTCCGAAAATTTGAGCGGAAGAGTGATCGGTTACTCATACGAAAAACTGGCGTATTACTATTTGATCGGAGGGGATTTTATTTCCGCAGAGAAAGTTTTGGATTACATTCTCAAATATCGTCCCGACTTAAGAACCTCTTATAAAAATCATTTGTACCTAAAGTTAGGCACCATTGCTTATCTCAATCAGGAATATAAGAAATCTTTGGATTATTATTTGAACTTGGATTTTTTAGAATGGTCATCCACGATTTCAAATCCGTTTTTGGGGGAACCGATTTCGATCAATAGTGCGAGAGATTTGATTTCGATGGCGATCTGGAGATCGAAAAATTCCTTTAAAGCGGTCGATGCTCTCAAATCCGTTTCCACTCCGAAAAATTTAACCGAAGACGATTTGTTTACCCGACTCAGAATCATACAAATCCTGATGAATGACGAACCCGAGGTCGCGGGAAAAATGGCGACGGAAATCACTTTCTTAGCGCAGAGCAAGGGCTGGAAAAGAGTGGAATACGCCTCCACATTACTGAATGGATTCATTCATTACAAAAAAAACGATCTCAGAAAAGCGATCATAGAATTTACGAAAGCGTACGGAATCTTAAAAACCGCGGACCCGGTTTATACGGAAGAATGGATTCGGCTTACCGGTTTATTCTATTCCCATAAAGAATCCAAATCCTTAAGAACCGTGAAGAGCGCTTTAGACCAAGCGGTCGCGATTACGATCCACAGAATGCCGGACGATATGCTTCTTCAATTGAAAAATTATCTTCCGGTCGTTTACGGTGTGCGGGAATTTACGGACGCCGCAATCAACTACTACGCTCTTCACGGACATACAACAGAACTTCTGGGTTTTTTGTCTCGCTTGGAACAGAAAGAAACAATGGGAAACACTGCGTATCCGAATACTCTCGTTTCCATAATCGATACTAGCCAAAGAATCTCTTCGTTTCGAGGATTTTATCCCGGACCTAAAGAACGTTTGAGTTCGAGCCGATCCGAAATCCGAAAAACGGAGGTTATGCGACTTTTGGAAGAATTTGATCCGTTTCGAAATCAGGAGATCAAAAAATCCCGTTTACCCGTATTGAGCGTTTTTGTAAGAGATAAAAGAACTTATATTTTTTGGAAACCGAGTAATTCTCAGGAATTGGAATTGAAGGAAATTCCTTCCGAGTCCGCCTCTTCGTTCACCGTTCAAGTCATATTAAAATCTTTGATCGAGTCTCTGAATAAAAAAACTAGCATTCAAATTTACTTAAACGTTTCCGGAATGGAGTCTTTCGATTATCTCAAAAAAGAATTTCCGGACGTAGATTTCAGGTTATTTACTAAATTCAGTAGAAAGGGCGATAAAATTAAATCCGATCGTATTTACGTCTGTGATTGTAAAAACCCGGACCAACTATCAAGTTCTAATTTCCAAAAAGTAAGTTTCACACATTTTGAAGGAAATAAATTACTCGTTGGAAATCGTTCGATGATGGTTTGGAACTTGAAGGTAGAAGACAATTCTCCCGAAAATTTAAACGAATATTCTTGGAATTGCGGCGAAGAACAGATTCGTTTTTCAAGATTACACAGACGTTACGACTTTAGAAACACCCCACAACGACTGATTTTTACGAGGGATTCTCTGAGCGGAAACGGCTGGAAAGGAAGGTCGGAAGACTTTTTGGATTGGGTTTCTTTTTGGATCAATTCCGGAGTATATAGAATGTACTACGTTCCATCATTAAATTTAAATTCAGAATCGGACATAAACCTTTTGGAAAAACTTTCTCAGGAAACCAACGAATTGGGCGCCTCGTTTCATGGAATTCGAATTCGAAAACACATGGAATGAATTCGAAAAGCTGCGTTTTTTCAAAACGTTAGTCCCATAAAATCGAGTGTTTTTTCTTTTAAACGATCGACATTTTTCGACAATTCAAAGATCCTATCCAGTAAAATCACATGGACGCCGAAGGTAGTCAGTTCTATATTCCAACAATACTCAATTGCCGTTCCTCAAACCTAAAAATAGGGTTCATTTTAAATTCACACTATCTTAAATCTCATCTGATCTTTATTCTCTCACAATGGAATTAATCGGTTTTTTTATCATCGTACTACTTATATTCGCCAATGGATTTTTCGTTTCCGCAGAATTCGCTTTGGTTTCGATTCGTCCATCCCGTTTGGAAGAATTGATTAAGGAAAATAAACCTCTCGCGCTCGTTACAAAACGCGCCGCTCAAAAATTAAACGATATGTTATCCGTCTGTCAGGTCGGAATCACAATCGCCAGTCTTTTGTTAGGTTGGGTCGGCGAGGGATACGTTTCAAGATGGCTTGTTTTTCTCTTAGAAATGTTCGGATATTCCTCAAGCGAGGCGACAATTCATGGTTTGGCGATTACAGTTTCGTTCACGATTATCACGTTTCTTCATATTCTTTTGGGAGAACTTCTTCCTAAAACGATCGCAATTCAGAATACGGAAACGATCGCTCTTTTTATCAGCATTCCTTTATTCTTCTTTTATTATATATTCTATCCGATTACTTTTTTCTTAAACGAGTTGACTTCCTTTCTTTTGAGGTTGATGGGAATCCAAGCCAATAAGAGTAGAATGATGCACTCCCCCGAAGAATTGATGATCATCATAGAGGAACAAAATAAACAGGGGAAAATCGACCAGGAAGAATTTCAGATCATCCAAAACACGTTCCAGTTTTCGGAACATCAGGCAAAGGACGTGATGACTCATCGTTTGAGTATCATAGGAATTCCGCACGATACCATGATGGATTCCTTGATTTCGATCATCGCGGAACATCATTTTTCGAGATATCCGATTTATGAAGGCAACACGGATAAGATTATAGGAATCATTCACGTCCAAACATATCTTACTTGGTTATCCCATTCCAAAAAAGGAAGAAAGGAAAAAGTAACAGCCATTATGCAACCTCCGATTTTCGTCCCCGAGGGTCTTTCGATCGAAAAGGTGATGCAAAAACTCAGAGAAAACAAACAGCATATGGCAATCGTTATCGACGAATACGGCGGAGTTTCCGGCCTTCTTACTTTAGAGGATATCATCGAAGAAATTTTCGGACAGATCCGCGACGAAACCGACGATCACGAGACGGACCCGTTTCCCACGCAACATTCCGACAGTTTTACGATCGATGGGGCAGCGGAGTTGGACGATCTGAAAGAAATTCTCGTAGGTGTTCAAGAAGAAGAGATCAAGGACATTCGCACGATTGCAGGTTTTATTTTAGGTCGTTTAGAAGATATGCCGGAAGAAGGTTCCACGATTACTTTACAATCGGGAACTCTTACTGTCGAGAAAATGGAAGGGAATAAAATTCTTTCCGTACGTTTTACGAGAGTCGGTTTAGGCAATAAGGTTCAGTCTAAAAAATAAAATCGGATATGATATGTCTATGTCCAATTCCGGAAAAGAAATACTCATTGCTGTTTCAGGAAGTATAGCGGCCTATAAAGCCTGTGAACTCGTGCGGAATCTCACGAAAGAAGGTTATCCGGTAAATGTGATTATGACCGCACACGCGACTAAGTTTGTCGGTTCGATTACGTTCGAAGCAATGACCGGCAAAAAAGTTCGGGTTGACGAATACGAAGAGGGAATGGCTCATATCGATGCAAAAAATTCCGCCTCAGTGATTGCAGTGGTTCCCGCAACCGCGAACATCATCGGTAAGATGGCGAACGGAATTGCGGACGATCTCGTAACTTCCACGTATCTTGCGGCAAATTGTCCGGTGATCGTCGCTCCGGCGATGAATCCTTTTATGTACGCACATCCGGCGGTTCAGAGAAATTTAAAACGTTTAATGGACGACGGAATAATTCTCGCAGATCCTTCCAAAGGTGTGGTCATTTGTGGGGATGAAGGTTATGGAAAGTTAGCCGAAATTTCTTTGATTCAAAAGTTGATTTTGGACGTACACCAAAAAAAATCTTAGATAAAGAGAAATCAAAGTGGGATTTTCCAAGGCTATCATTACATCCGGACCGACGAGAGAATGGATCGATCCAGTTCGATATATTTCGAACGCTTCTTCCGGTAAGATGGGATTTCATATCGCCGAAGAAATCGGGAAATGGATCTCGAATGTCACTTACGTTCACGGTTTAGTTCAAGAAGAATATAAAAGTCCCATCGGAATCAAAAGAGTTTCCGTAGAAACTACTTTAGAAATGTGTGATATCGTTCTTTCTGAAATTCAATCCGACACTCTATTGGTTATGGCCGCCGCTCCGGCGGACTTCCGACCGGCCGAGAGTAAAGAAACCAAAATCAAAAAAGAGGATGGTCGTGAAACTTTGCTTTTGGAGTTTGTAAAAAATCCGGACATTTTGAAGACCGTGAGTTCTAAGATTTTGAAAGATACAATCCACGGTTGTTGTTTGGTGGGTTTTGCGGCGGAAACGAATTCACTGGAAGAACACGCCATCGGCAAGTTAAAAAGTAAGAATCTGGATTATATCGTTGGAAACTATGTCGGGAAAAATGAGAAAGGTTTTGGCGAAGGAGAGACGAGTGTGATTATTTATTCTTCTTTTGGAAAAGTCGCAGAGATAGGACCTTTTCCAAAAGAAGTCATTTCGGAAAAGATAGTTGAGTTTTTAAGAAGGGAAACTTCAAAGACATTCGTGAATTTGTAGTTAGGGAAACGACCTAAGCATGATTGGAATACTTGCAGTAGGCGGTAATATAGAAATGTTTACTTGAAATTGGAACCAATTACTTAATCCAAGAATTGACTGCCATTCGCACTGCAAAATATACGCCTTGTCGGTGAACTTGAGGGCGGAAGGGTAAGGATATTAAGTTTGTCGTCCTGCTACTTTTCCGTGACTGTGCTCTGAGATGGGAATTGCAATTTTGAGGATTGGTTAATATGGAATCTCTTCAAATTCGAAAAATCGAATCTATATCTGATATCGAAAATGCCTATCCCGCTTTTCGAGAACTGAGGCCGCATCTGACCGACAAGGAAGTATTTGTACAAATGGTGTTGCAGCAGATCTCTGAGGGGTATAGCATTCATGCTATTTGCTCGGATAAGGAAATTATTGCATGCATTGGATTTCGTTTTTTCCATATGCTAGCTTGGGGTAAAATTTTGTATATCGACGATCTGATTACGAAGCGAGATTTTCACGGTCATGGCTATGGGGATAAACTTCTTAAGCACGTCATTCAGATCGCAAAGGAGGAAAACTGTGACCAGGTGCACCTCGATACAGGTTATTTACGTCATGCAGCACACTTTGTTTATCTTCGGAATGCCTTTGAACTGAACTGCCATCATTTGGCCTTAAACTTGAGAAACCAACCAAACTGAATTACACACGGTGACCTGCTTTACCCATGTCGATAATCTTTCAAATTCGCACGAACTTCGGCTTCTCGCGGCGCTTCAGGATTGCTTCGCAACCTTCGCTTGGCCTTCGGCACATTTGCTTTGTCACTCGGCTTGCGCGACGTTCGCTAAGGCTCACTCAAGCCTTCGCTCCAATTCTTCCGCGTGCTTAGGCACGCTTCAGAACCGCAAACGTCGAGAAGCCTATTTCGTTAAGCGAACATGCCGCGGATTTATCAGATGATCAAAACTATTCAGTTTGAATAATTTTTAAGGCAAAGTTAAGCTTGACAATGTATCTCAATTGGGGAACAATTAATTTAAAGGTAATTGTAATGGCAAAAACAGCAATGATTCGAGCGAGAGTCGAAGGTAACTTAAAAAAAGACGTAGAAAATATACTCGATCATTTAGGTATTTCTGCTTCAGAAGCTATTAATATTTTTTATCATCAAATTAAACTTAGTAAAGGATTACCTTTCCCGGTTAAAATACCGAATAAAGTAACTCAAAAAACATTTGAGTCTACAGATAAAAAGAAAAGTATAAAGTCTTTTAAATCTAAAGATGAACTATTTAAGAAGCTGGAGATATGAAATTCGCTCCTGGCTATACTACACAATTTGATAAAGATATAAAGTTACAGAAAAAACGTAAAAAGGACTTAGACAAACTTAAAGGAATAATGTCCCAGTTAATCGATGGTATTCCATTAAGTCCAAAATACAAAGATCATAAATTAACCGGGAATTATAAAAATCGGCGTGAATGTCATATTGAACCGAATTGGCTTTTAATCTACAAGTTAGATGGCGATTCAATCATATTTGAAAGAACTGGAACGCATCCTGATTTATTTGATTAACTTTATTTAAGTTACGCGGCACGTCGCTTAACTTCGTCTCCTCGCTCCGTTCGAGATTTGCTCCGCAAACTCTCACTCCGGCTCCGCACATTACTTTGTCACTTCGGTTCGCGAGACGGCGCTAATGCGCCTCGAACCTCGTGCCAACCGCGTCGCGCTCAAGCGCTTGCGGCCGCAACGTCGAGGAGCCTATTTCGTTATGCGCCATCCGCGCAAGGAGGAGGAAAAGCGTGAACGACAAATATCGCTCTTTCAATTTAGTATTTGCCGAAAAGCATATGGGGTCGGAACGAGAGCATTGTTTCTCCCCGGCGGCATACTGCTTTGATTGTTTTACTTTCGCCCCGGCACAGGCCATTGTCGTAGTCGCCTTCTGGGCTCGTTTGCAAATGCCATTCGGCGGCCCCAATACTCCTCTCCTTGATGATCACTCCTTGGACTCTAAACTACGCGAAAATTCGTTCCGCCTTTCTCCGGACCAAGTGAAAGCGCTCACCGCGTGCGCCGCTGGCGTTGACCTTTCTCCCGGTCTTAGTCAGTACTTCGATGAGACACATGCGCCGCTCCCGGAATATTTTCTGTCCCTCAGTTGGTCGGATCGCCCGCGCTCGATCCTACGCTCACATGGGGTCGCGCCGGCTATCAACCACCTGCTACCATGTATTCGTGCGATAATTGCAGAAAACCGCGAACACATTGGCGGTAAATCCCTGTGGCCGGATCCAATGCTCGTCTCAGCCCTCCAGGATTGTTGGCGTTTTGACAGTAGACTGCCATCAGTCACGGCAAGCTCAAAAACAGTCCTACCCATTGAAATAAACCGGAAACGTGAACCCCTCTTGTAGAGCTCTCCTTGCGCGGACAGCGCATAACAACAAATTACCGCTTCGCGCAAGCTTCGGCAATTCGAACACGTTAGGCGACAGAGCATGCAAAATAATTTTTAATAACAATGATTTAAAAAAGAAGGGGAGATTCAGAAAAATTTACTCTGTTTCAATAATATCTTTGAAAGCATTTATTAGCTTTGTCTGTTTTTGAGGAGTTAATTTAGTTAATTTTTCAAGAAATTGAATATGTTCTTCTTTAAGTTTATTAAAGACATGTTCTTCATCGGGTAAAAGCATTTTCCCATTGCCAGTTAGCAACCAATCTACCGAAAGGTGAAAAGCATTAACGAGCTTAATGATAAATTCACTTGAAGGAATACTTCCATTTTCGACATGAGCAATGTAAGAGCGATCGATGTCTGCTTTCTCGGCCATTTGCTTTTGCGAAAAACTTATACTTTTACGAAAGTACAATAATCGTTCTCCGATACTTTTAGAATCTACTCTCACAACGTAAGGATTAGTAGCATTCATTAGGTTTAAAGCATAATTCCTCACAAAATTTCAGAATATGTGATAATAAATAACATTTTCTCTTGACTTGGTCTCATTATGTGGCATATATTCACATAATGAATTCTAATGTGATAAGGAGAAAAAAATGGCATATTCACCGAGATTAACTCTGGAATCTTCACGAACGTTGCGCAGAATTGCTTGGGCTTTAGGTAAACCAATGACTAAGACGTCCGAGGATATTATTGCATTTTTAGCAAATACATTGAATGAAGATTCAATTTGCCAAACGTGTCGAGATAAGACCAAATGCGGGACTTGCCATTTTAGACCTGAAAATCGAAGTTCTAAAACTCGAATTGCATCGCTAATGAAAAGTTAAAGGGCATGCTCCATCGCCTAACTGCGGCTTCTCGCGGCGCTTCGGGATTGCTCCGCAACCCTTGCTTGGCCTTCGGCACATTTGCTTTGTCACTCGGCTTGCGAGACGCGACTAATGTCGCTCAAGCCTCGCGCCAATTCTTTCGCGTGCTTAGGCACGCTTCAGAACCGCAAACGTCGAGAAGCCTATTTCGTTAGGCGAACATTTTTGCCAAGGCTTCTCAGGTTGTTTTCGCCGCGTCCATGCGGCGATTAAAGCCAAAATTTTGTAAAGGTTTAGAGATTGACAATACCCTATTAAATAGGGATAATTGATTTATTGAAAAGAATATTCATTCACCTTCCGGATTTCGATCTATTTTGGAAGAAAGCTGGACTTGCTGATGAAGAGTTAAAAGAACTTCAGGAGTTTCTATTAGAAAATCCGAAGTATGGTCCAGTTATTAAAGATTCTAATGGAATCAGAAAGATACGATGGAAAAAGAAAGGAATAGGTAAAAGTGGGGGAATTCGAGTCTTTTACTTAGATATTGAGGAATTCTCAGTATTATTCCTAATAACACTTCTTGAAAAGAATGACAAAGAAAATCTTTCTAAGAAAGAATTAACGATATTATCAGATTTAGTAACTTCTTTAAAAGAAGCGATTCAATCAAAGAGAGCGCGACATGAAAAAAGAAAGTAGCAAGTTATTTAATAGTCTTTCTAAAGGACTTAATGAAGCCATTGAATACACTAAAGGTAAAAAAGTTCCGGGTGTAAAAGCGCAGATTATTGAAATTCAAAAATTACCAACATTCAAAGGTAAAGAAATTAGAAATATTAGAACTAATTTACATCTTACTCAAAATACTTTTGCTCAAGCATTAGGTGTTTCTGCCAAAACAATAGAGGCTTGGGAATCGGGGAAAAACATTCCACAAGGTCCGGCTCAAAGAATGTTATTTATTCTCAAAAATAATTCTAAAGCATTAAATATTTTAGGAATTAAAAATTAAGAAACGCCAGCCGTCCTTGGCTGGCTATAATGTTTATTAAATTTAAGGAAAGTAAAATGGGATATAAAGCGTTAATTACATTAGATTTACCGAATGCAACTGATGAAAACCGAAAGAAATTTTACGAATCATTGGAAAAAGATAAGTGGACAAAAATAGGTGACTTAACCACGGCTTGGAAGGCATCATTTAACGATGATGTTGAAAGAGAAAGTGCAATTAATGTTTTGAAATCAGATTTGAATAAAGCTAAGAAAAACAGCGATATCTCAAAATATAGATGCGCAATGCAAGTTGGAAAGGATGCTGTGGAAATTTCAAATGGTTAGAATATCCCGAACGCTTCGCGATCGGGAAGCAGGATAAACCATTTTATACTTCTTCATACCCTCGTTAAAACTGCTTCGCAGATTTTACTCGGGCGGAATTTTTCGATCCAATAGAATCATTATTTAGAAAATACAGAATAGAAATACTCAGGAGGTTTATTATAAAGTCTGAATAGCCTACAAAAGTCTTCAATCAATAATCGATGCTCGCCAGATTCAATCTTCGAAATGTAACTTTGATGCCTTCCGAGTTTCTTTGCAACTTGAGCCTGAGTTAAATTAGCTTCGATCCTCGCGGTTCTAAGCCGATCAAAGAACGCCTTCTGTTCTTCCTTTGATATTTCTCTTATATTTGAATTTGCCTGTTTTTCGAAAGACTTTAGAATTGTGGTTTTAAGTTTTCTAATTAAAAGATGGAAATCCTTAAAGAATATGTATCCCACGGTATGCTGCGTTCACTTTTTGTCAACAATGCCGCATTATACCGTGCGTGGAATTAGAAGAATTTTTACAAAAAGTCGGAAGAAATATTCAGAAAGTGCGTAAAGAAAAAGGATTTACTCAGGAAAGCATGGACGAAGGGGATTATGCTGTTCCGGTAAGAACATTACAAGATATTGAAGCAGGACGAGCCAATTTTACTGCGAGTTCAATATTTAAACTTTCTAAGCAATTGAAAGTAAAACCAAAAGATCTTTTAGATATTTAAAAAATTAAAAGTACTATTACTACTCATCCCTACATAATAGAGTGTCCAAAATTCTACATCTAAACGGGGATTTGTGCTAAAATTGGCGGTACTCCTTTATGTAGAGATCAGTAATCGTCTCCGCCGTCCTTGGCGTCGCCAATTAGACTTCGGGGCGGCGGCACAGCAGATAACTAAAAATTGTCGCTGCGCTTCGGGTTCGCTTCGCGCCCCTTGCTTGGGCTCCGCCACATTCGCTTTGTCACTCGGCTTGCGAGACGCGACTAATGTCGCTCAAGCCTCGCGCCAATTCTTCCGCGTGCTTAGGCACGCTCCAGAAACGCGAACGTCGACAATCACTTGTCGTTAGTTGCAATAGCCCTAAAATTTATAGAAAAAGCAGGGACATTTACCTATAAATTTTAACGAAAGAAACTTATTTCTAAATCATTAAATTTGATTCTAAAAAATTGCTGACAAATTCTCAAAAGTATATACAATGTATATATAGTTAATTTATGGAATCAATTATTCAAAAATGGGGTAATAGCTTAGGAATTAGAATTCCAAAAGCAATGGCAACGGAATTAGAGTTAAATGACGGAAGCCACGTTGAATTACAATATGAAGGGGATAAAATTGTAATCTATCCAATGAGAAAGGCTTCTCTAGAGGGGAAACTTTCTAAAATTACGAAACAAAATCTTCACTCTGAAATTTCAACGGGTACTTCAATAGGTAAAGAAGCTTGGTAAAGGGTAAGAAATATATTCCTGAAAAAGGAGATATAGTTTGGCTCAACTTTACTCCTCAGGCAGGTCACGAACAAAAAGGTCGTAGACCAGCACTAGTCTTATCACCTAAAGAATATAATTTGAAAACTGGATTAGCAATTTTTTGTCCGATTACTAGTAAGATTAAAGGTTATCCATTCGAAGTAACAATTAAATCGAAGAAAATTGATGGGGTAATTCTTTCTGATCAAGTGAAAAACTTAGATTGGACCATCCGTGAAGCAGAGTTCATAGAATCGATAAACAAGTTTTCTTTGAAAGAAGCTTTAGATAATATTAAGTTATTAGTGTTTTAATTAACGGGCTACTGCAACTAACTTCGTCTCCTCGCTTCGTTCGAGATTCGCTCCGCAAACTCTCACTCCGGGCTAAAGCCACATTGCTTTGTCACTTCGGTTTGCAAGACGTTCGCTAAGGCTCGCTCAAGCCTCGTACCAATCCTTTCGCGCGTTTAGCGCGCTCCAGGACCGCAAACGTCGAGAAGCCTATTTCGTTAGTTGCAATAGTGGCTAAAATTTATTTTGAAAGCAAAGCTTGAGAGTTTGAAGTTTTTATTAAAGAAATCAACAGAAAAGAGGCTGATAATAGTAAATTTTACTTGAAATTCAATTTAAGCTGTATATCTTAACGATATACAAATGGAATTACCAAATTTAAGCCAGATCATAGGTTTCGATTGGGATTTAGGTAATATTGAAAAGAATTGGAAAAAGCATAAAGTAAAACCTGGCGAAATAGAAGAAATCTTTTTTAACAATCCTTTACTTGTCGTTCCAGATGATTACCATTCAGGAAAAGAAGATCGATATATTGTTTTAGGAATTACGAATGAAGGAAAAAAGTTATTTGCGGTAATAACAATTCGAAAAGAGAAGATTCGACCTATTTCAGTTCGAGAAATGACTCCTCGGGAAAGAAAAATCTATGAAAACTCGTAAAAAAATACCTCATTTAAAATCAGAAAGTTCTGAAATTGATTTTTGGTCTAAGAATGATTCTGCGGATTATATTGATTATTCAAAGGCTAAAAAAGTATCTTTCCCAAATTTAAAGCCTACAACAAAAATGATCTCCCTGCGATTACCTGAAGCATTAATTGATAGATTAAAAGTTATGGCGAATAAGAAAGATATTCCGTATCAATCTTTAATAAAGCTTTTACTTTCAGATAAAGTAGAGGAAGAGCTAAAAAGATAGGTTGGTTTAAAGCAACTAACTGCGTCGTTTCGGAATTGCTATAGCAATCCTCACTTGGTCTCCGGCACATTGCTTTGTTGCTTCGACATCATTCCATTGGTGAAGTCAGAGAAATTGCACGATTCCTTAATCTAATTTTAGGCTAACTTTTTTAAACGCTAACTTTGGCTTAGCTTTTAGGTAAAAAATGAGATATTATAAATTTATTGTCTGTATAATGATTGCTTCTTTACCCACTTATTCCGATGGAAAGACAGATTGTGTTCGATCAGAGCCGACTTCTACTATCGCTTCTAATAGCCCTCTTAAAATTAAGAGACTTGTTTCTAATATAGAATCTTGGGTTTATAAAGAAGAAATCGAAGTAGATCCAAATACTAAATTGTTAATTGAGAACAAAGGCTGTGAATCTTATTGGATCGAATATAAAATTACGATTCTCAAGTCTAAAAAAGACAAAAAGAAACCCTACAGGAAACTAATCAGTATACTTGAATTAGTAAGTCGATTTAACGAATCCGGAATAAATCTCAAAAAAATTATCTCAATTTTAAAATCAACACCGGAAAGTCGAATTTATAACAAAGAAATTTACATTTCAGATAATGAATTCGGTGAATCCTTTACGCTTGAGAAAGAAAGAGACAGGGATAAGGTAAAATTCATTTTGTCAGCTAATATCGGATTATAAATTTAAAGTTCAGCTTACATCGCCTAACTTCGACTTCTTGCTTCGTTCGTCGCTCACGGTCCCCGCTCGGACTCCCACTGCAGACTTCGCCACATCGTTTCACTCAATTTACTACGCTGTAATACAAGAGACTTACAGTAATAGTAAGTTCGTGACCCTTTCGTGCACAAGCCGCTCGGATACTCAACGTCGTTTACGCTAGTCCGTTAGGCGACATTTTGAGAACAGTTTCTGAATTCAAGATCCGATTGAGGAGATTCTCGGATTAATAAAATAGAGTGCAAAAAGACTAAATTTAAGAAATAATATCGATTGACAATAGTATCGAATTCCAGCAATATTAATTGTGATTAGTTCTTTCAAGTCGTCAGAAACGGAAAAAGTTTGGAATCAAGAGTTTTCGAAGAAATTACCTAATCAAATTCAAAAGATTGCGTATCGAAAATTAGTTATGATAGCACGATCAAAGAATATTGAGGATTTAAAGATTCCACCTTCTAATCGTTTAGAAAAGTTATCAGGTAACAGATTAGGCCAATATAGTATTAGAATTAATGATCAATGGCGCATTTGCTTTAAATGGAAAGAATCAAATGCTTATGATGTTAAAATAGTCGATTATCATTAGGAGTAGTAATAAATGAAAAAAATTCCAAATGTTCACCCTGGTGAAATTCTAAATGAAGAGTTTTTACTTCCAATGAATATAACTGCCTATCGTTTAGCAAAGGAAACAAAGATAAATCCAACGCGAGTGAGCGAAATAATTCATGGGAAGAGGGGAATTACTGCCGATACTGCTTTAAGATTTTCTAAATTCTTTGGAAATTCGGTAGAGTTTTGGATGGGAATTCAAGACGAATTCGAAATCAGAGAGGAACGTGATAAAATATCAGCTGAGCTTAAAGAGATTAGAAATTATAAAGAGCTTATTAGCGCTTAGATATCTCAGAACGTCGTCTAACTGCGGCTCCTCGCGGCGCTTCGGAATTGCTATCGCAATCCTCACTTGGTCTCCGGCACATTGTTTTGCCACTTCGGCTTGTAAGACGTTCGTACCCCCCCCCCGCGCGCAAAAGCATTCCGCGAAACATCAAGGAGACTTTTTCGTTATCTACCAGGGATTACGCATGAAACATTTCGAGCTTCCCGTTTGATAGACGGAAAGATTTAATACTTTTATTAAGTCCGTTAAACAATGCTGGAAATCATATAAAGCAGCCTACGAAGTCTATTTATCTGATAAACCAATTCGAAAAATTCATCAATGGAACTGTCTAAACCATTAAATGTTCGTACAGCGGGATTCCTATCGGGCGAAAAATTCGAAACGGCTATTTTCATAAGAACCTGTTCCTCGTTAGTCTTTTCTTACGGAAAAAACTGGTGAGGAACAAAAACACAGAACGCGCCCTATCTCGCGATCCTTCGAAAGTGAGATTTGAGTTTAGGAAGCGTTCTGTTGAGTTTCCGCAGCTTGATCTTTCTGACAAAATAAACTGGAGTTTTAGGACAAGCTGTAAAATTTACAACGCAGACGATCAAATCGCTCTAAAAAAAGGAGAAAAACATGACGAAATCAAAGAAAAAGAACAGTCCGCTGAAGCAGAAACCTGATGAAACAAAAGTTAAATTCGTGGGTGCTCCGTCGCACAGCATAACACCTTTTCTCATGTTCAACGCGAACCCCGAAGAAGCGGCAAATTTTTATGTATCGATCTTCAAGAAATCCAAAGTTATTAGGGCGAACGCGATGCAGGCCGATTTCATTCTGAACGGCCAAAGGTTTTTTTCCTACAATGGCGGACCTGAATTTCAATTCAGCTGGGGCGTCTCATTTATGATCAGCGTAGAAACGCAAAAAGAGGTCGATTATTATTGGAACGCCCTTCTCGCAGACGGCGGTAAAGAAAGTATGTGCGGCTGGATTCAGGATAAATACGGTATGTGGTGGCAGGTAACTCCTAAAATTCTCTTGCAACTTATATCGCATAAAGATCGCGCGAAGGCTGAGCGCGCAACACAAGCGATGCTGAAGATGCAGAAAATTGACATCGCCGCGCTTAAGGCTGCAGCCGGCTAAAACGGCTTTTACTTTTTGCCCCGCAAGAAAAACGCTATGTTCGCTTCGAACTTCCGCCTCAGATAACCTCGGCTTCTCGCTTCGTTCGGGATCGCTCATGCGACCCCGTGACAGTCTTCGACACATTCGCTTTGTCACTCGGTTTGCGAGACGTAACGTCGAGAATCCATTTCGTTGGCCACAAGTTTCCAAAATGCTATTTTTAACATGAGAAAAGGACTTGAAAAAGAGCCACAGTGGCCATAATCAAGTCATGAAATCCGTAGGAATAAGAGATCTTAAAAACAATCTAAGTAAATATCTTCATTTAGTAAAAGCCGGAGAGACAATCGTTATTACAGAACACGAACAAGTAATAGCGGAAATTAAAAAGCCTTCTGAATTTCTAAACGATTTAAAGAAACGTTCTTATATTTATTTAGAGGAGCAAAATCGAATAGGGAAAGTCAAGTTAGCAAAAAGAAATAAATCACAAATTGATTCGATCGTTAAAAGATATGCCGAAAAAATGCCAAGAATAGATTGGGAAACTATTCACAAAGATTCTCGAACCGATCGTTTCTAACGATGATAGTTTATATAGATTCAAGTGTTTTATTGTCAATCATATTCCAAGAACGGACTTTAGATAAATCAATTACGATGTGGAAAACTTTTGAGCTTAGAGTAAGCTCAATACTCTTAGAAGCAGAATGTAAAATTAGCATCAAAAGGGCTTACTTTCATAATAAAAAGAAACTTGGAACGGCTTGGAAAGAAAGTAAATTAACTGAACTCGATAAACTACTTGAGGAGATCAATCTTAAAAATTTAGATTCGTTAACAATGGAGAATTTGAATAACAAGGATATTCTTTCTGGTTGTAGAACTTTAGATGCTTTACATTTGTCAACGGCTATAGAATTTCGCAATGAACTTGGTGAGGATTTACATATATTTTCGTATGATAAAGAATTCAATAAAGTTGCGAATGAATTAAATTTTAAAACTATATAAGCGAAACCAATCGTCTAACTGCGGCTTCCGAGACGCGACTAAGGTCGCTCAAGTCTCGCGCCAATTCTTTCGCGCGTTTAGCATACTCCAGAGCCGAAAAATATTTCGTGAAATTATGGTTAGGCGTTACGCCTGCAAAGCACCGTTTAAAAGAAATGAAACATTATTTAAAAATATTATTCCTGATTCCGATTTTTCTCGTTTCTGTCCGATTGAACAGCGAGTCTTTCATCGATAAACTTAAAGAAGGCGATTTAATATTTCAGGAAACCTTCTCCGAACAAGGCAAGGCTATTACTCATTCTTACATAATGGAGTGTCCAAAATTCCGCGCCTAAACGGGGATTTGTGCTAAAATTGGCGGTACTCCTTTATGTAGAGATCAGCAAAATAGCCACCAAATCGCGATTACACATGTCGGAATAATCCTTAAATACAAAGAAAAACTAAGAGTCTTAGAAGCCGTCGAGCCGGTAAAAATTACTGAAATCCGTAATTTTATTTCGAGAGGAAAAAATAAACATTTTGTAATTAAAAGGTTAACCAATTCGGAAACGATTCTAACCGATGAGAAATTAAAATTAACGAAATCCATCGGGAAACACTATGACATTTATTTCAATTGGTCCGATGAAAAGATCTATTGTACAGAATTAGCTTGGAAAATATTTAAGAAAGCATTGAACATTGAACTCACTGAAGATAAGAGATTCAAGGATTTCGATCTAAGTAATTCCGCGGTTAAATATCTGATGAAGAAGCGATACCGAGAAAATATTCCACTAGATGATTTTGTCGTTTCTCCCGCCGATATGTTTTTATCTAAGAAATTAGAAACAATTATGGAAGCGAATTAAATGAAATGAGCCTTCGCATAATTTCAGTTTTCGCTCCGTTCGACGATTCACGGTTTCCGTTTGCGCCGCAACGTTGAGAAACCCATCGTTAGGCTACCGTTTTGAAAAAAGCATGAAGTTTCTTTTAAACGAATCCGGCCAGTTTTTCTTGATCTTGGGCGAGAAGAATTACGGATTCACAATAAGTTTCCCAATCGGTCCGCCCGGAAACAAAATCGAGATAAACGGATTCTAACAAAAGAAAAAACATAAATTACCTCTTTTCTACAAGATCGAACCGATTTCGGATTTTCCTTGAGTTCTTTTTCTTGTGGTAGATAATCGGGGAACGTCGTTTAATGTTCCTATGTCTCTTGCTCTTTCCGAACTTCGGATCCGAAATCTAAAGCAAAACTTAGAATCTTCTAAAATACCTTTTAAATCGGAAGTACGCTTAGACATTCTATCTTCATTTAAGATCGGCGGAATTTGTCCGGTGGTTGTCGAACCTGAAAATTCGGATCAGGTCTTGGAAGCACTTTTTATTTTTCACAAATCCGAAATACCTTGGAAAATTCTTGGAGGAGGTTCGAATCTTTTGATCTCGGATCATCCGGACAACTTCGTCACTTTGCGTTTGTCCGGCAAATTTAAAGAATTTGAATCTTTAGGAGGGGGGAAATTCCGAATCGGATCGGCGACCAATACTACGCCGACATTTCGACAAATTTCACAATCGGGTTATACGGGAGCCGAGTTTTTAAGTACGATTCCGGGGTGGACAGGCGGAGCGGTGATTCAGAATGCAGGCTGTTATGGAGGAGAACTTTTTGATTTGATTCAAACCGTTGAATTTTTGAGAAACAACGAAGTATTCGTTCGTAAACCCTCTGAAATCAAACATGGTTACCGATTTACAGAATTTTTAAACGAAAAGAATTCCATCATCTTAGGAATTGAAATCCTTCTCAAAGAAGGAAATTTAGAAGAAATCCAAGTGTCGTTAAAAGAGAAAAGAGATAGAAGAAATTCTTCTCAGCCTGAAAACAAAAAAAGTGCTGGCTCTGTTTTTAAGAATCCCAAAATTTTTCGAGAGAATGGAAAGGAAATCAAAGCTTGGGAATTGATCGACCAAGCCGGTTTAAGGGGACAAGTAAAAGGTGGGGCTCAGATTTCTCCCGAACATTGTAATTTTATCGTAAATGTAGGAACTGCAACCGCTGCAGATGTGAACTACCTGGTCGAACTCATTTTAGATAAGGTTTTCCAGACTACCGGAGTTCGTTTAAATCGAGAAATCGAATACTTCGGTGATATACCCTGATTTCCTTTCGAAGTTCCGGCTTTAAAGTTATTATTAACGCGAACTTGACATGAGTTCTGTCCCAAAACTGGGACAGAACTTTGCAGCTTGATTTTTCTGACAAAGTAGAAAACTCAAGTGCCGATGCTCTCTAAGGGTCGCTTCCGCAGGTTTTAGGACGCGCCGTAAGAGAAATTTTTTCCAAAGTAAAAGTTTGCCGGGTTTTGTTTAAAATTTACGAATATACATTTGTCCGCTTTCAGTAATAGAGTTGTTGAAAAATTAATTCTCTATCCGTTTCTGCCCTATTGAAATGGACGTTTGAAGCAGTTTTGCTAATCTGAATCATGGAATTTTTCAACAACTCTAATCTATTTTTTGAATAGAAGTTTCTGCTTCTTAATAACTCATGTTTTTTTAGGAAAAAATGGAGCTATACCCGATAGAAATCTGTCTAGTTCTTTTACGTCAAACTCAAGCACGATTTACGATTACGGAAGAATTTCAATCTTTAGAAGAATACATCGAAAGATCCGCTTCGTGAATCAGTTCATCCAATTTCTGAAGAGAACCTACAGACATACCCCAAGTAAAATGAAAAGGAGGGTTATTCTCTTTACATTTTCTCAAAAGAATTGACATCGCTTCCTGAAACCTATTCTGGGTTTGAATGATCTTTTCCTTATTCTCATTTTGAAAAAGAATCAAAAATTCGTCCCCTCCAATTCTAAAAATTTTATCCGTTCCTCGAATAACATAACGTAGAACATTTGCAAAATGGCAAAGGACTTGATCCCCCACCTTATGACCGTAGGTGTCGTTGATTATTTTAAAATCATTCAAATCGAGAAGAGCAACTAACGCAATATGGTCTTCTACTCTTCTATCGGACCATTCATTCTTAAGATGATTTAACTTATTACGATTAAATACTCCCGTTAAGGCATCTCGAAACGCGAGAACCTTCGTTTCTTCGAATTGATTGGAATTTGCCAAGGAAATCGCCGTAAAGTCTGCAATTGTTTGAAGAATGACCAAATCTTCCGGAGTAAAAGAGGAACCATCAAATCGATTTACTAACTCGATGACTCCATAAACTTGTCCCCTGAAAATCATAGGAACGGCAATGATCGTTTTTGTTTCAAAGCCGGTTTTTTCATCGACTCTTTTGGAAAATCTCGGGTCATTTTTCACATTCTCCACGAAAATCGGAAACTTCGTTTGAACAACGGAACCGGCGATTCCTTCTCCGGACTTCAGCCGAATACTCTTGATACGATTGAGTTCAAGACCCTCTGCGATTAGGAAGAATAATTCCCCGGAATTTTCATCGTATCGCATAAGACTCCAGTTTTCAGGACTGAAAAACAAACGAACTTCTTCCATGACGGCATCTAAAACTTCTTGCTGTTCCAGGGAAGAAGTAATGATTTTCCCAATGGAGGAATATAACTTTACCAGTTCTGGCTTCGAGTCTTTTATAGTCATTTGCGTTTCTTGCTCTTTCGGCGAATTGTTCATCATTGCTTTTTTATTCGAATACAAACTTTAAAGATCTAAAATTGTCTTAACAAAACTCCGTCTTTTCGAGGAAATCTCTAACCATACAGATGTCTATTCCAAAATTTATCTACCTATATTCTAACGCCGTTTCATGTCTTTATAAATTATTTTTGGAATAGACTTGAGTCATTTTATATTTCGGTTTAAATAAATTGTCTTTAAGCGTTTGATTTTTGAGGAAATTTCCCTCTTTTAAGACGATTCATAAACAAAGGCTTTGTACATATAATGAATCGATAGTTACCGTTGCTTTTTCGTGAACTCATATGTTCAAATATACTTTCTTTTTCATTGGTGTATCTTTTCGGTTTTTTCGTTTCGGATTAAAAATCTGTCGTAAAACCCTATAATGTGGGAACTACTTCAAGAATTTAAGAATGAAAAAGTCTGTTCGAAAACCCATAAACTCTACCTAAGGAACGTAATCTGTGGAAACTCCGAGCTCTTTTACAAACTATCTGAAAGCCGATTTATTGTAAAATTTTGAAGCAGGTTTTGAATACGACTTTTGTATTTAATACACTGTTTGTAGTCCGAGCAAAGTCGGGGAAGATACGTCATTTTATCCGAGCAAAAAGTTACTTATATGTATACAATAGTGTGTCCATTTTGATTTCGAGGATCACTCGATTCTCATGAATTTGGTTTTACGGATTTCTTTAAAAAATTTTTCTATTTTTGTATTTCCGGGACACGCCCTAAAGGCCTATCAAACATGATTAAAGTTTCCTAATCCGTCTCTTTTAAAAGTAAACCATCCTCGAATTCAGAACCTCTGTGCGGAAAAGCCTGTTCATAAAATAATGCGGCAAACAATTCGAAATCTTCATCGGCCTCTAACGAATTTTCTTCCCAATATTCGTTTCTTCGTTTAATCAATACAGAAATCGTTTCGTCTTCGAGTGAAAATTCCTCTTCCGCTTCGTTAAGTTTTCGAATCAACCAATTGAGATTATAAATCGTGTAAGGCCCTAAAAATTCCAGAGTAGCGACCGTAGGCTCCCATTTCATCAAGGCTTCCGTATGAAACAAAGGAATTCTCAAATCGTAAGGATCCTTTGTTTTTAAGAACTGTTTGTAATTTGCAGATATTGATTCCAAAAAAGAAAACGTATTCATATAACTGTTTCGAATCAGAATTTCTTTTTCGGGATAGCGGAACATCACGTCTAAAACGTCTACAAATTCTCCTTTGGAAATCGCATCTTTTAAAATCGCGTCTGCGGGTCTTGGAATCGGATCGACTAACCTTACAAATAAATATTTTACTTCGTAAGCGAATCTGGATTCTCGAGGAATATAATATTCGATCCAAATCGGTTCTTTATAATAATGAATGAGTTCTTTTTTGGGAAGATCAGGAGTTACGCTCAGGGACTTTAATTTCTTAACGTCGTCCGTGATTACTTTTTTTCCCTCAACCCTCGTCCTGGATTTTTTGATCTGTCGTAGTTCCGACTTATTCAGTAAGGGTTTGGGTTTGAACGGTTCCATAGTATGTATATCGGTTCGGGAAGAATCGAATCTGAATCAAGACCTACGAGATAAAAATCAAGAATTTGTAGATACAACGCAATCGCCCTTTCACTAGATTCATTACGTTATTGCGGCTTCGTATTGTAACACCCATACATCCGCCAAACTCGTATAACTCGCAAATGTCCAATAGTTCATAGCAGACATATCTGGGAAATACACGGCGTTAATCGAAATACCTACAATGTCTAAGTCCAAAATTGTTTCAACTTCGTGTTCGATTTCCATAATCGAAACCGTGAAACGCGTTACGGGCGGGTACGTGACCCAACTCAAACTGCTCGGCGCTTCGGTACACCGGTTTCTCCTTACCCGCAACTCTCCTCTACCAAATCCGAAAGATTTTTGGAGTCCGTATCCCATTACGTTAGAACGAATAGAGAGAATTTTTGTTCGCATTAAATTTGATTTACCTATGGGATAAAATCTGCCCCTATTACCGATCTCTATACAACAGAGAATTTAAAAATTTGTATTTGATAGAAATAAAAAAGAATTTGAAATTCGAATTTCCCAAAGGGGTAAGTTCCTATCGTTTTGTTGAACTGATGCCGAATGCCTTACCCGTTACAACTTCCTTTTTAACAAGTTCTTGTATGGGTATGTTCTGAAATATCGTTCATTGATTCCACGATTCTTTGTAGTTTGGCGACAAGAGAAGAACTCATTCTCATAAGAACTTGTCCAGTCTCAATTTCGCAATCATATTTAAGAATCTTAATATTTCAAAAAAGAATTTAAAAGAAAAAATACGCGATCCAAATTCTCAGGAAAAAACTCAAAGGGTTCATGATCCCCGAATCCGCAAAACGGATGGTTCCGGTTTTATCCAGAATCGCAAAAGAAGGATACGCGTTTACCTTCCATTCTTTTAACAAATACGGATTCGCGGAAATGATCTTGAATTTCAGATCATGTTCTCGGATGTATCGATCGAGTTCTTTCGAATCCTCCCCTTCTTCCACGGTGACAAAAGAGAATCGGAAACTTTCTTCCAATCGACCCGCATACCATTTGATCAAAGGAAGATTTGCGGAACAGACTCCGCACCAAGTCGCCCAGAAATACGCGACTACGACTTTCTCTTCGGAATCGTATTTTCCACCGTCCACGAAATTCAAGCCGTTCAACGATTGAGAAGGCCTTAGATCAGAGGCTTTAAAGATTGATATTACGATTGTAACGGTTAGAAATAAGGATATCCACAGTGCGGCTACCGCGCCTTTTTTCAGAATTTCTTTCATCGTTTTTAAATTCGTTCTATATTCAGAAATCGTTACATTCAATCCAACATTCGTTCAAAAAGTTTTGTCCTATTAGAATCCTTTAGCGGAAACAAGAGTCGACTCAAACACCGTCTTTCAAAATTTGCGACTGCAAATCATGTTTTCTTACGGATTGTAATCGAACCAATTTTTCCGGTCAAAGATCGAATCGGATTCCCTTTCCAAAATCGGAATACATAATCGTTATCACCAAAGCGACCCAGATCAAACCGGCAAGTAAAACTCCCCAATCAGAAAGAATCGCTTTTGTAGGATTATGACCCATATTCTTGATATAGATGATATACAAAGATCGAAAGATCGCATACACGACAATCGGAATCGTATAAATCAAACGGTCTGTTCCGAGGTTAGCAATCGTAGCAGGACTAGTGACGTAAAGAACATAACTCATCAAAGTCATCGTAGCTACCATTCCAAGCATCATATCGAGGAAACTAGTTGAGTATTCGTCCAAAATTTTACGATGCCCCTTCGCGTTTCCTTCCAAAATGATGAGTTCCCCTCTTCTTTTGGAAAATCCCCAAAAGAGCGCGAGCATAAAAGTACACAGTAAAAGCCAAGAGGAAAAAGTCACATGAATGATCACGGAACCCGCAATCGCACGGATCACGAATCCGATGCTGATACTCATTACGTCCAAAATCACCATATGTTTTAAAAATCTGCTGTAAAGCACATTGAACACGAGATAAAAAGCAACCAATCCGAAAAATACCGGATGCAATAAATACGCCATGATTAAAGACAAAGGAAGTATGATTGCCGTGATAAAAAGAGCAAACGAAGGATCCAACTTCCCGGAAGCTAACGGTCTATGTTTTTTTTCGGGATGTAATGCATCTTCCTTACGATCCAAATAATCGTTCAGAACATACTGACAACTAGCAACAAGTGAAAAAAGAAAGAAAGCCGAAATGACTCGTTGCACCGACTCCGGATCGGTCAGCTTCTTAGCGAAAATAATGCCCGCAAAAATGATTACATTTTTGATCCATTGATGAACCCGGAGTAATTTCAAATATTGTAAGAGCATAACTCGGTTATATTCTGGATATCCTTCAAATCATCAAGGAAAATCCAAGAATCCCACCGAAACATATCGAAAGACCCTTAAGCAGTATCAAATCGATAAAAGAGGTTCTATCAGACTTTGGCTTCTCGTTTTGTCTGGACGGAAACATCGATAAAATCTACCTCGAATCCATACTTCCAACGATCGAGAAAAATCATCCGACCTGAATTTTTAATCCGTCGTCCTTTCCTCCTAAGTCTCCCAACCCAGAATGACCCGTAAACGCGATCAAAAGTGTGAAAGTTCCGACTCTCCCCATAAACATAAGAGCGATGTAGAGAAATTTCTCTAAGTCGTTCGTATAAGCCGTCATTCCCAGACTTAAACCCACAGTTCCAAATGCGGACATCACTTCGAAAAAAATGGTTTCGATTCCGTATTTGTTTCCGTTTGCAAGGGTGATTAAAAACATAAATACGACCAGAGAAATGGTGGCAAGAAAGTAGATTCGAGTGGAAATAGCCACCGAATTTTTAGAGACGTCTTCTCCCCAAGC
>NZ_AHMT02000005.1:150000-195000 GCF_000243815.2 Leptospira alexanderi serovar Manhao 3 str. L 60 | reverse complement strand
CTCTCGGGGGCACCAATCTAATGTTTGGCCTTCAATCGGAAAAATTGTGTTTTCAGAGAATTCTTTCCGAATATCTCAAATAGTGGGAATTCCTACGGCTGTTTTTAGAAGGAAACTTTTTATGAAACGAAAGAATTCCCACATTCTAAAAATAAAAAACATGGCAATATTCGGGATCGACCTTTTTCACGAATCGAAAATTTTCAAAACTTGATTCCGAACTTAGGTTGCAAGAGTTCCCACAATTTATGAAAATTTAAAATTGTGCTTAAAAAAATGGAATCCACTGCAATGGAATCTCTTAACTTGACGGCACTGGACACTAAGCCCGACTTCAAACCGATGCAACATCCAGATTCAATTCTCACTCTTTTGAAAAAATCAGAGGAATTCTTGAAAAAGAAAGAAATTCCGAGCGCACGATTGGATGCGGAAATCATTTTAGCGGACCTTCTCAATCTCCAAAGAGTAAAACTATACGTGAACTTTGAAAGACTTTTAACGGAAACGGAAAAAAACGCTTACAGAGAAAGAATCGTAGACCGTTCCAAAAACAAACCCACAGCTTATATTACGGGCCAAAAGGCTTTTTATAATTCTGTGTTCTTCGTAAACGAGAAAGTCCTCATACCGAGACCCGAAACCGAAGAACTCGTGGAAAAGGTTTTATTCGATTTCAAAGGGAATCATGGTGAACAAAGCGTATTGGATCTTTGTACGGGAAGTGGCTGTATCGGAATCAGCTTGAAATCAGCGCGGAAGGATTGGAATATTACGTTAAGTGATATTTCAAAAGACGCTCTCGAAATTGCAGCAAAAAACGCGATCCAAATCATCGGAGAAGGAAACAATATTCAATTTTTGGAAAGTGATTTATTTCTTTCGATTCCAAAGGAGTCCAAATTCGATTTGATTGTCACAAATCCCCCTTATATTCCCATTTCGGATAAAACAGAAATGATGAAGGACGTGATCGACTACGAACCTCATCTCGCACTATTTTTGGAAGATCCAAAAGAATTCTTATCCAAATTGATCGAAGACGCTCGACTTCATCTGAACGAAGGCGGAAAGTTTTATATGGAAACTCATCCTTCTTTGGCCTGGACTTTCGTTTCCGAATCGATAACAAATGGTTGGAAAGAAGGAAAAGTGGAAAAGGATCTTTCTGGAAAAGATCGATTTGTCGTTTTGACAAAATAGAGTTGAAAAATTCCGTGATTCAGATTAACAAAACCGCTTCAAACGTCCGTTTCAATAGGGCAGAAACGGATAGAGAATTAATTTTTCAACAATTCTAATAGTCGCAGAATGTTTTCTTTTCGAATCGGAAATAAATCCTCAACCTCTTAACAAGATCTATCCCTAAGAAAATAAAGCTTGTTTCCACTGATAAATGGAAAACGTCATTCGATGCTTTCCCAATCTTCCAACGCACCTCTGTGAAAAAACGAACCTACTCAGACTTAAAGTCGATCTCAAAGCGAGTCAAAATCAGAAGGCAGATCTTAAACAACGTGAGTTCGGCCTAAGAAAGTTTGGGCGAATAAGAAACTAAAGTGCAACGACTCCCGATGGGTCGTCGCAACAGCTCGCGAATTTCATAGATAAAATAGCTCGCGACCGCGCTTTAACTCAATGTTTCTCCCTACGGGTCGAAACATATAATCGCTTTCGCATTTTGTTATATCGAACTCACGTTAAGTAAATAAATCAGATCGCGGAACTCCCTCTTTCTCCGGTTCTGATCCGAATCACATCCTCAAGAGGAGTAATAAAAATCTTTCCGTCTCCGATCTTTCCGTCTCCGGTTTTTGCTGCTTTCAGAATAGCGTCCACAGTAGGTTTTACAAACTCGTCGTTAACGGCAATTTCAAGACGAACTTTTCTTAGAAGATTCACTTGGTACTCGTGACCTCGAAAAACTTCGGTTTTTCCTTTTTGTTGACCATATCCCTGAACATCGCTCACGGTAAGTCTGTAAATTTCATTCTTCGTTAATTCCGCTTTTACTTCTTCCAATTTATGAGGCTGAATGATAGCAACGATTAATTTCATAGAATCTCCTTATTCAAAATTCTTCAGTAGTTAATTAAAGAATATAACCCTTTTCGCCGTGGATCTCCGAATCCAAACCAGTGATTTCTTTTTCTTCCGAGATACGGAACCCGATCGTTTTATCGATCAGAAATACAAGAATCACAGACACTATAAAAGAATACGCTCCAGTTGCAATGACACTGATTATCTGAACCAGAATCTGATCTCCTCTGCTTAAAACGCCTGCGCCAAGAGTGAGAGTGAAAACTCCGGTAAGGATAGCGCCTAACGCACCACCCACTCCGTGAATTCCGAAAGCATCCAGGCTATCATCGTATCCGAGTTTTCCTTTTAAAAGAATCGCACCGTAACACACGGGGCTTACAAGAAAACCCATGATAATGGCACCTTGAACACCAACGAATCCGGATGCGGGAGTAATCACAACTAAACCTGCAACGATACCGGAAGCGGCTCCAAGAGCGGTAGCTTTTTTTGTATGAAGATATTCGATTACAAGCCATGCGACACCGGCAGCCGCTGGAGCAATCAATGTAACTAAGAATGCTCTTGCCGCGACTCCGTTTACCGCAAGACCAGAACCTGCGTTAAAACCAAACCAACCGAACCAAAGTAAACCGGCGCCGATCAAAGTGTAAGTAAGATTATTCGGAGCGATCAGAGAAGAACCCTCTCCTTTTCTTTTTCCGAGAACAAGTGCAGCTGCAAGACCTGCAATCCCGGAAATCAAATGTACCACGGTTCCTCCGGCAAAATCCAAAGCACTCATTTTAAAGAGCCAACCATCCACCGCCCAAACCCAGTGCGCAACCGGATCGTAAACAAGAGTGGACCAAAGAAAAATAAAAACTATATAACCGCCGAATTTTACTCTTTCAGCAATCGCTCCCGAAATCAGAGCAGGTGTGATCAATGCGAACATTCCTTGAAAAAGAAAGTGAATATATTTGGGAATCGTTAATTCCAAAGTGTTCTCGTCGATGCCGGATAGAAAAACGAAATCAAAATTTCCAAAATAAGGATTGGTTCCCGAAAACGCAAAACTATACCCAAAAACTGTCCACTGTAGAGTTAAAACCAAAATCGCCACAAAACTATGCATCATAGTCGAAAGAACGTTTTTAGATCTTACAAGACCGCCATAAAACAACGCTAGTCCAGGAATCATAAAAAACACAAGGGCCGATGCGACGATCATCCAGACTGTATCTCCTTTATCCGCTACGGGGGTCGCTTCTTGTCCAAATACGACAAATGGAAGAAGTAGAAGAAGCAATAAGATTAATCTTTTAGTCCAATTCATAATCATTCTCATCCCAAATCAATTGATACCTATTACATGCAAAATCGATACCAACTAAAGAATAATTTAAGAATTTTCAGAATATGAAAAAACTTCTCCTGAAATGCTGTAGATCCCACATTTTTTGAAAGAAGAGCCAAACACAAATCGGAACCAAAACTAAGGCTACAAAAATTCCAAACTCAGAATGAATTAAATACTTCAAATTGCCCAAAAAATAAGCAATTCTTGAAATTTTGCTATTTCTCTATAATAGATGCTAATAAAATCTAAAAACTGCTATTATTCTAACGTAAGTTCGGCGTAATAAATGTAAAAGCGATTATAAGGATTTTTAAAATTCGCACTTTCGAAATTAACTGATTTTTTCCGTATTCGGTTTTTATAAAAAGATTATATACATTTTAAGATGAAACTATCCGAAGTAGAGATTTGTCCTTAAAAGGGTATTCCCTTTAAAGCAATGTCAAAAACAAGGAGCAGAAACAAAAAAGAAAGTAACTTATACGATATACATTTTCAGTTCAATCAATCGAATTGCAGTTTAAAAATTCTCTACATTCTGAAAATTCCATAACGAGGATATTCCGGCCTTTTAGAATGATCCGCATAAAGAATAATTCCTAAAATATTTCTTGTTTTAGCCGGATCGATTACCCCATCGTCCCAAAGCCTCGCAGAAGAATAGATGCAAGAAGATTTACTTTCGTAATCGTCCAAGATTGGTTTACGAAATGCGAACTGCTCGGCTTCAGAAAGTTTTTTGCCTTCTCTTTCCAATTGCTCCATCTTTACTGTCAAAAGAACATTTGCCGCTTGCTCTCCACCCATTACAGAGATTCTTGAATTCGGCCACATCCATAAAAATCTTGGATTAAAAGCCCTTCCGCACATTCCGTAGTTTCCTGCTCCGTAAGAACCTCCGATTACTACCGAATATTTAGGTACGACGGAAGTTGAAACCGCATTTACCATCTTGGCACCGTCTTTTGCAATTCCTGAATTTTCGTATTTTTTACCGACCATAAAACCGGTGATGTTTTGAAGAAACAAAAGAGGAATCCCTCTTTGATTACAAAGCTCGATGAAGTGAGAGGCTTTGAGCGCGCTCTCCGAAAATAAAACTCCGTTGTTTGCGATGATTCCCACCATCTTTCCGTAAATTTTTGCGAAACCCGTTACAAGTGTGGTTCCATAATACTTTTTGAATTCTTGAAAACGAGATCCATCCACAATTCTCGCGATGATTTCACGAACGTCGTAAGTCTTACGAATGTCCCTTTGTATGATTCCGTAAATTTCTTCGGAAGGATATAACGGTTCTTCCCAACTGATTGAACCTTTTGCGGCAACGTTCCCCGCATGATGCAAAGTAGAAACGATGTTCCTTGTGATCTCAATCGCGTGCGCGTCGTCTTCTGCATAGTGATCTGTCACTCCGGAAATCGTACTGTGAACCAAAGCGCCGCCCAATTCTTCCGGCGTAACGATTTCCCCAGTCGCCGCTTTTACAAGAGGAGGGCCGCCTAAAAAAATCGTTCCGTTCCCTTTTACGATAACGGATTCGTCGGACATCGCTGGAATATACGCACCACCCGCAGTACAACTTCCCATCACCACTGAAATCTGCGGAATCTTAAGAGCAGACAAATTCGCCTGGTTATAAAAAATCTTCCCGAAATGATCCTTGTCGGGAAATACTTCGTCCTGCATCGGAAGAAAAGCTCCCCCGGAATCCACGAGATAAATACAAGGAAGAGAATTTTGAAGTGCGATCTCCTGCGCTCGGATATGTTTTTTTACAGTCAGAGGATAATACGTTCCACCTTTTACAGTCGCATCATTCGCGACGATCACACAATCGACTCCGCAAATTCTTCCGATACCGGTCAAAATTCCCGCTGCGGGAACACCATCAGGATATACACCCTCCGCAGCCAAAGAAGAAAATTCCAAGAAGGAAGTTTCCGGATCGATCAAAGAAGAAATCCTTTCTCTTGCGGTAAGTTTGCCTCTTCCTTTATGACGTTCGATCGCTTTTGCGCCGCCGCCTAACTCGATTTTACGAATCAGTCCGCGTAAAGACTCCACCTTCTGTTTTAGATCTTTAAAATTCTCTTTATATTCCGACGAGGACGTGCGTATTTTGGATTCTATGATTTCCATAAAACCCTCCGGATTTTTATTTTTTTACTTTAGATTCGTATAAAATGCGAATCAGTTCGGTTTCGGATAACGTGAGTTCTCTGTTTCTTCTCGCCATAATTTTTCGAGCGTCTCTTAAAAATAGATCGAGAATATAAGGTTGCCCCGATTCCGCCCAAGTAAACGGAGAAACATATCCGCCGATTCGAGAAGATACGACGTTTGATCCGAAATCCACTACGGTTCCCGTATTCAACATCACTCCGATCGCGATCTTACAATAGTCCGAAATCACGGAACCGAACTTGATGGAGCCTGTGATACATTCGTCGTTTTCTTCCCGAATTTTTACGACTCCATAATTGTTTTTTAAATCGGATGTGGTCGCGAGTGCGCCTATGTTCACCCAACTTCCAAGAATGGAATGTCCTAAAAACCCTTCGTGGTGTTTGTTCGTAAAATCACCTATCAAACAGGTTCCCACTTCTCCGCCGATTCTACAAGTAGCTCCGATGCTCGTCGCACCCGTAATTCTTGCGTTATCGATTTGAGAATTCGGTCCGATGTAGACCGGGCCTTCGATAAAAGAAAAGGAAGTTATCTTTGCGTCCTTGTCTACGATCACAGGTCCGGCCGTTGTATCAAATACAACTCCGGGATATATGACGGCGGACGAGTGTACATGAAGATGTTTGGATTTTCCGACAACGTGAAAGTGATTCGATTTTACTTTGAGTTTTCGAATCCATTTCCGAACTTCCTTACCAAGTTCGAGATCGTCTTCTATATGTTTTGCGGTTCCATCGATTAAATTCCACGGTAGACAAGACTCAGGCGTTAAAACCAAGTCCACATCCTTTTCATCATAAGGAAAAAGTTTCGGATTTCTTTCTAAAAAAGCCTGTTGAAAGGTAGGATTCGAATGCACATAGAAAATCTTTGCGTCCGGATGAAGTTCTTTCGTTCTTTGGACCGTATTCAAAATTCCATTACGAATCTCCGAAAAAGATCGAATGCGCGTTAGAGAACGTAAACCAACAGGAATCTCTCTTTCATCAATGAGAATTCTCTGAACCTTCGGCATTGAACTTACTCTACGGTTACGGACTTGGCCAAGTTTCTGGGTTGATCCGGAGGACAACCCCGAGCGATTGCGGAATAGTACGCAAGTAATTGCAAAGGAATCACGTTCAAGATAGGACTTAAAATCTCGGAACATTCCGGAATTTCAAAACAATAATCCGAAAGAGATTTCGCTTCTTGATCCCCTTCGGTCACGATCGAAATGATGATTCCTTTTCTCGCTTTGATTTCTTGAATGTTGGAAACCATCTTCGTATAAATTTCAGACTTGGGAGCGATACAAACTACGGGAACCTCGCTAGTGATAAGCGCAATCGGTCCGTGTTTGAATTCTCCGCCCGCGTAACCGGACGCGTGAATATAAGAAATTTCCTTCAGCTTCAACGCGCCTTCGAGCGCAACAGGATGATTGTAAGTTCTTCCTAAAAAGATAAAATCCTTTGCGGTCGTAAAGTGGGAAGACATCTCTTCGATCTTACTTGCCTGCGCGAGAATCCGATCGATCTTAGAGGGAAGTTGTCTGATTTCTTCGATAAGAGTTTTTTTCTCTTCGTCGCTGATCAACCACTTAAGGTTAGCCATGTAGATGGAAAATAAAAGAAGATTCAAAACCTGAGCCGTAAACGCTTTCGTACTTGCGACTCCGATTTCGGGTCCCGCGTCGGTTCGGATATAAGAATCCGATTCTCTTGCAATCGTGGAATTTACGTTGTTCACAAGAGAAACCACTTTGATGAACTTAGCTTTCGCCTCATGAATGGAAGCTAACGTGTCGGCGGTTTCTCCGGACTGCGAGATTCCCATGATGAGAGTGTCGCCTTCCACCACGGGATTTCTATAACGAAACTCCGAAGACGCTTCCGTATCGGTTTGGATCTTTGCAAAATTCTCCAAATAGTGTTTGCCGATCATTCCCGCATAGTAACTCGTACCCGCGGCCTGGATGATGATCCGGTTGACTCTGGAAAGCACGTCTTTGTTGAGCTTGATTTCGGGAAAAACAATTTCACCGTTATCTAATATTCTTTCTTGGATGATTTTACGGAAGATCCCCGCTTGTTCGTGAATCTCCTTGATCATGTAGTGAGGATAACCGCCCTTGTCCAGATCTTCCCAGCGAAGTTCTTGCTTTTTAAAAACGGGAGTAAGTTCCTTTCCCGAAAAATCAAACAGCTTGAATTCGTCTTGAGAAAAATAACCCCATTCTCCGGAGTTTACGTAATATACTTCTTCGCAGTTTCTGGTAAGGGGAGAAATATCAGAGGCCAGAAAATATTCTCTCTTTCCTTTTCCGATTAAAAGCGGGGCCCCGTCTTGGGCGAAATAAACACGATCTGGTTCGGTTTCAAATACGGTGGAAACCGCCCATTTACCGTGGATTTTTCCGAAGAGTTCTAAAAATGCGTCCTTGTTGGATTTTCCGTTCTTTTTGCTTTCTTCGAGCAAATGAGGAAGAACTTCCGTGTCGGTTAAGCTTTGAAATACGTGGCCTTTTTTCTTCAATTCGCTTTTGAGTTCGAGATAATTTTCAATGATTCCGTTATGCACAACCGCAACGGTCGAGTTGGAATCTGTGTGCGGATGGGCGTTGATCTGGTTCGGCTCTCCGTGAGTCGCCCAACGAGTGTGCCCGATCCCAACGTTTCCCGGCGCAGGAAATTCGCGCAAGTAAGCTTCCAGGTCCTTGATCTTCCCTTTCGCCTTTCGAACTAGAATATCACCCTGATCCAAAACCGCAATCCCGGCCGAGTCGTAACCTCTATATTCGAGACAGATTAGACCTACTACCAGTACTGATTCCGCATTCTTTTTACCGGCATAACCGACGATTCCACACATATTCAGGCATTCTCCATGAGACTTCCCGCGCGGTCCAGCAGAGAATTGAGATCTTTTTGGGTCCTCGCTTCCGCTATGACTCGTATGATCGGTTCCGTGTTAGAAGGACGAATGTGAATCCAAGAATCTTCCGACGCCAAACGTAAACCGTCCAGAGTTTCTTCGGAGAAGGTCGAAAATTCTCCACTGAACTTGGAATAGATATCCTGGAGATTTTTTCCCGCCACTTGAAAACTCGTTTTTTGCATGTGAATCTCGGGGAATTCTTCTAAGATAGAATCGATCTTCTTTCCCGTCGCAGCCATTTCATTTAGGATATGCGCGATTCCGGAGAGTGAATCTCTTCCAAAGGAAGCGATTGCGGGATCGATCACTCCTCCGTTTCCTTCTCCACCGAAAATCGATTTTTGGCGAAGCATTTCGGATACTACGTTCGCTTCCCCGACTTTAGAACGAGAAACGGAAACACCATATTGTCCCGCCACGAACTCGTTGATAAAACTTGTGGAAAGATTTACGACCAGGTTCGCCTTTTTAGGCATCTTACCCAACGCGAGAGACAGAAAACTCAAAGGAAGAGTATATTCTTCGGAGATCGCTCCCTTCTTCGGAGTGAGAACGACAAGGCGATCCGCGTCCGGATCCAGAGCAAAGCCGATATCGGCACCGGAAGATTTCATCTTTCGAGAAGTTTGTTTGAGCGCGTCCGGAGTCGGTTCCGGTGGTCTTGGAAAGGTTCCGTCCGGGCTACAGTGTAAAAGGATCGGCTTACATCCGAGCTTTTCCAGAAGTTCCGGAACCAAGGCGCTTCCCGCTCCATTGACTGCGTCTACGAGAACCTTATATTTTTTCTTTCGAATTGCACTCACGTTCACTCGTTTGAGAACGGACTCGATGTGTTTTTCAGACCATTCCTTTCCGGAGACAATTTTAGAAGAAGGTTTGTATTGAATTTGTCTATAGGATTGATTTCGAACCGTGTCCAGAATTTGTTCCAAATCCGCCGCTCCGGTAAAGAACCCGCCGGGGCCTATAAATTTAAACGCGTTCCATAGGATCGGGTTGTGAGAGGCACTGATCATGATTCCGCCTCCCGCTTTGGAAAGATTGACGACCGCTTTTACGGTCGGAGTCGGAACGATTCCGAGTTGTAGGACGTCTTTTCCCATCGCCTGCATCAAACCTAGGGCGATGTTTTCGATATAAGGCCCGGAAGGTCTGGAATCGCGACCGATTACAATTTTAGATCCTTCAATCCAAGTACCGAAAGCACGCAGCGCATCAAAAATAACTTCGGGAGAAAGTCCCGTGGGAATGATTCCTCGAATCCCAGAAACGGAAACCATGAGATCTGGATGATTGAATACGGAAGCATTTGTATTCATAAGTTTTAGAAATGGTTAATTTCTCCGGAAAAAGTATATGGGCGATGACAGGATCGAACTGCCGACATCCTGCTTGTAAGGCAGGCGCTCTACCAGCTGAGCTAATCGCCCTTTATCATTCCGTAGTTTTAGGCTGCTGCAGATACTGCGTTGAGGCGTTTTGCCATTCTGCTTTTTTTTCTATCTGCGTTTTTAGAATGGATCAAATTTGTTTTTGCAGCTTTATCTAAAAGAGAGGTATACTCTATAAAAAGAGCCATTGCTGCTTTTGGGTCTTTTTCTTTGATGGCTTTCAGAACTTTTTTAGCCTGAGTTCTGAGCCTGGACCGATTCTGGGAATTGGCCGCATTTCTGCGTTTCGTTCTCCGAATGTCCTTTTCTGAAGACTTGATATTAGCCAAGGCCTACACTTCCTATCGAATAAGTTTTTCCAGCTTTTCCGTACCCTAACTTCTGTCAAACGAATTCTTCTAAAATTCCACACCGATGAAAAGGGTTTTAGAACCTCTACGAGCGACTTCCGAAACCGGTAACAAAAGGAGAGGCAAAAATGAGGCAGAATCGTTTTGGAAATATTTTTTTGACTATTTTATTGGATCGGGACTTTTTTTCCCGTCTTCAAGAAGAGGAAATAGATCTTTCCCAACTTATAGAGTTGGGAGTTGTTTTTCTAGAGGACTTTGAAAAATCCGGGAGGTGTTTTTTGTCGACTGAAAGAGAAAAAATTTCCATCTCGTTATCCATTCGGAAAAGTTCTTATTTACAAATTTTTAATTATTGTTTCCATAGTTTTCGTTCGTTCGATTCGTTGATGGAAGAGGTTTCGCATAACGTATATCTGGATTTTCACTTACGCTTGAATCAAAAGCCGGATTTCCTTCTTTTTGACAAATACGACGTATCCCATTCCAAAAACTTTCTTTAACACAATAGTATCTGTATTTGAGGAAAAATCGTCATGTTAAAACGATCCGAATACATCGAAATCGATTCCATTTCTTCGGTAGATCCTAACGCGCTTTCCTTGGGTCAACTCAGTCAAAAATTTATCGATAAACAAGGGAACCGCTTTGCTCTTCGATTCAATCGAAATACCCGAAGAGCAGAATTCGTGAGGATTACTTTAGAATCTCCGAATGAAGCTCAGAAGCACAAACACGTTCCCCATTCGACTCATAGCCGACAAAGTGTAAAACCGGTCACACCTCTTCCCGTGCAAAAAATTTCTTCTCTGCAGGAGATTATGACCAAAACCCAGGAACAATCTTCCGTAAAAATTCCGAAGTCGAACCCAGACTCAGCCCAAACGATCAACGAGGTGGGAGTTCAAAAAAACGTCTTTCAAAAGACCAATCAGGATCGTCATAAATCGCAAGAAAGTTCCGGTTTAGACTTAGAAAAAATGGATCTCAACATTCTGGAAAGTCCCGCCCCCAAACAAGACTTAGGTGAACCTTTCTTAAAAATGGAATACGACTCCGCTCCTTCTTTCATTGAAGTAGATGTCATTGAAAAAAAAATCTCCGAACTCGCAAAGATCAAGGAAAGAATCCATTCTGTTTTGAACAACCTTCAAAATTCGAAAATTTTCGAAATCACAGGAGATCCTTCCGAAAATAAGAATATCATTGGAAACTTAAACCGAGAATTCGATATAGAATTTTTTCAGAAACTCGATCAAATTTTGAACTACCACAAAGAGCTGACCACATATCCAAGATCCGTAAATTACTACACTGCAAAATACGAATCCTCTAGAAAACAAATCCTCCAGTCCAAAAATACCGACAGTGAAAAACTTAAACTCGTGACCCTTTGGGAGATGCAGGAATTAATGTTTGGATTGGTTCAAAAACTGAAAAAAATGGTTTTGAACACCTTGAACATTCTTAACATGAAAAACGACAACCACATCAAACAACTCCTATACAATCAGCAACAAATGTTCCGGGATTCCAGAACCGCACTTCTGTATTGTTCCGAAGATATATCTTCTTTGCTTATTTCCTTGGAAAGATGGGTCGATACTGAATAGGAGAGATCTCCTATGGAACCCCTACAAAGCTCCGAAATCAAAGCCGTTCTAGAAAAACTCAGGACGGAATATTCAGAAAATTCCAAAAAAAATCCGAAAATCTTCGATTTAAAAGCGTTTGAGTCAAGGCTTACGATGATTCTCCAGCAAAAAGGAAACCTGGCCCAGTTTCTCAAAGACGAGATTCAATTTATAGAAACCCTAAAGGCCAAACACAAGGAATTGGAAGACAAAAAACAAGCGGCCAAGGGAGAAACGATCAATAAGATCCTGGAAGAACAAGAAGCAAAGCTTAAAAAGTATCAGAGGGTCGATTTTCATCCTTTGGCAAAACCAGAGATTCGTTATTTTTACGGCGCAATTCTTTCCTTTGCGGAAACCGAATTACCAGCTTTAATTTACATCTTCAAAGGAACTCCCGAATTTGCGATCTTCAAAGATATGATCACCGTCATTGAAAGAATGGGAATCAGCAGAAGAGGAATGCCTTCGATCCGAATCAACGAGCATATCAAAGCTCTGTTGGATGCAAATGGAAATCAAAGCACGATGGAAAAAGATGGTCAGAATATTCTGAAAGAAGTTTGTATCGCTCTGAAAGAAACGATCACTTCAATTCGGGAATGTATAGAAAAGAAGAGAGTTTCTCAAACCCTCTCCATCAAAATGGATGAGAGAGATTTCCCAAAAGCAGTGGAATCGTATCAGAATTTGGTTTTCGGAATCGCTCTTGAAAAAATAATAGTACGAGCTGATACCATTATCCGGGATTTCCGGATGGCCGAAATCACAGGTCTGGAGTTAATATGAAAGTTTCCATCGTCATTCCTTGTTATAACGAGAAAAATACGATTCGTAATATTCTGGAAACAGTAAAAAAAGTCCCGATCAAAAACAAGGAAATCATTCTCGTGGACGATTGTTCCAAGGATGGAACGAAAGATCTTCTTCAAACTCCCGCTCTTAAAAAACTGGCCAATCAGATTATTTTTCACGAAGTCAATCATGGAAAAGGAGCCGCTCTTAGAACGGGTTTTAAAGCCGCAACCGGAGATATCGTAATCGTTCAAGACGCGGATTTGGAATACGATCCGTTTGAAATTCCGGAAGTTATCGATCCAATTTACAAAGGCAAAGCGGACGTGGTATTTGGAAGCAGGTTCTTGAGCGGACGTCCGCATAGAGTTGTTTACTACTGGCATCGCCTGGGGAACATGGTGCTAACGACCCTTTCCAACATGTTCACCAATATCAACTTAACGGATATGGAAACTTGTTATAAAGCGTTTCGTAGGGAAATCATCCAGTCCATCGATATCAAAGAAAATCGTTTCGGCTTCGAACCGGAAATCACCGCAAAGGTTGCTAAAATTCCGGATGTTCGTATCTTTGAAGTAGGCATCTCTTATTATGGAAGGACTTACGCGGAAGGAAAAAAGATTGGTTGGAAAGACGGTTTTCGCGCAATTTATTGCATTCTTCGTTATAACTTATTCGACTGAGAAATGATCTTACGTCTGAATGAGAAGGATCTTCCCATAATTTTAAGATTTGGAATCGAATCTTACGTCCCGACTTAAAGCCTGCCCAAATTCTTCAAATCAATCAGTTTCGATCTTCCGTAAGTTCGTACGGCAGGGAGTCGTTGCACTTTAGTTTCTTATTCGCCCAATTTTTCTTACGTTGAACTCACGTTAAATAACGTGAGTTCGGTATAACAAAATGCGAAAGCGATTATATGTTTCGACCCGTAGGGAGAAACATTGAGTTAAATTCCGAAGGAATTGGAGCGAAAAGCGCGGTCGCGAGCCATTTTATCTATGAAATTCGCGAGCGATTCGCCCAAACTTTCTTACGCCGAACTCACGTTAAATAGATTCTAAAATTTCTTTGAAACAATTTTCATCTTGAAACTTAACAATGTAAGGAAAAGAGCCCAAACAATCTTAAAAATTGGAATCTACAACATTTAATTTTTAGAATCTCTTTCGTTTTATCCTTGGTGTTCGAACTCCGTTCCGTTTTTTCTTGTGGAGTTTGAAAAATCAAAGGATGAAAAGCTAAATCTCTTGCGAGATCGATCAAAAATTTATTTCTCATTTGTTATTGAATCTACAAATTGATATAATTAATATGAACAAAGATATCTTTGGAGAAAGAATTATGGAAACTAAATCCGACCCCCTGAACCAAAAATCCAATGAACTGAAACTTTCGATTGAAAACATTTCCTCCGCCGGAACCCTTCCCGGCCCAGCGATTATAGTTCAAATACAAGGAGACATCAACATATTCTCGGCCAAAAAATTAAAAGACGCCTTTAACGAAGCTATAGAAAAAAAAGTTTATATTCATCTTATAGATCTTTCGGGTGTACGTACTATGGATTCCTCCGGAATTGCCACCTTTATCGGAGCTCAAAACCAATTGAGCAAAATCCCGGGCGGTGGGCTTGTACTCTATTGTCTCACTCCTCAGATCGAAAAAATGCTCGAATTAACGAGACTGAAAGCGCTTTTCCGCACGGCTTCCAACTTTTCAGAAGCGATTCGAATTCTTAGCGTATAAACTGAACTGATTCCATTGGAAAACATCTGAAAAACAATATTTATCAACAAAAAACAATCGAAAGAATTTGTATTTTGAACTTGCTAAAGATTTATTCAGGATCCATTTAAAAAAATAACTTACCGTACTTTACAATAGGAAAAACTACAGTGTGAAATTTATGGAATTGTTAAAAAGTTTCATTGAAATACAGAAGAAAAAAATTTTATGATTTGAGATAATTCAAGCTACAAACCAAGGATATAAAGAAATTCCACTCATCCCTCAATGACCAATTAGAATTTTTCTCTCCGACTTTTCCTTCTAACACAATTCGAATCAATTCGTATAGAATTGAGTAAAAACGAATCCCAGTAAAACGTCTTTCAAAAGCCCGTCTCAAAACGTAGAAACTCCTACATTTTTTTAGGTTTTGAAACGGGTTCTAAGTTCAAATAAATTATCTTTCACACGGTATTCAGTTTAATTTTGTTTAGAAAAGTCTAAAAAACATTCAATTTTTAAAGTTATTTTTAACACGACACTTACCCAAAATAAAAATTAGATTTTTATTATATAGTTCCGCTTTGGAAATAATAAAATTTTCCGTAAAAATTTCGTTTGGTTTTTGTAAAAACGATACTTCCCACTTCCATTTTTCAGAGACTTAAAATTCGAATCTAATTTTCTCGATCAAATAGTTTGTAAGAAAAACTAAAAAGCAGAAATCTATCTCACATTAATAAATCTGAATTTGCAATCTACGGAAAAAACATAGTCAAGAATGGGTCCCCTTCCATTTTAGTATTTTTAAGATATTAAAATGGAAATTTTTCACTCCTAATTCCCATGAATTTAAATCAAACTCGAAATCTTAAGATTTCCTTGAAGAACTTCATTTACATTCTCATCTTTTGTTTCTCTTCGTTTCCCATGTTTTCTGAATCTCAAACGAAAAGTACGGACCAGCAAAAAGTCACTCCTTTCATACGGGCAAACTCAGAAGCTCAAACGGAACAAATTCTCCCAAACCAGACTTCTGTCGAAACAAAGGAACCGCCCAAAAGAGTGGATCAGAAAAAGGGAACTTGGAGTTTTCAGTGGGGTTATAATCGTGATTCTTATACACAAAGTGATATCAATTTTCACGGCCCCGGATATAAATTCACTTTGAAAGACGTGGTTGCAAAGGATAAACCCGAAAGATTCGATCCGTCCGTTTATCTGAACCCGAGTATTTGGGAGATCCCGCAATATAACTTTCGTCTAACTTATTATATTACAGACAGATTCTTTTTCGCTTTTGGCCAAGATCACATGAAATATGTGATGAGCCGAGGACAAGCGGCAAACATTTACGGTTATATCGACCCTCTTTCAATCCAAAAGGCTCATCTCGGAACTTCTCCCGATTCGGCGGTTTATCTATACCTATTTCCTGATGCGTATAAAAAACTGGAAGGATATCACAACGGAGAGACAATTAATATCACTCCAGATTTCCTAAAATTCGAACATACGGATGGATTAAATTTTCTTTATATAGATGTGGGAACGATCCAACCTCTTTTGATTTCGTCCAATGGAGAAAATGCTCTCAGCTTCGTCGCATCCGTAGGCGGAGGCCCGATCATTTGTAGAAGCGACGTTCGTCTTTTTGGAGAAGGGAAAAACAATCATTTTCATGCATCCGGCTATGGAGTTTCCGGTTATGTTGCAAGTCGTGTCGACATTTATCGACTCGTCTTTTTCGAACTCGGCGCCAAAGGAGGATATATCGATCTTTCAAGCATCTTTACAAACGGACACTCTAAAGACCGAGCTAGTCAAAATTTCGGATTTTTAGAATTAGTGATTTTTGGAGGAGTGAATTTCTAAACATCTACGAAGAATATTTCGTCCAAACAGATTTTCATTGTATTCTGTTTAATATCGTTCGATTTTTTATGCGATCCTTACATATACAAGATAAATCTAATATAATCTGTAAGTTCGAACTTTTTACCAACAACACACCGACATCTCTATAACACCCGAAAATACCTCACACCATGGCGGGAAGTTTATCAATGTTCAGAACTCTAATTCGGGATTTATGTGTGTTATATCGCTATTCCTGAAACAACCCAAAGAACATGGAAAAGCGCTTTCAACACGAACCCGATGGATAATCCAACCGATAAAAAAGTACGGATACGTCAATAGAGTTGTTGAAAAATTCCATGATTCAGATTAACAAAACCGCTTCAAACTTCCATTTCAATGAAGTAGAAACGGATAGAGAATTAATTTTTCAACAACTCTAATAAAGAGTAAAATACGTCCGACGCTTGAGAAAAAACCGAGTATATCTACGCACTGTTATACGGAATGTTTGGAAACGAACTTTTGAATCAACTCCGTCACTACGTTCGGTTGTTCTCGGTGCACCCAATGATTGGAATCTAGTTTATGAATTTCTAAATTTTCAACATAGTCATATGTGTTTTCATATACTTCCGGAAGAACGATAAAATCCTTTTGAGGAATAATTAACTGCACGGGGATTTTGATGTTGGAAGGGGCGGAGATTACCGTTCTACCGAACAATAATTCCCGAAACAGATTGATGGGGGCGATTGTCGCACTGTAAATATCATTTCGATTTACTTTTCGGAGGAAATCTTTTTTTGGAACTCCGCCGAGGTCCATGATCCATTTATAAATCAATTCACCGAAATTTTGCCACATCAATTCGGGGAGAATTGGAATTTGAAAAAACCAGATATACCAGGAACGAAAACTCTGATCGATTACTTTTTTCCAATTATCAAAATTGAGACTGAATAGATCGTCGATCATTCGTTTGCCCGCAAGCCAGGGGTGAGGACCGGAAATCGCAGTAAAAGAATTTACGTACTTAGAATATTTCGGATCACTAATAAATAACCAGCCGAGTGTAGCCCCCCAATCGTGACCGACTATGTGCACCTTGCTATTCTTGGAAAGAAAATTGATCGCTTTCAAAAGATCGGGAAGAATCACCGCATAGTTGTACTCGGATTGTTCCAAAGGTTTGGAAGACCTTCCAAAACCTCTTAAGTCGATCGCACCTAACCTAAATTTTTCCTTTAAGGAATCGATCTGCAAGTCCCAGGTTTTATGAGTATCTGGGTATCCGTGGATGAATAAGATAACATTCTTCGAATCCGTTTCCGAATAAGAGAGAAATAATTTTACTTTTTGATTTTCTATGTATGTGTATTTCAAAATTTCAACTCCCTTCTTTGACCCGGAAAAGGAAACCGTCCTGCAATCGTTGTTTTTAGCGACAAATTTTCCAGTCTTTTTAGGAATCCCGATTCCGTTGTGATTGGATTTTAACTGAGATTTTCGTACATTGGCTCCATGTCGGAAAAACGATCCGAGAAATTCAATTCGCTTAACGATTTCGGAAGTCCGATGGCGATGTTTCGCAACAGACTTTCGAGAATGTCCAAACATTGGAAAAAGTGGGCGCGCAAAAGAAACATAGAATGTTTTCGAATTTACGACCGAGATATACCTCAGGTTCCCGTAAGCGTGGATCTTTACGGACCATACTGTCAAATCTCAGCGTATAAGAACAGTTATGAAATTTCGGATGAAACAAGAGAAAGGGAAAACGCGGAAATCGGGCAGATCGTCGCGGAGACGTTGAACCTTGATGCGGGTTCCATATTTTGGAAAAAGAGAGAACCTAAAAAGGGCAAAAAACAATACGAGAAACAATCCGAACAGTCGAAGTTACTAGAAGTAAAAGAGAACGGACTTCGATTTTACATAAACTTATCCGATTATATCGATACTGGGTTATTTTTAGATCATAGAATCACAAGGGATCTTATTCGCAAAGAATCAAAGGGAAAAAAATTCCTAAATCTTTTTTCTTATACGGGATCGTTTACCGTCTACGCGGCGTCAGGCGGAGCGACCCAAAGTTTAAGCGTAGATCTTTCCAATACGTATTTGGCTTGGGCTGAAGAAAATCTGAAGTTAAACGGACTCTCTCTTACAAAACATCGTCTACTCAGAGCGGACGTGGTGGAATGGCTTTATAACGAAAGAAAAAAGTCGGACCGGGAAAGGTACGATCTGATCGTTCTCGATCCACCAACTTTTTCCAATAGCAAAAAAATGACGGGAATCTTCGACATACAAAAAGATCATGTGGAAATTTTAAACATTCTCTATCAAGACTTTGCTCTCCCCGGAGCTGTATTGTATTTTTCCACGAACTTTAGAAAGTTTGAACTTTCCCAAACGTCCGTTCTCTGGAACAATCCGAAAGACATTACAAAAATGACCCTTCCGGACGATTTCAGAAATCAAAAAATTCATTTTTGCTGGAAAATGGAAAAACCGGTTTGATCTTATAACTTATTCTAAAACGGAATTTCCAAAGAAACACAAAGTTACAGAACTCAAACATCACGACTCTCTATGGATAACTCAAGCGTCATAGCTATTCTATCATAACCAACCCACAAGTAATTGGATCCGAAGATAAATCTGTCGGAATTACTACAAATCCCCTGTGAAACCTATGTCACTCAACGCGCCCATAGGAAAGCTCTGCGTTAAGTTTCTTCAACGTGACCTGTCGAGTGACCTAAACACCGACCCATAGGAAGGTGTTTGCTGAGTTTAGGGAGTAAGACATTATTGTTCCGATAAACAATAATCAGAATTCAATAAATTGCTTCCTACGGATCGCAATTTAGGAAGCGTTGTGCCTGAGTTTTCCTGATTTTGGGTGGAGATTGGGAAGACTCGGGAGATTTTTCTCTATCAGAAAATCATACTTTTTGCAAGTAAAAAGTATGATTCTTGTCGGAACGCTTGAAAAATATCAGTTTTTGATCCTTATGATCCCAAAAGCCTTCTTAATTTGTGGGTAACGTTATGCTATTCTATGGATCGCTATGACAGAGAATATTATCTTTAAAATCGCATTTCTATTCCGAAATTGAACATCGGAATCTTAGTTTTACCAACGTCAAGACCGTTTTGATTGATATATCCAGTAGCCGGATTCTGACCTGGAAGATAAGGCGCCAACGTATTATAAAGGGTATTTGAAACCGCAATCCGATTCCCTGTGAGATTGATGATTTCAAGATATAAATCCAACTTTGCCCAACTCGTCGTTATAAAACGATCGAATCGAATATCAATTTGATTATACGACGGAAGCCGCGCAGACCGAAGATCCCTTGAATAGACCGGAGTGTAAAGGTTTACGGAATTAACCGGAGTAAGTTCCGATCCGACGATCGGAGTATATGCATAATTCGTTAAATGAATGATTCTAGTACCAATTTGCCAAGTATCCTTATATTTCCAACCGCCGACTATACTAAGCATATGTGTCCGATCGAGATCATAGTATTCTTCTTTCGAATTTTTCTTTAGAACTTCGATACTTCCATTGTCATAAACGTTAGTGTAATAATCCTTAGATACGTCCTGATATAAAGTCCTATGATTTTTAGCTAGTTCATTATGGATTTGAAGTTCAGTATCGTTGAGAACGGGCTGATTTCTATTTCGTTTTGTCAAAGAGTTCGTATAGGAAATCCAACCGAAAAAGCCGGAATCCTCCGGAATTTCCTTTTTTATCATCAATTCGAATCCTTTGGACCAACCAGACATAGAATTCGAATAATTCAAATTTCTCTGAGATACAAATTCCGTGTTCTGATTGTTAACTCCGGAAATGAGATTGTTGATATTGGCGGCGGAGGAATTGTAAATGAAATTGTCCCGAACGACTAGATTATCAAACGTGTTTTTATAACCCTCCAACTTTATGGAATAACTCGATAAAAATTTCTGCTCGATTCCAAAATTGGAATGTTGGGATTCTTCCATCTTAAGATTAGGATTCCCCATCCTTTTAGAAATATAACTGACGTCCGTGGGAGCTTGAAAGAATTTCCCGGTTCCTCCGAAAAAAGTAGTTTTAGTGGAATCTAACTCCTTCGCAAACATAAGTCTTGGACTTGTTTTCCATTCATCCGATAAGTCGTGATAATCCCGCCTCACTCCGAGCGATAATACATTACCCTTATAATCAAACTTCATCTCGGAGAAATATCCTATCTGCCTATGAACCATTCTATCCCCTTGTAAAATTGTGGATGTGTTCGGGTCGGAAAGTATAAATTTAGTGATTTTAAGGAATTCGGGATTTTCGTTGATGTAGATTATTTTACCTTGAAAACTGGATACGGTTTCCCTATATTGTCCACCCGCCCTAAGCTTTAAGATTTTCTTGAATAAGTTCAACTCCATTACGTCTTCAAAATAACGAAGATCTTCCGAAAAATTGTTTCCGAGAGTATTCGCTTTTTGTAATCCTTGCACCAAAGCGGCGAGAACTCCTTGAGAAGTGTTAACAAGGTAAGTACTATTTTGAGTTCTTTCTTCAAAATAACTTCTTGATATGTTCATAGTATTCGAAACGGCTTCAAACGGTTTCCAAACATATTGAACTCCGTCGGTTCGAAAATTCCTATCAACAATTAAAGCATCGTTGATGCTTTCCATCGAGTCATACTTAGGTTTGTATTGTTTGTTCGCGGCAAAAGGATGACGATAATCTTTCGTTCCGAAAGAAGAAAGTGTGATAGAGTTTTGATTATCGATGTCCCAGTTGATCCGAAATTGATAATCGCTGTAATCGGAAACAAACGTTTGATTCGGTACTAAATCCGGAATTCTTCCCAAAACGTAATTCGGATAGTATTTTCTCCCCGACACACTTACATTCAAATTTTTTGATATATTTTTAAATACGTAACCGTCCACCAAGAAAGTATTTAGATTGAGAACAACGGAATCGTTTTTCTTTTTAAATCCTTCGACAGCAATGACTCCGCCTGTTGCAAATCCGTATCTGGCAGAATAAGTACCCGAATAAATTTCCAAAGAACGAATCGCATTATTGTTCAAAACGGAAGTGATCCCATCTGCGTGAAATGGGTAGATTAAAGGAAGACCGTCGTAATAAAATTGGTTGGCTCGAGTTCCCGCTCCTCGCATCACTAGAAATCCTCTCTGACTATTGGAGATATCCGGGCTTTTATTATTGGGAGCGGTTTGACTCAATCCGATTGCCATTGCGGATTGAAAACCAGCGTTTGTATAATTTTGAAATATAGGTGCAATTCCCGGAATGTTGAATACAGCCTTTAAAGAATCTCCGAATGTACCGGGCATTTTGTTGATTTCTTCCGGCTTTAATCGAACAAAATCCGGTCGATCCCTTTCGCCTACTACTTCGATACCTTCTTTTTCTTTTGTTTTACTTTGAGCGTATACATCCAAAGAAAAAATACCTAGAACGTAAAATAAGAGTACATAAAAAAAAGAAAGTTTATTTATTTGAAATTTAGTTCTATAAGAGCGAAAGAACGAAAGAACGAAAGAACGAAAGAACGAAAGAACGAAAGAACGAAAGAACGAAAGAACGAAAGAACGAAAGAACGAAAGAACGAAAGAACGAAAGAACGAAAGAACGAAAGAACGAAAAGTTTTCTAATACTTGCATATAAAATCCGAACGCTCCCGAAATCCATGGTATTCTATGATACTTTGCACAATAGCGCACTCCCTAAGTAACGTTCCATAAAGTAAAAATGTCAGCAAGACTTTTTTTCAGACCTCCTTACAAAATAATAATTCTAAGACAAAGCTTATTGAGCGATACTTACCTTCGCAACGTGAGATACGGTAGAAAGCGAGATTCTAAAGTTTATAAACCCTAACGGTTTCAGTGAATCAAAATGTCTTGAAATATCGGGAACTTCGTTTGAGACAAAGTCAAAAGCGCATAACGTTTATTGAAAACTTTCTTTCCCAATCAAATTGTATTTGTAAACGAACCTACGAATTCCTGATTCGTTTACAAATCGACTGGATTTTCGCGACAACTTCTAAGAAACAACTCAGTAAGAATGATATTCAGACCATAAGTTATCTCAAAAATATTTTAGAATGATTAAGGTAGTCACATAAAAGTGGACAGCCTTTTAAGCAAAGATAAAGTATCTTTAAGATAACTTATAATTATGAATTTTAGATGTTAGCATATTAGATGTCAGTGGACAGTGTTTTAGGAATCAGGGTTTTAAATGTTCTTGGATAACATTTAGCCCTTTAAACTCCTGATTTTTTGTTCATCAAGCGGCCTGATTTCTGTTAAACCTAATTTTAGGACTTTACATTACATACAAGCCCTAACCACTGACCCTTAAAACCCTGACATCTACACTTGGGAGCTACTGCGTTTTATTACGAACCCTGGTTTTAGTTGATTTCTTTTGAGGCTTTAGAACAGCCTTTAAATTATCAATCGACTATTATAATCAGATTCATCAATTATTTCATAGAGACTAACTCCTAACAAAACGTTATACAAATACGATTCATTTTCGGATAAATCCGCAATAGATACAAAGACAATTCTTTAGAACTATATCGATATCGAAAAGAATCGTTTTTTACCGGGAAACGGAAAGACGATTGGACGATGCCCTCAAACCACAAGATTTTTGGATTGAAATAAAAAACCCTGTACTAAAGGAAATCCCATTTCTGCCGCTATCAAAAGATCCTCTTGAGTTTCAATTCCCTCCAAGATACACAGGATGTCCGCTTCTCTCGCAAAGTCCAGAAATCCCCAAACGATATTTTTATAATATGCCTTGGCCCTAAAAAGATCAAGCCAGCATTTGTCAAATTTAATAAATTTTGAATATTCTAAAAAATCAAAGCAGAAAAGATTCCGCTTTCCGCCCACGTCGTCGAGCGCGATCGGAATGTTCGACTGTTTTAATGCGTCCAAACAGAATCGAGTATCTTCGATCAGAGTGGAATCCGTATTCTCTATGATTTCACAAACGATATTCCTTTCCTTGCTTAAAAACTCGTGCCAATCAATCGACTGCGATCGATTTTTACAGACATGGGGATCCAAGTTTAAAAATAATTTTTTCCCTTGTGGACGGTTCCTTACCTGAAACCGTTTTAAATTCTTTTCGAATTCAAAAAATAAATCCACTTCCTGATGTAGTTCGTTAAAAACAAACTTAGGAGAGATACTTTCTCCTTCGACGTAAAATCGCGCCAAAGCTTCGTACGCGAAAACTTTCCCCGTTTCCAGAGACAGGATAGGCTGATATTCCGTATGGAAATCCCCAGTTTTCAAGATATCGGTCAATATCTTAAAAAGTGTTGAACCAAAGTAAGGACCGTCTTCCTCTGAAGGAGAAGAAAACGGTGTTACGGTTTCGAACTCCGTAATCATTTTTCGAGCCGTTTCATGTTTTTCATTGAAAGAGAAAAGACTTTGAGCGACTCGCTTGTCTAAAGCCGAAATAGGTTTCGAAAAATCCCAATTCACGTTAGACGACAGATCAAGAATTTCTTTCATTGTGAGACCTCTTCGCTTCCAAGGTAGAAAAGAGATCGGAAAAGTCAAGAAATATGAGAATGAAACTCAAAATCAAATTTAACTTCTAAAAACGAAAAAAAGAGTTTCAATCATTTCATTCGAAACGGTCTTGTAAGTTAACGTGAGTTCATGGAGAAAATGAGAAAGAATTCTCTAAAAGTAGGAGTTCCTACAATTTTAGAATTATTCGTAAAATCGTGATTTGTGCTAGTTCCCACACTTTAAGAATAGATTTACAAAGTTCAAATTCCAACTTTGTTTCAGAAAAATGAATCATGGATTCTTACGACCCTGCTCACGTTAAGTTATTTTTGAAATAGATTCCGGATTGATTGCACGAAGTGGAAGATTTGAACATCTTGAGTAATGTCCTTGGTAGTCATAAAACAGCTCTGTTTTTGCTTTGCGAAACATCTACTGCGAAGGTGGAGAATATATCCAAAGTTTAGAACGTGGAAATTCCCTCAAAAGAAATAGTCAAAAACTCATAAATTATCCGGAAAAGATACAATCCGTGAGAACTATTGCATTTGTATAAGAGATCTGCAGTATTATTTTTATACGTTTCCGAAGTAACATTCAAAAACTTAAAAAAGTTGATTCTTTGATGAGTTCTTGGTCTTTCGCGTAGATCCTATCGATGAAACAAGCGGGAACCTGAAACTTCTTGAATCAATAGGACGGCTCCTCTGACTGCAACCACGCTTAAGAATCGTCTCAAGACAAGATTACTCTGGTAAATTTCGTCTTGGAACGCGGCAAACGCGATGAGCGTAAATATTCAGTCGCCGAGTTAGAGAAATTCAGTACCAATCTTTAATATAAGTCATTCCGTTCATCAGTCGACCTTCCCAAACAACAACTTCAGGAAATGGGAAGGTTCCAGGAAATTCTACAATGATAAAATGATCCGTAAAATCCCACTCAAAGTGGAAATGTTCACTCAAACTCTACGAAGGCGAAGACGAACAAACTAACGTCTTCAAAAGAATCGCGATTTAAGGGAAATAACGTAGTTCTTTTTTCCGGGATTTTTCCCCGGAATTTCTTTTTTTCTTTTCTTTCTTTGAAGCAAAGTAATATTGTTTTAACCTCTTATGCGGGATTTAAAACCTAAGATTGGAAAAAGTCTTTTCCCCCCGGTTATCTTAAAGTCAGGACTTTCGCCTAAATTCTTTCTCAACCTTCTCAAGGAAATTTCTCCTATCGTCGCTATCGACGATAAAAGAACAATTCTATTTGCCAACGAATCCTTTCGGAAAGAATTTGCAGGAAATTCTCGCAATTTGGTGGGCAAAAATCTGTTTCGGATCTTCGGTCTTAATCCGGCGGATCAAGAGGAAATGGAATCGAACATCAAACTTTCCAAAAAAGGAATGGTTCAGAACCAAGAATTCAAAAAACAAAAGATTTACTACGGTTATTCCGTGTTTCGTTTCGGGGAAAGTATAGGAATCATTCTCAAAAATATTACGGAAAATAAAAGGTTGGAAAGAAAAATCGCCAGCCTTCACACCAAACTTTTACAATCTCAAGAAGAAGAGAGAATTCGACTTTCCAGAGAACTACATGACGGAGTCGGTCAGACAATTCTCGCAGCCAAACTCAACTTCCAAGCATACAATAGAAATCCAAAAGTTTACGGAGCTCAGTTCGATACCGGCCTTCTTTTAATCGATAAAGCGAGTCAAGAACTGAGAGATATCTACACGAACTTACATCCTTCCACTCTTCGGGAAATCGGTTTGGAAGCCGCGATTCGCGCTTTGAGTTCGGATTTGTTTCCGTCTATGGATGTGGAAGCCGATTTGGATCTTAATCTGAAACCGGACCTGGAATCCACGGTCGCAAATCAAGTTTTTAGAATCGTTCAGGAAATCTTTCAGAACGTGATCAAACATTCTCAAGCAAGAAAAATTTATCTCAAGATTCATGTCAAAGGAAAACAGCTGTTCCTTGACGCAAAGGACAACGGAATCGGTTTCCAGGAAAAAAAAGCAAGAGCCAAGTCCTCCGGTTTTGGACTTGAAAATATCCGCAGAAGAGTAGAAGATTTAAACGGTAAATTTAAGATCGAATCCTCTTCGGGAAAAGGAACTAAATTTATCGTCCGAATTCCTTTAGAAAAAACAAAAACACATTCGCCAAAAAAATATGAAACCTACTAACACAAAAATATTCTTAGTTGATGATCACGCTATTCTTAGAGAAGGACTTAAGATGATCCTTTCCGGACAAGCCGGATTTGAAATCTGCGGTGAATCCGGAGACGCTGAAAAGGCTCTGGACCAAATCGGTAGATTGAATCCCGATTTGGTAATTACCGACATCTCTATGCCCGGTTTAAGCGGGATTGATCTTGTCAAAAATCTAAGAAAACATTATCCGAATATTCGGACCATCATTCTTTCCCGACACGACAACAGAGAATACGTTCAGAAATTATTGGAATTAGGAATCAACGGTTACGTTTTAAAAGACGACGCCGGCAATGATCTCCTTCGCGCAATCGAAGCGGTTCACAAAGGAGAAACGTATTTAAGCCCCGGAATCACCGCCCATTTCCTATCCGGTTTTGTAGGTTCTGGAAAACCGGGTGAAGAAAATCAAGACGCCAAAAAAGCGTTCTCTGTTCTTTCGGATCGAGAAAGGGAAATTTTAAAACTGGTCGCCGAAGGGAACTCCAACGAATCCATCGGTAAAATTTTAGGAATTTCTCCGGCCACCGTAAAAGTTCACCGAGCGAACATCATGAAAAAGTTGAATCTTCATAAGGTTGCGGATTTGGTTATGTATGCAATCCGTGCGGGTTTGATCGAATCTTAATCTTTTCCCACATATATTTGTTTTTACGGAAAAATGAACGCATTTCTTACGCCAAACTCGCGTGAGTGGGATCATTCAAGTCCCAACTTTGTTGATTCATTTTTGACTTGATCGAAGAAAGATCGGACAAAATTCTTATGCGAAAGGTTTTTTCATGTTACGTCCATCCACTCTCGACTTTCTCAAAAAATTGGCCAAGAACAACAATAAACCTTGGTTGGAAAAGAATAAGGATCTATTCACTGAGGCTAAGGCGGACTTTGAAAATTTAATCACGGAATTGATTGTAGGGCTAGCGAAATTAAACCCATCCTTGGCTGAAGTCGATCCAAAAAAATGTATCTTTAGAATCCATAGAGACGTTCGTTTTTCTAAAAATAAAGAACCCTACAAAACTAATTTCGGCGCAAGTATAGGAGCAACCGGTAAGGATTTAGGGAAACCTCTCTTTTACCTTCACGTTCAACCGGGAGGAGAATCTTTTCTCGCCGGCGGTCTTTACATGCCAGATTCTCCCACATTGAAAAAAGTTCGCGAATATATATTAGAAGATTCTAAATCTCTAAAAAAAATAGTTCAGGAAAAAAAGTTTGTTAAAGAATTCGGCGGACTTGCGGATATGAAATTGAAAACGGCCCCGAAAGGTTTCGCCAAGGATCACCCCGACTTAGAATGGATTCAATATACGAGTTATATCGTGGAAAAAAGACTGAAAGACGAGGACCTTTTGGCGCAGAATTTCATCAAGAATACGATTGAGTCGTATAAAATCCTGCAATCGTTTCTTAAATATCTGAACGACGCCCTTTCCTAAGATTACCTATTTTAACGTGAGTTCGACCTAAGGAAATGAGAAAGAATTTTCTAAAAGTAGGAGTCCCTACTTTTAGAATTTATTCGTAAAATCGTGATTTGTTGTAATTCCCACGTGTGCCATACAAACTGAGATAGAGATGAGAAGTCGGCTTACAATAGGCTTCAAACACCTCAAGCGGCATTGATAAAGAGTCAATGTCGTGAGCGTTGAAGGAAAAGGCATAATGAAAACGTCAGGTGAGAATAAAAGAGGCGAACGCAAGTGAGCCGCTGACGACGCGTCGAGATACAATTCAATAAGTCATCAAAAATGGGAAAAGTTGGGATAGCCCATGAGAAGTGTGCGGAAGAAATCTGTTTACTGACCATGGCGACCGGGCATATAGGCGGCGTGAATTCAATTTAGGCTCTAACTTGGAACATGGGAACCTGTCGTATTGATGCTAAAGGAGAAATTTAAGTGAGAAGGACTCATAGGAATGAGAGTACGGATGCGATGCACAGGGACTCGTAGTAGTGATGAAGTTTCTGTAATGGAAATGGAGCGAAGGTATCATGTCAAATCGGTCTGTGAACGGAATCAACCGCTTAAACGGGGAAGTTCAGAATATCATTCTAAACGGCTTCTTCATCCAAAAATAATTTGGACGAAGAAGCCGAAGTCATTTAGAGGCTACAAGTCGAAGTTGCAGTCAGATACTTATCACCGGTCGTCTGGTTTGGGACGACTGTCGTAATAGAATTTAAACCACAGTTAATTCGTTTATAAAGCGGAGGCCTCATCGTAAAAATTTCCGATTTCAAATCGTTAAATTGCCAGCTTAAAAACTGATACATTTCGTCATACGTCGCAGTTTTTGGAAACGAAGCCGTGGCAATCGAAGAGTTACAAATCGTTCCTAATGTCGGATTTGGATTTGGAGTTCCCCCGAAAAAACGGACATGGTCATGCAGTAATTTTCTCTCTAAACTCGACTGGTGTAAGATAGCCTAAAGCCGAGTGTCTTCTCCTTCTATTGTAATATCTTTCGATATAGTCAAATAGAAAATATTGAGCTTCTTTTATAGTGTTGAATTTTCTTTTGTAAACCTCCTCAACTTTTAAAGTTTTAAAGAACGATTCCATCGGAGCATTATCATAACAGTTACCTTTCCGACTCATGCTCTGAATGAACTCATTCGTATTTAATGTTTTTCTAAAGTCTTCGCTTGCATATTGAACTCCTCTGTCAGAATGAAATATTACTTTTTTAGGATGTTCTCTTCGAATCAACGCTTTCTCAAAAGCCTTGAGAAGGTGTTTGCTTTCCAATGTAGAGCCCAACTCCCAACCGATGATCTCTCGATTGAATAGATCTTTGATTGCAAATAGATAAACCCATTTTCCAGAAACAGGAATATATGTGATATCCGATAACCAGATCTTGTCTAAGTTCGATGACTGAAAGTCTTGATTCAAAAGATTGGGAGCCAACGGAAGTTTGTGTTTCGAATCGGTGGTCGTAGGACGAAAGGAACGCTTCATATCGGCTTTTAAGCCCATTTCACGCATTCTTCTGTAGACTCTATTCTTGGATACAAGAAGTCCTTCTGCTCGTAGATCTTGGTGAATCCGAAGATAGCCAGCTCGACCTTCATGCTCCTTATGAAACAGATGTTGGATCTTTATATCTAATTCTTGATTCGATTTTCTTCTCTCACTATCCGATCTATTCAACCAATCATAATATCCGCTCTTAGATACATTCAAGATTCTGCACATATTCTCTATTCGGAAAGATAAATGTTTCTTTTGAATCAACGAATATTTCATTTCCGAGGTTTCAAGAAGATGGCCACGGACTTTTTTAATATCTCCCTCTCCTCCGTTACTTCCGCTAATTCTTTTTTGAGGCTGATTATTTCAGTCTCTAACGCTTCCTTGAACGGTCCATCATCAGTTAGATATTTTTTCTTCCAGTTTATCAGTGTATTTACCGAGACCCCCAAGTCTTTCGACAACTGAGTTATTGACTTTTTTGTTTTTATCAAAAGCTCTACCGCGTTCTTCTTGAAATCTTCATCATACTGTGTTTTACGAGCCATGCTTTCTTATCCTTTTTTGATGCACAGCCGTGTCCACTCATTCGGGGGAGGTTCAGTTCCGAAAGATATGGATATGTGCTTAGAACATCGGTCAAAGCCAAAGTGATCATCGGTTGCCAAATAGGAAGATAAAGATAGATATTATTTAAACTGTAGATCGCAGTATTGATGATCCAAACTTGGGAATCTGTGTTGAAATTCGTATTCAAAGCTAATTCCGATAGCCTATCAATCAATACAACATCGATACTCGCTAGAAATTGAGGAAAACTAGGATGAGTCTGACGAGATATCAAATTGAAAACGGCAAACAAAGCATTGTTCTGCCAATAACTAGTTAATCTCTGCTGATCGCTTAAAGTGATTTCGAGAAACGCGAGAATACTCGAATAAAGAGCATCTCCAATTTCTGCGTTATTCACCGTTACAAAAAAGGAATGTGAAATTTCTCCGGCTTCTTCGGTTCCATCTAAGAAATTGCCGCTATTTCCAAAAGTCTGCAACGGATTGATCAAAGCTTGTGAGATTTGATTTCGATCAAATGGAAGGGACGGATAGTAGTATTTTAAATAGAATCCAGCCCAAAACGTTCTGTACAATTGCAAAAATTTTAAATCATTCGTACCATCGTAAGAAGGAACAAGATCGTTAAATTGCTTCACTACGGCAATCATATTCGCTTGAGAATAAATCGAATTTGAATACTGATTGTATTCCCAGACAAAATTATCGATACAATCAAGATCGTGCATTCTCAAGAACGTAACAAACTCATCCGGTTGTAAATTAGCAACGAAACTTCCGGTACATTCCGAAAGAATTATACTTTGTACGGTCTTTTTTGAAAAATTATCGGGCTTGGAAAATTCAACCGCCGGAATGAGAATTCTTTTTTTTGAATCCGTTTTTACGTCAAAGTCTTGATCATTTTCACTTTCTACTTGAGCAGATCTAAGACCGATTGGTTCGTTTAACGAAGCAACGCTTCGCGTCACCGATTTCATTGTAGGTTGCGTAGTTGTTCCCAACAAAGTAGCCCAAAAACTACGATCATTCTTTGAACCATTATTTTGTTTACTACATCCTAATAACGAAATAAAAATCATGCTAAAGGTCAGCATCATCTTGCAACTTATACTTTTTATCACTTTTATGTTTTCTCCTAATTTCTTTTAAAACATTCGTGATTAAAATATTCTCAAAGAATTTGAGAAAAAAAATATTTCATTATACTCAAAAAGAGAAATGAGCAGCCATGATAAAACGACAAGGTTGCATCCTATTTAACGTGAGCTTGATATAACAAATACGAAAGTGTTGGCCCAACATAGTTTAGAAAGAAAACTATCTGAATGTTTTCCTATGGATCGTGTTCAGAGAGTCGTTGTATTCAGTTTATTCGCCAATTTACTTTTTTTAAAATAGAACTGATGTGTTCTATGTATGTTTAGTAAACACACTTCATTTTCAATAAGATGTTCGGAGGAAATATCCCACTTCGTTTAACATTGTGGCTGAAAAAGATAAAATTGTATTCAAACGATCCATTCAGAATAGAAGTTATAAATTTTTTGAAAAATCATCGGACATTTTACAAATCATCTTTAAAAACACAGATTCTTTCCACCTCGTAAGAACTCTAACAAAACATAGTGACACCGAAAAACTCCACGTGAGCGGGCCGAAAAGAACGAGCGAGAGCCCGAAGGCATACGACTTGAAGCACAATCTAAAAAGAATATTCCATTTTTTGGCGAGAGACGCGCCCAAATAAAAAAAGCGATCCTGAAATTTTAAGACCGCCTTTGCGTATCAAATACCGGCTTTAATCCGGTATTTTCAAACAAACACGCATTTAATGTTTGCAGCTATTTTGGAAATACCTTTTAAGAATCGAAATCTTGACTCGCCCGAAATTCGCGTTTTTACTTTCCCGATTTGCGTTTCAGGAAATAAGAATCCGCCTCGTCCGTAATCGGACGGATCACCTCTTCGTATTTCAAAATCGATTGAACCGCTTTTTCGTAAATGCTCATCAGAAGAGCCTGAGCCGCGTCGCACATCTGTTCCTTTCTGAATTCTTCGACGTGAAGAGTTTCCGTGATGGAACCGTCCGGATTGAAAGGGAGCGATGCGAGAAGATTCGAAATTACAATTTTGTCGTCTCCCGCGACATGAGAAGGATCGTAGATCACCGGAAGAATCGTCTGATTTTTTACGTGAGTGATTACGTTTAAGTCAGGAGTATTTCTGCAGTAGCCTTCCTTGATAAAAAGAGTTTTCACTCCTCTTTCACAAAGTATAATATTCAAATTTCCTTGATTAGCGATGTATTCCGCTGCGGAAAACCATTCGACTGCTTCGTTACCAAAACCGCGTTTTAAAATCACGGGTTTTCCCGTTCTTCCCACCGCTTCGAGAAGTTCAAAGTCCTGAGCGTTTCTGGTTCCGATCTGAATCATGTCGGCGTGTTTGGCGACTTCTTCGGCCATCGTATGATCCATAACTTCGGTCACGTAAGGAAGACCGGTCTCGGCTTTTACCTTATCCATCATCGCAATTCCTTCCCAACCAAGACCTCTCCAGTCGGTAGGACGAGTGCGAGGTTTAAAAGCTCCGCCTCGAAAGATGATTCTATCTAAGATATTGTATTTTTTTCCGAGCTCTACCGCTTGTTTTGCGATCGTCAAAGTTTGTTCATAGGTTTGAGGAGAATCCGGTCCAACGATAAAGATATGTTTTCCCGTTCCAAACTTACGAACCAGTCCGTCGGGACCTTTGACTTCTACGATTCTTGTTTCTCTGTGAACCACTTCTCCGTTTTTACCGGCCGCGGTTTTTGCGATGTTTTTATAAGGAATGGACACGTTCCAGATTTTAGCAACCCCGGGGAGTTCTTTGACATAGCCTTCTTTTTCGGAAATTTTGCGGGTATCTCCAATAAAATGAATCGTATCCGATACCGCAGCGCCGCGAATGATTTCGGTTTGATTCCCGCATTCCTTTGCCAGTTCTTTAATTTTGCTCTCCGTTTCCGGATGGCCTTTCTCTAACTCAACTATGTCCACACTTCACTCCAAAATGGGATATTCTCCCTTAAGTTAACAACCTTCTATGTCTCCGATTATCGTCAAGAATTCATCAGAAACTATGATCTTTCCCCGGAAACTCTCCGGATTTTACTTCCTTGTTATAATTTCCAACCGCATCCCTTACGATAGAATGTAGATTGGAAAACTTCTTCAAAAACTTAGGCTGAAAGTTTGCATCCAATCCGAGCAAATCGTTTAATACGAGAACTTGTCCGTCACAATCGGGACCCGCTCCGATTCCGATTGTGGGAACTCCCACTTCCCGACTTACTCGTTGTCCTAGCTCCGCGGGAATCATCTCCAGAACGATGGAGAATGCGCCTGACTCGGAAAGCGCAATCGCCTCTCTGAGAAGTTTCGCACCGGATTCTTCCCCTTTCCCCTGCACTTTATGACCGCCGAACACATGAACACTCTGAGGAGTGAGCCCCAAATGTCCCATGACCGGAACACCGATTTGTTTGAGAATGGCGACTAACTCGCAGATAAAATCGGACCCGCCTTCTATCTTGATCGCATCACAATCGGTTTCCTTCATCATTTTTCCGGCGGAGCGAATTCCTTCTTCGATGGAAGTCTGATAACTTAAAAATGGAAGATCGGCTATGACAAATTTATCGGGAGCGCCTCGACGAACCGCTTTTGTATGATAGATCATTTCTTCCAAGGTTACGGGAAGTGTGCTTGAATTTCCTTGAAATACCATTCCCAGAGAATCGCCTACGAGAATCGAATCGATCGGCGTTTCGTTAAGAATTCTCGCAAAACTGAAATCGTAACACGTAACTATGGAAATTTTTTCATTTCCTTTCTTTTCAGGGGAAAAAATTTTATGTATGTTTTTCATACTCGCCTCCCGCAAAACGTTCGTATAAAGAACCCTCGCCGATCGATTCCAAAATTTCTCGGATAAAAGGACGAGTAAAAAGAGAATGATGGGGAAGATGCAGATTATGAGTATCCATCGTAATCACGTCGTAAGCAAGAATGTCGATGTCAATTTCTCTCGGTCCTTTTTCGATTTCTCGAACGCGGCCCATTTCTTTTTCGATTCTAAGCGCGACCTCAAGCAATTCTTCCGGATTGAAAGTAGTTTCAATTTTTAGAATCTGATTGAGAAAATCCGGTTGGTCGGTAACTTCCAAGGCCACTGTGTTCAATGGCGGCGATTCTTTTATGACTTCGATCCCGATCGTATTCTTCAATTTGCGAATGGCGATCTTTAAAAACTCTGCTCGATTTCCAAGATTGGATCCTAAGGAAAGAAATGCTTCTTTCATCCTCTTCCTCCAGATTCAGAAAGTTTTAAACGATAATCCGCGCATTCTAAATGGACTTCTTCGGTCATTTCCCGAAGTCTGGAATAAATTCTACCTTCGGCTTTATCTTTCCATTCTGCGGGAGAAGTATTGGATGTGAGAATGGTGAGTTTTTCCTGCTCGTATCTTGCGTCAATAAGATCGTACAATTTTGAGTTGGACCAATCAGATTCCTTTTGAACTCCAAAATCATCTAACACCAGTACCTCGACTTCGGCAAACAACGTTTCGATGGTTTTTTCCATCCCGTGAGTCTCGGAATCTTTTTGATACGTTTCTCTCAACGTATTGAGAAAGTCCCGATTGATCTTTGCGTACTTGCAATTTGTTTTATATCGAAAAATCAATTCGTTGAGTATGATACAGGCGAGAAGAGTTTTTCCAGTTCCCGGTCCTCCCCAAAGATACAGTCCGTGCGGTTTAAACCCTGTGTCATTCCATTTGTGTACGAGATCGTGAGCCCAATTGTGCGCAATTGTAAAAGAAATTCCCACGGCGGCGCTATGGTCTGTTTGATCCAAAGTTCTATAACGATACTTGGGAGGAATTCCAGATTTTTTGAATATAGTTTCCAAAACCCCCAGTTCCATTCTCGCGTTATGACAAACACAAGGAATCATTTTGCCAAGCGCCTCGTCATAAACTCTCCAAGGAGGTTTACCTTTGCAGGGACAATTCTCGGAAATACAATGGCAAATAGAAAGTACACCCGAATGGGTTCCGGAAACATTCTCGGTAAGGGAAAATCCCACTCCCGCACATTGCGGACAATCGGGGGTTCCTTCTCGGGCGGATGTGTAATTCTTAAGAATCATACTGGTAATTCCAATTTTTTCATCAAAAGAAAGAAGGAAAACCTTTTCTGAAAACAGAATCTGCTGGAAAAATCAAAGGAAGTATAGAAAGTAGGGAAAACTTTCAACTCCAGGAAAACTTTCCAAAAAGTACAAAAGATTTTTTTGAATTCCAGAAATCGGATGTTTTATGTCCCTTCTCTAGAATAAAGTGGAAAAAAAATTCGTTCTTAGTTTATATCCTAAGGGCCGAAGTCCGATAGATATACAGGAGAGAAGGCACAGGATGTACCTTTTCCCTAATACCATTGAAAGAGAATTAAAAGGTGTGAGCATTATGAAGGTGATGAAAAGCATATTCATTCTTCTGGCCGTGCTGGGACTCAACCTGTCTGTTTTAGCTCAGCAAAACAATCAGGGCGATAATCAGCAAGCCAATCAAGCTGTAGAAAAAATTGACGAGCTGCTAAAAGGCGAGTTGGTTCCCGAAGACGATGACAAGAGCCTCACGGAAGAGCAGAAACGTCGTAAAAAAGCAATCCAGGAACAAGAAGCTCTGTGGAAAAACCCTGATTTTAAGGGCTATGATAAAAATTTCCAAGAACTCCACCAGCTCTCCAAGGCATTCGCGAACAACAAATTTAGGCTGGCATTATCCAATTACCAATCGGGAGTAAACACGGTTCTCAAAATGAGAGAATCCGTGGAACAATACCGTAAAGAAGAAGCCGAGAAAAAACGTCTCGATGAAAAATGGTATTGGCAAAAGGTCGACCGCAAAGCAAGAGAAGACCGTGTCGTTTCTCGCGAGAAACTCGTTGCGAAACAACAGGCTCTGAACTATTTCACTAAGGCGATCAATCACTTAGATGAAATTAAAAACCCAGATTTGAGAGAAAGACCGGAGTTCAAAAGACTTCTTTCCGACACTTATAGATCATGGATTCTCACTGAGTATGATTTACAAAATCTTCCGCAGTGTATCCCCATTCTCGAACTTTATATCGAAATCGATGAAAACGAGAAGGAATATCCTGCTCACAAATATCTGGCAAGTTGCTACGCTTTCGAAGAGAACATGATCAAAAAATACGGCGGAGCCTCTGAAGATCAGATGTTCAAATACCGTTACAAGAAAAACGTTCACCTTCTCAGAGCAACCGAGTTGAAATACGGCAAAGACTCTCCGGAATACAAACACATCGTAAACCTTGTGAACAAGGACGAAGTGATTTCCGTAAGACCGTAACCTACTCTCTTTCAAACGAAATGGAAATAAAACCCCGTTGATTTCAACGGGGTTTTTTTATTAGTTTTTGGCGTGCCTCTCGCCAAGATATTCAAAAAGTGAAATGTTATTTTTTGATAATTGTATTTTGGAAAAGAGACTGAATTCCAAATTTTACGTTTTATTGATAGACACGATCCGAATCATAATTTACGTTCTTCCGTTAAACAAGGTCCACTATGATTCTATCCGAAATGATACTCATCACCGCAGCCGTCTTGAATTTGGCTTACGGAAGTCTCACCGGTTTTCCGTATGCGCTCGCAAGAAAGAAAACCGAATTTCCCTCGCGTTATTTGCAGGCGGCGCATATCGGTTCCTTGATGCAAGGTGCCATGCTTTTGGGATTGGTGGCCGCGTTTCGATATTCGCATTTATCCGAAACACTTGAATCGATCGGCGCGTCCTTTTTTGCGATTTCTTCCCTTTTCTTGGCGCTTAAGGACACGGTTAACTGGCTTCAAGGAATTAAAGACGAATTTCAAGAAAATCCTATATTAGGAAAGTCTTTAGGAGCAATCGGTGTTATCGCCAATTTAGGCGGAATTGTCGTGATCGTTTATGGAGTATTGTTTACTTAATCTTAAAAACGAAACGAATTTTTCAAAAAATGGGAGAGTTCCCGCACAAGCTCCGAAGTTCGATGAACATTTACGAATTTTTGCGTTCGATCGGATTTAATCCGACAAAGATCGGGCGTTCGCACGCTCCACATCCCTAACGCACGGAAACAATCCTATGTTTCAAAAAAATATGGGAGTTCCTACAAGTCGTTCTAATTGAGTATCGAATCCGAATCGTTTTGTATGAGTTCCTACAAATTACGTCGCATATTCGAACGATTGCTGATCCGAAAAATTTTTTCTGTAGGAGTTCCTACATTTAAAAAATTTCCGAACGACTCTAACAACTCCATCCGCCTCAGCGGACGACTTTAAAATCGAATTTCGATTTTAAAATTCCGTTGATATGAATTTCCAACGTATGTTTACCCGGAACGTGAATCCTGGTCGTCATCTGCTTAAAGGATTGTTTCTTATCGTACGAAACCGATTCTTTCGGTTGAAACGTTCTTTCTTCGATTTGAAACACCTTTCTCGAAGTTTTACCGGATTCCTTTGCATAATGAATCTTATATTCGATTCTGAGACGGCTCGGTTTCGTATCCAAAGATCGAACTTTAAATCCGAAAAAAAGATCCCCTCCGATTCTTACGGTTTGAAACTTCGGTTTTAAATCTAGAATTTTTGCATTTACCTTGGAACCGAAACCGAAAATTTTCATCGCTTGGGAATTTCCTTCTTTCAAAAGACCGCGTAACGCGTGTTTTAAAAGAGCGTCCCTTTCGTTCGAAAAACCTGCCCATTTTTCCGCGATATTGAGCACCAATCCGGGATGATCTTTGGAAATATCGTTCAAATGGTTTGCAACGCTTCTGCGAACGACTTCGTCGACGTCGTCTTTTAGATTTTCCAGGATCGGAAGGGTTTTCTGCGGTTCCTGCTTTAAACCGGGAATTCCCATTCCCCAAGGAAGTCTGGGCCTGCTCCCTTCGGAAGCCAAACGCCGCACATCGGCGCTTTCATGTAAAGACCAATCCAACATCTGATTCCAAGTAAGTTCGGAATGTCGGATTAAAAAAGAACGGATCGAAAACTCGCAAGAAATCAATTGCGTGATTCTTTCAAAGGCGATCATGGATTCGTTCGGGTAATCGATCCCGAGAAGTTCAACGGTATCCCCTAAGAAAATCGTGAGAAAAACTTCCTTCCCTTCGAACTTCTTTTGAAGAGAATCCGTAATTTTGAGCAAAGGTTTTAAGGTTTTCGGAAACGGTTTCGATAGGTCTTCCGCCAAAGTTTCCGCGATCCTTCGGATTCTTTGTTTGAGTTCGAGCTGTTTCCAATCCTTTTGTTTGAATCGTTTGATCCATTCTTCCGAAGCAACAAAAGGAATTTCTTTCGAAAAAGAATCCGCGATTTTCTCCAACACGTTTTGTGAATATAGATCTTTGAGTAACTCGGCCATTTGAGAATTTCCACTTGTCAATATTGTAACAACGTCGGTTTAAATTGTTCCGACAAACGAAATGCTAAAAAGAAAATTGCCAGTCGAATCGAAATCCGATCTCGATTCAGGATTTCTTGTTAGAGCGTGCCCAAAACCTATTAAGTGCACATTCTAATTAAGATGATAGCAACTGCGATTTGAAATAATGGAGTATAACTTTCGAGTTTGAATTCCCAACAAGTTTTTATTCCCCTAAAAGCATTAAACCAAGCAAAAGTACGCTCGACAGTCCATTTAAAAGGTTTTAGGGTAATCTTTTCGGGTTTTTTATATCTTAAGCGCCCCCTCAAAACCTGAAAAAAGATCAGCTTCAGCAAGTTCGTAATAAAACGCAGTAGTTTTTATAGATTCCGTCTCCTTTTGGTAAAAATTTATTTTAACGTGAGCAGGGTCGTAAGCAAATGAGAAAGAATTTTCTAAAAGTAGGAGTCCCTACTTTTAGAATTTATTCGTAAAATCGCGATTTGCTATAGTTCCCACATTTTAAGAATAGATTTACAAAGTTCAAATTCAAACTTCCTACAAAAAAAATAAATCGTGAATTTCTTACGACCCTGCTCACGTTATTTTACGGAATTTCGAACAACGGATTTTATCGTTGTTAAATTTCTATTACTGATTCCTACAGAATAGAACTCCAAAAATTTCGCTTTTAAACGGAAGAGACTTGGCCAAAGCCGACGTTACCCTCTTATAGAAGCTTAAGAGTTCCGCATTGATAATTGATAAGCTTTTAATACAGTTACAAAATACTTTGCGCCAATGTTTGTTCTTCGAATGACGGAAATTTTAATTTTCTACGTTGAAAAAGGAGATTTTGAACATAAAAGTTTCTTTTGAATGTGTAGTATTTCCTTGGAATGATCCTTTTAGGAAAAAAATTTCAAGATTTAGATTCATTTTCTCTCAGTTTTTGCATTAAGTTATAACTTGGCCTCTTTTCTCTGATTTAAAAGTCAAAAAGAAATGTTCATCTATTTGTGAATTTTTGAGGAGATGACAATGAAAAAATTCCTATGGAAGACGATAACAACTACTCTCTTTATCTTATGCTTAACATCGTATTGTAAGGGAGAGGGAAACGACAATTCATCCTTGTTGCTACTTTTAAGTCCCAAGCAATCTTCAGGTGTGAATGGTTTAACCAATTCCGAGGCTGATTCTCAGGAAGCAGGCGCTCAAGTAGTTTCGAATTTTGAAGATTTAAATGTAAATCAAGGTGAACCTGATTTGGTTCTCTTCGATCCAAATCTTAAAGCTTGGATCGATCCCGCAGATGACAATCAATGCTTCTTTCACTTTACTTTAAAAGTAAAAAACAGAGGAAATGGCATCTTCAATCCGCATTTCAAACTTGCACCGTCTGTCGAATCAAAGCCCAACGTAAAACCCGATATTGGGATAGACAATGCCATTGGAAATTTACGTCCTGGGGAAATTCAAAATTTATCATTCCTCTCTAGATACCATATTAAAAGTATCGTAGACCCGAATGGTGAACTAAAAATTCGATCCGAATTTATTGGTGTGACCGACGGTTCCAAAACAGATAGTCGGTCCGCGTTTGCTTCCACTTTTGATTGTGGAGCTAAACCGACCGAATCCGGTTCTCCCGATCTGATTGTCGCTCTTAACGGTGTAACCGAAGTAAAACCCGGACAAGACATTTCTCAGAAATTAAAGGTAGAAGTCTCCAATGTAGGAAATTCGTCAGCAAATGGAAGTCGCCCGGGTAATGAAGGTTACATGGTGGATCTCATATTGTCCAAGGACACGATCGTGCCCGAAGGATATGCTCCTTATTCTCCGGATTATAAGGAAGACGGCTTGTTAGGCGGCGGAAGAATCAGCAACACTCCGGATCTAACTACGGGTGCTCATGTATTTGTGAGCGAGGGTTCTAACTTCATTCCTAACAATGTTCCATCGGGTAATTATTTTCTTTGTGCAAGGGTGGATGTTGGATCCAAAGTAGCTGAGTCGGATGAAAGAAATAATACGGCTTGCATTCCGATTAAGGTTCAATCCAACGAGCCGCAACCGGATTTGATCATTCCACGAGCATCCATCTATCCAAGCGGAATGAAGTGCAGAGCGGGGAAACCTATGATGTATATTACCGCCGAAGTAAAAAATATCGGAAAAGCGCCGAGCCCACAAAATTTAAATGTCGGCCTCATAAACGCGTTGGACACAAACGGAGAAAGATGGGGAAAAGGGAATGGAGTTTGGGGAAATGGAATAGGACTTGAGTCCATTGAACCAGGGGAGACGGTTACCGTAACGTTTCCGATTTATTATCTAGTTGCTGAACCTTCCTATATGGAAGGAAAGCACACCTTTGATTTAAAAGTCAATCGTGGAAATTGGATTGAGGAATCGGATCTTAAAAACAACGGGTATAAAAAACTTTTGGAGATTACGATTCCGGAAGGATATTGTGAAAGTCATCCGGGTTGATCGTTTAGAAAATTTGATTTGAAATCCTGTCATCGGGCTCGGGGTCTATCTCGGCCCGATGTTTTTTCTTTTTGAAAGAAGCATTCAAACAAGAGGTTATAATGACATTCCTATCAAACTTGTCATCGCCATTTTTAAGAATGAAATTTTATGGATTCTTCGAACTGACGCTCATGGATCCACCCGATCTCTAACAAACGTGTCACGGAAGATTTCAGGAATTGCGAAGCCCTCGATAGAATTTTAGAAACGCAGATGCCCTTTGCCATCATCTTTCAGATCCGACTATTCAATCGCAAAACAGATTCCATTGCTCATTCATTTAGTCACCTAAGCGGGCTCATATGTGCGATTATATAATTTATAGTTTAAGTAAAAGAAATTCTAAGTCTTACTAAAACCTATCTCAAAAATACTTTATCTTTATTTAAAACGACGATTCCGATCCTTCTCAAATATTTTCGAGATAGGTTTTAGACAAATGACGGTTTCGGAACAAACTTTGATAATAGGCAAAGAATCAGGATATTTAGCTTGCCGACTTTCCATACAAGGATCGGATGATAGGAAAATGGAAATAAAAATCACAGAAGTAGGCCCGCGCGACGGACTTCAAAACGAAAAACGTGCGGTATCAACAGAGATCAAAGCGGAATACATTCGACGTTTGGTTCAAGCGGGTTTAAAAAACATAGAGGCAACGTCTTTTGTAAAAAAAGAATCCATTCCTCAATTGGCGGATGCTTCGGAACTTTCCGCACTTTTGGATCTAAACGGAGATATTCGTTATTCGGCATTGACTCCGAATATAAGAGGTTATGAAGCCGCTAAAAACGCAGGTTATAAGGAAGTTGCGGTTTTTACGGCGGCTTCCGAATCATTCACAAAAAAAAATATCAATCGAACGATCATGGAATCCATCGACGGATTCAAAGAGATCTTCAAACTTGCGAAAGATGACGGTATCCGAGTTCGCGGTTATGTTTCCACCGTGATCGATTGTCCCTATGAAGGTAAGATCGATCCGAATAAGGTTCTAAACGTTTCCAAAATTCTTTTGGATTTAGGCGCTTACGAAATTTCGCTCGGCGAAACCATCGGCACGGGAGTCCCCGCAGAAGTAGAAGTATTATTAGAACGTCTTCTCAAAGAAATTCCTGCTAATAAACTTGCTGGACACTTTCACGACACGTACGGAATGGCGATCGCAAACGTGGAAAAAGCTTTTTCAATGGGACTCCGTTCTTTCGACTCTTCTTCGGGAGGCCTGGGAGGATGTCCTTACGCCAAAGGAGCCGCTGGAAATTTAGCTACCGACGACTTGGTATATTTTCTAGAAAAATCGGGGATCTCTACGGGAATCGATCCCGACCTTTTATGGGAAGCGTCTGCTTTTATGGAAAACGCTCTTTCCAGAGAACTACAGTCAAGAACTTATCTGGCAAATAAAAAGAAAAGAGAATCTTGAAACACCCTTCTCAAAGAATCAAACAGGTTCTGAAAAAAATTTTCTTAGAATACCAAACACCCCAGTATCTCAAGTCGGATCCGATAGAGTTTCCCCATTCTTACTCGAATCTTCAAGACCGAGAAGTTTCCGGATTCATTTCCGCTTTATTTTCCTACGGAAACGTGACCTCAATCAAGGAACATCTCAAAAAACTTTTTACACTTTGCGGAAACTCTCCATATCAATTTCTTTTAAAAGAAGATCTCAAATACATCCAAAATGAACTCAAATCCTATCGTTTTCAAAAACCAGCCGATATATATCTTTTTTTACAAACGATTCAAAACAAACTCCAAAAAACAAAAGATCATAGACTTGAATCACTCTTTTCCATGCCCAAAGAAGGAGAATTCAAACTCTCTACAAAAGATCAAAAATCGTTTACGGAGGGAGGAACTTTAAGACGAAGAATTCTTGCTTTTCAACTTCGGTTTTTAGAGGAATCCAGAAAGATCAATGAAAAACAAACGGAAAGTTACGGATATAAATTTTTAATCGGACAAGGAGTTCGAACGACCTCCCTAAAAAGATATTCCATGTATCTTCGATGGATGGTTCGAAAAGAATATCCGGATTTCGGAATTTATACCACAATCTCTCCTTCGGAATTACAATTTCCTTTGGATATTCACATTCAAAGAATTGCAAGCGTTTTGCAGATAGGTTCCCGTCAAACACCGGATTGGAAAAAAGCCGAAGAAATCACAAATTTTTTCCGGGAAATTTTTCCGGACGATCCAGTCAAAGGTGACTTTGCCCTCAGTCGATTGGGAATCCTGAAAAAATGTAAATCAATGTATGATAAGGAACTCTGCGAAACCTGTAGAATCAATACGATCTGCAAAGTCTATGAAAAAAGTATGGATTAAATTGAAAGCTTGTTTAGATTTGCGGAATATGGAGATATGTAAAGATTGGAATGTCGAAGACTATTTAAAAACGAATGAGCGCAAAAAAATTCCGCTTTTAATCAGAAAATGGTTCGACGGATTACGGAAGATTTTAATCGATACATTCGACGAGCTTTTTCAAATTAACACATTAAAATATACTAATTTATCTAACGATAAAATCCCAATGCAAAAGCGAACGGTCATCGGAACTTGGGAAACAAAATTCAAAGGGCTTTCGTGATCGACACACTCAGGTTAGGCAATCGATGCGCGATTCGGAAAGAGTTTAAATATGTCTGAAACTATATTAAAAATCTTGAAAGGAAAAAAATGCGATTCCTGCGGTTTCCAAACGACGGAATCTTTGATCGCTTGTTCTCAATGCGGAAATTCTAAAATATCCGAAATTCGATTTTCAGGTAAAGGTAAGATTTACACTTATACAGTAGTTCACGTAGGTTTCGGGCATCTCACCCAAAGAGCACCTTATGTTTTGGCGGTTGTAGAGTTGGAAGAAGGAATCAAGGCGATGGGAATTTTAGAAGGAGAAGTTTCCGATGTTCCCGTAACCGAATCGGTAAAAATCGACCTTCCCGTTCAATTCCAAAGAGATGAGCCCGGAATCGGATTCATCTTTGGCCTCGTTTCATCCCCGAAATCCCGAGAAAAATCAATCCCATGACATTTGTCTGACAAAAAAATCCTATCATGAATTTTCCTCACAAGATAAGCTGGCTTGCTAAATAGAGGTGATTTTCGATGAACTCCAAAAATATGATCCTTTCCATCGTTATCGCTCTTACCTCTTGGGTTCTTTTTTTGAACTGTGGAGATAAGTCCGAAAAACCGGTTGAAACGGCGTCCACTCCTACTGCAACAGAGTCCGCTTCAGCTCTCAGCCCCGAACTTCAAAAGGGACAGGAAATTTTTAACCAAAACTGCGCTTCCTGTCACGGAGAAAAAGGAGCGGGAGACGGAGCCGCTGCAGCAAGTCTCAATCCGAAACCTCGTAACTATAGGGCCCCTGCTTCGCAGTGGAAAAATGGGAATACAGAGGCGGGAGTTCTAAAAACTCTCAACAACGGAATTCCAAACAGCCCGATGGTCGCTTATAAATTCTTAGGTGATGAAAATCTCAAACTACTTGCAAAATATGTAGTTCATCTTTCTCAAAACTAAGATTTTCTCTCGGATCGGAAAACAAAAGTTTTCCGATCCATTTCTACTTTTTCGATTGGCGTTTTTTGACCCCTAAGCTACATTATTCTTGTGAATTTAAACAACCCACTTCCTCCCTGTGGCGAAGACTGCGGAGTCAGCAGAACTTCTCCCAATAGTCGAGAAGAGAAAATATATTCCAAATTCGGTATCTTTTTGATTCTCTTCGGAATTTCATGCAAACCGAAGGCTGTTAAATTTTATTGCAAAAAATGTGGAAGACAATTTGACCAATTGTCTCCGACCGAACTCGGAAATTATGCGTAATTCGATTGACTTTCATAGAATTTAGCGATTTTTAAGTTGTAAAATTTCTTTATGCCCGACGACTTCAAAGTTTCTGTAGATCTTGCCGTCTCCGTTCCGATCATCCATATCGAAGGGGAAATTACATCGGAAGCGGATGAGGAAATTCTAGAAAAATACGAATCTATCCCTCAAGAAAAACGAGATCGTGTGATTCTAAACTTTCAGGGGACTTCTTACATCAATTCGGCCGGGATTGCGACCCTCATCAGCTTGATTACAAAAGCTTCCGAGACAAAAAAGAAGGTTGAATTCGCAGGTCTGAATGAACATTTCAGAAAGGTAATGGATATTGTAGGATTAACGGATTTCGTTTTGATCCATAATTCTCTTCAAGAAGCCCTTAAGTAACTTGAATTGCACCTAAAGAAATCTCCTTTCTAAAACTCCCCAAAGGTGCGTGGAACTCTATAGGAATTTAACAACGAAAAGGTTATTCCAAAAGCA
>NZ_AHMT02000005.1:135000-145000 GCF_000243815.2 Leptospira alexanderi serovar Manhao 3 str. L 60 | reverse complement strand
TCAATTCCTCGTATAGTTCTATTTTGGATATTTGGAAGATTCTTTTGAGTTCTGAAGGTTTGAAATCTCGAACCCAATAGATATACAATAACAGTTTTCTTAAAATTGCAACTCTTTTCGATTCCTCTTTGATCTCTAGTAACAGAGAAAAAAGTCCAGGCAAATGAGAAATAAATTCAAAATCTCCTTCTCGAATCTTTTGAACGACTCCCAGAGTGACTTGAAAGGTAATACTTTCTAATTTATCTTTTAGTTCTATTTCTTTTAGATCAAACAAATCTATTTTAAAATCGGGGATAAAGTCTTTTAGAATATCAATTTCCTGATTCGTTAAAACGAACTGATCTAAAAATCGATTTCCTATCTTCCATTCTTTTTCACCATGATAAAAAACGAACGGGATTACCACGGAAATCGGTTCCCCGTTTCTTTGTTGGTTTCTATAGATTTCAGTAAGATAACCGAGTAGCTGGATATAGATAAAGTTATCTAAATAACTTTTATGTTCGAAAAGTAGATACACATTAGTTCTGTTTCCAGACTTGAGAGGAATTTGAAACAATAGATCTGTTTGTTCTTGTTTGAGTTCTTCTGAAATGAAACTGGATTCGGAGAGTTCTAAGTTTTCTAAATCCAGTAATTTCACTACTTCAGGCGGTAATGTGTTTTTAAAAAATATGGCGGCTTCTTTTTTATCCTGAAAAGTTTCTCGGATCAATCGATCGTGAGGATTGTTGACTTCGGTCACGGCTATTGTATCCTTAAGATTTTAATCCTTCAATTTGGATTCCAATCGCTAAATAGAGGTTTTACGAAGAAATTTGAAACTTAAAAAACATCAACAAAGATATTTTCTATAGATAAGAAAGGTCTAAAATAGAAATATAAAATTCAACAAGGAAACTTCAATATCGATTTCTATGACAAATCCGGTTTTATTTTTTGGACACGGTTCTCCGATGAACCTCGTAACTCCGTCCGACTTCACTCGGAACCTGAAGGAATTTGGCTCCACACTTCATACGGTGAAAAATATACTCGTCGTTTCCGCTCATTGGAAAACGAGAGGAACTTATGTGACCGCCTCTGATCCGCCGAAACAGATTTATGATTTTTACGGATTCCCGCAGGAATTATATGAGGTCAAATATCGACCTTCCGGATCTCCGAAACTCGCCGAGCGGATTCAAAATTCACTCAAAACCATAAACGCTCAACCTACACAAGAATGGGGACTTGATCATGGAAGTTGGGGAGTGTTGTGTTTCCTATTTCAAAAAGCGAATATCCCCGTACTTCAATTGAGCCTAGATACAAACTTGAATCCCGAAAAACAATACGAGATCGGAAAAGAATTACGACCCCTCCGGGAAGAAGGAACCTTAATCTTAGGAAGTGGAAACATCGTTCACAATCTGCAAAAAGCCGATTTTTACGATATGAATGCGACACCTGCGGATTGGGCGATCGAGTTCGATGAATTCATACGACAAAAGCTGGAGTCCAGAAACGACAAAGAGATTTTAGATTTTCAAAAAAAAGGAGACATTGCAAAACTCTCGGTACCTACCACGGAACATTTGGAACCGATTTTTTACGTTTTAGGCGCGATGAAACCCGAAGAGAAAGTGAAGTTTATTCATCATAGTTTTCAGAATCGAACCGTATCCATGCGATCCTTTACTTCGGTTTAAAAAATTATTCCTCGTCTCCGGAGAAAACCCATTCTTTATTGAGCAAAGAATTGGAAACCTTCATCAAATCTCTTTCCGGATCGATCAGGACTTGACTTTTCCTTCCGTTTAAAGAAACCATAACATCCGCATATACTGAAACTTCTTGAGCGGTTCTTTCCTTCTCATTTTTACCGACCCAATGAGCGAATTGCAAAATCAGATCCGGTTGATAACTCATCATAATCCTCTGGATTTCATTGAGGTGAGATTCCGGAAGGACTACGTTCGTTTCCCCAGTTTGTTGGTTCACAACTCGAAATGAAGCAATCCCGTTCTTTTGAACCAACATGATCTGCCAGGAAAATCGAAAGCCCTGTTCCGTCCAAAGATGATTTCCCGGATATAAAAAATGCCTAAGAGGAAATAGAGACTGAAAAAGAACGTAAAAAATCCAAAAATAACGAAGAATACGATCCGATAAAAGAAAACCGAATTTTTTTCTCAGCGCCTCAACTTTATAAAAAACAAACTTTTCCGAAATAGAGGATTTAGATTCTAAAAAAAATAAATAAGATTCGATAAAAGCCAAAACCGATTTCTTAAAATGAATCGGGAAACGGGTCCACAAAAAATGAAAAATGTTCTCTCGATCCGGGAGCATACTTTTGGATTTCAGAAATTGAAACAGATCGACCGGCCAAGTCGGGGAGAAAAACAAAGTGGCGTTCAAAATCATAATCCAAGGAAACATTCCGATCGGAAACAACTTCCAAGTCAAAAAATGAAATATTATAACTAAAGAATATCCCAACATTCTCGTCTTGCGGAATAATAATAGGAAAGGAACCGAAAGATCGAATATCAAACCGGCATAACTAAAAAAGTATCCGGTAGCCGACATGGAAAGAATCGGACCGAAAATCGGGATATCAGAATTACGAAGAAGCCAGATTCGCACCGGTTGCGCGTCGAAAAGCCAGTCCGGAACCAATTTGCCAATCCCTCCGAAAAAATAAACCGCTCCAATCTGAAATCTAAGTATATAAAGGCTCCATTGCGGAATCGGATCTATGTCCTGAATCGATCCACTTTTGAATATTCTAAAAATATGAAATATATTCAAAGCCCTATCTGCCGGAATCCAAATCAAAATAAAAAGCAATAGACAAACGAGATAGTAATGATTGAGATAAACCGCAACTTCGAGAAGATTGACGTACGTAAAAATCAGAAAAAAACAAAAAACAGAAATCCTGTAAAAGATTCCCAAGGAAATAAAAACAGCAAAAAAAAGAAGCGAAACAAAAAGAGGATACAAAACCCAACCAGGAAAAACTCCGATCCAGGAAAAACCGTAAAATTTGAAATGAAAATTCGGATCCAAAAAATATTTGGAAATCCAGCCGTTTGTAAAATAACGAAATGCTAATATAAAAAGCAGAATACCGAATATGATTCTATAAAATCCCAGTGACCAAGCGGGAACCGGATTAGAGGCCCGGAAGAATAGGTTGGAAAAAAGTTTTTTTCGCATAGTAACCGGAACCGATCGATTTCCACTCACCAGAAAAGCGTTTCTTGGAAAGTTCTGCAAGCATTCCCGGAATTTTCGATTGGGAATCCGGCAAAAGATGATTCATATGAAAAACTTCTCTCATCCCAAAAGAGATATCATTCAGATCCAAACTTACCGCTCCATCTCGAATTAGAATTTCCCCTCCCTGATTTTTCGCCTGACGCGGATCGGAAAAGATAAAAATATTTCTGTTTTGTTCCAACGCGTTGTACGCGGATGAAATTGCGCCCGATTTTTCAGGAGCTTCCACAATAAAAACGGAATTACATATTCCGGTCACGATTCGATTCCGTTTTGGAAACGTATATTTCAAAATTTTTTGACCGGGAGGATATTCCGTCAAAATCAAAGTTCGTTTCGAATACTTCATTCTCTGATAGAGTTTTCTGTTTTCAAAAGGATATTCCGTTTCCGGTCCGGTCCCCATAACTCCGATAACTGCTAACTCTTCGTCCAAAGCCGCATACATACTCGTTGCGTCGATTCCTTTGGCAAAACCGGAAACGATCCCCGAAAAGCCGTTTTTCTTCAAATAGGAAGGAATCAATTCAGCCGCATAACAGGAAATCGGAGAAGGATTTCTCGTACCTACAACCGCCGCAAAGGATAGATCTAAAATATTCAAATTTCCTTTATAAAACAAAATCAATGGAGGATCATATATTTCCTTTAAAAGAGAAGAATATTCCGGATCAAAAAAAGAAAGAACTGAAAATCCGGTCTTTTTTAAATTGTTCGAAATTTTTTCCGAGGCATACAAAGCCTCCTGCAAAACGGAAGAAGGGAGGAAACGTTCCAAGTATTCGCTCAAACTTACCCAAGAATTCAATTTTTCGAATATTCTATTCTTCAAACAGAACTTGGAAACGTTGGAATCGGCGAGAACGAGAGGATTCATTCCGCTTTCGAGGAACTCTCTTCGATTTTTTTCAGGTTTTGAAGTACGTTTTGATACGAATCGTTCTTTTCAAGACCGCCGCGAACGAGACCGGCGTCGTTCAATTCCTCGATCGTTTTTTTGACCTTTAGATATTCTTCTTTGGAATCTTCCGTCCTACCGAGACGATACAAGAAGTTGGCTTTGGCAAAACGGGCCGGAACATTTTTATATTCTTTTTTGATAATATCATCTAGGATTCGAAGAGCCTTGTCCTGATCGTGAAAACCGACCGACACACCTTCCCAGGAAGAATCCGACATGGAAGAATCGAAATAGATAAGAGCGAGTTGAAACGGGAACCGCGAATCACGGGGATCCTGAATGGCCAGATGAGTGAAAAGATCAATCGCGATCTGTCTTCTTACGGTCTCCCAACCTCTGTCTTTCGAAGCGTTCGCATAAGCGAGGGCAGTTTCGAACAAGAGTTGCTGATCGATCGGTTTTAGAAGAAGTGCTTTTTCAAAAAATGGAATCGCAGGTTCGAAAAAATGAAGTTCCGCACCTACGATTTCCACTTTTTTTCCTTCGTTGTTTTCTTTCAACGCTCGGTTGTAAAATTTGACTCCCATATCGTAGTTGCCGATTTTCATATAACCCTGGGCAATTTTCCAACTGAGAGCGCCCGCAGATCTTGTCTTTTGAGCCATTGAAGAAATTTTCTTTTCCAATTCTACGATCTCCGCTTCCTCCATCGCAAGTCTCTCTTTCCACGCTTCCAAATCTTCCACAGCCGGAGGCCTATCTCCCCGATTCTGAAATCCGAAATTTTTGGACCTTTCACAGGAAACAAAAACGAACAAGAATAAGAATAAAAGAATCCGCTTCCATGGAAAATCGGAATCTATGTCTTTGAATTCAACACGGTGAATGGATTTGTAGAAAGCCGAATCCTTAGAACCGGATTGGAGGTTTCCAAAATTTTTATAAAAGAAAATTTGAATTCTTAATAAAGCTAAGATCAGATGCAGGATATTTTGAAACATACGATTTCCTAGGATAGAATCGACCCTTTTCTATGAGTATCGGTTTAAGGAAAAAATCCCTTCTCCCCTAATTGATGCGGTTTTAGAAATGGAAACTGCGGTTTGAATTTTCGAAAAAAAAGAAAAAGCGGAGTTTTTCCCCGCTTTTTAGAGGAAAAAATCAGTCTTTTGCGGTTCCTGCAATCAGAAGAGCCGCTCCTAAAAGAGAAACATCTTTCAAAAGTGCGATTGTGGAAGCCTGATTTCCCGTAGCCGCACCCGGAAGATGAACCAAGACCACAAAAATTCCCAAAAGAACCGCAAGAAGAATGGTCGCCAAATACGTCTTAATTCCGGTAATCACAGAAACCGAAGCCGCAATCAAAGCCAACCCGGTTACATAAACCCAAACGATCGGAAAAGGAATATAGGAAGGAACGATCCCTGTCATCGCAGGACCCGAGATAAAGTGAAATAATCCAAAAATCGCAAAGGGAACCGCATATACAATTTTACCTATTTTTTTCATATTAACTCCTCAATTCATATCCTTCAGAGAAAATTTCCGAAATCAGTCATTCTATCCGAAAGTCAAATACCGAATCCTGATTGAATATTGAACTTCAGCAACTATAATTTGACCAAAAAACAAAGTGAGTTTTCTATTTTGGATATAAAAGTTCTCAATAAAACTGATGTGGATTGGCTCTTTGCCTTGGAAGAGAATTGTTTCGGTAGTCACGCCTGGACAAAAGAAATGTTATGCTCTCACATTCGAGAGTTTTCAGGAATCGGTTCGACTGATCTTTGTTACATTCTCTATAAACTTGCCGGTGACGAGATAGAAATCTATCGAATCGCGGTGTATTCCCGTCAGAGAAGGCAAGGAAAGGGAAAAGAACTTTTGGAGTATCTTCTGAGTTTCGAAAAGGACAAAACGTTTTTTCTGGAAGTCGATTCTATGAATTTTCCGGCAATCGCTTTGTATGAATCCTGCGGATTCCAAAGAATTCATATAAGAAAACATTATTATGAAAACGGCTCGGACGCATTGATTTACAAAAAAGCTCCGATAGATGTTTTTGAAAATTTTAGTTTTAACGTCCCGGATCCCTAAAACTACAAGTTCTTCCTAAATCTTTCGGCGAAATCTGAAGTCCCATAAGTTTACAAAACCAATCGGACCTTAGGAGTGCGTTTTTCTACTGTATTCAAAAATCCTAAACGAACCTCGCCTATGTCCGTTTAATGATTCCATGAAATTTTTTTATAATGCGTTTGTTAGAAGCCCTTTTTTAGCTGAAAGTTATTTCCAATCGGTATACACTGCTTTTATTGGAAAATTTTAATATGAGAAGAATTCTTCGAATTATTTTGCCTCTCTTTGTCTGCGGATTCCTGGCGAACTGTTTTTTAAATCCTATTTCTAAACTCGTCACTGATACCGTTTTCCCCGCGAAAGAAGACTGCCCGAATTGCGAGGAACAACTTCTTCTTGCGGTCTCTTCCGTTTTACACCTCGTCGATGGAATCCCCACTCGCGCCGATGGAATCCAAGCGTTCGCTTTAGATCTTTCCGCGCTTTTTCCCTTTTATTGTATCGCCGGAATCTGCGCGGGAGGAATCACCGAGAACCAACCCACATCCATGGTTAGCGTTTCGGTTCCGAACGGAACCGATCTCACAGCCTTAAAGGCTAACTTCTTGATTCCGGAAAATTCCAAACTGGAAGTGAATGGAGAAACGCAAGTTTCGGGAACATCGGTTCAGAATTTTACCAACCCCGTAATCTACAAGTTTACGGATTCCAAGGGAAAAACTCAAAGTTATACCGTGACGGTGAGTCCCGCTCCTTCGGAAGATAGAGTAAACGGAACCGTTTTATTTCCGACTGGGGATCTTTGGACGAAATGTTCTTATGGTCAGGTTTGGAGACCGGGCTTCAACGATTGTAAGGGCAAGGGAAACGAAAGCGATAATTACGGAGCGAATACAGACATCGTCTTCTGCGATACTGCCGATGCGTCTTGCGACATCTACGGAAACTTCGCGTTTCAAAATGCGTGTTTCGAGATGCAACAAATATTATCACCTCCTAATATTCCTATGAACGTATTTCGAGCCGGGGATTTCAACCGACTAAGCGTCCTGGTTGTATGCAACGGTTTTTTCAAAGGACCTTCTTGTGGAACTGCAGATCAGTGTCCCGCAAATTCCGGAACCACCGTCAACGAAATTCTGTTCCCACAAACCGTAAACGGTTACTATTGGACTTCGTCCATCTGTTCCGCTTCGAACATGCAGGTGATCCAATTCGGCGGATTGAGTAACACAACGGTCCAGGCAAAAAACGGCAAGGGCAAGGCTCTGCGTTGCATGTACAATATCTTTTCATGATCCGCTTTCAAACAGTAAAATTCCAGTTCCGTTCGAGGTGTGGTTTTGTATGAAATTTAAATTTTATGTTTTGTTTTTCTATTCCATTCTGATCCTATTCGCAAACTGCAAGATTGATCAAAGAGTCAGCGCGGATAAAAGTCATCGGACTGTTCTAGCTTCTGTCGACGCGAGTTGCCAGGTCGCCTCCGTCGAACCTTTGTATTCTTTCCTGTTCGGTTTGCTTCCAGTGTTTCGTAAAGCGGAACCCGAGCCAGGACCCGGAAAAACGTTACGCGTCACCGAAGTTACCAACTGGAAGGACTACGTAGTGACCGCGTTAGGCGGTTGGGCGATCACTTTGGTTCGCCGGACAAGAACGATCGAATTCTGCGAGGAGAACTTATACGCCAGTAACTGGAATCCCGAAAAGATTTCCATCGATCAGACCTTATATCATATGGCTGTATCCGGTAAAATTATCGTCCATTTGAAATCGGGGGATCCTTTGACCCAGGTAAAAATCGTAGGTTTTGACGAATCCTCCGTGGACGTCGAAGCCGTAATTCCCGATCCTCAAGGCGGAGTGATGGATCGGGCTTTTTTACGGGACGGTTCGATTTTGGACGGTAAGCAGATCGGACAGGACGACAAGGAAGTGATCATGGAAAGTCTGGAAGGAAAAAAAATTACGATCGCCAAGTCGACCCTTCATAAGATCGATATGCGAGTTCCGAAAACGATTAAAGAAAAAAAGAATATTCTAAAATCCGAAATTTCCAGGATCGCGTTCGAGGATTTCGAAAAAAAATAGGTTCGGTCGAGTTCGTAAACCGGAGTTGCTTTGTTTCGGTTTTTTATCCGGCCTTATTTTAGCGACCTGGGATATTTTCGGAAAACGAACCATAAATTAACGTGAGTTCGGCGTAAGAAAATCTGGGCGAATAAGAAACTAAAGTGCAACGACTCCCTGAACTCAACGCAGAGCTTTCCTAAGGGTCGCTCTGCGGGTCGTGTCGTCATCGCAGCTTGCGGATTGCATAGCTTAAATGGCTCGCGAACACGCTTTTCGCTCCAATTCCTTCGGAATTTCCACTACAATTGCTTTCGCATTTGTTATACCGAACTCACGTTAAATTATAAATTCAAATCTATTGATAAGAATTATAGTAGTTTCTATATTTTAAAGTTTTGAGACAGGGACAGATTCTAAGACTTTTTCCCCAAAAGAATCGTACAAAACGTTCCGATCCCTTCCTGACGCCCCAAAGCCCCCATTTTTTCGGTGGTGGTAGCCTTGACGGAAACACAGTCCGCCGGAAGATTCAATAACCTACATAAGGATTTCGTAATTTTTTCTTTGAGGGGCGCTATTTTGGGTCTTTCTCCGATCACGGTGCAATCCACGTTGACGAGTTGGAAATTTCTTTCCTTCATCAGTTCCAAACATTTCGCGAGAATGATTTTGCTATCGATGTTCTTCAATTTTGGATCGGTATCGGGAAAGTATTGACCGATATCCCCCAAAGCCAAAGCCCCTAAAATCGCATCAGAGATCGCATGTAAAATAATGTCCGCATCGGAATGACCTACAAGCGCAAACTCGGATTCGCATTCGATTCCTCCGAGCATCAGAGGACGGTCGGCGTTGATCTCCAATTTATGAAAATCGATTCCGTTTCCAATTCTAAACATTCAATATTCCTAAATTATGAATTTGAAATCGATTCACGATACTGTCATTCCGCGTTTACTCGATCCAAAAAATGTCAATAGTCTTTCCCTTCAACTTAATTTTTTTCTCAGATAATCATCTTTGAAAAGATTAAAAGCCGTCCCAAAACCTCAAAATGTAAGAACTTTTTAGATGTCAGTGTATAGAAATCAGGGCTCAGTTACTTTTTCCTAATAGAGGGATCAGACTTTAACAAAGATTAATTTTCCTCTTCTGTAAATTTACTGAAATCTGATCCCTAAAAACATGGAAACTCCCACGTTTTTTAGAAATTTGCCGGATCGTGTAGAGATATTTTTTCACAGTAGATCTCAAAGTTCGCAAGAGTTTTTACTTCTTAAAAGAAAGATCCAACATTCTTTGAACGGACATTCTCCCCTTTTTTATCACTTCCGGATCTAGATGAATTTCGTACTGATCGTACAAAAGCGCGTCTCTGATTTTTTCCAAAGTGATCCGTTTCATGTGAGGACAAACCTGACAAGTGGAAACGAAATGACGATCCGGAAATTCGGAACGCAGATTGTCTCCCATAGAACATTCCGTAATTAGGAAAATATTCTTCGCTCCAGATTTACGGATAAAATCGCTCATCTGAGAAGTGGAACCGGAATAATCGGAATGATCCACGACTTCGGTTTTACACTCGGGGTGAGAGATCACGGTAACGCCTGGAAACTGTCTTCTTGTAAGTTCGATGTCTTCTGCGGAATACATCTCGTGAACCATACAACT
>NZ_AHMT02000005.1:72500-127500 GCF_000243815.2 Leptospira alexanderi serovar Manhao 3 str. L 60 | reverse complement strand
ACCGGGAAGACATCCGTGTATCTTTTAATAATTTTTATGAAATTTCGGAAAAACTAAAATCGAACCGTGGAACGATTCCTCGAATTATCAACTCTCCGGAAACATACGACAATGTGATAGAACTTCTCTCCGATGCGAGAATTTTCGGCAACGATATGCGTCGCTACACAGAAGGATATCGCAAGTTGGAACGTTCGGCTCCGACCCCATTTACAATCAATTTATACCGCAGAACCACATTAATCGGAAACGTAGGTAATAATTATTATTTTCGTAAATTATAATATATTAATTTAATTTTAAATAAAATCATCCTATTTTTTGTATTGTTTTTAATTAGAAGCTATCTCAAAAATATCCAAGAATGATCGATATCGACGTTTTAAATAAAGATAAGTTATTTTTGAGATAAATCTCTGTTTTAAAGTCAGAATTCTGGGCACTATATTATATAGCACTATGATGTGAGAACTCTCATAAGAATTTAACAAAGAAAAGTCTGTTCGAAAATCTTCAATTCTACCCAAGGGGATGTAATCTGTGGGAACTACTATGCTTTATTACGAACTTGCGAAATGTAGAAACTGATTTATTTTAAGGTTTTGGGACAGATTCTAAAATCGTAAATTCTTCAAAACGCCGAACTTTTTACGATTGTTCCGAAAACCCTGTCTAAAACATTCATAGAGTATTTTAACACTGGAACCTACTTATAAAATAATCTATAATATCGCACTTTAGGATAAAGTAACGAATTTTTGAAATAGGTTCTGACTTCGATAGTTTCTCTGATTTTATCCCATATTAAGAATTTCTAAACTCCAAACAGATTACCCTTAGAATTGAATAGAGTTATTGAAAAATTAATCCTCTGTCCGTTTCTGCCCTATTGAAATGAGTATTTGAAGCGGTTTTGTTAAACTGAATCATGGAATTTTTCAACAACTCTAATGATATTTTCACACAAAGAACGCTCCTCATAGAAAAGCCAAAGTGATAGTGATGAAATCAGAAATCGGCTTCTCGATCCTTTCCGATCAATTCTGCAAGAATCAATCCCGCAAAGACGATCGTACAACCCGCAATCCGAATGGGACCCGAAGTTTCACCTAATAATAAAAAGGCGATAATGGAAGAAAAAACAGGTTCCAAAGAAAAGATGATTCCCACACGAGTTGGTGACACATAACGTTGAAATTTTGTTTGTAAAAATGTGGTCAACACCGAAGCTAAAAGCGCATTGTACAAAACCCCCGGAATCAATCTCATACTCGGATTAATCCTCGCTTCCTCAATTCCGGTAAAATGGAGACCGATCACCGACACCAAAGCGAGAAAACCAGCCACAAAGGACTGATAAAAAATGGAAACTCGAATCGGAATTTCAGCGCTCACACGATCCATTTGGATGATGTACAAAGAGAAAAAAAACGCGCCGCCAAGAGTAATCCAATCCCCGCTTGTGATCATCAAAGAACCTTCCATCCCGATTTCTCCCAAAAGGATCAGACAAATTCCAGTAAAAACTACGGCAACCCCCAAAAGATTTCCCTTTGCGGGCATTTTCCTTTTGAAGACCGCTTCCAAAAATGGCGTAATGACGACTAACGTTCCGATTAAGAAAGAGGATTTGGTCGCCGTCGTAGTTTTGAGTCCTAAGGTTTCACAAGCAAACCCGAGATACAAAAACATTCCGAGCCAAAATGCGCTCGGGTACCAAACTTTACCGTTTCTAAATTCCTTCCAAACGAACGGAAAAAAACGAAGCTTGCAATCCCAAAACGAAGACCCAAAAAGATGGAGGGAGAAGTGTCCCTGAGTCCGAAAATCGTCATGGTGAACGTCCCTCCCCAAATCAGCGTACAAAAGATAAGATATATCTCGTTTCCGATACGAAACATTAAATTCCACTTTTCTTAAGTATGATTTTTAGAGGCTCCCAGCTTCGGTGCGGTCGGGACCAAATTTCCACGGATTCGTAACCTTTTTTGGAAATTTTGATCTTCGTTTCCTTTCGATCGGGAAACAGCTGAAAGAAAAATCCATTGATCGGATTGGAAACCCGAATTTCCTCATGAAAGTATTTTACTCTTTCAATTTCGATTTTCGCTTCGAGAGGTATTCCAAATTCGTCCGTAACTTTCAAGAAAATCTTTCTTCCTTCCAAAACTTCGTTTAACAAAATGTTCCAAGTTTCTCTCAAAGAAACATTCACCTTCTCCACTTCCCCATATGCGGGATTTAGATGCGTGGTTTCCAAAAGATACGCAAGTGTCCCATGAGTGAAATATAAATAATCCTGATCCACTCCATCGATAGGATAAATATTTTTTTTTGCTTCGAATTCTTTTTCGGGATTCAGGCTTGCAACCGAAGCCGCGATCTTCTTCCCTAATTCCCTAGCCATGTCCGGTTCTGGATTGTTCAAGGAATCGATTGAATAAGGAATTAACAGACAATTTGCATATGCGTGATAACTAATGGACGCAACAAATCTTTCCCGATCGGCCAAATCCATCATCGCCTTTGTTTCGGGTTCCGATCCCGCTGAAGGCCCTCTATAAAAATAGTTGGAAGGATTCGAAGAAGAATAACCTCCTCCCGTTTTTCCCCAGAAGAAAGGATAGTTTCGGTTGATATCGACCCCCGGATTTAATTTGTCATTTACCGGACCAATTCCAGGATGACCATTCTTTCTTCCCATCAAATTGGACACATGCCAAAAGTGCCTGGCTCCGTCCGGATTAACAATCGGAACAACCCAGATCTTCATCTTATTTAGAATTTCCTCATATCTTTTAGGCTTGGATAAAACGGAATATATAATATCGTAACAATGTTCGATCGAGATGACTTCATTCGCGTGATGGGCACAATTGAAAAGAACGGAGATTTTTTCCTCATCGGACAGGTTCGTGTTAGTAAGAAGCAACGCCGGAATCTCTCTACCTCTCGCAGTTTTACCGATTACCTCCACACGAGCCCGTTTGGGGTAGCGACTTGCAACCCCAAATAAATAATGAATATTTAATATATTATCTTTATATCCTTTTTTGAGATCGTCAAGACCGGTAAACTGTTCTTTGATGAGATCTTGATAATTTCCGGAATAGTATTTAAACGGAAAGTATTGCTTAACAACCGTAATTCCCGGAGACGGAAATCCAAATTTTTCGACATCTTCCTTACTCATCACGGAATAATAAGAATCGGCCTCTTGATAACTGATGGTATACTTTCCTTCGGTTTTTTCCTTAAATTCTCCTAAATGTCCAGGATCGATCCGAACAAGGAGCATTTTTCTTGGATCATTTAACGGAGAATTTAGGATTTTTTTTCGAAAGAAACCTCCGCAGGAAACGATTACAAACAGACTCATACAAAAAAAGAGTATGGCGCGAAATGGAAAGACGGGATACGGTTTCATTCTCTTTAAAATATTAGAACTAATTTGTTTCGATCGTTTTAAGAATCCAGAGATTTTTTAAAATACTTGATTTGTTCGTTTCCTTTTTCAGTCTATCCTCATTCTAAAAGATTCTTTCTACTGCGGAATCCTTTAGGATAGGAATCTTCATGAAATCGAAAATCCGAAATATTCTTCTACTCGCAACGATTTCGACAGCCTGTTTAGAATGTACGTACAAATTGTTTGCGGACTCCCCTCCCTGCGGTGGAAAAGAAATCGCCGGAATGAAATGTATCGCTGCCGGAGAATTCATCCGAGGAAGCAACACGTACGACGCGGACGAAAGGCCGGAGGAGAAAGTTTATGTGAGCGACTTTTATATGGATATATACGAAGTCACGAACGAAGAATTTGATAAATGCAAAAACGCGGGCAAATGCCAAGAATGCTTAAAGGCAGGTAAATGTAATTACATCGGACCACGTTATGGTAAACCCTACTTAGGTCCCAAACAACCCGCGGTAGGAATCAGTTGGTATACGGCAAAAGAATTTTGCGAATGGGCGGGCAAGAGACTTCCTACTGAAGCGGAATGGGAAAAAGCGGCCAGAGGGCCCGATGGAAATTTATATCCTTGGGGAAACGAACTCGCAACCTGCAAAAAAGCGATTATCGCAGTGGGAGATATCAAAGGATGTGTCGCTAAAAAAACGGAGAAACCCCATCTTATGCCGACAGCCGACGTCGGAACAAAAGCCCCCGGGGTTTACGGTTTGTACGATATGGCCGGAAATTCATGGGAATGGACTGCGGATTGGTATTCCCCTTCTTTTAAAGTCTGCGGGGATGCGTGTAGAGGCAAGGACCCCAAAGGTCCTTGCGGTGGAAAAGAATCCTGCCCGGGTTACTCAAAGAAAGTTTTAAAAAGCGGTTCTTGGTGGTGGCCGGCAAGTTATGCGAGGGGCTCTAAAAGGAGAGCCCACATTCCGGAGAACTTTCCGGAATACCATCATTTTGGCTTTCGTTGCGCAAAGGACGCAGACAATTAATATGATCAATAATTTTAAATTAGGAATTTATTTTATTCTTATATTCTCAGCTTTCTGTTTTTCGTTTTGTTCAGGATCGAAAAAAACCGAAGAGAATCAAAATCGCCATTTAAGCGAACAAGATCTCGTTTCCAAGCTCGAGATTTTTAAGGAAACTCCTCAAGAAACCCTCGTTCCTACAAAATGGGACGTGGGTGATACTACCGTTTCCAATGAAGATCGTTTGGATCTTCTCATTCCTCACGTTCAAAACATAGGAAACGCTTATGTTGGAGTCGGATCGGAACAAAATCTCACGATCGCAGCTTGGGCGAAATCGGATTTTATTTATCTTATGGACTTTACCCAGATAGTCGTTCATGCAAACACGATCACGATTCTTTTCCTTAAAAAGGGAGAAAAGAAAGAAGATTTTATCCGTCTTTGGGGTAAAGAAGGCGAAAAGGAAGCCCTCGAGTTAATCCAGACCTCTTTCTCCGATCCGGAAGTCTACAAGAAAGTTTATAAACAAGCTTCTCCGTTTATTCGTAAACGTCATAGGACCAACTTGATGCTCGCCAAAAAATATAACTACAAGATGTTCCAAACCGACGAAGAACAATACTCTTATATCCGTAAATTGGCGATTGAGGGAAGAATTTTCCCAGTTCGCGGAAATCTTCTCGGAAATATTACGTTAACCGGAATTGGGAACACTTTGAAAAAAGTAGGTCATAAGATCGGAGTTATTTATTTTAGCAACGCAGAAGAATATTTCTCTTATCCTCAAGAGTTTAAGAATTCCATTCTCAATCTTCCGATCGAAGAAAATTCTCTTGTGGTGAGAACGATTTCCGTACGTAAAGATTTGTTCCCTTGGTCTCCCGGTTCCGAAATTTCCACGGACAGGGGATTCCACTACTGCGTTCAAAAAATTTCTAATTTTCAAAAATGGCTAACGAGTGACAAACCTGGACTTCGCTCTTTACAAATTATGGTAGAAGGCGGAACGGTAGACAAGAAAAACGGTATCACAGTCGTGGACAAGGAACCGGTCGTAACTCCTACACCGACTTTAACGACTACCCCACCAAACCAATCAAGAACCAATCAACCTACACAATAAGAATCGAATTCCGAAAGCAGATTGAACAATCCGCTTTCGGAATTGTCTGTATTTTTATGCAAAATCTGTCCTACATACTAGGATTTTGAGACAAAGCCCCCGCTTAGACACAAAATTATAAGCGCCTTATTTATGCCTCAAGACGTAGGAACTCCTATAGAAATTTAACAACGAAAAGGACGTTCGAAAGTTCATAAACTTACTCAAGAGACGTAACCTGTGGGAACCGCTGCGTTTTATTGATCCCTATAAAATAGAATACCGTTAACTTGAGCATAAATCCCGCGTTTAGGCGCAGAATTTTGGATACTCTATTATGTAGGGATGAGTAGTACAAACCCGCTGAACAATCGTAACTGATTTCTTTTCAGGTTTTTAAGACAGGTTTACAGTCGATTTTCAATTCCGATCCGCATTTTTCTTAATCTCACGATACACTAACTTTGTTTTTTGTAATAAGAAATTTGAACCAAACAAAAAATCTAAAAAGATACGTTTTGAAAAATTACTGCGAATATTATAAAATTCTAATTATAAAATAAAACATATAAAAGCACTTTTCCATTTGTAAAAAATCCGCTCGAATCAAACCTCCGCAGAAAGAAAACTCACTTCCTAAGTAATTCCAAGCCACTTTTCTTTTCATTTAAACGCGATAAAACCGATTTAAGGACGCATAACTTACTATTAAAATCCGGGCATAAAATACGTCTTTTGTTTTTAAATCGAAACTTGAATCTAAAAAACAAACATCAGACGAAAGCAATCGAAGCTTTATTAAACCCTAAAGTAACAATCAACCAGACACAAACCACAACAAAATAAAGATTTAATAAGCATTACCAATGTTTATGATTCATTTTACAACAACACTATAATTTTATTATTTACAATATCTGAAAAATATATCCAACATTGAACGCCAAGACACAGGAGTCAACATGACAGACTATATTGTTCGCGGAGGCGAACAGGAACTTCCTCCGCCTTATCAGATGAAACAAGTGGAATTTTACGCCTTTTGTATACAAGGAAATCAGAATGCGATTCAATTTATCGTAGATAGAGATCTAAACGTTCCCGCAAGTGGCAAGATGCATTATTCCGCATTTACAGATAAGTTATTTCTTGTATTTGCAAAACAGCAATATCTCGTTCCGGGCAACGATTGCGGCTGGGTGAAGGAAACAGACGTAGGTTTCTGGATTCCTCTTTTTGCAAAAGATCCGGTTCGAATTCGGTTTTATCAACCTTATCTTTTCGTAGATATTCCCACTGCAATGGCTACGGGAAGGGAAATCTACGGTTTTCATAAAATTCAAGGCGAATTTCAAATACCTTCTCTTCAGGTTCCTCCCGAATACTTTTCTGCGGATGCCATCACTCCTCGTGGCAAAGACCGTCAGGCTATCTCCCAACGGATATTTACTCTTACCTGTCCTCCAGAAGAAACTCATTCAAAGGAATCATTCGATGATTTGTCTAAGTTGGGAAACGAATTCGCTAAGATTCTTTTCGATGACCCTTTCAAGATCAAGATTCCGAGCACTGGCTCGACAATCAATCTCTTGGAGCATTTATTTTTTCCCGAAGTTGGAATGGTCTTCTTAAAACAATTCAGGGATGCGGCCGATCCTAAATTAGCCTGTTATCAAGCAATCGTAGAGGCGAACAGCAACGTTACTCTCTTTCGTAAGGGCGGAATTTTAGAAGGGAATTACATTTTAGATATTTTAAGCAACGCGTATTTCCCTTTCATTTCCGACTTTGGCCTTAAAAGCACTTCCGTATCGATTCAATTCGGAATTTGGTGTGATTTTGATTTTGATTTTTCTCCCGGAAAAATCATTCATCAAAACGTATAAACCCGCTTCGGAAAGGAGAACTTACATATATAAAAAACGTCGTCGATTTTGGAAATTCGTCAATTTAAATTCAATCTTTAATATCAAAATTTTAATATATTCTATAAATATAATTTAATTTACGGTAGGTTAGATTTTATGAAGACCAAAAAAGAAAAAGTAATCATACTCGGAGGCGGTTTGAGTTCTCTCGTTACTGCATACGAAATCACTTCCAAACCCGATTGGCAGGAGAAATACGACATCACGATTTATCAATTAGGTTGGAGACTCGGCGGGAAAGGCGCAAGCGGCAGAAATCAGGACTCCTCCAATCGAATTGAAGAACATGGATTGCACATCTGGTTCGGATTTTACGATCACGCTTTTCAACTCATCAGAAAATGTTATCAAGAACTCGGAAGACCTCTCACTGATCCTTTGGCTACCTGGGAAGAAGCGTTTAAACCGGCGAACTTTTTCGTATTGGAGGAACAGATAAATGGAAGTTACCAACCTTGGCCGATGCGATTTCCGATGAACAATCAAATCCCCGGAGATACAACCGAGCTTCCGGATCCTTCGGTTTATCCTTCGATGATTCTAAATTACGTGAACGAATATTATGTAAGTCATCGGAAATCTATTTTTCAGGAAAACGAACAAATTGAAGATCAAAACATCTGGAAACTAATCTCGGAATGGATAGAAGACGAGGAAGGATCCGACTTGGGCACGATCGAGAAAGTCATTCTCGTTCTAAAAAATATTTCGGATAAACTAAATGATGATTTTGCTCGCGATCGCTTTCTAAAAATCTTAGAGCTATTCATTGATAATCTTTGGGAAAAAGTAAACAAAAAGATCGAATCAAACACCGAGGTAAGAAGATTTTGGATCTTAACCGATTTCAGTCTCACCAATATCAAAGGAATGATCAAAGATAACCTTTTAGAAAAAGGTTTTGAAAGCATAGACGACTTCGATTATAGGGAATGGCTTAGACGTCACGGAGCAAATGAACTCACAATCAACTCCGCGATCGTACAAGCGATCTACGGTCTCGTATTCGGAGGAAAAGAGCAATACACTTTCGCCGCCGGAACGGCTCTTAAAGGAGCCTTAAGAATGGTCTTCACTTACAAAGGTGCGGTCGCTTATAGAATGCAAGCGGGAATGGGAGACGTCATTTTCACTCCTCTGTATGAAATTCTGAAAAAACGCGGAGTTCATATCAAATTCTTTCATCGAGTTAGGGAACTGATTCCCGGAAAATCGAACGGACAATCCTTGATTCAAACCGTAAAAATCGGCAAACAAGTAAACCTAAATAAGGATGATTACTATCCTTTGATAAACGTAAAAGGACTTGCGTGCTGGCCAAGTGAACCTCTCTACGACCAGATTGTGGAAGGAGAAATATTAAAAAAAGACCATATAGACTTGGAAAACTATTGGTCCACATGGCAGGATAAAGAAGAGATCATTCTCGAATACGGAAATGATTTCGATCGAATCGTATTCGGAATTTCCATTGGCGCAATTCCTTTTGTATGTCCGAAGATTTTAGAGGAAAGCTCAAAGTGGAAACAAATGACGGAATCGATCACAACCTGTCTAACGGATGCGTTTCAACTTTGGATGTATCCCGATATTGCAGGTCTGGGATGGAAGTATTGGAAGAACGAACCTCCGGTGTTAGGATCTTACGCGGAACCTTTCGACACTTGGTGCGACATGAGCCATCTCATCAACAGGGAGTCTTGGCCAGATTCCCTCTCGCCAAATCATATCGCCTATTTTTGCGGTCCTTCTCCCGCCGGAATAACGCCTAAGGATCCTCTGGTTGATCCGGATATACCGACTCAGATGAAAAAGTTAAAGGAAAGGATTGTGAAATTTCTAGAGCAAGACGTGCGTGTTCTTTGGCCAACTTCTACGATTCCCGGAAAAACTTCAGGGTTCAATTGGGATTTTCTATTGGATGCAAACAAGACGGAAAAAGGACCCCAAAGAATCGAATCCCAATATGTCCGTTTAAATATTCAACCCACGGAAAGATACGTTTTATCTGTGAAAGGTTCGACGAAATACAGGCTTCCGGCGGGCAATAACGGATACTCCAACCTTGTAATTACGGGAGATTGGATTCAAAATTCCGTGTTAAACGCCGGATGTGTGGAAAGTACCGTCGTAAGCGGTATCGAAGCGGCTCGGTGTTTTTCTTGAATTTCGGAAATGGAATCTTTTCTTTTCGATTTTGACTTTAGAAAGGACATTCAATTCTTCTAGGATGGAATTCCAGCTCCACGGTTTTAAGACGTTCGGGTTCTTCTCCGTAGATCATCAATTTATAATATATAGATCTCTGGATCAAAGATCGGGGAAACGCGTTCTTCTCAAACTCCTTCGTCAAAAAAACCCGACTATTAAGAGCATTCAAAAAATCTATCACGATTTTAGAATTTCCAACTTTGTTAAAGGACCGAGAATTCAGAATTCACTGGAATTAATACGACATGAAGGCGTTCCAATTCTCGTAATCGAAGACTGCGATTCCGTTCCTCTTTCGAGATTGTTTCCTAACGGTGTGAATTCCATTGAGAAATTTTTTGAGATTGCCATGGGTATCTCCTTAGCACTCAAAGAAATTCACGAAAAAAAAATTCTCCATCAGGCGCTCCGTCCCGACAACATTTGGGTTCAAGCGAAAACGGGGATAGTTAAAATTACGGATTTTTCATCCGCAACTTTCTCGGATAAAAAAACTTCAATTTCTATTACGCCGGATTTACCCGTCGAAATCCTCTCCTACATCTCCCCGGAGCTAACCGGAAAACTCTCTCGTATTCTAAATCTTCGCACGGACTTTTATTCCTTGGGAGTCATTTTCTATCAGATGATTACGGGAATTCTTCCGTTTACTTCCAAGAACGGAAACGAAATTTTACACGCCCATCTCGCAAGAAAACCGATTCCCGTACACATAATTCGGAAAGAATTGCCTATAACGATTTCGCTCGTTATCTCGAAATTACTTAAAAAAGACCCGGATAAACGTTATGCATCCATTGATGGATTGATATATGACTTAAAACTCTGTCTTCAAGATTTTCAAAAAAGAGAAACCGATTCAATGTTCATTCCCGGCTCCAGAGACATCCCGGAACTAACATTCGATTCTTCCGTTCTTCACGGAAGAGATAAGGAGAAAGCCGTTTTAGAATCCTCTTTTAATAAAGTACTTCGGGGAGATACGGAGCTTGTTTTCATCACAGGTGATTCTGGTTCCGGGAAGTCGGCGCTTGCAAAATTTTTTTTAAAGAGTATCTCCGAAAGAGGCGAAATTGTCATCCAAGGTAAGTTCGATCAGTATGAAAGATCGATTCCGTTCGGTGGACTCATACATTCCTTAAGAGAGCTGGTTCCGACTTTACTTTCCAAACAGGAAAAAGAAATCGGGAAATTAAAAAAACTGATCAACCAATACATAGGAGACAACGGAAAAATACTTCTGGATCAGCTTCCCGAATTGGAGTTTATTTTAGGTCCGCAACCGAAATTGTCCGAATTGCCTCCGGATGAGAATCGAAACCGTTTCTACTATACTTTCCATAACTTTATCAGAGCCCTTTCCGAAATGAGCAGACCGCTCGTCCTTTATATGGACGACTTACAATGGGCCGATCCGGCAAGTCTTAATCTCATAGAGACTTTTTTTATCCATTCGAAAATTAAGAATTTCTTATGCATTCTCTCATTTAGACCAGAAGCCGTCGAATCTCCAAATCCATTTTCCGAAATCCTAAAATCCATCGAAACGAATAAGATTCAAAAAAGTCTGCTCACAATCGAATCGCTCGACAAAAAAAGTATTTACCACCTTATTCAGGATTTAGTTCCCAGCCCGGAAGAGCAAACTCGATCCGTAACCTCCATCCTCCACAAGAAAACATTGGGCAATCCTCTAGCGATCATTCAGCTCCTTAGAACCTGTAAAAAAACGAATATTCTATCTTACGAATTCGAATCTCAACTCTGGAACTGGGATCTCGAAAAGGTCGACAGCCTATCCGCTGCCGATAATGTCGTCGATTTTCTCTGCGATAGAATTAAGGAACTTACTCCGGAAATTCGGGAACTGCTCGGAATCTGCTCTTGCCTGGGAGAACGATTCACTTTAGAATTCATTTCAAAATTAAGTTTTTTTGATATTCTAAAACTTAATCAAACTCTTTGGGAAGCGGTAAAAGAAGGGCTTTTAATACCCTTTCATAATCAGAATCAATCTATTTTTGAAAAAAACCTTTCTTCGGAACAAACCTTTGGTTTTTCGCACGACAGAGTTCGACAAGCGGCTTACAGCCTTTTAGAAGAATCGAAACGGAAGGAATTTCATAAACAAGCGGGGGTAACCCTCCTCGCCATTCACGGTCCGCAACCTAAAAATAGAATCCTTTTTGAAATCACAAATCATCTTAATCAGGCTCTTGATCAGATCGAAGAAGAAACTCTTCGTAATAATCTTATAACCCTAAACTACAAAACCGGTCTTCAAGCCAAAAGCTTCGGTTCTTACGAAAGTTCCCTTCAATATCTGAACTCCGCATTAAATTCCTTAAACCGGGAAGTTTGTATCAAAGATTTGGAGTTGTATTCCAACGTGGTTTTGGAAACCGCAGAAACGGAATATCTCCTGAACAATTACGAAAGGGCAATATCACTTTTAGGATTATTAGAAAATTTAAGCATTTCGAATTTACAGTACATCCGCGCTAACATGATACGTGTTCGGCTCTATTCTAAAATGAACAAGGTCGAAAAAGCCGTTTCAGCCGGTTTATACGCGATGAAACGTTGTAAGATTCACATCCCTTATTCTCGATTTAAAATTAATTTGGCGCTTTTTAAGGAATTACTTCTCTCTTTGATTTTATCCAAAGGAAAATCGGATTTCGAACTCGTTCATCCAAAGGAAAATTCGGAACCGGAATACCAGGCCCTGATCGACCTTTTTGCAGATCTTGGTCCTTCCGCATTCACGTACAACCAAAATCTCTTTGCGCTCTTAGTATTAAAGATATTTAATATTTCTCTAACGAAAGGAGTTTCCAGAAGTAGTCCGATTGCGTACAGCGGCTACGGAATGATCGTGAACCAAATATTAAAAGATCTGAATCAAGGAATACGTTATTCCAAGATTGCGATGGATCTAAACAGAAGGATTCCCTTCGACCTTGTAAAATGGAAAATTCAGTACGTTTATTCGGCTTATCTTTGCCATTGGAAGAAACATATCACTCCCGACATAAAGCTGTTGGACGAAGTTCATAAAGGAGCCTTACAGAACGGAGATATTCTTTATGCGGGATTTAGCCTACAGGCAAAGATCCAGAAAGAAATCTTCGCTTCCTACCCGATAGAGGAGCTTTTAATACACGCAGATTTCGCGGAGAAATACTTTAGAACTGCAAGAGACAATTTCTCGTTTATGATCGCAAAAAGCTCCCATCAGTTGCTCAAAGCGCTCGCCGGAAAAACTTCGTCCCCTAATTCCTTAAACGATTCGGAATTTCAAATGGAAAATTTCGAAAGAAAAATCCTACAAGATAAGAATTATACCGCACTTTTCTACTACTATCACGATCTTACCAAACTTCATTATTTTTCGGGACAATTTTCAAAAGCTCTCATCTACGGCCAAAAAGGCGAAGATCTAATTCAGAATGCGTTCGGTTTGATTCCCTTCGCCGAATTCTGGTTTTATTACGGACTTACCATTTTGGCGAATTTCGAAGAATTTCCCTTTTTTAACAGAATTATATATTCAAAAAAGCTAAATCTTATATTCTCTTATTTTACTAAGTGGAGTAAAAATTGTCCTGAAAATTTCATGGGACTTCTCGAACTTTTACACGCGGAAAGAGAAAGAGTACGAAGAAAAATCTCAGAAGCGATCACAAGTTACGAAAAAGCGATCAAACTTTTTCAAGAAGCCGGTTTTGTTTCGTTTCAAGCCCTATCCAGCGAAATTGCCGCAAGATTTCATTATAAAATCGGAAACTTTTCCTTAGGAAACCATTACATACAGCTCGCAATCAATTTTTATTCCGAATGGGGAGCTTCCACCAAAGTCGTCGATCTTAAAAACCGTTTTGCAAAACGGCTCAATCTCACTTTTTCCCATGAAACGACTCAAAAAAAACCTAACAACCAAAATACGAATTTGGATCAGGAAATTATATTAAAAACATATAATGTTCTTTCTGAAGGGATCGTCTTAGATAACCTTTTGAAAAAATTAATTCAAATCGCCATAGAGACCGCAGGTGCGACAAGAGCTATTTATTTCCATTTACACAACAAAAATCTAACGGTCTATCTTACGGGACAAAGTGGTGAAACGGAAATTATAGTGGAAAATTTTCCGAAAATCGACGAAACTCAATACCCTATTTCATACCTTAATTACGTTTTTAGAACGCATAAGATAATTTCCACTCGCGAATTGGATTCCTCTTTGATCAAAGATTTTACCGATCAGTACATTAAAGAGAAAAAACCTCAATCTATGATTTGTATTCCTCTGCTACACGCGGGAGAACTCAAAGGGGTTCTTTATCTCGAAAATCAATTAGTCAAAGGGGTGTTCACTGAAAACAATATTCAAACCCTGAAGCTGATCGCCGGACAAGCGGCAATTTTAATCGAAAACGCAAACCTTTACGCGGAACTCGAAACAAAGGTTGCGAAAAGAACAGCGGAACTCAATAATACGATCAATCTGCTTCAAAAAGACCTACTTTACGCGCAAAAGATTCAAGACAGAATTTTGCCTAAACCGGAAGCTACGTTAGGCAAAATATATATTTTCACGAAATACGTTCCCATGACCCAAGTCGGAGGCGATATCTACGACTATGCGGAAATTTCTCCCGGTAAGGTGAGAATCTTTTTAGCGGACGCCACCGGCCATGGAGTACAAGCTGCGTTAGTCACCATGCTGATTAAATCCGAATATGAAAGTTTGAAATATCTGGACCTACCTCCGGGCGAAATAATTTCCGAACTCAACCAGGAAATCATCGCAAAATACAAAACCCTCAAATCCTTTTTCAGTTGCCTCGTCGCCGACGTGGACGTCGAACAGGGGATACTTTCCTACTCCGCAGCGGGCCATCCAGATCAATTCTATCTTTCCGGAAACACGATTACAAAATTGTCCAGAAGCGGACCGATCATCGGTATTCTTGAAAATATAAAATATAATTCTCAGTTTTTAGAGATATCCCAAGGGAATAAATTATTTTTCTTTTCAGACGGAATGACAGAAGAGTTCAATCCATTCCAAGAAGAATTCGGGGATCGTAGGCTTTCAGAATCTATACTCAAACAGACCTCCAGGCCCGTTTCAGAAATCGTACAATCCGTATTCGCAGATCTTCAATCCTTTCTTTCGGGTCAAAAAATTCAAGACGATATCACATTTTTATCCGTGGAAATATTATAGTTAGAGTTACTGAAAAATTAAGTATCAAATCGTTTCAGTATAATGAAATTGAAATCTTCGCGTGAAAATATGGGGAGGACCTCATTGATAACAATGACGATTTGATCAAGTATCTATGCGATAAATTTAATGTAAGTTCCGATTTATTTTGAGTAAAATCGCGAATTTGAAGCATCCGAACATAACTCGGTTTTGAATGAACCTCCATTCATCCTTTAGCGGCTGCCTGCCTCCTTGAAAATCGCAGATATCTGTTAATCCAACAACTCTCACCCAACCAAAATCTCATATAAACCCAAATTGATATAATAATTGGATCGACCCCATTTTTGTTTTTTCAAGAACCCTAGTTTGCAAAGTTCTTCCAGATATTTAGCGGCGGTGAGGCGAGCGACTCCCAGATCTTTTTCTATAAATTCTATTTTTGTATAAGGATAATAGAATAAATTATTGATCAGGTCTTGGCTATAGAATTTACAGGAACTCCGGATTCTATGTTTATAATCCATCATGACCTGTTTGATAGATTGGATGGTTTCAATGGTTTGTTTTGCTGTCTCCTCTACTCCCGTGAGAATAAATAAAACCCAAGATTCCCAATCTTGTTTGTCTCGGACTCCCTGGAGAAGTTCGTAATACTGGATTTTGTTTTGAATGATGTATCTGCTTAAATACAGAATTGGAAGTGTCAATAAATCCTTTAATACCAGATAAAGAATATTCAAGATCCTTCCGGTTCTACCGTTTCCATCGTAAAACGGATGGATGCTTTTAAATTGATAGTGAATCACAGCCATTTTGATTAAAAAATCTGTATCGGACAAATCATCGTCATTGATATAATGTTCCAAATTTTTCATTAGGATTTTTATTTCTTCTAAATGTTGCGGAGGAGTATAAATCACTTCTCCCGTAAGTTGGTTTTTCAAATCGGTTCCGGGCAATCTTCGATAACCGGCTTTATTTCTTTCCAACTCTTCTTGGATGACAAGGATATGATTTCCCGTTAATAGCTTGGATTCTTTTACCAATTGAAACCCTTTCCGTAATGCGGATGCGTAATTCCCCACCTCTTTAGCAGCGGGATGAATGGTCTCGTTCGGAAAAATTTCCTCTTTGAAAAGTTCGTCGTGGGTGGTGATGATATTTTCCACAGCGGAACTGTCTTTGGCTTCCTGCAAGGAAAGAGCATGAATCAAAATATTCTGATTCGGAATACTGGAAGAAACTCCTTTCAATTCCGCAAGATACCGTTGGGCGACGGAAACCTTCTTCAAAACCGCCTTGGTCTCCAGCTCACATGCCGGAGGTAGCTCTTCCAATACAAAGCCAGAATTCATGGATCGGTTACCATATGCATAAAAATATTAATTTTTTATACATATCAACCAGAATCTATATATTTTTGTGAAAAACCTATACATATTCGCTGGAATTTCGCGAGATACATTAAATATCCCCGTAGTAATTTTATGTTCCTATTTAAGTGCCTCCAAATATTTACCAAGCTTGCCAATATGTTGAATACCACCTTCAATTGCACCGTATTTGTTGTTAACTCTTTCAAGTTCTTCTTTACTCGGGAAAATCTGTTCCATTGTTAGGTTTGTACCTTCACCAGCTTCTTCGAATATAATTTTCGATTGAAAATCAACATCCTCAGCACCTTCGCCGTCACCAAGATGTTTATAGTAAATGTAATGAGGTTTTTCAATGTCTATAAATTGAATTCTGTTTTTATAATCGTGTCCATCAGGACCATGCATGATAAAGTCCCAAATTCCACCATTTGAAAAATCCATACTTTTAATCGTCAATGTAAAGCCATCCGGTCCCCACCACTGCAAAAGATGCTCTTGAGATGACCATATCTCAAAGAGAAGATCGATTGATACATCAAAGTATCTTTTATAAATGACTTTGTTACCTTCGATGATTGTCTCAACGTTATTTTTTATCACGGGATTTTTCCTTTTTTATTTTTAAAATATATTTATCCAAATTATCTAAGCGTTTATTCCATAGGTTTTTAATATCTAGTAGCCAATTTTCCATTTCATTCATCCCCGAGTCGTTAAGGCTATAGATACGTTTTTGGGCCTCTTTCTTCATGTGAAGAACTTTCGCCTCTTTTAATACTTTTAAGTGTTGTGAAATAGCGGGTGGACTCATTTTAAAATTTTGGCTTATTTCAGTCGAAGTAAGTTCTCCGTTCTTGGCCACCAATTTCACAATTTTTCTTCTCGTATCATCTGCCAGAGCAGCAAAAGCATTCATATAACCATATTAAAGCATTAATTTAATTAAGTCAATTCTTAAATACAAACTTAAAAGGAAAGCTCCGTCTGGCGATGGAAGGGCTTGAAGTGGGAGCTTTGGGCTGTAACGAACAGAGTGACTTGGAAAACTATTCGTTTAAATAGGAACTCAGTTCGCCTCTTTTAATTTTGCAAGATTACCTTCCAGAAAGAAAAGAGTATCAAGATGATAATCTTTCGTGTGTTTGAGTCGGGCTTGTTTTCTTTCTTCCGGGAGTCTTCTACAGGAAAGTTCGAGCAGGACTCCCGCTAAAAGTCTGGAACAAGTAAAAACGATTTCTTCCGCGTACATGTCCTTATTTTCTTTTTTTGAAAAATTTTTGTAAAGGAATACAAACTCTTGAAATTCGCGAAACAATTTATGAGTAAGAGGGAAATTCGATCGATTTACGAGTTCGGAAATATATTCTCCGAACGAATGAGTCAAACCGGAAGTGATTCCCCCGATACACGCGTTGACTTGAATTTGCGAGGTTCCGTCATAAATCGTGGTGATCCTTGCGTCACGATAAATTCTAGAAATATCATAGTCTTCGGTGTAACCAGAACCTCCGTGAATTTGAAGCGCGTCGTTGACCACTTTCAAACAGGTTTCGGAACAATAGAATTTGCTGATCGGAGTAAGTATATTTGCGATCTTTTCCCAATAGTGCACGACGGTGTCATCCTTTGCTTCTTTTTCGGTAGCTCCTTGTTTTTTAAGACGAAACGTTCTCCAATAATAACGATCCATGACTCGGGAACCTTCCAGAGTCAGACATCGCATCGCATACATTTCCCTTTCGATTCGATCGATGATTTTTTTTACCGCAGGAATTTCTATCAAAGGTTTTCCAAATTGAATTCTTTCCTTTGTATATTTTACGGATTCATAATATGCTGCGGTTGCAAGTCCGGTGGATTGTTGTGCGATTCCCATTCTCGCTCCGTTCAACATTCCCATCGTATATTTTACGAGTCCGAGACCTTCTTCCCCGATCAAGAGTCCGGGAGAATTTTCGAAGACTACTTCACAAGTAGGAGAACAATGAAGCCCTAGTTTACGCTCAATTCCCGCAATTTGAACATCTTTGCTTTGAACTAGAAAAAGCGAAAGTCCCCTTGCACCGGAACCTGTTTTTCCCGAACGTGCCAAAGTCAATAAAATGGCAGGGATGTCGCCGAACCCACAACCGTGTGTAATGAACCGTTTAGTTCCATTCAACACCCAATTTCCGTCCTTATCTTTCGTGGCTTTGGTTCTAAGATTAGAAAGATCAGAACCGTGATCGGGTTCGGTAAGCCCCATTGCACAAACGAATTTTCCAGCGGCAAGTTTCGGAATCCATTCCTCTTTCATTTCCCGAGCCGCATGGTGTTCCAAAATTTCGGCGAGATTTACACATCCAATGGCAATGGCGAGTGATGTGTCCACTCTGTAGAAAATTTCGGAAATAAAAGATTTCACGGTCCAAGGTATACCAAGTCCGCCGTATTTTCTCGAAAATCCGTAAGCTTGAACTCCGGCTTCTACGACTTTGGAAACCAGTTCGAGCATCTTGGGCGGAAATTCGACTTTGCCATCTTTGAATTTCAGTCCTTCTCTGTCGAGTTTCCCTACATGCGGAGAAAGAATATTTCCGGCTAAATCTCCTACGGTGTTTAAAAGAGTTTTATAATATTCTTTTGTTTCGGATGGATTTGTCGGTCCTCCGTCAGAAAAATCGGGGAATTCGTTTTCGTAATCGAGTATGATTTCAGTCCAGGGAAGAATGTGCTCAAAATGATTCTGGATATCTTGGTTATCCGAAAAGTAGTTGTTTTGAATCATAGAGTCTCCTGGGACTTAGTCAGTATAAAAGATCGGAAAGGCCGAGAAAAGGAAAATTGTAATAGCCCCTACATTTTTAGCGTAACAAAAGGATCGTTGCGCTCTCGATTCGTTTTGTAGGGAACTCCAATCTACTCTAAATTGGTTTCAAGTGCGATTCAAAATGAGCACGCGTTTTTTCTTTGTCTTCTTTTTAACAACCCTACAACCGAGAATCTACGCCATTTTCCAAATCTCAGATAAAGTTTTTATGGGGTCCTTTTGGTATAATTGTATTGTATCGATGAATTTTGGCGAAACCTTTCGAAAGTGTTTCATACTTCGACAACATAGACCAAAATCGATTCGGAATTGATCTTTCTTTTTAGCTGGATTTTTAAAGGCATCAAGTGCAGAATTTCAGAACTCGCCCTCAAGGGTGTTGATTTAACGGTGAAAATACGATTCGAAAACCTATAAATTCTCCAAAGAGACGCAATCTGCGGGAACTACAGCGTTTTGTTATTAACGACTTGGAATCATGATTCAAAAACGAAGTCTTACAAAGTTCAAATGTTTCCGAAAGAAAAAGCGGATCGACCTTAGTTTGTTTTTAAAACGCAAAAACGCCGCGTTGATTTATTTTTTATGGACGACTCTTTACGTTGCACCGTTGTATTCTCAAGAAAAAAATTCGGATTCCTTCAAACAACCGGAAACAAAAACGCAAATTTCGGCGCAAACACAACCCCAATTTCCAGAAGACGTTCCCAAAAAGGAAACCGAAGAACAGAAGATAAACAAATATCCGCCCAGATTCGGTTTTTTTATAGATTCGTATTATGCACACAATCCGTATCGTTCCAATTCAAGGGACAATCGATATCTCACTCAACCGGCACGCTGGGATGAAGGTAATATCAATCTTGCTTATGTAGACGGGAAAATCGAAACGGATCAATATCGGGGCAGAGTCGCTTTCCAATTTGGAAATTCTGTAAACGCGAATTACAAAAACGAAGTCAGTTCGGAAAAAAATTCTAACGAACTTTCCGTAAGAAACATTCAAGAAGCGTATGCCGGAATCAAACTCGCAAAAAATCTCTGGCTCGACGGAGGAGTTTACTTCGGAAATATAGGACTCGAAAATTGGATTTCTCAGAATAATTGGAATTATTCGAGGGCACTCGCTCTAGATTACGTGCCTTATTATTCGAGCGGTTTCAGACTTTCTTATCAATATTCGGATAAATTATCCTTTCAATTCCATTTGATGAACGGTTGGTCGAATATCACCGAAACAAATCGGGATAAAGCGATCGGAACTCAAATCGATTATAAAGTTACGGATAAGTTCAAGATCACGCACAACACTTTTGTCGGAAACGAGGCCCCCGATAATCAATCTAGGCAAACAAGATATTATAATAATTTAATACTTCAATATCATTTCACAAAATACATCATCGTGGCAGGCTCGGGTGACATTGGAATCCAAAGGGTACCCGATCCGGGCGTTCAAGCTTATAGACAATGGTATCACGGAACGTTTTGGATAACTCTGAGACCGGTCGAGAAATTCAGAACTTCTTTGCGTTTAGAAAGAATGTTTGATCCGGAGCGGACGATTATTCAAACCGGCACGAAAAACGGATTTTTAACTTCGGGTGCCACAGTCACCTTCGATTATATTCCAAACGAAAACGCAATGATTCGGCTGGAAGGACGTTATTTTCGTTCTTATGATGCGGTTTTTGATCGTGATCGATCCAAATCCAAAGAGGAAAAATTTATCGTTTTTGCGATTTCCCTGAAAATCTAAACTTTGGTTTCGAATTTCGGTTGCACGGAAGTAAAATAACAAAAGAAAATCTCTCGAAGATTCCCACATCGAACGGAATTTGTGGTAAGGTTGTAAGTATGGAACAAGCAACATTAGGCGGCGGTTGTTTTTGGTGTCTCGAAGCCGTATATCAGATGGTGGAAGGAGTCGAGTCCGTCGTATCCGGATATGCGGCCGGACAGACGAAAAATCCGGACTACCGCTCCGTATGTTCGGGAACGACGGGACACGCAGAAGTGGTTCAAATCACTTTCGATTCGAAGGTTATTCGTTATTTCGAAATTCTCGAAATTTTTTGGATCTCTCACGATCCTACAACGCTAAACCGACAAGGAAACGACGTAGGAACTCAGTATCGATCCATTATTCTTTACCATTCTCCCGAACAAAAAAAACAAGCGGAAGAATCCATACAAAAAGCCGGAGAACTTTTTTCGGATCCGATCGTAACGCAGGTGGAAGCGCTGAAAGAATTTTATCCTGCGGAGAATTATCACCAAAATTATTTCAGAACCAATCCGGAACAATCTTACTGTCATTATGTGATCAAACCGAAAATCGACAAATATCTCAAAACGGGTTTCAAAGTTAGGAAAGAAGGCTCCTAGATCGTCTAAGAATTCTACTTGCCCCTCTTCGAATCGGAGGATAGTTTGATTTTCTAATGAACGCTACTATACGAAGAATTTTTCTGATTCTCCTCCTGGGAACGTTCCTTTCCCAATGCAAGGCAAGTATACAACTTCAAGGTGAAATTCATCATCCTAAAACCGAAGACGGTTGGGATCTGACGTTGGAACATTTTCCACCAGCACCTGGTTCCCCTTCCAAAAAATATCCGGTTATACTATGCCACGGATCAATAGCCAATAGAACCTATATGAAGATCAATGAGAAAAGCTCCATCGTCGGAAGACTTCAAAAAGAAGGTTATGACGTTTGGCTGTTGGATTTGAGAGGGAGAAGGGACGCGGGTTATCCTTCTTTGTTTTTCGGAGATAAAACTTTCTCCTACGGCACGGACGACTATATTCAGTATGACGCGGACACAGCCATTAAACATGTGTTAAATTCTACCGGAAAAGATAAGGTCAATTGGATTGGTCATAGTATGGGTGGTATGATCATCTATTCGAGAATTGGGAGCCTTGGCGAAAAAAGAATCGTAAATTTTGTTGCGATCGGTTCTTCCGCAATTCTCGATTCCCCGAGTTCCGCCCTGAAACGTTGGGTTTCCCTTTCTTGGTTGGCGAACGTTTTGCCCGTCGTTCCCTCCGAAACTTGGATTGGAATCGAAGGAGCGACGGGAATTCCGTTTCTACCCCAAAAATTCCTCAAAGAGGTTTTTTGGCACGAACCCAATATCGATTCTTCGATTCTTTCGGGAGTAAAAACGACTTCGATCAATCCGGGAACAAAGAAGGAAGTCCTTCAGTTTCAGGATCTTGTAGAAAGCGGAGAACTTCGAAGTTTGGATCGTAAAATTTCCTACTCAAACGGACTTAAGAATATTAAAATTCCGACTTTGTTGATTGCGGGAAGAAGAGACAAGATCGGAACGGCCTATTCTCTTCGTTACGCTTATGATACAATTTCCTCCGAAGATAAAACCCTTTTTATCGTATCCAGAGCGAACAATCATTCCGAAGATTATGGTCACATGGATTTGATTGTCGGAAAGAATGCCGATAAGGATGTTTTCATTCCTCTCGTAGCTTGGTTGAATAAGAGAAACTAATTTTTATTTTGGATTTAAAAATGAAACCTACGAACATGAAATTGGCGGTGATCGTATTTTTTGTGGCCGCATTTGTAAGCTGCACACGTTATGTGGTCATTACGGAACAGAAATTCACGTCACAAACCGCGAACATAGGGCCAAATGTATTCCTAACCACCTTTTCCTATGAAAACTCCCACTATCCTCCGATCCTTCTCGTGGATCCAGTTTTTATCAACAAAAAGGTTTTATATCTAGGAGACAAATCGGGATTAATCGGAGTTTTAAACGGAAACGGCTTTTCGGTTTGGCTGTTACACTTTGAAGATTACAAATCCGTAAATCTCAAGGAAGTGGGGGAAAATCTAATTCCGGATGTTATCGCAAGAATTCAAAAAGTCACCGGTCAAAAGGAATATATTCTCGGCGGGGTTTCTTTGGGAGGACAAGCGATATTACATTCTTTCAAAGCCAAAAAGATACCGGATATTTCCAAAGCGTTTTTTCTCGGAACTGGAATGGACTATAAATACAACGATAGTTTTATCGAACAAATGAAGACCGAAAAAAGGTTCGGAACCGACTTAAGTGTTTCATGCAAAAACAAGGATAGTTTCTGCAAACGTTTTATCTCTTTCGACGAAGACGATCCTACGATTTTATTTGTATATCAGAATCTTTTTAACTACTTGCCTACTTTGGAGGAAAATCCGAAAACTTGGGAGCCGTTTGAATCTACGAATTTCCCTTCCCTTTTTATCGGAGGAAGAATCGACAATGTATCTCCGACGGAAAGTATTCATCCGACTTATAAAAGAAAAAAAGGGAAAAAAGAGTACTGGGAAGTGGGAAGGGATAATGGGATGTCGATCGACTATGATCATTTGGGACTTTTCGCCTATAAAGACGCCCCTTCCGACATTTACCAAAGAATCGCCGATTGGCTGAAAGAAATAGAAATCACTAGGACCACTTCCAACCCAGCAGATCCATAACCTTCTTGATGTCCTCCCAGACCTCGCGTTTGAGAGGGCTGTTCTCTCCGCCGTTGCGAATCACAAAACTAGGGTGATACGTAGGCATCACAGGAATTCCGAAAAAAGTTCCCCAGGTCCCTCTGAGTTTTGTAATTCCCTCTTTTGTATTTAAGATAAATCTTGTGGAAGGATTTCCGAGTGTTACGATCACTTTCGGTTGAATGATTTCAAGTTGTCTCAGAAGATACGGGGCACAGGCTCTGGTTTCCTCGTCTTCGGGAGGTCTGTCCTTTTCGAATTTCATGTCCACGGTCGGTCTACACTTCACAATGTTCGCGATATAAACCGATTCTCTCGGAACTTTCATTCCCTTTTCTATGATTCTTGTAAGTAGTTCACCGGCTCTGCCCACGAAAGGACGGCCGGTAAGATCCTCTTGTTTACCGGGACCCTCTCCGATGAAAACCACTTCCGAATCTGGATTCCCCTCTCCAAAAACCGTTCGAGTGCGGGTCGTATGGAGTTTGCAGAGTTTACACGCGAATACCTCGGATTGAATGAGATCGAGTCTTTTTAGTTTTTCTTCATTGCTCATAGAAATACATTTCATCCAATTTGATAAAGAATTTCTATGGAGTCAATGGAAATGATCATCTTATAGAAGTAGAACTTTATATTCCGCAATATGTATACGCGAATTCATAAAAGGAAATCTCCAAAAGCGATTTTCAGGCACACTCATTCTGATCATATTAGAAAAGGGACTCGCTGTTATCTTTGTGTCGAATCCGGACTTTCACTTACAAAAAACGTCTGGAAAAAAATCGAATGTAGAAACGCTTCGTTACGGTCAGGCAATTTATAGAAACGGAGTCAAAATCAGTTTTCATTCCGCCGATCCTATCTTAGGTTCCGCTCAGATTCGAATCGAATCGAATACAAGGGAAAAATACAGTAACCGGCGGAGACTACAAAACGGTTCCCGATTCGATCTGCAAACCAATTAAAATCCTGGAATGCGATACGTTTTTCTCCGAAGCGACTTCCGCAAAGCCGTATTCCATTTGATAAAATAAATTCGTATTTCAGAATATTCTAAACTATATTTTACCAAATCGAGAACAGAGAGAAATTACGGATCTTCATTGGGATCTCATATGATGTCTGAAGAATTTTTCCCAAAATCTTAAAAGAAATCAGCTATAATCTTCCGCTTGGTTCGGTAGAATTTGGGTTCGAATTTTCAATCAACAAACATATTTAATTTTTTCTACCAGAAATGTTGAACCATATATATTAGAAAAACTGATTTTTTACCGTGGTACAAATTTCAATACGTACTTCGAGTCCTTTTCGATTTGAGACTGTGTAAATCGAATTGTGCGGTGTTCTCCGTTCAAAAACATTTGAATCTGGTCGCCGTAAAAAGGAGAACCCAGATTTCCGGAATTTCCCGTTGGTAATACCGACCAAGAATTTTCTGGATGCACAAGATCGATGATTCTTCGTTTGGAAGGTCCCACGCGAGGTGTCATTTTCGGATTGATTTCTTTTTGATTCATTAGATTGACCACGGCTTCTCCCGAAGCGACGGGAAACGGTCCTTGGTTGAAAATCAAACCGAGAAGGGGAACTTTTCCCATCGGATGTTCAAACGTGATTTCGTGAGCCTTTTCCCATTTCCAAGAAGAGGGAGAACCGCCGAATTCTTTGGACAAATAACGAACCGTTTGTGCAAAGGAACGGATGAGAATATCTCTTCTTGTTTCTTGAAGATCCGGAGTGGAAAGGTCGTCCCAAAAATCAGACTTCGGATTAGCAAGAATCGATTTATAAGAATTCCAACGTTCCGCAGTTTGACCGAAGACTTGAAGATTCGATTCTCCGAATTCGTCCATCCATAAATTTAACATTACAAATTGGTTAAGCGTATGGAAGATCGTGGCTCCGGGCGAATCCAATGTGTTTTCCCCGTCGAACTTTCGATAGACGTCCAGAGCTTCTCGGAATACTCCGGACCAATTTTTATCCAACTCGAGCTCCAAAGAGATCAAAGGAACGATGGATCTTGCGGAAAAAGAATGAATATCGGTCTGGATTTTTTTCATATCGTCCACGGACCAATTTTTTTTCTGGGAAAGAAGTTCGTAGATCCTTCTTCCCCGATCCGATTCTTGCCAATAACCTTCGGGTTTTCCATAACCTTTGAGTTCGTAGGTAGGTAGATGATTTGCTGTGAGAATAATTCCTTCTGGAGGATTGATCAACTTTGGATTTTGTTCAAACGGAAGATAACCGATTACGTCGTCTTCTCCGGAAGCTCCATTCAAAATTTTGCGAGTATTGGTTTTATTCTTACGAATCGGAAATCTTCCAACACTCCACCATGCTATGTTGCCGCTCGCATCCGCATAAGAGATGTTCAAACCGGGAACAGGCAGCTTTGAAACAACTCCAGAACACTCCTGCAAAGAAGAACAACGTCCCAATGAATAAACAGTTTCCAAAACAGGAGCCGGAATATGATGAAAAATCCAATAGAGAGAGACAACTGGACCCGAATATCCCGCTATCGGTTTGGAGAGGATCGGACCGTGAGAGGTTACTTGGATCGTAATTTCACGCGCCTCTTCTCCTTTGACGGGAATCAATTCCTTGAAAACTTGAACCGGAACCCAATTTCCTTTTTCTTTTACAAAATTCGGTTTTGTCGGATGTAGGACCTCCTCATAAAAATCCATGTCGTCGTTTTCCAACATAGTCAATGCCCAAGCTTTTTTTGCGTTATGCGCGATTATTGGAAAAGGAAAGATAGGAAGGTGATATCCGTACGTTTCGTAATTTCCCGCCATCAAATGAACTTCATACCAAGTTCCGGGATTACCGTAACCGATATGCGGATCGTTTGCTAAAATTGCACCGCCGGTCGTTGATCTAGAAGGACCGATCACCCAGGAATTGCTTCCCAGAAACAAAGGAAGTTCTTCTAGGATCTGATTCGTTCTTTGGATTACGGAACCGAAATCGGAAAGTTCGTTCGATTTTACGAATTTGGATTTTTCTGCTAAGAGGAAAAAATTTTTTCGAGTTTCGGTTAATCTTTTAGGGGAATAGGAAGGTTGATTCTCTCGAATCGAAAACGGATCTTCGGTATCGTGTCTTGGAAATAACTCGGCGATGTTTCGATTCGGAAGTTTTCTTTCTAAAATTGTGTAAAGAGAATCGTTCCGCAGGGCCTCCGCAAAAGAAAAAGATAATAAAGAAAGAGCGCTCAGCACATCGAGTCGGTCGAAAGGTTTGGGTTGATATCCCAGAATCGTAAACTCGATCGGAAGCGATTCCGTTTTTAAAAAGTAATTGATTCCTTCCAAAAAAGAATCCAATTCTTTCAAAATTTGAGGGTTGCCTTTTACGGATTCCTGTAACATCTTTTCCGCAGTTCTCTTTAATAGCATCTGTCTTAAAAAAGTGTCGGCTGGAACCAATTCGGCCCCTAAAACTTCGGATAATTCGCCCCTAGCCGCTCTTCTTAGGATTTCCATCTGAAACAAACGATCGCTTGCGCTTACGTAACCTAACGCAAAATAGGCGGACGAGGAATCTTCGGATCGAATATGAGGAACTCCGTAGGAATCTCGGACGACAGAAACGGGTTTGGTAAGTCCGGGCACCGTCAGCTCTCCCGACAAACGAGGGGCTTTCCAGAAAATCAAAAACACAAAACTGAGTTTTACAAAAAAAATCAAAACGAAAATAATTTCCAAAAACCTGCGAGTCCGGAGGGGAAGTTTTTTCCAAAAAGAAAATAGTTTATTTAATAAATGTTTCATTTCCAATCGCTTCCTCATTCTATGAAATTTTTCCCATTCGAATTCTGTAATACTCTCTTTCAAAGCAATTTCGTACAAGCCTCAAGCGCTTTTTGGAGCAAGTTCTTCAATACATCTTCGAATTTTGAAAACCGATAGGATGAATTTTTGATATCCCAAAAAGATTGGCCCGATTCGCTTGAATACGTATCTACAGATTCAAAGCAAACCTTCGCAGACGAAATTTTATAAAAACGAATTGATAGATCAAGAAAAGTTTTAGAGAAAATTCTTTTTTTAAATGTGTCTAAGCCAAAAAACAAACTTGTTGAAAAATTTTATAATTCTTACGGCTTATTCCAAAAAAATCCTTTTTAGAAACACAACAACTCTAATATATTTCATTCTTCGGTTTTGATAATTCAATAAAAACGAATGTGCCTGAAGATTTTAAAATCCGATCCACCTCGGAGATAAGAATGCCCATTTGCTCGCGAGGTAAAATTTTTAATCCGAAAGTGCAACTGACTGCATCGCAAGAATCGGATGGAACGGAGGAAGAAAGAACATTTTCGATCAAATAGACCGTATCCAATTCCCCGAAACGATTCCACGTACATTGAATCATTCGATCGGATATGTCGACCCCTATGATCTTTCCATCGGTAATATTTCCGTAGAATTCCTATATTGCTGCCGTCTCCGCACATCAAATCACAAACGATTCCCTCTTCTCGAATTCGTAACTCGGCAAGCGAACGTCTTCTCGCTTGGTTCGCCAAACCGAATGAAAAAATGTTTAGAAACCAATAGCTCGTCGAAAATCGATTAAAGAACCTTCTTTGATACGCGATTTTATCGAAATAAATCCTACCCGACTTTTCGACAAATGTTGTCATTTTAGGTCATTCTTCTCTTCAACTTTTAGTTTGATTTTATGCAATACGTGTTGATGCAGTTCATCCATGAGATAGTCCGCCCAAGAGCTTCCAATAAAACTTAGGGCCGAGACTATTGACGTAGCGAGTTGTAACTAACGTGAGTTCAGCGTAAGAAAGTTTGGGCGAATAAGAAACTAGTGTAGTTACGGCTGCGATCGTTGCGCCGTTGCTGTAATCAACGGCCAGAAGAGAACGCGCGTTTTCTTGAATAAGATTCATGGAAACAGGATATGAAATTCCGTTGCGAAAGAAAAAATGATCCGCTTCACCGAATACAAATGGAGAAGTGATTTGTTTCCATACCTCTTTTACGGGAGCGTGCACAACGAGCGATGCCCGTACTTCGTTCGTTTTAAACTTCGAGTCGTATCGATCGTAAACATACGCGGATATATTGAACGTAAAAACGATCAAGAGTAATAGATACTTGGACCAGATGCGAAGTTGGATGAGATAAACTACAGAGTTCTCTCATCGAGAGATTTCCGATTAATATCGAATAGAAAAGTGCTGAAATTACTTTCTTAGGTGATATTGCAGGTCGACCTGTTTCATCGTTTTGGTAATTCTTTTCAAAATTCTCAAAATCTAAACGATCTATAACTTTCTTAAATCCGTGGATCGGATGTCCCTCTCCGCATAATTCCTGAAAGTCTAAAACATGCATCCTAAGTTGATTCGGGTCCGTATTCTTGAACTTTGCCATTACGCAAATCTAACAGCTTCACAAATTTTGCATCTCTTTTTCAACAGACGCCTCGCTCCGTTCGGGATTGCTTCTCAACCCTCGCTTGGCCTTCCGCACATTTGCTTTGTCGTTTCGACTTGCAAGACGTTCGCTACTCAAATCTTGCGCCAATTCTTCCGCGCGTAAGCGCTTGGAGACACAATGTCGAAGAGACTATTTCGTTAGGCGTCATGCCCGTCGCTGTATTCGATTATCAAAAGTCGATGAATTGGTGCTTGAACTTTTCAGTGAACACCATATAAGTAGATCTATGAGAAAAATTGTTTTTGCGATCAATATTACTACCGACGGGTTTTGTAGCCACACGGACATGATCGCCGACGAGGAGCTGCACAAGTATTTCACAGATCTTTTGCGTACTGCAAGTCTCATCCTTTATGGCCGAATCACATATCAACTCATGGTGCCCTTTTGGCCTGAAGTCGCCAAAGACCAATCGATGTCAGAAGTAGGTAATGAGTTTGCTCGAGTATTCAACTCACTCGATAAGGTTTTATTCTCCACTACATTGAAACAGGTTGAGGAAACGAATACGAGACTTGTGCGGGGAAACATTGTAGAAGAGGTGCTTGCGTTGAAGCAACAGCCCGGAAAGGACATTTTCGCGGGCAGTTTGAGCATTGCGTCCCAGCTTTCGGAACGCGATTTGATTGACGAGTATCGTTTCGTGGTTCATCCGGTTGTTGCAGGAAAAGGGCCACGGCTATTCGATACCGTGAGGCCGCAGGAAAGTCTTCGGTTGGACTTTCTTGGTTCGGAAACTTTTCAATCTGGCGTCGTTGCTCTTCACTATAGAAAACATACGTGAGGAGAAACCACAGTGGGGCACAAACGAACGCATAACGCGGCTTCTCTTTTCGCTTCGGGATTACTACTGCAACCCTCACTCCGGCTTTCGCACATTCGCTTTGTCACTCGGTCTTTGCAAGACGTTCGTTACTTAAATCTGTGCCAATTCTTCCGCGCGTACAGGCGCTTACCATAACCAACCCCACAAGTACTTGGATCTCAAGATAAATCTGTCGGAATTACGACAAATCCTCTGTGTAACTTACGCCCCAGAACGCGCCCCATGGGAAGCGTTCTGCTGAGTTATACCTTTCGCGCCCTAAGCACCGACCCATAGGAAGGTGTTTGCTGAGTTCAGGAAGCGTTGTGCCTGAGTTTCCCCTGATTTTGGGTGGTGGGGAGAGGAGAATAACTCTATTTCGCTTTCTACGGGTCGCGAAATAGGCGGGAAAACTCGGGAGACTTTTCTCTATCAGAAAATCATACTTTTTGCAAGTAAAAAGCCTCATTCTTGTCGGAACACTTGCGTTTTATTGTACATAATGTAAAGTCCTAAAATCTAACCCCTAATCACTAACACGTCGGAACACTTGAAAGATCTGCGTTTTTGATCCTTCTTATTCCAAAATCCTCCTAACTTGTGGGGTTGGTTACAGGCGCTTGGAGATGCAACGTCGGAGAGCTTAGACTGTTGTCTGAAATAATTGTGCTTTTGTACTTCGTCGGCCTCCGACGCGCGAATTGACTATGACAGAATTCTCAGTTATTGGAGTTGGGGCTTTAAGGTGCTATATTTTTTAAAAAATATTGTTTTTTCTATACACCTTTCACAGATGATTGCATCGTCTGGTCTTGTGTTGATGAGAATGAAAAACTGGCGGTCTTACTTAACGTGAGTTCGGCGTAAGAAAGTTTGGGCGAATCGCTCGCGAATTTCATAGATAAAATGGCTCGCGACCGCGCTTTTCGCTCCAATTCCTTTGGAATTTCCACTACAATCGCTTTCGCATTTTGTTATACCGAACTCACGTTACTTAGCAATGGGGATATGCTTTTTACAGGGATTTCCTCAAGTTAAATGTCCTTTTAGTCTGCGTATAAAATATTAACAAACTTTTTTAATGTTCAATGAGTTTTGTTAATAGGAAAAGGAATTGTAAGAGTACTCGAAGTTGGAAGCGGATTTACTAAAGCGACTTCAAAAAAACCGAAACCGCGTGTTTTACATCTTCTCTTCCATCCCTTTGAAAAAGAGACGAAGGGTTTCCCTTCCAAGAGAGAACGTTTGCAATCGAAAGATCAAATCGAAACGAGAATAATTCCTCGTTGGAAATATAAGCCGAAGGAATCTCTTCGTTCAAACTTCTGTGAAGGTAAGGAATTTCGGGAAAATTACCTCGATCTGTGTAAAGAAGAGGAGTTTTCGCATAAACGGATTCACTCATGATTCCGTAGCCGGGTTTGGTGATCACGTAATCGCAAGCGGTTAAAAGATCCGGGTAATGAATTCCGGAAAATTGAACAATACTATCTTTTTGTTTTTCGGGAATTTGTGTTAAATCGAAATCCGTTCCTGAAAGAACGATTGTATATTTTTCCGGATCGAATTGTTCCCAGTGAAATCGGGAAGTTTCCACTCCGTACGCTCCGAACGAAAACAGAAGATGAATTTTATCTTTGGGAAGTTGGAAAAGTTCTTTTGCTGCTTCTTTATTCAAGTGCGGCCTTCTTCCTACGAGTCCGATTTGTTTTTGTTCCGGTAAGGAAGGTGCCGGACAGGCGAAAGGAAGAAGTAAACCGAACGTAGCATGATAGTATTCCTCGTAGAGTTTTTTTGCGGTTCGTTCAAAAACGGGAGATTCTTTAATGTAACCGGAGTAGATAAAATCCCAAGTGAAATTTCCCACGAATAAGGAAGGGATTTTTATCTTATCCGCTACCATAAAAGGAAGAGAAGCCGAATCCGAGATGATGAGTTCTGTTTCGAAGTCAAGACAGGAATCTATTTCGGAAATTTGAATATACTGTTTTTTTAAATCGAATTCCTTGAGCTTTTCTTCTGTGGCGCGAATATCGATGGAAAGAGAATCTTTCTGAATCATTCCCACGTCCACGACTTTTTTGCGGACTTGTAGGCGTTTTAAGTTCGTCGAATCCTCTTCCGAAAGAGAAAGTGTGTTTAAAAATTTTTCCCGAACGGTTACGAGATCGATTTCCAAATCGGGAAAACTACGGAGTAGATGGAGGATGATTTCCATGGATCGGCTGATATGACCAAATCCGTGACCGCTAACGTAATATGTAATTTTCACGTTTGGGAACCCTGTCGAATAACTTCGTACATTAAGATTCCTGCAGACATCGCGAGATTGAGAGAATCGGCTTCCCCGAACATAGGAAGAGAAAGATATTCGTCGGAATAATTTCTTGCGTAAGAAGAAAGTCCGTATTGTTCCGATCCAAAGACGAGAGCGATCTTTCCTTTGAGGTCCGCGTCAAAGTAAAATTTTTTTGCCTCCGGTGTTACGGCTAATGTTCTATAATGATTTTTCTTCAAAATCTCGTAGATCGTTTCGACTTCTCCGAGATAAACGTCCAGAGTGAACAAAGCTCCGGTGGAAGCGCGGATCACGTTCGGATTGAACAGATCCAGTCTCGGATCGGCGACGATTACCGTATGGAACCCCGCGCCTTCCGCGGTTCGAAGGATCGTCCCGAGGTTTCCCGGTTTTTCCACGCCTTCAATGACTAAAATCGGTTTCAACTTTTTGAATGTGTTTGATTCTCTCTCAAAAAAATCCAGTCCTATCGGAAAAAAATGTGCGGTTGCGATAAGCCCGTCCGGCCTATCTCTATAGGAAATTTTTTCGAAGACCTTTTTAGGAACTTTGATGTTTTTGGCTCCGATCGAATGGATGAGAGAAAATTCGTTTTCACCAAGGAAACATTCGGGAGAATAGAGTACGTTTTGAAACCGAACCTTACCCGATTTTTGCGCTCTGAGAATTTCGCGATACCCTTCGATAAAAAAAAGCCCCGAAGTTTCCCTGTGTTTTTTTTCTTTGAGATTGGAAATATGTTTCAGTTTCTCGTTCGAAAAACTGGTGATCTCTAAAAATGAAATATCCCTTTCCCAGTTCAAAGCGAAAGTCTCTCCGATACATAAATACAATTCGAACCGGCGGGGTAAAGTCTTCCGTTTTCTTCCGGGATGGAAAGTTCCCCAAGATAAAAACGACCTTTGTTGCGAATTCTTCCCTCTAAAATTCTTTGAAGAGCCAATGAACTAAAACCTGTGGAGTGGCAGGTGAGAACGATAAAGTCCGGTTTGTTTCCGCAGAGTTGCATCAGAAGGTCCATGAGTTCGGGAAGATCTTTTTCGATCTTAAAAACTTCCCCACTCGCTCCTCTTCCGAATGTAGGAGGATCCAAAATAAAACCGCGATAATCTTTGCCTCTTTTGATTTCCCGTTTTAAAAACTTCAAAACGTCTTCCACCATCCAACGGACCTTTTTGTCCGCGAGACCGGAAGCGTTAGCGTTGTCCCGCGCCCAATCCACCATTCCTTTGGAAGAATCCAGATGACACGCCGAAGCCCCTCCGTCTAACACTGCCAAGGTGGAAATTCCCGAATACGCGAACAGGTTTAAAACCTCCTCTTCCTTTTTTAGTCCGGAGGAAAGCTGTTGGATTTTTTTCCAGTTTTCCAACTGCTCGGCAAAGATTCCGAGGTGTCCAAAGGGGGTGAACTTAATTTTAATAGAATATTCTAAAATTTGAATGTAAAATTCTTCGTCTACTTTTTTGTGCCAGTTCCAGGCGCCACCGCCCTTGTCCGAACGGACGTATTCTCCGTCGGTGTTTTTCCATAAATTCGGCCTTGTTGGGGGCCAGGCGGAAACGGGAGAAGGGCGAATGATCGTATAAGGACCGATTTGTTCGAGTTTTCGAAAATCCCCGGAATCGAGTAGTTTATAAGAACCTGCTACGATGATCGCGTTGTGACTTTGGGAGGGGCGTTCTAACTTTTTCAGTGAATTCGTTTTCGATCGCTGAGGTTCAGTTTTTTTTGCAGTTTTCATAGATATGCACCTTAAAATAATTTCCTTCCGGAAAATTTTTTCTTATCGGATGATCCGCTTCCGGTTTTAAACTCGTAAAACGTTCAAATGTCCGGCCTTTTGCTTTTAGAATGTTCTGAGCGAGCGATTCTAATTCTTCCGACCGAATTCTTCCGGAACAAGAACAAAGAATGATCGTTCCCGATTCTTCCAAAGACGCAAGACAACTCCCGAACAGATAAGAGTAGGATCTGAGTGCGTTTTGTCTCGACTTTGCGTCCGGTGTGAGATTGGGAGGATCGATTACGATCAGCCCGAATGTTTTGTCCTTGAGAATATCTTCCAATTCTTGGAAAAGATTTTTCTGAACGAATTTATGTTTGCAGTCGCTTTCGCGTTTCTTCCTTAAACTCAAAACTCTTTGAAAAGAATCCAAAGCCTGTTTTGAGCCGTCCACGGAGAGAACGGAAGTTGCCCCCGCAACTTCCATACAAATCGACGTGAGTCCAGTATGGGAAAAAAGATGAAGGCAGTTTTTATCTTTGCTGAGTTCTTTTTTTTCGAGGAGAAATCTGCGCAGGTTTCTAAGGTCTAAAAAGATGCCTCCCTTTTGTCCCGGGAGTTCAACCGGAAATTGGATGCCGTAGAGTTGGATCGTTTCTCGGATCCGAAGAGGTTCTTTTTCAGACTTATCTTTTCGTTTAACAAATTTCTGGCTGTCTTTTGTTGGGCCGGTTTTCATCTTGATTGGTTCGTACTTTCCTCTCCAAAACCTCTCTTTGATCCGTTTTGTCGTATTGTATAAATTCGATTTTAGTAATATATTATTTTCTTCGGTTTTGAGATTCGGTGTCGAAGGGGTGAAACTTCGGGGAAAATCGGATATTCCAGAAGAGAAGGAAGTTGTCGATGTGTCTCCGGAATTGTGTCTTCGAAAAACGAACCTGTCGTCTCCGATCTTTTCGGCGGGATCGAATAAAATTCGTTTCGGTTGTGGTTCTCCTAATTTAGAATTTTTGCATATATCATAGAGATTCCAAACGAGCCATCGTCCATACGCGAGCAAGGAGGATGAATAAATCCGAACGACCCAGGTTGAGTTTAATCGATCGATCGTAACTCCCGGAAAGAAGTCGTTCTCTCCGTGTAAAATTCTATATGCGTTAGTGGTTTTTCTAAGTTCGCTTCTTTTTTGTAAGGCGCAGATTAAACTTTCTCGAATTTTTTCCTTGGAAAAAGAAGGTGAAAATTGTATCACCCGAATTGCCACGAGACCTATGTCCGAATAAATTCCGGTTGCTACTGGTAAATTTTCCGTGGAGAAAAGGCTCAACCACTGTCCGTTGACAAAGGGGGAAGTTGCCGAAGAAAGATTTCCGCTGAAGATCCAGGGATGTTTGCGTCGGACGGAAAGTTCGCTCTTCCGGTTCAGCTGGTATCCGCGAAACCGGAAGTTTGCCATAGGAAGGTTCAGGCTTTTTTCTTGGCCTCTTTGTAGGAAGTTGCGGTGGCACCTGTGTAGATCTGTCTTGGACGACCGATTTTCATATCGGTCGATTCGATCATTTCCTTCCACTGAGCGATCCAACCGGGAAGGCGACCCATAGCGAACATCACCGTGAACATGTTCACGGGGATTCCAAGTGCGCGATAGATGATTCCGGAATAGAAGTCAACGTTCGGATAGAGCTTTCTTTCCACAAAGTAAGGATCGTGAAGGGCGGTTTCTTCCAGTTCTTTAGCAATATCTAATAAAGAATCTTGAACTCCGAGTCTTTTCAGTACGGAATCACAAGCCTTTTTGATGATCTTTGCCCTTGGATCAAAATTCTTGTAAACCCTGTGGCCAAATCCGGAAAGACGAAAAGAATCGTTCTTATCCTTTGCTTTTTCCACGATCTTTTTAACCGGCAGTCCGCTTGCTTGAATCTCTTGGAGCATTTCCAACACTTCTTGGTTTGCTCCGCCGTGTCTTGGTCCCCAAAGAGCGCAGATTCCGGCAGAAATTGCGCCGTAAAGATTCGCGAGAGAAGAACCTACAAGACGAACCGTGGAAGTGGAACAGTTTTGTTCGTGATCGGCGTGAAGGATCAATAATAAGTTGAGCGCCTTTACGATTTCTGGATCGATTTTGTAGTCTTCGCTAGGAACGGAGAACATCATGTTCATAAAGTTTGCACAATAGTCGAGACTGTTCAGAGGATGAATTGTAGGTTGTCCGATAGATTTTTTATACGCGAATGCGGCGATCGTCGGGAATTTTGCGAGAAGACGGATCATGGAGATGTGTCTGTGTTCCGCGTTTTCGGGATCGTAAGAATCCTGATAGTAAGTGGAAAGAGAGCCGATCATAGAGGACATGATCGCCATTGGATGACCGTCTTTCGGGAATCCGTTGTAGAGACGTTTGAGATCCTCGTGAATGAGAGTGTGTATCGTAAGTTCGTCGTTCCACGTCTTTAGCTCCGTGTCCGATGGAAGTTTTCCGTAAATCAGTAAATAGGCGACTTCGGTAAATGTGGAACTTTCCGCAAGTTGTTCGATTGGAATTCCTCTGTATCTTAATATGCCGAGTTCTCCGTCGAGAAAAGTCACCGCGCTAGTACAGGCTCCCGTGTTTAGGTATCCGTTGTCCAGGGTTACATATCCTGTCTGTTGACGAAGTTTTGAAATATCGATTGCTTTTTCGTTTTCGGTACCTACGATGATCGGGAGTTCGAATTCCTTCCCGTCGATTTTCAGAATTGCTACCTCTGCCATGTTTTTCTCCTAAAGAATTGTTCGTTGTTTTTACCAAGTTATCAATCGTTCAAAAATTGCGTTCTAAATCGTTTCAGATTCCTATCCTATTCCTTCCGTTAGATAGACAATCTAAAAAATCAAAATGACCCAAGAACTTGATTGAAGATTTTATTTTCATTTTAGAATTTTGTAATACTATACAAATGAATAGTTTTTGGTGTAAGGAATTTGATAGAATATAAAATCGGAATTTGCCTAGGTTATTTGAAATTGACGGATATAAATTCTTCAGGATTTTCCCGTTAAAGGTTCTTATATCTTCGTAAATTCTGATAGTTATAGTAGTTCGAACTGACGATTCTACAGTAATCTCTCGGTTCCTTAACCGGGAGTTCTTCCAAGAAATGATTGAAGTCTCCGCGGTAATGATTTCGTTTCCATTTGCGAAGATTTCCCGGTCCGCCGTTATAAGCGATCGAAGCCCACTGGAGATTTCCGTTCGAAGCGACAAGATAACGTAAAAATCGAGCGCCCATTTCGATAGAAACTTCCGGATCAAAAAGAGAATAGGAATCTAGATTCATTCTTTTGGCGATTTCTTTTCCTGTTGGGCCCATGATCTGCATCAATCCCCGCGCATTCGAAATCGAAGTTGCGTTTTCCTTAAAAAAAGATTCCTGACGCATGATTGCGTAGACGATGTCCTCTTCGATTCCGACGTTTTGGGAAACGGAAGCCACAAGTCCTCTATGCGGTCTCGGGTAAATTCTTGCGGCGAGTTTGGATGGAAGAAGGATGACATCGTCGCTGAGTTTTTCTTTTTTCATCAGGGATCTTGTGTAGAAGACGGTCAAGTAAGGAGTTCCGGTTTGTTCTCCTAGAGCCGCGAGAATTTCTTCCTTTTCGTTTTCTCCGATTCCTTGTTGAACTTTGTATCTTTGAACTAAGGAAAGCGCATACGCCATCTCTCCGACTTCCAAATATTCCTTAGCCGATCGCAGAGTGGTGTTCTCTCGAATTTTGGAATGAGCACCGTCGATTCTCACGTTCAATTGAAATGCCGCGGCTTGAGTTGCAAAGCCCAAATCCTTGCCCAAGATTTTTTCGGAAAGTTCTGGAATTCCCGCAGTTAAAGAAAGATACTCGAAGAGGTTGTCCTTGTTCCAAGTCGGATTGGAAGGAAGCGGGAAAGAGGAAATTTCCTCCTGGAATTCCTCTCGGATAACGCGGGTGTAATACGAACCCGGGATATGTCTGTAATAAGACTTAAGCCAGGAATTTAATTCTTCGGTTCTTCCGTTTTGTTTTAGAAAACGGAGATACCAATATACAAGTCTTCCCTTGACGGGAAGATCCGGAATTTTACGGAGAGCATCCTTCCAGTAAGCGTCTCCCAAAAAATGTTTGTGACCTCCGGTCAGAAGATCGATGAGTTCATCTTGTCGAATTAAATTCGTAGGGCTTTTTTCGAGAGAGTCTATTAGATTTTTGAAATATAGATCCTTGTTCCCCTGTTTTTTATAAGCCCTCGCGTAGCTGTAAAGAACCTCGTCGTTTTTTTCTGGACTCACGTCGTTTAACAAATCCAAGGCCTTACCGGAAAGATTCTGGTTTGTGAGTTCTCTCGATATCGCGGCCGTAAAATCCGGATTGGACCTTGCGAGGTTCGCATTTCTTTTAAAGAAGTTCGGGAGAGCTTCCGGTTCAAAGGTTATGAGGGCTCTTGCGGTGTTACGAAACGCTTCTCCTTTGGAAAAGGAAACTCTTTTGAGATCTTTCGATAAGATCAGATGTTTCCTTTCGGAAGAATCCAAATGCGGAAGAAGCAAGGCCGCGCGTTCGGGAGTCAAGGAAGTATAAAAGGAGTTTCCTTTCCAAATTTGAAGATCTACCTGGATGAATTTTTTTACGGAAGAAAAAACGGAAGAGTCTTCCAGGATCGAGTAAAAGATAGTCTCGGCTTTTTCCGTGTTCCCGGATTTATAAAGAGATTTCGCATAACGATATAAGATCATCGGAGAAAAAATTTCCGACTGTTCCCGGTCGGAAAAACTTTTGACGAATTCCAAACATTCCCGGATCATTCCGGCTTCGTAATAAATTCTGAAAATTTCGGAGATTGCGTTTTGACTTAGCGGATCGTTTTCTCTGGGAAATTTTTTTAAAAGACCGATTAATTCTTCTCTTCCCAAAATTTTTCTGTGCGAACTTTCCTCATAGAGTTTCCAGAGAGATAGTTTTGTAATAACCGAAGTCGAGGGCAGTGGGGAATGGAGAATCTCCAGAAGGTCTTGTCTTCCGGGTGTGAGCACAATTTTTCCCTTAAGAAGAGAAACCAGGTAAGCGAATTTTTTATCCCGGTTTCCGTTCGGATGTTCTTCGTGGTATCGGACTAACGCGTAGGCTTCGGATTCTGTTCCCGGGTGCCTTTCCCGAAAAATACGATGGATTTTTTGAAGACTGTAAGATTTGATCAGATATTTGAGATCATCGTTTGCGGAAAGGTTGCCGAAAATGAATAGGAGTAGGCTGGTTAGGGCGAATTTTTTCATTCGTATTCTTTACTTACCTTTTCGGCCTAAGGATTCAATCGCAAAAAGGAAATTCCCATGCAAATCCTGGAAAAAGAAAAAACGGACCATCTCTGGCCGGAAATCACATTGTCTTCTTATTCGGAGCAGTTTCTCACCAAGAAAAAAAGTCAAAGGGCCCGATTTCCCGTAATTCGGAAATCATCAGACTCAAATCCAAAATTTTAGAATATTTTTCCGGAGCCTTAAACAAGATCCATTCTCCTTTCTACAATCTGAGAATCGATCTACTCGGCGAGTTTCGCTTTCAATCCGACGTTACCTCTCCTTTCGAAGAGGAAGGTCTTTCTGAGCGAGAGAAAAATCTTCTCAAGATTTTTTTCGAAGAACTTTTGGATAAGGCGCTTGAAGAACACCAGGCCGATCCCGAGGTCTTTCAGATTTTAGAATCCTTTCTATTGCACGAACAAAAACTGGACGAATATCTGGAATTAATCGGTGTCTATGACGAGGATCTTCCGTTTATTGTGGAAGCGAAACAACTCTTAGCGCTTATGGGAAAAATTGAATATTCAGCTTCTTTAAAAGATAAGGGAGCTTCCCGTTTTCAGAAATATGGAGCCCTTTGGAAATTTGGAGGCCTCCAACTTGAGGATAGGGAAATGATCTACGATCTTGTCGTTACAGGCGAAGAACCCGGTTTATTAGGACTTGCGTGGCTCCTTTTCAAACACGAGACCGTCGGTTTTAGGACCGTATTTCCGATTGAGAGAAGGATCCTTACCCTGATCGAAACGTTTAGTTCCGAAGAAAAAGAATCCTTTTTCAAAGCTTATTCTTCCCGTCACGGTTATCTGGAGAATTATTTCGTTTTGAAGAGGATTTATCCTCTGGAATACAGAAAGGCCTGGCTTGAGGGAGAAAAAAGAAAGAACGGCAGATCGGTTTTATTGGGCTCTTTACAGGATAAGATCTTAGAAGGCCAAGACGAATCCTTAGAGAAACGTTATGCGATTTTAAAGCAAAATCATCTCGTTTATACTTTGAGCCCTTTCGAACTTTTAATTCTTTTGAATTCCACCGAATCCTCGAACGTTCAAAAAGAAATTGGAGGTGTGGAAAAAAGGCTTCCGGATTCTTATTTAACGAGAAGGGCCAAGGCGGTTCTTTATTTTTTCAAAAAGAACTTCGAGGAATTTTTGAAGTCTCTTGAACATTGTGGCCGTTTCCGATTTTCTCCGGAGATGCTTTATCTTCAAGGTTCTGCTCTTGTCGAAATCGGTAGAACCAGCGAAGGAATTGGACTTTTAGAAAGCCTTTTGATGAAGTTTCCCGATGCCGATTATCTCCGTTTGGTTTTAGAGCGTTATAAGAAATCGTCCTAAACGTTTATCCCAAAGCTTATGATAAAAATAAGAACGTGATCATAAAGCTCGCGGATAAAAACAACCGGAACGACTTGGAAGCGTATCCGGTTGAAAAAAATCTCCCAGTTATAGATTTACGGGTTTTACGACAATGTTTGAGAAAGCAGGATTTATGTTTGTAAAAAGGGCCGGAACCGGAAGAAATGTAATGAGATATGAACTTTAGAAAGCCGAATGTTAGGTTTTGAGACAAGTTCTTACTCAAGAACCATATAATAGAGCGCTCGCAATTCCGCCTTTAAAACAGGGATTCGTCTCAAAATTCATGACATTCAATTATGTAGGGGTTTGTAATAAAAAAGAAATCCGGTTTATATACGATGAAAAAAATCATACAAAGGATTTTGGTTATTATGATCCTGCCATGAGTTATTTTTATAAACGATGGAACGCAAACTTACGTTTGATTCAAAGAGGGCTCGAAAAGAGGAAGTTCTTAAACATTTAAAAAACTTATATCAATGGAATCGATTGGAAAGCGAAGAGAATGCGGACCCCGAGGCCATTCCTATCGCCTCTAAGAAGACGGTTTATGAAAAATACTTTTATACCGAATATACGAAATACTTATTCCACAAAGTACATTAGAGTTGTTGAAAAATTCCATGTGATGACTTCCGCTTTTTGGTCTCGAATCACTTTGTCCAGTTTTCGATTTTTAGATCCGGAATTTTATGAAAGTGTTTTTCGTTGTTACTTACCAACGTGTAGTTGAGATACAATGCGATTGATCCGATTAAAAGATCAAAATCTTCGATAGCGGTTCCTTTTTTCTGTAGAGTCGCTTTCAATTCTCCGAATGTTTCGACGATACCTCGAGTCAGTTCGATGATTGGGAATAATTCTCCGATTCGATAAACGGTCGCTAAATTCTTTTCCCTATTTTGAGATTTTTTGGCCCCATAAATCAGCTCGCCGTAGGTAATCACTGAAATCGATTTGGAAAAGTTCTTTCGGTCTAAAAAATTTTGACGGACTCTTTCGTGTTCTTTCAAGCTATAAATGATGATATCTGTATCAATCAAATAGCTTATTGACTGTTTTATCCCGATTGTTTTTGGATCGCGAAGAACGTAAATCTTTTGCGATCTCTTTTGCTTCTCGTTTGTCCCCCCACGAGTTGGATAATTTTAAAAATTCCATCGTTTGCGATTCCATCTCAAGGTGATCTCTTTGAAGGTGCTTTTCTATGATCATTACAACTTCTTGGCTGACGGAACGGTGTTCGATTTCCGCTCTACGTTTGAGCGATTCATAAAGTTTATCGTCGATATCGCGTACTTGTAGGTTTGCCATAGTGAGTTCAGTTCATACGATAATGGAATTTCATGTATTTGCAAGCATTATTCATGCATGGTTTTTTTCAGTGAAGTTTATTCTACTCGATTCTTTCCTTTAGAACTCCTTGACAAAAGTCTTCAATTTGCGCGAAACTAGAAAAGAATTAAAATGGCAATCAGTCACGAACAAATTCTTGAGTTGCAGAAATACCAGAAGATGATCCTCCAATTGGAAAAAATCGCAAAAGGATCTCAGAACGACGAACAACGATATCGAGTTTCTAGGGAACTGGAAAAATACAAAACGAAGATGAAGGATATTTCTCCCGAAGGAATTCCGGATAATCTCGACATGACCGCGGAACAGATCAAACGATACAAAGAGAACCCGAATGAGGCCGGAAGGGTTCTCGCAAAATATCCGATCATGAAAATTTCTCCCAACTCGAACGATCCCGAGGTCAATCAGATTGGAACTTGGATCAATATAATGGATCGGGAATATCTGCCTCTATTAAACGAAACTCACGTCCGTTTCGACTTTTCACATACGAACGAAAAAGACGGGGTCGTGAAATATATGGAGAACATTCGAAGGAACATCAAGGTTCTCACCGAAACTATAGAAGAATTTCACGCCGCGGAAAAACAGGAATTCAGAGAACAGCTGAGTAGGATGAAAAATAAACAGACTCGGATCTTCATTGCGGAAGCTTTTGAAATGTTTCAAAAATTCAACGAATTTTTAAACAAGGTAATCAGGGAGGCCAAAGAAGTCGGAGGTGTTATTATGAACTTGGAAGATTCAATCCGGTTCAACCCGAGATTCGAAAGAGCCACCGAACTGGAGGGAAAGAGTATTATGGATGCTCTTAAGGAATTCCAGGAATTTACATCCGAAGTTTTAGATAGAATCAACGTTCCCAATATCCGTTGATTCCTGTTCTCTTTGTTAATTTTCAAAATGAAGCCTTGAAAAATCCTTTTCCGATTGATGGGATCTACATATTTTGTGATTTTAACTCCCTCCGAAAAGGATACACAGGCGCATGGCACTCGTTAAAAATTCATCCGAAGTTACGAACTCCACTATCGGAGAAAATTCCTACTTCAGTGGCAAATTCTTTATCAACGGATCTCTTAAGATTGACGGAAAATTCGAAGGTAAGTCCTTACAGGCCGAACAACTTTATATTGGTGTTACAGGTAAGGTAAAAACTAATATCACGGCAGCCAGTGTTATCATCGAAGGAATCGTAATCGGAAACATCACCGCAAGAAACAGGGTAATGCTCCTTCCCACTTCTAAAATTCTCGGAGATATCCGCACACCGGAATTGATCATCCAGAACGGAGTGATCCTTGAGGGACGTTGTATGATTTCGAATGATCTCAAACATTCCGCGAAAGACCTAATTGACCTTGAGTATTCTAAAGATTCTCTCAGCGTCGAAAAAATCTTCGGAAAACAATCCGGAGCGAGAGAATAATTCGAAAGGTTTTCCTTTCGGAAAAAAATTTCCGGAATGAAAACCGACTTCTCGAAACAGTGAAGCGGATCTTGATTACAGAAGGCGATCCTTGTGGAATCGGTCCGGAAATCTTCATTCATTCTCTTTTTCTTTTAAGAAAAATCTCCAAAATAAGACCGATCGTTTATTTTCATTCGGGTAAGTTTCCGCTCCCGAAAGAATTCGTTTCGATTTTTTCTTCCTCCGAAATCCTGAAAAAAGGTTTGTTTGCGATTGCCCACGATTCGCTTTCCAAAAAAGAAATCTCTTCTTTGAAATCCGGTAGACCTTCTGCCTTGTCGGGAAAATCTGCGTTAGCGGCTCTTTTACTCTCAATAGAGTTTCAAAAAGAAGGTGGAGGAGATTTGATTACTCTTCCTCTCAGCAAAGAATGGGTAATTGCGTCCGGTGTTTCCACGTTTCGAGGTCATACCGAATTTTTAGCGGAGGCGTATCGGACAAAAACGTTTATGCTTATGTCCGGAAACGATCTTCAGGTGCTTCCTCTCACAACTCATATCCCTCTTGTAAAAGTTCCCGAGTTTTTGAAAGAGATTGATCTGAAATCGCTTGCGAATTCTATTCTTTCCTGCGAGAAAATCAATCTCCAAAAACCGATCGCATTTCTCGGTTTGAATCCGCACGCGGGGGAAGGCGGTAAGGTCGGTAAAGAGGAGGAAGAAATTCTAGTACCGATGATTCGATTCTTAAAAAGGCAAGGTTTGAAAGTGGAAGGACCTCTTTCTGCCGATTCTGTATTCGGTGAGTCTGCACGAAAAAAATTCGGTCTGCATCTTGCTTGTTATCACGATCAGGGTTTGATTCCTTTCAAAATGTGGGAAGGAAAGAAGGGTGTGAATCTAACCTTGGGTCTCCCGTTTATCCGAGTTTCACCGGATCACGGAACGGCTTTTGACATTGCCGGGAAAGGGCTTGCGGATTCGACGAGCTTTGTAGAATGTCTGAACCGGATTTTACAATATTCATGAATCGTATTACAATCGAGGTTTTATGCCGGGACTTTTAGAACAAATTGTATTTCCGATTTTTCTTTTTTGGTTCTGCGGATTGACTCTACTTTTGTTTCGTTCCGATTTCGAGTTCGTCTGGAAGATCATTTTTGTTTTCGTTTTTGTCTTTTATTTCTTTCAATACTTTCCCGAGTTAAAAACGAGTTATGAACGTTTGACCGTGGGTTATCCAATGGAAATTATTTCTTGGATTTACGGAATTGGAAAAGGTTTCTATTTCTTTCTGTTGTTTCTTTGGCCCATCGCTTTATTTCGAATCTTTTATTCTGCTTCTCCCCACGCAAGTAAATCCCTTGTAAAGGCTCTTGTGAGTGCAACTTTGATTTACTGGTGCGGTTTTATTCTCTACAACAATTTTTCTCCGGAAATAGACGGCTTTTTAAATACGACCTTTCTGAAATTCTTGAATTTTTCCGTGAAGTAAATCCCGTCTAAAATGTAGAATGAATCCACTCTATTTACAATCTTTTGGAGAATCCGAAGATGCGAAGAAGCATTTTTTGACCGCTTACGAGTATCAAACCAAGGGAAATCTCAAACTGGCTTCCAAACACTATCGAATGTCCATTGCGGCAAAACCGACAGCAGAAGCCTGGACGTTTTTGGGTTGGTCTTATTCTCTTGCCGGTAAATTGGATCGCGCGATTGAGTTCTGTAAAATCGCGATCGAAACGGATCCTACATTAGGAAATCCTTATAATGATATCGGGGTTTATCTGATTCAGCAAAAACGTTTCGAGGAGGCACTTCCTTGGTTTGAAAAGGCGAAGTCTGCTCCTCGTTATGAGGTTCCCGTATATCCGTATTTCAACACAGGTTCTTGTTTGGAAATTTTAGGTCATATTGAACTCGCTCGTTTGGAATACGAAAAAGCCATTCAAATTCAGCCCAATTATCCTCCAGCAAATCTCGCTCTGAAACGGATTTACATCCGGTATAACTGACTGTAAAGTCCTAACCCCTATCCACTGATTCCTAGTGCAGACTTGCGGGAAACTCAGCAAGTTCTTCCCTAAACTCAGTGAAACGCTCTCTACCATAACGTTACCCACAAATACTTGGGTCTGAAGATAAATCTGTCGGAATTACGACAATCCTTTGTGAAACTTACGTCCCAGAACGCGCCCTAAACACCGACCCATAGGAAGGTGTTTGCTGAGTTTTCTTCGAGCGATCCGTAGCGACTCGTAGGGAGTCGTTACATTGAGTTTCCCGGGACTCGCCGTTACGCAGTTTGCCATCGTGGCAAACTTAGCTCCACGGCGTCTTTCTCGCTCATTCGCCATCCATGGGCTCATGTCGCATTTGCGACGCTCTCTAAGGATCGCTGCAAATGCTCTCGCGAGAAAGCTTCGAGTCCCACTTTAATATTATGTAATACGATAACTAGCCCCTAAACCCTAACCACTGATCCCTAAAATGTACCTACCGGGACTCGCCGTTACGCAGTTTGCCATCGTGGCAAACTTAGCTCCACGGCGTCTTTCTCGCTCATTCGCCATCCCTGGCTCATGTCGCATTTGCGACGCTCTCTAAGGATCGCTGCAAATGCTCTTGCGAGAAAGCTTCGAGTCCCACTTTAATATTATGTAATACGATAACTAGCCCCTAAACCCTAACCACTGATCCCTAAAATGTACCTACCGGGACTCGAACCCGGACCCCAGGCTCCGGAGGCCTGTACTCTATCCGTTGAGCTATAGGTACGTTTATAAGTGAGTCTTTTGAAAAGGTTTGGACTGTCAAATGCAAATCCTGAAGAGGTTTAGTAAAGGAAAGTCCTTGAAAAATGAATCGTATAAAAAATCGTTTTCCTAAAAATTAAAAATAGAGGTAAAGATGAAGGTTTCGTTTCTGAATTTATGGGAAGGACTTTTTTTTCGGAGGGTCGTTTCCATTTTTGTATTGGTTTGGGCATGCGGAGTTTTTACGCCGATTTTTTCGGTCAGCGAAGAGGAAGAAGCAAGGCTTTTGGAAAAAGCTCTCGTGGAAAGTGCGGTGACTCCGGGACAAAAACAAGCGATCGCGAATTATCTCAAAGCGACTGCGGTTGCCAAAAGAGCGAGAGCAAATGAGCTTAGAGAATTGGCGAAACTTTCCAGGGGAGAGAAATTTCTTCAGGCCAGGGTTCGCAAAGAGAAATTATTTAAAATGGCGGATTCTCTGGATCGCCAAGCGAATCGTCATGAAACAACTCTCAAGGAATTTCAAATCGAAAGTCATTGATATTGCATATCAAAGAAAAACGGATTTGAGAATCCTAAATGGCTTATAGAAGAAAACGAGGCTGGTCACGAAAAATTAAAAGTTTGGAAAAATTAGATCGGTCAAAACTATCTCATTTAGAAGTCCGATAATCAAATGATAAAAAAGTTGTTAAACATCGTGTTATTGTTTAAATAATTCAGGAAATTTTTCTTGGATTCTCTTTAGAAGTTCATTTTTATCAATAAGTTTATAATTAGGCGATATGCTCCATCTATCAAGTTTTCCTGATAGTAGTTCTGATTTTGGTAAATTTTGATAGTCGTTTAAAAATTCAGTCTTTGGTAATTTAAATTCAATTTTATGAGGTCGTTTACAATTGATTGCTATCAAGAAGTTCTTAATATTAGATATCAATAAAGATAAAATTTGAATTTCACTGAATAATCTACCCGGATTCCAGTGAGAAAAAATTTTACTTGTTGATAAGTGGTGTTTGTTATTTTTCGATAGTCTTTCTATTTTTCTAAAAGTTGAGCCATAATCCCCGCCGTTAATTTTTATTTTATTTTCTAAAGGACCGATTTCAATTTGAAATGATCCAAATTTATTCCGTAAAGAATGTTTTATGGAATTATATTCGAGGGAATACGCTTCTGAATTAAATTGATTTGCAAGTTCAGCCACTGTTTTTAGAATAACTTCTTTTGGAAATGAATTAAAAAAATTTAAACCAAAGTGTATTTTGTTTAAGATTGATTCCCAGTTCGGTTTAACATCTGGAAATTTCCGAAAGAAGGGTGCCCCTGATTGAGTTTTTTTGATTAATTCTCTTAAATCGTTCGGAGTATATAACAATAACCATATATTTATGGCATCGTATGCTTGTATTGCAGCGAAGAGTATCGAGAAAAAGTGCTCTAAGCAGTGACTATGTAAAAGACGTATTGAAATTGCAAAGTCTTTATCTTTTTTTCTTTTGAACCCTTTATATATTATCCTTGATGTTTTTTCGAAGTAATTATAGTTTATACTTTTTATATATTCTAAATTTTCCATATCTACATTTTCTCCGTGATACAGATAAGGTTCTTCATCTACAAACAGATAAACACTCTGCATTTTATTGATTCCTATTTAGAAATTACGTTCACCAAATGACAATTTTACGCTGAAATTGGATTGAGTAGTGGTTGTTTTCGGATTTTATAGGAGTTTCCTATTAACGTTTTTTAAAAAAATTTCCAGACATTCGAAAACGATTTGATCCGGACCTTTTTCGCCGTCGATTCGGATCGTTTCTTTCGGAAGAATCCTATCATAGGCGGAACGAATTTTTTCAAGTTGAGCTAACGTTTCGAATCTTTCTTTATTTTTTTTTCTTCGACTCAGCCTTTCGAATGCGATTACGGGATTAAGATCCAAATAAAATAGAAGATCCGGAATCCTAAAGTTCCTATTCAAATTTTTTTCGATAATTGATTCGGGAAGAAGATCTTCGCCGCTCTGATAAGCGGCGGTGGAATACATATAACGATCCAGTAAAACGTTTCTACCGGATTCTAAAGAAGGAAGGATGTTTTGTCTTAAAGATTCTTCTCTGTCGTTTAAAAACGCGTTGATTTGTTCTTCTCTTCCAAGTTCTATTTCTCCTCTTAAGAATTTTCGGAGGTATTCTCCAGTTTCAAAGTTTGTGGGTTCGGTAAAGTTTACGGAAGAAATTCCTCGTTCCGTAAGTCTTTCGGTTAAGGATTTGCAAAGAGTCGATTTACCGCTTCCATCGATTCCTTCAAAAACTGCAAAGATTGGTTTTTCGATCTTCATTTTTACGGTTCCGATTCAATTCTTGACAAAGGGGGATTTATACGAAATCATTCTATCTACATGGATTCTTTTGGAAATTGAGAATCCAATGAAAATTCCGTTATGGGCCCATATTTTTCGATTTTGAAATTTTTCGGAGTGATTCTTTATTTCGGGTTATTTCATTTCTACTGTTTTTCTCCGATTGCACAAACAAAAGAGACGGAGCCAGAAATCGAAGGTAAGCAGGAGATTCTTTCTGAAGAATCTCCTCATTCCGATCATCATTCTTCTCTTTTGCGCTATCCCAAAAATAAAGTTCGAGTACATCATATTTTTGAAGAAGTCTATCCGAGTTCTTCCGCAAGTTCGGTTTCGATTCTCGCTGAAAAAACGACCAAATCTCGGTTTCTTCATTCTAAGGGCGGGCATTTTCTGGAAAAAGTTTTGGTTACCCTCGGCTATGGAATTGTTCTGAATCCGCAGGGTTACATTCTTACGAACGCTCATGTGATCGGGACTTACGATCATCTTTTGGTGAAGTCAAAATCAGGTAAATCCTACGAAGCGGTCATCATCGGTCAGGATAAAAAAATCGATTTAGCGATTTTGCAAGTCACTCCGGATGAAGATATCGTTCCCGTGGAAAAGTTGGATTATTATACTCTTCAAAGAGGAGAAGCGGCGATTCGAAAATATATCAATGCAAAAATGCAGATCAAAAAGAATCGGGAATCCAATCAGCCAAAATCCAAAAACCGGACTCCCGATTTGTAAATCTTCTCGATTTGTCGGATGAAAACGGAAACTCTTTTCTGGGTGGCTCGGTCTAAGAGTGAAAACGGAAGGATTCTCCCTTTCGTTTAAATCCAACTTGTCTAATCGAATGTGTGCTCTAAGGACTGGCTTCCAAATCTAACTTGACAGTCATAGAAGCGAGCCGATTCTTTTAGATACCAAATGGAAATACATTTTCAGAGGGATAGAATTCAATGAAAAACATGGAAAAACTGAAGTATGTTGCGATCGTAAGCATTTCACTTCTGCTCGGAGCGTTCTTATCTCCTGTCATGTTTTGTGGAACTGGTCAAAGCAGTCCTCTTTTTTTAAATGCTAAAGGTGATAGGGAGCCTAGTCCGGCGACTCGTCAGGCGATCACGATTCAACAAGCCTTTGAGGAAGTTTATCAAACCGCTTCTCCAAGCGTAGTTTCCATCGCTACGGAAAAAATTCAAAACGTTCCCGTTCATTCCGGACCTTTCGGAGATCCTTTCTTCGATCAATTCTTCGGCAGAGGTCATCAAGGTGGAAGCGGAAGAGTGATGAAACAAAAACAAACCGGGCTCGGTTCGGGGATTATTCTCAATACTCAGGGATATATTTTAACCAACGAACATGTGGTTCGCTCCATGGATAAACTCACCGTTCGTTTAAAAACGGGTAAGACATTTAACGCGGAACTTGTCGGCTCTGATCCTGTGATTGATTTGGCTCTTTTAAAAATCAAGCCAGACGGTGAAATTGTTCCGATCGAACTTGGGGATTCTTCCGCGGTAAAAGTCGGGGACTGGGCGATTGCAATTGGGGCCCCTCTGGGTTACGAACAGTCTCTGACCGCGGGGATTGTCAGTGCGGTCGGTAGAACCGGAATTGATAATAGCGGAGTTCATTATCTTCAAACGGACGCTTCCATCAATCAGGGAAATTCCGGCGGCCCGCTTCTCGATATCAACGGTCGTGTAATTGGTATCAATCGTATGATCGCTTCTCAGAGTGGGGGTTCGGTGGGAATCGGATTTGCGATTCCGATTAACGAAGCGAAAGCGATCATGGAAGAATTAAAAACCACCGGTAAGGTCAAACGTCCCGCACAGGCTTGGCTTGGAGTCGGAGTGGATTATCTTCATGAGGAAGACGCAAAGAAGTTGAATATTTCGGGCGGTGCGGTTGTCGTTCAGATCATGAATGATTCTCCGGCGGATCGTGCCGGAATCCAGTTGATGGATGTGATCACTGAAATTTCCGGAACTAAAATCAATTCTCCGGAGGAAGTGGTCAGCACGGTTAAGAAGAGTAAGGTAGGTGATCGTATCACCGTTACAGTTATGCGTCAGGGAAACGTTTCTAGAATCTCGATCCAACTTAAGGAAAGACCGAACTGATTGGCAAAATCCCATACGCTTAATCCTGAGGAAGAATTTGAAGAAGAGTCGGGCCTACGTCCTTCTCTTCTTTCCGAATTTATAGGTCAGAAGGAAGTTCTCGATAATCTTACAGTTTACGTTCAGGCCGCTAAAAATCGAAAGCGAGCGCTCGATCACGTTTTGATTTCCGGCCCTCCCGGTCTCGGGAAAACGACTCTTGCTGGAATTGTTTCCAACGAACTTGGGACCAGACTCACCATCACCTCGGCCCCCGTGATTACCAAAGGCGCCGATCTTGCGCGCCTACTTACGGGTATGGGTGAGAATGAAATTCTATTCATAGATGAGATCCATACTCTTCATAAAAAACTCGAAGAGATTCTCTATCCGGCGATGGAGAATTATATGATCGATCTAGTGATCGGAGAAGGAGTGACCGCTCAAATGGTTCAAATTCCTCTCAAACCGTTCACCTTAGTCGGAGCGACTACCAGAAGCGGACTGATCAGCGAACCTCTCAAAAGCCGTTTCGGAATTCAATTGAGGCTGGATTATTACAACGATGAAGAGATGAAGGAGATCGTTTTACGTTCTTCTCGGATTTTGGGAGTTAAGATCGAAAATGATGCTGCCTTGGAAATCGGAAAACGTTCTCGTAAAACCCCCCGAATTGCAAATCATCTTTTAAAAAGAATTCGGGACTTTAGCGAAGTAGAAGGTAATCTTTCCGTGAAAAAGGATCTTTGTCTCAAGGCGTTCGAAAAGATGGGGATTGACGACCTGGGATTGGATGGTATGGATCGACAAATACTGGGTTGTATGATCGATCGTTATAAGGGGGGCCCTGTAGGTTTAAAGGCGATTGCTGTCGTAGTCGGAGAAGAAGAGAAAACTATCGAAGATACTTACGAATCATTTATGGTTCGGATCGGACTCATCAATCGAACTCCCGCCGGTAGGGTGGCGACCGAAAAGGCCTATCGGCAATTGAAACGAATGGAAGATTTTTCCGAAAACCATGGACAAGACCCGACTCTATTCTGAATATTCCGGAATTCCCGAAGACGACCAAAGGTTGATCTATGCATCCTTTCTAGTTCTTGTACTCGCGTCTTTTTTTACCGCACATTTACTCACACGTAATATGCTCTGGAAAATTCTCGGAAGCGAACCCATGGTCAAAATGGAAAGTAATGAGGAAAAAGAAAAGATCTACGAAGTACTTCTTGAACAAGACTTTGTGGATAAGAATATCAAAGACGAATACAAGGCCCTTTCCAACGTGGACGCCGCGGGCGCAGGGGGAATCACGAAGAAGGAAGGATTTCATTCCGCGAGTCCCTTTCGTGAATTTATCATGGGCAGTATGGCGAGAAGGCCTTCCGAAGCGCAGAAACAGGAGGCTAAAGAAAAGAACGACGAGAAAGTTTTTGAAGTGGGAATTTATAAGATCGACCCAGTGCAAACCACCACTACGGAAGAAACCAAACAAAGCTCTCAGACCTACGGAAGAATGACGAAGATTCCGTTTAACTATCGATTCGAACAAGACTTTCTTTTTCGTTGGGACGGGAATCAAGCGCTTTCGATTCCTAGAAAAAAACTCGCAGGTTACGAATACTTCAAACGGATGTTGAAACAGATCGAAGGTAGTTTTGCACCTCCCGGCGGAGGAAATTACGCGTATCGAGATATGGCGGGAACTGTAATTCGAGAAGGAATTCTTCCGGGACAGGTCAAAGTTCTTTTTATGCTAAGCGAAAGTGGTCAGGTTCTGGATACGAAACTCGTATCCAGTCAGGGACAAGACGTGGTTAGTCAGGCTTGTGTCGATTCTATCCGAGGACAAAATTTCGGAAAGGTTCCGGAAGAAGTCAAAGCACAGGGAATGATCTTCGGAATCAACTTTATCTTTCCGATGATGCGGACTCGTTGATTTTTTTGGTAAAACCAAACCGGTTAACCTCGCGGAATGCACAAGGCTATTTTATTGAGATAGGAAAGCTGTCGGAGTCAAGACTTAAAGAAAACTTGAATACGTTTTTACGCCTTGTAAAAGAAGGTGAAACGATTCATTCTTGTGACCGATCACAGTCGAATCATTGCCGAAATCAAAAAACCTGCTTCTGATACTCTAAACTCGGATCTAACCGTCGAAAGTTATATTGAGAAAGAACAAAAAAGCGGTCTTCTCTTAAAAGCAAAAAGAAAATCTACTGTTTTAAAACCACCGTCCAAAGTAAAAGAAAAGTTTCAGTTGGATTGGATGAAAACATACTATAAAGATCGGGATTGATTTCCCTTTTCATGCCGGTTTATATCGAGACTAACTTTTTTCTTTCCATCATTTTTGAAGATACCAATTACGAATTATCGTATGAAAGTTGGATAGGGGACGATTACAGATTTTCTTCCAGCCTACTCGAAATCGAATCGTTCATCAATATTCATAAAATCTACAGAGAAAATCGGTGAGCACCCAATGAACCCCACCTTTCGCTACTGTAAAAAAACTGTTAAACTTCTTTTTTGGATGCTTCTGAGATTACTGCTTTCTCAAGGTGTGTTATAACGGATTAGGTTATACGAGTCCCGAAGAATTGGAGAGAAATATCGCTTACAAATCTATCTTCTTTTATGTGTTGTTTTAGCGGGTTTTGATTACTGAATCGAATACTCCCTCAGACAAAAATTTCCGGAAGGGTGTTTGTATTCTTTTTTGAGAGTCGTACTTTTTCCGACCGCCGCGGAACGAATTGCAAACTTGTTCATTAATTCTTTTTGACCGCAAGTCGGAGAGATTATGAGAGCGGATGAAAATTCGTCCCAAGATTTCCATTTGTGTCTGGAGTCGTTTCGATATTTTCCTTTTATGAAAGTTTTCATTCTCATGAGAAGGTCGATTTCGGAAGCGACCAGTCTTCCTTTTTTATCGAAATTGAAATCTTCATGAAATCCGTTAAACACGATGTATTTTCCCTCTGGAGAAATCTTAGCCGTTAAATCCCTTGCAGGTTGAAATAGGTCGGTTTGAAAACCCTTCAAACAGAAGTGTTGAACCTTTTCAAAGCTGTCTCTTAAAAGTCCTCCTTCCCTCACATAAAGACTTCCGCTCCATATAAAGACGAGAAGCCCAAATCCTGTCGCGGCGTATCGAACGTATTTGAATGTGTCTTCGATAAAACGGAAGATCCAAAGGGAAAGAATCGTAAACAGAACGGGCAGAGGAGGAAACACATGTCGTAACTGTTTGTTGCCCGTGGTCAGGTCGATGATGATGTACTGCAAAAATAGAATGCTTGTCACTGCGACTAACGGATCTTTGAGAGTCCGCGTGATTGAGGAAATAGAATACGCCTTGATTCTTTCTCTGAAGAACGAGAAAATTAGAACGGCGACTCCGAAGAAAAAAACCGAAAGATCCAAGGTTCTTGAAATACGTGGCTGACCGGGCTCGTAGTCGTCGGGGATGAGAATAAAGCGAGGGTAAAACTTTTCACGTGTTCGTTTACGATCATCTGTGCGTTGATCAGACTCATCACTCTGTCCGGGTTGGCGAAAATCCAAGCCAAGGACGGAGCGATTGCATACAGATAAACTACCCGAATCGAAGAGGGGGCAATCCGTTTCCATTCTTCCCTTTTTTTATAGAGAAAAAGGTTGAAATCGATGAACAACAAAACGGTGCAATAATAGATGACGAGTTTGAACTGTCTCTGGTCCAAATTGATATTCGTGACTACTCTTAAAATAGGTAGGGAAAATACGAGCAGCACTACTATGGCAACGAAAAGTCTTCTAAAGCCCTTATACCGTTGAGCCAAAGAAAACTTTAGAATTTCAAAATATTCTTTCGGTTTTGAAACGATCTCATACAGAAAAATTGCGATGAATAAAAGAAGTCCATACGGATATTTCGTAAAAAATAAACCGAAAAGAGAAAGAAAAACCGACAGTTCTATCCTTTCGGTTTTGTCAAACTCGAAGCGGTGTGGGTTTTGTTCGGTCCAACTATAGATTTTGTAAAGAATATAATAAACCCATAATAAAAAGAACATTCCTTGTGTTTCCAGCATGGAGGAAAGGCTGTAAGAAGGCGCTTCCGTAGTATGTAGGGTTAGAGCCATTGTTACAATTGATGTCAACCCCGCTTTCCAAAAGGAACCTGTGATTTTGTAAACGATATAAAGAATTGAAGGAAAGCAGATTACGTAAAAGACGAGTCCTAAAAAAGAATCCTTCCAAGTGATGGGCATGTCTCCCGGAATCATTAAAAGAATCAAGGATAGGAACGAACGAAGCGGAGGCCAGGTGGGGGATTCTAAAAACGGAAAAAAGGCTCTCCAAATCCTAAATTCCTTAAAGTCCTGATATTGATCTAAAACAACGTTGAGTCGTATGTTTTCGTCCCAG
>NZ_AHMT02000005.1:42500-70000 GCF_000243815.2 Leptospira alexanderi serovar Manhao 3 str. L 60 | reverse complement strand
CTTTTAGACTCGGGTTGGAATTGTCTCGTAACGAGGGAGGAGTGATCGTTTCGAAAGCGGATATCGGATCGGATTCGATTCCGATCCGGATTCGGAATCGTTTGCTGGCTCCATTCGGTTTCGGTCTCAAATACGAAATCGATTATCTGGAAAAAGAAGACAAACTCAAACTCAAATCTCTCGAATTCAAAGTGGACCAGGACGTTTGGTTATCGGGTGAGGGGGAAATAGCCGGAGTTTCTTCCAAAGAAAGAAACGTTCAGTTTGCAATTCGGAAATCTTCGATTCGTTTAAAACCGCTTTCCGATTTTTTGTCTACGATACCCGGAATTCCCAAGATGAGGTTGGACGGAGAACTGCGTTTGGCTCCGATTACGATTTCCGGAAAGGATACTCGTCTGAAAGTTGCAGCGGATCTTTCCGCAAAGGATCTTTTGATTTCCATAGGCGGAAAAAATCATAGGATTCCGGAGTTGAAACTTGTCGCAGATTCTATTCTTCATCCTTTGACGGAAGAATCGCCTAACGTGTATAAGCCAATTCCGCTGCTTGAAAATCTAGAGCTCAAGGAATTTCTCGTTACCTACAACGGAATTCAATTGGCCGCGACCGGAAACGTCGTTCGCGGTTCCCAAGTCGATTTGGATCTTGCGGTTCAAAATTTAAATCTCACCGATTATATGAAAACTCTGGATGGAATTTTGGGTTTGAGGATGAAGATCGAAGGAACATTCCATTCTTTGAATGTGAATGGAATGGTTCAGCTTGCCGGGTTTCGGTTCCCGATGGGAAGAGGAAAGTCGTCTCCGATTCCTATAAATCTCGATCTGAAAACTCGGATTCAATTCGAAAAACCTTTCGTTCCGAACTTGGTCCGATTGGATTCTCTTTCACTTTCGACGAAAGGCGCGGAAGGAAGAGAGTCGCTTATGATTTCTTCGGTGGGGAGTTTGTATCTTACAAAGGGTTTTCGGATGAACCTTACCTCCCTCATGGTCCGAACCGAATTGGATCGTTTGACTCCGACCTTACCGTTTTCTCTTCGGGAAAGTCTCGTTCCCGTAAGAAACAATTTGGGCAATAAGATCACTTTAAAAGGCGAAGTCGATTATTCCCTTGTGGACGGCGATCAGTCCGTTTCCGGCAAATTTCTTTTCGATCTTCCTGGAATTCAAGTAAGGGATTTAAAAACGGATTTAGATGTGAAAATCGCAAAAAATTCCTCCATTAGTCTTTCTAAGTTTGATCTGAGCGTATTTGAATCCAAATTTAAGATGGATGTAGGTGGAAATTTAAGAAAGGCATCCAAATCGGAAGAGGGGGTTTTTGGAGATTTTATCCCCGATCTGAAGGGAAATATCGTATTGAAATCCCCGAAGGCCGCGTATCTTTTTAAAGGAATTAGCTTTGAAGGATTGTTCTCGATACAGTTTCGCCTTAAAAATTCGATCGCGAACGGAAATTTAATTTCTAAAAATTCCAACTTCGGTTATGCGAACGCGTTTTGTCCCGGCGAGGATTGTAAACTCTATCAGATCGAAGGTTTGAATGCCGAATTCCCGTTTGTTCATGATCTTTCCGTTAAAACGACTCGTAATCTCATCGACGGAAACAAGGAAAAGTTCATCAAAACCTACGGAAGAATCCCTTCTCCGAACTTTACGATCAAACAAATTGTCGGAACACATCCCTCGATCAGTGGGATTCCGTTCGACTACGTAAAACCGAAAAACGGTCAGCCTGGTTTGTCCGCAAGAATCGATTACTCGGAGAACTTTCTAAAATTAGAATATTTGAAAGTGTTTACTCTCGACGGTCTTGTGAACGGAAAAGACATTTTGGTGAACGTGGGCGAGGGAAATCCGGAGAAAATGGAATTCAGCGCGGTGCTTCAGGTTAAGGACATCGATCTGAAACAACTTCTTCCTCCTAAAAGAAGGTCCAAGATCGACGACGGAAAAATCAAGGCCGATCTAAACGTTTCGGGTAGAAATCTTGCTGACCCGATTCCGAACGTAAATCTGTTCTTCAGTGTATTTCAGATCGGCGGGGATTTCGCCAAAAGTGCGGTGAATATTTTTACGCCTTCGAATCTATTCACGGATTTTATCTACAACAGTTATGCGGTGGACAAGATCGAAGTGGAATTGTCAAAAGGGCTCGTCTATGCCGTCATTCAGTTTAAACGTTCCGTTTTAAATACGATCATCAATTTGGAAAATAGCCAAATTTCGCAACAGAGAATGCCGCTTGCGAATTTCCTAAAAAGAGCAAGATCCGAAATCGATACGTATCAGTAAGGAGAGCCCTAAGATGAAAAGCAGAATTCTAAATCAGAAAAATCTAATGTTTTTGTTTTTCGCATCGGGTTCGTTTTTAACGGATTGTATCATTAAATCCCCTTCTATTACTTTTACTCAGACGCAGACCTCCTCCGAAAAACAGATGATCGGAGAGGATCGAATTTTGGAAAAGGACGGATGGCTGATTTCTTCGGTCAAAACTTCCTCCGCGGGTTCTGAAGTTTGGAGAAGGGATTTTTCGGGCGATAACTATGCCAGAGAAGATAAGGATATTCTAATGTCCTTAAAAGTTCTCGCATATCTGGCTCCGGAAGTTAAGACCTGGAAAGAGGAGGGTTTTTTAGCCGAAGGACTCGACGGAAAACTCAGGATCAACCCGGCCGCGGGATATCTTACCAAAAAGGAAGTGAAGTCTCGGATCGATTCCTTGATTACGCTTGTTAACGAACATAGAGGTAAGGTGATCGCCTTTCGTTCCGAATCGGGTTCTAAGACAGACTCGAAAGAAAAATCGGAACACCTAAAAATTCATCTCCAACAGACTTGGTATCGTCTTGTGGAAAAAGGGGAATACTACGAGAAGTCACCCGGTAAATGGGTGCGTAAGGAATAAGTCATGATTCGATTTTCCTTCTTTCTCTGTTTTTTCTTTCTCTATCATTGTTCTGTCTTTCGCGCATCCTCTAAGATTAAACCCATGGAGTTCAATTATTCTTCCATTGCCGTAAATTATTTCACTCCGGAAAACGAAAAACCGTTTCCTCTTACCGTACAGAGGGGAAATAATTTATACAATTCTACGACGGCCGATGGGAGGTTTCTTTTTTATACGACCGGTCAAAAGGGGAATTACGACATTTGGTTTCGTGACTTAAAAAGTTCGATCACGGTTCCGGTTACCTCACATCCCGCGCCGGAATTTAAACCGGCGATCAGTCCGGACGGAAAAAAATTGGTCTTCGTATCTGAACAATACGACTCTTCCGGGGATTTGGTTTTGCTTGAGATGGATCCGGGTTTGTGGGCTGAAAAAATTCTAGAAGGAAAGCGGTTTATAAATTCTGATTTTGTAATATTAACAAATCCTAATTTTAATCTTCCCGGTAAAAAGGATTCGAATGTGGATACGGATCCTTTTTTTGCTCCTGATAGCCGCCATTTGGTGTTTTCCACGGATCGTTTGACTCCGGGAATCCAGAATTTAGTCGTCCTGGATACGGAAGGCAAGGAGCCAATGAAACTATTGACTCAAAATGGCGGGGCTTCTCCGGTATGGTCTTTTGACGGTAAATCGATCGTTTATCTTTCGTATCAGGAAAGCCCTTCCGGTGACGTGTATCTTTTGGATCTTACGTCCGGAAAAAGCGAAAGGCTTACAAAGGATTCGTATCTTAATTTTTCTCCTTCTCTTTCGGACGATAAACGGTATTTATATTATACTTCGATTCGAAACGACACGAACAAAAACGGACGCTTGGACGAAAGGGATAACAGTCTCATTATAAGAAAGGATTTGAGGACGGGGGCGGTTCGTCAGCTAACATCGGGAAACGATTCGTTGTTCGACTCCAGATTCTCTTCGTTTAACGGCGGCTCGATTTTGTTTACGGCGGCATATTATAATACTCTAAATATTTATTTTATTCCCGCTTCCGGTGCCGTGCCCAAGGAAAAAAATATCATTTCTCAATACGAACTCGCTTTGCAATATAAGGATAAACAAAGTTTCGAAAATTTTCTTTTGGCGATTGATGCGATTGAGTTTTACTTTTCGGAAGACCCGATTTACCCATTGATCCGGTCCAAAGTCCTTCTTTTGAAATACGAAGAAGCGAAAAATTCCGGGAGATTCGCAATCGCGGAAAGCGCTAAAAAAGAAATTTCAGCTTCCCGTTTAAACTCGGTTACCGGACTTGGATACGGACTTTTACTCGCACAAGAAAAAAAGAATTCGATTCCGCTCGCGATCCGGGAACTCAGGGAGTATTATGAACAAATTCGAACCGTTTCGGGAGTGGGAAATAATCTTCTGGCTTCCCTTTTGGAGGAAGAGGGGGATTTGGCTCGGAAGTCCGGAAATTTTCAGCATTCTTTGAAAGTATATGATGAAATTCTAAATTATTATCCGGATTACTATCGGATTCGGGATATCTACCGAAAGTCGGGGGATTTACAATACAAAAACGCGTTCCTACACGGGTATAAGATTCCCGAATCTTTTTTTCAAGTTGCCAACGATCCTCAGACCGGGAAGGAGGATCTAAGGCTTCTCTACGAACAGATTGATCGGGAAGTGATCGTAGGAAAGAATTTTCTGGAACGAACGAATGCGGCAGAAATTTCCATCGTATCCAATTCTCTCGAAAAAAAATCCCCTAGGTTGTTTCAATATTTCTTATACGTTAAATCTCTCGGCTTGAACGGAAAAGGTTCGTTCGAGGAAAGTAATTCTTTATTGAATACTTTTTTATCAAACGTTGCAGAAACCGATCCTCTTTTTTTAAAAGGACATCTTCTGAAATCGGACAACTTCAAAGGACTCGGAGAAGTTCAGAAGTCTTTTGACGAACTTCGAATCTATTTGGAAAAATACGATCCCCTTCTTGGCGTGGACTTGGATGAAAAGGAAATCGAACGTTCTTTTGTCTACTTTGAAAACAAAGCGAGGGATCACGACCGTAGGGGAAATCTACAGGACGCGGCCTTTCATTACTTTTACAATACTGAAAATATGTTTCTCGTAAAAAATAGAAACCTATTTATAGAAACTCTCTATAAGGAATATGCGATTTATTATCAGAGAATGATGGTGGATTCCGTCTTCAAACTTTCGGGTTTCTTAAGCGAAGAAAAACAAAAAGCGCTTTTGAATAAACTCAATGTGATCGATATCGCCAGCGTGGATCCGCTTTCGGAGGAAGGACTCGCTTATATCAATCAATATTATAAGGTCGCGGTTCCAAGATCCAGGCCCGTTTTGGATTTAGCGACGTTATACGGTTATTCGTATTATTTAGTCAACCGAAGCGTGATTCGAGAGACCTACTACAATGCCGCCGATTCAATGACTCCCGCGAGAAAGGAAGAGATTCTTAGGGACTTTAAACAAGCCGAATACGAGTTGCGGTGGATCATCTTCGCCGATCCGAGATATTACGAGGCTTATCAGCTTTTGGGTTGGATGTACCAGTATGTGGACATTTTAAAAAGCAGGAAGCCCGGAGAAGATCAACCGAACGACGAAGAGAGGTATGCAAGTATTTATAAGAAATATTTTCCCGAAAAAAATTTTGAGGAAAACATTGAACTTTACAGTCAGGTTCTTGAGCTTTTGGGGGAAAATTTTGAAAACAAGAAGGCCCTTTCCGATCTAAGACTAAATCTTGGAAACAATTATTTCCTTTTGAAAAATTATCCGAAAGCCAACGAACAGTATTCGAAAGTAGATTCCCTGTCGGATTATATCATTTCCAAAACCCAGTTTGAAAATTATCGTCAGAAGGTGATATTCCTATTTAATTCCGCGAGATCTTCGATCTATGTAGCCGATTATAGGTCGGCGGTTCAAAAACTCAAAGCCGCTTCCAACTTGTATTTTGAAAACGAATCCAAAAAAACTCTGATCGGAGGAAGGGATAGCGCGGAAAAACTCCGACAATACAAGCTCAAACTCGCACTTTTATTCACGTTAACCGGCCTTTCTTATATGGAATCCGGGGAATATACAAACGCAATTTTTTACTATAAGGACGCGCTTTCTTTGAATGGGGAAAGCGGATGGATCGACCCGGTCAATCTTCACAACGGCTTGGCACTCTGTTACCAAAAATTAGGAAAATATAAATTATCGGAATCTCATCTAGTTAAAGCTGATCAAATCCTTGCAAATCGGTCCGGATCCGGTTGGATTCCTAAAGGTGTAAAACTTAAATTTTGGGATTACATTTGGGATTGGGTTTGGGAGGCCGCTCTTCCGGATGGGGTTCGTATTTCGGGTGAAGGAAGGTTTCCGGAGGCGATTTCTCCTAAGTTTCAACCCTTGATGACTAGTGGAATCCGAGTAAATAACCTAATTGCGTCTATGGAAATCGAAAGAGCAATCGAAGAGATTAATTCCCGTCTGGTTTACGTAAAGTCGAAAAATTTGGGCTCTACGTTAGCGGCTTCTTTCATCCGATCCAATTCGTTTAACGATTTGGGGTATTTAAATTTTAAACGGAATGAATTTAAGACTGCAATGGAAGCCTATGAGCAGGCTGAGAAGTTTGAAATCGAAAAGGGTTTTGCTTCTAAGGCAAGAACTTCCTTTAAAAGGGGACTCTATTCCTACTTTGGATATTTGGAAAATACGGAAGAAGATCCAGAGCTGGAGTTGCAAAATCTGCGTTCGGCTTCCGAACGTTTGATTTCCTCCAAAAATAATTTTGTAAAAGGTTGTTTGGGCGATACTCAGTATCAAGAGGAAGTGATCCATTCCGAAACTAAAAAATGTATATTAAAATTTTATAACACGTTTCCCGACCACGATCCGACTTTGGCGCTGGTTTATTACTATCAGGGAGAGCAGTTCTTTCGAATGGGAGATGTACTGTCTGGTTTCGAGTTGTTCGGCCGGGCGGCCGGACTTTTAGAGAATCCTTCTATGGTTCCCAAAGAGATTGTCGGTCTTGCGGAGGATCCGTATACAAGAAAAGAAAGGTTGTTGTATTCAATCAGCAGGGCAAATCTTTACGTTCGATTAGGGGATACGGAAAAGGCAATTTCGACCTTGAATCTAACTTCCGAAACTGCAAACGAATTTTACTATATTCAAGAATGGATCGAAACGCTTGTGACTCAGGCAGAGATTTATAGAAAGGAAAAAAGTCATTCCAAAGCAAAGGAAAGGGTCGATCGGGCCATTACCCTTTTATTGTCTCATCCTCATTTGATAAACGAACTTAAGTATTTTTTAATATATAAGCTTTTTAAAATACAATCGGAACTCAATTTCGAATCGGGTCGGCTTTCCGAAGGGTTTCAAAGTTTGAATCTGCTTCACAAATTGAATCTGTACCGTCAATTTATGAGAATTCCTCATGAATCGGAAGATCCAAGTTTTACAGCCGATGTCGTAAGACTACAAAATATCATCAGAAAACAAAGATCCGTCTATGCTGCGATTCAGAACGCGTTGGAAAAAAAGGAAAAATCTGAAAGTCTACTCAAGGAATATCGGGACCTTTCTAAGGATTTGGAAAAAGAGCTTAGCGTTATAAATCGTAAAAATCCGGATTTGGACGGATATCTTGGTATATTCTCGAAAGAACCCGCAGTGACCGCTTTGCTCAACTCGGATGAAGGTTATCTTAGAATCGAATCTACCGACGATAAGGTAAGGATCTACCGTGCTACGGCATCCAATGAAGAGTATTTGGAACAAACCGGAAAGTTGGAAGAGGTCTTAAGTCGGATCTCCAATTCGGGAAAAATTCCGTTTGTCTCTCGGAAGATTTGGTTTGTACAACTGGGAGATCATATCGATTTCGAAAGGATTCGAAATACCCTTCCTAAAAAGTTCTCCTTAATTTTCCGGCCTTCTCACCTGAGGCCACTTCAGGAAAAAGATAGAAGAATAGCGCGTAACGTTGCAATCGTAGAAGGGTCGCCGAATTACAACTCGACTCTTCCTGTAAAAAAAATCGCTTCAAATCAGATTTTAACCAGGCTTTTGGATACGGATATGCTCGTGGCTCCTTTTCCGAGCATCAGTGGAGATAATTCTTTCGGAGAAAGTTTTTCCGCGCAAAATCTTTCGATTCGAGATCTTTTTCACAATCGAAGCGAGATTTCTTCTGTTCTTTTCTATGAAAAAACGAAGTTCGACCTCGGAAAAATCTCCGAGGTTTACGAAGTGTTAAGCGCATCAGGAATTCGTAATGTTTCAATCTGCCTTTTGAATACTTCCTGCGAAACTGTTTCTCCGGAAAGCGTTCTGTTCGATTTCGTTCCTGGAAATTTGTTTTTAGGTTCGAGTGTTTTGAGGAAAAAAGAAACGCGCGGATCCTCTGAAAATTTGCATGTTTTGGCTAGAAAGAACGAAAGAAAAGAAAATTTAAGAGAGGCATATACCTACGCGTTTTCGAACCGGTCTTTTCAAAAAACGGAGAATGCGGACCTTTTTGGAGAATTGGATATGCTCCGTTTAAGATGGAAACTTTCTCCGGGAACTACGATGAAGGAAATCTACGGTAACCTTTTGAATAATACGGGAGAAGATTCCGTAAAGGATTCGATTTTGTTTTCCGCACTTTTGACCTGCTATCTCGATAAGAATCTTTCCGATTGTGTTACTTATTCCTTCCAAGACGTGATGGATTCCTCCAAGAAAAATTTACTGAAGACGTTGTATTCGTTTAAGAGCGGAGTTCCCGTGCTTCCGTCTTCGCTGAAGGTATTGGATAAGGTTATTTCTCCTTTTTACGATCCTTATTTATATTATAAGAATATTCTAAAAATTGCAAGAATTCACTATGAACCGGAGGTCGGGGAATTTGCTGGAAAGCTCGCTTTGGAAAGTTCGAGCGACTCCGAAGAAATAAGGGGAGTGGAGGAGATTCTGCAAGGTTTGTATGCGCAGAAATATTTTTTACAAGGCGCGGCTCTTTCTAAAAATCAAATCCATAGAAAGGAAGAGTTATATATGATTCTTTCCGGAAATTGGAAAGATGCGCTCGAAGTCTTAAAGAGGAAGGAAGACGACGAGGATACCGGGAGGTTTAGAGAAAGATTATTCCGAAATTGGAAAAGGGAGATTACAGGAGCCTGGTTTTCCCCATATTCTCTCTACTCTGCGGTTTACGGGAATTCCTCCAAACTTTTCGAATCCTTGGATGCAGAGGAGCGGAGTCTTTTGTATCGTTTGATTTTATATTCGGTTCCGTTTCAAGAAAACGAAGAGGTCAATTTGCTCGCGGAGTCTTTGGTGGAATATGAATGGAATACTGGGGCGAAATCCAGAGCTCTTCGTATGACGCTCGGTTACGCTCAGGCCTTATTTTCAAGAGGGGAATTGTCCAAGAGTAAGGATTGGATGAATAAAATCGGATCACGCTTCGAGACCGGTTCGGAATACGAAAAGATATTCAAAGATAAGAATATTCTAATGAATAAACACTTTTTTCACCGAGGTGAAATCACCTCGCTCGAAGGCAAAGGCGAAAAAACGGAATGGTTGTCCCTTTACGAAAAAGCGTCAGCAAAAACGCCGAGGGAGTTTGTCGAGTTCTTGAATTCTACGATTCGATCCAAACGAGGAAAACATTTTAGTTATGAAGAAAGGATCGAGCTCCTAGATTTGATTACGTATTTACAAAAGATCTGTTTTCAAAAGAACAATTCCGAGGTATTCTTTGATCTCGCCGTGGCTAAGGATCTTTTATCTCTAACACGGCCTTTGATTTTAAATTCCAATCCCGATTATAAGGACATTCCCGTTTTTGTATCCGTTGCGGAGAAACTCAAAGAAAAGCTTCCCGCCGATCAGGAGTTTCTTGCCGTGATGGATTTAGGTCTTGAGTCCTTTTATATCCGCTTTATTAATGGGAAGTCCAAAGGGGATCTTGCTTTTAAAGACAATCGTAAACTTAGGGCTTCCTTATTTCAATATTTGGAAGAGGCGGCAAGAGGAGGTTACGAGGTTCTACTTAGGGAAGAACTTGAAAACGAATATAGAAAAAATATCAAACTTGCAAAAAATAAGCTTACCTATCTTTATTTGAGTTCGTATCATTTTAGAATTCCTTTGGTTCCAAGAACCGAGGATCGATTTTATCTCGTCAACGATCCAAAATCTCTCATTACAAATCCCGTTTTTTCCACGAAGGAGGAATTTTCTCCCGAATATCAAATTCAATTTTTGGCAAGTTCGAAGTCTAAGGAAAGTTGGAAGAAGTCCTTAAAAGATCTCGAAGTTTATGAGGCGGGCTCGGGAAAATTAGGTTCTGATTCCAAGAGCCGTCTTTATATTCTTCAGGAACCTCTGGAGATCGTCAATCAGGTGAGTTTGAGTTTTGGGGGAGATACACTTCCAAATTCCTACGGAACTCCGAAAAAAGGAAATTGGATTTTTACCTCCTCCTTTTTGGAAGAGGAACGTTACGACATTCAAAATTATAGGGATTCTTTTTATTGGATCGGACAAAACTTTTTAAGTCCGGGAGTCGTCTTTATCGGAGATCAAACGGATACCGCGCATGTCGATTTTCTGAAACGTTTTACCAAACGCAGCGGAACGAAAATTCCGCTTTATATCCGATTCCAAGAGGCGTTAGACGCTATTAAGGAAGTTTATCCTTTGGATCGAATTTGGAACGGTTATAGGCTTTATACGAACAGTTTTATTTCGGAAGAATAGAATTTTGGTCTTTATACTAACGAACCGGTAGATAACGTTATTCGTATTTGCCTATCAGCAATCCCACTTTTTTCTTTAGTCCCGCGCCAATCATATCGAGCATTGAAGTAAAGAAACCATTTCTTTAGATTTTTTGAAGTGTGAATTTCACTTCCAAAACGAAAATCAAAAAAATGAGATCTGAAACGGGTCTAGGATTACTAGAACAAATCCCAATGGATTTTATTGAATTCTGATGTTATCATGAATTCTGTGCCGATTCTACTCCGTATATAGCGAATTGGATTGAAGTAATTTTTTTCGTTCCTCGTTCGAAAGATCGATAAGGGATCTCATTCTTTCGTGGAACTTGGTGAAATTACGGTCCGCTTTTTCGAATTCTTTTCGAAAGAAGTCGGAACCGGAATGATATCGTAGATAACCCACAAAATCCTCGTTATTCCAGTTTTTAGAAGCGAGTCTTTCCGTATGAATCGTTTTGAATTCTTCTTTGGTGGAAAGAAGAATGTCTTTGAATTCGTTTAAGATGCGTTTCTTGCCCTCTAGTTTTTCCCAATCGCTGATTTTTGAAACGTATAATTTTTGCAGATTGTCCGCGGTGGAAACCAAAAGTTTTTTAAATTTCTGTGATTCTATCTTTTTAAGAAGAATTTCCTTTTTGATTAGGCTTTCTTTTCCTTCCACGGATTCCAGAAAATGGAAAGTTCCTTCTTCTTCGACAAAGCTCGCATAACTTTCGTTAAATAAGGAATCTCCCGGAAAATAAACCGTAGCGTGCGCCATTTCGTGAAACACGAGAGAGGCGACTTCGTAAGGTTCCTTATCGTTTAGTTGGGAAGAAAAAATCGGATCCTCAAACCAACCGAGAGTGGAATAGCCGGAGGTGATTCTAATCCTCGTATCGAATCCTTTTTCTTTGAGCTTTTTTTCTTCTTCTTTTGCTTTTTCCAAATCGAAGTAACCTTTATAAGGAACTGTTCCCGCAATCGGAAACCACCACGTATAGGATTCTAATTTAAGAGGGTAACAGGCGGCAACGTGCCAACCGATTTCCTTTCGGTCCAACTCTACGAAACTTTTAAATCCTGAGGACGGATTCAGGGCCAACTCTTTGATTCCGTATTCTCGAAACGTTTCGACTTGTTGCAGTTTGGTTTTTAATTCTTTCTTTGTGTTCGTATCTTGAAGAATCGATTGGATCGATTGTCGTTTCAATAAAATGTCGAGTTGTCCGGTTCCTAAATGCCAAAGATACCCCACACAATTTTCAAGAGCAAAACAAAGAGTGATTAAGATTAAGGTTCTTCCGAGTCTGGCTTTGATTTTCGATTTAGACTTGTTCTTCGAACGAGTAGAATTGAATTTAGGTTCTAGCATGGAATTTATACGTTCACTCCCAAAAGTAGTCGTTTTCAACGGAATTCTTTTCATTGTTCTAACGTTGGTTCTGATTTTTCCGAAGGATTGTTCGTTGTCTTCTCTTTTCTCCGATAAGAGGCCGATCAGCCCCGGCAAACAAAAGTCTGCGATTGAAATTCAGAATTCGTTTCGAAACGTTTATCATTTCGTGAGGGATTCCGTGGTTTCCATTCGAACGAAAAAAAGCGAATCGATAACAAGTCCGTATCATTACTTCGATTTTAAGAGCGAAAGACCGGCTTCTTTCGGAAGCGGATTTTTCGTCCACGAAAAAGGTTATATCGTTACGAACTATCATGTGATCGAAGGTTCGGAAAGTATCGAAGTGATCACTTCCAACGGGAGTGTTCACGCCGCAAAGTATGTCGGAAGTCATGAACGCGCTGATATCGCACTTTTGAAAATCAGAGAAGGATCGGGATTGCGCCCGGTCGTGTTCGGAGATTCGGATCAAATCGAAGTTGGAGATTGGGCGATCGTGATTGGTTCTCCTTTCGGTTTGGAGCGTTCGTTTAGTGTGGGTGTCGTTTCCGCGAAATATAGGGAAGATTTGGACGAGACTGGACAGACTCACATTCAAATCGACAGTATGATCAACCCGGGAAGTAGCGGTGGTCCGCTTTTAAACATATATGGAGAGGTGATCGGAATCAATCGATTGATCCGAAGCGAAACGGGAAAAAACTCGGGGATCGGTTTTGCGATTCCAAGTAACTATGCGCTGAAAATCATCAGAATGATCGAGTCCAATCAGGGTAGACATATTCGTCCTGCGATTCTCGGAGTGATGGCGACGATTCCGCTTCCGGATCACAGAATCGCACTGGGAATTCCCGGTTCTTGGACGGGAATACTAGTTTATGATATGGAGCCTCAGTCTTCGGCTGAACTTGCAGGAATCAAACGTTACGACTTTATTCTGGAGGCGAACGGAGTTCCGATCAAAAATATTAATGATCTGCGCGAACAAGTTGGAATAGTGGGACTTGGGGGCAAGATCAAGCTCCGTATCTATCGAGAAAAATCGACGCTGGAACTTCTGGTGAAGTTGATTCAAAAATAACGAGTAAGGATTTTTAAGAAAAAAGAGGAGACGGGATGAGAAGGAACATCGTTCACAGCGGAGCAGACGCTCTGATCTATGAAATCAGACAGATCGTAGCCGTCGCAAAAAAGCTGGAGGCTTTGGGGCTTCAGATCACTTATGAAAATATAGGAGATCCGATTCTCAAAGGAGAATCTATTCCTGATTGGATGAAAGAAATTGTTTCCAATCTTGTGATGAAAGATAAGTCTTGGGCCTATACCGCCACGCAAGGTTACGAGCCTACCCGTAAATTCCTCGCCCAAAAAGTGAACGAAAGAGGAGGAGCGCAGATCACTGCGGACGATCTTCTATTTTTCAACGGATTGGGAGATGCAGTCGCAAAAATATTCGGTTTTATGCGAAGGGAAGCCCGAGTTTTAGGGCCGAGTCCCGCGTATTCCACTATCTCTTCCGCCGAGGCGGCACATAGCGGATATGAACACCTAACGTATAATCTCCTACCGGAACATAATTGGATGCCGGATTTGGAGGATATGGAAAACAAAGTGCGTTATAACGATTCCATAGCTGGAATTTTACTCATAAATCCGGACAATCCTACCGGCGCAGTGTATGACAAAATTCTTATGAAGAAGATCGTATCAATCTGCGAAAAATACGATCTTATGCTGATTTGCGACGAAACATACGCACACGTAAATTATTCCGATCACGGACCTCTACATCTTTCGGAGGTCATAGGAGATAAGGTGCCGGGAATGGCGCTCCGATCCATTTCAAAAGAGTTTCCTTGGCCGGGGGGACGTTGCGGATGGCTCGAGATCTTTAACAAAGAAAAAGATCCTGTTTTTAGCCGTTACATAAAATCGTTATTAGACGCAAAAATGCTCGAAGTATGTTCGACCACGTTGCCTCAGATGGCGATACCCGAAGTATATTCCCATCCGGATTTTATTCCACACTTAAAAAGAAGGAACGAAAAGTTTAAAAAACGCGCACACGCCGCAACGGAATACTTTTCCGGGTTAAAAGGTGTAAAGGTAGTGGAGCCTAAGGGAGCGTTTTATCTTACGGTTGCTTTTGACGACGATGTTCTGGATTCCTCCATGAAGTTGAACGTGGAGAACAAAAAGGCTGACGAGTTCATCCAACCGCTATTGACATCCGCCGCAAATGACAGAAGATTTGTGTACTATTTATTGGCTTCCACTGGAATTTGTGTTGTACCCTTGTCTGCGTTTTGTACGCTAAAGGACGGATTTCGCGTAACGTTACTCGAAGAAAGCGAAGAAAAATTCGATTGGATCTACGGGACACTTCGAGATAGAATCGGCGAGTATATCGCTTCCGTATAAAATTCGTTTCGATTGAGAGTTTACATTTGAAAGGGCCGCTAAAGATCGGATTGATGGATTCCGGAATGGGCGGTTTGTCCGTGCTTAAGGGAATTCTTAAATACGATGCGGAACTGGAGGTCGTATATTACGGAGATCTAAAAAACAGTCCTTACGGAGAAAAAGAAGCCTCTGAAATTCTGGAACTTGTACGAGACGTTTGCAAGCGATTGCAGGAAGAAAACGTGAACGCGATTCTGCTCGCTTGTAATACGGCTACGTCCGCCGCCGCACAAACTCTCAGAAAGGAGTTTTCTATTCCTATTTTCGGGATGGAACCGGCGATTAAACCGGCGATACTGCAGAATCCTGGAAAAAAAATCGCGCTCCTGGCAACTCCGGTCACGCAAAGAGAGGAAAAATTACAAAGGCTCAAATCGGAATTGGGAGCGGAGGAATTGATTCTTCCCGTTTCCTGTCCCGGTCTAGCCGGATTGGTGGATAAGGGAGAATTTGACGAGGCGGAAAAATATCTTCGACCTATTTTGAAAAAACTCCAGGAGGAGAATGTGGAGAACCTCGTCCTCGGATGTACACATTATATTTTTCTAAAACATATAATCCTAAAAAACTTTCCGAATGTGAGAATTTACGACGGAAATTCGGGGACAATAAAACATCTGTTGAATTCTTTACAAGTTCGTCAAAGGGTTTTGAATTGGAGTTCATCTTCTGGGTCCGTTTACAAGCTTATCTTAAACAGCGATGAAGAATTTCACTTTCGATTGGCGACCGAACTTTTGCAATCCGAAAGCAAGTTCTAATATAGCTCACAAACCAACTGCTTACGAAGAATTTAAACATAAATTTATGATTATTATTCTGGCTTATTCCTTAGAACCAAATCTGAAGAGGAGTGCGACCATGATTCTTAAGTCTTTAATAACAAAGTGTAGTAGTTCCCACGTTTTAGATGTTAGGTTTTTAGGGGTCGGGGATAGATTGACCTTCCGCTAAAGAGTTTCGACCTGATTTTTGAAAACCAGTTTTATGGAAATAAATTTCTAAAGTGATTTTAAAATTTTTTGAAATAAATTTCTAAACTTTATTCTAAAAATTCGATTGGTTTTTTTCGAATTAGAGTATAATTACGAAAACTTCTCTATAGAGGATTGAATCGGAGTATTTATGGTCCGTTTACTGATCGCGATCGCGATTTTATTCTTTTTCATCGTTTGTAAACCTAAGGCCCTCGAAAGTTCAGACGCAGTCGTGACCTTTCTCAAAGGAAAGGCCTCCATAGTGGAGACTGGCAAGGAACTTTCTCCGCTTGCAAATGTGACCGAAAAACAATCCGTCAAAACGGATTCGGATGCGGTCTTGGATCTTACTTCCAAACTTGGTAGTTTTCGTCTATTAGGCGGAAGCACGGCGACTTTAGCCGCTCTCAATGCGGACAGCGCTTCTTTTCAGGTTTCTGAAGGAAACGTTCTCATCAAAGCAAGTAAACTCACAAAAGGTCAGAGTCTGCTTGTCGACACTCCTACCGTAGTCGCGGCAGTTCGCGGAACTCAGTTTTGGGGGAGAGTGAACGGTAAAGACGAGACTGGAACGTTTGCGGTTCGGGAAGGGGCTGTTGAAATTATTCGTAAATCCGATAATGCCAAAGTTTTGATCGAAGCGGGACAGGCCGTAGATTTAAAGCCGGGCGATGGGGATTTAAAAACGAGAGCCGCCGCCAAAGAAGAATTGGCCGCAATGGAGCAGATTGACCAGATGAAATGATTTCCTGAAATCCCGAATCTTCGTCCTTAAGTGCCGGATTTCCTTATGAGTCCGGTTTTTTTTGTGTGCAGGGATTTTGACTTTTTCAAGCTATTCTAAAAAAGAATCGGAACTTGAGAATGGAAGAAAAGATCACATACAAAAGTGTCGGTGTGGATACGGAAAAGGGAAGAGAGTTCGTACAAAAAATCAAACGAAACGTAGAATCCACTCATGGCCCCAGAGTTCTCGGAGGTCTCGGCGGTTTTGCGGGAGCTTACGATGTAAGTATCCTTAAAAAATACAATCAACCCGTTCTTCTTTCCGGTACCGACGGTGTCGGAACAAAAATAGAACTTGCGCGACTGTTGAACACTTTCGACACGATCGGGATCGATTTGGTTGCAATGTGTGTGAATGATATTCTCGTTTGTGGCGGGGAACCTCTTTTCTTTTTGGATTATATAGCATGCGGAAAGTTGGATATTGAGAAAATGGATCGAATCGTATCCGGAATCGTTCATGGATGCAAGTTGTCTAACGCGGCTTTGCTTGGGGGAGAGACTGCGGAACATCCCGGAACGATGAAGGAAGACGAGTTTGATCTTGCCGGTTTTGTGGTGGGTGTGGTCGAAAGGGATTTGATGATAGACGGTTCCATGATACGGTCGGGAGATCGGATTTTAGGACTCGAATCCAGTGGACCTCATAGTAACGGTTTTTCTCTCATTCGTAAGCTCTTATTAAAAGACGGAAAACATCTTCCATCCGATCCCGAACAAGTGAAGTTCTTAAAGGACTATGCTCTCAAGCCGACTCGAATTTACGTTCAAAGTATATTAAAACTTTTGCAAAAGGTTCCGGTCAAAGGAATGGTACATATTACCGGAGGCGGATATCAGGAAAATGTTCCAAGGGTTCTTCCGAAAGGATCTCAGGCAAAATTCTATAAGGACAAAATTCCTTCCGGATATTTTTTCGAGAAGATCAAAAGGGATTATAAACTCGACGAATTGGAACTATTCGGGACGTTTAATATGGGAATCGGTTATATGTTAATCGTCTCTGAAGAGCACATCGATATTGCCGAAGAATTTTTAGAATCCACGGGAGAGTCCGTCCACAGAATCGGAGAGATCGTTACCGGTAATCGGGAAGAGGTTCGATTCGTCTAACGGCGGATTTACGATGACAAATGGGATTGTCATCCAAATCTACGGAACTTTATACAGAGCTGACCGTAAGTCTATAAGGCGGTTGTTGTTTTCTCGAAGGAAGGGATATTTCTAGAGATAAATCCTGACATCGGTTCTCCGCTTCCATCAAAGATGAGAGCCTTTCTTGTTTTAAAAATGAAAACTTATCGTGGTGTTTTGAAATCGGTTCTTATTGGAAAGAGGAAAGATTCAATCTATCAGGAGAATGAATTTCGGTAAAATGGGTAAACCTGTCACGTCCTTCCGTTTTTGATGCGTATAACGCACGATCTGCGGATTCGATCAAATTTGTCAAGCAGGCATTGTCTTCGATCGGAATAGTTCCTCCGAGAGGAAAAGTAAGGGTTGAAATGCCGATACTGATTGTAATGGATCTTTTCTCCCAAGAAAATTCTCTGATGGCTTGAATCAATCTTTCTGTGATTTCTACGGAATCCGTTTGTGAAGCATTCGGTAAGGCTATAATGAATTCCTCACCGCCGTATCTTGCCAAAACGTCGCATTTGCGTAAGGCTCTAGTGAGTAAGAGGGCGATTTCAATTAGAACCTTGTCTCCCGCCGGATGACCAAAATTGTCGTTATAGTCTTTGAAAAAGTCGACGTCAATCATCAACAAAGAAAGGGAAGTTCCCTGATTTTGCGCGAGATGAATCAGACGATTTAAATCCTCGCTGAAGGCTCTTCTGTTTTTGAGCTTTGTCAACGGATCTGTAGAGGCCTGTTCAAACAACTTATCGTTTGCGACTTTGAGTTCGGCCGCAAGTTGACTGATCTTGCGATTGGATTCGATCATTTCGCTGATATCCTTTCCAGTCACATAAATTAAACCGGAATTAAGATCGGGAGAGGCTGTCCAGGTAAAATATTTATAGTTTCCGTCCGCACAAATGTAACGATTTTGGAAAGAGAAAGTCGGCAAACCTTGGTTCAATTTTTCGAATTCCTGAGAAGTAATTTCCTGATCCTCGGGATGAAGCAAATGAAATGGGTTTCTTCCAACCAATTCCTCTTCTTTCCAACCTAGAGTTCGTTCGAAAGCAGGATTTACTAATAGAACTTTGCCTTCTAAGTCTACTATTGACAGTAGATCTATGGAATTATTCACGAGTTTTTCAAGATCGTATTCTTTTTTAAAGTTCATCATTGTCTATTTCCATTGTTTTAGTTTTTTATGGAGATACGAGAGATTGATTTTCATTTTTAGAACATATCCGTAAAGTCTCGTTATACAAAACGCATTCAGAGAATCGAAAAGTTTCTGGATGTTGTATTGCTTTTTCATACTTCATACTTTTCCTCAAATGAGAAGAAAATAAATGAGGCTTTGAAAAAGAAGTTCTTGTTTTTGTCATAAGAAATCGGCTTGAGAATTGTTTATAAAAAAGTTTTTATACGAAAACAGAATGATTCGTCGATTCTATTCATAGATATTTTCTTTTGCCGTTATGGTAAAATTGTTGATTGAGTCCAATTTTATAACTAAAAAGAGAAACTGGAAAGTAAAAAACGAAAATAAGAAACGAAACCAATGCAATAAAATGTATTCAAATTATAGAATATTTCTTTTAAGAGAGTTTGAATTATAAAAGCGGAAGATTATTGGAGAGCGTATTTTTACGTTACGATTCTACATGAATTGGGATTTGTCAATTGATAATATGAATTCAAGTGCGCTCGATAACTTTTTAAAGGTTTCATCCAAGAAAAATCGATTGAGCGGAAACATTTTTATTTTTTGGGTTTGTAGTAGAATGAAACTCAATGGATTTGATAAATCTGTAAAAAGTCGACGCTACGTACTGTGGTTCCCGGAGCACCGGAAAGAATCACAACCTTGTCTCCCGGAAAGAGAAATTCATCCTCTTTGAGTTTCTGATTCATGTATGCGATCATATCTTCCAGCCTTGTAAAAAAAGGCATTACGAAAGGTATCACACCTCGATAGAGTTTCATCTTTCTTGCTGTGGTGACAAACGGAGTGAAAGAATAGATCGGAACCTTCGGTCTCATTTCCGAAGTGATCAAAGCGGAATAGCCGCTTCTTGTAAAATTAACGATCGCTTTTGCGTGAATTCCGTGAGCGATTTCTCTCGCGGCATTTCCTAAGGCGGTTTTTTCGGATTCTAAGAATGTCTTCTTAATATTCCAGTGGATTTCGTAGATATGGTTGATGGTTTCCGTTTCTTGAATGATCTTCGACATGATCTCTACCGATTCCAACGGATAATGACCGCTTGCGGATTCCGCAGAGAGCATCACTGCGTCTGTTCCGTCCATCACTGCGTTTGCGACGTCGCTTGCTTCCGCGCGGGTCGGTCTCGGATTTTCGATCATCGATTCCAACATCTGTGTCGCCGTGATCACCGGTTTGCCCGCTTGATTGAGTTTGTGGATGAGTTCCTTCTGAAGGATCGGGACTTTCTCCGTTTCGATCTCTACCCCAAGATCCCCTCTTGCAATCATGATTCCGTCCGCGCGCTCTATGATTTCTTCTATGTTTTTGATCGCTTCCGGTCTTTCAATCTTTGCGATCAATCCGGTATAGGTTCCTTGCAATAAAGATCTGGCCGATTCCAAATCCGCACCCGTTCGAACGAAACTAAGCGCAATATAGTCCACCCCGAGAGAAAGCGCGAATTTTAAATCTTCTATGTCCTTTTCGGAAAGAGCGGGAGCGGAGATTGGAGTTCCGGGGAGATTGATTCCTTTGTTACTCCATAATATGCCGCCTACGATCACTTTTAAAATTGCGGAGTCCGACTTTTTAGAAATGACTTTCAGTACTAGTTTACCGTCGTCGATGAGGATCTTATCTTCTTCTTTGATATCTTGAATTAGATTTGGATAGGTGCAGCCGATCGTATGTTCGTCGCCTTGGAAATCCGCGTCGGGGACAATTTGAATCTCTTGATTTTTATGGAGTAAAATGGAATTGAGTTTTAATTTTCCGGTTCGAATTTTTGGACCTTGCAAGTCGGCCATGATTCCCAATGGAAAACCGGAGGTTTGTTCGCATTTGCGTAACGTATCGTAAACTCTTTTGTGAGAATCGTGAGTTCCGTGTGAGAAATTCATTCGAGCGATATCCATTCCCGCTTTGAGCATGGAAAGGACGGTCTCTTCGGAAGAAGAGGCAGGACCGATGGTACAAACGATTTTGGTTTTTTTCCAGTTCAGAATTTTCATGAACGGTAATTATAGATAAACGCCTTCCATTGTTCCAGCTAATATTTCCTCTTTACGAACGGAAACCGAAAAATAGAATGAACCAAAAATAGGCGTCCATCTTCTTGGAGAAGCAGCTAGAACGAATTGGTTTGGTTTATCATCCAGATTATAACATAGATCTGGGACCTCATATATTTCCGGCAAGGAAGTACCAAATGATTTACGATCTTGTAAAACAAGATCGTAAACTCGCAAATCTTTATGTATACAAGCCCGAGCCCGCTAAGGATAAAGATTTGGCATTGGTTCATACTAAAGAATTTTTAAAGGATTTTTTTTCTCTCAAAATCACCGAAAGAACCCAGTATTCGGAGCTTCCACTTACGAAACAAATCGTTCAAAGTTTTGTTTTAGCGGTGGGAGGCACGATACTCGCCACCGAACTGACCGGGAAATACAAGTTCGTTTATCATATTGGCGGTGGTTTTCATCATAGTATGCCAGATCGGGCGGAAGGATTTTGTTATCTGAACGATGCGGCGATCGCGGTTAAATTGTATCAAAGGACATATCCCGGTAGAAAAATTCTCTTTATCGATTTGGATCTTCACCAAGGCAACGGAAATTCCGTTATATTTCAGGAAGACTCGGGTGTGTTTACGTTTTCCATGCACCAGGAAAATTTGTATCCTAAAAAAGAGAAGTCGGGACTTGACATTCCTCTTGAAGAAGGAACGGACGACGAAAAGTATCTGGAACTTTTGGTGGAATCTCTGCGCAAGATCGAATCTGATTTCAAACCGGATTTGATTTTTTATATCGCCGGAGCCGATCCATTCGAAGGAGATTCCCTCGGGGATTTAAAACTCACGCTTCAAGGGCTACGTAAGAGGGATAAGATCGTCAGAGACTTCGTCCGTGCGTTAGACGTGCCTGCCGTGATTCTTCCGGCGGGAGGATATGCTAAGGACTTTTACGATACGGTGACGATTCACTACAACACAATCAAAGTATTTGCGGCCGATTGACTATGAGTATCTTTTCTGATTCCGATAAGAAAAAAGGAAACCCCGGGTTTTGGGACGGCCAAGATCTGGGAATGATCGACATTTCCAGAGAATTTCAGACTTCTCTCGGAATTGAAAACAGGCTTTTCAATCGTTTTTCGCAAAACGAAGTACGAGAGATGCTTGAAAATTCGGGAATCTTTCGGGTCCTTCAGGCGAGAGGTTATAAAGACTACGGGATTTTTTTGGATGGAATTTCCGACATGGACAATCGGATTTATATCAAAAATCCTTCCGACGAAATTCTAGTCCACATGCGCTTGAAATTTTCCGACTTTCAGTTTAAAAAGCTGGATCAATCCTATAAACTCGTTTATATTGACTGGCTCTTGACCCAGAACTTAAAGATGAAACATATGAGAGCCAAAAAAAAACTGTTTCAGGGCCAGGAATATCCCGGACTTTCTCTTATGAACGAAATCACTGGCTTTATCAGAATTCTTGCCACAAAATTAGGCGCTTACGGAGCTTTCAACATTCCGGAATATTTTCATGACGCCGTTTTGTTTCATAAGTCCTTTCAGTTTGTGGATCCGGAAAAGGAAGGGAAATTTCGTGCGATCCTTCATTCTTTCAAAAGAACCAATTTGAGAGAATTGAGTGAGCAGATTCACAACGAAAAGATCTGTGAGGCTTTTACGAAAGAACTTTACGTTTGGAAATACGGAGAAATGGTTTCCTGCATCAACGGGTATTTTGAGTCTGTGCTTTTCGACGAAGAATATTATAAAAAAGTGGAAAAGATCGTTTCAGAGACCCGATATTTAAGGAAAACTTAATATGTTAGGATTTTCCTTAAGACCGGAAATTATCATTCTCGACGACGACAGAGACGTCGGAGAAACCCTCGAACTCATCCTGAATAAGCTCGGATATCAGAGCGTATTTTTCGATTCCGTAGAGCAGGGAAAACAATACTTTGAAAGGGAATTAAACCCGATCGTTTTTCTCGATATTCATATGCCGGGCACGAGCGGTCTCGAAATTCTTCCCTACTTTAAGAGTTTAGAACCCAAAACTCAGGTGATCATGATGACCGGAGAAAGGGATATCAACAACGTGGTCACGTCTCTTACGCACAAAGCGAGCGACTTTTTACTCAAACCTTTTTCGATTCAGACGGTTCAGATTGCTATTCAAAAAGCATATGATTATTATGTTATTCTAAAGGAAAAAGATTTACGTGAAGAGGTTATCATGCGGGATCTTCGTCTCGCTTCCAGGGTTCAGGGAAAAATCTTTTCGATTCCCGATCTGAGCCCGTACAAAGTGGAGGCAGATGTGACTCCGGTTTCCTTTGTGAGCGGGGATTTTAACGTGATTCTTAAAAAGGAAAAGTCGATCCTTTTGCTTTTGGGGGACGTGGAAGACCACGGCGTTACTTCCGGACTCATTGCGCTTTTGATGACGACTCTCGCTAGAGAAGAGTTTAAAAATTCACATGACCCGTCTGTTATCCTCAAAAGGATGAATCAAGAACTTTGTTTGAACATTGGGACCCACAGTATGACTGCCGCCTGTGTGATTCTTTTTCCGAACGAAAAGAAGTTGGTTTATGCCAGAGGAGGGCATCCTTTTCCGGTTCATTTTCACAAAGAAGGATTTTCATTTTTAAATGAAAAGTCGGGTCAGCTAATGGGTATTGTGGAAGACTTGGATTTTCCGAGTTACGAAACGAACTTCGAGGATAAGGATGTAATCTTTCTTTTTTCCGACGGAATCATAAACAATCTCAACCATCCTTTGATCGAAGAATTGAATCGAATCCACAAGTCGGATCAGGACTCCGTTAAACGTATGAAAAATGCTTTGGACGATTTCGTTCGTTCTTCGATTCCTTTGAAAGAATATAGGGACGACTCTTCTTATATTCTTTTAGAGATTCATTGAACGTTTCACTTCCAAGAAAGATCGGTCTTTTTGTTGTAAGAATTTTTTGCGAAACTCCGGTTCGAAGTCGGTCTGTTTCTATTGGCAATATCATAACTAACGTGAGTTTGATATACTTCAATCATCCAAAAATCAGGAAAATTCAGGCACAACGCTTCCTAACGTAACCAACCCCACAAATTAAGAAGGCTTTTGGGATAATAAGGGTCAAAAACTGATATTTTTCAAGTGTTCCGACAAGAATGAGACTTTTTACTTGCAAGAAGTATGATTTTCTGATAGAGAAAAATCTTCCGAGCCTTTCCGCCTCCCGCCCCACCACCCAAAAATCAGGGTGGGGTAAGTTTCACGGGGGATTTTGTCGGAATTCCGACAAATTAATCTTGAGATCCCATTACTTGTGGTGCCCTTAGGAAGTGCGACAGTTTAGTTTCTTATTGGCTCAAACTTTCTTACGCCAAACTCACGTTAAATTTAATCCTCTTCTTGAAATTGAAAAAGTTCGTCCGGAATTTCTTTTATGGACACCATTGGGAACGTTCCTTTTCGAATATTAAAAAAAGCAAGTTCAGGAAAACTGAAGAACAAGGATTGAAACCCCTTTTGAAATCGCTCTCCTCTGTCTAAGGGTGAGGCGAGTATTCCGATTAAAGTCGCGCCGAGCCCAGTCGTCAAGTTCACGATTCCGTAGAAAGGTCTAACCCAAAACACGTCGTCCGTAAAAAGAAGAAAAAAGTGGTCTTCTCGATTGGATTTGTAGATCGAGGAGCTGAGCGTAAGCGATTCCTTGAAGTGGATTTTCCAGCTCGGGTTTTGTTTTAATAGTTCCGCCAGTTTTTTTCTTCGATAAGAAAGGAAAATTTTTTTTCCTTCGTTCTTCCAGTTGTTGGAAACCCAATGGGATGCGTAAAACGGAATGAACGCGAACGAAAATTCGAAGTCGATCTTTTCGCTTGGAAAAGAAATTCTCTTTCGATCAAACGAGTCTTGTACGTTTTTAAGGATTTCGGTCGTACAGTTTTCAGATAGAAGACGGAACGGATAAATTTTTTTTAAACGGACATGATATTCCAGCTCTCTTGCCTTTGCGAGTTTTAGATATTCTGCAAGTACGGAATTTTCAGGCAAGTGCATCGGAATTAGGAATTTATTTTCTCTTTGAGGAAGCAATTTGTCCCAAGTCACTCGAATCGGAATCGCGGTTCCTCTCTGTAGTTCAAAAGCTCTGTTGGATGAATCTTCCCAAATTTGATATTCTTTTTCCGTTAGTTCCTTTAGGGCGGAGACCTTTTTTCGAGCGAGTGATACGATTGCCGCGGTTTCCTCCGTGATATGTTGAAGAGCCTGTGTGTCGTCGGAATCCTCCTGGTAAACGATTTGCGGATTATCCGGAAAACTGGATAAGAATACCGGAGTCCCGGTGCGGATACTTTCTTCGATCGTGTGTAATCGCCCGAGGGTTACAAGTGCGCTGTAAGCCCAGCCAGGATCCCTTTCGGATAGGATCTGGATCAGTCCTTCGGTTTGTTTTGTGTTAAAATTCTCCAAGAGCGTTTTTTCTTGTTCGGTTAAGGATTCTTTTGTATTAGAAATTATGAATTCTTCGTTCAAGGACCATTCTTCTCCGAGAATTTGGCACAGTAGAATTCCTTCTAGTATATCACGAAGTTTTAAATAAGATCCCGGCTTGAAAAACGGGAACTTATCTCGGCTCATTTTTTCGGGAAGCGGAGGGAACTCCATTCTCAGAAGTTCGTTGTTTGGAAAGAGAATTTCGTCTTTTAGGGTTTGTTCCAGATGACTTAGAAAATTTTTCCCTAAGGCGGCCGTAAGTTTTGCTTTTAGATCCTTGGTAAGTTTCGATTTCCCCTTTGGAGTGAAATATGCGGTCGCTCGGAGCCCGATTTTTTTTTCGGGAGAATTCAATTCTTCAAGAAACTTTGTTTCTTTCTTCAACATCTCCAGGTTTTGCAGATGTCGGAACTGAACGAGATAAAGATGATTGAGTCCCGATTCTAAGATGGAAACTTCTTTTTGCGTAAGTTTCAATCTGGTAAGCACACTGGTCCGATTGGATATTATGTTGTAATCGAACGCGAAGTCGTCGTAGGTTTCCCGAACCAAATGGAAGATATCATCCGGAAAAAATTGATAGTGGTAGACTTTGTTTCCGACTCGAATGCCCGTGTGCCCGCCGCTGGACTGTCCGGTGTTTGCGTCCACATAAATGAAATCGACCGTTGTGGGTGTGGAGTAGAGCCCCGTCGAAAAGAGCAGGGCTATAAAGAGAGCAAGAAAAAATTTCAGAGTTGATGGAATCCTTTACGAATAGACTCTACGATTTCCGGTTTGGAAGTTCCGAGTCCTTGCACGAAGGTTTGAAACTTATCTTCGTCTATTCCCGCTTTTCTAAGTCCGCTTCCGATTCCCAAATATGTTACCCGCAACGACTTCCAGTTCGTGAGTCCGTTTCGAAAAGCTAAAGTGGAGAGATCGTTTTTGAATTCGATTTCTTGAAATCCATTTTCAAAGTGCATCGCAGTTAAATCGCGAACGTCTTTGAGATACGCTTTTTCTTTCTCTTCGTCGTTGCCGGAGGAAGAAGAAAAAATGGAACTCACGGAAGTAGAAAGTGACTTGATTGATTTAGAGAGGCTTTCTAATGAATCGGAAGATTTACTGAGAGATTGGACTCCGGTGGAGATGGATTCGGAAATAAAACAGTGGTTGAGGCTGATTATGGTAAGTCCTAGTGTCAGAGAGATGAGTAGTTTTTGAATGTGTTTCATCAGGTCGAATTCTCCGTTGGTGGTTTGTCGGTTGGAATTTTACTTTTTCCTTCAATGGAGTCAAACAACTTTTGCGGTTTGTAATACCACGGAACCGAATGCCGGAAGTTTTAATTTGAGAACCCCACTTCTTGAAAAATATTCAAGGGACTCAGGAACTTTTCCTGTCCAGTAATCCGGAAATTGTTTGAGTTTAGAGACGAAAGGAACTTGGATTTCGATCGTATTTTCTTCTTCACTTGGATTCCAAATTCCTAAAAAACCTGCCGGATTGTAAAGCGCCGATGGAAACGATCCGGAAGCAAATCCGATCGGAACGGGAGTTTTACTTCTGCACTTGACTCCGAGTTCCAGTATTTTTTTTAAAAGTGCGAGTCTTTCTTCTCCTATTAGGGAGAGATCGTCGCTCACGAGAATCATTCCGCCGCTCACTGCCATTACGCTCGCCATTAGCTGAGTTTGTGCGGGAGTCATGTGATTTTTACTTTCTCGAACCAAAAGGCAATCCGGATCGTTGTACCATAAGTTTCTGTGCATCGAAGAGCGAGTGATGTCGTTAATCAAGGCTCTTTCGGTACTGAGCGCATGTTTATCCTTTGCGAGAATTCTCGTTTTTTCTCTTTCCCAAAAAGGCGCCACGTCACAACCGATTCTCATCGCATCGAACAGTCCGATTGACGGATAGATGGGTGCTCCGCATCCAAGAAGGAACACGTCTTTACCGACGACTTTACGGATGAATCGAATCGTGTCCGTATAACGTTTGTGAGGCGAGATACTCCGATCGTAGGTCCAACCGGGAAGAAGGGCGGCGTATAAAAAGTCTAGTTTGAGATACGAATATCCGTTATCCTTTACGATCGTTTTTAGAATATTCTCTAGGAAATCTCGGGAGGTGGGATGAGTGACGTCGATACAATACGTGTAATCCATTCCCCAATGAGGGTTCCAAAGCGCGGGCACTGGCTTTCCGTCTCGATCTTTGAGGATGGCTTCGGGATATTTCTGATAGAATTCGGATTTTTTTCTGACAAGAAAAGGTGCGAGCCAAATTCCCGGAGTCAATTTTTCCCTTCGGATTTCTTCGGCTAAAAGCCTCATTCCTC
>NZ_AHMT02000005.1:20000-40000 GCF_000243815.2 Leptospira alexanderi serovar Manhao 3 str. L 60 | reverse complement strand
CTTTGTCAGCGCCGGTGCGGAGGAAAGAAGCGGTTCCGTAATCAGCGCTGTGTTAGAAGGAAGTCGAGCTCTTACCGTGGAAGTGCAGGCTTTGGTTAGTAAAACCGGTTTTGCTCAGGCAAGAAGAATGGCGGAGGGACCGGATACTCGCCGTGTGATTTTGCTCGCTGCAGTGATCGAAAAGTATATCAAAATCAAATTAGGGGAATGTGATCTGTTTAGCAATCTTGCGGGAGGTTTAAACGCGGATGAACCGGCTTTGGATCTTGCGATCTGCACTTCGATTATTTCTAGTTATCTCGATCAACCTCTTCCGAAAGGAACCTGCGTTCTGGGTGAGGTTGGTCTTTCGGGAGAGGTCCGTAGTATCGGGCAAGCCAATCTCCGGATTAAAGAACTTGCCGGAGTCGGTATGAAAAAGGTGATACTTCCTGAAGGCAACTTGAGCGAATTGGTCCAAAATGTGGACATTCAGATTCAGGGAATTCGTTCTTTGAACGATTTGCGTTTGCTCTTTCCGGGTGTCAATTGAACTTATTATCTGGGAATAAAAATAATAGAGTTGTTGAAAAATTAATTCTCTATCCGTTTCTACTCCATTGAAATGGACGTTTGAAGCGGTTTTGTTAATCTGAATCACGGAATTTTTCAACAACTCTAATGTAAAAAACATATTTTTCCATTAGATACGATTTTGTGTATGCAATAAAATTAATATTCAATAAACGTTCAAGTTGACCGATGTCGCTTACGATTTAAAAACATCAGAAAATTCTAAATTCAGGTTTGCTGTTCTTGGTTTCCAGATTCTTGTCCCGTCTCTGTTTTTTTGGGAAATTCTTTGATCAATTTTGTAATTTCCCTAGAAGCGTGTCTGGATGAATTCTCGACTCCTAACGCTTCTTTTACTTGGCGGACTTCTTCGATCATTTTAGTGCGATATTTTTTGTTGTCCAAAAGTTGAATCGATTCTTCCGCAATATGTATCGGAGTGCATTCCGCTTGTACTAATTCCCTGCAGATCTCTTTTCCGGAGAGAATATTCACAAGTCCGATATGGGGAGTTTGGATAAAAAGAGAGCTGATTACATAAGTAAACATGCTGACTTTGTAAAGAATCACCATCGGCTTTTCGAAATAAGCAACCTCTAACGTTGCGGTCCCGGAAGTTACCAAAACCAAATCGGAGGCTTCGATCGCACGAAGAGAACGATCGAATAGATATTCGATTTTTAAATTCGGAAATTTGGATTTGGCGAGTTCTATTTGTTCTAGAATGTAAATTTCTTCTTTTTGATTGATATTCGGTAGAAGAAAACGGATTTTCTTTTTTTCAATTTCATAATGATCCGAAAGTTGACCCGCAGTTTCCAAAAGATCGTTTAAGATTCTTCGAATTTCTCCGCTACGGGAACCGGGCATTAAAGTAATTGTGAAATGAAAATGAGTCTTATCTTCCGGCTCAGGAATGACTGTTTCTTTACGGATCTTTTCCCTCAAACGAACCGCGAGAGGATGACCTACAAATTCGCAAGGAACTCCGTAATTATCATAAATTTCTTTTTCGAAAGGAAATAAGACGAGCATCAAATCGACATTATCTCGGATTGTATAGATTCGATTGAAGTTCCAAGCCCAGAGTTGGGGAGAAACGTAAAAAACGACTGTAATCCCTAATTTCTTGAGCGCTTTTGCAAGGCGAAGATTGAAGCCCGGATAGTCGATTAAAACAGCGTGAGTGCAGTTTTTCTCGACGGCAATGTCGATCAATCTTCCGATCAAGGTTTTTAAGAATTTATATTTGAAAAGAATTGCGGAAAAGCCTATAATCGAAAGTTCTTCCATGGATTCGATCGAAGTAAAACCTTCCTCGATCATTCTTTCACCGCCGACTCCGAAAGTTTCCAAATAGGGAAAGTTTTTTTTAAGCTCTCGAATCAATTCCCCACCCAAAAGATCGCCGGAATGTTCTCCGGCCAGCATTAGAATTTTGGGATTTTCCTTTTTTGCCGGCAGAGTGGAAGCGCGTTTGGATATGGGTCGACTACCGGATTTTTTGGATTGTAGAGTTGATTTTCGTAAGGTTGCCACTGCCGATACTCAAAATATTGATTTTTAGTTTTTCTGCAAGGTTAATAAATTCTTTTGGATGTACTATGATCGTTTCCCCGGTTCGAAGGGCCAAGGTTTCGCAGTTATTCTCGCGCATGATTCTGAGTGTGTTTTCTCCTACGGTCGGAAGATCGAAACGGTGATCCTGACCCGGTTTAGAACTTTTACATACGGTCGCTTTTCTTTTTTTGGCAAAAGAACCGCCTCTGCAAATCGCAAAGTCCGTTCCTTCGACCGCTTCCACTGCAAGAACAGATTTATCCAGAACGATCACGGTTTGACCGATATCGAGTTCAGCCATCTTTTCGGCGTATTTCATACCGAAAGCCACGTCTTCCAACTCTTTTTTGTTCAAAACTTTTTTGGTGAATCTTCCTTCGGGAAGGAATAGAGATTGGAGATACGTTTTCTGGGAGATGATCGTGATTTTCTCTTTTGCGAATTCGTCCAAGACGGTTTTGAAAATCGAATAATCATGTCTATTGATCATTTTCGCGAGAAGACTGATCGCTTTCAGATCGAATTTCAGATTTTTGAATATGATTTCTTTTTTAACCTTTCCGAGAAGAAGAAGACGATCGACGTCATAGCGTTTGCATAATTTTATCAAAGTTCCGATTTTTATGATATGAATCGGAATGTTACGGTCTCCGTAAACTCCTTCATGGAAATCGGATTCGATGATGGAAAAAAAAATAGGATCTTCTCCCGCCGCGAGGGCCTCTTTCATTCCGATGTGAGGGAGCTCCCCTGCGCCGGCAAGAATTCCGAGTCTTCCCAAACTAATAAGGCCTCGTCAATCCGAGGAAGCCGCAGAAGATGCGGTAGAAGATTCTCCTCCTCCCGAACCGCTTTTCTTGTAATCCGTTACATAAAATCCGGTTCCTTTAAAAATGATACCGGAACCATTGGAAATCATCCTTTCCACTTCACCTTTTTTACCGCAAAGAGAACAATCTTTGACCGGATCGTCCTTCATGGAATGGAATTGTTCAAACGTTTGTCCGCAGGCTTTACATTTATAGTCGTATGTTGGCATGGATACTCTCCATTAGAATATTTTAATTTATTATTGCTTATGGAACGAATTTGAATTGAAAAACACTCAAACTCGAGTCGCCATTGTCCCTCGCCATAGGAAGACAAAGTTTCCATCGTATTCCAGAATTCGTGTCGATCGTTTCCAGGGAATCGATTCCGGATAGGACCCTTTTTTCGGAGACGATCAGACCGCCCTGAAATCCGGAGCCGCCGCCGTTTTGAATGTTTAGGCGAAATCTTTTTTTGGTAAAATTGTCTCCGGTGATAAATCGGTTTCGATTGATAGAAATGCTTTCCTTGTCCATCTCGATCTCAAAGGCCTTGTGCAAATCTCCGGGAGAACCGGCTAACAAAGTAAAGACGGGAATCGTTTCATCTCCTCCTAAAAAGGAGACGTGAAATTCCAAATCCCGGAACGACTCTTCCGTCGAACGACAGATCAGATCGTACTTACTTTTGGAAGAATGTAGAACGATTCCGGTATCTCCGTCGAGCGCGATTTTTTCAGTGGTATGATACTCACCTTGAAATCCGTTCGGAGGAGAGGATTCTTTCCAGAACTCGAAATCCCAAACCGGAGATCTATCTAAAGCGCGAAAAGATTCTTCCATCGCTTGCGAGATAGAAAGATCCGAAGGAACGTTTTTTAGAAATCCGGAAAAGATCCAACCCACGTTTCCGTTTCTAAGATCGACGACTTGATTCCAGTATCCTCTTTTGCCCGCTATGGTTTCGTTCCTAGTATCCCGATCGAGTATGAATACTACCTCTCCTCCTTTGAACTGAAACGCGATCGGGTTTTCGGTTCCGGGGCCGGTTCTTACGTTCAGATTCTTCCCTTCGATTTTCGCCTTACCGCCGTAAAATGGAGAATCTTCTCTTCCTGAAAAGTATTCGAGCAATTTTAAAAGTTTGTTTCTTCCGTTTTCATCCAGCTCGCGTGCGGAACCGGCGGAAATGGATTTGAGTAGCGCTTGGTTGTATTCGTCGTAGAGAGGGAGAGGGTTGGATGAAATCAGTTTCAACAAGTGTCTGGAGAGAACGTCCTGGGCTTCGTACTCCGAACCGAGGAACAGCTTTTTACAAAGCGCCCTCGTTTTGAGAAAGGAACCGTCTGGCAGAAAGGAAAAAAATCTGTCTTCGAACGTGAAGATTGTTCTTCCTCCGACTTCTCTTTTGAAAAATTTAAGCCCCGACTTTTCCGCAAACTTGGAGACGACTTTTTCTTTTTTTTCAGAAGCCGTAGTTAGAAGTTCGAAGTTGTATTCCGCGAGAGACATGGATGCGTAGGAATAGTCTTCCAAGTCCGGATCTTTTTTTTCCAGAACTTCTAAAACTACGTTTTCCCAGTTTCCTTTGGAAAAATTTTTATACACGGAATCGGTTTTACGAGTCAAAATTTTCCAGACGAGAGAACCGAGTAAAATGGAAATGAATATAAGCCCGAGGGTTACAAAAAAATTCTTTCTCAATCGTACCTCGGTCGATCTCCGATCAATTTAAGTGCGGAAGAAGTTTATCTCGATCCACTTGAAAATGTTCTAGTAATGAATTCTTAGCGAGATAATAACGTAAGAGATCGATATTGAAATTCACTTTTGCCTGCGTCAGTCTGAGCTGGTCTTGAACGTGGGTATCAAGCGCGTTCTTTACCGAAACCGCATCCGCTCTTCCTTGACGGAAACTCCTTAAAACCCCGTTGTAGTAGTTTTCGGTTTCTCTTTCGGTAGTAATGTTATTCTTATAAATTCTGTGACTCGCTTCGAGTGCTTCGATCCTAGTCTTTACGTCGTCTCTCACTTCGTTTTTGAGTTCTTCCTCTTTTAGAATTGCCTGGCGCATGCCGATCGTCGCGTCTCGAACCCCCGCATAAATACCTTTATCTGCGAGAGGATATGTGAAATTCATTTGCCCGGTCCATTCTTTGTACTTTGCGGTAGTGATCCCTTGATTGGAATCGATATAGTTTTCCTGGGGGGAAATGATATTTTGCGCCTGACTTGCACCGGTTCCTGAAAGCGTCAGAGTGGGAAGGCGGTCGTTGTTCGCGTTTTTCAATGCCGCCTCGGCGATTTCTTTTTGTTTGAGCGCGTTTAAAAAGTCGGCTCTATGTTTATAAGCATATTCTAAATCTTTTATATAATCCGGTTTTTCGATCAGTTCTTCCAAAAGATTGGTCTCTTCGGAAAGGGAAGTTCCGTCGGGAATTTTGAGAGAACGCACTAACTTACGTTTTGATTCTTCCTTTTGAACTTGAGCGGTTTCCAATTGGTTTTCCGCTTGGGCCAGAAGTGCGTTCCACTGATTGACTTCGAAACTTTCTGAAAGTCCGAGACTTTGTTTACGAATGGTAAGATTGCGAATATTCTTCGTGTTTTCCACGAGTTGTTTGTACGTTTTGACGGCTTGCGTTTTGATCGAATAATCCCAAAAATCGACGAGGGATTCTACGATGACCGCGGAAATCTGCTGTGATACTTGGTTTTTCATCATTTCCGTTTGGGATTCTAAAATTTTAACCTCGTTTCTTCCCTTATAACCGAATGAATTTTTGAGCAAATCTTGGCTGATGGTCGCTCTCACAAATCCTGTGTATAAAGGAGGAATTCCCAAGGCGCTAAATCCTGCCGGAGTTGTCGCCGCATTTTCGAACGCGTTCGAGTCGAATCTTCTAGTCCCCGCTTCCACTTTGAAGTAGGTTCCGGTGGTCTGGAGAATCTTTTCGATTCCACCTTTGATCGTATCATCGGAGATTTTCGTTCCTGTAAAAATATTCGTTTGGTTGAAGGGAAGAATGGATTGGCTGGATCTTCCGTCCGCTACCAATTTCCAAGAGTATTTGGAATCGTTTTTTAAAAAGTTCGTATCCGATTTTGCGAGTTCGTAACGAAGGTTTTGCAGGTTATAATTACTTTCCAATGCGCGTTTGACGGTTTCTTCGGTGGTCAGTTTAAGGATGGAATCATCTGCGAAAAGGGTCGTGGATAGAAGAACAAAATTTCCCAAAAGAATTCGAGACAACTTTTGAATTCTCAGCCTTTGTTTCCAATTTTTGACTTTGTCTTTCATTTCAAACCTTCTTTTTTCCGAATCCTATAAAGAATCAATTCCGGTTACTCAAATGTTGTCAAGCTAAGATACGACTCAAGAAGACTGATGTTTCTCTCATCAACTTGAACGTTTACAAATTTATTCATTGATGAGAATACTGATAGAAGAAGTGACCATCACTCTTACATATCCGTTTTGTTTCGTCCTCTGAAAGTCGTGTCTTGCATTTACTACATTGTGATATTATCCCAGAGCCTTCTTCATTTTTTCTCCAACTTCCGCGATAGATTGGCAAACTTGAATTCCCGCTTCCTGCATCGCTTTCATTTTAGAAGTAGCCGTTCCTAAACCGCCGCTGATGATCGCTCCCGCGTGTCCCATTCTTTTGCCTGGAGGAGCCGTTTGACCGGCGATAAAACCGACGACCGGTTTTTTTACGTGATTCTTAATGTATTCGGCCGCTTCTTCTTCGGAAGTTCCGCCGATTTCTCCGATCATCACGATTCCTTTCGTTTCCGGGTCTTCGTTTAACAATTTGATGGCTTCGGTGTGGTTCATACCTGGAACCGGGTCTCCTCCGATTCCGATACAAGTGGATTGGCCTAAACCTTGTTTTGTGATCTGAGCCACGGACTCGTAAGTCAGAGTTCCGGAACGGGAAACGATTCCTACGGAGCCGGGGCTATGGATAAAGCCTGGCATAATTCCGAGTTTTTGTTTTGCGCGAGGAGTGATCACTCCGGGGCAGTTCGGTCCTACGAGTTTTGTTTTAGAATTTCGTAATACGCTGTAAACTTTCAGCATATCGTGGGTCGGAATTCCTTCGGTGATGCAGATCACGAGTGGAAGTTCCGCAAGAATTCCTTCGATGATCGCGTCCGCCGCAAAAGCGGGAGGAACGAAGATCACTGCGGCGTTTACGCCTTCATTTCGAATGGAATCTCGGATCGTGTTGAATACGGGAACCTTATCTTCCCATTTGCTTCCGCCTTTTCCGGGAGTTACTCCTGCGACAACTTTTGTGCCGTATGCGAGCATCTGTGTGGCGTGAAAAGAACCTTCCTTACCGGTGATTCCTTGCACTACGACTTTTGTATTTTCATCAACTAATACTGCCATGTGTGTTCTCTCTTACCCAATCAGTTTGGCAATGGTGCTTGCCGCTTCGCGGAGGTCGTCGACTCCGGTAATTTTGAGTCCGCTTTTATTGAGGACTTCTCTTCCAAGTTCCGAGTTGGTTCCTTGGAGACGAACAACGAGAGGAACCTTGAGATCGACTGCTTTGGCCGCTTCGATAATTCCTTCGGCAACCATATCGCAACGAACGATTCCACCGAAGATGTTTACAAAGATTCCTTTTACGTTCGGATCACCGAGGATGATTTTGAATCCGTTGGTAACTGTGGTCTTGCTTGCCCCACCTCCCACGTCGAGGAAGTTTGCAGGTTCCGCACCGGCGAGTTTTACGATGTCCATAGTCGCCATTGCGAGACCGGCGCCGTTTACCATACAACCGATGTTTCCATCTAACTTGACGTAGTTGAGGTTGAACTCGGAAGCTTGCACTTCGAGAGGATCTTCTTCGGTTACGTCGCGGAAAGCCGCATTGTCCGCGTGACGATAGAGTGCGTTTTCATCCAAGTCGATCTTGCAGTCGCCCGCGATGATTTCGTTCTGTTTGGTAAGAATGAGAGGATTGATTTCTAAAAGGGAAGCGTCTTCTTGGATGTAGGCGCTGTAGATCGCTGCGAGAAGACTTTGAAAAGATTTGTGGGATTCCGGAGGAAGACCGAGATCAAATGCAAGTTGTCTTGCTTGGTTGATTTGGAGTCCGATTCCGGGATCGATCGCGATTTTCAGGATCTTTTCAGGATGAGTTTCTGCGACTTCTTCGATTTCCATACCGCCTTCCGTGGAAGCCATGACGATGGTTTTGCGGATGGAACGGTCGAGTAGGATACTTAAATAATATTCCTTAGCAATATCGATTCCTTGCTCTAAATATACTTTCAGGACTTTTTTTCCTTCGGGTCCGGTTTGAGGAGTGATGAGCTGCATTCCGAGAATTTTGTCTACGGCTGCGGTTGCGTCTTCTTTGGTTTTGGTTACTTTAACACCGCCGCCTTTTCCACGTCCTCCGGCGTGAATTTGAGCTTTTACAACTACGACGGAACCGCCCGTTTTGGAGGTAACTTCGTCATGGGCTTTGGATGCGTTTTCTTTTTTATCGATTACGATTCCAAATGGAACGTTGGCTTTGTGCCTTCTCAGGATTTCTTTTGCCTGATACTCGTGAATTTTCATGAATTAACCTTCATTGAACTTAGTTCAGTGCTTCTTTTTAGTAGGAGGTATGATTTACTCGAAATTTATACTGTTTTCGGCGGGAACTTTGGTGTCAGTAAAAAATTCAAGAGACCGACGCTTCAAGTCGCGAGGGTTAGGGGTTTTTAGTTTTTCCGATCGAATCGGAGTGGCGCGAAAAAATATTCGATTTTTTCGTTCCATTGAAAAATCTAGGAGTTCCTAGATTTTAGCGAATAGAGCAAAGTTTTGCTCATAATCGTAAGAAATAACACCTAACTCCTAACAAACTAATCACTCGTAACTTGAAACGTAGGAACTCCTGCGTTTTCCTTAGAACGATAAACTCGGATCTCTTCCGATCGCTACGGATACAATCGGAAAAATCTTAACCCCTGTCTTCCATTCTTGCTTTCTGAAGGAAAGCCCAGCGGCTTCAGAGGACGGAAGACAGACGAACTTCGCTACGCTCGTTCTAGACAGAAGACAGTAGCTCATTTCCGCTGCATCTCGCTTTCCCAATACAACGTCTCTTGAACCGCCTTCCGAAACTGCATTTAAAATCCGTGATGCATCTCATCCACAACCGCTTTCAGTCCTCTGAATGCCACGCGTTCTAATTTTACCGGAATATTTGATTTTCAGGGTGCGACTTAGAAAAAATACTGGCAAACGATGGAAAAAGACGTTGTTTCCCTACAAGACGCTCTGGAACACGGGCTTACCGCAGAAGAATTTCAGAAAATTCAGGAAATTTTGGGAAGAATTCCAAACTCCACCGAACTTGGAATTTTTTCCGCAATGTGGTCGGAGCATTGTTCTTATAAAAACTCGATTCTAAAATTAAAAACTCTCCCGACATCTTCGGATAAGTTACTTGCCAAAGCGGGCGAAGAGAATGCAGGCGCGATGGATATCGGCGACGGGCTGGCCGTGGTTTTCAAAATCGAAAGTCACAATCACCCGACCGCGGTGGAACCGTATCAGGGCGCGGCGACCGGTGTAGGTGGAATTATGAGAGATATCTTTACGATGGGTGCGCGTCCGATCGTATCGCTGAATTCTCTTCGATTCGGAAATCCCGACGAACCAAGAAATAGATATCTTCTTTCCCGTGCGGTAAAAGGAATCGGAGATTACGGAAACTCGCTCGGAATTGCGGTTTCGGGTGGAGAACTTTTTATCGACGAATGTTTTTCCAAAAACCCTCTCGTAAACGCAATGACCGTAGGAATCGTTCGCCACGATCAGATGGCCAGCGCGACTACCGGCGGACAAGTCGGCAACGCGGTTTACATTGTCGGAGCTACGACGGGAAGAGACGGAATTCACGGAGCGTCCTTCGCATCCAAGGACCTTTCGAAAGAATCCGAATCCAAACGATCAGCCGTTCAAGTAGGCGATCCGTTTATGGAAAAGCTTCTCATGGAAGCGAGTCTGGAAGCGATTCAAAAGGGACTCTTGATCGGAATTCAAGATATGGGTGCGGCTGGAATTTCTTGCGCGACTTCGGAGATGAGTGCAAAAGGCAAAACGGGGATGAAGATCAATTTGGATCTCGTGCCGTTTCGCGAAACCGGTATGAACGCCTACGAAGCGATGCTTTCCGAGTCCCAAGAAAGAATGCTTGTCGTTCCCAAAAAGGGAAAAGAATCCGAGCTCGTAGCTATATTCGAAAAATGGAATCTAAATGCGGTCAAGATCGGCGAGGTCACCGCGGACGGATTGATCGAGATTTATATGGGTGGAAAACTGAAAGCGCATATTCCCGCCGAATCGCTCGTATTAGGCGGAGGAGCGCCGCGTTACGAAAGAGAAACAAAACGACCTTCTTATTTAGACGCGGTAAAAAATTGGAAACCAAATTCTATTTTGGATATCACTCCGGGCGCAAATACAAAAGACGTACTGCTTAATATTCTTTCTTCTTGGAATGTGTGTTCCAGAAAACCGATCACGGAACAATACGACAGCGAAGTCGGTCTCGTAAAACTCATAGGCCCGGGACTAGACGGAGGACTTTCTTCCATTCCGGACACGAACAAAGCTCTTGCGACCGCTACCGATTGTAATTCCAGATATACCTATCTCGATCCGTATAAAGGAGCGCAATTCGCTGTTTGTGAGGCGGCCCGAAACGTTTATGTTACGGGAGCGACCCCATACGGAGTGACTAATAACCTGAATTTCGCAAATCCTTATATTCCGGAAAACTATTATATGTTTTCCGAATGTATTCGAGGGATGGGAGATGCCTGTCGCTTCTTGGGGCTTCCCGTAACCGGAGGGAACGTATCTTTTTACAACGAATCTCCTGAAGGACCGATTTTCCCAACCCCTACGATCGGGATGGTAGGAATCCTTCAAGATAAGAAAAAATTTCTTTCCAACTTTCCGAAGGAAGCCGGAATCGAACTTGCGGTTCTTGGAAATTTCCGTCCTTCTTTGGGAGGGAGCGAATACCTGAAAAAAATACCACGGACAAGTAAATGGGAGTATTCCCGAGATTGATATCAAAGAGGAATTAGAACTTTGTAAACTGATTCTTTCTTTGAATGAAAAAGGAGCTCTGAAATCCGCAAGGGATCTTTCTCTCGGAGGAATCGGAATCGCTCTTTCCAAAACGGTTCTTTTTTCGGGACTTGGAATCGATGCGGACCTGACCGCTTTCAAACAAAATCGATTGGATCTGACCTTGTTCGGAGAAAGTTCGACTACCGTTCTCGTTGGGTTTGATTCCTCTTGGAAGGAAAAAATCCGCAAACAAACAGAAGAGAAAGGGCTGAAATTTTATCCTATCGGTAAAACTACTTCCTTCGGAGTTTTGAAGCTAAAGGACATCGGAGTGGAAATTTCTTTTTCGGAATTGAACGGGCCTTATGAGAAAGGTTTGGAGGCCGTATTCGCTTTATGAGAGAGGGAGTAAAACGAATGAATTTTCCGTTATTAAAGGAATTTCTTGCGATCGGCTTCATTTGTTTTACGGCGAGTTTCGACTGTAAAAAAAATGCGGAAGAAATTTTGGGAGAGGCAAAGGCAAAACCCGAGTTGGTTCAAACCTTGGATTTTGGAATGCAGAAGTTGTCCACGGTTCCCGAAGGAGTTTGCGGTTTTCCAAACCTAACCAAGTTGGATCTTCGTTTAAACAGTCTTTCTTCTCTTCCGGATGAAATCGGAGATTGCAAGAATTTAGAACAACTCAATCTTTTCGGTAACGATCTGACCACTTTTCCGGCGGCTCTTTCTAAGTTGAAAAAACTTCGTATTCTTCTGGCTGGAAACAATGATTTAAAGTTTCTTCCGTCGGAGCTGTTATTTCTACCGGAAATCAAAACGATCTATATGGATCAGAATAAATTGACGCTTACGGAAACGGACGTGGAAATTCTCGCTTCTCTTTCCTCTTTGGAGGAATTGGATCTGAATCTGAATTTGGGAATCAAGACGCTTCCTTTTAATTACGAAAAACTCGGGAATCTTACCAATTTAAAAAGATTGAATATTAAAAAAACTTCATTAAAGGGAGAAGACGCAGATAAACTGCAGGCGATTCTTCCAAACACCAAAATCGACTACTGAAACGACTATGAGCGAAACCCAAAAAGAAAACCCGTATTCCTCCACAGTTCTCCTTCCTAAGACCGACTTTCCCATGAAGGCAGATCTTGCCAAACGGGAACCTGAACAGATTCGATCTTGGAAACAAAACCAGATCTTTCGAAAAATGAGGGAACAAAGAAATGGAAAAAAAGAATTTGTTCTTCATGACGGTCCTCCGTATGCAAATGGAAATTTTCATTTAGGCCACGCTCTCAATAAAATTCTCAAAGATACGATTATTAAATCGAAATCGCTCGCCGGTTTTTATGCGGACATGATTCCGGGTTGGGATTGTCACGGTCTTCCGATCGAGGTTCAGGTTTTAAAGAATTTAGGAAAGAAGGTTCGTGAAACCGGACCAGAAGAGCTCAGGCAACTCTGCAGAAAATATGCGGAAGAGTTCGTTGGAAAACAAGGGGACGATTTAAGCCGTTTTCTTTGTTTTTGGGAGGAAGGGAAAATCTACAAAACAATGTCGCCCGATTTTGAAGCGAAAATTGTGGAAGTGTTCGGGGAACTTTTTCAAAAAGGGTATGTGTATCGAGGTAAAAAGCCCGTTTATTGGTCGATCGATTTGGCGACGGCGCATGCGGAAGCGGAGATAGAATATTACCCTCATGTTTCCCCTTCGATCTATGTGAAATTTCCGGTTATCGGAGAACAAAAACAATTCTGTCTAATCTGGACGACAACTCCTTGGACTCTTCCCGCAAACCTTGCGATTTGCTTTAACAAGAAAATTGAATATTCCATTTTTAAAACGGAGTCCGAAGACGAACTGATTCTAGCGGATGGTCTCGCGGAAAACGTAATCAACGCGACGGGCGTGTCGCTTAACAAAATAAAACCGATTTCTTCGGACGAGTTGGCCGGTCTTAAATTTCAGCATCCTTTTATCGATCGTATTTCCGTTTCCCTGTTCGGAGATCATGTGACTCTTGAGGCGGGGACCGGTTGTGTACATACCGCTCCCGGACATGGACAAGACGACTACAAAGTCGGTTTAACGGCTGGGCTGGAACCTTTTTCACCCGTAGACGATTACGGAAGGTACACGGATGAGTTCCCTTTGATGCAGGGAAAAAAAGTTTTCGATGCAAATCCGGAAATCATTCAACTCCTCAAAGACAAGGGATTACTTCTGTATCACGGCGAGCTGGAACATTCTTATCCTCATAGTTGGAGAAGTAAAAAACCTCTGATATTTCGAGCGACACCTCAGTGGTTTTTTAAGATGGATTTTCAAGACCTCCGTGAAAAGTCTCTTTCCGCGATCGATGGAGTCCGATGGATTCCATCTTGGGGAATCACTCGAATTCGATCCATGGTAGAAACGAGACCGGACTGGTGTTTGTCTCGTCAGAGAAACTGGGGAGTACCGATTCCTGCGTTCACTTGCGAATCCTGCGGTCAAACTCATATCGACGACGCTTCGATTCGGTTTTTTACGAAGATTGTCCGTGAAAAAGGGATCGAGATTTGGTATTCGGAAGAAGCTAAGGACCTTCTTCCTCCGGGAACGAAGTGCGAGAAGTGCGGAAAAGATTCCTTCAAAAAAGGAAACGATATTTTAGATGTTTGGTTCGATTCCGGAGTCTCCAACTTTGCGGTGTTAGGTGAACGTAAGGATGAACCTCCGGCGGATCTTTATCTGGAAGGTTCCGATCAACATAGAGGTTGGTTTCAGTCTTCTCTCTGGCCTTCGATGGCTCTTCGAGGAATTCCTCCTTATAAGGCCGTCTTGACCCACGGTTATGTTTTGGATGAAAAAGGACGCGCAATGTCTAAATCTTTAGGAAACGGAATCGATCCTACGGCCGATATCATCCAAGTTTACGGAGCCGATATTCTTCGCTTGTGGGTCAGTTCTTTGGACTTTAGGGACGATATTAAGGTAGGAAAAGAATCTTTAAAGATCGTTTCCGAGCAGTATCGTAAGATCCGTAATACGTTCCGGTATCTTTTGGGAAATTTGGACGGTCATACCCCTGAACAAAATCTTCCTTTTGAAGAACTCGAAGAGTTGGACCGATTTTATCTTTCCAAACTCGCTGGTTTTGTGGAAGACGCGGTTACGAGTTATGAAACTTATCAGTTTCATCAGATTTATCAGAAGTTGATCTTATTTTGCACAGTTACCCTGTCTCAGGATTATTTCGATATGATCCGGGATAGAATGTATTGCGACGCGAGAGATTCGAAATCCAGAAGATCCTCCTCTACGGCACTTCAGTATATTCTGGATTCCTTATGTATTCTCGTGGCGCCGATTCTTAGTTTTACCGCCGAAGAGGTATGGACTTCCAACGGAAAAAAAGACTCTGTGTTCTTACAAACCTTCCCTGATTTGAGATCTTGGAAGAATCAATCTCTCGAAGATAAGTTTGAGTCTGCGTTGCAAGCGAGAGAAGTCGTTCAGAAGGCTCTTGAGATCGCAAGACAAGAAGGAAAGTTGGGTAAGTCTCTCGAAGCGGCTCTTGAAATTGTTTCTAAGGGCGGACCCAGCTTTGGCGAACTTCTTCCGAAGGAAACCTTGGAGTTGCTTTTTGTGGTTTCTCAGATTCATGAGAAAAATCCGGGAATGGAAGTCCTTTCCAGTCACGAGAACGAAAAATTCTCCGTAAAAGTTTTAAAGCCGGTTCAAGGCGAATGTCCTCGCTGTTGGAGGCATACGGAAGATATCTCCAAGTCGGGCGATCTTTGCGGTCGTTGTAAATCGGTCGTCGCTTGAGTTGTGTAACGGACATCGCAGATTTTGCATTGTATCCCTCTCACGATCATCTTCATCGAGTATTTGACCCGATAAACTACCCACAAAAAAAACCGCTTGCAAGCGGACTGAACATCCCTACTAAAGTAGATCCGATATTTTTATCAAACGTTGGAGAGCATCTTCATTCATGATCACACCGACAAACGCGGCGATTTTTCAACTGATATACACGACTTACTTTTTCATCACACATTTCATCCCCATGAAACCGTTCGGAATTACGATCCTAATCTGGACGAATTGGATTCTTTCTTTGCAGGAAGTTTTACAAAGAATTTAACCTCAGAGTCCGTTTCAAAGCCGTCTCAATGTTAGAACTTTTTAGATATCAGGGTTTTAGGGATCAGCATATTCGATCTCAGTGGATAGGGGTTATAGGACTTTATATTCGGCGCGTACATAAAAAAGGAGAAGGGACGATTCCCCTTGGACCGCGAAGTAGTTTAACAAAAATCAGCCGCCGGGGCGATCATTTTCATCGGTAAGTTTGCGGATTTCGTTTCGTTTTCTCGGTTTAAATTTATACTGATCTAATTGTTCGGGGTTAAAAATCACCCATTTCCGATTCGGAATGTTTCGAACCGTTTGGAATTGAACGATTCCGTTATCCAAAATTTCCGTCCCGTCGGAAACGTGATTAAGAGAGATCGCTTTGATGTTAGTCCAAAGAGAAAAATCCAGACCTACATTTTTATCCACGATTTCCCTTTTGATTTTACCGAAAACCACGTTAATTTTATCTTTTTCGCCCCAGATCAAGGCGGTAGTCAACTCTTCCAAAGAAACAACCGATTGAATGTCGTCGTATTTTGAAATCAAAACAAGAATCTTATTTTCGGGAAGAGACTTAATAACTAAAGGAAGATCTCTTGCTACAGCTTCCAATTCTCCGTCAGAAAAAACATGATTCGTAAAAAAGCCGAGAGACGATTTTTTGGTGTATTTCAGATTTCCTAGAAGAGCTTTCCATTGTTCGGAGGTGAGTTGAAAAGGATGAGTGAACGATCTCGAAGGGACCAGCTCCTCAAAAAAATTTACTTTGATAGGGCTGATCTGAAAATAAGCGACTTCCGCTGAACGATAAATCAGGTTTGAATTGGTGGGCCAAAAGAAAAAATATCTTTCCTGAACCCAAGAACACTGAACGAGTAAAAAGATGAAAAACAAATGGGGAAATTTGAACGTATATTTCATTTGGAATTTTGATCCACAAACTCTTGAAAAATCGGATACTTATTTAGAAACTCTTCATTAGTATAAAGGTTCACGATTCTGTCCAGTCCCGATAGCCGAAATACGGAATTTAAGGACTTATTGAGGCCAAAAATGTTTAGAGTTCCGTTTTTTTCTCGAATTTGATTTCTTACTTTAATGATAATACCGATTCCGGAAGAATCGATGAATTTGACTTTTCCTAGAAAAAAGCTGATGATTTCCGGATTTTCCGTTTTTATCGATTCTTCGAATTCTTTGTGAAAATCCCGAGAATTATCCATGAGGATGTCTTCAAGAACGCTAAGAACGATATGCTTTTCTCGTATCTCGCTTCGGATTATCATCAAATCGAAAAAACACCTGGAAGAAAGGCCTGTCAAGAAGTAAAATGAAGTAGTAACTTTCTTGATTTATTTCTTAGAACTACGAATTTGAACTGAGACGCGGAATTGCAAGGATTGCACTTATGGCTGAGTTTGATAAAACGAAACGCTCCATTGGAGTGAATAATCTGGATGATAAGGCCAGAAAAGAAATGTTTAATAAATTCCAGTCTGCCGGCGGAAAAGTCGTCAGTGAAAAGGATAAAAAGAAAGAAGAAGCCGAATCCGGTAGACAACCTAATATTCGTCAAGGCCAGAGAGGTCAGGTTGGCGGAAGAGATTCCTCTTCACGCGGCGGAACTTCGTCTCGCTCCGGTATGGGAGGAAAAGGTGGCGGTTCTGTCGGAGGATCTAAAGGACCTAGTCCGAGAGATAGAAAAGCTCTCGAAGACGAAATGGGAAATTTCATCAATCGCCTTTCCGTTCGGGTTAAATGTTGGTTGGGAAGAGTTACCGGATTTTCCTCTCCCGATCTATTACCTACTTTTTTATCTGACTTTAATCTCTATGGAAAAAAATCCCTTCTTGAATTGAACTTTGTCGGAAATGATATCCTCGGAAACCCGACATACGCGGGGAAGATAGCAAAAGAACTCGACGCTCAGAATCCCATTTATATTGAACTTTTGGGGAGAATGCATAAGCTATACGATAACGCGGAAGTGAATCAAGTGCTAGAGCCGCATAACGCGGCTCCGGATCTACCTGTTGCGATTTCCAGAATCAGAGATCCCTTGTATTCTATTTTTAAAAAATTATACTATGTTTATCCATTTCAGGGAAGTTATGTGAAGGCCGTCAATCTAGGATACTCCGCCTTGGAAAAACTGGAAGGGAAACCTACTGCTATTTATAACACGAAGAAAAAGCGCGCTCTTCAGGAATTTGATTATCTATTCGGAACCTTATTCGAAAAGCTTTATCTTATCATTCTTAGAAACGAAAACAAGAACATTCCTCTCTTAAGCAATACGATGGAATCCGTTCTTGGAATACTTCCCGAAGAGAAACCGGGTCATAGACAGCAAGGGGAAGAGTTGGATGAAATCTCCGGAGGTGCGACATCTGAAGAGGGCGCTCCCGTGGAAGAAAAGAAAGAAGAAACCAACCCCGAAGATTCCCTCAGTAAAGAACTCAAGTACGGTTTGAAACTGATGAGAATACTTCCTCTCGATCAGCTCCGTAAAAAACACGATCCGAAGGGGGAATATGAAGATATTCTTTCTGAGGATAAGGCGTTTTTGACCTGGCTTTTCTTTAAGGAATTCGATGCCGAATATTCTTTCGTGATGACAACCAAAAAAATCGAAATTAAACCTACGATCGTAAATGGCGCTAAGGTCGACTATCGAGAGAAGATGATCGATCATTATGAGACGACTCGGGCTTCAATCGAGCAGTTTAGAATTTACGATCAGTATTATAAGGAACTAAAAAATCATCTTAAAAATCCGGGTGCCAATTACATCGAAGCCTCTAAAAAAACTAGCGCTTTGGAAACGAAAAAAAGCCAACAATCCAGAAACGTTCGTGTGACGGTTAAAGAATTCGTGGAAAAGACGGCCGAAATTTTGGAGAAACTCATCACAGACATGAAATCCAAAAAAGAGATCGTTACTAACATGGATGAAATTATGACCTTGGACATGATGGAATCCAAAAGAAGGTTGAATAAAAAACCGATCAAACAGTGTATCATGGAAGCATATTGTTTTGCGATCGCGTTTGCGGGCCGTCTTGAAAGCGGGGATTTATTCGGAGGAGTAACCGAACTTTCTTCCGAAGAGATGGAAAAAGAATTCGGTATCAAAACGGAACAATCCTCTGTTAACGAATCCGATCTGGGAATGCCGGGAGCCGGTAGCGACTCGTCCGGGGGTTCTGAAAAGATCGATTCGGACTCGTTAGGCGTTGATCCTTCCATTTTAGGCGATTGATCGGGCGGTATCGGTTTTGGCGTCCGCAAAAGTTACACTTTTTCAAAAACATATCAATCGACCCGTTTCGAACGATCAGAAACTAAAACTTTCGAAGGAAAAATCCGACTTTTTACTTTTGCCGGAATATTTTCCATTCTACGATTTGTCTTCCACTCCGGAAAAACTTTCCGAAAAATCTAAAATTCTTTCCGACGAACTCTTGCAGATTTCCGAATATTATAAAGGTGTAATTATCGGAGGATCCATGTTCAGGAAGGACGGTTTTGGAAAACTGAAAATCAGCGTTCCGATCATTCAGGACGTGGTAGTCGTGGATTGGTATGATAAACGGGAACTTTCCTCCGAAGAAAACGTCGCCTCTCCGGGCGATGCGGAAACGATCTTTATCATGGGAGGTTTTCGTTTCGGAGTCGTGGCCGGAAAAGAAATCCGAAGCTCCGAACGTTTGGAGGAATTGAAATCTCAGAACGTAAACCTTCTTTTTCACATTGATTCCGTTTCGGAACCTGATTTCACTCACGCACAGGACTTGGAACGTTACGCGAAACTATCCGCCGAATACGGAATTTTTATCGCGAGAGTGAGCGGCGTCGGTTCCTCTCTCGGCCGAGCGGGTGTGGGAAGAAGTCTTTTATCCACTTCCTCCGGAGTAAACTGGAAGGTCGCGGAATCCGAAAAGGACAAGGAAGTGATCAAAACCGTTACGATCAACGGGGTGAACGGTTTATTTTGATCTTGATTCAAAACTTGTTCATGAATCGATTTCTACCGCTTTTTACTTTTGTAATTAACGTGAGCTCGGGGTAAGAAAATGAGAAAGAATTTTCTAAAAGTAGGAGTCCTTACTTTTAGAATTTGTTCGTAAAATCGCGATTTGTTTTAGCTCCCACATTTTAAGAATAGATTTACAAAGTTCAAATTCCAACTTCCTACAAAAAAATGGATCATGGATTTCTTACACCGAACTCACGTTAATTATATTCCAATTTTGCAATATACGTATGTTTCAAAAAGATCAAGTTATAGTTGAAAATTCTGTATCTTTTTTTAAGGACGAGTGGAATACAGAATCGATACGATTTAAAATAGAGTTGTTGAAAAATTCCGTGATTCAGATTAACAAAACCGCTTCAAACGTCCATTTCAATAGGGCAGAAACGGATAGAGAATTAATTTTTCAACAACTCTAATGAAAGTCACGAATCAAAGTCGAAATCCGATTTCCGAATATAGACGTTGAAAACAGATCCGAGTTCGTAAACTTCTATTTCAACGGGAAAGTGGGGAATCCGTTAGCGTTATACGGCGGATTAGAGGAAATTAAAGATAACAAAACGATTCCAATCGGTTTATCGTAAGAATTTGAATAATCCCGAACATTTCCCTTCTTAAGCAAAGAAAACGAATTTACGGTTCAATGGGAATATAGGAAAATAAAATCAAAAATTTTGAAAGTGAACGTTTTGGTAAAACTTTATTATCCCGAAACCGATTCCAAAAAAGTTTCCACATACTTTGAAAAACGCGGAAAACCGATTCCTATCACGAATTTGCACGTATTAGAATTGGAAAACGCCTTCG
>NZ_AHMT02000005.1:0-12500 GCF_000243815.2 Leptospira alexanderi serovar Manhao 3 str. L 60 | reverse complement strand
AAGCTTCAAAATCAATTTGACTTTCACCAACTGTAATTGAAGAGAAATATAGGAACGCAAGCGTTCTGAAAAATGGTAGGGTTGTTTTAATCTACGTCTTCTTTGTTTTTTAAGAATTACCTTCGGTTTTTGGTTCCGGTTTTTTTCCACCGATCCAAAGAGCTCCCGTTAAAACGAGGATGGTTCCTACAAGTCCGGAAAAAGTGACCGGTTCTCCGAGAAATATCCAGGCAAGTAAAATCGTAGACATCGGGCCCACAGAACCCACAATTGCCGCTTTTCCGGAACCGATCATTCGAATTCCTTCCGTGGTGAAATAAGCGGGAATTACGGTCGTTAAAACTCCGAGAGCCAGTCCGTATAAATATACGTTAGTGGGCTGGATCAGAGAGGCAGGGTGGCGAGTGATAAGAAAATGAATTATTACGATCGAACCGGATAAAAGCATTAGATAGGAAGTGAATCGAACCGAACCGAGTTTCGGGATCAATGATTCGCTTCCTACGAGGTATAAAGCGTAAGCGATCGCCGATCCGAGTACGAATAGCACACCTTTCGTTGCATTTGGTCCTTCGGCCTGAATGTCTCCTATGAATGCGACCACGATTCCGGAATATGTAAGAAGGATTGCAAATATTTCCGCTCTTTTGATTTTCCTTTTGAAAAGAATAGAACCGATAATGAGGACAATCGTAGGATATACGAATAAGGTAATTCTTTCCAGACCCGCCGAGATATATTCCAAACCTATAAAGTCGAATAGACTCGCGAGGTAATAACCTAAAAAGCTGAGAACCAAAATTAAGCCCCAGTCTTTTTTTGTGAGATTTACGAAGTTCTTGTTCGTATTTCCGGAACGGTAGGCGATCCAAGCGAAAAACGGAATTGCAAATAACATTCTGAGTGCGAGTGCCGTGGTCGAATCGATATTGTATCGATAGACTAATTTGACAAAGATCGCCTTTGCAGAAAAGAAAACAGCTCCCGTTAATACGAGAGAGATTCCCCAAAAGGGTTTCCATTTGGATTCGGAGGATTCCATAAATCCATCTCTTATTCCCAAGTGTTTTTTAAGAAGATTTTTTCTTCCTCGTCAACGGAAAAAGAAAGAGATTCCCGCTTCCCGATTTTTTTGTTTCCATTCTTTGACTTTTTGGATCTGAACATAACAATTGCTCAAAAAGAAGGAATGTTTGCATCCCAGAAGAGTGAATGAGAGTTTTTTTGACTCCTTTCGGATAACCAATGGGAAATCGTTCTGATTTGACCTAAAATGAATCCTCTCGTTTCGGTTTTCGTTTCTACAGCCCCGAAAATCTGAAAGCTCGGAATTTTGAAAAATGCAAAGCCGATTCCAACGAGTTCGAAAGCCGTGTCGCTTAATTTTCCTCCGGCAACTGCAAGAAGTCGGTCGTATTGGTCGGGCAGATCCGTTAAAAAAATCTGATCCATGATCGCCATCCAACCCGGACGTTGACGTCGCTTAAGTGAATAGTTATTTTATAATATTCTAATTCTTGATTCCAGGCGGAGACGAGTTCGGTTAATTCTTCGTTGGAAACTTTTACGTCATGCGGAGTCTGAGAGTTTCTTTATTACCAAAATCGATTTTTTTCCGAATCGCGCCTCTGTGGAATCCGATCGTCGTACAGTGAATTTGAATTACGAAGAAAGACAGAAGTGCGACTTTGACGAGTGTCTTTCCGGATTTTTGATCTATGATCAAGTTTGATTCGGAATTCTATGCATCCAGATCGAAAAAAGCCCTCCCGTGGCAAACATAATCAAGCTGTAAATTGCAGACGGAATCGCCATTGCCGGATTGTTTAGAATTGTACTTGCGATCGCAATTCCCAAGGTTCCGTTTTGAATTCCCACTTCGATCGTGATGGAAGTCCTTTGGGAATGTGTGACCTTCATCAGAGTCGCTCCCAGATAACCCAATATCATCGTAATTAGATTGAGGGCCAAGGAAGCGGGACCCACCTGGATAAAAAATGGTACGATGTTTTGCCTTTCACGAACAATGGCACCTGTGATGATTAGGATCAGAAAAATTCCGGAAAGAACTTTTATCGTTTTTTCGAACTTTCGGGAAAATTCCGGTTTTTTCGAATTGAGAATCATCCCGATCGACACCGGTAATACGGTGATCAGAAAGATTTGAAGAATCGTCTGAGGAATGTTGAGTTCGATTATTTGTCCGGCTCCGAGAAAATGGTGCATGGACATATTTAAAAGGAAGGGGATCGAAAGAACGGTGATGCAACTTGTGATTGCGGTTAACGTTATAGAAAGGGCAACGTCTCCTTTTGCAAGATGAGTGATAAGATTGGAAGTCGCTCCTCCTGGGCAGATCGCCAAAAGAATCAGACCTACGGAAAGTTCTCCCGAAAGTCCGGAGACGCTTGCGATCAGCCATCCGGTGATCGGCAAAAGCAGAAGTTGCAATGTTAACCCCGTGAGCACCGCTTTGGGAAGGACGAAAATTCGTTTGAAGTCGGCTATGGTGAGAGTCATTCCCATTCCGAGCATGATGATACCTAACGCGGCCGGAAGAAATATCTTTGTCAGTAAATTGGATTCCATTGTTTAAGACCTATTTTTGTTTCAAACTCTGTACAAAAGTTCTTACTTAAAGTCCACAGAATTTTTGAATTCTTTAAATTTTATATTTCCGATTTTCTTGTGGTGGAATATTCGAAAGAAAAATAGAAAAATCTGAATTTAAAATTCGAATTTGATTTCTATCTTGTATTCGATTCGATGAAAGCTTCTTTCGGGGATTTTTTTGTAAAAACTTGACAGATAACAAGATAGAACTATATTTCCGGACACGATGAAAAACCTGAAGATCATTTATTCCGCTCTGTTAATCGGTTTGGTTCTGTTCGGTGGCGTTTTTGTGTTTTTTACAAGTCCGAACGGAAGTTTTTCCGGGGATAGTAGCGGAATTATTTTGGGAATCACGGTTTTCCTTTTACCGATCTCTTGGTATATTCCTTTATTTTTTGCTAAAAAGAAAATGATTCCGGATAATTTGGGACCGAAAGAGAAATTCGTATTTTATTCTCAGTCTAAAATTTTTTCCGTGATCTTTCTGGACGCAGGTTATGTTATCAACGGCGTCTTTTATTTCGTAACGGCATCCTCTGTTCATTGGATTGGAATGGGAATCTTTTTCGCAGGTATATTGATTTTATTTCCTAGGGAGAAAGAATTTTCTTCTTTGTATAAAACGCGAGAGTTCCCTCCCTAAATTATAAACCAAAAAAAGAGATGATGAATTTCCAAATTCGGAAAAATCTCGTGCTTACATGGAAGAACGTTCTGTCACTCATAAAAACGAAAAGCAGTCTCTTAAAAGAAAGTTTTTAATTTGGTTCATTCCGTTTCTTGTAGTCAATCTGCAGAAACTGATCGGGTTTACTTCTCGAAGAATCAATATCGGAAACGAAAGTATCGAGAAAATTCGTAGGGAAAAAAAACCTTATATCCTTTCCGCTTGGCATACGAATGTTTTATATTCTCCTTATCTCAACCAAAACTTAGGAGTGGCCGTTCTCATTTCCGAATCCAAAGACGGAGACTTTATCAATCGGGTTGTTCATCGATTCGGCAATTGCAGCGTTCGAGGAAGTTCTTCTAAGGGGGGCTCCAAAGCTCTCAAAGCATTGATTACTCATCTTAAAAAAAATCTTCCCGCGGCGATTACACCCGATGGCCCTAGAGGTCCGGCGTTAGTCGTACAACCCGGTTTGATCGCTTCCGCTCAGATTTCTCAAGTTCCGATCGTTCCGTTTCATTATGAATGTACTCGTCAATGGGTTGCCGAAAGAGCCTGGGACAAACATAAAATTCCGAAACCGTTTACTACTTTTGTGGTTTCGTACGGAGAGCCGATTTATATCCCTAGAGATTTGAGTGAAAAGGGTTTTGAAGAGGCTCGGCTGAAAGTGGAAAAAGCGATGCTCGAAAACCGACAGAGGAGCATTGATAAGGCTGAAGAATTAAGAAAAAAATAATATTCTTAAAAGTGAATGTGTTAAAAATTGATCGGGTTTTGAAAGTTAAGTCTTTGTTTGTATACATCTTGCCTGAAAATATACTTTGTCGGTGCGCGATGAAGTTCGAACAAATCGTTTTTTAACGACTGAAAAATATTAGAGTTGTTGAAAAATTAATTCTTGAGTCTGTTTCCATTTCATTGAAATGGACGATTGAAGCAGTTTTGTGTATCTGAGCTATGGAATTTTTCAACAACTCTATTGTCTTTGTACGGTTTTAACGCCGCCAAGTTTTTGGGAGCAATAGTATCCGAAACATACCTCGAAAACAAAGTATCAATTTTACGAGCTAAAACATCGTTTTATGGGGTGTATTCTTTTAAAATTCTTTTTACTTCTAAAAAAGTGGGAGGATAATTTTGCACCGAATGTTCCGACTGAATCAGCGTTTCCGATTCCGAGTTTTCCAGATGAGAACTTTCATACGGAACGACCGTATCGCTGATCCAATCCAGGTCGGCGAGTTTAGAATTTCCGATAATGGAATGGAACTTCACTTGCGGTTTGTAATCTCTCGTTACTTTCATAAAAAGGCTTTTGGGTGCAAGTCCGTCGACTCCGTACACTTTTGGAACTATATCTCCTTCTTTGTAGTTAGGGTTTAAGAATTTGTAACCTTCTTCGAATTTTTTGATTACTTCTTTCGGAATTATAAAAAGAAATCTTGCGATCGAACCTAAAATTCCTTCCGCTAAATTCGATCCTTTATGTGGAGTGGCGATGAAGATCGCTCTTTTTACGAAAGGTACCGGATCGAAGTCGACCAATCTGCTGATTTCTTTTTTGGTTTCTTCGTTTATCATGTCGAACACGGAATAGGGAATCTTGGCTGCGTCCATCCATTGTTCTTTGTTACTATGTGTCACGGCTAATTTTACAATCAATCCGCCCATACTGTGGCCGACTAAAATGGTTTGATCGAAACTTTTGTGTTCGTTGTTCGGGTCATAGGTCTTTCTCAGATCGTATAAAGTATCTCTAAAGTCCGCCGCGGAAAAAAGGATCGGATTTACCGTGGGATACCAATATACCCAGAATTGGTATTTCGCCTTAATTTCCGGATCGGAAAGGAGTTCGTTTATCATCGGAAACCAAATGAAAGGTGAAGACGCCAAACCGTGAAGAAACACAACCGGAATTTTATCCTTATGATAGGGATAAACGAGATAGAGTCCCTTTCTGGACATACCCGTTTCTCCGTCAAAGATTGCCAGTAAATTGTCTTTTTGTTGTGCAATCGTTAGCATATAAGCGAGGGGAGTGGTCGTATCGCTTTCCATGGGTAGGTCTATTCCGTCTAACGTGATTTGATCTCGGAAAACTGGATCATAGACATGAATTTTAGCGCGTAAGTTCATAAGGTCCCTGTTTCCTAAATACGATTCCTCCAAGCTTACGAATGCGGTTGCGGGATAAGCCTGTCCGACTCCGTTGATGAATTCGTATTTGATTCTTTCTTGGGATTCTTTTTCCGGAAAATTACGGTTGAGAATCACCGGAGTTCCGATTCCGTACTTGCTGATATGATTGGAAAAACCTTTGACACGATAGTCGTAAGTAACTTCGATTTGCAGAAAATTTTGAGGACTCCAAGCTGTTTCCACTTCCGCGCTCGACATCTGTAAGGTTCCTCGAATCAAAGGAAGATTTAAGTCGGTAACGGCGGCCAACTTCCTATTTTTTTTTGCGTAACGTACCAGTTGCGCTAGAGAGCGATTGTAAGTGAACAAAGCAAATCTGAATTCCGCGGAGAATGGGTCTGGCGCCGGAGAAGCTTTCTTATCGAACAAGTACGTGTACGAATACACTAATGCGGAAGCATACATCTTTGCGAATTGGGAGTCTTCCATATCCAAAGAATTTCCCGTGAGATAACAGAGTTCGGAAAGATAGTAGGCAAGATTTCTAGACTTATTTGTGATCAGATCATTGTCCAGATCGTAAATTACCACTAGGGGATATTTTTCGAACTTGTCGTAGAGGTCGTTGCTTTTCAGATACCGGGTGGTCAAAAGACTGAGTTGATTCGAAGAGACGCTATTTAGGTTTACGAGTTTTTCCTGTTCAAATTGAGAATAACTCGATGTTGAATAAGTGGCACATTGTAGAACGGAAAGTAGAAAGAACCAAAAATAGAATTTCATCGTTTGAGGACCTAATTCCGATCAATAGATAGACCCTTCTGGCGAATGACAAGCAAAAAGAACTTAGATGGTTTATATCTTGACTGGCTTTCCATTCGATTGTTACGGATTGTTTTTTATTTTTAACTGTTTTGCGACAAACAATCCGACTGAAAAATCATTTACCTATACCTTGATTTACTAAAATCCAATAGAATCCTATTTCACTGGCTACTTCGCTAAACTTGTCGAAATCGAGAGGTTTTACGACGTAACTGTTCACTCCGAGTCTATAACTTTCCACGATGTCCTTTTCTTCGGCGGAAGAAGTGAGGATAACTACGGGAAGCATTTTCGTAAATTCCTCGCTTCTTACTCTTCGAAGCACTTCGATTCCGTCCACTTTGGGCATCTTCAAATCTAAAAGAATTAGGGAAGGTAATTGTGTTTTGTCCCGATTCTCGTAACGTCCGGTCGCATATAAATATTCCAGGGCTTCTTCGCCGTCTCTGACGAGTTTCACTTGATTTGTGAGATTGTGTCTTTTTAAACTTCTGAGAGTAAGTTCGGAGTCTTGCGGATTGTCTTCCGCGTATAAAATCGAGATTGGTTGGTCCTGAAGATCATACATGATTGTCGTCAACTCCTAGGGTAAAATAAAAACAAGCGCCTTCGTTCAATTTGCTATTTCCCCAAACCTTACCGTTGTGTCTTTCGATCACCCTTTTTACGATGGCAAGTCCGACTCCGGTTCCTTCGAACTGGTCTGCGTGATGTAGCCTCTGAAAGATATTGAATAGTTTATGTTGGTATTTCATATCGAACCCCGCGCCGTTGTCTTTTACAAAAAATACGGTCTCTCCGTTGTTTTGATACGACCCGATTTCGATTTTCGGATTTTCTTTCTTTTTGGAATATTTGAAGGAGTTGGAAATCAAATTGAATAAAAGTTGTTTAAGAAGACTGGGATCTCCTTTTGTAGGAGGAAGATCTCCCACAATAGTTTCCATTTTTATATCCGGATAATAGTTCATTATTTCTTCCAAGATCTTTTCTACCATAATCTGCATATTCACAATGGAGAATATAGGTTCTTTTCTTCCCAATCTTGAATATTCCAGGAGATCGTCTATGAGTTCTCCCATGTTCTCGGAGCTTTGAATGATGATGTTGACGATTCTACGGCTTTCCTCCCCGAGTTCTGTTCCGTAATCTTCGAGTAAAATTTTAGAAAATCCTAATATTCCTCGAATCGGAGAACGAAGGTCATGAGAAACGGAATAGGAAAACGCTTCTAAGTCCTTATTAGATCTTTCCAATCGCTCCGAATAAGTTTTGAGATTTTTATTGGATACTTCCAATACGCTTTCCGCTTTTTGACGGCGTTGACTTTCCTTATAGATAGACCAGTTTTGAAGGAAAATGAAAAAAAGATTCAATGTGATTCCGGAGAAAAGCAAAGTGACCGATATCGTCAGATGCATTTTCGAATTGTTTTTTCGTATGTCTAAGAGTCGAAATTCCTCCGCTTTTATATCTTGAATGAGGGATTTGATTTTTTCCGATAGGTCTTTCCCCTGTGCGGAACGAAACAGCACCAAGTAATGTTGCATGGATGCGTGTTTTCTCATCAAAACCAATTTGTCCATATAGAAAAACTTTTCGCTCAAGTAGGTTTCAATGAGAGAGAGTCTTTGTTGTTGGTAAGGGTTATCAATCATGCTTTTTCGAAGTTTTCCAATTCGTTCTAAAACGAGGCTTTTGCTTTTGAAATAAGCGTTTAGTTGTTCTTGGTCCAGATATAAAATATAAGCTCTTAAAACGGCATGAGCTTCGTTAAAAGCGGAAAAAGTTTCTTCTATGTTCAAAAGTACTTCTCGGGTATGCACTTCCCATCTTTTGAGTTCCAAGGATTGTTTCAATGTGTAATATGCGGATCCGATCATAATGAAGTTCAATACGACAATCCCGGTCAATCCGTAGGCGATATTTTTTTCAATTGTATTTTTCAAAGGAAGCACCTCAAGCGCGGTTTAGTATTAGAAATCGCTTATTCAATTGGAATCAATCTATTTGAACTTAGGCGATTCTTCGAATACCACCAGAACTAAAAATTGCGATCACTCTTTTCCTTTACCAGCTCTAAAATGGCAAGAAAAACTTAAAATCTCCGCCTTGAAAATAAAGTCGCCACAGTATACTTTCCCCGGATTTGAATGGGGGGTTTTGTTTTTGAATCAGACGTTATGGGTCGTATTTTAGGTTTTTCTGAAATAATTTGACGAGATTTGTGCGGAAAAAATTTCTTTTTTATCCCACTTCTATTTTGGAGTTTCTTATTTTCCGAAACATAGGGCCATCATATCGCCTTGGTCCAGGAGCTTTACCATGGGATCGGCGATGTGTTTTAGGGTTTTATAAAATAAGGAAGCTTCTTTTTTTGTTGTAAGTCCGCTTCCGTATGTGATATGTTTTTTCTTTTGAAATCCGAGAGAATCGCAGAGTTTTATGATTCCCGGCAGTGAATAATAATAAAGATGTTCCGGAACATTCAAGTATCTCCAAAAAGGACCTTGCAGTTTAGCGAGAGTTCCCCATCTACAAGTGGAGAGGATGATTCTTCCTCCGGGTTTGAGGTGTGTATAAATTTTCTCTAATGTTTCTTTGGGTTTGTGAAGATGTTCGATGGAAGCCCAGAGAGTGATTAGATCGAACTTTTCCGTTTCGGACGGCTTCCATTCCAAAAAGTCGATTTGTTCCGCTTTGAGCTTTAATTTTTCGCGGGCAAATTTGACGGGGGCTTCGGCAATGTCCATTCCATGAGAATCCCATCCTCTCCTTTGCATGTAGTCTACAAAATAACCGGCCGCACAACCGACATCAAGACAACGTTTTTCGAATTGTAAGGTATTTTCCCAAGTCTGAAAATCCAGATCTTTCAAGTTGAGTTCAAATACTCTAGAGATTTCGTTTCTGATCGCGTTCGAAAAATAGTTGTCATAACCTCGGTCGCTTCGTTTTAAAAAATATTCTTCCGAATAATAGGAAGCTACTTCTTCCGGAGAAGGTTGAGGATTTACCTGTACGAGAGCGCAATATTTACACTGTACGATATGAAAAATTTCGTTCTTATGATTGGATTTGGAAAAGAGGGGTTTAAATTTGGAAGAGCCGCAGGTATTGCAGGGGATTTTTTCCATTCTACTATTCTATCGGACCGAATCGGGATTCCTTTGATAGAAATTCTACTTTACGAGCGGCTTTCTCTTGAAACTCATGAAAGGACATGAAACAAAGTGTAATTCTTTCCATTCTGTTCGTTTCCTTTCTTTTTTCGTTCAAACTTCCTGCGGATTCCAAGGCTGATACCACAATTAAAATCAAAGCTGTGGGAGATATGGTTCCGGGAACGAATTTTCCTCAACCTTTGAAAATTCAGGATCCGAGATCGTTTTTGTTCGGAAAGGTGGAGAGTTATCTCAAGGGTGCGGATGTTCTTTTCGGAAATTTTGAAAGTACTCTGACGAATTATCCGAACACTTCCAAGGATACTTCCAGAAAAATGATCTTCGCGTTCAGAACGCCTCCTTCTTACGCGAAGGTTTTAAAGGAGGTCGGATTTGATATTTTAAGTATTGCTAATAATCATTCTTTGGATTTTCACGTGCAGGGTTTCGAAGACACTCAGAAAAATCTTTCTGATGCCGGAATTCGTTATACCGGTAGAAAGGGAATGATTACGTATATGAACGTGAAAGGTATTTCCGTGGCTTGGATCGGTTTTTCTCATTTGAAGTCGCATAATAACGTGAACGAAATCGGAGCGGGTGTTGCTCTCGTAAAAGAGGCGAAGAAAAAGGCTCAACTCGTTTTTATTTCATTTCACGGTGGAGCGGAAGGTGGTCCGGCTCTTCACGTTAAAAATCAGATGGAACGTTTTTACGGAGAATACAGAGGAAACTTAGTCGAGTTTAGTCATTCTCTGATTGATGCGGGTGCGGACTTGGTGATCGGTCATGGTCCTCATTTGGTGCGTGCGATGGAATTGTATAAGGGAAGGTTGATCGCTTATTCTCTCGGTAACTTTATGGGTTATAGGGCTCTTTCTTCCAAAGGAATCGTCGGTTATTCTCTTGTTCTCGAAGTGGAAGTGGATGTTCAAGGCAAGTTCGTAAAAGGTAAGGTTATTCCCTTACAACTCGACTCGGCTTCGATTCCGGAGTTCGATCCCGAAAAGAAAACGATTCATCTGATGAAAAAATTAACTAAGGAAGATTTTCCAGGCAAGGGACCTAAGATAGCGGACGACGGAACGATTTTGCCATGAAACGCGATCCGTAAGAGCGCATAACCTTACCCACAAGTACTTGGATCTCAAGACAAATCTGTCGGAAATACGACAAATCCTCTGTGAAACCCACAACGCGCGCCCTCCTTGGGGATTGACCTTTTCTTTAGGGATAAAAGATGCGATTTTTTGCCAAAGGGCATCGGGTATCTCTGAATAATATTTGTCCATTTCACATTGATATTATTATGCTTTCTCAGTACAAGCAGTTTTGAGACCGGCTCTTAGTGTTCGAAGGTGCAGAAGGCGTGACCGTGGCAAGTTTAGTTTTTACTGCTGCCAAGCTTAATTATAGAAAGAATTGTTGGTAAAGAAGCAGAAAATGGGAGACAGTATAGTGCGAATTAATAATATTAGTATAATTGAATTCTTATTATTGACTCTTTTAACTCTATATGGATGCCTTCAATTTCCGAAGGTCTCTACCCGGCAGATTGAAATTGAAAGTAATTTAGATGGCTTAAGTCAAGATGAAGTTTGTATTGAATATATTTCAGAAACAATGAATGGACAAACGCTTGAGACAACATCTAAACTTTCAGGAAAAGCATACTGGACTTCCCCCGAAAAAACGGACATGGTCATGCAGTAATTCTTTCTCTGAACTCGACTGGTGTAAGATAGCCTAAAGCCGAGTGTCTTCTCTTTCTGTTGTAATATCTTTCGATATAGTCAAACAGAAAATATTGTGCCTCCCTTATTGTGTTGAATTTCCTTCTGTAAACCTCCTCAACTTTCAAAGTTTTAAAGAACGATTCCATCGGAGCATTGTCATAGCAGTTGCCTTTTCTACTCATACTCTGGACGAACTCATTCGTATTTAATACTTTTCTAAAGTCATCGCTTGCATATTGAACTCCTCTATCGGAATGAAATATGACTTCTTTTGGATATCTCCTACGAGAAAGAGCTTTCTCAAAGGCCTTCAAGAGATGTTCCGTTTCCAATGTCGAACCCAATTCCCAACCAATGATCTCTCGATTGAAAAGATCTTTGATCGCAAATAGATAAATCCATTTCCCGTTGATCGGTATGTAAGTAACGTGAGTTCGGCCTAAGGAGGAAAAAAGAGAAAAATCTTGTACAGAAAAGCGCCAGATCACATATTGAACTAAATTTCCAGCAAGAAAAGGGTTAAATATGGATCTGACAGAGATATTTTGTGCCATAGACGATTATTGTACACAACAAAAAATAAACTGGAACGTGAAAATACTTTTGTCCGGTGGTTCGAAAAAGAAACCGAAAATTTCAGTTAAGCCTGAGTGAAGTAGCAACGATTGTTGTCTGTTTTCATCTTTCTCATTATAGAGAATTTAAAAATTATTATCTGATAGAAATAAAAAAGAATTTAAAATCGGAATTTCCAAAAGCGGTAAGTTACAATCGTTTTGTTGAACTGATGCCTAACGCGTTATCTGTCATAGCTTCCTTTCTATCAAATTCTTGTCTGGGAAAATGTTCCGGAATATCGTTCATTGATTCTACGATTCTTTGGAGTATGCGACAACAGAAGAATCCATTCTCATAAAGTATTTAAAGATACTGCACAACGAGGGAAATCAAGCACAGGCTGGTTTTACGGCTTTAAATTGCATTTAATCGTAAATGATCAAGGTGAAATATTATCATTTATGATTACTCCTGGAAACGTCGACGACAGGAATTCGAAAGTGATTTTTCCACTTGTTAAGAATATTCACGATAAACTTTTCGGAGATAGAGGTTATATCAGTCAATCTTTGTTTGAAAGTCTTTATGAAAAGGGAATTCAACTCATTACAAAACTTAAAAGAATATGAAAATAAATGAATGCCCTTAGTTGATAAATTACTTTTAAGAAAAAGAGCTATCATTGAAGCAGTAAATGATGAACTCAAAAATATCTGTCAGATTCAACATACTAGACATCGAAGCTTTTTCAATTGGGCTGTTAATCTATTAAGTGGGTTAGTTGCATTT
>NZ_AHMT02000006.1 GCF_000243815.2 Leptospira alexanderi serovar Manhao 3 str. L 60 | reverse complement strand
GGAAGAAATTAGGTAAAAAAGTGAGGAAAAAAACAGCCGATTTTTCACTCACTTTTCCTACATTTTCCTCACTTGAAATTATCCTTAATTTATCTGAAGTTGGAAAGTAGAAAAAGGATTGGACAAATCGCTGAATCGAGGTCGAAATCAAAGAGGGAAAGAAATGGTAAAGACTTTAACATTAGAGTTGCCGGTTGCAACTGGAGAAGCGTTAGAGAAATTGAATTTAGCGGGAATCTGGAAAGACAGAGAAATTGGCGACAGTACAGTTAAGAAAGAAGTTAGCGAGTCGGAATGCTGATTGATTCGGATTAAGAAGCGATTCACGAAGTAAAATGTAACGTAGATAATGAATCAACTGGAAGACGTATTTAAAAGAAAGATCCGATTTACCGAAGAAAGAAAGAAGCACATTGAGGGGGATCATCCTGAGATGTCTGGACAAGAGGAGAGGATTGTAGAGTGTTTATTGTCTCCGGAGCAAGTGAGACAATCCCGAACGGATGAGAGAGTGGAATTATTTTACAAATATTTTGCCGACACTTTAGTTGGTGACAAATATCTTTGTGTAGTGATCAAGAATGGAATAGACGATTTATTTCTTGTCACAGCGTATTTTACCGACAAGGTAAAGGAAGGAAAGGTATTATATGGATAGAGAGATCAAGATATATTTCGACAAAGAGTCTGACTACTTAGAGGTTCTCTTTGAAAAGAAAGAAGGTATTTTTAAAGAAACGGAAAATGATGCTGTAATGGAAAAAGTGGATACTTTGGGCAATGTAATCGGTTTTTCGATTCTCCAGGTAAGTTCCTTCCAGAAGGAACCGATATCCGTTTTCCTTCGTAGCGGCGCGGCCTAAATTCGGGCTTTTGCAGAGAAACTTCCCTCTTTAGCTGTGATTCTTGGAATATCCCAATCACGAAAAGATTTCGGGATACAAGCGGAAGAGGAAACGAAAGCCCGTATTAATAAAGAGAGTTCGGCACAAAAATGTACCATCTTAGAATCGATTTCACGACACAATACTGGTTTGAAGAGATTTCGGTTTAACGGCAAAGATCTTGTTTGTATTCGAAAAAACCGGGAAAAAAACCGGGAAAGAGAGTGATTTAGAACTCTTACCGAAGAAGAAAAAAGTTCAGAAAACGGAACTTGTGTGGAACCTAAAACGGATTCTCCTCCAAAAAACGAGTTGCCGAAGATTGTAGTCAAAAAGAAACTTTCCCCCAATCGCTTCCTTGAAACCAAGAGGAAAGCATCGAATCACCCGCCATTATACATTGCGCTCCTTTCCTTGGGGCCTCTAAACTTAAAAACCGATCTTTGGAATCTTTTCTAAAGACGACTCCGACGGAAACGTCGGGGCGGAGGGGGAGAGTAAATACCCCGGTGCTAATGTAATTTATCTGTTCAAATTCAGAACAGAACGATATTTAATATTTCCAGAAGAAAAAGCCTACTTTTCTCTTGTTTTCGAAAGAACTCTCGATGAAATCTAATTCGTTTGAAGAATTTTGGAAAGATCGTTTTTATGTTCGAAACCGATTCATTTTTGGTTCGGAAGCAAGAAAAAGCTGAACAAAACCTTCTAAAACCGTTCTTGTTTACGCACTTATTCGAAAAAAGCGAAACTTTAGTGAAACCTTAAAATTGAAAATGGAACTTTAATGGAACCTTAGTGATACTTTAGTGGAGCTTTAACGCGACTTTACTGAAACAATAATGGGACTTTAGCGAGACTTTAAAAAACAAAGACTCGCTAATTACGTAAGAATTTTTGAATGAATCGCGGATTCGGTAAAAACACTAGCATTTACTAGCATGGATTTCAATTTCACCTGAAAGAAACAAAATTTCACAACTAAAAAGGAAGCGGGCGCTTTGTTTTTAGAAGACATTCCAACGAATCGGCCTTCGAGTGCTGGTTTTAGTTTCTAAAGATTGTCCTATCCTTCACCTAAGTTTGCCTATATTCAACCTATCGTTAACCTAAACTTGCCTGTCGTTGTCTTGTTCTTCTCCTGTCATTGGCCTGTCTTTAACCTAAAGGAGAAAAAAAGGAGCGAGAGCGAAGCGGCCTTGATTCTTGTATGATTGCATTTGAAACGGGACTTGTTTGGAACTTATGATTTCCCAAACAGAACTTATTCGGAACTTGTGTGGAACTTGTTCGGCACTTATCGTATTTCAAAGTGAACTTATTCGGAACTTGTGTGAGACTTGTATGGAACCTAAAGAATGAAAAAGGAGCGAGAACGAACGTAAAACGGCCTTGATTTGGGTTTTATTACATTTGAAACGGGTTCTATTCGAGCTCTGTTCGTGTCTTGTTCGGGCTCTATGCTTTCCCAAACGGGTCCTATTCGAGCTCTATTCGTGTCTTGTTCGAGCCCTAAGAGAGATTTAGAAGTAATAGAAAGCAAGAATACAAGCTTGGATCGGTAGATCCTTGCAGAATACGAATTGGAACCGGGAAAGCGGCAAGACTCTTGCTCGTATGTTTGAAATATGCGAAGAAATCCGCAATTTTCCGCAATTCTTGACTTTGGAAAGAGAATTGGAAATTGAATCTCTAACTTTTGGTGGAATTTAGAAGTGAAATCTTAAAAAGTATTTCGGTTTTTTCCGTTTTCTTCGGAAAACACATGATGGAAGTTGAATATTTCCAAAGTGTTCTTAGGGGAAATTTTTGTGTGTATTTTCAAAAACGGTCTAAGGGGATTTTTTTTCGGGGTGGAAGTTTTCTAAGGTTAAAACGCTTTGAATTGTCGAATGCTATGGGAAAAATGCAAATTCAGCAGTTGCAGGGTCTAGGGGCTCTAGACGTAGCGGGCATCATTGGCGGATTATTAACGTTCGTACCTTTTCCACCGGCGCAAGCGCTGGGAGTAGGACTGATGGTAATGTCTGCGGTTGGAACGGCGGGCTGGGAGGCGTTTCGAGGAGCGTATGAAGGGGGTTCGGCGGGAATGCTTGCGGGTGCGGTTTCGGGAGTCGTGAACTCCTACTTGGATTACAAGACGAACGGAATGGTAAGTGTGAATTTAAGTTACAGTTATGCGAACGGATTTGGAGCAGGAGTGAACATCGGAACGGACAACAGTACGAAGTTAGGCGGTAGTATCGGCTTAAACTACAACTCTAAGAGCGGAGCTTGGGGAGCAACTGCGGGTTTGAAAATGGGTCTTGGCCAAAAAGGGAAAGAAGGCTATTCGAACTGGGCGGAAGTCAGCTACATGTGAAACAATATCGGTCGAGACAATCAATCTTCGGGAGTGAGTGCAAATATCCGAGGTCAATATGGCCAAGGTTCGTCTGGTAGTTTGGGTCTTAGTTACGATACGAAAGCCGGTTACGGAGCAACAGTTGGTCTAACGTCGGGTCTCGGTCCACTTCTGAGCGTAACGCCTTCTTGGACGGTTTCGGAATACGGTGGCTTAAGTAGCGACGTTCAATACGGCTTTAACAAAAATCTTTTCGGTAATCTTTTCAGCAAACCGAACAACCCTGATCATTCCGCCGCGAATCGAAATTTACTAAGCGGCATTTTAAACGGCGTCGGGAGTTTAGTGAGTGGCATTGGTGCTGTCGGTAAGTCAGCTTGGGACGGTGCGGTCGGGGCTATGGGCGGTATCAATGGAGAGAATCTCTCTAACGGCTGGGATGCGATCAAGAAAGCGTTGTTTGGCGGTGATGCGAATGTGGCGACAGTAAAACCAGGCCCGCGTCCCGGAACCTACGTTGATGAAGACGGTACAGTCTTGGTTCGAGATCCGAAGACAGGGAATCTTGTAATAGAGGGATCAATCGGTAATCTTATACTTGTTGATTCTCGTAAGCTGGCAAGTCAAGAGTATCAACAAGCTTTTGACAAGATTCATAGCCAACTTTATCCGCAAGAGGAAGGACTTGGAGAATCTGTAGTAAAGGGTTTTGTGGATCAACTTACCGGTGTATTGAAAAAACTTCTTTCTCCAGTTGTAAAAACAGGAATGGATGCGATGAACAACATCCAGGAAATATCCGAAAAACTGGGAGATGTCTCGGAGTCTTTTGAAATAACAAAACCGCTTGTAGAAGATACGATCCAATTGCTTTACAAAGAAATGGATTCCGAGAGACAGATCTGGAGAGACAAGAATGATGCGATTGACAAGCAGCTTGCCGTTTTGCAATCGGATCCTAAGCAAACGGAGGAATCTCTTGAGCAGATTAGGAACTTATGGAAAGATCAGGCGGATGGGGAAACAAAGCTAAAAAATACTTTAGATTCTTTAGACTCCGAAGTAGGTAGTTTGATCAGTTTGGCTTCGGATTTAAATACAGGAAAGATTCCGAATTTGAATGCAGCGTATTCTCAAATCTATGAAGGGTTGCGGCGAGTGAACAGTCCAGAGTTATCCGGCAAAAGTCAGTCAGTTAGGAATTTGGCGAATACGACTCAAAATTTCTTGATATCCTATTTTTCCTACAAGATGACAGGTATGGCTGGAACGGTGAATGAAACAGGATCTGCGAGCGCCTTCAACGATTACGCGAAAAAACAACGCGATGTTTTGCGTAATCTTTGGACTCGATATATCAAAGACTCTAGTAGAAATAACAAAAGGCCTTACGTGAATCCTGTTTTTTAGAAAGGGAGAAACAATGAAATTCAGAACGATCTTAGTATTTAGTTTTCTTTTTACGGTTTCGTTATTGTCGGAACCTCCAAGGCCTTCTAACGTTCCGAGAGGTGCGATATACAATGAGAAATATAAAACTTTTATATTAGAAGAAAAAGAGGAACCTTTTTTAAAAAGAACAGAATGGAACACCCTCGGTGTTCTTGAAGGTGAAGTTTATTCGTTAGAAGGACTTACGGATTCAACTCATTACATAGACGGACGCTGGTATTCGAGAAAGCAGTATTACGGCTTTAATATAGACAAAGCTAAAATACTTCCACCTCGTGAAAAGCCGGGTTCGATTCCAAAAGAAGCAGAGTTTAACTTTGATTTTCGTAAATGGGAATTGGGTGAAACTAAAGAGGGAAAGAAAGAAGGAGTTTGGAAACTCTGGTGGCCTGCGGGTCAAGAAGCAGGCATCGTTGAATACAAAAACGGAGTTTACGAAGGTAAGTTTCATTTAATTTGGGAAAACGGTAAGACGAAGGAGACCTGCACGTATGTTTCCGGGAAACGCGAAGGGGAACAGTTGATTTACCATGAATCTGGTAATTTGAATGAAAAAGTAAAATACGTTCACGGTTTAGAAGAAGGTGAGTGGCTGAAATACTTCGATACTGGCGATTTGCAATACCGAGTCACTTTTGTAAAAGGAGTGGGAACAATGCAGGAAAGATTTGAAAACGGTAAACTAAAGGAAAGAAAGTATTACAAAAATAAGAAGATCATCAAACACGAGAAGTTTTAAATAAAGATAAAGAGTGAAAAGAGTGAGTTTGCCGTGTCCTAGTCCATAAACTAACAGATGTTAAGTGTAACATTCAGATTACAATCTGACTGCTTAACAACTGTTAGTTGGTTTATCGACGCTAATCCAAAATGGTAGACATATATAAAGTATATATCAAGTTAAGCGACCTCTGAATGAAAATAAACATGATGAAGACCACTCAAAACTTTTCGTTTGATAAGTTTTGAGTCCGAAGTAGGAAAAGAAACGACTCTACCGGAAGGCGAGTCTTTGTTCAAAGCAAGATGTGGCCTCCAGAAGTTGTAATAGTTGATGTATTCTCCAGCAATGAACTGAGCGTGATTTAAAGAAAAGACGGGAATAGGATTGAAACATTCTCTTCTGAGAGACCCGAACCACCGTTCCATGATACCGTTGCACCAAGGCGAAGCGGGAGGAGTAACAAGGGAAGCGATCTCAAGATCTTTTAAGCCTTTCATGATTTTAGACCCTGAAAAGAGAACGTCGTTATCGCGTAAAAGGATGTCGAAATTCGGGCAAAGAGATTTCGCTTCCTGAATTTGCCGTAAAACCCAATCTCTTGTTGGATTCAGAGTGATATTGAAATGAACGATTTTTCTGGAACCGATGTGAATGAAAGCGAGAGCATAAAGAGTAGAACCGTAAACGGTTTGAATTCTACAAAGATCCGTAGCGACAGTGTAATTCTTGATTTGAGAAAGGAAGAACAACCAAGCTTTCCAACCCTGAAAAGGCCCGTTTGGCTTTTTGATTCTTTTGATGATTCTCTTAACTGTAGATAAAGAGGGATTAAATCCTAACATTAATAATTCGGAATGAATTTTGGATGCCCCCCAGCGGATGTTGTCTCGCAGCATGTGGATTACGTGATGATAGATCTTCCAATACTCCAAAGGTCTTCCGATTTGTTTTTTTGTGTTAAAGGGCGCTTTTACTTTTTTAAACAAGAGTGTAAAGAGATCGAATGCTTTTTTTGGAGGGACTTTGTAAAGGAGATATAAAAGTAGATTTTCAAAGAGAAAAATCCAGAGCCAAGGAGAATCAGCGGAAGATTGACAAGAGTTCATAATAATAGAATCCATGATTTCCAAAAGAATTGTAGAAACAATGATAAGAAAATTGAAGAGAGTTTAATCGTGATTAGTTGTAGGAATGTGGAAGCGATGAGAGAAGAAAAAAATCTTTAGTCATGCTTTTTCCTTGACAAAACTGGTTATAGGCAACTCTTTGATTTATCAAAGAGTCGATTCTGACTCTTAAAGCCTCCTTCCATTTTTTCTTTCAAACTACAAACCCGAACTGCACACGGTGTGCGAAGCAACCTGACAACCACTCCACTTAACACGCATTAGGTGGCTTTAGCTCTTGACACAAATCACAAGATTTTGTAATTTTGCTGTAGCGGTTTTTGGTTTCAAAAGCCCAATTTTCTTCCACAATCCCCGCGTGAGCGATCGTAGTGGAAATCCTGCAACGCAACATGAGTTAAATGCAAAAACCGGAATATACACAAAGCTTGAAATGGTGCGTTGCAGATTGAAACGAAGAGCGCGACCCGGCGTAAAACGCCGGGGCACGCCCCTAACATCTAACCCCTATTTCCTAACCCCTAAAAGGGACGCCTACTACTCAAAAGCAGAGAATTACACAAAACAAATCGGAACTGGAAACGATGAAAAGATAGCGGTAAAAGTGGATGCAAAAGTAGTACTGCAAGAAAGAGAAAAGTTTGCCTCCGACTTACTCAAGAAAATAACCCGCACAACCAACGGAGAGACAATCGCATACAACGTAGAAACAAACATCTACCGAACCGTCCTCAATGATTACATGGGAGAGACAGGAGTCGTATCTCAAATCTTCAACGCCGAGTTACAACAAAGAGCCGAACAACAAAAACAGCAGTGGAATTTGAAAGAACAAGAATTCTACGACTTAAAAAGCGATTGGATTCAGAACGTGAGTTACCTGAAACAAACTGGAACCAAACGCTGGGAAAACATGGTGCAGGAGTTTCAAGGAAAATGGAAAGACTGGAGAGCTGACTTTAAAGCAGAGCACGAAGCGAACCAAAAAATCTACCTGGACAGAATCGAAAGTACATTAGAAAAGAAAGAGACTTGGACCCAAAACTTTTTACAAAAGAGCAGCGAACAAGCAGACGAGCTTACCCTAAAAGAGATGTATGATTCCATAGCCGGAATAGTAACATCCATGCAAGAGAACCTACCCGCTGGAGTGAGCATGAATGTGAACGTAAACGACATCCTCTCCAGCATCCTCTCTAAAAAACCGGGAAGTATATCTGCCAGCCTCATCGATCGGGCGAGTAGCATTGATACGAATTTCTTTTTAAACGAAGTGAAGAAATACAACTTTAGCGACAGCGGATTGAAAGAACAATTCAAAGGCTTGTTAAACGAAACGAACAAACTCTCCCAGAATCTAATTATCCTGCAGACGTTAGAGTCTCTCAGGAATTTACCGGATGCGTTTGCCAAAACGATTCAAACAGAGAATCAAAACGTAGACGAACAATTGAATCAAACCATGGCATACGATGGCTTTGCGAGATTGGGAGGAGCATACATCCGCACGATCAAAACTGCAAGCGGAGGAGACGAGGTCCAAACGTTAGGCACATATCAGTATTACAATTACAATCCGCCAACAGTATTTCCGGAAGTCAAAGACTCGAAAGGTAAGAGTTGGGATCTGGGTAAACCAGAACTTTTGATTGATCATGACAATGTACCAAGTGCGAGTGACCTAACAGTGATGGTACGATTAGCGAAGAACAAGATGAGCGCGGACTTTAAAAAAGTATTTGATCCCGATCGCGACAAACGCCGCAACTACGAAGCGGAGAAGGGGCTTTTTGATCCGACTGAAGTTCAAGATGCCTACAACGAATACTTGGACGCGGTAAAAAGCGGAGAAAGCGTATCTTGCCTCGGAAAGTCAGCGGAACAATGTGCGAAGTCAGCGATGAGTTCAGGCTTTCTCGTTGGAGAAGTAGCGGACGGAACGTTTGGAGAGGCTCAGTTTGCTCAGTCTTACATCATCCTAAAAACAAAGAAGGAGATGGACAAGAGAAAGGGTAAGATGGACGCGGCTACGGAAAAGAAAGTCGGGGGGAATGGGAAGATTTTACAATCAACTGGGAGCGATTGGGGAAGGTCTTGGGGATGCGGTGAAGGGAGCGGGGAGCGCCTTTATTTCCGCCGTAAAAGCCAACCTGAAAGCAACCTACACGGGAGACTTTAACGGAGCGAAGAAGGATTTAAAAGAAGCGGGCAAACAAAGTGAGCGAGCGCTTCAAGGTGCGTTGTATGCAACATCGGGAGCTGTGGACTTTGTAATGTTTGCGGCAGAGACGGTTGTGGAAGCGGCTCTTGGAATCCTGACCGGTGGTATATTAAATATGCAGAATACAGGTTTGGAGGGCACGTTTGCGGAAGGGAACTACGAGCTGGCGAAGTTTAGAGACACAAACAAAGCCCAACGACATTTGAATGAACTTGGAATGCGCACGGGAGCGGAGATGGCGCAACATGATCAAGTGATTGACTTTGTGATAACGACCGGTTTGGCTGCAGCGAGTTTTATTCCCGGAGCGGCGGTGGTTACAGTTCCTGCGTTGATCGCCTACAAAGCCAGTCGGGGTGCGTATGAAGGCGGTGCCGCTGGTATGGCAGCAGGAGCGGTATCTGGAGCGATCAATACGGTGACTAATGATGCGGGGATAAGCGTAAATTTAGGTTACAGTTACGCCGGTGGCTTTAGCGCGGGCATCAGCACTTCCGGTAGCGGTGTATTGCTCGGCGGCGAGTATTCTGAAAAGAACGGTTTTGGTGTATCTTTGGGTTATGGTTTTAGCAACGGTTTGGATTTGAAGGCAGGAATTTCTCAGCGAGGTGGAAAGACTTACTCGGTGAGCACGAGCGGTAAGAATGCGCCTGTGAGTCTCTCTTATTCTTTGAATATAACGAACGAGGGTGAGCATACAAACTCATTTGGTGTGAGTGTTCGTCTTCCCGGGACTGGAGAGTTTTCGAATGTAGCGGGTCATTTTAATTACAACGATCACTCCGGTCTTTCGAGCGACGTATCTTACACGTTCGGTAAAGATTCGGACATCCGTACTCCCGAACAAAAGAAAGCGGATGCGGCTCGTAACAACCTACTGGACAACATCTTTAACGGTTTGGGCGCTGCCGTTTCGGGCATCGGTCGCGGCGCTAAGTCCGCTTGGGAGAGTGTGAGCGGGTTGTTTGGCGGTGGTGATCCGATCCCGATGATGCTTGTTGGTCGTGGTCAAGTTTCTCCAGACACTGAAGAAAAAATGCTTCAAGATTATATATTAAAGGAACGTGGCTCGAAAGAGGGTATACTTGGTGAGCTAACGGCGAAAGGAGAACTTGGTCTTTTGACAGATATAGAAAAAGACAAGCTATTTAAACTAGTGGCAGCCAAAGATATAATGGATAAATATGATCAACAGTTTATGAATGGAGACATGGATTTCAATGAATTGTCTCCGGCAGCCAAAGCTGAATATCGTAATAATGCGCGTTATTACCTTAATGCGGAACGCGCCCACAGTGAAGCTGTATTAAGGAACTGGAAAAATGACGGAGTAACGGAGGTTCCGTTAACTCCATATGCAAAATCCTTGCTTAAAGCTCAGTTTCCGGGTTTGGATTTAGACGCTATCCGCTTGATGAAACCTGAGGGAGTTCAAAAATTCCTTTTGAAAGTGTTAACATTTGGAAATGCCGGTTCAGTAACAATTGGGAACAATGTTTATAACTTGTCAAATGCGTCGTCGTCAGACCCCGCCGGTTATAATCAGGTTGGCACTGGGCCTTTCGATTCGATGAATACCCTCGGGCACCTCGCACATGAAATAACCCATATACCTCAACAAAATGAAAGTTTCCTCGGAAAGTTAGGTTTTGCTCTTCGCTATGTTCCAGAACAGATTAAGGATATGATCGCTAACTCATCCGTTGTTCAAAAGACTCTTGGTCTTTTTGGATTATCGATGAATAGAACATATACAACAACTCCGTTCGCTGGAGCCGTTCCAAATTCGGTAATCGGTATGCAGAATAACTATTTCTATAACGGAGGTTATACGGGATATGACAACTATGCTGATATGAATGACGCGATTATGATTAAAAGGATAAAACAGATTTATGGTCAGTATTAAGCATAGGATAGTATTGTACACTGGGATGTTGATAATTTCCTTTTTCGTCCTGAATGCTTCTTGCAATGCAGGTAGAATGGAAGTGAAATTTGAAAATCGTGATGCAACTGGGCAATATTTTTATATATCAAATGAGAATGATGTCCATGTTAAATCGATATCTTTGCATGATAGAACCGAAAATTCACCTGATCGTGGGACCGTCTGGTTAATTTGGTTTGTAAGTGATCCAGTTAAGGAGAAAGGAAAGGTAATTAAAGGATGGATTCGCTACGGAGACAAATTGGGTGGAGACGTGTCTGTTGCTGCGAAACCATTAAAAAAAGGACATACTTACGTTTTCGAAATTTCCACCGATTCTTCATATGAATTTACCGAATTGTATTTTAAATATGAATGAATTTTTTGTGTGTCCTAGTCTGCGTTGCAGAATCCACAGCAAAAACAGCAAGCTGGGTCCGGAACCGGAAAATGGCTTGAAAAGGTAAAATGACAAGATGGAAATGAATAGAATATCGGCAGTGTCGGCAATCCTTGAAAAAACATACATTCAAAGTTCCATTTACCCTAAAAGGCATTGACTCCGGAGCGCAGCGTCCCCAAAGATTGAGCATGAACTTTTTGCCGTTAACGTCGGATTGGATGTTTAAGACGTTGTTCGTTAAAGAACCGAAGTTACTGATATCGATGTTAAACGACGTGATTTTTACGAACCAAGAACACCGAATCCTGGAGATAACGATCTTGAATCCGGAACTAACGGGTACTTCACCGAACGACAAACGTTCGTATCTGGACATACGCGCGAAGGACGAGACGGGTAGAAACTTCCATGTGGAAGTGCAAGTGGCCCACGAGAACTCGTTTGTAAAACGGAGCTTGTATTACCTTTCGGGACTAATTCGAGATCAATTGAAATTGGGAGAAGGCTACAGCGATTTGAAAGCGGTCTATCAGGTGAATATAGTTGACTTTAATTTGATTCCAAGTGAGAATTATCACAGTAAGTTCAAATTGCGGGAAGAGAGTAACCCAGAAATCACTTTAACAGACGAATTGGAAATTCATTATATTGAATTACCGAAGTTGACAGAAGATGACCATTTGCGGTTACTTCGCGAAGGTAGTGACTTGTATCGTTGGATGTATGTGATCAAACATACGCCGGAATTGACGGAGGAAGAGATGAGTATATTAGTGGACAAGACGCCTGATTTGAGTAAAGCGTTTACGATCTTGGAACAATATTCGAATGATCCTAAGAAACGTAAAGAAATAGAAGAGAAACTCAAATCGGATCGAGACTATGTGTATGATTTAGCGGCTCGTTTCGAAGCGGGCGAACGCCAAGGAATTGAGAAAGGAATTGAACAAGGAATCGAGAAAGGAATCGAACAAGGAATCGAACAAGGAATCGAACAAGGAATCGAACAAGGAATTGAACAAGGCGAGTTTAAAAAGGCTTTAGAAGCGGCGAGTAAGATGCTTGCGAAAGGGATCGATCTAAGAACTACCCTGGAAGTCACCGGGCTGACTGAGAAGGATCTTCGGGATCACGGTATTCTTTGAGGTTTGAGAAAAAATTCTCAAACCTTCCTCTTTCCTTGACAGACCTGGTGTATAGTCAACTCTTTGATGGATCAAAGAGTTGGTTCTGGCTCTTTGAACCCACCTTCTTTTTTTTCTTTCAAACTGCTAAAACAAGCTCGGACTGCAGTGCAGAAAGCACACCAAAGGAAGAAAGCGGGTTCCGGAAAACCGTAATGCCGTTTGAAAAGGAGAAATGCTAAGATGGAAATGAATTGAAAATCCGAATAAAAAAAAGAGACACCGACTAATTGAAGTTAGCCGGTGCTTGAATGTGAAAAACAGATATCTGCTATATCTTTTTTGGAATAGTAGATTGATCAGAGCAAGGATCACAAAGATTTTGTTTGTTGACTTTAGGCCGTTTTGCGGCGGCCTCTTTGATATTCTCGACAAAACGATGTTTGTCGGGAATAGCGCCGTTTAAAACTTGATCCGGCGAGAAACCGAACAAGACACCGCTTGGACGAGAGTTGTATTCTGGAACCGCAGCTTTGAGAGTGTCGATCACTTCCTCAAAAGAAACAGGATTTTTAGGAAACAGAAATTCATATTTCATTTTCTTGTTCACGGCTTCGATCATACTGTTCGAGTAGGAGATGTCGACCTGAGCGGTAAGTTTTTCGATGAATAGACTAGGCTGGTCTAAGAAAC
>NZ_AHMT02000007.1 GCF_000243815.2 Leptospira alexanderi serovar Manhao 3 str. L 60 | reverse complement strand
AGAATTCAATTTACCTAATATACCTACGGAAGAACTTTCAAGGATTAAAGATTGGCCAATCTGGAATCTTTATCTAAGAAATAAAAATATAAAATAGTGGTCTTATTTTTTTAAAAATTTGAATTAAGATAGAAGCCAAAAAACCAAAGCATAGCCGCTAGAAGAAATAGTATAAAAAGGGTAGCCATAACACGCAATTTAGGATGCGCCTGAAATTCTTTATCCATTACCACTGAGCTTTTATAATATTTTCTTGAAGTAACTTAATAAGCTGTAAAGACATTTTTGTATTCTGAACTTGAAAATGCGTTTCTTCATATATCGTATTGTTCATATTTGCTTGTAGCCATATATGATAATCTATAATTCCTAAGTCATTGGTCGCTTTTTGGTAGAAATGACTTTTTTTGAAATCGTAAATCAATTGAGACTTAACGGTAATTTGACCAAGAAAACAAGATTCTAAATCTGTCCAATTCAATTGAAAGTCTCGCGAAATCCATACTAAGATATTAGGAACGATATGTTGTGGATTTGTTTTTTTGAATTGTTTACATGCTGTATGTTGAAGATCTGAAAGTTTCGATAGTATTGTTGAATGTTTATATCCATTAAATATTTTATTGAAAACTAACTTTGGAGATTTTACTTCACAATAAAAGAAGCCTCCGTCTGTATACTTAACTTGAAAATCGGTTTTACTAATATTAAAAGTGGTTATCCTCTCCGGACAAATCTTTTTCTTAACCTTGAAGAATTGTTCTACTAAAATTAAATCTTGTTTATCATTCATGCAACTTGTAATATATATTTTGGTAAATTCTATTTTCCAATACGGATATTCAAATATTTCCAAAACCTATTGCCCTATAACTAAGGCACATCGGCAACCGAGCGAAACGGGAAACGAAGTTAGGCGTCGTTTCGCGTAATTCCGATATCTATTATTTTATATATTTTATTATCTTTTCCAGTCCATTCTTTCGGACCAATCCATGTAGCCTTAACAAAGCCTAATTCCCCTTTCATTTTTGTAAATCTTTCATGTTTATAGGTCCGTAAATATCCTCGACGAAAGTGTGATGAAAGATACCCTGATCTATGATTTCTATTAATTTCAAAAAGTTTGCCATCACGCGATTTTTTAAGCGAATGCTTATCAATTATTAAAAAATGACTTTTTGATAAAATATATTCTGATGATTTATTCAAAATTTTAGAATTATATTTTTGTACAATATAATTCTTCGGTGAATTAAGATATTCAATAAAATATAGAATAAAATAGATAGTTGTCCCGTGCGCCCAGTTGAAAATATGCCTTATCAGTGGTTGAGACATTTGGTCTTCATCTAATGAAACAATTTCATCCATTTTTCCTTGTGATAAGAAATTACTAGTTCGAGACATCGTCATTTTTATAAAAATTTTATAATTATCTTTGTCAATTAAAAAACTTATTATGCTATTTATATCTATAATTTGTTCTAAGATGAACTTTGGAAGTTGGTCATTATATGGCAATGGCTTTAAAAATTGATATAAGATTAAATCATTATTCCTGATTGTAACGTAAAATGAGCTATCACAAGCAAGCTTCGAAAAAACAGAATCATCATCTGTGCTTAATAAGATACTACCAGTGTCAATATAAAAGGAATTGAAAGGTAGATAAATCTTCCGGTTTGCTTGATTAAAAATTAACTCATTAATTAATTCAAATGCACTACCATTTTTTAACTTCTCCTTCATGATTTCATTATATTCTTGTGAAGAAAATAGAAAATATGGAAGCAATTCGAAATTTTCGCTCAGTTTATTAAATGCAGCTAATTCATAGCTATTATGAAGTTTAACTATTTCATTTTTTTCCATAAAATCTCTGTGGTTTTTATTTATACCGAGCGAAATGACGCCTAACTATTAATCTCTGAATGTCGCATAAATACCTAATAACAACCAAATATACGAATATCATAAAGACACATTATTCAATCAACCCAAACTTAATAAGAAAACCCATCATAATGAGGAAATGAGGCGACTTGCATCAAGAAAAAACGATTCAAAGGAGCAAAAGGGAATCATATAAAAATCTACTCCAAATATAGAATGATATTCAAGAGGCGTAAACTATTTTCTGTTCTAAGATGCAGATCGTCCAGCCGGTGCAGACGTCCGTTGCACAGAGAGTTGAGAAAAAGCCTCCATACACATTCCCGCCGTTGTAAGCAATAAGATCCACTTGGGTAAAACCTAGAGACGTATCTTTCTGAGTAATGACTCAGATATTAAAATTTCGATTTTCGGAGGTTTTTTTTATATGTCTCGGGGATTGGCTCGAAGGCGATTGATGTAATCTCAAAATTGATTTTTAGAAGGGCGAACTCATAGCCTTATACTTTACCTCTATTCTGTTCTTTCTTTAGACCCGATGAGGGGCTTTTTTATTGCGTTTGGTACATATCATTCTTACTTTGAATATTCAGATTACTTAAAATTTAGCAGGATTTGGTATGGGAGTAGAAATGGAAGAAATAAATCGGATCTTTAACAAAAGAAATTGGAAATTATCAATAGATAATGAAGAGACTGTAATCAAGGATATTACTTCACTTTCAGATGTATTAAAAAAAGAAATATCTGTTTGGAAAAATTACTCAATAGGAAAACTCGGGAATATACAAAGCTTTTTTAGTGCTCTTAACTTTAAGCTCGAACAAGCAATTATTAATTTCAATAATAACAAAAACGAAGCATTACTTGATAGGGAGCTAAACGAAATTCATAATTCGTTAATGATGGATTTTTATAATAAAGTTTATAGCAATTCAGATAAAGGTACAAAAATTAGATCCTTGTATTCAAATTCTGAAAATGAAATTGAAGGTATTGCAGATTATTTCAATGGAACGTTCAACGCTCATTATTTAAGAAAAGAGTATTTAACTGGATATATCAAATCTGTTTTCATTGATAACCCGAAACTTTTTTCGAATGGATTCGAAGAGCTTTTTTTAAAAAGTAAAGAGTATAATAGCGAATTAAAAAAAGTGAGCAATGCGACTATCCATCAAAGTAATTCTTTTTTGAATGAACTGAGAAATCAGGTGGAAAGTATTAAGTCTTCGGGTGAGAATATATTCGCTACACACAAGCATAGAACCGTAGAATTCGAAAAGGAATATAAGAAAAAATTTGATGAAATCTTAAAGAACTACGAAGAAAAACTCCGTATTTCAGCACCGGCGCAATATTGGCAAGAAATGGAAACGCATTATCTAAAAAAAGGACACAGATGGAGAAACCTTTCTTTCTTAATCGGAGGACTTACTATTAGTTTCATCAGTGTTATTTTCTTTTTCTATCCATCGCATTGGAGCCCTGATGTTTTCTCTCTTCAAAGTGTGAAAGGTGCGCTTCTCATCGGTATTGCTATTTCGACCTTTGTCTACCTTCTTCGGATTTCAATCAAACTTACTTTGAGCAATTATCATCTTGCCGTTGACGCAAAAGAGCGACTTCAACTGAGTCACTTTTATCTTGCGATGTTAAAAGAAGGCGGCCTTGAAAAAGAAGATCGGAATCTAGTCTTACAAGCACTTTTTGGACGAGCAGATTCAGGCTTGTTGCAAGGAGATAGTGGACCGACTCTTCCAATCGATATCTCTACTCTTAAATCCTTCGTGAGTAAATGATTTTGACAGGATTTAGCTATTGGATAAACTGAAAGCATATCATACAGCTTATAAAAATTAACAATTCGAATTTAACTTAAATTTTCAAGGAACATGAACCAATTCTTTATTACCTTTTTTAAATACGATCGCCCCACCAAGCGCCTCGACTATCTTGAGCAAACTCAAGAAAGTAGGATTATCTTTTTTTCCAGATTTCAATTCCTGGATACTTGTAGGGGAGAGTTTTGTTATTTTTGCAAGTTCGCGAACTGAAATATTTTCAAGCTCCATTAACTCAGTAACTAATTCCGAGAGCAAAAACTCATTATATTTTTTTTCAAAACTCTTTTTTCTCTTCGGATTTTGTATTACTCTTTCGAAAGTTGTCTGACTTTTCATAATAGCCTCTTTTCTTCGTTCGTTCTAAATAATCAGTTCGAAATGATTTTGCCCGTTCTTTCTCATTTGCAGGCAATTTATCTTGTTTCTTTTGGAAACCGTTTGTTACTATTATCTTTTTTCCAACTGTAAAAAAACACAGAAATCGATTTGGTTTGGGTTTAAACGCGAATATCTTATCACCCTCGTTTCGGAATTTTTCCTTATTAAAAATTTTTCCGCGGTCAGCCATAATTTTTACTAAAACTAAAAAATCTTCCTGTTCATCCACTGTAAGTGAATCGAAAAATTCTAATGCGTTTGATTTTGAGTTTTTATCATAATACCATTCAACAATGAATTTTTGGCCTTTATATACGATAAATTCCATTTCGCCTGTGTAACAGTATAATGTTACGTGGAATGCTGTCAACAAAAAACATTGAGACATTCCAAGGGACCATTTAAATAAAAGATATTATTGCAGAATTACAACGAATCGAATTTGAAGCTACCAATGATCGTAACGGACATTGATTTTATTTTTAGTTTCTTATGTGATGCAACAGGCAACTTCCCATAATGTAGATTTGGTCACATTAGTGAACATTTGTTCATGAGAGTGCCCATACATCCTTTACACATCATACTCAAATGGCTTCGCTATATTTTCTGATTTTGTCAATCTCGTGACCATGCGCATTTTGAACTTCGAACAGATCATGAGTTGCTTGTAGATTGAGCCAAAAT
>NZ_AHMT02000008.1 GCF_000243815.2 Leptospira alexanderi serovar Manhao 3 str. L 60 | reverse complement strand
TCGATGCAGAGAGAGAAAAAGCAATTCAAATATCCGAAGTCGGCATTAGTTGTAATGGAGGAGAGCGACCGTATTTTTGTCCGAGCAGGCGACAGTTTTAACCGATATCTCGCGGAAGGGTAGTATTGTAGAAATTCCTCATTCCTACTGTCCAGTCTGTTGGGCTGAATAGGATTTTAAACAGAAAAATCAGCATTGCCCGAAATGTGGTTCCACATTCGGTACAGAGGTTAAGCTATTGATTGATTCAAATCATTGTCCTCAATGTTCGGATGGATCTATCTCATTAGAAGAACCACACTGTAATAAATGTGAATTTTATGCCGATCCTGATATTGTAGTCTGGGGCTAACGGTAAAAGAAACAGTATGTGATTTGGGTAAACGACACTATTCGAATTTGTTTCGTGTCGAACGACGGGAGCGTTATAATAGGATATATTGGAGACTACCATTAAGAGGGTTACGAGCATGAGCAAAAAATATAATCCACATCCCGGTAATATATTGAGAAATTATCTCGACGAGATTGGAGTGTCTCAGTACAAACTTGCAGCAGAGACGAGGATCAAATTTGAGTAATTTAATACTGGGCAAACGATCAGTAACTCCCGAAATCGCGATGCGACTGGGAAAGTTTTTTGGACAAACTCCGATTTTGGCTCAATCTACAAGCAACTCATGATCTGTTCGAAGTTCAAAATGCGCATGGGTCACGAGATTGACAAAATCAGAAAATATAGCGAAGCCATTTGAGTATGATGTGTAAAGGATGTATGGGCACTCTCATGAACAAATGTTCACTAATGTGACCAAATCTACATTATGGGAA
>NZ_AHMT02000009.1:50000-72491 GCF_000243815.2 Leptospira alexanderi serovar Manhao 3 str. L 60 | reverse complement strand
AATGCAAGGAGAGATGACGCATCATCTTGGATATGAGAAGCACGATAGCTTGGGCAATAACACAGGCAATTCAAGAAATGGAAAAAGTAGTAAGAAGCTCAAAGGAGACTTTGGGACAATTGACTTGGAAGTTCCTCGAGATAGAAACGGAAGCTTTGAACCTCAGATAATCCGGAAAGGACAGACACGATTTACCGGCTTCGATGAAAAGATCATCTCGATGTATTCACGCGGAATGACAACTCGAGAAATATCTCAACACCTGAAAGAAATTTATCAAGTTGAAGTCTCGGCGGATTTAATTTCTCAAGTAACGGATTCCGTAATGGAAACAGTGATCGAATGGCAGAATCGACCCTTGGATAAAGTGTATCCGATTCTCATCATGGATGCGTTGATCGTGAAGGTTCGAGATGGCAACCACGTCGTGAACAAAGCCTTCATTTGGCTTTAGGAATCAATCTACATAATAGAGTGTCCAAAATTCTGCGTCTAAACGGGGATTTGTGCTAAAATTGGCGGTACTCCTTTATGTTAGAGATCAGTAGGAATCAATCTACAGGGCACAAAGGAGATTCTTGGGATCTGGGTAGAACGCACCGAAGGGGCAAAGTTCTGGCTTCAGATTTTAACCGACTTAAAGAATCGAGGCGTTGAAGATATCTTAATCGCTTGTGTCGACGGATTGAAAGGATTTCCGGATACAATCATATCAGTTTTTCCTAATGCACAAGTTCAACTTTGTATCGTTCATATGGTTAGGAATTCTTTGAAATGGGTTTCTTACAAACAGAGGAAAGAGTTGGTAGTCGACCTAAAGGCCATCTACAAATACTCCATCGGAAGAAATTGCTAAGAAAAGCCTTGATGATTTTTCAACCAAATGGGACAGTCAATATCCGATGATCAGCAAGTCTTGGAGAAGTAACTGGGATTCGGTGATTCCTTTTTGGCCTATCCACCTAACATTCGTAAGGCGATATACACTACAAATGCTATCGAATCTATGAATATGGGCTTAAGAAAGATTATCAAGAATCGGGGTTCGTTTCCGAACGATGAGGCGGCAATCAAGCTTCTCTATTTAGCTTTGAATAATATGTCTAAAAAATGGACCATGCCGATTCAAGATTGGGATGACGAGCGATCCTTAGAGAGCCGAGTCGCTCGAGTTCAAGCTATGAACCAGTTTTCGATTCTTTTCGGAGATCGATTGAAATTGGATTCGTTTTAAGAAAGTTATTTACACAGGATTGCTGACACTGCCGTATAAGTAACCCAACCATTGGGATAACGACCACCTGCTCCAGTAGTTCGCACTCCATTTTGTAATAGATCAGTTATTTTTTGCTGTGCTAATTCATTAATAGCTTGCGGTGAACTATAAATTTTTTGTAAATCCTCAGTTGAACTGAAACCAAAATACTCTGGATGTTTTGTAACTGCTCTACCAGCATTCGATAATTCTTGTCCTTTAAACGACGCATTAGCCGTTTTTAAAAAATCTGTAGTTTCATCACTACCTCCTCTCACCCAATTCTTGACACCAGTTCCAAATAAACTCAAGGCTTCTTTAAATCTACCACTTCGAATCAGCTCCGAAGCTACCTTTAAACCGCTCACACCAAGTTTTACCGGAGCCATCGCAATATCAGGAGGACAACCGTTCTTGCAGGCTGCATCAATATACGCTGCAACATCAAAAACCGCATCCATGGTTCCATCAACGGGACGATTACCGATCTCTATTAATTTTCTCGCTGCCTCTATCTCCGCTTCGGAAGCTCCTGGCATATACTTCAAAAGCGCGTTAAACGCTTCTAACGACATACTAGGACCCGTAACCACACAATCATTGTGAACTAAAATCCCAACTTCACTCACGTAATACGAATGAGCGTCCTCAACTTCAAAGTTGTAAACTGTAGTTGTTCTTTCGGATATTGTAATCGATTCAATCTCTAATGTTTTCTCGTTCGAAAGAACAGATCTGTCACCCGATCTTAAATCCTTAGCAGGAACCCAGCCTTTCCCTTCAATGTAAAAAGGATGTTCATCCGTTGTTTCTACTTGTGTGCCATTGGAATAGTGAAGCGTATAAACTACGTTAACTTCTCTTTGAAACGTTTTTACGACTCGGTGATATCCCTGCTCCCCGCTCTCCTCATCCCAAGACAACACTTGGTCACCAACTTTCACTTCCTCAATCTTCTTTGTCCCACTCTTGGTATGAACTAACGTCCCCGCGGTAAAACAAGTCCTTGGAACAAATTCACCTTGCGAGTTTAGATAACCTTCCCCACTCGAATTAAATAAACCTAATGAACCTCCGAACATATCTCCCAAGCTACCAAACACTTGAGAAGGTAAATCCAAACGACTTCCACCTACTCCGCTGTTCTCCAACTTGTATTTGTCAAACACTGCTTGGTCGCTCAAGCCTTCGTAACCAGGTTTGGTTCGTTGCTGATCCAGCCATTCTTGTCTCTTCTCTGCCGATGCTGCTGCGTTAGCCGCCGCGTTCTCTTGAGTCACTGAATTGTTGTAATCGTTTTGAAAGTTTTGATTGATTCCGATCGGATCAAAAGTGTGCGTATTGAAGTTGTATCCGAGTGATAATACATCCGCTCCTCGGAATTGATTGTGTAAAGAAAGTAAACCGTCGCTTCCGATGTTCAGGGAATAACCTTGCAGTCTGTTTAAGAAAGAGCTTCCGTCTTTGTTGTAGTTGAGTCCAACGCTCGCATATCCGCTGTTACTCGCACTTAACGAAATTCCAGTGGAAGAATTTCCGTTTTGATAGATATTAAATCCACCGCTTGCCGTGTAATTGCCGCTGCCTGTTTGGTAGTTGATTCCTAAGAACGTTCCTTTTGGTAATCCAAGTGTTCCCGGAAAGTTTACATTCATGTTCACTCCAACTCCACTTCCAGGTTGAAAGCTTAGTCCTCCCGTTAAACCGACACCTTTTAATAATCCAGAAGTTCCTTGGAAGGATCCCGAGATTCCTCCTCCCCAGCCTCCTGTTACAGCGTCTTCTCCTGTGAACAAGTTACCTGTACGATGTGGTGTCCAACTTACATATCCTGTAAATGCGGAACCTGCTCCCGCTGTGATTGTGGATATCGCTGCGTTAGCCGCTCCCGCTATCGCGCCGTTGTTTCCGCCGCCCGTCTCTCCTGCTACGTATGCTTGCACTCCTGCGTTCGCTGCTGTGATTGCTACTGCCGCCACATATTGTGTGGTGGTTGCTGTTCCCGCTATGATCGATGTCATGATCGGAGCTCCACCTCCCGCTGTTGCTACCGTCAACGCCGCAGCTGCAGCTACGGATACTACGGTTCCCGCATCTTTGAGTTTTTGGTCCTTTGCATCCTCTTTGGCTTGCTTCTGATCCATTTGGTATTTTAGAAGTTGGCCGATTTGAGTAGGATCCATTCCTCCAAGTGAAGGAGACAAGATCTTACCGATCTCAGTAAACATCATTTCCCGTACTTGTGCTTTCTGTGCATCATGTAGATTTACAATTCCTGTTTGTGTCTGTGCTTGCAAATCTGACAACGTTATGCTGCTTGTCCAGGACTTACTCTGTTTGTACAAATCATCCAAATCATTGTCTGACAAAAGCCCTAAGTCGTTCGTGATATCGCCAAGGCTCGTTACCATTCCTCGCATTCCTTTTACGAGCATTGTTGTCAGGCCGTTGTTAAACAGATACTTGTCCACTAACCCAACTCCGCTTATCGCTTTCAACGTATCTAATACTTGTGTCTGTTTAGCAAGTGCGCTCTTTGCTTGTTCCCTTGTCGCATATTCCATCGCCGCTTTCGAATACGCTTCGATCGTCTCTTGAGACCAACCTTGGGTTTTGCCGTATTCTTTCACCGCTAATCCGTAACTTTGAATCTCGTCTGCGTTCCAGGTTGCGATGGCTTCTTTCTCACTTTTGTGTTTCAAATCGTTCACTGTCGTTCGAATATCTTGATTGAAACGATTCATCTCATCATGGCTGATCACTCCGTATCCGCGCAAGTAGTGTGTCGCGACACTTGTCATACCGCTCACCGCTTCTCCCGCCCAACTCGTGACCGTATTTCTGATCGAGCCCAAAGCGCTGGTCAATGGATTGTTGCTTTTGTATCCTAACGCATTCTTTGCATCGTTCGATCGCTTCCAGTCCATCGCGTATTGTGACAACTGATTCACAAGTTCCGTAGGCATATCTTGGGATTTGCCTACCTCTCGAATCGCCTGTCCCATCAATTGTAGTTTGTCTTCTTCATACGCTCTAAGCGCCGCTCTGCTTTGATTTTTAGAGGGATCTAAAAGTGAAGATCCTAACTCGACAAGACCGCCGTAGACCGGGCCCAAGAGCGTTGGCATCATTCCTTCCAATCGGTTCATCGAAAGCATCGGACCGCTCTTACCAAGTTCGTTCTTGGCTTTGTCCGCCGCCTGTTTGTCCAGTAATGCCCCGGACAACAAAGACGCTGCTTCCGGTGAAAGATGAAACGTATTCGCGGCTACAGTCGCCATCGCTGACTGTGCCATCTGTTTCACCTGGCCCTGCGCCCACGCCTGCGGACTCATTCCGCCTTTACTAGGGGCTAGTGGATAGGGTTTAGGGGTTAGGAAAGAGGGCGGCTTTCGGAGAAAGTATCTTTCGTATTTTAAGGTTCTATTGTATTCTATATTGCTGATTCGTTTTCCTTTCTCCGAAACCGGGCTCTCGGCTCCGGTCAATAAATTGAAAGAAAGTAACGATATACAAAATATTACCCTCATTCCCAATTTATTGACCACGCTTCGATCCCTGCCGCGTGTGAGCGCGGCGCTGAGTTTCCTCCGCGGCGATCCATAGAGAGCCGTGGCACTTTAGTTTCCTCCGCTTCCTGGGTCGATGTCATTTCTTTTCCTCTTTTAGATCTCTCTGACTTGAAAGAAAATCGCTTTCAAAAAACTCTTCGCACCGCCGGTGCAGCGAAGCGTAGTTTTGTAAAAAAGAAAATGAAACACAAAAAAATTACAACTCTTTCTTCGCATATTGTAAAGAGTAACGTCTTAACAATGTTTGTCAAGAAAATAGAAGCAATCGTAATAAAACTTTAAAGTTTCGAATGTAGTTTATTCGAAACTCATTGTATATCCAAGAAGGAACTAACGTTTGTTTTACGAGATCTCTCTCTTTCTCAATTTCATATTTCTTTTCCATTTTCTTTGTAAGATTCGAAAAGAGTCCCAAAAAACCGCTCGGGTTTTGTTTCTTAAAAGTCAGCTTGTCGCCTACAAACGAAAGAAAAAGAAATTTCATACAAAACCCTTTGAAAGATTGAAGCTTGTTGTCCTTTCGTATCTGGATCGGGATTGGAGAGAACATTTGATTCTTGTTTCTCCCGAAACTCTTCTCGAATGGAGAAACAACAAACTCAAGATCTTTTGGGCTATGCTTTCGAAACGAAAAAAATCCGGTAGACCTTCCGCTCCTTGGGATATCATCAAACTCATTCGTAAAGTTGCCAAAGAAAACAACGTTTGGGGAGCGACCAAACTGCACGGTTTGCTTTTGAAACTCGGTCATACTATTTGTGAAAAAACCGTTTTAAAATATATGCCCAAACGACCTTCCAATCCTAAGAAACGGCTTTCTTGGAAAGAGTTCTACTTGTTGCATGCCGATGCTATGATCGTTTCCGATACTCTTTCCGTTTACTCTTCCAACTTCAAAGAGATCTTTCGTGTCGTTTTCTTTCTTCACGTCGGTTCGAGACAAATTCTTCATTTTGATATTCATACAAATCCAACTACAAAATGGATGCGTAAGGTTTTGAAGTTCGCGATTCGTAAACAAATTCAAGCGGGAAAGAAAACACGTTATTTCCTTTCGGATAACGATTCCCTTTTTGGAAAACGTTTTACCAAGTATTTGGAGCGGATTGGTATCAAACACAAAAAGACCGCCATCCGTTCTCCTTGGCAGAACTGTTACGCCGAACGTTGGGTTAAAACTTGTAGAAATGAGTTTTTGGATTTCTTCATTCCGCTCAACCAATATCACTTGGAAAAAAAATTGGAAGAGTTCATTCATTTCTACAATCATCATCGCACTCATTTGGCTCTCAACAAAGACAGTCCCGTTTCTTCTCCGATTCTGAAGCCGCCGCCAGATAAAACCGGAAAGCTTATTTCCACTCCCGTTCTAGGCGGACTTTACCATATCTACTCTTACAAAAACGTAGCCTAACGCGTTTTTTGTTTCCTTCTTTTTTAGCCCGTCTTTTCGGGAAACGATTTCTATATTATCGTCTTACATTCTATCTTTAATTATCTCTAAAATCATTATATTCATGATTTCGTAAGTTATTTTGTCTCTTTATTTCTTTGTTTTTGTTCTCAAAATCGCTCCGCTTTTGCGCTTTCATCCGTTATATTAGTTTGGCCCTCTGCTATTTTAATTTTTGCGAGGCTCAGTATGATCGAAGCCGTGAACAAGAAAATGAAATATGAATTTCTGTTTCCTAAAAATCCTGTTTCTTTTGAGGAAGTGATCGACACTCTCAAAGCTGCGGTTCCAGAATACAACTCTCGTCCAAGCGGTGTCTTGTTCGGTTTCTCTCCGGATCAAGTTTTAAACGGCGCTATTCCCGACAAACATCGTTTTGTCGAGAATATCAAAGAGGCCGCCGCAAAACGGCCTAAAGTCAACAAACAAAATCTTTGTGATCCTTGCTCTGATCAATCTACTATTCCAAAAAAGATATAGCAGATATCTGTTTTTCACATTCAAGCACCGGCTAACTTCAATTAGTCGGTGTCTCTTTTTTTATTCGATCTCCGTGAAGGTGTCATCTTATCATTTCTCCTTTTCAAGCAGCATTCCGGTTTTCCGGAGCCCGCTTTCTTCCTTTGGTGTGGGTTCTGCACTGGACGCAAGAATTTTCCAAATCACATTCCGATTGCGGCACCTCCGTCCACTCTCAAATATGTTCCTGTAATATAATTGGATTGATCGCTTAAAAAGAATTTCACAGCGTTTGCAATCTCTTGTTGTGTGCCCGGTCTTCGGAGAGGAATGAACATAGGATCGGTTAACTTCTTTTGAACTTCTTCGGGCAAAGAAGCTGTCATATCGGTTTGAACGTAACCGGGGCAAACAGCGTTTACGAGAACGTTTCTTCCCGCAAATTCTCTCGCGGCAACTTTTGTCAGCGCGATTACGCCGGCTTTGGAAGAGGAATAGTTTGCTTGTCCCGGTTGTCCGGTAAGTCCGGAAACGGAAGAGATGTTAACGATCCTTCCGGACTCCGCCTTGAGAAGAAGTTTGGAAGCGTACTTAGTCATTAAAAAAACTCCTTTCAAGTTAACGTCTAAAACGAAATCGAATTCTTGTTCGGACATTCTCATAAAAAGATTATCCTTAAGAACTCCCGCGTTGTTTACGAGGAAATCAAGTTTGCCGAATTTTTCCTTAACACCCGAAATGACGGAATCGCAATCGTCCGGTTTGGTTACGTTGCATGAAAGTCCTAAAGTTTTTACTCCGAATTCTTTGGCGATGTCGGTGGCGGCTTGTTCGATATGTTCTTTGTTTAAGTCGACTACCACTGTGTCGCCTCCTTCTTTTGCGATTGTATTTGCGATCGCTCTTCCGAGACCGCGCGGAGACGCAGCTCCGGTGACGAGTGCTACTTTTCCTTCGAACTGTTTAAACATGATTTCCCTCGCGTCGAGTTTCTAATTGGCTTTCCATTTCCGTAAGAGAAATAGAATTGCCAAGTAAAAACTTTCTTTTGAATTTCCTTTGCCTTTTAGAATTGAGAATATAGATTCGTTTCAATGAATATTCTTTTATTTCGTTTTTGGAGTATTAAAATATGCAATCTTCTTACAATCGTCCCTTGGAAATGGTTGGCTCAATCGAAGCCGTCCATTTACCCGGAAATCCCGAAGCATATATGGTAGTTCTTTTTCACGGTTACGGAGCAAACGCATACGATCTTTCACCTCTCAGCGCGTATTTGGATCTTCCGGACGGAACAAATTGGTTGTTTCCAAATGGAGTTTTGGAGGTTCCTGTGATGCCTGGTTATAGCGGAAGGGCTTGGTTTCCGATTGATATGGAAGCTTTGCAAAGAGCGATGATGACCGGAGGTTATCGCGATTTTTCCGATCGTTATCCGGCGGGATTGGAAAGCGCTCGAGAGAAAGCAATGGAGATGATTCGTAGTCTCGGAATTCCTATGAATAAGATCATCTTAGGAGGTTTTAGTCAAGGTGCGATGCTTGCGACCGATATCACTCTTCATTCCGAAGTCGCTCCTGCGGGACTTATGATTTTATCGGGAACTCTCATCAGTGAAACGGATTGGAAGAGACTCGCCGAAAAAAAGAAGGAATATAAATTCTTTCAGAGTCATGGAAGAACGGATCCGGTTCTCGGATATCCCGCCGCAAAAAAATTGGAGCAACTGTTGATCGGAGCCGGATGGAAAGGGGAGATGATCGCTTTTCAGGGTGGACACGAAATTCCGGAAATCGTACTTAGGGGAATGAGCCTGTATCTCAGGAACATTACCGGATGACGAAACTCATCGAGAAATACATTGCTTTAAAGAACAAATATCGAAATTACGATACGAAGGAAGCTCTGAAAAGAATGCAGGCTTTCCGAATTGTTCTGAAAGATCTGGGAGAAAAAGGTTTTCATACCGGAGTCGAGATCTTGGGCTCGATCAATTTTGGAATCGTGGAAACCGCGTCCGATATAGATTGTATTCTTCTTCATTTTTGTGATCTTCATAAGGAAGTCGAATGCCCTGAATATTGCCCTAACTTTCTATACGAAACCGAAGAAATCAAAACTTCTCTGCGTAAGCGTCTAAACGACGAAAATTTAAAAGTCGAGTTTTTAGATTGTATCAATCTGAGAATGGTAGAAAAGGCGATGGAGCAAAAGGAGAATCTAAAAGACAGCGATCTGCTCAAACGACTGATGTTTTATAGAACGATTGGAAGACCGGTCAATCGCCCTTTGTTCATTCCTTACTGCGAGAAACTCGAAGAGAACGAGGAATTCATTCGGGATATACTCGATTGGGGTTCCGAGGCATTGGAAGATTATCTAAGGACATCCAGACATAGATTTTCGTTCAGCAAATACAACGAAAGAATCGAAAGTTCCGGGCTTCGATTGCCGCCCGGGCTCAAGGAAGAATTAAAAAGTTATCTCGACGAGGTTCCGGAAAACGGTTAATACGTAAGAACACGTTAAGTGAAATGCTTGGTAAATGTCGTTAGTGTTGCTAAAAATTATACGTTTAAAAAAAATATAACACTATAAGTTAATATGAAAATTTCTTTTAAAGTTAAATCAACGTGAGTTCGGCGTAAGAAAGTTTGGGCGAATCGCTCGCGAATTTCATAGATAAAATGGCTCGCGACCGCGCTTTTCGCTCCAATTCCTTCGGAATTTAACTCAATGTTTCTCCCTACGGGTCGAAACATATAATCGCTTTCGCATTTTGTTATATCGAACTCACGTTAAATCACGTTCATACAATTTCTGAAGACCTTAAAAGAAATCAGTTATAATCATTCGGTAAGTTCATAATAAAACGTAGGAGTGTAGCGTCTTAGAAAAAGTTGTCAGCCAAAGGCAGGTAAAATGACAACGATCGAACGTTACGGTGACGCATTCAAAAACTGAATTACATTGTGATCCTATAATCCCAATTCACGGTTCTCACTCAGGCTTACGATACATTCTCTTTGTCAATCGGTTTGTAACATAATTTTATCCACAAGTTTTCGGATCTGAAGATCAGAGCCTATCCCGATCTTTGTCTTGCAAAGAGAACGACTACGTTGCCTGGCAGGTTTTATACGCGCCGTAAGTTTTAAAAATATAGGAAAAAGATTTCCGTTTTTTGAATTGAATGATATGCTTTCTAACCGAGTATGAGAGTTCAATTTCGTATCGCAGTTTTTTTCGGCAAAGAGCTTCTTCAAAATTCAACAAAAATCATAATCGAAGTAGCGCCTTATGTATTTTTTTTCTTTATTTCGATTCCCGTTTTGATTTGGAGCAAATCCAACGGAGAACCGACCATTGACGGAAAATACAAATATTACAACGTAGGATTGCAGGATCAGTTCACCTATCTTGAAATCAATGGACAAATCGAAAATCTATCCGGAAAAGATCATGCCGAAGCTTTTTTTACGATGAACTTTTACGATAAAGATGATATTCTGTTGGAAACTTGTCAGTTTGCGATACAAGGTTTTCCATCGGGGCACAAGAGAGATTTTTATGCGAGCGTGAAATACGTGGATCCGAAACTGATCAAACGTTTTACGATTGAATTCGAAGGAGAAAATTAAATCCGGCTCCGTGTTTTCAAATGAAATGAATTGTGGAACCCTAAGTTTAAAGGATATGATGTGAGTTGCCAACTCGACCTTTTTTATAAAGTAAGTATCGATTGTTATTTTTAGGTTTTATAAAGGTTCACTGATGATAAAAGTTGTAGATCCAAAACGTTTGGAAAACAAAACGTTCGTTTGGTCCTAGGCAGGTAGGTTATGAATAAAAAAAGATTTTGGTTCGTTTTGTTTTTGTTACCGACTTTGTATTGCGGTTCGACGGTAAGAGCCGGAGAAATCGGACTTTTTTGGAAACCTTTCGGATTTTCGGACATCGGATTGCATAAAGAGCCCGTGTTGAACGGATTCTATTGGTTGCTTCCTTGGAACGATATTTATACCTATTCCACGCAATGGAACGCTTATAAGGAAAAAGTCGATGTTCTAACCAACGATGATTTGAAGATAGACGTACAGGCGATTATCATTATGAGACCGATTCGAGAGGAAGTATATCAACTTCATATAGAGGTCGGCCCAGAATATTACAGAAGTATTGTGCAACCGGAGTTTAGGGCTTCGATCCGAAATGTGGTTTCTCATCATCAGATGATTCAGATTTCTAAAAACAGTGCCGTTCTGGCGAAAGACATAAAAACCGCAGTGATCGAAAGAACGAAAGGAAAACATATCGAAGTATTCGACGTAATTCTGGACGATATAGAATATTCTTCCAATATGCTACACGCAATCGAAACTAAATTGACCAAACAACAGGAACTTGAGCAGCAAAAATACGAACTGGAAATCGCCGAAAAAAATATTGAGATCGCTAAAAAAAGGGCGCGGGCAGACGCAGAAGCGCAGTTGATTCGGGCTGAGGCGCAAGCGAAGTCGCAAGTGATTATCAACGACAAGTTGACTACGAGGTATCTTCAGTACAAATCATTCGAAAGTCCGAATTCCAAGCTGATCTTTGTGCCACAGGGTAAGGATAATCTACCGATCGTCGTGAATCCGAAAGAATAAGTGATAGCGTTATGCGGATTTGTCCGACAAGATATGCTCGGAACTACATAATAAAGTACCCAATCCAATAGAGTTTTCGAAAAATCCCATAGTGACGATTTGCAAAATTGCTTCAATCGACCGTTTCCAGAAAGTAGAAACGGATGAAGAATGAATTAATTTTCAACAACTCTAATAGTTTACATATCAATTATATGAATTCCGCCTAAGAAAATAGGGCGAATCCGGCCTTTGCTTGCAAAGGCCGGACCGCGCTTTCAGCTTCAGTCAATAAATTGCATGAAAGAAACGTAATGCGATATTTTGTCTTAAGTTTCAATTTATTGACTACGCCTCAATCGCTTTCGCATCGAATTCAATCGAACGCTTATCCGAAACGGAACTTCGGGATGATTCTTCGAAGCGCGACCGCCTTGTGTGCGACGAATTCTTGAAAGACGGTAAATTATATTTCCGGAATATTCTAAAACGATCAAATATCTGGGTATGGTGAAAGAAGAACGATCAACTTATGGTCTCTGCGATTGCTTGAACCGGATCGGAAACGTGTCTGATATCCATTCCCGTATTCAAACGAACCAATTCTTCCGCCATATTTACTGCATAGTCTCCGGTTCTTTCCAAACAAAGGATAAGTCTGTATACGTCGGCAAACTGGTTTTTGTCTAATCTTGGATCCATGACGAACTTTAAAAAAGCGGATTGACAGAGGTTATTGATCTCTTCTTCCACAGTGTGAACGCTTCCATAGAATCGATTTTTTTCTTCGACCAAGGATTCAACAGCCATTCCGACTATCGTAATGACTCTGGATAAGAGTTTGTTGAGAATTTCTTCCTCGCAGAAGAATCGTTTCGGGATTAAACCTCTTCGAAAACATTTGGCACAGTTTACGATTTGATCTCCCATTCTTTCCAAATTTCTCGTGATCCGAATAGCCGAGAGTGCGAATCGAAGAGGGTCACGTTTTAAAACGACTTCTCCATCCACCTGATCCATTCCCATGGAATTACGATTGGCTACCGCTTCCAAAATCGCGTTCTGAGAAAGATTGTCGTTTTGTTTTTCGAGATTGTCGATTAGATCGTCTCGATCAATTAGCTTTTTTGCAAGTTCGCTGTCGTCTTTTTCTAGAGCGTCGTCTAAAAGAAGCACTTGCTCGAGGCATAGTTCCGCCATGCTGTAGAGATTTTTACGAAGAAAGTCAAATTTAGAAAACATAAAATTAAGAATCAGACGGACAAGGGTTCGAGTAAAAAGAATCCTTCTTAAAAAATATGTTTGGTCAAGTAGATTTTCTTTTCAGAAAATCTTGCCTTTTTGAGTCTTGATAACCGGAATTTTGTTCTTCTCAAGGGCGGATTGAAGAACTTTTCCATGATGAAAATTTCCATTTTTTAGAGCCGTTGCAATTTAAAACTTCGGAACCTTCTCCGCTTTTCGGTGGAAATGGATTGTTGAGTAGGGTCATTTCCACTCAAATTCTATATCATACGAAGTGATACGACATTTTGTCGATTATTGGGTTAGAGGCTGCTTAAAAACCTCCATCACTTTCGAGAAATTATTGTATAACGTTCGGATCCATTTTTAAGACGGTTTCTAACTTTTCCCTTTGGGAGAAAAACTTGAGTCGAAAACTTCTATTACCATTGTCTCTTTTTTTTAATGAGACATTTTGGAGGAAGGTTTTCCGCAATCGTACCGGTAAAATTCAATTTCGGAATTTCAAATACGAAAAAGTTTTCTGGGAAAAAACAAAGCCCGATTCGTTTTTTCGAAGTGTTCTTCGGGTTTGGAAACTACATATCTTTCAATACAAGACTGAAATTTTTCGAATTTTAAGCCCGCTTCTGTGGTTCGTAAATAAGATCATTGATTCCAAAAAAATAGAGTTTTAGAATCTGATTCTTTTCACGTCGATTTAATACGAAAACGGTTCTCCGATTAAACGATTCCCGTGTTGTGAAGAATGTGCCAAAGAAGATATGTAAAACTTCCGTATTGTACAATAAAGCCGGTGAAGCGGGTATTGATTGCAAGCACTGAGCCGGAACTAAGATGAGCGAGAGTCTGAAAAATCCTCGCACCTAAAACGATCTGCGATACGAGTCCGAATGTTTCGTCTAAAACTCCGGTGAAAGAGCCGATCAAAACTAAAACTCCGAAAAGAGGTAGATTCTCTATACAATTGAGATGAGCTCGGTTAAGCCTCCAATAGAATTCGCTTCCGTGTTTGATTCCTGCGGGAAATTCGTCCGATTTGTTTGTTCCCATCAATACTCTGAATGATCGTATACTCACCAACCAAAGTCCGAGCACGAGTGTCCAAGATACAAAACCTAATAATGCGATGATTGCTGGATGCATTCCACTCTCCATGGATTGTTATTTCGGAGAATAGAATCAACTCGGTGTTGAAAAGCAAGTCGGATTTAGGAATCCTTTTTACATTTATTTCGGATTTTGTCTTTGCGGGGAAGCGGTTTCAAAATTTTGATCGCCCTTCGATTTCTCAAAGTTAGCCTTAAATATGGAATCGATTTGAGTCGGGATAGTCGTAGATTTTGACGATCCATATTCCATTTTTTTGATGTAACACAATTGTAGTCGGTAATATAGAGATGCTCAAGATTGTATTTCTCATAGTTTGCCGGTTTATGGAATTTTTCAAACGCAGATTAATATACCCTAACTAACGTTCAACGATCCAGGTTTTGATGATTTCGATGTCGTTGATGACTTGAATTTTATATTTGCCGGGTTGTCCGGGAAACAAACTCCAGTCGAAGTAGGAAACGGAGGATTTCCACTCGGGTTGAAGAGTCCAATCGATTCTTTTGCAGATTGAATCCGGATTGCATACTTCGACTTTCAGATCATACTTTCCCGGTTTTCTTACCTCAAGTGCGAGAATCGGTCGTTTTTGCGGATTGAATTTTTCTTCGCATTCGAAAAGTTTCTTTTGAATAAATTCAGAGCAAATTTTTAAATCTTCTTCAAAGAAAATTTTGCCCGCGGGCAAGGCGTTCGAAGGATTCCAATAGACTACACCTTCTTTAAGCTCGTCTAACACTCCTTCGTCGGTTTCGAAAGAAATGGGAATTGATTCTAAGGTTTGAAGGTCTTCCTTCTGTCTTAAAACATGAAAGTGTAAATGGGGAGCGCTACTAAAACCCGTGTTTCCGGAGAAGCCAATTCTTTCTCCCGTTTGGACGATTTGTCCGATTTGAACTGAAACTCCATTGTGTTTTAAATGAGCGTATTCCGCTATACTTCCGTCTTTATGTAGAATCTGGATGAAGTTCGCTTTGTCTTTGTAGAAGGAGGAGGTTCCTCCGGATTGATATTTGTCTTGTATTGCGATCACAAGTCCTTCTCTTGCGGCGAGAACGGGGCTTCCTTCTGAAAGAGTGAAATCAAGCGCATAAGTGAATATTCCCGTATGTGTGAACTTTCCGTTGTATCCTTGTCCGACCCTAGAAGAGGATTCAAAAGGTAAACGATAGGGAAGGTTTCTCGCTTTGGAACCGTCACCCCCCGCTCTTACATAGATGTTTGAGCTGTAAGAGCGTTCTTTGTGAGCGTCGATCGGACTGATCGTGAGAATTTTTTTCGGTTCCGAACTGCCTTTGGAAATAAAACGATATGGTAGGGGGACGTCGGACTCGAAGTTATTCAAAGTTGTGAAATTGAAATAGATTGTAAAAGGATATTCTCCCGAAGGTGTTTGGTTTTGAACGTAAAATTCTACTTTGTTATTTTCGTTGCGGGTAAGAATACAGATCCATTCTTTTGGTTTACATTCGCCTTTGAGGTCGGAAGTTTTCGCTAATAAACCGGAAGAAGTAATTACGATAAAAATTAAAACGACAATAAGATTCCGCATATCAATTTCATCATTTCCGATGCGCCATAAATTGGTAAATCATCATTATCTTTGGTTCGCCAGTTCTCTTTTTCAAACTTTTTGACTTCTGAAAAGTGTTGTTCCGTTTTGAAACTTCGTTTCGGGATAAAACAAAGGACTTTTAAGATATATTCTTTATATTCCGATCGTAATTTCTAAGTCTATCACTCAACTTTAAGAAAGTGAAATTTTTCCAAAACAGAAATATCAAAAACTTAAGTTGCATTCATCGTTTCTACGTTGTAAAAATTCTCAATTTAACTAACGTGAGTTCGGCATAAGAAATCCATGATTCATCTTTTTTGTAGGAAGTTGGAATTTGAACTCTCTAAATCTGTTCTTACTACTCGGACGCATGAATAAAATACTATGATAAACTATTTCGAAAATTAGAATGTTGGAATCTTCCTCTAAAAAGTCGAGATTTCCCGATTTGACTTAATTTTTGAGAACCGTTGTACTTTTGCAAAACCGACCGCTTATTTTCGAGTATCATTTTCATGCGTCCGAGTAGTAAAATGTGGGAACTACAACAAATCGCGATTTTACGAGCAAATTTTAAAAGTAGGGACTTCTACTTTTAGAAAATTCTTCTCATTTTCAACCGCCGAACTCACGTTATAATAATAGATTGTCGAAAATTCCGCTTCTAAACGCCGGTTCGGTCACAAAAATTCAAGACAAATCTATTGTGTAGGCATCAGTGAGAATAGAACTGTAAAAGCGGAAATAACCTGAAAATTATCGGCTCCATTGCAGTGTCGTTTCTTCGGAGTAAAGCATCTGGAAAATTTTTTGCCAACTTTCTTCCACTCTGTGAGAGTACCAGGGACCAAGCCATTCTTCCAACGCAAAAAGCCAGGCTTTTTCTAGAAGGGGAATTTCCTCTGTCCGGTTGCAGATTTTAATACATTCCATTTTGAAATCTTGAATCGCTTTTTCTAATTGTACATTTTGAGCGCCGGAAAGAGCGATATTTCGTGCGGAATTCATAAAGGATTTAGCTTCTTCTAATTGAATCTTCGAGAAGATATTCTCGAATTTTGGGTTTTTCTCTTTGAGATAGACAAAGAATATTTCTGCGAATTTAATTCTATCCAAATTGATGATATCAAAAGACTCGTTTAAATTCCGAATTTGGTTCTCTGAAATGTTCATTCCGGTTTGTGCTCCTATAACCAACCTTCGGAAGAACTCTTGAGAGAACATTCAATTTCAAGGGATAAGTTTTTTAAGTTATAATGAGAAAGCTTTCGTAATAGGAATCTAAGGATTATAGAGGCTCATCGAACCGGGTCGATATCCGTTCAAAGACGTCGATAAAGTTTCAAAAAATGCGGGATACTAAGAATAGGTTTTTGGCGGCTGAATTTTGAAGTTTTAAATTACTCACAGAATTGCCCGTTTTCTTGCTCGGCTTTATTCGTTTTTTAACGTGAGTTCGGCGCGATTCATTTTTCTGAAAAGAGTTGGATCTGAACTTTGTAAATCTATTCTTAAAATGTGGGAACTACCACAAATCACGATTTTACGAACAAATTCTGAAATTGTATGGATTTCTGCTTTTAGAAAATTCTTTCCCATTTTCAACCGCCGAACTCACGTTTTTAGGTCTGGGGTTTGATGGGAAATCATTCTGATAGGTCGTTCTATGATTTAGGCTTTTTCAAAAATCACCCAAGCAATGTTGTATCGGGCTGACGATAATATTTATTTCTTGAAAACTGAAGGAAAAGGATTCTTCTTGGTGCATGTCACTATTTCTTTTTGAAACCTTTTCTGATAATTTTCAAACCAAGCACAAAGAAATTACTTCCGGGAAGTGGTTCGGTTTAAACTCTTTAAATCTAGAAGGGAAACCTTTTGCCACTTTCTTTGAAGGAGATCTCGTTCTGAAACTCGGAGCTGAAAAGATCGCAGAGATCATTTCCCGTTATCCGGGAGCAAAGCTCTTCGATCCTTCTCATAATAACAGAGCCATGAAAGATTGGCTCCAAATTCCGGTCGAATTCGAGGAAGATTGGTTTTCTTTAGCGGAAAGTTCTTTTCTGCTTGCTCAAAAAACGCTGAGTGTGTCTGCTCCGGCTAAGAAGAAAAGCGCGCCTAAAAAAGCCGCTAAGAAAAAAGCTCCAGCCAAGAAAAAGGGCGCTCCGAAAAAGAAGGCGGCCAAGAAAAAGTCTTCTGCTAAAAAGACCAAGGTAAAACCCAAAACTACGGCTAAAAAGAAAGTCGCTCGGAAAAAAGCGGCCGCTAAAAAACGGAAGAGATAAATACTAGTGGTTAGGAATCAGTGGATAGTTACATTTTCCTAATAGATGGATTGGCCTTTAACAAAGGCTGATTTCCTTCTTCTGTAAAATCTCTGACTTCTGATCCCTAAAAGCGGGCCTCTGCGGGAATTCCTTCGTTTTAATGCGCAGAGTCGCGCTCGAACTCAATATTTTTCCCTATGGGTCAAAATACAGTGTTTCAGTCAAGAAATTGTATATTACTTTTATTATATTCTTTTTCTCTAATTTCAATTTCTTGACTCCGCACTCAATCGCTCACGCGGTTTTGGAACGAACTCTTAGTAAAGGATACATACGCGGCTTTTCCGAGCTGGTAACTTTTCCTTGGTTCTTTCAACGCAAGACTTTTCCTGCGGTCCTTTGAACGGGAATGTTGAAAAATTATCTTTTGAGTAAAAACACTTTTTGGATAAATTTTTCCGTTTCTTTTAAGATCAGATCTTTGTCGCTTTTCATATATTTGGAAAACAAGACGTGATTTCCTGTTTCTACCTTTACGGCTTTGTTGAAAGGACTCGCTTTTCCGTTCTGATTCAATTTTCCAAATGCGTTTAACATCGACGGAACGGAGGCGGATTTATCCTGTTCCTGATCGTTTTTGTAATAATAAAACAAAAGAACGGGAGAAGTAATTTTGGAGAACGGATCCGTTCCTAAGATGTATTCTCTCAAGTCGGATAAGTTCTGAACCGCTGCGAGATATTGATCTCTATACCAGAATGCGCTGGCGGGATCTTGCTTTTGTTCTTGCGTTGATTTGCGAATTTTTCCCATCACTAAGTGAGCGAAGTCTTTTCCCCAGGAAAATTGGTAGATACCGCCCAAAGGGCTTGTAAAATCGTAAAAAGGAGAAACAAGAATCAAAGCGTGTACTTTTTCCGGATATTTGGCCGCTAAGTACGTGGAGATCAATCCGCCCATACTTGTTCCGATTAGAATTGTTTTTTTACCGAGTTTTTCAAATTCTAAAAATGCCGTTTCGGAATCTTGTATAATTTCTGCAAAAGTAGTGTCTCTATGGTCTTCCAGATTGGTTCCGTGTCCGGGAAGACGAACGTAATAAAGATTCGCTTTGAGATCTTTTGCTAGTTGATCCGTAACTTCTTCCCCTTCAGCGCGAGACGCTCCAAAGCCGTGGATATACAAAACGGCGAGTTCGGTTTTACCCGGAGAATACCTTACCAATTTCTCCTCATTATCTGGTCTTGCTTTTTTAGTCCGACTGATTTGAAGTTTTTCGTGGTAATAACTGTCAAAGTCGGAATGTAGCGGAACCACTTTGTATTCGTATTTAGGAATTTCTGCATAAAAAGTGACGATGAGGAACAGTGCAAAGACCCCTAAAAAACCTAAAGTCCACTTAAATAGTTTCATCATTTTATTTTTCTTCATAATTCTAATTGAACAATTCAATTCATTTATATTACTCCTGCAAGAAAAAAGAATTCAAAAATGCGAGAGATTGAATATGAAAGCGGAATGGTTGCAGTTGTCACTTAAGGTTATAAAAAATAAGACCCGTTGTCGATGTCGTATCGGCAGTTTTATATCTGAGTTCGGAAAGATGTTCAAAATTTATGCTGTTACCTTTGGGAATGTTTAGAACTTGCCCTAAAACTTTAGAATTGTAGGAATTCTTACTATAACTTATTTCAAAAATATCTTAGAATGATTGGAATCGGCATCTTAAGCAAAGATAAAGTACTTTTAAGATAACTTTTAGTGTAACGATGGAAAGGTGATTTAAAAACCATAAACTCTCCAAAAGGGACGTAATCTGTAAGAACTCCTATATTTTTTAGAAACTTACCGGATCGTTTCTTTGTGAACATCCATTTCTACATACTTTTCTTTTGACTTTACTGTTGGTTTTCTTGTATTCTTGCATCTAACCCACGTTTTTCAAGCCTAGAAGGGGCGCCATTTTGTCTTATGTTTCGAAACTCATTCGATGAAAAGAGTCGCTGTAACTGCTTTTTTCCAGCGTTGAATCTTTTGGGCTCTTTGGGTTGAATCCATTTTCGGTTCGAAAGACTTATAACCTTTTTGTAGATTTTTGAGTTCTCCTAAATTTTTCCAAAAGCCGATGGATAAACCCGCAAGATACGCTGCGCCTGTCGCGGTCATATCCGGCTCGGGAGCACGATCCACTCTCACGTTCGAAAAATCCGAAAGACATTGGAGTAGAATATCGGATTGAGAAACTCCCCCATCCACTTTGATATCCTTAATCTTAACTTTTGTATCTTGTTGAATCCCTTCCAAGATTTCATAGAGGCTGAGAGCAATTCCTTCCAAGACGGCTCTCGCTACATGCCTTCTATGAGATGCGAGAGAAAGACCGATAACCGAAGCCTTAGCGCGAGGATTAAAGTAAGGAAATCGAGCGCCTGTGGGAGTTGGAATAAAAACGATTCCTTCCGTATCTTCTGCTTGTGCCGCAAGTTCGTTGAGGACCTTAGGAGTGTCGGAAAGTCCGATTCCTTTACCCAGCCAATCAATCAGAGTGCCGGCAGTCGCAACGTATCCTTCCAACATATACGTAGTTTTACCGTCGATTCTCCAAGCGATCATAGGAAAAAGTCCGCGTCGGGATAGTTTTGCTTTGGGGCCGATGTTGATATCTACGAAAGCTCCGGAGCCTTGGGAGATTTTCACTTCACCCGGCTCAAAACAACATTGTCCGAAAAGAGCGGCCATCTGATCACCGATCGATGCTCGAATCGGTATCGAATGTCCTCCTAGAAACTCAGGCAAGGAATGGCCGAAATCTCCGTTGCTGTCTTTCACTTCCGGAAACAGATTTGCAGGAATTCCAAAAATTGTAAGGATCGGTTGGTTCCAAATCAATTGGAAGGGATTGAACATTCCGGTTGCGACCGCGTTAGACGAATCAGTAAGATGTTGTTTCCCGCCTGTAAGTTTATGAATGAACCAGGTATCCAAGGTGCCGAAAAGAATTTCGCCCTTTTTACATCTGCGTTTTAACTCCGGATTTTCGTCCAAAACCCATTTCAGTCTACAAGTTGCGTGATCGGTTGTAAACCTAAGCATGGAAGTGGCGATCATCATCGGATGATTCGTCAATCTTCCGACGAGTGTGGAAACAAAACGAATGATTTTCCAGATTGGATTCCGATTCATAGCCTCTGCGGTTTTATGCGAACGAACATCCGCCCAACTGATCAAAGGAGTCAAGGGTTTGCCGGAAGATTTTTCCCATAGTAGAAAAGATCCTCGTTGATTACAAATTCCTAATGCTGCTATTTCTTTTGCGACTTGTTTATTCTTTTGTATTTTTTTCAAAAGAGAAAGTAGAGACTTCCATAAAACTTCCGGATCGTGTTCCAAGGCCCCTATTTCGGGGATGTTCGGAGGAGTTTTTTCATATTGTCTTTCGGTGATTTTACCTTTTCTATCCAGTAAAAATGCACGAATTCCACTTCCTCCGCTATCGATGGAAAGGACGTATTTCCCCTGTGGATTGGTCATCCGAATCTCCGAGTATTCAGTTTGTTTAAAGAGAAATCAAAGTAATCGAAAGATGAAAATTCTGTCCATTTCTTTCCGAAGATCAGAGCTTGTCTCAAAACCGTCCAATGTAGGAACTCCTAGAATTCTAAACGACAGGGAAAACCGCATAAAAGCGATATAAACCGCCAATGTGACGTAATCTGTAAGAGCTCCCACATTTTTGTGAAACTCAGGCGGTCTTCTATTGGCGCTCGATAAAACTAAAGCGCCTCACTTCTCCTATGTTTCTTGTGTCAAGCCCTCCCGCTATTTTTTTTACATAAGACCATATTGAGCTAATTTTCGATTCCATACTTCTTCAGGCATAGAATCAAAAAGATCTCCCGTTCGAATCATTGAATAAAGAACTTCGATCATTTTGCGTGAAGTAGCGATGATCGATTTTTTAGCTCCTTTTTTAAGGTATAACCTTTGATAGAATTCTTTTATCTTTCCGCCATGCTGACATCGAACCAGACTCCAGGCCGCTTGAACAATTACTCTTCGAATTGCATGACAACCACGGGAAACAATTCTACCGTATCGAACCGTATCTCCCGAAATATCAACACTCGGAACTAAGCCCACATAGTAAGCGGCTTGTTTAGCCGAAGAGAATCGTTTACAATCACCCATATAACTCATGATCGCCAAAGAAGTAATCATACCGATCCCAGGCATGGACATGATCGTTTGAACATAACTCTGATTTTTTTTCAGAGCCTCTTTAATTTCTGCTTCTCTTTTGTATCGATCAGGAAGTAGAGTTACGGAAGCTTCTCTGGATGCTTTTGTTCGCAAATGCTTTTTGGTAATTTCAGTCAAACCAGCTTGAGTGAATAAACTATGAAGTCGATTTTTGCCTTGCATTAGTTGTCTTGTCCAGTTCTCTTCATAACCGACTGAGAACGTGCATTTTTAATGGAAGTGAAAGAAACCCACCTTTGAAAGTTTGAATTGTTCGAATCCATAACGTAGGTAAAAAGACGCGGCCTCGGTCGCATATCCACGGTTCCAAAAAGAAGAATTCAATCTCCAACCGATTTCCACGGCGGGAGTAAACGAAGCATAAAAAGCGACATTCAAAAATCCGGTAAAACCGATCCATTCTTTTGTTTGTTTCGTCTTTAACACCCAAAGCCCGTATCCGAATTCCGCAAAATGAGCTTTCATCTTTTCAAAGAATCTTTCGGAATCGTTCTTTGATAAAAGAACCGGAAAATATTTCATTACAATCGGATCGGAACTCATTTGATAAAACGGTTCCATATCTCCGTCTTCCCACTCCCTTAAAACAAGCCTTTCCGTTTCCAAATCCATGCTCCCCCAAAAAAGTGCCTTAAATTGCATTTTTAGAAAATTTTTCGATTTCATTGTCCTACAGCG
>NZ_AHMT02000009.1:42500-45000 GCF_000243815.2 Leptospira alexanderi serovar Manhao 3 str. L 60 | reverse complement strand
TATCGAATCGGAAGTAGGATGTAAAAGTCGTTCAGAAGCTTAAAGCATATTACAAAAATCGAATAGAACTGATAACGGTAGCAAGTTCGCTAACAAGATAATTTGGAGGCATCTCGTCGCTGTTATACGTAAGAAGAGTCATTCTCTTTTGATTGGCGATCATATAGACCATCCAGAAACGTTCCTCCTTCACAAATTCGCAAGCCATAATCTTGTTGCCTTCTTCGTTTTCGAAAGACGCAATCTTATCCTCTTCGAAATCGATTTTGTGCGTTTTGAGATATCGTTTTAATTCTTCTCCGAGATCATAATTTCCGGATTTATTCTCAAAGGCATAGACTTGAAGAGCACCGCTTCCGTTTTCCTCGAAAAATGCGGGAATTCCTTCGATGACCATGTGGATCCAATGTGCGGGAATCACCATGGAATACCATCCATTCGGTGAAGTATAAAGTTTGTATTCCGGGGTTTGAGACACGTTGTACTCACCAGATTCTTTTCTTCGATTTTTCAAGCAAGCAGCTTCTATTTCTTGACATTTCAGATTTTCCATTATTTTTAATTCTGTGATCGCAATTCTCAAGAATCGTAGAAGTCCGTTCTACTTAGCGACTACGTTTTTCATTCTTCTTTTTTTCGCGTTGTTTGCGTCCACACTCGCCTTCATCTTCACTGGAATCCTGATCTTAATTCTCATCATCCATCCTCTTCTTTTAAACTGGATCGGAAAATTATACGGACAAGAGGACATCGCAGACGAAGTTCACTTTGCGAAAACGAAGGACGGATGGAATTTAGCTCTCCACAGACATATTCCTCCTCAACCAAATCAGCAATTGGCGCCCGTGTTGGTCGTTCACGGAATCGCAACGAACAAGTTCGTGGTCGACTTAGATAGAAGACATTCTCTCCCTTATTATCTTAAACTCAGAGGTTACGACGTATTTGCGGTTTCTCTTCGAGGTTGCGGACGATCTTATCACGAAAGCCCAACTCGTTACGAAGACTTCACGTTCGATGACATCGTAAAATATGACATTCCTGCGATGTTTGAGAAGGTGAAAAAAATTACCGGTTCCGAGCGCGTTTCCTATGTGGGGCATTCCATGGGAGCGATGATTCTATATTCTCATTTTTGTATGTCCGAGCGTAAAAAAGATACGAAGGACATCGCCGCCTTTGTATCATTAGGCGGTCCTGGAAACCTGAACCATATCGGTATCACTCTGATCGGACTTCTTTCCCGATTTCCCCGTGCAAGAAAGATGTTGGATCTGAAATTCGGAGCCTCCATCCTCGCTCCTTTAGCGGGAGAACTTTATACTCCAATCGACGAAATTCTTTACAACCCTAAGGTGACTTCATCCAAAACGGTGAAGAAAATTATGAAGAACGCAATCGAGAATATTTCGGACGGAGTCACGGAACAATTCATGCACTGGATCGAAACAAAGCAGATGCACTCTCTCAACGGATTCTACAATTACATCCAACTCCAGAAAAATATTTCCGTCCCCGCTTTGTTTATAGCAGGCGAAAAAGACGTCATCGCGACTCCGGAAGCAGTCCGTTCCGTTTACGAAAACGCAAGCTCCAAGAAAAAAGAATTTAGAGTAATCTCCAAAGTAAATGGTTCTTCCGAAGACTACGGTCACGCCTGTCTGGTAATGGGAGATCGCGCGGAAGACGACGTCTTTCAATACGTAGAATCCTTTTTGAAAAAACACGGACTCCGTTCTCAACCCGGAATCATGACCAAAATCAAAGAAGGAATTCTTTCCGCGTTTCGGAGATGAAATTCCCTCCCGCTATACTTTTCATAAATCCGATTTCGAATTACGTGCCCCGGGACATCTTATAAATCGTGCTTTTGAGCCAATTTATTTCCCTTAAAAAGGAGAAAAACTCCTGTGTCCAAATCCGCTGGTTTACAATGGCACAAACCGCAAATCTCTTTTCGTTGACGGGAATCCTTTTCTCTCTCAGATTTGATGCATGAGCCCCTTTTACGGCCGGATTTATAAATTTTTCCTCTCCACGATTTTGTTATTATTTTTTTCCAATTGTTTCGATTATGAAGAGACATTGACGATCAATTACGATTTCTCGGGAACATTAGAGGTTTCTTATGTAGTTCCGACCCGTAGGAATTCCGACGAATCCCTGATCAAATTTCTTCCCACGCAGAAAGACGAAATTTTAGGAAGACTCAACAAAGGCTTTTTTTCTAGAAACATTTCCCTCAAGGATTATACCTATCAAAAGATCGTTACTCCGGAAACTGATCCAAGTTTATTCCGAGAAAAAGCGAAGGTTTACTATAAAGTGGAATTTCAGGAACTTTCCCAAATCGAAAACGCCATGCTTGGAAAAGTTCAGGTTCGTAAAAAAGGAAATACGATCTACGTGAAAAGGGAAATTCCCGCGATCAGCCGTGCGCCCGAAACCCTGAAAAAAGACGGAGAAAAAAAATTTATTCCGAAACGCTTCGTTTATTGCG
>NZ_AHMT02000009.1:0-32500 GCF_000243815.2 Leptospira alexanderi serovar Manhao 3 str. L 60 | reverse complement strand
TTCCGCGATCCGATTGGATTCCCATCCTTTGGTGAAAAAATTCAAAGACAAGGGAATTCCTTTAGTGCACCGGTCGGAATTACTTCATCAGGTCATGTCGGAGAAAAAACAAATTTCCGTCGCGGGTTCTCACGGCAAAACGACGACGAGCGCTATGACCGCATTCCTGCTAGAAAAATGCGGGATGTCACCGTCTATAATGGTTGGAGGAGAAGTCGCGTTTTTAGGTGGGAAAGGCGGTTCTTGGGGAGAAGGAGAATGGGGAATATTTGAATCGGACGAGTCAGACGGGACATTCAATAATCATAATGCGGGAATTCGGATTCTTACCAATGTGGACGAAGATCATTTGGATCATTATCAGACTCGGGAAAATCTCCTAAACGCCTTTGCACGTTACATGGAGCGCGCCTCTCGGAAATTAATCTTGAACTTAGATGACATCGGAATCCGAGATTCTCTTACATTAATCCAAGATCATTCTAAAATATTAGGCTTTTCTAAATCTTTTGTTTCTGGCGGAATTGCAAATGGTCTTTCGCAGAATTCGGATGTCGAAGGAACTCGCACAGGGGACTCGGATGTTGCGGAAAACAGGGTAATTTCATCTAACTTAGAAAATGAAACGTTACGAACCGGAAAAAAAGATATTTCACAATATTCGAAAGAGAAAATTTCGAGCATCGAAACGTTTGGTGTTCGAAACAACACTGGAAACGACGCCTTATCGGATATTAATTCTTCTAAAATCATATATTACACGATTGAGTCAGGCAGCCTTAGTTTTCGATTTCAAGAAAAGGAATATTCATTTTCTCTTAAGTATCCTGGAGAACACTATTTAAAAAACGCTTTGGCTGCAATTCTGGCCTGCTCCGAGGCGGGTGCACCCATTGCGGAACTCGTTTCTAAAATCTCAGAATATTCCGGAGTTAGCAGAAGACTCGAATATCTAGGCAGCAAAAACGGAATCGAGGTCTACGACGACTACGGACATCATCCCACAGAAATCAAAGCGGTGATTCAGTCCATGGAAGGTCTGAAAAAAAACGGAAGGGCGATCATTCTTTTTCAACCCCATCGATATACTCGAACGCAAAATCTTTATAAGGAATTTGCCGAAAGTCTGGATACTGGAGAATCGGTGTATCTTTTACCAATTTACCCCGCAGGAGAAGATCCGATCGAGGGTGTGGGAACCGAGCTTATTTCGGATTCCATGAAAGTTCCCGCAAAAATTCTCCCTAAAGAAATTTCCGAAGGAATTTTCACATTGAAAAATTCTCTGAAACCCGGAGATAAGCTTATCACTTTAGGGGCCGGTAATGTAAGAGATTGGGGCCTTGCTTTTTTAAAGGATTAATTATATAAATAACATGAGTTCGATGCAAGGAAAATCGAATATTGAAATATTCTAATTCAAAGAATCGATTCTGAATTGAAGGTCTCTTTTTTCTTCCGGGTCGGTTGTCAGTTCCAGAACCTTTTTGTAATCAACCTTTGCTTCTTCTTTTCGATTCAATTCTTCGTATGCGTTTGCTCGAAAGAAAAGGACCGAAGATAGATCCCCGTTTGGATATCTGGAAATATACGAATTGAAAGTGGCAATTGCAAACTTAAAGTTTCCGACTTCTAAATAAGAAATTCCCAAATTAAATAATGCGTCGTGTTTTTTATCCGTATCCCTTGTATCGTCCGCGCTAATTGCTTTCTGAAAAAATTGAATGGCCTTTGTATATTCTTTCGCTTCGAAATAATAAACTCCCGCTTGAAAGTTGGTCTTGATCCCGTTCGGATCTTTGGCTAATTTTTCGAGATATTCTTTCTCTAAGTTTTTGCGAGCGTATGCGTTTTTCAAATATTTGAGAATCATCTTGGAATCCGGCATCCCGGTAATTTTATCAATGAGACTTCCATTCTGATCCAAGAAAAGAATCGAGGGATAGCCTTTAATTCCGTACTTGCGTTTTAAATTCGGAAAGGTATCACCGTCTAAAGAAAGTGTAACGAACTTAGAAAGTTCCAGTTGAACTTCTTTTTTGGGATAGATCTCATTCTTCAAAGTCTTGCAGTAACCACACCAATCCGCATAGACATCGATAAAAATCGGTTTTCCATTGGTCTTTGCTTTTTCAAAAGCGGCTTTGACAGATTTTTCCCATTGAATCTCAGCCGAAATCGGCAAACAGAAAATTACACAAAACAAAACGGAAACTGGGAAAGATAAAAATCCAACACACTCAAGAGAAAATGTTATGTTGCGTTTCAAAAGCCGCAACTTCAACTTTACCCATAAATTACTTGAATCCGAAGATAAATCCGTCGGAAATACGACAACCCCCTGTGATAATCGGGCCCCACCCTCATTCTGGGTGGAGGGGCGGGTGGTGGAAAGATCCGAGAGATTTTTCTTTATCATAAAATCATACATTTACAAGTAAAAGTTACTCTTGTGGGAACTCCCACGTTTGAGTAACTTATCGGAGATGTTAAAGTCCTAGTAAATTTTTCATCCCTAATCATAAGATTCTTTTGCAAATTCTTTAGCCAGCGTTTTCTTTCGGAAGAACTCAAAAAATACGGTTGTCGGAGAACCGGAGTCCGGGAAAATGAGAGGCAGATTTTGTAAAGGAAACCTGAACTCATGGAATTTTTATTACAGTTGGAAAACATTCTGAAAAAAAGAAAACAGGATCTTCCCGATAAATCTTATACCGCGGATTTGTTCCGAGGTGGAGTGGATCGAATTCTCAAAAAAGTAGGAGAAGAAGCCGGAGAAGTAATCATCGCCGCAAAAAATTCTGATAAAAAGGAACTTACCCACGAAGCGGCTGATTTGCTTTTTCATTTACAAGTATTGCTCGTCGAACAAGAACTTTCTCTGCAGGACATCGTAGAAGAACTTCGCAAACGACACTCTTAAAACGATGGATCTTCCGGAAGCCGTCCTTCCCAAAAAAATTTCCGGTAAACTCGTCCTCTTTTTTTTATTCCTTCTTTATACTCTTCTTTTTTATCATAGTGCCTGGTTGAGCGACGATTCGTTCATCACGTTTCGAGTCGTGGATAACTTTCTGAACGGGTTCGGTCTTCGATGGAATCCTTGGGAAAGGGTTCAGGTCTATACTCATCCGCTTTGGCTTTTTTTGTTGATTCCGATCCAATGGATCGTTCAAGACATTTCGGCTTCGGCTTACATTCTATCTTATGCCTGCGGAATTCTTTTTTTATCCGTTTATTGTTTCACTCTCTTGAAATTTCGATTCGGTCTCGGATTGATTTTTATTTCTTTGTCGGTATTTTTCTCTTCCAGAATATTCATAGATTATAATACTTCAGGCTTAGAAAACCCTCTTTCATTTCTGCTTTTACTTTTTTTCGAGATCAAGTTCTATTCATTGTATTTAAACGGGAAACCAGAAAACGCAGCGGCAGATTCTCTCGAAATCGGATTTTTGGTCGGGCTTTTGCTTTTGACCCGCTTAGACCTGATTTTGTTTTTGGCAGTGCCCCTGTGCGTCCTTTTGGGAAAAATCTTCAGGGATAAAAGAATTCAATTTTTAAAATATTCTTTTTTAGGAATATTCATCTGGCCACTTTACTTGGGGTTCTCACTCGTCTATTTCGGTTCTCTGCTCCCGAATACGTTCTACGCCAAGACAAATGTATTGTCGTCTTTTCCGGAAAAAATTTTAGTCGGTTGGGACTACCTCAGAATCAGCTTAAAATGGGATCCGATCGTTCTTTTTATTTTCGGAACGCATGTCTTTTGGATAATTTCAGAACCGGTTCTCCAACGATTTACAAAAACAAAATGGGCGTTGTCCGAAAAAGAAAAAGGAATTCTGTTTTTCGGTTTCGGTTCGATAGTCTTCGTATTTTTGTATCTTCTCCAGATTGGAGGAGACTTTATGGCCGGAAGATTTTTGGGCACCTGTTTGATCGTTTCCGTTTTTTCCCAATCTCTTTTTTTGGCCCTTCATTTTGAAGATTCGAAATTGAATATTCAAATATTCTTATTTACATCAAGTGTAATCGTTTCGGTTTACTTTTTTGCGCACTCCGCTTCGCCTTTACGTTACATATTTCAGAGATCCCCGATTCGAGTGGAAAAAGGAATCGTAGACGAAAGAGCTTCGTATCGGGACAATACTTCTTTAAATCATTGGTTTGAGGGAATCACTCCCGATACTCATCCTTGGGCGCAATACGCAAAAAGAATCGCGCTAAACAACCCAAAGACTAAGACGAACATTTCGGAATTCCGACAAGTTCAGATTACGACTAATGTCGGATTATCAGGATTTTACGGCGGTCCCGGAATTCACTGGATCGATCTTTTGGGAATCACCGATCCGTTTTTGGCAAGACTACCCGGCAAAGGTTTTCCCGGTCATTATATCCGTCTTTTGCCTCAAGGTTATAAGGAATATATCGAAGAGACCGTCGTTTCACTTTCAAATCCCGAACTGGATCGTTTTTACTACGAAATCCGATTGTTAAGCGAAGAAGATATTTGGACAAAAGAACGTTGGAAAGTTATCGCCGATTTTACGTTTTTCGGCGCAGGGAATTTCAAAACCAGATTCCCAAAGGGATTTTTTTATCCGTTCGATTTAGATACATACCGCACTACTCTGTACGGACTTCCTTTTAAAAATTGGAAAGACGAAAATTTGAAGCTGAAGTTGTCTCAAGAATATTTTGGTTCTCAATCTTCAAAAGCAGAAATCCATTTTGATACTCCTTTAAACGAACTAGAATCGTATCGGAAATAAATAGTATTAAAAGCCCGTTTCAAAACCTTAAAAGAAATCAACTCAGTAAACGAGCAACAAAACACGGTAGTTCCCATATTCTAAGATTTTGGGACGGGTTTTTAATGAGATTGCGGCCCGGGACTTGTCGGAGCTGTACTCGTTTCGCCGGAAAGAATTCGGCTGGGAAGTTTACAGAATTGATTACATCGATCCATACATTGCCGTTGTTTTGCGCTTCTATAGCCTATAATCGGCAAGAAGATAGAAGTAAAAGGATACCATTCTTCCATACAATTCGCCTGACACTTGGCAAGAAGTTGAGTACAAGCATACTCGTAAGAAAATTTGGATTCTTGATTATGAGCGAGTTCAAAACCTTCCGGAGAAAATCCGGTCCGTTTTTCTTCCTTGATAAGCCGTGCTCGTTCTACTTGTGTAAGATTGGCATCTTCCGCCGTGGGAAAGGCATCGGGAGACGGAACTTTTTTCACGTTTTTTTGATTCGGATTATCCCAATCAACTCGAACCAAACAATCCATGGTTAAAATCGAAATGCAAAAAAAACATATTAGAAAAAAACGTAAAATGAGTTTTGAATTCATCGAAAAAGACACTACGATAAATTTTCACAAAAATCCGTCAAAAAGCTACTCAAATCCGATTAAAAAATAATTTTAGAACCCATTTAACTTGCAAAGGTTCTAGGAAATAAATTTCAAAAATCGAAAATTCAAAAGAAAAAGAATCGATTTGAATCTCTTACGAAAAAGAGTGAGGTTCGTATGAGAATTTTCCTTTTTCTGATCTGGGTCGGATGGATCCTTTCCTGTGCCTCTACCGGACGCGAGGGAGAAGTAATATTAGGAAACTCCTCTCGTTTTTTAGCGCCGAAACAACTCAATAGAACTCCTTTCGAGGGTTTTCCGATCGCCCTACCGGAAGATGTGGGTTTGGATTCAACTCCCCTACTTCGTTTATCAAAATCCATTCGTGAAGAAGGACTCGAAGTCCGTTCTCTTCTGATCGTAAAAGACGGAAAATTGGTTATGGAACGTTATGCGGGAGGTGTTACCCGCAATCACAATCACAGCGTTTATTCGGTTACAAAAACAGTCACATCCACTCTGCTCGGAATTTTAAATTTCGAAGGAATTCTAAAAACGGTGAACGAGCCGGTGATGAATTCCCTTCTTTCCCTTGGAAACCTACCTTTTCCTTTACTCGAAGGCAAAGAGTCTCTTCGGCTCAGAGACGTTCTTCATATGGCATCCGGAATGCGCTGGTCCGAGTTTCCGGAACGAGAGGATATTAGAACCGCGGAAGATCCTCTCATAATCGCATTATTACCCGAAGTGAAAGACAAACCGGGAACAAAATTCGATTACAGCAACGGAGATTCTCAACTTGCCGCCGCGGTTTTGGAAAACAAAGCAGGTATGACACTGCTTCATTTCGCGGAAAATACTTTATTCTCTTGGCTTGATTTTAAAGGTTATGAATGGTACACATCTCCTTCGGGAAGACAGACCGCCGGTTTCGGTCTGAGACTGAGACCGATTGATATGGTGAAATTCGGAACTCTGTACTTGAACAATGGAAATTATCAACGTAAAAAAATCCTCAAACTCGATTGGATCAAACAAGCGATCAAACCAGGAGCCTCACAAAACTACGGTTATCAATTGTGGACGCACCAATTCGAAGGGAAAAAACGTTTATGGCAAACGGAAAAGGGAGTCAGTTCGTGTATGTAATCCCTCATAGAAGAATGGTGATCGTAACCACCGCCGCAATTTGGGACAAACCGATTCATTTTCTTTTGGACAAAATCCTTACAAGCGTAAAGGAATCCTTGGATTCGAAACAAAAGAAAAAAAATCCGGAAAAAGAAACCGAGTTTCTAAAGGAAATTCACGAAGCATCGCTCACGGTCGGAAATCCGGAACTTTGGAAGGACCTAAACGAACCTCATCTAGTTCATCAAAAAAGATGAATATTCTAAAATTCTGTTTCTTTACGGCGGAAGGCAGTTTCCTAAAACTACGAACCGGATTTCGATGTTTTTTTGTTGAACGCTAAAACCCGAATAGCCGCCGCCTTTCTACGATTTTGAGTGGTTTCCCGACTTAGTTTTACTTTCTCCACCAAATGAGAAGTGGCAGTTGTCGGATGCCCCGAAGTAAAAGGAGGAGTTGGATTGTATTCGATCATAAGTTGAATTTCTTCAGCGAGTTCAGTCCCGAAAAGTTCAGCGGTTAAAAAAAGGGCAAAGTCGATTCCCGCGGTAACCCCGCCCCCTGTGATCCGATTACGATCCTTGACAAAACGTTCGCTAGAAATCTGAACCGGAAACAATTTTAAAACATCTAAGGAAAGCCAGTGAGTCGCCGCCTTATATCCGTCGAGAAGGCCAGCCGCGGCAAGTACCAAAGAACCTGTACAAACCGAAGTGATAAATTTAGAATTTTCCGCTTTTGTTTTGAGAAAATTTAAGACTTCAAATTCTTCCATGAGAAGGGTAGTTCCGGCACCTCCCGGTACAAGTAGAATGTCGAAATCGGGACAATTCGAAAAATCATAGTCGGGGATCAATTTCATTCCCGATTCCGCCACAACCGGTTCCTTCGATTGAGCGAATAAGAATATCTTTACATTTGGAATTCTTGAAAAAACCTCATAAGGTCCTGTAAAATCAAGTTGTGTGACACTCGAAAAGATAAAGATCCCGATGGAAAGATTAGAACCTGACATAAACTCTGAGCGTAAATATTTTAATGCGACTTTCAAGTCATTTTTGATTTTAGAATTCCTTGATGCAAAAACTTCGGGGGCAAAAAAAGTAAGCACGTGAGTTATAATAAGTATCTATTCTTGGATGTAGGAGATACGATTCTTCATCTGAAAAAATCCGCCGGTGAAACCTATCTCGAAATCCTCGTAGAAGCGGGGTTAAAAAAGGAAAAGAACGCACAAGAAATCTACAGGAAGGCATTCTCCGAATCATGGCACAAGATGCGCGAGAATTCTCCGCCAGAACATAGGGATAAATATCAATTTCATCCGGGAGGAACTCAAGGTTGGTGGAAGGAATTGCTCTCAAATTTTTTAGAAAGAATTCCGGACCGCGTTTCACTTGAAAAAGCATTTCCGATCATCTATAGCAAATTTGCGGACCCGGAACTTTGGACCGTTGATCCGGGGTTCTGGAAACTCAAGGATTATTGTAAGAACGAAAATTGGGGACTCGGAGTGATTTCCAATTGGGATCACAGGCTTAGAGCGCTTTTGGAAGCAAAAGGAATATTAGAATATTTAAATCCTGTAATAGTAAGTGCCGAGTTCGGGTACGAAAAACCTTCTCCAAAGATTTTCGAAGAGGCTATGCGTTTGGTGGGGCTTTCCGAGGATTGTTTAGTTTATTGCGGAGACAAATACGAACTGGATATCGTAGTTCCGAAGTATTTAGGTTGGAGATCCTACTTAAAAAACGAAAAAGGAGATTTGAAATCCCTTTCGGAATTGATTCGGTTTTTATAGAAGCGGAACGGATTCTTTTCTATATTTAGAACTGTCCTACTCACCTCTACAGAATAGAGTTTCCAAAATTCTGCTCCTAAACGAGGATTTATGCTAAAACTGATGGGACTTCTTTATGTAGAAATCGCGAATAAGATTAATCGGATACGAATTCCACTCAGATGCCCGATTGATGAATCATCTTATCCGTTTATAATGATTGTATAGGGAAGTTTTTATTTATTACCACAAAATGTTCTTTTGAAGTTCAGATTAAAACAAACTTCAAGTTGATCCGAAGATAAAATCGAATCGGCCTTTCCTCAAAAAATACAAAGACTCATGAGAAAAATAAGATTCAAAAATGAGAATTATACTTGAGAAAGAGTGACGATCCCGTAGAAGAGTCGGAATTCTTTCGATTCAAGGAAAACTATGAACGGAATCTCATCCAATTTCAATCACCCAAGATTCAAAACGGACGATCTGACAGGGCACTATGAAAGTTGGTTTGTCAGAGCCAATAATCCTAACGTGTGTCAGGCGGTATGGATTCGTTATACGATCTTTTCACCGAAAAACCATCCCGAAAAAGCAATCGGAGAACTCTGGGCCATTTATTTCGACGGAGAAAAAAATACTCATTTCGTATCCAAGTCGGAATTCCCTATCGAAAAATGTAAGTTTCATTCCATACCATTCTCCGTTAGGATCGGAGATTCTGAACTTTCGGATTCGTATCTTTTAGGAAAAGCGGGAAACAGCAAAGGCCCTGAAAAAATTTTCTGGGATCTAAAAATTTCAGGCGGCAGTCCCGCACTTTTTCTTTTTCCCGAAAATTTGTATGAAGGAAATTTTCCAAAAGCGAAAGTGCTGGTTGGAAATCCTAGAGTGAAAGTTTCCGGAAGTTTGAAACTCGGTTCCCAAGAAATTCAAGTTCGAGATTGGATCGGAAGTCACAATCATAACTGGGGATCCAAACATACCGATCAATATGCTTGGGGACAAGTTGTCGGTTTTGAGGAAGAAGCGGATTCTTTCTTGGAACTTGCCACCGCAAAGTTAAAGATCGGGCCCTTATGGACTCCAGCAATCACCCCGATCGTATTTCGGTTTAAAGGTAAGGATTACAAACTCAATCGTCCATTCTTAAGTTTCGGTAGGGCGAAATATCGTTACTTCGATTGGAATTTTGCGGCGAACTCAAGTGAGATTCAAATCAGAGGAAGAATCCACGCGGAACCCCGAGATTTTGCCTGCCTTCAGTACTGGAATCCGCCCGGCGGCTGGAAATATTGTCTGAACAGTAAGATCGCCAACGCGGAACTTTTTGTGAAACGAAAGGAAGATCTTGTTTATACAAAGCTGACTTCGAATCGTAAAGCGGCTTTTGAAATTCTCACCGACGATTTTTCTCACGGAATGAAACCGGAAGTTTAAAAAATGAAACCCAGAGCTTTTTGGATTTTATAGAGGTTCTCTCAAAATTCAAATTTTTTAATTCACCGATCTTATTTGGTTCTTGATAGGAAATTTTCCAAAGCCTTAGTCCTAAAAGAATGAAAATCACCGGCGCTTTCGAATTTACAGAACTGAAGAACTTTTTCGGGGATCTCACCGTATTTAGCCTCTTCGTTGTTGATCTTAATCATCATATCCGCAAGATAGATCGGATAAATATAAGGAACATATTCCTCTTCGACGGTCAGAGGTCTATGATGGAATTCCATCGCTTTTGCATATAAGTCCGGAAAATTCCATTTTTCAGCGATCAACGCACCGACTTTCGTATGAGTAATTCCTAATGCAGCTTCTTCCATAGATACGGCAGATGCGATCTCTTTGGACGCGGAAATTTTACCGATATTCTTCATCGTTCTTTCTTCCAAGGAAATAAGAATAATTTCTCCTATGTCGTGCAACAACGCGGCGGACATAAGATTACTGACAGCATCATGGGGAAGCTCGGTCTTCGATGCGATCAACTTACAGTAGAAAGCACATTGATTGGATTTTTCCCAGATCGAAAGAAGCACAGGAAACTTGTCTTCGAGAATCTGTTTGGTTCCGAGAGAAAACAGAAGTTGGCTGAGTTCTTTGAGGCCAATCAGTTGAATCGCTCTGTCCAAGGTTTCCACGTTGTTCGCACGAATAAAAGCGGCTGAATTTGCGAGCTTGAGAATATTCGCGGAGAGAGCTACATCCTTTTTGATGACTTCCGCAATCTGAGCGATGGAAGAATTAGGCTTTTCTATCATCTCTTGAATGTCTTGGATCAATCTTGGAAATGTCGGAAGTCCGTCGACGTTCTTAAGGATGTCCCGTGTTTGCTGAAGTTGAAAATTTTCTTTCGTGACGTTCAAAGGGATATCGATGATTACGCTTGTGTTATCCCCTTGACTTTCGATCTTGTAAGACGTCTCGGCAAGACCGTCGTTCTTCAACATCATCAAAGACATTACAAGTCCAAGTCCCGCCCCTTCGGTTTCGTCTCCAGCTTCCAGAAAGGCTTCGGCGAGGTCGTTATAGAGTTTCGCCTTTCCGATTCTTTGATTGATTCTCTCCACCTCAGTCGGACTGAGTTTCACGTTATTCATCACTCGGAGCCGAATCATATCCTTGTTATAAACGAAAGAGACCAAAACTACGAAGTTGTTCTTAAAAAGAAGTTCCTCGTATTTTTCCTTGTTATCTAAATAGTCCTTTTTAAATCCTAAAATTTTTTGTTTGTAGATTTCAGGATTGTGAATATCCGCTTTTAATTCCCGGAAATAAATCCGCTTGACGTTCGCTTTGATCGAGTTGGCAATCGTTTCCTTAAGAGTCGTAAAAACGGAATCTCTTACGTAAATGATATCAAGTTGAAGCAGATAACGATCCAAGGTTCTACTGATGATAGAGTCCACGTCTTCGGTAAGATTATGAAATCGATAATGAACGGGAGAATTTTCTAGAACAGGATGATCCAAATCTTTAAGATTACTATAAAGTCCCAAATCGCTGTGATGATGGAACTCTAAAGTTTTATTTTGACTCATATTCGATGATTCTTTCGTTTAGGTTCCGTTCTTGTCAAGTGATCTGAATTTCTAAGAAAAAATTTCCAATCTGTTCCATTCTAAAAGCTCATTCCAAAAACCTACATCCATTTCGACAAGAGCTCGCTTTTATAACGATTTTTTCGGTACGGAATTCCTTACGTTGATTTATGTTCCTTCAAGACAAACGAGAATTTTTGACATAAACTCCGAAACTATTTAGGTTCGATTCGTTTGATTCCGAAGTTCTAAACGTAGATCGAAACTTTCGTCTGTTCGTTTCATTCCTCCCATAAAACAAAAACGTTAACCGTCCTTTTCCGACTCTTGTCGCATTACAAAACTCGGATATAACGTCTCGTATATACGGAATTTACCACTTTCCGTGCGAATGTTAAAAACCGGCAGTTTATCCTTAAAAACGAGAAGATGGAAAATCGTAACTGCCACACTCGCTCAAAGAACGAGATTTGGGGCCTTATAAAAAGAATTGCTTTCCGGCTCCACAATGGTAGAATAAGCCCGCCGGACTTCAACCGGGCCTATCCCCGAAAATGAATTTCTGAACTATATGAGGAGCTTATTTCGATGCCAACTATACAAGAATCTCCGGTAAAATTACCGAATTCTGATTTTATTCCCACCCTTCCGTCCGTAGACAAGACGGAGATCGAACGAGTGTTTCATCTCCAAAAAAAACATTTCCATAAGGTGATGAAATTGACCACGGCGAGTCAGCGCATTCAGCGATTGAAAAAACTGAGGGAAGCGATTTTTAAATATACTCCCGAAATCGAAAAAGCGGTAAACGCCGATTTCCGTAAGAACGAAAGAGAGGTGGACATTACGGAAATCATGCCTTCCATTTCGGAAATCAACGATGCGATCAAACACGTTCGCAGATGGATGAAACCGGTGAACGTCAAAACTCCGATGACCCTTTTCGGTGCCAAAAGCCAGATCCTTTACGAACCTCGCGGAGTCGTTTTAATTATTGGACCTTGGAATTATCCGTTTTATCTTACCTTTGCTCCCCTTGCGGCTGCAATCGCCGCGGGAAATACGGTCCTAATCAAACCTTCCGAATTTACTCCGGTTACTTCCAACTTGATTCAAAAGATTATAACCGAAGTGTTCCCGAAAGAGGAAGTCGCCGTTTTCGAAGGAGACTATCAAGTTTCCGGTGCGCTTATGGAACTTCCTTTGGATCATATCTTTTTTACGGGAAGCACTCAAGTAGGAAAGATCGTGATGACCGCGGCGGCAAAACATCTTACTAGCGTTACACTCGAGTTAGGCGGAAAATCTCCCGCGATCATCGACAAAAGCGCGGATATCAAAAAGGCCGCTAAAAAACTCGTTTGGGGAAAAGTATTGAATGCGGGACAAACCTGTGTCGCTCCCGACTATCTGCTCATTCCCAACGACCTCATCAAACCTTTCGTGGAAGAGGCAAAATCTGTTATAAAAGAATTTTACGGTAAAGACGGAAAAGCCCTCAAGGAGAATCCGGACTTCTGTAGAATCGTAAACGATCGCAACTTCAATAGAGTTTCCGGCTACATACACGAAGCCGTAGAAAAAGGTGCTAAGATCGAAATGGGAGGCGAAACGGACGCTTCTCAAAATTATATCGCGCCTACTCTTCTCAGTAATGTACCAGAAAATTCGAATATTATGGAAGATGAAATCTTCGGGCCGGTTCTTCCTATGATCCCTTATACGAACCTGGACGAGGCGATTGAAAAGATCAATTCCAAGCCGAAACCGCTGGCTCTTTATATTTTCGGTAAAAAGGAACGTCCGATCAAAAAGATTCTGAAGGAGACTTCTTCCGGAGGAGTCGCGGTCAACGATGTGATTCTTCACCTCGTAAATCCGTATCTTCCTTTTGGAGGAGTCAATCATTCCGGCCACGGAAGTTACCACGGTTATTTCGGATTCAAGGCGTTTTCTCACGAACGTTCCGTTCTCCGCCAAGCCGCTTTGAGTTCGATCGGGCTGATGTATCCGCCTTATACGAATTTTGTGAAACGACTCGTTACCCTAACGAAGAAGTTCCTCGTTTGACATCGCAAGACTTTTTCTTTTTAGATGTAAGTGGATAGGGGCTTTAGGAATCAGGGCTTTAAATGTTCGTGGATAACATTTAGCCCTTCATGATAAAGAATCCGTAATTCTTTTTTCAGATACAAAGACCAAATCCATAAAGCATAGTTTTTTCGTAACTCTTTTTTAAGCAGAACGAGCACACCTTTAAACGGAACACCCGTTCGTATTAAAAAATCAGGTCTTAAATTTCAGGTGTTCTCGACGATCAGCAAACTACGAAGCATCCAGGCGGTTTTTTCATGAACCTCCAATCGTTGAGTAAGAAGGTCCAGGGTCACTTCGTCTCCTCCTTCGTCTGCAGCAGGCAGAAGGGCGCGTGCCGTTCTAATCACGGTCTCGTGCCCGCTTACCAGATGGCGAACCATATCTTCCGCGTGAGGAACTCCTCCTTCCTCATGAATCGAAGTCAACTTACCCAATTGATGGGACGAACTCGGAGCATAAAAGCCCAAGGCACGGATTCTTTCGGCGATTAGATCGATGGAAAGCCAAAGTTCGTTGTATTGAGTTTGAAACATCAGATGAAGAGTATTAAATTGCGGACCGGTTACGTTCCAGTGATAACTATGTGTTTTAAAGTATAAAATGTAAGTATCGGCCAGAAGTTTCTGCAGTCCCGCATTGATAGTTTCTCTATTTTTTTCGGATATTCCGATATCTATGTCTTTCATATTTAGACCCCCCGTTTTATAATAGACCGAAAACATAAAAGAACAAGAAAAAACTTACAGCTTGTTCCAAAACCTCGCATCCATTTTGAAAAGGATTTACTCTGAGTCGTTCCGAAGAACTTATACTATTAAAAAACTCGAAGTCCATCCAGAATAAAAAATAGGTGAGCTAATTATATAATAGTAATAGAATCAATGCAAGAACTCCTGCATTTTAAGGCGCCAGTATAGTCGGCGATCGGCGGTTACTTTGACCTTATCTGTCGGAGGTTGACGTTTTGTTAACCTTAAAAAAATGTGCGAAATTTTAATTCTTAAAAAAACGTTGGGCGCATGGTCGGGCGGATATTATTCGACAAACAAAGAAAATTACTTTGAGGCCGCCCAACCACCAGGCTCTCAGCTTCGGTCCATTCGAATTTACCGATCATCAATACTTAAGTGGAACGGACCCCGCTTCGATCCTTTGCGCGGGGGATTTTTCCGAAAAAATAGAAACTGGATTTGTGTTTTCAAATGGTCGTGTAAAGCCTATAAAAAGTCGAAGGAGTAAAATTTACTTCTTTTTAGAATTATATACACGAATCGCAGAGAAGATTTCCTCCAATTCTTCTTCCTTCATATAAGGAAACAAAGGATAGTTGAGAACCGAAGCGCAGATTTTTCCCGTCGTGTGTTTATCTCCGAACTTTTCTTTGATATAAGGTTTTGCGCCCGGCTGATCACTCATAGCGCCGGGATAAATATTGCCGAAACCGATCTCTTTTTCTTTTAGAACTTCTTGAATCAGGGAACGTTCTTCCGGAACGGCAAGAGTCACATTACAATATCCATTCTCCTCGTAATCTTTAGGCGGACGAATCGCTCGTATTCCAAGGTTGGGGAGTATTTCATAATATTTTTGTGCGATTTTTCTACGCGAAACAATCCTTGCTTCAAGATGTTTCAAGTTGATATTAAGAAAGGCGGCTTGTAAAGTATCCAATCTGGAATTCCAACCCACATCTCCGTAGGCGTAATGAGAAATTCTTCCATGATTGGCGAGCATTCTCACCTTGTTCGCAAGTTTCTCGTCGTTTGTAAAGATCGCACCTCCATCACCCGCACCGCCTAAAACTTTAGCCGGATAAAAGGAAGTAGTCGCAATCAACGCGTCTTTGTAAATAGACGTCCCTTTGTATTTCACACCGTAACACTGAGCACCGTCTTCCAATAGGGGAATTTCTTTCGATTTACAAAGCTTACGAAAATCCTCAAGACGGGCAGAACCCCAACCGTAAAGATGAACGATGATCGCCGCCTTAGGTTTGACCTTTTCCAACGCTTTCTCAAATACGGTAAAGTCCATCTGAAGATCATCCGGATCGGTATCGACAGTGTAAGGATCGGCTCCTACGTTTACGACCGATTCAAACGTCGCCCAAAAGGTGGAATCCGGAAGTAAAACAGCATCTCCTTTTCCGACTCCTAACGCACGAAGCGCCAATTGAAGAGCGTCCGTTCCATTCGCACAAGCCACGGAATACTTAGTTTCCGCTTGAGACGCGAGATTTTTTTCTAAAAGAGAAACTTCTTCTCCGCCGATAAAACTTGCATTCTTACTGAGAATTTTGACCTTTTCTTCCCATTCCTCCAGCAACCCCGGCTCAAACCTTTTGATATCGATAAATGGAACGCCCATTCGGCTCTCCTGACTTTTAAATTTGTATATAATAATATTCTAAAATATATTTGTTTTCTTTTTGAGTCGACCTTCCGCTTTGAAGGAGCTGTTCTTTTTTTTGAAAACCGTCTTTTTTTTCAGAGCCGTTTTTCCTGCCGCAGTTGCGATCAACTTTAAGTTTTCCTTAAAAGAAGGATTTACTTTCAGAAGAACCTTTTCGTCGAACACCATCGCGGCAACTTCCTCATAACGACTCACTGGAAAAAAAGACATTCCTTTTTTCACATAGTCCGGAATTTCTTCTAGATGTTGGAGATTATCTTTTGGATAAATGATTTTATAAATCCCGACCCTTTTTGCCGCCACGATCTTTTCACGTAAACCTCCGATCGCAAGAACTTCCCCCGTAAGAGTAATTTCCCCAGTCATCCCGTAACCCGCCTTCACTTTTGTATTCAAAGCAAGGGAAAGGATCGCGGTCGCCATCGTGATTCCGGCAGAGGGACCGTCTTTCGGAGTCGCCCCGTCCGGAACGTGCAAATGTATCATTCGATCGTTGAACAATTCGTCCTTATTTAAAAAATTTTTAATATAACTCAAGGCGATGTTTGAAGATTCTTCCATCGTTTTTCCGATCATCCCGGTAAGAAGAATTCCTCCCTTTCCTTTTACGAAAAGAGCTTCTATAAGAAGTGTCGCTCCTCCGACAGAAGTCCACGCGAGACCGAGCGCGGTACCGGGAACTGAAGTACGAATCATTCTTTCGTTCGTAAACTTTGGAACTCCTAAAAACGTTTCGAGATCTTTTTCCAGAATAATTTTCGGGAAAGGCTCCTTCTTTACGATTTTCATCGCAATCTTACGAACGAGTTTATCGGTGACCTTTTCCAAACCGCGAACTCCAGATTCTCTCGAATAAGAATCGATCAAAGAGACTACCGCTTTCTTATCGAATTCAATTCCGTAGGAAGTTACCCCGTTTTTCGCAAGAACCTTTTTCCAGAGATATCTCTGAAAAATTTGCACCTTTTCGTCTGTAATATAACCCGAAAGATTAATAATTTCCATCCGATCCAAAAGAATTCTAGAAATAGAATCCAACGTATTGGCGGTCGCGATAAAAAACACATTCGAAATATCGAATGGAAGATCCAAATAATGATCCCTGAAATTCTTATTTTGCTCTGGATCCAAAACTTCCAAAAAAGCGGAAGCCGGATCCCCTTGAATGCCGGTTGCAAGTTTATCGATCTCGTCGAGCAAGATAACACAATCTTTTTCTTTCGTGATCCTAAGAGCAGAAATAATTTTACCGGGCATGGAACCGATGTAGGTTCTTCGATGACCCTTGATTTCGGCTTCGTCCCTCATTCCTCCGACGGAAAACCGAAAAAACTTTCTTCCCATAGCCTCGGCAATGGACCTCGCAATCGATGTTTTCCCTACACCCGGAGGTCCGACTAATAGAAGAATCGTTCCTTTTTCATCGCTCTTCAATTTTTTGACCGCGAGGAACTCCAAGATCCTATCCTTCACGTCCTCAAGTTTATAATGATCTCTGTCCAAGGTTTTTTTGGCCTTATCCAAATCGATTTCTCTAGCGGGTGCAGGCTCCCAAGGGAGGGATTCCAGAATGTCCAGGTAATTTCGGATAACGTTATAATCTCCGGTATTCGGATCCGCATAAGAGAACTTATCCAATTCTCTACTTACTTCCTCGATGACTTCGGTATCCGCGCCGATGGATTTCAGTCGTTCCAGAAATTTTTCGTATTTTTTTCGAACTTATCATCCTTGATCCCGAGTTCGTTTTGTATCGCCTTGAGTTGTTCTCGCAGGAAAAATTGTCTTTGTTGTTTGTCGATTTTGTCTTGGATCTGATCGGAAATTTCTCTTTGGATGGATACGAGCTCGATTTCTTTCTTTAAAAAGAGAAGAACCTTTTCGATTCTCTCCTTAAGAATATTGGATTCGATGACAGATTGATATTCTTCTTTTTCCAGGTTAAGAATAGAACAAACAAAGTCCGCCATTTTTCCAGGCTCGTTTACGTTAAGCATGGTAAGTTTCATTTCTTCCGTAAACAGCGGATTGTTTTGTGCGAGTTCTCTCGTCATGACGAGCAAGGTTCTCATCATTGCTTTGATCGTGTTTTTTGGCGCTCCGGGCTCTTCCTCCGGATAGGAGACCTTGGCGATCAACGGATCTTTACTAGTATAGGAATCAATTTTAAAGCGACGAATCGTATTGATGAGAATATTGACCGCATCGTCGGGTAGATGTACTTTTTTTAATATTTTAGCGACGACGCCGAACTGATAGATGTTTTCGGAAGTTTCCTTTTCATTTTCCTCGTCCTTCAAAAGAACAAGTCCCAAAAAAGAATTTCCCCTGAGAGATTGTTCCACAGCCTTTGCGAACTTACCGTTAGGAACAATTAAAGGTGTGATGATACCCGGAAATACCGGTCGAGATTTAATCGGAACTAAAAAAAGTTCCGACGGTAAAATCAAGTCCAATGGAACAATTGAATTCTCTTCAATCCCAGATAAATCCTCTAAAGGCTCCAAAAGACCTCCTTAAATCTGAAAACATTCCGGAGAACCGGATTTTGTCCAGGTTCTTATACCGGAAGAGATTCTCAAATCAAATCCGATCCATTTTGTGCTGAAAAAACCTCTGCAAAGCTAAGGCCTCATTTGTACTTTTAAATACGGTTTTAGACAACTCTGGATTCCAAACGTATGAAAGTCTCCGTTGATTTCTTCTCGTATACAAAAATTCAGCCAAGCCCGTTTATAGCTTAGCTTATAACTTGATAAGACTTATTCTATGAAACCAATTATAGTTTTCATAACAAAGGAAAAACGGCCTTTTTTATGAATCAAATTTTTGGTTTATTTTGGATATTTGTGGCAACCCTGCTTTTTGTATCTTGCTCCCAAGCCAAGCGGATCAGCATCGATGCTTCCTCTACAACAGGGCTTCTTTTCCAAGGAGGAATAGTCTTAGGGCCCAATAACCAGAGTCAGGGCGATCTCAAAAGCTTCGAGGGGAAAGAAATTAGCTCCTTTAGCTTTCAAGCCTCCAATCATTTTTTTACGACCGACTTTGTCGGAGAAATTTCCGGAACCTTAATTACGGTCCAAGTTCCGTTTGGAGCAATTCATCGTCTAAAGGCGACTTTTATAAGTACCGGAACGAGTGTCGAAGTAAATGGTGTTCCTCAAACAAGCAACCAAACTGTGAACGATTTTTCGTCTCCGGTGATATATAGAGTGACTGCGACCGACAAGAGCGTTAAAGACTATACTGTTCAAGTTATTCCTGTGTTTCGTCTAACGGATGCGGGACAAACCAATTGTTATTTTACCTTCTGCAATGATGATCCTGGCCAGGACGCCGATTATTCAACCGGAGTTCCCAGAACCTTTCAGCCTAATGTTGTTTTGTCTGATTATACCAATCAACCGGTAACGATTGACAGACAAACGGGGCTCACTTGGGAATACTGCGCCGCCGGTCAAAATAGTGCCGTATGTTCGGCATCTAATTATAGTTATACACAATCGAATGCGGTAACCTACTGTAATAATCTGAATCAGATGAATGCGGGTCTCGGATATGCCGGAATTCGCGGCTGGAGACTTCCGGAAATTGAAGAACTGATGACTCTCAGCACGCATAAAACCCCAAGTACAACATACATCGATCTTACGGAGTTTCCGTTTGGGGACGGAGAATTCTGGTCAAACACAACCAATATGTCAAATACCGCCGAAGCCTGGGGATTTGATTTCAGTTACGGATCAAACAACTCTGCGAATAAGTCGTCGAGCAATATGTTTGTTCGTTGTGTATCTGGTGGAACTATACCTGTTCGCAGCTTTTCCGATTTCAACAATGGAACCGTAAAAGACAACCTTACGGGTTTGATTTGGCAAAAATGTTCCGTAGGACAAACCTGGTCGCCCACATCTTCTTTATGTAATATAGGGAGTATAACTTCTCACAATTTCGTTTCGGCTTTAGTTACATGCAGAAATTTGAATTTAGATGGTCGCTCCTGGAGGCTTCCCAATGTGCACGAACTGAGAAGTTTATTGGATTTTTCTTTGACAACGAGTGCAAAAATCAATTGGACCTTTTTTCCGAATACTCCCGCAGTATCGCAATACGCTACGAGTAATTCCATCCCGAATTCAAAGATTTTTAGAGTGAATTTTACGGATGCAGTGATTGGCACCACTAACTTAAGTATTTCTAACTATGTACGTTGCATCAGTGACGGTCCCTGATTCGATTCTACTCCAAAGGGAAATACCGTCCATTTCAGCACAAGTCCACGCTCAAAGGCAGAATCTTGGGCACTGATTATATAGGGATAAGTAGTAACCTCTGACAGAATCTTCGGAACCTGATCAGGATAAAGCCCGTAGGAAGACGGACCTGTAGAATTTTTTCCTTCAGAAGAGAACGGATCCAGAAACCGCAAGATCCTTTCATGACGAAAGGCTTCCTCAGAATCGTATGAAAACGGCGCATTTTATTCTATGTGCGACTTTCATTTCTGCTCAATGAACCTGACTCAGAAATTGCGATCGTCACACAAGTTTAAAATTTATAGATCGAAGGATAAACCTATCGTTGTTTTTTTACAACATTCAATTCATATAATTCCGATATACATAATATTATGATAAACAATTTCTCTCTTTCTAAACAAGTTTGTTCCCAACTCTTTCAAAATGATCGGCCCTCTTTCTTTGGATCCGAAATTCGTTTTCATGACGATTTGTTTCGCGAGATAATAGATTTTGAAGGTTTATCTTTTATGCCCAAGCTAAGTCCAAATCGAAATCAGAAAGAACTTTAAATGATTCCGGTCTTTCAAGGTTTCTTGAAGAGGACAGTTTTTCTTTTACAAACCTAATCGATTTTGTGAACAAAACACAAGATCAGATCATACCTTTAAAAATAAACTCTAAGCTGACATAATATGTAAAATACTATACGAACTTTTAGACTTTTCCCCACACACGTGGGGTTGAACCGACCAAATCGGAAAAATGGGAGCACTAAAGACGCTTTTCCCCACACACGTGGGGTTGAACCGTTTTTATTGGTGTGATGAAGATGGGCGCTTGCTTTTCCCCACACACGTGGGGTTGAACCGGGCACGCGCGCCAGGAAAGCCAGGAGTATCCGCTTTTCCCCACACACGTGGGGTTGAACCGTAGGGCGGCCTAGGTAGTGGCGGCCGGTTAGTCTTTTCCCCACACACGTGGGGTTAAATGAAAGTCCAACCGAAGACTTTCCTGCGGCCTCACCTTTTCCCCACACACGTGGGGTTGAACCGAAATTAGTTGACAGAGTTAAAGAGGGTCTTTCCTTTTCCCCACATGCGTGGGGTTGAATGGAAAACAGAATGGATTTTGATTTAAAACCCTAACCACTGATTCCTAACCACTAACATCTTGAAACCCACACGTGGGGTTAAATGGAAAACAGAATGGATTTTGATTTAAAACCCTAACCACTAATTCCTAACCACTAACATCTTGAAACGCACACGTGGGGTTGAATGGAAAACAGAATGAATTTTGATTTAAAATCCTAACCACTATCCACTAAAACGTGGGAACTCACGTTAATGTATGGGTTCATTTACGCCGCCGAGCCTTTTTCTCTCGGCGGCCCAAAAATCACTTAAGTTTAATCGTAGATTTATAGGTCTGCGAATCTTTTATCTTTTTCTCACCGATCGTCCCGGTGATTTCCACAGTCTCTTCAATCGTGATGGTCACTTTATCAATATCGTCCATATTAGCAAAAGAATACTTTGCATTGTTCGATGTGAAAGTTAGATCGATTTTCGGATATACGAAGCCGTTTACAGTATAGGAATCTGTGCGCATCCTTTGAGTACTATTCATCGTATATTTCATCTCGGTCATTGGGACATTCGGATTCAAATAATTCCCATCCATTACTATCTCGGCGTTTCCATCCAAAGTCACTTCTCCCTCGATCTTAACAAGAGAAGTCCCACCGCTCTGCATCGTAGGCGCCATTTGTTGGCAATTTTCAAACGTCATCTTCGTACCGGTATACTGCATACTAAATCCGTTAGCCGTTTGACTATCGGTATAATCGCCCGACAAAGTCATCTTTCCGCCCGAAGCACAATCCTTAGACTGATTGATTGTAACAAAAGGGGATGCGTTTCCTCTGGAATAAGCCCCTTGTTGTCCAGGATTGTTGTTTGCTCTTAAAAGGCTCAAAGCGGCATATGCCCCGGCAGTTCCCGGATCCTTAGATTGAAGCACCGCCAAGAGAAGCGCATTGTTGAGAGACTTGTCTTCGTTTTTGTTAGCGCAGTTCGAAAAGAACAACGCTAAGAACAATACAACGGCTATTTTTTTTTGAAACATAGTTGAATCCTCCAAATGGTTCAAATATGCTAACGGCCTTCGTTTTTTTTTGTGCCACAAAAAAAGCTGCAGTATGAAAATTAAGTTCGGGATTGAAACATATTTTAGAAAAAAGTGATCCGAAAAAAGATCCGTCCCAGTCGTCGTTAAACGTTTCCTGAAAGATCTCATTTTCGAAATAACTCTATTCGGCCATTTGTAAGGCACAATTCCACGTTAAACGCAATTTTTGAGAACTTCTGCATCGACTATTAATCTTGGCACCATTTTTATACATCCGAGTAGCAAATAATTCATCACTGCTTCCTCCTCTTCGCTGGGAACATGAATCGATTCTAAATCTCCACTTCGTAATAATCTCGCTAACTTGATCGCATCTCTTTTATCCGTTTTGATTTTGTCCGAATTTTGTCTTGGGATCTTGTCGGGTGCGACCAGAATACATTTTACCCCTAACGAATTTAAATATCTGTTAAGCGGGTAGCCGGTTACTCCTGCTTCGTAACAACAATGTATTTCGTTCCATTCCGATTTTAGTTTTTTTACGAATTTTTTAATCTGAACCTCATTATGTTTTATCTGTTGTTCTTTCAATATTTCTTTTGTATTGCTCGTTAAATACGCGATACTGATCGTTTCTTTGTGGACATCCATTCCTACATATACTTTTCTTTTCACTTTAGTTCCTTCTGTTGGTTTTCTTGTTTTGTGGTAAATGCTTCGCATCTAACCCACGGTTTTCAAGCCCAGAAGGGGCACCATCTTGTCTAAGATTCTCTGGACAAAAATTAGCCATATAGTTTTTCTTTCAACGACACCAGATATATTCTTGCGAATTTAACTCCGGAGCATAAGGAGGCAAAAATTCTACTTGAAGCCTTTTCTCATTTGCTTTTATGAGCAGATAAATTATCCCAAACTATTAAAATCTTTTTGCGATTTTCCTTTAGAAGTATCTTTAAAAAATAAATAAGATCCTGGCTTTTACTACTCGGACGCATGAATAAAATACTATGATAAACTATTTCGAAAATTAGAATGTTGGAATCTTCCTCTAAAAAGTCGAGATTTCCCGATTTGACTTAATTTTTGAGAACCGTTGTACTTTTGCAAAACCGACCGCTTATTTTCGAGTATCATTTTCATGCGTCCGAGTAGTAACAGAGCCTGTTATGATCTGAAAGTAGATATGATTTTTTTCAAAAACTTTAATTTCGAGTAATGGTGGGCCAGATCGTATCAAAGAAGGTCGATTATCATATTCAAAAAAAATAATATATACCCAGTCCATCCGAATAGATTGGATGGACTGGACGAAATCATTTAGATATTACAACTCGAAGTTGCGGCTAAATATTTTCTACCGTCCGGTAGATTGATTGTATCAACAGAATTGAAATTACAATCGAGTCTCCTATAAAACGAAGGTCTCATCGTATAGATTTCCGATTTCAATTCGTTCAATTCTTTGTTTAAAAACTCATACATTTCTTCATACGTAGCCGTATTTGGAAACGCAGTAGTAGCGATCGGAGTGTTGCAAGTTGTACCCGATCCGGTGGACGGAGTTGCAAAACAAGTAGAATGTATACCTATTCTTGTATTTTGAAAATCAGATTGACTCCGCTGAGGATGTCTATAAGAAATTCGAGGACGGTACGCTAACGGTCCTTCACAAGAATAGATTGCGACAGGTCGAACAAAATTCGAATATTTGCCAAAACGAATTTCTCCCATTCTACAATTCATATCCTTAAAGTTATTTACACCGGTATTTTCCAACGTAGACATAAGATCGTTAATTCTTGAATTGAAATCGGACCAAGCAGCGCTCCAATCTGGACTAGAAGCTGCATCTCCAAACATCAAACCTCGACAAGAAAAACGACTGTTGAGTCCGAACGCGGCAGTTGTACATTTTGCCTTAAACCCGGTGGTCGTCCTTCTAAAAAAAGATCGAATGACTTTCGGGTCATTGGTAGACAAATTCGCTAAATCCGGAGCGTTCGTAGATGGATCTGTAAGACTGTCTACGATCCCAACTAAGTAGTCTAAATATGCCTGAAACGAAGTATTGAGCCGCGTGTCGTGGGACATTTGAGCAATCAAGGAATCAAACTCCTGAATATTAGAATCACGCAATGTACTAATTAAGTCTCTTAAGGTATCTTTTTTATAGGTATAAAGAAAATTGAAAAAGCTACCAGAGTATCTATAGAATTTGAAATTTCCATAACGCGCCTTTAGGATTTTTGAAATGTCCATCCTAGAAGAACCGTCATTTTTAATTCCAGAAACTAAACTTTTACGTGGAAGAATTTCTCTCGAATTACTACCGGCTAAAAATTCTGCAATTCCTTCTTCAAACCAACTAAGTCTCTCATTGTCATGAGCCGGAGTTTGAGACCATAAGCCTGGAATTATAAATCTACCTACAAGGTAATGAGAATATTCGTGACGCAATAATTCTTCGAGAGTATATATACTTTCCGCAGGAGTACGTTGGAACGTATAGAGTACCTTGTTTCGCTCTATATAAATTCCACCGTTATCCGTAGGGAGATCAAATAAGAAAGGATGAAAAGTTTCGTAATCCTTTCTAGACCCATACACATACATGGAAATGGTGTCGGTCGTATCTCCGGACACGGGAGCGTGAATTCCTATCAGACGGAAAAACTGAGATTCCACTTGTTTGAGAGCGTGATATAGAGGTTGAATTTCATCGATCGATAAAGGTGTATGAACGATTTGCGCTTTATCGTCGAAATAATATGTGTTTGGAAAAACCATCGCTTGTACAACTTTTCTGGTATCGCTCAAACAAATTCGTCCGATTCGTAAATCCGCACAGTCTGAATTTCGAGTCAACGCTTTGATTGCTTGAAGATACGGTTGCGAAACGTATGGATATATTTCTAGAACCTCGGTCAAAGCTGAGGTAATCTCCGGTTTAAAAGTAGGAAAATACTCGTAAATTCTATCCAAACCGAATACCGCATTGTTAATGATCCAGACCTGAGAATCCGTGTTGAAACTTGTATCAATAGCCAATCTTCTCAGTTTATCAATCAATCTAGAATCGATTCTTGTGTGAAATTCATGGAAATGCGGATGAATATGGCGTTTAATTAATGTAAAAGCCGCATCCAAAGCCTCCATCTGAGAATAATTATTTGTTAATCTTTGTGGACCTCTTAAGGTAACTTCAAAGAAAGAGAGGAGACCCGAATAAGCCGCATGTCCAATTCCCGCATTACTCGCCGCTGTAAAGTAGAACTGTAAAACCTTTCCAGCATCGTCAGTCTCATCTAGAAAATGAGCGCTATTTGCAAAAGTCCGTATTGGAGCAATCAAAGCCGCGGAGATCTGATCTTTATCAAATGGAATGGAAGGATGAGAGCTCTTTACATAATACCCGGCCCAAAACATTCTGAATAACTGTATAAAGTTCAAATCATTGTTACCTTTGTACAAAGGAGCAAGAACATTCAGTCGATTGACTACTTCAAGCATGTTCGCTTGCGAATAAATATCATCCGTGTACTGATCGTAATTCCAAACAAACTGATCCACACAATTTATATCATGTGTTTCCAAAAATTTGACGAAGTCTTTCGGTTGTAAACGTGCAACATAACTTCCTGTACAATTTTTAGTTACATTTTGTGCGGTGGTTATGTTTGAAGAAGGGCTGTTAGGCCCGAAAGTCATAACCGACGGAATGAGAATTCTTTTTTCCCCATCTGCGATTCTATCAAAGTCATGTTCGTTTTCCATTTGAATGGATCTAAAACCTATCGGTTCGTCTAACGAACTGACACTTTTTATTACCGATCTCGTCGTAGCTTGTTGTTGTGTGATCTGACCAAACATTGTAACAAACAAGCTAAGATCATTTTTAAAGCCATCATTTCGGCTACTACATCCTAACAAAAAGGTTACGGTTACACTTAACGCTAGAACTATTTTACATTTTATATTCTTTATCATTTTGTTTTCCTTTTCCTTTTTATTTTTTTCCGTAATTAAAATTTTTATCTTTTTATAAAAGAAAAAAATTTTATAAAAAAAATTTACTCAATTCATTCCTTAAATGTTAATTCTAATAATACGTTATGTGACATTGATTATTTATTACGAGCCTTAAGAAATAAATCAGAAATGACATTAAGTTATTTCTAAATTAAAACAAGTTAGTTTCATTTTTATTCGATCAAATTTATTTACAAAAATAACGTTATGCGACATTGATAATAACAATATAATAAAGTACCTAATATTTGACATGGAATCAGTGTTTTGCGGTAAAATTAACGGCACTCTATTTTATAGAGATCAGTAATAGAATAAAAATAATTTTATAGAGGTTATTTTAGAATTTTTCTCAAAAATGATTCAAATATCGCATAACGTATATGTTTTGATTCTGTTAAATTTGGATCTATAGAAAATGAAACGATAAGTTCATAGGTCGTGAAAACTTAAAAGAAATTCGCTCGAAACGTGATACAAGTTCATAGTTGAATAACTTTTGAAAGATCTATTATCGAATTTTTAATACTATAAGCGTATCCGAATAAAGATTTGATATAAAATTCAAATCTTAGACCGTTGCTTTGAATTTTATAGAAGCTTTCCCTTGCGCAAATTCATGTTCAAAAAAATTATCCAAAGGAAGATAACTCAAACTGATCCCTAGAAAAAGTCCGTTCCAAAACCTTCTCGTACTGATTGTCTAAAGAAATAAAACTGACATATGAACTCAAATTTAGAGCGTGTCCCAAAACCTGGCTGTACAGATAGGTTAAAGAAGTAAAACTGACTAATGAAAACAGAATTAGGTCATTTAGAACTTGTCCTAAAACGTATTTGTACTGAAAGGGAAAATTAAAAAATTGCGTTAATGAAAAGAGAATTAGGTGATCTTGATCCCAGAAAAGATATGGAACCGTCTGGAGCCGTTGTTACCCAAGAGAAAGACGAATCCCAAAAAAGGCGGTCGCCCCGAGTAGATATCGAGTTCGAACGGGAGTTCAGTGAAGGTATATACCTCACCCGACGGATCGCTAGAAAAGAGGGATCAGTAAAAGGCATATTCTCGTCGATAGGCGTGGAGCACAATTGTAGCCTTTGTAATCGCTTCTGCTGAAACTCATGATTCTAAATTATTATTTCCTAATTTAGTAAAATTTAGAATATTTCGGAATTACAGGGTCTTGAAGCCGCAGATTATTTCATTAGATAAAGCTTATTCAACTAACGCGATTAAAAGTAAATTAAAAAAGGATAAAATTAAGTATCGAATTCCAAATAAGAAGAACGCTAAAAAACCAGAAAAGATTACTCCCTTAAAACCTTTTAGATGGACTGTCGAACTCACTTTTACTTGGTTTAATACTTTTAGGGGAATAAAAACTTGTTGGGAATTCAAACTCCAAAATTACACCGCATTATTTCAACTCGTATCCGCTCTTATTTTATTTAGGATGTCTCAGAGATAGGTTTTGGGACACGCTCTAAGTCTTTTAAAGAGAAAATCAAAACCGTATGACCACTCCACCCGAAACTTCTTTAATTTCCTTATCCCGAAAGGAAACGTTCAAACTGGGCACGACTTCCCAATTTTCAAACGTATATCCTAAAAAAGCGTCCAAAATTAAAACAAAAACAAAAGCGGAAACATACGCTTGTTTTTGATGTCGATAAACGTCCCTTTCCAATACTTGACCGTCGTTCAGAACGACTTTCGAAGAATTCGAAATGATACTGTATGAAGCGGCAATACTTATCAGATTTCGGTCGTTCGACACGAAGGCAATCAGGTCGAATGGCGTAGGCGATGTACCTGTTTCCGAAGCGGATTTTACAGGACTCAAATATACGTAACTTCTTTCGGCGAGATAAAGTTCCGTAAGTATCAAAAGAAAACCCAATCCTTTTAAAGCATATGAATCGTTTCGAAGCAGTCGGGACCATCCGGGAATCAAGCCCTCCGCAAAAACTAGAATCCCCGATTTTTTGGCTGAGGAAACTTTTTTGTCCAGACTTGTCTCTAAATTGGGAGTCGTTTTGACCACTTCAGGTTTTTCAGTTTGACGCAGCGGAACGATTTCTTCCGAATTCGTTTTAAAATTGGGCGGCTTTTTAATTACTTCAGGTTTTTTAGTTTGATTCGGCGGATAATTAGAGATAAAAACTTTCTGGACTTCCGCAAGAGAAATTCTCTCCACTGTGCCGTTTTTATGTGTGATTTCAAAACCATTGGAAACGGTTTTGACTTCCACATTCACGATTTTTCTCCCATTTTTAAGTAAGATCGATTTCGCGTCCAGATTCGTAAAAAAACAAATCGATACGAAAGATAAAATGTAGAATAATGTTCCATTGAGTTTAGGAGGCGGTGCGCTTGGCTTGACGGAACGCTCCGTAACTTTGCAAATTCTTTCAATGGAAAAATTGAGTTTAAGGTTAAATCGTAAAAATTTTGGATTCGATGGTGGCATTCGATTTTTTTTTGCTTCAGCTTGACACTTTTTTACAAGCCGATTCGTTATTTAATTACAGATGAGCCAAAATTCCGAAAGTCAAATTTTTGATTTTGACGGTTTATATTCGAGAAATTATGAAAAAATCTATCGATTTCTTCTTAGCAAAGGCGCTTCCAAAGAAGAAGCCGAAGAAACTTGTCAGGAAACTTTTATCAAAGTCCTGAACAATTGGGAAAAGTTCGATCCTTCCAAGGGCAATGAAACTTCTTGGATGCTTACGATCGCTAAAAACCAATTCCTGGATTTGATTCGGAAGAAAGGCACATCCGAAAAGAGAGAAGTGGAAGATTCTCATAAAGTTTTAGAATTTATTTCGAAAAAGGAAATAGAATACGAGGAAGATAAGTATCAGTTGGATCTTTTAAACGCAAGTGTGGAAAGTTTACCTCACTTGGAAAAGACTATAATCATGCTGCGTTTTTTAGAAAAATATACGATCAAAGAAACCGCCGAAAAGTTGGGGATATCCACAAGAACGGTAAATCGGAAAACATACGCGTCGCTGACTATCCTACGTAAGAAATTGCAAAATTCGAATTTCGACTTTGAGAGTATATAGGAGATAAAAGATGGAATCAAATCGAAGGTCAAATATGCAAAGAGCCATTGCGAACGAAATGACACGATCGGAACTCGGCCAATTTTTATCCGATTCGAAATCCAAAAAAGAATTTTTCGAGTTGATGAAATTGAAAATTCAAATCGGGTATTTAAACGTCGATCGAAAGAACTTTGACGCATTTCGTTCTCAAGAAAAAAAAGCGACATTCTCTATTTTAGAAATTCGTTTTTGATCGCAGCCTGTGTTCTATTACTTTCGGCTTTGGCCTTCTATTTTAGATTTTTCACTTCGGACAAAAACGAATTCGAAATTATGAAATCCGTGGCGACAGGCCAATGCAACGTTACTATGGATAAGGAAAAAATTGTTCTGAGATCGGGTAAAAATTCCTATTGCGATTATACGATCGCCGGGGATTTGGGATTAACTTTGAGAATTCTACCCGACTCTATATTTTCCGCATCCAAGAAAGGAGACGAAATCAATCTCGATTTAAAATCGGGAACGGCTCTGTTTACTACGATCAAAAAAAAAATATCTCTGAAAGTTCGATCGAAAGTCGAAGACATATCTTCCGAGCTCTTAGGAACGACGCTCGTTCTCATAGCGGATCCGCATTATAAAAAATATCAAATTATAGTATTAGAGGGTGCGATACGAGTCGAGCCGTCCGATTCCACAAAACCGAAAGTGGATGTCTTAACCGGATATTCCGTTCTTAAAGACGAAACTTCGCAAACCGCTTCGCAAGAAATCGAAGTCGTCAAAACGAGCTCGGACGAATTTACGAAATACCAAACCCTTTCCGAGGATTCTAAAAGAACCTTAAACGAAAATTTTACCCATCATAACGAAACAACAAATTCCTTAATTACATCCGATGCTTTGGATAATTCTCACACATTGGTCCCGATCTATCGAATCACTCTCAAAAATAAAAAAGTTTATTCCGGAACGATCGAAGAGACCGATCGCTTTTACCTTCTTGTGGACAAAGAAGGAAATAAGATAGAAATTGAAAAAGAGAATATAATAGAATTGGAAATAGTACAACCGTAACGCGAATATCGCATCCGATCCATGTTTTCCCAATGAAGAGATTTGGGAATTGGCTCTTAGAGTTTGTTCCAAAATCTGAAAGGAAAATCGTGGGAGTTTCCGCATTTTTATGAAACTCGAGCGCCTCTCTCTCTCTCCCTACCTAACCCTATCTACAATTACTTGGATCTGAAGATAAATCTGTCGGAATTACGACAAATCTTCTGCGAAATTTACGCTCCACAACGCGCCCTGTCGAGCGATCCGTGGAGAGCGAGATGCTGAGTTTCCCTCGAGCGACCCATAGGAAGGTGTTTGCTGAGTTCAGGAAGCGTTGTGCCTGAGTTTCCCCTGGTTTTGGGCGGGAGGGATGGAAAAGTTCGGGAGATTTTCCTCTATCAGAAAATCATACTTTTTGCAAGTAAAAAGCATGATTCTTGTCTGAATACTTGAAAAATATCAGTTTTTGATCCTTATGATCTCAAAAGCCTTCTTCATTTGTGGGGTTGGTTATGGCTTCCTACGGGTTATTAAGAACAAGCTCTTAGTATTTAGGCCAGTCGATCGTATCGTCTTTAAAAAGCGGACTGAATCCGAAAAAGATCAATTCGTTCTCTTCGAACTGAAAAACCGCGTTGAGTTTATCGGAGAAGGCGGTCACACCGTGATCTTCGTCGTGGTCGTGACCTTCGTGGTCTTCATCGTCCTCTTCAAAATCGTCCACTCCGTTTTGACTGAGAATTTCACGGACGGTTTCGATGGATTCTCCGATAATCGGTTTTCCAAAAAGCCGAATCGAAGGATTTGAAATCGTAATCGAATACAATCGATCGCCTTCGTCCTTATCGAATTCGTATTCGGATTCCTCCGAAAAATATTCGTAGCCTGTCGAAACGGAACCTTCGTAATCGTAATCGTAGATTTCGTCGGGTTCTCCGAGTTTTGATTTGACTTCGTCCTTGGACATTCCGAAATAAAGACCGTTCAATCCTTTTCCGATTTCTATGTTCACCTTTTCCCCCGAGTTTGAATGTATAATTGGATTTTTTAAACATCCGACGAAATCACAGGCTCTTTGAAACGGCTGTGGCTGACAACCTCTTAAAATTGGTGCGTCTTATTATCCGCGTCGTTCTACAATCCTCGTTGATTTTCCTATTTCTATCCTTTTGTTTTAACAGACAAAAAGATCCCGTTTTCAAAAAGAGTGCGTCCAACAACAGAATGTCCATTTTAGATTTGGACCTCAATTCCACTTCGGCACTTTCATGATTTCAGACTGATACATTACGCATTTGCAAGGTAAAGTCAAAAACATGATCCCGATCAGAACAATTATAAAACCATGTCCGATTATTTTTTCATAACTTCGTTCGGACTCTTCATTCGTTTCCTTTCTTTAAGTGTGATTTATAACGAAGATAAACTTTACTTCGTTGACCATTCTAATTTCTTTTGGTCAAAATAATATTTTAAAATTTTAGAATATTCGAAATCGTTCCTTACTTTTCAAGAAATATTTGCGGGATCGAATTTCCTATTTTGACATCCGATACGTCACGAATTTCTCATCCATACCTTTCACATTGAATACCATCCTGTGAAATACCGGACGTCTCATCTACGATCCAAGAGAAAGTTCCCCAATCTTATCTGAGCTCGATTTCAATTCCACTAAGAGCGTGTCCCAAAACCTGGTTGTACCGATAGTTTAAAGAAATAAACCTGACTACTGATCCCTATAAAAATGAGTACCTAAATACCAGCTTGTCTCCAATAACTATCGAAACTGATTGTATTTGATTTCAATATACCTAAAGTAGATTTAGTTCTTTGAATCAATTGGCTAAGATTCTCCGGACAAAAATTAGCCATATAGTTTTTCTTCCAACGACACCAGATATATTCTTGAGGATTTAACTCCGGAGCATAAGGAGGCAAAAATTCTACTCGAAGCCTTTTCTCATTTGCTTTTAAAAATTCATTCATTGCTTTGCTTTTATGAGCAGATAGATTATCCCAAACTATTAAAATCTTTTTGCGATTTTCCTTTAAAAGCATCTTTACTCATCCCTACATAATGGAGTGTCCAAGATTCCGCGCCTAAACGGGGATTTGTGTTAAAATTGGCGGTACTCCTTTATGTAGAGATCAG
>NZ_AHMT02000010.1:5000-11466 GCF_000243815.2 Leptospira alexanderi serovar Manhao 3 str. L 60 | reverse complement strand
AATGAAATATACATATATAGAAAAGAATCATTTCCCAGTAAAGAAGATATGCAAGATTCTGAATGTATCCAAGAGCGGCTATTATGATTGGTTGAAACGAGAAGATAGCGAAAGAGTAAAGTCAAATCAAGAGTTAGACGAAAGAATTCGCCGTCTATTTGAAGAGCATGAGGGTAGGTCTGGATATTTACGAGTTCATCAAGACTTACGATCGGAAGGGGATTGTCGTATCTAAGAATCGAGTTTACAGAAGAATGTATAAACTGGGTTTAAAAGCCGATCGGAAGCGTTCTTTTCGTCCTGTGACCACGAACTCGAAGCACAAACTTCCTGTTGCTCCTAATCTTTTGGATCAAGTTTTCAAGTCGGATGGATTGAATCAGATTTGGCTCTCAGATATTACTTACATACCGATCAACGGGAAATGGATTTATCTATTTGCGATCAAAGATCTTTTCAATCGAGAGATCATTGGTTGGGAATTGGGTTCGACATTGGAAACGGAACATCTCTTGAAGGCCTTTGAGAAAGCTCTTTCTCGTAGGAGATATCCAAAAGAAGTCATATTTCATTCCGATAGAGGAGTTCAATATGCAAGTGATGACTTTAGAAAAGTATTAAATACGAATGAGTTCGTCCAGAGTATGAGTAGAAAAGGCAACTGCTATGACAATGCTCCCGGAACGCGATTCATAGAAAGCGTTCCGTTGAGTTTCCTGGAATCGTTCTTTAAAACTTTGAAAGTTGAGGAGGTTTACAGAAGGAAATTCAACACAATAAGGGAGGCACAATATTTTCTGTTTGACTATATCGAAAGATATTACAACAGAAAGAGAAGACACTCGGCTTTAGGCTATCTTACACCAGTCGAGTTCAGAGAAAGAATTACTGCATAGCCATGTCCGTTTTCTTGGGGGAAGTCCATATTTTACCAAAGGTCAAGCTGCAAGGTTCTGTCCGGTCTCGGTTTTTTCCGTAAGAAAGAACTGGTGAGGGCAGGTTCTTATCGTAAATATTCTTAACAAGTGGAAAAATCACTTTCGAATTCCTGTCGTCGACGTTTCCAGGAGTAATCATAAATGATAATATTTCACCTTGATCATTTATGATTAAATGCAATTTAAAGCCATAAAACCAGCCTGTGCTTGATTTCCCTCGTTGTGCAGTATCTTTCAATACTTTACAGCGTGTTCTAAAACTTCATGTTATTTTACCAAAGGTCAAGCTGCGAGGTTCTGTTCAGTTCCGGTTTTTTCCGTAAGAAAAAATCGAGACTGGACAGGTTCTTATGAGAATGGATTCTTCTGTTGTCGCATACTCCAAAGAATCGTAGAATCAATGAACGATATTCCCGAACATTTTCCCAGACAAGAATTTGATAGAAACGAAGCTATGACAGATAACGCGTTAGGCATCAGTTCAACAAAACGATTGTAACTTACCGCTTTTGGAAATTCGGATTTTAAATTCTTTTTTATTTCTATCAGATAATAATTTTTAAATTCTCTATAATGACAAAGATGAAAACAGACAACAATCGTTGCTACTTCACTCAGGCTTAACTGAAATTTTCGATTTCTTTTTCGAACCACCGGACAAAAGTATTTTCACGTTCCAGTTTATTTTTTGTTGTGTACAATAATCGTCTATCGCACAAAATATCTCTGTCAGATCCATATTTAACCCCTTTTTTGCTGAAAGTACGGTTCAATATGTGATCTGGCGTTTTTCTGTACAAGAGCTTTCTCTTTTTTCCTCCTTAGGCCGAACTCACGTTAAAAAAGGAAATAATAATTTAGAATCATGAGTTTCAGCAGAAGCGATTACAAAGGCTACAATTGTGCTCCACGCCTATCGACGAGAATATGCCTTTTAATCCCTCTTTTGCCGCGATCCGTCGGGTTTCGACCCGTGAAGGCCCCCCTTTTGGAGCCTTCGCGAAACTCCCGTCTGCTGCCATTACTTTTCTATCCTCTACTCGGGGACGACCGCCTTTCAGTCGGTTTGTTTTAAGCTTTGGTAATAAGGGATGAAGCCGTCTTCATATCTTTTCCGGAATATCTAAATGACCTAATTCTGTTTTCATTAGTCAGGTTTATTTCTTTAAACTATCGGTACAACCAGGTTTGGGGACACGCTCTTAATAGAGGCTTTCCAAAATCCTTCGGATTGTTCATGTCCTGAATTTGAACAACCAAAACCTCCAAAATCTTCCGAGACAAATTGGAAATCTACAAAATTTAACGACGCTTTCTTTGAATTACAACTCGCTTACAATACTTCCAAATGAAATTGGACAACTTCGGAATCTACAAAGTTTGCATTTGCTCGGAAACAAACTGGCAACACTTCCCAAAGAAATCGGACAACTTCGGAATTTAGAAGAGTTGCACTTACATTACAATCTTATTATAACTCTTCCGAAAGAAATCGGGAAACTACAGAATTTATATGAGCTGCATTTGGTTTCTAATCCTCTTTCAGTCAAAGAGAGAAAGGATTCGGAAGTTTCTCCCAAAATGTGTAATATCCTTGGATTGGTAAAATCGGGAATTGTCTGGTAAATCGGTTTAAAAAAATGGGAATTACGAATCTATCCTTAATGATGTTTACGCTAACGTAATAAACGGTAATCTTTGATTGTTGCACATTGCAGTAAGCGCGTTGCTTTCAATTCTATTTCAAACGCCGAATTCGAAAATTTCTTAAATAACCTTCACAATCTTCGGAAATCTTTCGAGTTTTATCTATAAAACGACTGATTGATTTCAGCCTTGTAAAACCAAATCTTTCCTTTGTTTTTTAAGGAATTTTCTTGCCTGCAAGTTCAGCGTTCGGAATCTTGGAACACAAACTTGTTTATTCTTGTAAATCGAGAAAGGGAATCCGGTTTAAGTCCGGAGCTGAACCCGCAGCTGTAATCGCCGTAAACGGTTTCGCGTTTGAGTCACTGTGTTTTTGCACGGGAAGGCCGCGAAACCGGCGAGAGCCAGAAGACCTAACAAGTTTGAAACAAACTGGCATGGCTTTCGGGATTTTAGAGTCGGGTTTGAAAAATAAACTTTCGAATTTTATCGATTCGAGAAGGGAACGTTCCCGATTTTTCTTCCCCGTCGCTTTCCTACGGGTAAGAAATGAAAATTTTAAAATACATTTTATTTTTAGAATATTCTATAATCCTGTTTTTTTATATTTTTGTTTCTGGGATTATCGCTCAGGATAATTCAAGCTCCACGATCTCTCAAAAAACGGATTCGGTTCAAAAGGCCGAAACCGTCCAGGTGATCGGAAAGGTTTCCGATTCGGATTCCCAAAACTTTCGATCCAATCCGAGCGGATTTCAATCCGCGATCAAACTGGATGGAGCGTCGGCACGTTATACGTCTTTGCCCGAGGTTTTGGAAAGAGAGGCCGGACTGAGGGTCAGATCCTTCGGGGGCTTGGGTTCTTATTCCACACTTTCCATCCGAGGCACAAACCCGAATCAATCCAGGATCTATTTGGATGGAATTCCGCTGAATAATTCCCAAGGCGGAGAAGTCAATCTCGCGGATCTTCCTTTTGACAGTTTAGAAAGTGTGGAAGTCTACCGATCCGGGAATCCGATCGGATTTTCCGGTTCCGCGATCGGTGGTGGCGTCAATCTCGTCACGAGAAAGGACACGAGCAAACCCAGAACGAGAATCAACATCGGAGGAGGTTCGTTTCATACCGGTAAGGCGAGTGTTTCTCATACCGGAACGTACAATGGAATCGGAGCGAGTTTTTTGGCGCTCGGCGAAAAATCGGATCAGAACTTTTCTTTTAAAAACGATCACGGAACCGTAGTTTTGAACACGTTAGACGACACGATTGATCGGAGAAGGAACGCGGCGTTTGAAAGAGCGGCGCTTTTTGGAACGCTCAAGTATCAAATCGGTAAAACGGAACTGAAATTATTAAACGACTTCAATCATAGAATTCATGGTCTTCCCGGGCCGGGTTCGAATCAGACGAATCGGGTTCATAGAAAATACGATCGATACATGGGTTCTTTCGCTACGGATACGAAAGGTTTATTCGTGGATTCTTTTCGTCTTGAGTCTAGAAGTTTTTATACCGCGGCCAAGGACGATCTTTTCGATCCCGGCTCCGAATTTTCCAAAGGAACCCCGAATTCCAGAGCGGAAATCAGACAGATGGGCGTTCAACTGATGCCCACTTTGTATCTTACGGATTATTATCAGATCCTAAGAGCGTTTGCTTCTTTAGAAAAAGAATCCTTTGATCGCAATAGGCTCACTCCTTCCAATGTTATCGGAAGAGTGGAGCCTCTAAAAGAAAGAATGTATTCTTCCTTTCGTTTGGAAGACGAAGTCCGCCTTTGGAACGCGAAGGTTCTTTTGATTCCTTCCGTGACTTGGGATCACTACAAGGATCGTTTTCCTTCGGAAGAACCTTGGTATAGAAGGCAGGATCCCTTGGCGGGAGATCAGAAAAAAACTACATTCACAAATCCTAAATTAGGTTTTGTATGGAAGTTGTTCGAAAAGGAAACCTGGGACATTCAATTTCAAGCAAACGTTTCCAAACAATATAGAATTCCTTCCTTTTTGGAAATGTTCGGAGAACAGGGGAGTATCATCGCAAATCCGAATCTGAGACCGGAACGAAGCGGCAACGGGGACGCCGGATTTGTGTTCAAAACGAATCATTCTTACTTGAAAACGAAGACGAGTGTTTCTTACTTTTCCAAAGATATCAAAGATATGATTTTGTTTCTTCCGAATTCTCAATTTACCCTGAGGCCGGAGAACGTGGATTCCGCGCGGATCAGAGGGGTCGAGTTTTCCCATCGGATAGATTGGAAATACGGGATTAAATTTTTGTTTAACTATACCTATCAGGATGCAATCAACACTTCCTCTTCCTTGTACCTCCGCGGAAAAATTCTTCCTTTGAGGTCGAGACACGAGTTTGCGAGCACTCTTTCCTGGAAAGGAAAGAGATTGGAAATCGGGATCGAATTGTTGTATATCGGCGCGGTGTTTCGAGATAGAACAAATGAATACATCAACTATATCCCGGAGAGACAGATTTGGAATTATTTTTTCACCTGGGTTTTGTACAGCGAACCGGGAGAACCGTTAAAGGATTCTCTCGGAAATTCGAAAGAATCCGCTCCCGCAAAGGAGTTCCTTTTAACCTTCGAGGTTAAGAATTTTACGGATCGAAGAGTTTCTGATCTGATCGGTTATCCGCTTCCGGGTAGAAGTTGGTACGTCACTTTGAGTATGAGATTTTGATATGAGATCAAGGATTAATATTTTTATAATATTCTTTTTTTTGAGTGTATCTTGTGGAGATATTCAAAAGCCGTCTTTCTTGAGTCTTCTTCTGATTCAAAACTCTCCCGGTAACATAGGAGTCGTAACTACGGATTTTGGCGGTGGTGGTCGTTTTAAAGTAATCAATTCTTCTCTACTTTACAGTTATCCGGGTTTGACCCCGATTCACTCCGATGCGGTTGCTCGTTTCGGGATCGGAAGAGTGTATGTGTTGAATCGACTCAATCGAGATAGCATACAAGTTCTCGAGCCAAGCTACGGATTTATCACGGTCTCGGAACTTTCGCTCGGATTGAAGGTCAATCCGGTGGATATGGAATTTGCAAGTGCGTCTAAGGCTTATGTGAGCCTGTACGGTTCCAGTCGCTTGTTGATCGTGGACCCGACATATATGACGATTACCGGTTCGATTGATCTTGGAAGTTATGCGGAACCTGTTTCACTTGGGGCCGTGCCCGACGGAATTCCCGAGATGAACGGTTTGAAAATAGTGGGAGATTCCCTTTTTGTATGCGTGCAGAGACTGGATCGAAACGATCCTTCCGGTTATTTTCCTCCGAACACTACCTCTCTTTTGTTGGAGATCAGTATTGCGACGGATGCGGTAATTGGAGTATATACGTTTCCAAGTTCCAATCCCGTGAGTAAACCACAACTTGTGGATCTTTTCGGGGAACCTCATCTTGTGGTTGCTACTCCCGCTAGAATGGGATTTCAGAGCCGAATCGACGGAGGAGTGAGCGCGTTTCGTTTATCGACTCGTTCCTTTGTTTCTCGATTCCTTTATTCCGAGTCGGTTGCGGGTGGAGATATCCTTTCTGTACAAGTGAAATCGGATACGGTCGGTTATGTTTCCGTTTTGGATTCCGGATTTACTAAAACGTTGCAGGTATTTAACCCAAGCACGGGAGAAAAAATTTCCACTCTTCTTACTATCCCTTCAAGTTACGATGCGAGTCTGTCGAGTATTCTTCTTGCATCGGATAAAATTTTATATGTGGGAAATACTCAATTTCAACAACCTGGCGTGACAATGTTTGATACGGAGAGAGGGAACGTCTTATTGACTCCGAATCCGATTTCGGTAGACCTTCAACCTTATGATATTATAGAACTGAAATAGGATAATCATTGGTTGA
>NZ_AHMT02000011.1 GCF_000243815.2 Leptospira alexanderi serovar Manhao 3 str. L 60 | reverse complement strand
CTTGGATTACAAGACGAACGGAATGGTAAGTGTGAATTTAAGTTACAGTTATGCGAACGGATTTGGAGCAGGAGTGAACATCGGAACGGACAACAGTACGAAGTTAGGCGGTAGTATCGGTGTAAATTACAACGCAAAGAGCGGAGCTTGGGGAGCAACCGCGGGTTTGAAAATGGGTCTTGGCCAAAAGGGAAAGAAGGCTATTCGAACTGGGCGGAAGTGAGCTACAACAGAAACAATATCGGTCGTGACAATCAATCTTCGGGAGTGAGTGCAAATATCCGAGGTCAATACGGCCAAGGTTCGTCTGGTAGTTTGGGTCTTAGTTACGATACGAAAGCCGGTTACGGAGCAACAGTTGGTCTAACGTCGGGTCTCGGTCCACTTCTGAGCGTAACGCCTTCTTGGACGGTTTCGGAATACGGTGGCTTAAGTAGCGACGTTCAATACGGCTTTAACAAAAATCTTTTCGGTAATCTTTTTAACAAGGTTAATAACCCTGAACACTCTGCTGCGAATCGGAATTTGCTGGATGATATCTGGAACGGGATGGGGAGTTTAGTGAGTGGCATTGGCGCTGTCGGTAAGAGCGCTTGGGATGGTTTGAGTAGCGCAGTGGGCGGTATCAATGGAGAGAACCTCTCGAACGGCTGGGCCGCGATCAAGAAAGCGTTGTTTGGCGGTGGGAACGATGGTGGTGATGGTCTTGAATATGAAGGCTTAAAGGCTGCTTTAGAAAGTGCACAAAAAGAATTTGATCGGGAAAGCACTGTTGCAGACAACGCAGAAACTTCAAATGTAAATCCGAATCGATTTAACGCGGCTTGGGCAAAACTTCAGCAGGCCCAAGAAGCTTTGATGAATTATTTGAGCAAAACATTTGGTGGTCAAAAAGACATTAGTAATTTGTCAGCAGATGAGAAGGCAATTGAAGCGCAAAGAGCCAAGGTTCCAATATTAGAAGGCGAGGAAGATGTAACTGATGGTTACATTGACCAGCTAAGAGAAATTGAGCAGAAGTTAGGAGTAAGTGGCGGGAAGCTGATTCTTAGTGCGAAAGGGAATATGCAGTATCGACGATATGGAGATGGGGCAAAATCAACGCCAATTATTGAGACTGAAGTTATCAATAGCATTGATTGGGGAAGAGATTCGTACATGCATACAGATGACCAAAAAGGAGAGGGAGATTTTTACTTGAAAAATGGATCAAAATTATCTATTTTTAATACAGACGATGGCAAATTTAAAATCACTAAAATTCATCAATCACAATTAGGTGGCACAACCGTGACCGTTGAATTTATGATGGGTCAGGAAAAAAGAATCGTCGCCTTTAGGCATTTAGATAATCAAATTCCAGAGGAAATCTTAAATAATTACAAAAACAAGGTGAACGTATCTTATGACGTAGGAACTGTATTTGGTTATGGAGGAATGACTGGCAATATGGCTGTTCCATATAACAAGAGTACAGGTAAAATAACGGGGTTGCCAGCATTCCATTCCCATTTGAAGATATATGGTTATGAAGGAACTACAATTCCGGATTGGGCGAAGAGAGCTTTAAAATATGAATATTAAAAGAGGTTAAAATGAAGAATTTTTGTATAGCAGTCATAGCTATTTTAATTGTCTTTCAAGGGTGTGATCAGGAAAAAGATGAAGTTAAAAAGGCTTATGATTACTTAAAATCTATTGATTCTATACACTCTTTTGAATCTCCTAATGAAGATCGAAATAGTGTGAAGGGATTGAATTTTCAAGATTCAAAAATTAGTGACGAAGGAATAAAGCATTTGTTGCTCTTTCCTAATTTAGAAAATTTAGATTTATCGAATACATCGATTAGTGATACAGGTTTGGTTGAATTATTAAAGTTTTCAAAGTTGTCCTCTTTGAACTTGAGTTCTACTAAAATTACATGTTCGGGAATAGGGGTTTTATCGAAGTCTAAAAGTATTTCCATTTTGGAATTGGCGTATAATAATCAATTAGATGATAAATGTCTAATATTTTTATCTTCATTTCCGAAGTTGACATCGATTGAGCTTGGGTCTACGTCTATAAGCTTAGATGGCTCTGCAAGATTACGAAAGCTGAGACCCGATATTCAAGTAAGTCGTTTTGAAGAAAGTGGCAATTACTGATATTTGTGCGCCCAGCGCATTCCAAATGAAAAGCGGATGAAACATAGAATAAAGGAAGATAAAGAGTAAAAGAGTGATTTAACTTTGTAAACGGAAGTAAAAGAGCTAAGAAACACAAACAGAATTTCCTTTTTCTTACAAAAGGAAAGAAGGGGGAGAAACAAGGAAAGAAAAGAAAAATCGGAACCCGTTCAGAGGACAAAAAGACAGACGAACTTTGCTTCGCTCGTTCTATACAGATGACAGAAAGCGGCTTCAAGTGCATCACGGATTTCTAATGCATCTTCTGAATACTGAAAGACGAAAACTTGGGGGAAGAATGGAAGTAGAAGAAACCAAAAGCAAGAAAGGATATGTGTTAGGTGAAGCGGTAAGAGACAAGAGGAGTGGCCGAAAGATGTATGTGGAAGTAGCTTGGAATGCGGAAGTAAGTTGTGTTTACTTTGATGCAGAGAAGAAAAGCCTTGTGAGGGTGGAGATGTTTCCGGAGGATTTGGAACGTATTAAAGAATTACTGCCCTATCTTCCAAAGTAAACCACAGGTTTTAAGGGCCAGTGAATAGTTTCTTTTCTGCATATTCATATTTTCTTGTGTTTAAACAAAGCCGGGCCCTGGGCTTTTTAGTGAATAGGAATCAGAGTCAGTATCTTTTTCGAGAAAAACAAAAAACTCCCTTCGCATTAAAGACAGAGCGAAAGGGAGTAGAAGGAAAGTTTAGAAAAATCGGAACCCAGAGAGTGAGTTTTCAAACTGGGGGAAGAAATGGAAGTAGAAGAAACCAAAAGAAAGCAAGGATATGTGTTAGGGGAAGCGGTAAGAGACAAAAGAACGGGTCAAAAGATGTATGTAGACGCAACTTGGAGCCTTGAAATCAAGTGCGTATATTACGATCCTGTAACGGACAAACTTGTGAAATTGGAGGTACCGTATGAGGCCTTGGAGAAAGTGGAAGAAAGACGGAAAGTGAGAACCGAATTTCGAAATGAAGTGTCAGACTAAAATCCCGCGACTTACTAGGTTTTAGATTTTGAATGTAACTTAAAAATCATGAGTGCATCAAAAGATCAGACTTTGCCGGTGTAATAGCCGGTTTTTTTGTATTGTGGATTAAGCTTTTTTCTTTGAAAAAGGGAATCATTAGAGAAAACAAAAAACGAGTATGAAAAAGTTTATTCATCTATTCAGATATACTTTTTTTGTTATATCCCTTTTAGTTCAAACAAATTGTTTGCTTGAAGAGGCCGGTACCATATCGGGAACCGAAGCCAACCAAATCATAACAGAAAGAGTTTTAGTAAAGATGTATAGTTGCGGCCTTGTTGAATATTCATACGATCGGAAAGACACGAATCCTGATCTGAACATGCGTGCTCTTTCCAAAGAAACAACGAATATATTTTTCTTAATGACGACAATATTCGTAAGGTTTGAAGCTTTTGGCGCGTATGAGAGATACAAATCGAAAGATATCTATGCTTGTGCGGATGACTTGGACTTAGTGAGATGCGAAGTAATAGAATCTAAATGGGCTACGGATTCCAACATGGGCGGAATGATTGGTGGATTGATTTGTAATGACGTAAAGAAACAGTAATATTTACTTTTTTAGCGAGTGTATCAAAAGATCAGACTTTGCCGGTGTAATAGCCGGTTTTTTTTGTGATTAGGGAAAGCGAAAACGGTTTTTAAAGGATGAGTTTGAGTAGAGTTTCTCTTTCTTTGTCGGATATATTTTCTTTTTCGGATTTGTCGAAGATAGAAAGGAAATAGAGTTTGTTTTTATCCCGAAACAAATAAGTGATGATTCTCGCCCCGCCGGATTTACCTTTTCCTTTGGAAGAAATGGCCAATCGAATTTTGTAACAATTCTTACTTAATAGAACGCCTTGAACTGGATTTTGTTCGAGAGAAGTAACGAGTATTTTTAAATCATCTTTAATAGATCTGAATTTTTTAGCGAGGTCTTTGAATTCTCGACTGAAATGATCTGTATATACGATTTCAGTTTTCATCAAGAAGAGAATGAATGGACGGCAATTTGATTTTACCTTGCTTATCTAAGTTGACTTGTTCGACGGCTTCTTTAAAACCTTTTAGAGCTTTTGCTTTTGCTTTTGTCAGGGTTTCCGTTTTTTTTACGAAAGAGAAACCTTTTAAAATTTCCATGAGGAAAAGAGCTTTTTCGTCTTTAACCTCGACTAATAAGATTTTCATGAATATTATTTCCCCACTAACTCTTGCAGTTTCTTTTTAGTAAGAAAGGCATCGATAATTTTTTTGATTAAAGTTTTTTCGTCTTCAGGAAACTGCTCAACGGCCTGAAACATTTGTAATAAATCTTTATCAGAGAATTTGGCTTTAGCGAATTCTTCTTTCGATCCGTTTAACAAATAATCGCTGGATACTCCAAGGACTTCAGCCAGTTTGTTTACGGCTTCAGCTGAAGGCATAGAGAGGCCGCGTTCATACCTACCGATATTAGTGTAATGAAGCCCGACAAGCTCCCCAATTTCCCCTTGAGAAAGATTTTTTTGAAGCCTTAACTGTCGAAATCGTTCACCGAACCCGTTTTCAGGCTCTTTTTTTCTTCCTTTGCTCATAATCAATCATAGTTGCATTTAAAAAGTAAGCTGTCGAGAAGAACTTAAAGCAGATATGCAGGTAATGAAAAGTTAGGGCTTGACGAATGAAGCATAGTTGCACATTGTAAGGCATATTTGCATTACAAAAAATTTCCCACCAAGGAGCTATCCTCATGGCATTCATCCCCAAAGAAGAGATTACCCAGTTAAAGACGGAAACGGACCTGCTTGCCCTGGTGCGCAGCTACGGGATCGAACTGAAGAACCACGGAACGAACTGGGTAGGCCAATGCCCGTTCCACGCGGACAAAACGCCGTCCTTTATCGTAACGCCGGTAAAGAACTTGTGGCACTGTATGGGAGCTTGCAAGACAGGAGGCAGCGTGATTGATTTCGTGATGAAACGGGAGGGCTTGGGCTTTCACGAAGCGGTAGAGGTATTACGCAAGTTTAAACCAAGACTGAACGTAGAAATGAGAGGAGAATCTCTTACGCCCGTAGCATTAGACAAGGTATTAGGAAGAAAGATCCCGACGACAGAAAGACTAAGCAGTGCAGAAAGAGACCTGATCTTTCAAGCTTTGGAATACTACCGCACTACACTGAGAGAAAACATGAGCGCACTCTCGTATTTACAAACGAGGAAGGTGGGAAGTGAGGAATCGATATCAAAGTTTGGGATCGGCTACAGCGACGGAAGTTTAGGCAAAATCCTACCATCGAGACAAAGCAACGTAGGGCGAAGAGCGAGAGAGGTATTGAAGGAATTCGGATTCTTTGCAGAGAGCGGACAAGAGTATTTCAAGGTAAGAATCGTATTTCCGATCTTCACGCAAGGCCGTGAGCTTTGTGGGATGTATGGAAGAAGGAGCGTACTAAGTAGAACAATCGTTCCCAATCATCTTTACTTACCAGGCAAACATTTAGGGATCTGGAACGAAGAAGATGCGTTTAGAAAGAGCGAACTTGTACTTTGCGAATCGATCTTCGACGCGTTGACATTTTGGGAGAATGGAATCCGAAACGTGACTTGCAGTTACGGAATCGAAGGCTTCACGGAAGTAATTCAGGAAAGAATACTCGAAAAACAAATCAAGAAGATATACATCGCATACGATGCGGACGCGGCAGGAGACAAGGGAGCGGCTTCTGTGTATCAGAAATTAAAAGACAAAGGGATCGAGATCTACCGGGTGCTTTTGCCTCTTGGAATGGATGTGAACGAAGTAGCGGTAAGAAGCGAAGAAGTACAGGACACACTGCTCGGACTTTTAGGGGAAAGTGTACCTCTAACCGAGGAAGAACAAAGACCGCAATACAAAGAACTGTTTTCCATTGAGACAAATCTTTCAACTCCCAGGCCCCAAGAACCACTCTTGACCTCGGAAGGGTTGGCCGCCTTAACCGATTCCGGGACCGGGATCCAACCGGAAGTTAAAGTTACCAAAGAAGAAGTGGAAGTAAAATTTGGAGAAAGAACGTATTTGGCTAAGGGACTGTATCGAAATGCAAGCCTTGAGACGTTGAAGGTAACGCTTAAAGTGAGCCAAGGAGAAAGATACCACGTAGACAACGTGGATCTATTAAGTTACAAAGCTCGGACTTCATATCTGGGAACGACCACCCACGAGTTACGAGAAAAAGAGGAAACGATCAAGAAGGAACTGGGAAGACTCATCAATATCTTGGAAGACTCGTTAAACGAAAGAGAAAAAGAAAGAAACGTAAAGACAGAAGTCGAGCTAACTCCGGAGGAAAGAGCGGAAGCGATCCTGTATTTAGAAGACCCGAATCTACTTACTAATATCCTAATGGACTTTGAAAGATGCGGGCTTGTAGGAGAAAGAGTCAATTCTCTTGTGGGATATCTTGCAAGCATCACAAGAAGAACTGAGAATCCGTTAGCTGTGATTATACAGTCTTCCTCCTCCGCCGGTAAATCTACCCTCATGGATGCAATCCTTGATTTCGTACCGGAAGAAGAGAAAGAGAAGTATTCGGCGATGACGGGCCAAAGCCTCTTCTATATGTCCTCCAAAAATCTCAAAAACAAAGTTCTTGCAATCTCGGAAGAAGAAGGCGCGGAACGGGCGAAATACGCGTTAAAGATATTGCAGAGTGAAAAGAAAATCAGTATTGCGAGTGCCATGAAAGACCCGGCGACAGGAAGGACTGTAACGGAGGAATACAGCGTAGAAGGGCCGGTTGTGATTTTCTTAACGACGACCAATTTGGAGATTGATGAAGAACTCGAAAACAGATGTCTCATCTTGACGGTAAACGAAGGAAGAGAACAGACAAGAACGATTTTAGAGATACAGAGAGAACAAGAGACATTGGATGGAATCGTAAAGAAGCGGGACAAAGAGAAGATATACAAACAACACAAGAACATACAAAGGATCCTTCGGCCTTTAGTGGTAGTGAACCCGTATGCGAAGGAAATGAAGTTCCCAGATACGAAACTGAGAATGCGCCGGGATCAAAAGAAATATTTAACGCTCATCAAGTCGATTGCACTCCTTAACCAATACCAAAGAGAAAAGAAATTTGGAACTGATGAGAACGGAGAGAGTTTCGAATACATCGAGGTGACTACTTCAGACATGGAACTTGGAAGCTTACTCGCATCTAAGATATTGGGAAGGACGCTTGAAGAACTCACTCCCCAAACCAAGGAAGTATTGTATTCATTACATACAATGGTCCAAAAAGAAAGTGAGGACCAAACGATTTCGAAGAGCGCGGTACGTTTTACGAGACGGCAAGCGAGAGAGGTACTCGGGATGAGCGACACAAGACTACGAGTTCATTTGAGAAGACTGGAGGAATTGGAATACTTGATCGTACGAAGTGGTCGACAGGGCCAAATAGCGGAATACGAACTCTTGTATGACGGAGAGGGAAAGGAAGGAGAAGAGTTCGCTCTTGGACTATCTTTTGAGACGGAAACGGATTTGCAAGAGACTGGAGTAATTGAAGGAAACTCGGTTTTCTCTTGGAGAGAAATATTAGGAGTTGCCAAAAAAGAAGAGAGGTTAGAAAGTGTATGAGCAAAAAAGAATATTCAAAACTACTTTTACTTAACGGAAGCGAAGTAAAGAGTTTGAAAAAAGCCTTTAAATCAATTGAATGTTCGTTCACTTCGCCCCCCAAAAGTTCAACTTCGCCTAGCAAAAAGGCCACTTCGCCCCCCCTTCGCCTAGGCAAAACCGGGGGGTCGCCTGGGGGTCGCCGCCCCCTCACTCTCGCATTCTGTAGGGGTTTAGATGGGGTTTCCAAGCAAAACACGCATTTTACTTCTAAGAAAGGTCTTCTAGGGACAAAAAAACTTTCCCGAACCCTGTTCCTTCTCCTGTTGCTGCTGGTTGTGGTGCACAAGCGATGAATTGGCAAGAGAAGTTAGAGACTTTGAGAATTTCTCCCTTGGGGAGTTTTGAAAACTACTGTTACAGTTATTTAGAATGGAAGCGGACCGCGAAAGCTTATAGCCAATATACATTAAAGAATACGTATGTTTTTTTGATGAACTTTTTCGATTGGTGTAGCTTGCGAGAGATCCGAACCCCGAACAAGGTGACGTTATCACTTTTAGAAAGATACCGAAGTCATGTAGTTGGACTGAAGAACAAGAACAACGGGAAAGAGCTTTCGAACAATGGTAAACACAAACGCTTGGCATTGGTGAAGGATTATTTCGCGTGGTTGACAAGAAAGCAAGTGTTGCTTGTGAATCCTAGCTTAGATTTAGAGATCCCGAAGTATATAAAAAGGAACATACCACACAATGTTTTGAGTGTGGAAGAAGCGGAGAGGATCTTGGCTGTACCGGATGTGACAGACGTCTTCGGGCTCCGTGACAGAACGATGCTTGAGGTAGTGTATTCGACTGGAATCCGAAGGATGGAGCTTGGAAATCTGCATGTGAGCGACATTGATTTTGTTGGCAAGACACTACTTGTGAGGGAAGGCAAGGGAAAGAAAACGAGACTTATTCCGATCAGTGAGAGGTCGCTTAGTTGGATTCGGAAATATTTAGAAAGATCGAGAGTTGTATTTTTGAGAGATGCAGAAGAGCCACATTTGTTTCTGGGTAAGATGGGTAAGAAGCTGGAGCATTCGAGTATTACAAGTCTCTTTGCGGTGTTTAGAGAGGCGGCTTCTGTCAACAAGCGTCAAGCGGTTCATATCTTCAGGCATACGACGGCGACTGGGATGTTGGACAACGGAGCGGACATACGACACGTTCAAGAGATGCTTGGACACGCGGATCTAAGTACGACTCAAATCTATACCCACGTAGCGATTCGAAAGTTAAAGGAAGTATATGACAAGACTCATCCATCACTCCATACGCCGGATTCGAGTTCTTTAGTGGGAGGAGCTTCCCCTAAAAAAGAGACCGGCTCGAAAGACAAAGAAGAGTCCGACACGAGTTAAATGTCAGAGTGTTAGGGATCAGTGAATAGTTTCTTGTAACATTCCAAATCTCTAAACAACCAAACGAAAAGGACCGGTTAGAAAAAGAGAACGTTTTTTCTTTAGCAGCTTCTTTCAAAAACAAAACCAAAAACAAAAATTCAAAAAACCTGCGGAGCGATCCATGGAGAGCGACGCGCTTACGTTATTAGGGAGGCCGAAGGCATGTATATTATCACGCTTGCGAATTTGAAAGGCGGAGTCGCAAAGACAACGACGGCGATCAATCTTTCCTTACAGTTACGGGAGAAGAGAAAGAGAGTCCTTTGTATGGACTTGGATTTGAACAACAACCAAACGGACTTTTTTCTTCGTGGAGTGAGTGAGGAGGAATTGGACGAAAGAAACATATATCACGCCTTACTCGAACAAAAAGAGATCGGTGCTTGTATATATGAGACTCGTTTTCCGGGGATTGAAGTACTACCGGCGACAATATCTTTAGGCAAGATAACGGAGGATTTAGGAAGTGATCCGAGAGTGTTGGGATCGTTTGTAGAGAATTTAAGAAAACTAGAATATGATTTTGTAATCATTGATACGCCGGTGTATTTAAGTTTAGAACTACGGTTTTCTCTTTGGATAGCGGATATGGTATTGTATCCAGTGAGGCCGTCTAGATGGAACTTTCAAGGAACAAAGACGTTACTTGGAGAAATAGAAAATATATTCGAAGAGTATCAGGAATCGGGCGTGAAAGAGAAGAAAGTCAAGACGTTACTTGTTCCTTCGATTGTAGGAAAAAGTAAGAAGGAATCGGAGAGGATTACTAGGCTTAGAACAAAATACGAAGTATCCAAGACAGTGGTTTGGAAGTTGTCGACGATTGAAACGGCTACAGAGATGGGGAAGGCGTTAAAGGAGAATACGAAGGGATACGAGTTATTTGAAGAGTTAACGAACGAAGTATTAAGAAACTTAAAAGGGTGTCAAAGATGAAAGTAGAAGGGAATACAAAAGGGCCCAAGAAAGATACATCCACAAAAGTTTCCTTAGAAGAGAAAGCCAAAGAGTGGATGGACGCACAAGAATCAAGTCCCCGGCCGGGCTCCACATACAAAAAACAGTATATCCCTAAGGGAGTAACACTGAACCCCATTGTGAAGATGGTTCCACCTTCGAGTTTAAAGCCGAATCCACGGAACGACTTTGATCCGTTGACAAAAGAAGAATACGAGAGCTTGAAAGAGAA
>NZ_AHMT02000012.1:115000-123231 GCF_000243815.2 Leptospira alexanderi serovar Manhao 3 str. L 60 | reverse complement strand
TCTTCCCCGATCGGATTGGTTGTATCAATGATCGTTTTACCATTCAAAGAATCTATTCCAGCTAACTTTAACACTTCGGACGCTGCATTTCCTTTCGCGGCTAGCACAAGAATCTCTCCGAAGTTTGCGGCGTCCGCAAACGACCCAATCGACGCACTTGTTCCCGCCTTGGATAACCAATCTTTGAGTTTTACGGAATCCCTTGTACCGATTTTTACTTCGGCCCCATATTTCAAAAATCCGTTTGCGAGGGTCTGTCCTACTACGCCGGAACCTAAAATTCCAATTTTTTTTCCTTTCATAAGTTCTCCTTTTTTATTATCTTCGATTTCATTTTCTTGGTAAGAATCAAACAGATTTTTAACAAAACATCTTAAAACTCAAAGTTGATTCTAAAACTATACAACAAAAATAATATATATCTTTTTTTTTCATGACAAAAGGACTGCCTCTAATTGTATATCGTAGAAACCTCAAGTTCTTTTTTACACCAATAGTTTGTCGAAAAAAATTTTGATAAACTAACGTGAGTTCGGCGTAAGAAATCCACGATTTATCTTTCTGTAGGAAATTGGAATCTGAACTTTGTAAATCTATTTTTAAAATGTGGAACTACAACAAATCGTGATTTTACGAGCAAATTCTAAAAGTAGGGATTTCTACTTTTAGAAAATTCTTTCTCATTTTTCTTATGTCGAACTCACGTTAAACTATTCTCAAAAGTAGAACAAATTACTACTAATCTCTACATAATAGAGTGCCCAAGATTCTGTCTTTAAATGGGGATTTGTGTTAAAATTGATGGTACTCCTTTATATAGAGATTAGTAAGAGCCCATCTCAAAAACTCAAGTGTAGGCACTTTTTAGGGGTCAGTGTTTTAAGAATCAGGATTTTAAATGTTCGTGGATAACATTTGGGAACTCCCACATTTTTTTAGAAAGGACTTATCTAAAAATGGATTTAACCGAAAAAGACAATGCTTCCTATTATTTCTTCATTATTGGATCGAGCTTTTGACCACACGGAAGCTAAGAACAAATGGATAGAATAATATTTATAGTAGTTTCTCAAATAAAAAAACTTGGAATTTGGTTGCTCATTTCCCGAAAAACAGATTTAAAAGATCAAAAAATTTCGCTTTTTTCAAAATAATTCCCAACTTTTCTGCAACCTGCACAGTACAAACCGCTCATAGTATTCAACAGGAGTTAATACCAAATGGTGATTATTCTATCTTTTTTTATCGGGCATTGGTTCTTATCGGCTTTTGTCCAATCGTTCTTTCTACACAGATACGCGGCTCACGCAATGTTTAAGATGAATAAATTTTGGGAAAAGTTCTTTCACATTTTCACTTGTGTGGTTCAAGGCTCCTCGTTTTTAAATCCCCGCGCTTATGCGATCATGCATAGACAACACCATGCATACAGCGATACCGGAAAAGATCCCCATTCTCCGATTGCCTCTAAAGGATTTTTGGACATGATGTGGAAAACCGCACTCAATTACGAAGCAATTTTAGACAGAAAAGCGAACGTAGAAAAAGAATTCAAAGGCAACTACCCCGAGTGGCCGACAATCGATAGACTCAGCGATTCCTGGACCTTCAGATTGTTCTGCGGAACCCTTTACACGTTATTCTATCTTTACTTTGTTCCCGCAGGACAGTACGGATGGTATTTGCTACTTCCAATCCACTGGGTCATGGGACCGCTTCACGGTGCAATCGTGAACTGGTGCGGGCATATGTATGGTTATAGAAATCATAAGAAAAATCCGGACAATTCAAAGAACACTCTGATTGTGGACTTTATGATCGCAGGCGAATTGTATCAAAACAATCACCATGCTCATCCCAATTCTCCAAACTTTGCGTTCCGCTGGTTCGAACTGGACCTTACGTATCAAGTAATGAAGGTCCTTCACTTATTGAAAATCATCAAAATCCAAAGAGCGATTTGGACCGAAAAAGGAAAAAAAGTACTTCGCGGATCCGACATTCCTATCGAAACAACATCCGCTTCTACAGTCGCCGCGTAACTCTTGTAATTCGGTAGAATGGACATGTTTGTGAAGTTTTCTACCGAATTGAATACGAACCGAACTTTTTTTACTTAAGAAGTGTTTCTCCGATTTCATCGAAGTAGGCTTGTTACTCGGAGCTCGACGTAGAAATTTAGGCGGTCCAATTAACAAATTGATAGATCGCCCTAAAAAAGTTTTCCTTTCATTATTCCAATTTGTTCATTCCGCTTCAATCACTTTCGCATCGGTTAACATCAAACTTATATTAACCTATGAAAGAATTTCGGTTTATAACCTCACTTGCAATCCTTTTCGACTTGGGCCATTCTGATTTTCCACTCGGTGTTCTCCGCACCCGGAAACGGCCAAAACGCATTCCAACCGGCGACTATTTTACGCACCTTTGCCGCGACGATCGGATCGGTTTGACAAGCTTGAACCAATTTATTGTAGAGGGGTTGCGACCCCATAATCAGGGCTCCGATTGTGCCTCGGTCCTCTTGAAAATTTATTGTCCCGTATTCAGCTACAAAACCGGGAAGCGGGTTCCAAAAATTAGTGGTAAAAGGATAGTTGTCACGTTCTTTTCCATATTCAAATCCGGAATAATTCAAATTTAACCAATCCGAATATACGTAATAAGCCGGTGGAATGTTACGATCCACTGAATGTGTCAGTTCGTGGTTGATCCCAGTATTGCCGTCAAAATACTTATAGGTAACATTATCAAACGTAGTCATTTCCTCGCCGCGGGATGCCATTCTTTCTTCTACGATCAAAAAAATGGCATCGGCAGTAGAAAATGGGCTAACCAGTCTACCATCCAATGTTATGCTCCTACAAAGCACGACTCTTTCCGCATTAGCTTTGATCCAATATCCCCTTGGATATCTGGCGATTTCCAGTTTCAATCTTCTAACAAAATAATCGACGTCTTCATCGGAATAATAATTCACATTACAACCGACCGTAGCATTCAGTTTTGTGGGAACATTTGGCGTATGAGTAATGATTTGTACATCCCGATCGTAGTTCTCGGCCCGATCCGGTTTTGGTTGCAACGCTACTACTGAAAGTAAAAGATCCGAGTCGATTCCGTCCTTTTTCTCGGAACAGGCAACCAATTGTATTAGAATTAAAAAACAGAACATGAACTTTATTTTCATACCAAAATCTACCTTGTGCGTACAATCATTATAATCACATATAGATAACGATTCCATTGCTGCAACTGTACCGAATTTTTTCAAAAAAAGACGTTAATTTACAGCGCGTTCCGGGTTCTGCCCAGCCCTTGCACGCAAGAGTTGGGCAGGTTCTTATAAACGGAATCTATTTCCAAGACCGTTCACTCTAAATTTTCGAGATCCTTCAGAACCTCTTTCTCATAATTTCTTTTAAGACGATCTAAGAAATTTTCCGGCAGGGAGATTTTATCGTTTAAGATCAGGGAAAACAATTCGCTTAACAAACGCTGCCTCTCGTCAAAACCGGTAAACAACCATTCGAGAAGCTCCAAAGCAAGATCCATTCTTTCTTCGATTTTAATCATATTACGAAATTCTTGTTTGATTCCTTCTTCCTGATTTTCTCTCAAAAGATTCCGGATCTTTTCCGGATAAAGATTGAGCAAGGTTTGTTTTTTAGCGTTAGGAGTAAATACAAAATGATTGCGACCCGGAGGAAGATGCGACAAGATCGCTTCCTCTGCGGCTTGAGAAGAAACGCCGCTTTCTAAAAGAGTTTTTAGAAACACTTCGCCTAACAAAAAATCTTGAAAAGGATGAAATGGAAATCCGGAATTTACATCCGAACTCATTCTTTTTCGATCTCCAATTGCCTGCAGACTTTTTTTGTACGTTCGAAAGAACAGAACACTGCTTTGTAATATTCGTCTTTGTGAAGGAAATAAAATTCGGATTTTTTCATTAGGGTTTTAGTTTAATTTTTTTGGAAGCCGAAACTGTAACCGAAAAAAATCGATTCTTTCTGGAATCGATAGAAAAGTAACGGGTGTTTTTTTCGAGATATCATTGATCTTTTCTAGAAGAACTCTGGCACAATACAAAATGTCCACCATTCCTTTTTTTAGATACCGTACTTTCTATGTGCCTTTTCTTCCTCATCAATTTTTGGATTTGCTGTTTTTCTGGGACATAAAGTCTTTTATCAACATAACGAGATTTTCACGTTTTCGATCGCCAAACCGGCAGATTTCTAGGCTAACCTTCAATGCTATGGGCTCAAGTGATAATTCGACTTTGATATCGAAAAAACAAAATGAGTATCTTCAATCCCCGAGCTTTCTTTGAAAAAATCTCGATCATTTGAAACCAAATTCATTTCTTGTATTTGGATCATTTTCATGTCCCTAGAAAAATTAAAGGCAACCAAACGAGTCCTCATTTTAGGTAAACGAACCAAGTTCGAGTTGGACTTGGAAGAATGGGGATCACTCCAAAAGATCGAAGAAATTTACAAGATTCAAAACGATTCTTTTGCAAGGATCCACGAATCCCATCTCAGGCAACTTTCCAATCGAGAAACTCTCAAACGTCTTTTTCCAAACAGCACTTTTATCTTCCGAAAAGATATGGATCGTAATCCTCCTTCCGATTATGATCTTGTGATCGCTTTGGGCGGAGATAACCATTTCACGTTCGTCGCACACCATGCCGTAGACACGCTCGTTTTGGGATGTAATTCCGATCCGCCCACATCCGTCGGAGCGCTTCTTTCTTTTCACGTAGAAGATGTTAAAAAAGCCCTTGAGACGAACTGGGAAAATGCGATCATTGAAGAGTGGCCCTTGATTGAAGTTAAGATATACTATCCTAACGGAAGGAATGTCAGCACTCTACAAGGAATCAGCGAAATTTCGATCCGAAATAATAGCCCCGATTTAACCAGCCGATTTCTGATCTGCCACGGCAACAAAATGGAAGAACAAAAATGTTCGGGACTTTTAGTTTATACGGGAGCGGGTTCTACCGGCTGGGTTATGTCCTGTGAGAATACAGACACAAGTTTTGACAAACAATCCCCTTTTTTCAAAGTCTATTGCAGAGAACTTAGAAAAAAGGGACATACTCAGTATACTCTGGACCATTTTACGGTCGCCGATAGTTTCAGTCTAATTTCGGAAATGAAAGGAGGAATTTCGATCGATTCTCTTGCGGAAACGATTTACGATTTTCCGCCGGGTGCAAAAGCTGAATTTAGTCTCTCTAAAAAAAAATTACACGTAGTGGTTCGTAAATTATGAGTCAATTGAACATCAAAAAGAAAGAGATCTCGCCCGAAATTTTCGTTTATATACTCGACGGTAGATTGGATGAAAACAGTTTTACTGATTTTAAAAGTGAGGTCATCGACCCTCCGCATCCGAACGCAGTGATTCTAAACCTAAGCGAACTCAAATACATTTCCAGTTCGGGCATACGTTCCATCTTCGAACTGAGATACAAACTTTTAAACGACGGTAAAAAACTTTTTTTGACGGAAGCTTCCGACAAGGTAATCCAGATCTTCAACCTTTTAGGACTTTGGAAACCTTTCACTCACTTTATCACGGAAACAGAAGCGATCGAAGCGGCCAAATAATCGATCACTTTAAATAAATTGCAACTACTCCGGGCCTTGGCATGAAGTTTCCTCCGTGAGGCCAGCGGCTCGTGGGATTTCGATAGTCCTTCGTGGTTTCTCCCGGATGTTGAACGGAAAGAAATAACTCCTTTTGATCCGGAGCGAACCAGAGTCCTGTAAGTTCTGCTCCGATCGGAGAAGAAGCGAATTGAAACGCCCTACCGGCGTCCGGGCCTTGGGTCCGAATCACAAACAATCCGTTGTTTCCAAATTTCTTATATACGGATCTGTTTAAGTTCTTGCCGGAAATATCCGTCACGATCCAGAGATTTCCTTTTTTATCAAACGCCAAATTGTCAGGAGCGGCAAATCCCGAACCCGCTCCCCCCGCAACAAACACCTCAAAATCGAATTCCAGGCCCGCGTGGTCCCCGGACTTTTCCCGGATGCGGAGAATTTGTCCGAATAAATTTCCGTGTCTGTCGTTGTTGGTCATCGCGATAAAAACCGTGCCGTCCAACGGATGGATTTCTATGTCCTCGGGACGATCCATCGGAGTCGCACCGCAAATTTTAGCGGCGCTCCTACAATGAACGAGAACATCCGCTTGGGTTTCAAAATGTCTATCGCCGTTTTCTTTTTTAGAATTTTTTAATGTTTCGTTCGATTCCAAATCCAGAGGAATCCAAATTCCATTATCAAAGTCCGCCGCATATAAAATTCCCGCTTCGAGTAGGGAGGAATTTTCCACTCCCAGAGACGGATCGTAAGAATTCTTGGATACGAACTTATAGACACATTCGTCGCGAGCGTCGTCTCCCATATAAACCACGATTTTGCCGGAGGGAGACAAGACAAGCGCCGCGTTCTCGTGGGCAAATCGTCCCAAGGCGGTATGTTTGACCGGAACGGATTTGGGATCGAACGGATCCACCTCGATCACCCAGCCGTAATGGGTCTCGTGCGGAAGTTTGCAGGGTTCTATGATCCATTCCACATTCTCTTCACACGAAAGAACGGTATTCCAAAAAGTAACCCCTCCCGCGCAGTTCGCAAACGTACCAAAAACCTTGTTCGCATTTCCCACCGCGCTACTTCCCGCGGCGGGACCCGTTAGACGAAACTCCGTAAGTCCGTTGATTCTTCTTCCGTAAGAAGAATCGGGAGAAAGAGTCCAGTCCCCGTTTTTTTTTGCGATTCGAATTACAGAACCGCCTAACGCATACAGATATTGTTCGATCTGTTTGTCCGTTCTCTTGTTGGGTCCTTGTTTCTGGCTATCGTATCCGTTCACGTAGTATTCCAAAACTCCGAGAGTCTCGTGATTGTTCCAGAGAAGTCCCGTATCCTTCTTACCCTCAAAAGGAAAAAAACAATTGAAGTCGGAATTAAAGCCGAACGTATCCCCTTGAGGATTGATCCTATCTCCGTAAAGAGCAATTGTGTTGTATCGATAACCGGGAGGTAAGATCAACGAGTCTTGTTCACTCGGAGAGATCGGTTGAAACCGCTCATTCGGTTTGGAACGAAGGGAAGATTTCGACTTCGCAGAAGCCGAAAGAATTCCGGATTTTGCAATCGCCAACGCGGACGCACCCTTTCCTAAATACCGCAAGAATTGAGATCTGGACAGATTCATACGTCGAACTTTTCAAAATTAAAAAAGATCGCTATCCTGAATTTCCGAGAGTGTAACGAAATACGGTCAAAAACTTTCAAAAGATCTCGTAAGCCACATTGATTCATATCCAAAATTGAATTGTTCATCGTCTTCTTTGTCAATAGAGATACGGCGTTATAAAATGATCCGTAAAACCGTCACCGGTACCATCGCCGTAATTTTGAGGATTGTCTCCCGATAAATCCGTAAGAAATCCGGACGTAGCAGACAACGTTCTAAATTGTTGAACGTTTGAGGAACGAGCGGAGAGTAAAGCATCCGTGTTGGAAAGTCTAAATTCCGCCTTTCCCGGCGGGCTGCTGTCGAACCCGCTAAAATTTGAGCTAAAGCTAAATTGGTTATTAAATCTTTATTACTATCCTTAGAGCCGCAACTCATAAGAAAAAATAAAAATAGAGTGAGGAATGTCGCAGTCGAAAGCGTTCCTCGCATTATTTTTTTTTCGTTCCGTTTCATTGTAAAAACCTCCAATGAATTACAGTAGGAAATATTGGGACTTGTGAAACAAAGTGAGACAGATTTTAGGAAAAAAATATTCGAATTGAACTTTTAAACGAGATTTGCGAGAGTTCCTACGCTTCGAGCGACGAGTGAATAACGGTTAGGAATGTAGAGTAGAAAGGGAGTTTTTACGTAGGGTGAACACATTCGTTTCAATTGCAATTAGAGCGGTTTTTGGTCTTCTAACATGGGTTTTTATCCGCAAAGCTCTATAAAAGAATTCAATTTTTAAGCCTTCGGTTATGATTTGCCAGGTAGGTCCTTCCCAAAAAGAAAACTTGATTTCTGGATAAATTGTAAATGATTCTTACTAAAAAAATCGATTTTGAAGAATTTTTAACTCTCAACCCTTATACCGAATTCACGTTCTTTTATCTGGTTGTAATAATCCGATGAAATTAGAAACTATCCGGATAGAACTCCATTCTCTTCCATGA
>NZ_AHMT02000012.1:107500-110000 GCF_000243815.2 Leptospira alexanderi serovar Manhao 3 str. L 60 | reverse complement strand
ACTTGAATTCCGCCGCGCCACGATTGAATTCCAATCTGGAATCCTCCGGAAAATAAGACTCCGCTTCCTGATACATCTTCAAAGAGTCGAGATATTCTCCCTGATTGTAGTATTCCAGTCCTTCGGCGATCCGATTCCCTCCCGGATCCAATTCGATCGCAAACAAGGAGCCGACAGAAAGAAAACAAATCAGAATCATTAAATATTCTAATATACGAATTCGTTTCATATTCTAACTTCCGATTTCCGTTTAGAAAACAGGAAAAATTCCACCAAAATCCAATCCAATAATAGAAAAAAAATCGCCATAAACAAAAATTTACCGGAACCTTCCGCACGTTTCAAATCCTTCCTTCTGGAATACAGATTCTCTTCCAAAGAAAAAATTTCCTTTTGAAAAGATGTTATGTCTGGAGGATTTGAATCCAAGGAATAAAATGTCCCTTCGTTTTTATCGGCCAGATCTTTTAAAAAAGTCCGATTCATCTTGGAATGTATGATTCCGGGAGAATTTAAGTCCGGCGTCAGAGTTCCGTCCTTCAAAAGAAAACCTTTTAAACCAGAATTTTCGTCGTTATAAGCGATCGGCCCGCCCGCCTCCGTCCCGGCCGCCCACACTTGAAAACTGGCCGGAAAAGAAACAGGATCGGGATCGTTTTGATCTTCCCCGTCCGTCACCAGAATCAAAATTCGATTCCGAAAAACTTTTTCGGATTCGAGCAGTACCTCCGCTTTCAAGAAAGCCCGATTCAAATCCGTCCCCCGGTCTCCGACCATGTCCACATCCAAACCGCGCACGTAGTCCGAAAAGGCGGAAACGTCCGAAGTCATCGGACAGTATAAAAACGGATTCCCGGCAAAGACGATCATCCCGAACCGATTTCCGGAAAGAGCAGGCAACATACGTAACAACACTTCTTTGAATTTTGCCAATCTAGTCGGAGGACTATCGATCGCTTGCATGGAAAGGCTTACGTCCACTAGGAAAAGTATATCGACTCCTTTGAAAGATTCCTTCTCTTTTTCGTCCTTGGTTTCCGTTTTTAGACCGCTAAAAAAGAAACATACCAAGGCCGCAAAAATTAACAGAATTCTCGCAAACACAAAACGAGTATCAGGAAAAGAGGAAGTCCTCTCCAAACCGGGATAAAAAATTTTCCATTCTCTTATTTTATAAATTAGGAATATTCTAAGTATAGAATATATGATCCACACGAATACGAGGGCGAAAAATAGGTTTTTTAGATAAGCGGAAAACTCGTGATTCATACGTAATACCTGAGAAAAAAAGCCCGTAACATCAGATCCAAAAGTAAAAGGGCAAGGGCTCGGTAGAGCCAAATCTCATACTCGGTTTCCCGAATTTCTCGAGGAGGGGCCTGCAAAGGATCTTTTTCAAGAGAATCGATCGAAGCAAGAACCGCTTTCATTTCCTCCGGATCTTCCGCCCGAAAAAACTTACCGCCTGTGCTTGCGGAAAGTTCTCGCAGGATCTCGAAATTGATTTCGTAAGAACCGTCTTCTTTTCCGATTCCAACAGAATAGATTTTTACACCGATATGTTCCGCAAGATCCGTCGCAGTTACCGGATCAATTTTACCCGTATTGGAAACTCCGTCCGTGATCAGCACGATCACTTTAGAGCGAGCTTGGGAAGCTCTCAATCGATACGTGGAAAGTATGATCGCGTCTCCGATCGCAGTCCCCTGCTCCGCCACGGTCTCCTCTTCGATCGTTCCTAAAATTTCGTTCAGGGATTCCCGATCGCCCGTAAGAGGAGCTTGCAAATACGCCGCGCCCGCAAAAACGACCAGCCCTAAACGATCGTTTTTTCTTTTGTCGATAAATCTTCGAAGTAACTTTTTGGAAACGCCGAGTCTTGTCGCCGGAAGAAAATCTCGACTTCGAGACATGGAACCCGAAACATCCAGGGCGATCATGACATCGACTCCTTGTTTTTCATCGGGAAGAAAAGTCGTTTTTTTACCCGGTCCAGCAAGAGCAACAACAACCAAACTGATCGCGATCGGGCGAAGTACAGGCAAGAATTTTCCGAAATCCTCGAGCTTGGAAAGTGCTCCCCCCCTTCTGCCGGGAAGTCGAACCTCCATCTTCCTTAAGTACATTTTGTTTTTGTAATATACAAACGCCCAAACCCAAATCGGAATCCAAAGGAGAAATGCGTAAGGATATTCAAAACTCATTTCTTATCCCAAATCCCTTGCCAGTGTAGAAACTTTTTTTTCGCCTCTTCCTTGGATAAAAACGTGCTTTCGGGTCTAAATTTTTTTTCGGTTAAATACAACCTCCAGAACTGAAGTTCTTGTTCTTCGAACGGAAATTGATCGTACAAAAAACGAAAGAGTTCCGCCTCGGTAAAAGCGGAAGTTTTTCTTCCGGAAAGGCTCGCGGACTTTTCACGGATATAACCGGATAATAACCGAGCAAAATCACGCGCAGGGACCGACTCCTGTTTCAAAAGTTCGTTCAATCGAATTTC
>NZ_AHMT02000012.1:70000-102500 GCF_000243815.2 Leptospira alexanderi serovar Manhao 3 str. L 60 | reverse complement strand
AGAAGCCGAATTTAAAAGTCAAGAAATTCCGAAATCACAAACAGATACGAGTGAGACCAATTCAAAAACGATCGGATCTTCGACAAAGTACAGAAATTGACCCGGCTTTTCTACGACGAATCAAGCTAAACAAAAACGTTCCCGGAAATTTATTTTTTGTCCAGATAGTAGTGAAGCAGAATAAATCGAATGAAAGGACGATAACAATCCAAGGAAATATGACCGCTATCCGCATAAGTATTGCAAGCATAGTAAGAATCCTTACTCATATCCAACAAAGGAATATCCGCTTTTTCGTGCATCGGTTTTACGATTTGGAACCAGGGTTCGAGAACATTCAGTTCGTTCAGCACTTTTTCCATCGGAGCCGAAGCGCTTGGTTTTACGAATAAGGCTCTCCATTTTTTTTCCAGAAGTAAGTTTAGAATTTTTTGATAAAATTCATATTGTATCGGTGAAGGAGCATAGGAAGGATAAATCCAACCGATCGTTTTATGAGCGGATTCTTGAATTTTGCCGAAGTCCTTTTCCACATAAGCTCCCGCGGGAGAAATGGCATTTCCCTTGTCGGTTTTCAAAGTGGCGATCGTCATCGTCTTCAGCAATTCGCCGATCTCGAAGTTCTCGTTCTTCAAACGTTTGATCACATTTCCGATATAAGGTTTGTTATAACTCACGCCGAAAAGAAAATTAGCAAAGTAATAATTCACGTTTTCTTTTCCCAAAGTCCAAGCATATTTCAGGATAAAGATTGGGTCGAAGCTGTTCGCTAAATTCGATTTTTTGAATGTAGTGCTGTTTTTATTGAATTGAAACGGATCACTCTCGATCACGATCAAGTCGGGATTCACCCCGCCGTTTGCAAGTCCCTCTAAAAAGTAAAGATAATAGACGGGAGTTGTAACCGCGGAAGAAAGATTATAAACATCCCAATCCGGATAAAAGGCCTGAAGATCCGAATTTTGAAAGTAGAGCATCCGAGAAGATCCCATAAGGATCATAAGTTTTTTCTTTTTTTCCGGATTTTTGGAATACTCTCCATCGGAACCGTATTTAGAAACGATCTCCCGAAGAAGTTCCTTTTTTACATCGTAGTAGATGTAAGTAAATTCCTGTTTTACGTAATCCCTGACTTTATCCAAAAAGAAAATTTTATCGAATAAAAATATCGCCAAAAAGAGAAGGACCGGATACCAGAGAAATGGTTTGGACTTCAAGAAATTCTCCTAATACTCAATTAAGAAGTTGTCCAATTTCGGAAGGAAGTGTTGTAATTCCTTTCGAACTCAAATCCAAACTAAGAACCTTCGAAGGATTTTGAAGTGTTTTTGTTAAGTCAGTGTGAGTTTCTTTTTCAACTGCCTCCGCTTGCAACTCAGCAAAGAGGCAAATGAGAAGGAAAATTGTAGCTTTTTTCAAATAAATCATTGTTAAGCCGAAGTTCATAGATAGGGTCTCCGTAAAATTTAGAATCTTTCCCAAAACGTAGGAACAATCGCAGCGATCCACGGAAATTCTCATAAAATCGGATGACTGGCGGACAGCTCTTATTATTTTCTTGAAAGATAGAATCGATTTTGTAGAAACTATAGAATCACCTAATCTTTCGCTCACAACGAGTTAACGAACAATCTATCATTCAAAAAATTTAACTTTGGAGATCCGTATCTACCACTTTAAAATTTCAGAAGAATTTTCATATCCCGTGGCACTCATACCACCAAATACAAAGACAGATCCATTGCGAAGTGTAGCCGAGTAATGGCCATGTCGTAATGTTTTGAGTCTGGGGATTTCACACCAGGAATCCGTACTCGGAAAATAACGCAGATTGGAAGAAACGAACCCCGCATTCCTCCCTCCTAAAAAAAGAACCGATCCGTCGTTTAGAAGTTCCATCGTAAATTCGGAACGAGAAACCGACATCTTTTTGAACGTCCATTGATTGGTTTGAGGATCGTAGATTTCCATACTGTCGCGATATGCATATTGATTTGCAATAGAAATAAATTCTCCTCCCGCTACCAACAATCTACCGTCGTTTAACAAAATTGCAGAATGGCTCTGTCTGGATTCTCGCATCGGAGGAAGTAAGGTCCAGGAATTATCATTCGAATTGTAGAGTTCCGCCGTATTCATTATGTTATTGCCACTACTTCCTCCAGCCACCAATACTTTTCCATTTTGAAGGGCGGTCGCAGACTACTCCAACGGGAAGTTGTCATCGGCAGAGTGTCGCTCCAAGTGTTCTGAGCTGGATTATAGATCTCGGCGCCGAAGGTTGCATTGAAATTCTCCTCACCACCGGATACAAGAACCCTTCCGTCTGCAAGAAGCACAGGAACATGCAACGCGCGCGCGTGTCCCATAGGGGCCGCGAAGTTCCAATTTCCATTTGCAGGATCGTAGAGTTCAACCGAAGACAAAAAAGTATTTAAATCCGTACCACCGAAAACCAATGCCTTGCCGTTATTCAAAGAAATACTGTTATGATATTCTCTGTCAACGTTCAATGGATTGATCGTCGTCCATTGGGAAGTATTGAAATCAAAGGATTGCACTTGATCTAAGATTCCATTTCCAAGATTACCTTCTCCGCCAATAGCCAGAACTTTTCCGTTTGTAAGAATCGCTTTACTTGCTTGCGATCTACCGGTTGCTCCGGATATTACATTCCAAGTTCTGCTACTTGACGCAGAATCTTGACAAGCAGGGACGGGGACGGTAGTCGTAGCTCCCAATATACCCAACAAAACCAGGAGATCGGATGAGTCCCCTCCGTCCGATCTCTTACATCCGATCCATGATACGATAACCAGTACAAATAAGAATAACTTTATTTTGAATTTCATAACAACGAGAACTCCTTCGTTGAACGACTACTTCTCCATATAACCAATAGAGTAGCAAATAATTTCTGTCAATGAAAAAGATTCAACAGCGTTGCGTTGGATGTGAATCTACTGAAATGAGTATTCCTAAACCTAGATAAAAGACCTTAGAGCTTGTTCTACTCGCCTCTATAAAAATAAGTACCTAAATGCCAGTCCGTCTCAAATAAAACGCAATCATTCGGAAATTTTCACATACCAAAAGCATCTCATCTAAATTCTAACACAACACTTCCTATCATAATCTAAACCGCCACAAATGCTTGGATGGATATAAACTCGTCGCTCGTACGACAATCTTCTTCAAAAAATAATCGAACCCATCTCCATCTACATTGGGGAAAAGTCATTCGCAACATCTCTTGTTCTCTAAAGAATGATCGAGAAAAAAGACTCGGAAGAATTTTCTCCATCATAAAACCATATTTTCGCAGGTCGAAAGTCATTCGTTGTGGAAACTCCCACAAAGACCAAAAACAACATGAGAGTTTCGAATGTTTGTATAAGAGAGAATTTGATTTTCGAAATTTGTGATAAGAAGAGGAAGAGTCGGTAAAAACACCGACTCAGGTTCTTTGAGAAGCAGGAAGTTGTCAAATGAAATCAGGCTGTTACCATGTCTTTTTGAGAGAACTGTTTGCGCTTTCTTTGTAACTCCGCAAACCATTCTTCCGCGTGTTTATGATAAGCGACTAAACGTTTGACATAGACTCTTCTTTCAGGCATTAAAACCCGCCTCGCTTCAAAAATGATTTCCTCCACAATCTTCGTGTGAAACGTAAAGTGACTGGAAAAAAGATTGAAGTAATCTCTCTCCGAAGCTTCCCAAGGTCTGGAAGCAATGTCTGTGAAATATTGTTCTAATTGTCCGATATCATGGTCGAAGTCCGATTCGTAAGGAGAATTGACGACCGCTATCGTATCGGTGAGGTCTGTGAGGGTTTGAAAGTAAGTCTCTAATTCAGGTAGTTGCACAGGTAAAAATCACCTTTCCTATAGGTTCCGTTTTACCATCTTTTTTAGAGGCCTTACACGTTCAAGATTTTTTAAGATAATCTTTCAAATGTTTTCCTTCTTCGTCCCATCCTTCCGAAGCGGCTTCGACCCAGACGTCATACTTCTCGCTTACAGGATAACCCGAATTCGTTACAATCAGTTTGGAAGAATTCTCACTCAAAGAATGAAATTCCAATTTCAACTCAATATCACCCGCGGGATGATCTTGCCAAAGCAATACTAACTCTTTTAAAGGGATTATTTTTTTATAAATTCCGTTTGTCGTTAGATCCCCTTCCATTCCAAGTTTCCACGTCCAAGCAAAGTTAGCGCCTTCCTTAGGACGGCCGGTGACCTTATCCGCAAGCCAATGGATCAGTTCTTCGTTCACAGTGACCGCATTCCAAACTCTCATCAGAGGATAGTCGAACTGAAATTCTTTTACAACGCTTCTAGTTTCCATGCTTTCCTTTTAGTGAAAATCTTTATAAAGTTTTTTGAATAAAGTTCGCTCCAAAAAAGCAGGAGCGATATTACGCAACCATTTCAAAAAAAATCCAGAACTATCCATGATGACCAGTCTCGATTCTGGATCCTCCACCGAATCGATCATCTTAGACGCAACCTCTTGCGGAGATTTAATCTTCTTACCGGAATAGTGATCCTCGCTCAAAACGTTACCGTCTCCGTCCAAACCGGATGCTCGAAGTTTCGTCTTCGTATAGGGAGGGCAAAAAATGATAAACGACAAACCTTCTTCCGAAAGTTCTATTCTTGCCGCTTCCAAAGCTGCGTGAAGCGCGGACTTAGAGGAAGAATACGCGCTTCTTCCCGGAATTCCATAAAGACCGCTCACAGTGGAGGTCGCGATCACGGAACCCTTGGCTAATTTAATCCGCGGAAGTAATCTTTGGATAAGATAGATAGGACCGAAAAAATTGATATCGAACGTTTTACGAAAGGTTTCGATTCTCGTTCCGTCAAAACGAGAATGTGTGGTAACTCCCGCATTTGCAAAAAGAACGTCTATACCCCGATAGTTCTTGGAAATTTTTTTGATCGCCTTATCGATTTCCTTTTCCGAACTTAAGTCGGTCGGAATATGAATCAGATTTGTGGGAAGACTATCTTTTCGTTTTAAAAGTTCAGGTTGAGTTCTGGAAAGATTGATAAGATTGCAACGGATACGAGAAAGAGCACCGAGGACGGCTTCTCCAATACCGGAAGAACCTCCGGTCACTACGACGGTTTTGCCTGTCCAAAACGAAGGATTCATGTTACCAGAGCATTCTCAACATAAGAAAGAAGGATTCAAGAATTTTTTCAAGGGAAAGAAGAACATTCCGTTACGTCCTTCCGCGTCGAAAAAAGAAAAACAAAAATCATAGGAAAGATTTTGCTTATCAAACATTTCGGTTTTTATAAACTCGATTGAATTCAAGCAAATCTTTTTTATAGAATTTATCTCAAAGAAATAAAAAGGCTTTCTACGAGCTGCATTTATTGTCCGGAATGTCTGACCAACACCCCGGAAGAAGAATCTCAATTAGATAAATTTCAGGATTCGAATTCTGATAGGTTTGATTCCGATCTTTCTTATATATCAATTGATACCTTTTTGGAAAAAAACAGGACTCTATTTTTAAATGCCGAGATAAAAACAAAACTCCCAAATCCAAGCATCTATAAGATCGATCCGAATGATGCGAATCTGAATCGATTCAATCGTTCCTGTATTCTTTCAAAAAAAGAACTTAGTTCTACAAAGGTCTATACTGTTTTAGTAACGTTTCGAAAATCAATTTTCGGATCGGAAGGGGATCAGAGAATATTTACTTTTATTCGGACCAAAAAAGGGTTTCGATTTTGCGAATATCTAAGTGTTCCTTAAATTCTTAAATCGTTTTTTCGAATTTACTACTCGGACGTATGAAAATGGTACCAAGAATTAACAAGCTATTTTTGCAGAGATATAGAAGTCCTCACAAAATTGCGCCGAATCCAGAGTTGTTGGCTTTTTTAAAGAAGGTCTAACATTCTAACTTTTGAAACAAACTTATTACAGTATTCTTTTTATGCGTCCGAGTAGTAAGTTTATTCTGACAAGTGATCTTACTATAAATTCGACTCTCTAAAATCGTTAAGATGATTGGCTTAGAACGGACCAGGCGATCCTTTTTAAAATCCGATTTTTAATTGACATTCGTCTGTATCGGGATACAGATCTAAGTATGATCGCTCAAACGCACGACAAACGGATCACCGCTAATCTTCCTGAAAATCTCTTAAAAGAAGCCAGACTTGTCACGGGAAAGGGAATTACCGAAACGATCGTGATGGGGCTCGAACTACTCAAAAGAAGCAGAGCTTACGACAAAGCACAAAAACTCAAAGGAAAAATCAAAATCCAAATCGATCTGGATACGAGCCGTGAGCGCACTCGTCGTTGATACTTCCAGTTTTATCAGTTACTTCAAAGTCGGAAATGAAACCATAGACAACGCCATCAAAGAGGGAAGAGTGTATCTTTCTCCGATCGTTGCCGCAGAACTTCTGAGCGGAATTCGTTCTAAATCGGACCAATCTCTGATGAAGGATTTTTTCGAAGATTTACCTCTCTGCGGAAATGAAATCGAATCTTGGTTTAAGACGGGACTACTACGATCCAAACTCTATTCCAAAGGTTTGTCCGTTTCGATCGCGGATGCGCACATCTGTCAGTGCGCGTTGGAACTGGGCGGGCATCTTATCACCGAAGATAAAATATTCTCCAAGATCGCAAAAATAACAACAGGACTCAAACTTGTACAGAAACGCTTCTAAATTCATATTACTGATTTCTATATTAGATTACGGTGAACTTTGAGCGAATCCCAACTTTAAATGCAGAATTTCGGAAACTCTAATTTTCAATCCGCATGGAATTGAAAATTCACCACTTTCCAATTCCCATTTTGATTCAATCGAAGTGAAATTTGAAATGGAATTCCACAAGGATTATATGCAACGTTTAACCGATCCTCTTCAACCTTACGCCCATTCAAATATCGTCGCAGTCTGTTTCCATAGGATTGTTTTGGATTGAGTTCTTTGATTTCAAAATCGCAATTCTTATCTTTAAGATATCTGGGGTCCAATTCTCGATAAGACTTTTTTTGAAATCTGTCAAACATCGTCTACAACTTCGTTTTCGTTCGTTAAAACATAAGTCTCATCAAGCTTATTTGTCATCGTTAGATTTAAGAAATTCTTAGATATCGACATTGCTTTTTTCGGTTCATATTGAATAGAGTTGTTGAAAAATTCAATTGTGGGATTAACAAAACTGCTTCAATCGTTCATTTTAGTGAAACAAAAATAAATGGAGAATTAATTTTTCAACAACTCTAACATACTTCAGAGCATAGAAGGATATGAAAACAAAAAAGCAGGAAAGAAATCGCTAATAGAAATTTATTTCCCATCCGATCAATCCTTGTCCGCGCTGATCTCGTCCTGAATCACTCTCGCTTCTGCCCTAAAAGCAATATAAGACCAAACCCAAGTGAGCAAAATCGTAACCTTATTTTTAAACCCAACTTGATAGAACAAATGAACAAAAAGCCAGGCAAGCCAACCGAATAAACCTTTCATTTTCAGAACTCCCACTTGGGCAACCGCATCCGTTCTACCAATCGTAGCCATAGAACCTTTATCAATGTAACGAAAAGATTTGCGTTTCTTATTCTTCAAGTCTCCTTGAATGAGTGCGGCGACGTAACGGCCTTGTTGCATCGCGACAGGAGAAACCCCGGGCAAAGGACGCTCCAGATCTTTGGAATAATTGGCGATGTCACCAATTACAAAAACTTCCGGATGGCCTTCTATATTGCAGAACTCATCCACAATCACCCTACCGCCTCGATCCAAGGTTACGCCTAACGTGGAAGCAATGCCGTTTGCTTGAACTCCGGCGGCCCAAATCACGGTCTCGGTGGGAATCATTTTTCCTTCGAGCTGAACCCCGCGTTCGTTGATATCGATGACTCTGGTTCCAGTCAAAACTTCCACTCCCCTACTCTCCAAACGTTTTTTGGTAAATTCCCCCAAAGAAGGGTCGAAAGCCATAAGCAGCCTGGGAGCGGCCTCAATCAAAGTAATTTTAGACAAAGCGGGATCAATCGTATGAAATTCGTCCCGAATGATCTGGTGGGAAAGTTCCGCGATAGAGCCCGCCAGTTCCACTCCGGTCGGGCCTCCCCCGATGATGACGTAATTCAAGAGGGCTTTAACGACCTCGGGGTCTCCCGAAAGTTCGGCTTTTTCGAAGGAAATTAAAAGTTTATGACGAATCTTCAAAGCGTCCTTTAGATTTTTCAGACCGATCGTATATTTCTCCCAGTGATCGTTTCCGAAATAACTGGACTTAGCTCCCGCAGACAAAATTAGATAATCATAATTTGTTGAAGTATTCTGATAATAAACCGTTTTTGTAGCAAGGTCGACTTTGGTTGCCTCTCCTAAAACCACGGTCACATTCAACTTTTCGCCTACTAAAGAACGGATCGGAATCGCAATATCCGCAGGACTTAAAACCGCGGTCGCAACCTGATAAAGAAGGGGTTGAAACAGATGATGATTCTTTTTATCAATCACCGTGATATCGAGATTGTTATTTTGGGAAAGTTTTTTAATGACTTGCAAACCCCCAAATCCTGCGCCGATGACTACTACTTTTCTTTTCCTGGAATCACTCATTTGTGAGGATTTTCCTCCCAGATTAAGCTTTTAAATCCAGTTTTTTAGAGAGAAGAAAATCAAGAAAGTCTTCCGCGGTATCGGAGACAATATTTTGCACTTCGTCAAAGTCCTTTAAAGTACCGTAATATGGATCGGGAACCTCAGAGTCTTTTTTAGAATCTTTTTGAAAAAACCGAAACAATTGTACTTTTTTTCTTTCTTCGTCCGAAGAGGCGAGATACAAAACATCTTTCTGGTTCGACTTATCCATCGTAAGGATGTAATCGAAATCCCTAAAATCCTCCTTTCGAAATTGTCTCGCCTTGTGGGTAAGTTCGATCCCTCTTTTACGCGCAGCTTGCCTAGTCCTAGGATCCGGAAGTTCTCCGATATGATACCTGGACGTTCCGCAAGAATCCACGAAAAAGGAAGATTCCAAATTTCTTTTCTGGATCAAATCCAGAAAGGCTCCTTCCGCCGCAGGAGATCTGCAAATATTTCCGAGACAAACGAACAAAACCCGAATCGACTGTTTCCCTTTTCGGTTTTGTTTTTCAAAAGGTAATTCTATTTCAGACCGATCTTCAACCATAAAAACTCGGGAATCCGTTTCATCAAATAACCAAGGAAAACCCATGGGAACCAAGGAACTGTAGCCGATAAAACTTTGTTTTCAATTCTTTTATATATTTTCCGAGCGCCTCTTTCCACCGGAATTACAAACGGACGAGATTTCATTTGATTGTTGATCGGAGTATCTATAAATCCGGGATGAATCACCGTTACCGAAACTCCATATCGTTTTACTTCTCCTCGAAGAGCCTCCATATAAGTGGAAAGTCCCGCTTTCGAGGAAGAATAACTTGCAGAACCGGGGAGACCTCTAAAAGAAGCTACGGAAGAGATCGCAACGATTTGTCCCGATTTTTGTTTTTGAAAAATAGGCAAAGCCGCCTCCACACCCGCCATCGCTCCGATCAAATTGGTTTCAATCACCGCACGATCGGCTTCAAAACTTCTACCTCCGAACGAAGCAGTGGTTGAAATTCCAGCATTTAAAACGATCAAATCCAAACCTCCAAGCTCCTTTGCCAACTTGGGAATAACTTTAAAATTCTGGTCCACGTCGGAAACGTCCAAAGAAGCAAATAAAATCTTACCTTTTGCACCGGAAGATTTCAGTTCGTCGCTGATCTTTTTAAGAGAATCCTTTCTTCTTGCGGTCAATGCTACGTTGGCTCCCGCCTTCGCATAAAGCCTTGCTAATTCTTTTCCAATACCCGAACTTGCACCAGTGATGAGCACATTTTTCATACGAGACAATTTAATGTAAAATTATAACTTACTTCAAACATTAATTTCAAGGAAAATCCAATTTATTTCAAACCCATCTTCACTTTCCTCTTCGTTTCCGTTCTTTCATTTATGCGATCATTCCGTTTTACATTTTACAGAAATAGAAGAAACAATAAACGAAAGTACTTCGACGGCATTCTCGATAAAAACAACCGAGACGCAGTACTTTACGGATACGAATTGACGACGATGACACTTTCAAAATCTTGCGCGCTTACTTGCAAAATTCTTCCAGTGTAGAGCCGAGAAGTTTATCTGTGTTTGCCAAACGATCGGCAAGAATTCGAACCATTTTCGCGGAAAAATCCGGATTTTTGATTAGGAACTTCTTCAGCTGTTGTTTACTCTCAATGACTGCGAGCTGACAATCCAAAATCGCTTTTAAAGGAGTACATACATCGCGTTATTCATCTCACCTTCTTTAAACACGATTCCGCCGACAGGGATCTCCATTTTATTCATTTTTTAAACCGACCTAAAAAGATTTCCTTCTTTATCAAAAAATCGCATACAGACGAATGAATATTAATTTCACTACCGAAAAAGCACATTCTTTTTATGATTTCAAACCTTTCCTTAATAATAGATATATTCGGACTTTGTATACTAATTCTGGTCTGCATTCTTTCCGACACACCTTCTCAAATTCTTCTTTCCTCCCCAAAAAAAGAAACTTCGGAAATCAGAAGCGGGTCTGTCAATTTCATTCGAGGACTTTCCATCACCGGAATCGTTTTCATTCACGTGAATTCGTATTATCAGTACTTTGGTCCGGGGGAAAACGCTTCCACACTGACGCTGGCTCTTTCGAATTTATTTCGATTCGGAGTTCCGGCTTTCATTCTTTCTTCCGGAATTTTTTTAAAGTTTACGAACTGGGCAGATTATTGGAGGCCTAAGATCTTTTCTCTTTTAATTCCATACTTGGGTGTCAGTTTTTTGGCCGCTTGTATAAAACTACAGACTCTTCCTAGCATAACCGAATATTTAAACGGAATTCTTCTCGGATCCTGGTGCGCTCCCTATTACTTCGTTCCTCTTTTAGTTTCCTTGTATCTGATGTTTCCTTTCCTCAAACGAATCCTACTGAAGTCCGACTCCAAAAAAGTAACCTTAATCTTTTTTTTCTCGGCTCTTATCCTGAATTTTTTATCGAACCATATTTTTCGTTATTTTGAAATTCCCTTCGTAAAATCGATCGAGCCCATCCTACCGACAGGATTTCTTTTTTTCTTCACCTTCGGATTGTTAGCTGAACAATGGTTTAAAGAGCCGAAAAGTTTTTTGCGACTTGCCGAAGAAACTAAATCTTCTTTTTTCCCCTACTCTTTCAAAAGAATCCTCTTATATGGAATTTTTCTGTATTTAGTCGTCTTAGGTATCGTAGGATACCTCTGGAAATTCGATTCTTCCAACCACCTAATCTTTTATCCGCTCGCGATGTTTCTTTTCCTTTTTCTCTGGGCGGAAGATTCTCAGGAACAAAAGAGACATAAACGATTTATTTCCCTTTTTGCTTCTGTCGGGGAAAACAGCATGGGAATTTTTTTACTCCACCCGATTCTCATCCATTGGATGCACGCTTGGGACCCTTTTCATTGGGGGGAGAATTTCGCCTGGCCTCTTATCTTAGTTGTCGGACTTATTAATATCGTGATCCCCCTTTTGGTTTGGTCATTTGCGTCGAAATTGATAAGTTATATCTTTCAACGCATTCGATTCTAAAAACCAAAAAAGAAGGCCAATGACAAAAACGATAGAATTTGAGACTTCTCAACGGAAAACTGAAAGGAGTTGATTGAGAAACTATCTTAACGTGAGTTCGGCATAAGAAATCCATGATTCATTTTTCTGAAAAGAGTTGGAATCCGAACTTTGTAAATCTATTCTTAAAACGCGAGAACTACCACAAATCACGATTTCACGAACAAATTCTGAAATTGTAGGAATTTTTACTTTTAAAAAATTCTTTCTCATTTTCAACCACCGAACTCACGTTATCTTAGAACGCAAGAACTCCCAAGAGAGTGTTCCAACAATAAAATATGTTAGAAAATCCATAAACTACCAAAGGAACGTAATCTGTGAGAACCCTATGTTTTATTACAAGCTTATGGAACGATTCAGCCGATTTCTCTAAAGTTTTTGGGAAAAACCTTTATAAAATACCTGCGGGTTGTGCAAAAAAGCCTGATCACCAACTGATAAAATTTCTCTCCAAACACCGATCGGAGGTTTTAGAAAGTTAGGATTTGTTTTTGCCAAGGTCCCGTAAATATCTCGGATTTATAATTCTGTTTTCTGCCCGACAGTTCTCCGGTAACGGCAAGTTTATAAACAACAAACAACTCTATCATATTCGTCCTCACATCCCGTTTAAGAATTCTTTTTTAACCGTCACACCGGAATCACGAACGGTTTTCAAAGCCTCTCCATAACTCACGAGAATCTTAAGGGCGAAGTCGATCCGATCTCGGATATAAGAATCTTCCTTACTAGAGGACTCAGGACCGTTAAGAACGTGTTCGACGTCCCGAACAATGATATGCTCCGGAATATAACAAAGTTTCGTGTTCTTATAACTGCTCATCCTAAGTTCGGCAATCGGATACGCGCCACCTCTGCCCGCGGAAACAGCTCCTATTAAAACTGGCTTATGACCGAGTAAAGTCGAATTACAATAAAGAAGAAAATTCTTCAAACCGGGAGAAGCCATTCCGGAATATTCCGGTGTTACAAAAATAAAAGCGTCGGCACTTTTAAGTTCGGATTCGATCGGTCTCCAAATCCGATCCCAATCATCTCCCCCATCCCAAAAAGTATCGTCCCATATCGGAAGCCTATGTTTACCGAGATCGAGAATCCAAGTCTGATGGCCAAACGCCTCGAGACGACTTCCCATCCAATTTGCGACCTTGGCCGACTGAGAAACCTTACGATGCGGACCTGCTATAATAACGAGTTTCATATGTTTATTTTTTCCGTTCAAAGAACCGTATCAGTCTTTAATTCCATATTTCTTTTTCAGAGAAGAAAGCTCCCTTAGAAATTTTTCTCTCTGTTGTAAGGTAAGTCCCACTAACCGAATGGTCATTTTCATGGGAGCCAATTTTCGGGATGAAATCATTTCACCCCCCCTGCCTTCTTTTTGTTTTAAAAGCGTTTCTAGGTTTTTTACGGAAGGATCTTTCCCGGATCGAATCAAATCTTGCACCGACTTTTGGTCAAGCCTCGCAATCGAACTCAACTGTTTCACGTATCTTTCGGTAAAGCCCAAAACCTTGGAAACCTCTTCGGCGGTTTTTCTTTTTTCTTTTCTTAAAAACTGAATCGCGCGGCCGACTTCCCAAGGGTTCAGACTTTTACGTTTCTCGTTTTCGGCAAGCGCCATTTCAAAACATCTGTCTTCCGATGCGGAGGTTTCGATCGCGGCAATTGTATTCCACTTGAGAACCTTGGCCGCTTGGTACCTTCTTTCTCCCGCCACAATTTGATATTTTTTTCCCTGCTTTCTAACTACGATAGGCTCGATCAAACCTAAACGTTTCATAGATTCTACGAGATCGGAAACTTCCTCTTTTCCGAACACGCGCGGTTGGGACGGATTCGGAACTATATCCGAAACCTGTATCTCCGCCTTTGAGGATTCCTTTTCTCCGAACGCGGTAAGAAGGTCCATACCTGCAAAATCCGAACGTTTAGCCATTTGAAATCCTCTCCATCAATTCATCCGCCAAAGAAGAAAACATCTGCATAACCTTGCTATCGTATTCCCCTAAAAGTTTTTTCTTGGCCTGAGCCTGAGGAATCGACTCTCTTCTGTAAACAACGGTATCGAAAACTTCGAAATATTTTCGGATTGCATCCGCCAGTCCCGCGAGCGCGCGGGCGTCTTCGTATTGGTTGAGAACGGCCCCCAAAAGATTGAGAGACGGATTCGCTTTCTTTTTTATTTTTAGAATCGTGGAGTGCAAATCCTTCAAACCTTGAACACTAAAAGCACGAGTCTGAATCGGAATCAGCACGTGATCGGCCGCAATCAGTGCGTTCTCTAAAATCAGCCCAAGGGACGGAGGACAATCGATGATTATATACTTATACGCGGAGCGAACTGGCTTGAGTGCGTCTTTTAAAAGTTCGAAATCATCCCTTTCATACGGAGTCGTAAAGTTCGCGAGATGAATGGAAGAAGGCAAAAGATCCAAACCCGGCGCGAGTTGAACCAATAGATCTTTTGCAGGTATAGGCTCTTCGCCCCTGTAACCCAAGGAATGAAAAACCGATCTTTCCACAGAACCGAAAAACAGTTGAGTGATGTTCGCTTGTGCGTCCCAATCCACAAGAAGCACAGGAGCCGATTTGGAAAGGGCTTCGGCTAAACAAACGGAAACGGTGGTTTTACCTTCTCCGCCTTTTTGGTTGGAAACGGCGATAATCGCGGAATCGTAAACGTGTTTATCGTTTTTTTGAAAATATTTTTCTATTACTTCACGTTCAAATTTCCCTTTCCCCGAAGCCGGAATCTTCCATTCCTTCACCTTGGACAAAAATTCTTCCTCGGAGAAAATTTCGAACTCCTCTAAAATCTGCCGGGTTGTTAGAGTTTTGGAACTCATGAAAAAAGAAGTCTCGGGGCCAGGATCGCACAAACACAAGCACACTGTCAAATCAATACTATGTCCCATCGATTTCGCAACGTTAAAAACTGAATTGCGTAGGTAGGGTAGGGCGGTTAACCTGCCTTGACTTCTTAGTATTATTCGGGGTGAAATGATTGCACCCCGAAGCTGTGGTCCCAACTAAAAAAACAAAAGTAAGTTCATGAAAATACAAAAACATACACTCAAGATTTTCTTAATTCTTATCGCTCCCCTTTTACAGATCGGCTCGATCTACGCACAGACGCCCCTTCCAATCTCTGAAGAGTCCCCGAAATCGTCTCAGGAAAAAGAAAAGCAGACCCTACCAGAGGAAACATTTTTTAAAAAACTGCTCCGACAATCCTCCCTTACGATACTCGCGGGACGAAACGGCGGGGATAATATTTTTGAAACCGGCACCAAATACCCGAACCTTTCAGGTCTACGAGGAGGTTCGAGAATCACATACGCAAGGGATTTTAACTATGGCGGTCTTGGGTTTACTTTTCGCTGGCAAAAATGGGAGGCCGATCTAAATCTAAAAACTACCGGACGTTATGTAAATGCGGGAGAGGGAAGAGACGAGGATTTTTTCCTAGGCGATCCCACGGTCGAAAGAGGAACCAAAATATCAACCAGAGAACTTTCATACTATGACACTCCTTATACGTTTATCGGATCCCGTAACTTTGCAGACGGAAAAGGCCGACTATCGATGATACAAAACAGGCAATCTCTCATTTTGAGAAGATACTTTGGAGACAGCGATTCGGACTTTCGAAAAGAAGGGAAAGGAATTTATCTCACGGGTGGTTTTCAATATACGTTTATGAAATATGTTCTTTACGACGTATTTCAATTTTTCGACTCAAACCCCATCTTTTTGAACAGAATCGGCTTGGGTCTAAGTCTTTCGTATTCGACCTACGAATTTCCGTTAGGTCTCGGCTATCGATACTCGAACAAGGAATGGCTTTTTGAAACCTCGCTTTCCGGTATTTTCTGGACGGGGCATTTTCGAGACTTCCATTATCAAAGGTCTCTTAACTTTATCGGAGATCTTTCCGGTTTCGGAATCGATTTCAACTTAGGAGTGGGAAAAATTTTCGGAAACTATCTAGCGTTTCTTAAACTCAACGAACACAGACTTTTTGGGGACGGCCATTTTTCGACAAAAGGCGGATTAAATAACAACGACATTCTCTCTCAATATTTCGGTCATTATAAGAATTATATGAATCTAAAAGAATGGAACATAGAGTTATCCCTAACGGGATTTTTATATTAAAGGTGTGCTCCTTCTGAAAAACAGAATCTTATTAATCAATCTAGGCGGTCCGCGGGACACATCGGAAATCGAAAAATTTTTGATCGACCTTTTCGAAGATCCTCTTGTTTTCGATCTTCCTCTTCCCGAATGGATCAGAAAACCTCTAGGAAAATGGGTCGCAAAAAAAAGAGTCCCGAAAGTCACTCAAACTTACAAGTCTATGGGATTTGGAGGTGGCTCCCCTCTTGTTTTAGAAACCTCTAAACAGGCGACCGCAATTGCCGAAGCCCTCGAAAAAATTACTGGAGAAGAATGGGAAGGCGACATCACGATGACCTGCGGCTATCCCGACATTAGAAAATTAAACCGAGACTCCCTCATTCCTACAAAACGAAATATCCTTCTTCCCTTATACCCCCACTTCTCCAGATCCACTGTTTTGAGCACGGCTAAACTCGTGGAACAAACGACAAAATTCTGCCCCGTGAGTTACGAAGGCTGGGTCGCACCATTCCATTCTTCACAAGCCTATTTGGAATCGATTCGGGATCTTATTCTGGACTTTTTTCAAGACAAACTGAACCGGAAGGACTTTTTACACTCCGATTCCTTCCAAAGTGTGTCGAATTGGGAAACGATCGACTTGATCTTCAGCGCTCACGGCATACCAATCCGTTTGATCGAAAAAGGGGATCGATACAGGGAAGAAATTAATTCCAACGTCGAAAATTTAAAACGACTTCTTTATGAAAAAGGATTTCGAGGAAAATGTCATACTTCCTTTCAAAGTAGGGTAGGGCCTTCGAAATGGACGGAGCCAAACACGATTACCATGCTTAAACAATTAGGAAAGAACGGAATCAAAAGGGTCGCCGTATATCCGATCAGTTTCGTAAGCGATCATTTGGAAACCTTGGAAGAGATTGGAGAACAACTCAAAAAAATCGCCTACGAAAACGGAATTGTCGAGTATCATCGAATCCCGGCTCCCGGAATTTATCCGAAATTCATCGAAGCGATGGCAAAAATCGGTTTGGAATCCATTCAATCTCCAAAGAATGAATGTATCTGTAAAAAGTTAGGGGGATACTTTCCGAATTTAAAATCGGGAGAATGTCCCATCAACTTCTAAGCGAAAATTCCTTTCCATTTCGCATAATATTCCAAACCCTTTCTAGAATCGAACTTAGACCGATCCCGTATCGAAAATTTCCTTCCACAAAAATCCCTTGCGGCAGACCACGATCCAACTCTCTGTTGAATTCAAGAAGTGCGGCGTCGTACACCGGAAGTGCGGATTTCCAAATCGTAACGTAGTGATTGATGGGTTCGTCGTTTTGGGCTGCAATCTTTTTCCGATCCTCTTCCAAGATGGATACAATTTCGTCTTCTTTGAGTTTCACAATGTCTATGTCTAAGGCCCCTCCGAAAATAAACGTCTCGGAATAATGTCCTTTGGAAGCTCTTCCCGGAAAGATGGAGGAATTCAGTAGTATTCCTCGGGCCCGTATACCTGAATCCGGAGGGAAAAGAATTCCAAATCCCGTTTTTTTACCGAGCAGCGGCCGATTGCCAAATCGAGTGACCGTCACAATTCCAAGAGTTTTGCAAATTTTTTCGTATCTTTTAAAAACGGGAAAACTCGAAGATAATAATCTCAGAGAAGATTCCAAACCGCAGGCAAGGACGATTTTTGCCTTCGGATATTTTTTTCTAAGCGAGCTCAGAGTAGGGGATTCTTCCGAGTACAATATCCTGGAATTCGGAGACGATGTGATTTTTGCTTCCATCACATTTAGGAATTCTCCCAAGCCGCCTCGAAAACTTACGGTTCCTCTTCTCTGCTTCGGTACTTTTTGTTCCGCTTTTTTCTTTTGAATCGTCAACCGAATATTTTTCAACAGCGATTCTTCCGAAGAAATCCATTTTCTCAGCACAAGTTCGGCGGACATGTTCTTTAAATTTCCTGCATATACTCCCGCAAAACCCGGTTCCAGTAAACTTTCCACGGTACCTTTTCCCAGAACACGAACCCCCCATTGATAAACCGATTCCTCTTGTCGAATCCCGGCAGGTATTGTCAAAGCTCCGTATAACAGGCGTAAGAGTTCTAAAAAGGACAATGGAATTCTTTTTGGAATTCCGTCCTTCCAGATAAATCTTTTTTTCGAGTCTTTTCTTGTGGATAGAATATCCAAGTTGAGTGCGGAAGCGAGTTCTTCAAGTTGATAGGAATTTAAGATTCCGTTTGCCGCCGTTTCCACGAGCCCAAAAGGAGTCGGAACAGACCCAATCAATCCCCCGGAACGATTTTGTCTTTCATAAAGAAGAACGGACTCCCCCTTTAGAACGGCAAGGGTAGCATAAAGAAGCCCAGTAAAACCTGTTCCGACGACGATATGATCCGGGGGTTGTGTATTCACCGGCCCATTTTTGCAGAAATCAAAAGATTGTAAATCAGCAATCGAAACGGATTCTTTTTCCTATTTTCTAAAAAACCGTCGGTTTTAAAATAAACCGATCCTAGAATTGATACCGGTATCCAAACGTGTATTTGGACTCAAGAGTAGCCGCGGAAGTAAATCCGCCGTTAGAGATTCCCGAACTCGCCATCGGATTGTAATCGAAAATCAACCCTTTGGTCGTCCCGTCCGAAATTCCAACCTTGGAGGAAATTTGACCGCCGAAAAGGAAAGCGTCCGCCAAGTTAATCAGATAAACTCCGGCTAACACTCCAATGCTAGTTTGAAGATTTTTATAAGCCTTATCTACGCCTTCCCTTTTGTCCTGATAAGGACTAAAATTCTGGTTGTAAATATGAAGAGTAACCGGATCGGAAATCACCGGAGGTAAATCCGGATTTGCGATCCCTAATGCGGCCATTACGAATGAACTCTTCGTATATGGGTTTCCATAATTTTCATATTCTTTTTTGGCGACTATATACTTGCGATTGTTCTCATAAACCGCATAACCTGCCGCTAAAAAGAGAGTAGGGTAGAGAATCGCCGCGAATTTTCTTCCGCTCGCCCATTGTCCCCAACCCGGAAGTACTGCGGATCTTGCAAGCGCTCCGGCCCGGGAAACCTCGGGTTCTTTGAGAAGAGAAGGGGGTAGGGGCTTATTCTTCTCCGTTTCTTCTTTTTCTTTTCTGAAACGCTCTTCTTCTATCTGCTGTTTTTTCAATTCGTGATCTTTTTGTTTTGAAAGTTTTTCTTCTTCCAACTTTTGGATTTCGATGTTGCGGATCTTTTCTTCTTCCGCTTCGTTGACATCTTTATAAATGACCTTCAAAACTTCCCTTTTGGGAATAACCCGTTTGCCTTCTTTGGTTTGAATCGTAATCGTTTTTTGATTTTGAGTAACGACCTTACCGCGGAAGCTTCCACCTTCTTGCAAAAGAACGGTTTCCGCCGAAATCGAAAAAGTGGCGATAACGAAGGTTAAAAAAAGTTTTTTCAAAGATAATTTCAAAATAGGCCTTCCCACAATAAGCGACAATTTTTGTTTGTTAAAACTGTCATTCTTTACTCATAATTTTTTGGACGACTTTTTAACCGAAAACCGGATCATTTCAAATCGACTTTGAAAAAACCCTCAATTCCGGGCTTTTTCTCCGTAATCTGAGATCCAAACCGGTACAAACATTGCGAAGAAAAGGCCGACCCTTTTCGGTCAAAGAGAGAAGATTTCCTTCCCATCTAATTAAAGTATCGTCCTCCATAGAAGTCAAATACAGCTTCACATCCTGCAAAATTCGCTTCGGTACTATAACCGTTCCCGTCGTCGATAGTTGCAGAATTAACGATCTTTGTATCAAATCTTCCTCGTCAAGCTTATGTCCCCGAAGTGTGGCGAACCCCTCTTTGTGAATACGTTTTTGATACTTTTTGACGATTTTCTCGTTTTGGTGGAAACAATCCCAACTATCCGAAATCGCGGAAACTCCGAGACCCAAAAGTAAATCCGTCGCTTTAGAAGTATAGCCCATAAAGTTCCGATGTAAATTTCCGTTTTTTGCCGCCTGGGAAAGAGAATCCGATTCCAAAGCGAAATGATCCATTCCGATCTCGACATAACCCGCTTTCAAAAACATTTCTCTGGAAACTTCATACAATTCGCGTTTTTCAGAACCGGAAGGAAGATCCGACTCCGTAAACAATCTTTGCGCCGCCTTGAGCCAAGGTACATGCGCGTAACTGTAGAATGCGATTCGATCCGGACGCAATTCCAAAGTTTTTCCAATGGTCCGTTTCATATTTTCCAGATTCTGTTTCGGAAGCCCGTAAATGAGATCGAAATTTACGGATGTGTATCCCAATTTTCTGGAAAGTTCCGTGATCCTTTCCGTCATTTCGAAAGGTTGTGTACGATTCACTAACCTTTGTACTTCCGGATCGAAGTCTTGCACTCCCAAACTGATTCTTTTAAAACCGAAATCATGGAGAATTTTTAACTGTGTATCTCTGGTCCTACGAGGATCCACCTCGAGAGAAAACTCCGGCGTAGAAGAAACATTCATTCTTTCTAATATAAAACGGAGAAGAACTTCCAAGTTCCTCTCCGAAAGATACGTCGGAGTTCCTCCGCCTAGATGGATCTCTTTCAACTCCCTTTGAGAGATTTCGGGCACTTCCCTTAGATAATTAGAGTATTCCGACAGAATGGTTTCGACATAAGGATCTTCTACGGAATGATTTTTCGTAATCGAAGTATTACATCCGCAAAAAGAACAAAGGGTTTCGCAAAAAGGAATATGCAAGTACAAGGAAAGGGAAGAATTTTCCGAACGAATACGATTCCTCACCTTATCCAACCATTCTTCCGTGGTCGGATTCTCGGACCAATAAGGTACGGTAGGATAACTCGTGTATCGAGGTGCCGGGATATCGTATTTTGCAATCAGCTTTTTTTCAACCGTCATCGAAATGTCTCTCTCACAATTTCTACGAAGCTTTTCACATTTTCTTCGGGTGTTTTGGGCATGACCCCGTGTCCGAGTCCACAAACCCAACCGATTCTCTCTTCGGGTAAAAGATCCCGATAAGGCGTTAAATAACGCTTGAGAGTTCTCTTAAATTCTTCTCTCTCCATAAACAATAAGTTTTGATCGAAATTTCCTTGAACCATTCTCTTTTCATTTTTAAAAATTTCTTTCAGATCCCACCTATGATCGAATCCAAAACCGGCAAGAGTGGGAATCTTTTGAACCGCTTGAAAATGCGGAGACGCTGTTCCTTTTCCATAATATCCGACCTTGCCCGGATAACTATCGGCCAAGGTTTTTATCCCGGGAATTACGATTTCACGAAACAATTCGGGTGAAAGGTCTCCTCCCGCGGTATCGAAGATCATGATCAACTCGGCTCCGCCTTCCAGTTGAAGAGAGATGTTCTCTTTTAAAAACCGAATTATTTTTTCCAAAAATTTATTCCGAACATCGGTAAGAATTTTCGGAAGCGAAAGATTTCCTTCATGTTTTCCGGAAACCGCATACGTAAACAAAGTCCAAGGTCCGCCCACGAATCCGATGACGGACTTGTCCTCGGAGATCCTTTCCCGAGTCAACTGTATCGCCTCCTTTTGAAACTGCATAAAGGAAATTGAGTCTTCCACGGGCTTTAACTTCCTCAAATCTTCTTCGGATCGGATCGAAAAACTCAAAACCGGCCCGGCATCCGTGTATCGAAGTCCCATTCCCAAAGCTTCCAATGGAAAAAGAATATCGGAGAAAAGAATCGCAACGTCAAAATCAAAGTCGTCTACGGGACCAAAGGCGACTTCCGCCGCCAATTCCGGATTTTTACAAAGTTCTTCAAACGTATATTTTTGTCTGAGAGTTTGGTAGTGTTTATGATAACGGCCCGCCTGCCTCATCATCCATACGGGAGGAATTTTTTGAGCGACTCCGCTGATAGCGTTTGAATACCGTTTACTCGGCATCTTTGATTTCTCCGGTCCATTGATAACCGACACCTCTGACGGATCGAATCACCCTTTCCCCCTCCTCGCCAAAGGTATGCCTAAGTCTTACGATCGAGTTGTCTATCGTCCTATTTGTGGGAAAACTTTCTTCTCCCCAAAGTTTATCCAATATTTCCGCACGACTGACCGTTCGATCCCTTTCGGTCACGAGAAAGTGGAGTAGGGCACAGTCTCTTTTGGAAAGCGGGAACTCTTCGTTTCCTCTTTTAATCCGAAATCCTTGAAAGTCCAAAACGTAGTCCTTATAAAAAAATCTGGTTTCTTCTATGGAATGTTTATGAGATTCTAATACGTGTTTAACACGAAGAAGAAGTTCCTTGAGATGAAACGGTTTAGGAATGAATTCTTCCGCTCCGAGTTCAAATCCTCTGAGTCTTTCCGGCGCTCCCGCTTGCGCGGTTAGAAACAGAAATGGAGGACAGTCTTTTGTTTCTTTCAGTTCTTCCGCAAGTGTAAAGCCGTCTCCATCCGGCAAACGCACATCCAAAAGAATCAGATGCGGTTTTTCGTCTTTGACCAATTTTTTTGCGGAAACCGCGGAAACCGTCCAAAGAACTTCATATCCCTCTTTTTGCAGACGCTCTTGAAGAGTTTCACCCAGGGAACGATCATCTTCGACTAACAAAAGTTTGGCTTTCATTTCAGATCGCTCCCGGAAAATTCAGATCCACTCTAAAACCGGTTTTTTGCGGAACGATCCGCATATCGCCCTTCATTTTCTTCATTAACTTTTTTATTATATAAAGTCCTATGCCGGTTCCGCTCGTGCTTCCGTGTCTATAAAAAGGGATTCCCAAAACCTTATACTTTCCGTCAAATCCGGATCCGTTATCCGAAACCGTTATCAGAATTCGATCCGATTTTTGTTTTTCGGAAATCACCTCAAGGACCTGAGCTTTGCCGTGTTTCAAGGAATTCTCTGCGAGATTTTTAAAAATACTTTCGAGCGCCTTTCTGTCCGCGGAAACGGAAACGTTTTCCAAGCGGGAAAGATCGATTTTGAGTTCGGGAAAATCCTCTCCGATAGAAAGAAAAATTTCGCGCACGTTCGCCTTTTCTATGTAAAGAATTTCGGATCTAGTCAAACTCGCGAGATACATCGCGCGGTTCATCTGGGATTCAATTCTTACGGAGTCCATCAATAACCGATGAATGAGTTTGTTCTCATTCAAACTCGGCATTTCTTCCTGTAAACTTTCAGCTTGAAGACGCAGACTCGCAAGGGGCGTCTTCATCTCATGAGTCACAGTGGAAAAAAAATCGTGAATCAGTTTATTTCTACGCGTTTCACGATAAGAAAACCAAATCAACGTCGCTCCTCCCAGAAAAAGCATCAAAAGAAAAAAAGTGCCTTCCATCTTAATCATTCTGCTTTGTCTTTCCAAAATGGAAAGACTTTCAGACGATGAATTCAGTTTCGCGCTGAGCCCCGCTACGGTATTCGTAAGCTTAAGCCCGAGTAACAACCACCAAACTCCGAGCGAAACCGTGACCAACAACCAAACGATTGCAAAAAGGATTCTAGAATTTTTCCATAGAGAAGACATTAGAGTCCCTTGAAGGCCTTATCTGCTATTTCCAAAGTTTTTGCGATCACCGAATCATTATGAGCCCAGGATAAGAATCCCACCTCGTAACCGGAAGGAGCCAGATAAATTCCGTTCTTTAGCAAAACGTGAAATACTTTCGCAAACCCTTCTTTATGACCTTCCGGAATCTGATCGATCCTTCTCACCGGCTTGGGAGTTTTTTTACGAAACCAGAACAAGGAAGAATGAGTCACAGCCTCCCATTCCTGATCCGTTTTTCCATTCAGAAGTTTTACCATCCCGTCGGCAAAAGTTTTGGTTCGAGCTTCTAACACCGAATAGATGGAATCTCTTTCGGCTTTTTTTAGAGTTGTAAGCCCGGCTCTCATTCCAAACGGATTGGCACTCAAGGTTCCGGCCTGATATACAGGACCGGAAGGAGCGACTAAATCCAAAAGATCCTTTCTTCCGGCGTAACAACCGACCGGAAAACCGCCCCCTATGATCTTACCGTAGGTTACTAAATCGGGACGAATTTCAAGCAAACCGGACATTCCCTGCAAACCGGTTCTAAATCCCGAAATCACCTCATCAAACACGACTAACGTTCCATATTTTTTCGCGATCTCCACAATTTTCAAAAGAAATTCCTTTCTTTGTACGAGAAGTCCGTAGTTAGCCGGTAGAGGCTCGATAATCAAAGCGGCTATATTTTTTCCTTCGGATTCGAACAATTTCTGGACGGCCATTTCGTCGTCCAAAGGCAGCACGAGAGTATTTGCAATTGCAGTCGAAGAAATTCCAGCACTGTCAGAAGAAGATTCTCCTGCAAGACCGGAACCTGCTTTAACTAGAAGCGCATCCAGATGACCGTGATAACAGCCGTCGAACTTGAAAATTTTTTCCCTTCCGGTCGCCGCACGCGCGACACGAAGCGCACTCATCACCGCCTCGGTACCCGAATTCACAAAACGGACCTTTTCGGCCCAAGGAATCCGACTCGTGATAAATTCCGCAAGTTCGAGAGAGTAGGGTTCCGCAGTTCCGAAACTCCATGCAAGGCCCGCAGTTTCACGAACCACTTCTTCCACTTCCGGATCTCTGTGTCCCAAAATCAAAGGACCGAAACTCAGACAAAAATCGACATATTCCTTGCCGGAAACGTCGGTTAACGTGGGCCCATTTGCGGAAACGAAAAATACGGGCGTGCCTCCCACCGAACGAAAGGAACGGACGGGAGAATGAACCCCTCCGGGGGAAACAATCTTAGCTCTTTCAAAAAGCACTTCGGAAGTATTCCCTTTCCACGAATCGGAAATCAATTCGGATGAACGTTGACTCAAGATAAAATCTCCTTACCTTTTCTTGCTCCATAAGTTATCAAATAAGCGGCACTCGCCCTAGAAAAAATCTGCCAGGTTTCCCGCAAAGCCGTGTCGAAATCGCAAAAACCGTTTTGTGCAAGATAGTGAATCGAAGCGTATTCTCCGCTGACCTGATAAGCACCGGTCGGAAGTCCGGTTTTTTCCCGGATCGGACCGATAAGATCGATGGAAGTCATTCCCGGTTTGACCATCAGAAAGTCCGCGCCTTCTTCCTTATCTCGGATCGAAGAAAGAATCGAATCCTCCCGATTTCGAACATCAATCTGGTAGGAAGAACGATCCCCGTGCCCCGGAGCGGAATCCGCCGCCGCACGAAACGGTCCGTAAAAATTGCTCTTAAATTTAGTAGAATAACTTAAAATTGGAATATTCGAAAACCCGTTTGTATCCAGAATGGAACGGTGACTTTTGACTCTTCCATCCATCATATCGCTCGGAGCGATTCCATCCGCACCGGACTGCGCATACGTCAAGGCGATCTCGGAAAGATGTCTTACAGAAGAGGGGTTATCGACACTTCCGTCCGGACGTAGAAGTCCGCAGTGGCCGTGAGTCGTGAGCGAACACATACAAGTATCGATCCATAAAAAGGCGTCGGGGAATTCTTTTTTTAAGGAAGAGACGGAACGTTCGTAAAAAGATTTCGGAATCTCAGAATTGGATTTGGACTTTGGAACGAGAAAAAGAATAAAATGAGTTACTCCCGCCTTAAGATCCGATTCTGTTTGTTTCAAAACGGAAATCTCGGTGTCTCTGTAAACGCCCGGAAGAGAATCCATCTTCTCTCTTTCTTTTAAACCTTCTACGATAAAAAGGGGTTGTATTAGTTTTTTTGAATTTAGACTTTCCGAAGACGCAAGATCTCTGAGTCCCGTATTAAGGCGAATTCTTCTTTGTTTGGTTTCCAAGCTCTTTTCCTTTGAATTCTTTAAGTCCGAGACTTTGTAGCCAGGACTCATAGTGTATAAAGACAGATAAGTTAGCCGATTCTCCCAGAACTTTTCGGATATGGAAGGAAGTAATTCCGGGCCCGCAGGCATGAAACCGATCTCGGATTCGAGGAAAAAACGACAAAGCTTTATCAAACTGAGACGCACTCATCCAAAAAAAATGAGTTTTTTCGGAAAGATCAGGATGATCTTCCATAGGCTGTGTTTGATACGTAAGAATCCGCGCAAGACCGGAAACGATCTCTGTGGAACCTACATGTGTACACTTCACAAAATCCAAGTAGTTTCCAAAAATGGAATGTTTGGGAAGTTCCTCTTCTCCGAGCGCATCCAAAGAACCATGAACCCAAATATCCTTTTCGGCGAGTTGGTACCAAGTTTTCAAACCGGAGGTCCAGACGAGGCCTTTGTGTTCTAAGGACGGATCCAAATTTGGAAACGCATTCCCTCGGGTCACGAGCCAATCTTTTAAGATCAACTCTTCGGGAAGAATGACTTTGTCTTCTTTACCGTCCTTGGAAAGAACAAATCCTTGAGAAGAATCCAAGGGAGTTCGTTTTTGTTTGACCGCTTCTCCCGGCACAGGATAGGCTTTTGCGACGGACTCGGCCGGAGGAAAAAAAGTGTCGGAGAATTGTTCCTCGATTTCCAAAATTTCGCCGGAATCCGTAAGTCCTCTTTGGTATAAAATTTTTCCATAGGGTTTGCGAAGAATCGAAACGCCTATCTTTTGATGACAACCTCCGCCGAAACGTTTCAAAATGTCTCTTTCCTCTTCCACCGCGGAAACAACTTCGGGTTTGCTTAGAGCCTGGACAAGACTCAAAGCCCACTCGTCATCCGCTCTCACCTCCGCCGCGATCGCCCCCTGTGCTGGAGCGGAAGGATTTAAGGAAAGAGGAAAAACTTGAAATACCGACTCCCCTAAGATCTCTTTTAAGAATATTCTAATTTCTTGATATTCTAATTCATTCGAATTTGAAAAATCCTCCGACAAAAGTCGATCAAGCGCCGCCTTGGCAATCACAAGTCCGTCCGAGTCGGAGTCTCTCCATTTGCGGATTCTCGTTTGTATATTACCCCGAACTGGCAAAAAGATAAGCGAGGAATTTTTATAACGGGAAGGCAGAGAATTACTTAAGAATTTTCTTAAATTATATTCCCTTCTCGGAGAAGAGGTTTGAATTTTCAGTTCCGAGGGAGAATATTTAGAAAGGGAGGATCTTTTCCAAAGAAGAACGTCTCTTTGATCCGCACGGTCCAACACGCCTACGATTGTCGTTCCGGGATGGCCTTCCAGATCCAAGTCCTTCCAGGAATGGATTACGAGATCCACTTTTTTTTCCACGAGATCCTTTGTGAGATCTTGTGTAAAAACTCCTCTCGTCCCCATTTTCCAGAGAGGGGTTTGCAGATCCAGATCTCCCGAGGCTTCTCGAAAATGAAGTTCGATTTGGATATTCGGAAATTTTTCCCTTAAAGCATCGTGTACAAGATAGGTTTGGAGTTTTGCGAGAGCGCTTTTACGGGAACCAATCCTTAGGACGCGGGACAAGTCAGATCTTCCCAGCCGAAAATGAATTGCCGAGTCTCAAGTTCCCGCTCTTCGACGAGCTCATCCAGAGCGGGCCCGATTCTTTCCCGAATTTGCAAAGCCCTTTCCTCGGTTTCACGAAGAGAATCCAACATCTCGGCAAAAGACACGTATTGAATTGTATCGGGCCATTTTTCTTCTAAAGGAATTTCCCTAAAATCGACCACGACAACATCGTCTGTAATCGAATCCAGATAAGAAGAAAGATTTAAAGGTGCCGCAATCACGATCGCTTCTCCGGAAGGCTTCCAATCAATCAGCAGTTTAACGGACACATCCAATTCTTTAGAAAGTTCTAATAAACGTTTTTCATTGCGTCCGACGAGAGTCACGTTTCGATTTTTTAACCAAGGAAGAATCTTTTCGGCGAGTTGTCCCGTTCCTAAAAGAGAAACCGAACTTTGGTCTTTCAGATATTTATTTGCAAGACCCCCGTAAGATTGTTCGCCAATATTTTGAAGATAACGGGAACGAATACTTCTCGAATCCTGAATCAGACTGTCTCTAAATTTCGCGAGATATTCCCCGAATGCGGAAGAGGGCAGGGAGGAGTTTTTGAACTTATCCCGAAACTGTGCGAGAACTTCGGTTTCACCCAAAAGTCTGGAATGAAGACCGGAAACGACCTCAAGCATAAAACGGTACCCTTCATAACCATTATATTTTTCTAAAGTAGCCGAAAGTGTCGAAGGTTCTCCGTGAATCCGGCTATCCGTGATCCAAATCGTACGCATACAAGTCATCCAAGAATACGAACCTGGAATCTCTATCTTCTCTCTACCTTTTTGAATCGAATGATAAACTTGCAGAGTGGACCACATAGTCGATAAACAAACTATACCAGTTTTAAAGTTCCGATTGTCAAAGAAGTGTCACTCTCACAAAAAAGTTTTTGTTGACTTTATTGAGACTGATTTTCAATTTGGACCTATGCACTTAGATATTCAGGCACAAAATTGGATTGTATATACGGTCGTCAGCCTAACGGCGGTTCGACTTTTCTTTCCTCTGTTGTCTGTAGCTCGGGAATTGATCGGCAAACCTTCCGGTTCCGAAACAGAAGATTTGAGTTGTTACAATGGTATGTGCAAAAGTTGCGACATAACCTCAAAAAAGGATGATCCGATTCTCCACTAAAGCAAGAGCCACTCCGTCTTCTTCATTACTGTATCGTGTAACGTGTCTTACGGATTTTTTGATTTCGGGAATGGCATCGAAACGGATACATTGATGATTTCCACGCAATAAGAAACTCCGGGAATTTTGGTAAGAATACACCGCAGTTCGGATGCTTCCGGAAGAGCGGAGACTTTACGGATGAGAGAAATTAAATCTTCCTTATGAAGCGATAAAAAACAAATCACTAAAATTTTTTCGAGATCCGCAGAAAGAAAATCGCCGACCTTTTTGGTCCTCGAATGATCTCCGCCCGAATAGTTATGATATATCCCGTCCGTGATCGGAATTTCGGTGAGCATATCAATGCCTTCTTCAAATTTGTCCACGTGTAAAATAGGCGGAGTGTGAAATTCTTTTCCTAAATGAAGAATTTTTTGAACCAAGCTTAATTCCAAATAACTTTCGGAAATTCGTTCCGCACTCGGAGACTTTCTAAGAATCTGCCCACTATTGGACACAACGTGAACTTCTCCCTTAAATTCTTTTGCAAACGGAAAAGTGGAGTAAAATCTCCTACCGGTCGCGATCACCAAATTTTTTCCCTGGTCGATCGCTTTTTGAAGTACCGAATGGGTTAGGGGAGAAATCCTACTTTTGGAACTGAGAAGAGTTCCGTCCAAATCGACGGCAATGGTATGAATTTGAGTTGGGTCAATAGACATAAATTGTTTCAAGTAAATCGGAACTAAAGATTTAGAGAACGATTTTTCTTCGCAAAAAGATCGAATAAACATATTTTTCCGATCGAAACCGGTTTGAATTTTGGCTCAAACACGTCGCATTGACGGTCCTTCCATCATTTAAAATTGTAAGAAGAAACTTTTCTTTTCCGACCCAAGATAAAAAATGATCCTATACAAAGACCCGACGGCAAAAAAGTTATGGAATTCAGTTTAGCGTATTCTCCGTGTCCTAATGATACGTTTTTATTTTATCATCTCGTACATGGTAAGGCCGCGGAGCAATTTTATGTTCGAGAAGAACTTCACGACGTAGAAAAACTGAACCGAGCCGCGTTCGACGGAAAATACCAGGTCACAAAACTTTCTTTCGCCGCATATTTTTCAGTGATGGATCGGTATTCCATATTAGACTCCGGTTCTGCGCTTGGAAGAAACTGCGGGCCGCTTCTCGTTTACAAAAAAGGAAACAATCCCGGAAATCCCAAGGGGAAAAAAATTCTTATCCCGGGAGAATGGACCACGGCAAATCTTCTCTTAAAGCTTTTTTTAAAGGACGACTTTCAAACGATCCCTGTCCGATACGATAAAATCATTCCTCTTCTATTATCAGGGGAAGCCGACTTCGGAGTTTTGATTCACGAAGAAAGGTTTACCTACGAAAAACAAGGGCTTTTCAAATTCCAAGACTTAGGAGAGTGGTGGGAAGAAACAACTGGCAAACACATTCCGTTAGGCGCCATTGCGTTTCGAAGAGATATCCAAAAGGAATGGAAGGAAAACTTTGATTCTTCTTTGAAGTTAAGTCTTGACCTTGCTTACAAAAATCGAGAAACAACTTACGAATACATCCTCAAACATTCTCAGGAAACTACCCGAGAAGTTGTCGATGCGCATATCGAACTTTATGTGAACGAATTTACGCGTTCCCTCGGAACCGAAGGTAGAGATGCGATTCTTACACTTTATCAAAAAGGAGTGGAAGCAGGTTTTCTTCCCGCAGGGAAAGAAAAGGAACTTTTTTAAAACCGAATGTCCTCTAAATTGTCTAGACGACTTGTGAATACCGCAAAAATAGCGATGAGCAAACTCTCCTTATATTGCTCGTTTTACAAGTGATTTGGTTTGCTCTGCTTTGTTCCCGATTGGCTCTTCTGCTGTCTTACCCTTGATTAACACAATTCTAATGTACTAGGACAAAACCTGAGTCAAAAACCGTAAGCGCCTTTTCCCTAAAACTCGTAGAAACATTACAAGTTTGGAGAAAACGAAAACAAAAGATCCAGATTTTAACTTTTCAACTCCCTTACAATATCGTAACTCGCGTGAGATTGATTCAGAGTATAAAGATGAATTCCTGGAACTCCCATCGCAAGCAACTCCCTACATTGTTTTACCGAAAAGTTTAAACTCCTTCTGTAAAACTCCTCTGGACGATGTTCCACCTCTTGCAAATCTTCAATGAGAGAAGAGGGGAACTCACAACCGGCCATTGAACGAAATCTCTCGATCTGAGAAAAAGAAGTGATTGGCATAATTCCCGGAATTACAGGAACACGAATACCTACCTTTCTTACCAAATTCAAAAAGTTTTCAAAGATAGAATTCACGAAAAAAAGCTGAGAAACTAAAAAGTCAGTTCCGGCATCCACTTTCCGTTTTAAATTTTTGACGTCTTCTTCAAGACTTTTTGCATTCGGATGTTTTTCGGGATAACAACCACCTCCGATACAAAAATCCAGCTTTTCAGAACGAATGAATGAAATGAGTTCCGTCGCGTTCTCAAAGCCGCCTTCAGTCTTTTTAAATTCTCCCTCTCCTTTTGGAGGATCTCCGCGAAGAGCCATCAAATTTACGATCCCAGAAGAACGAATTTCCTTCAGGGTTTTAAAAATCTGATCTTGATTTGCTCCGACACAAGTAAAATGAGAAACCGTCGGAAAAGAATAACTTTTCGAAATCTCAGATAAGATTTGTGCAGTTTTATCTCTTGTCGAACCGCCGGCACCATACGTCACGGTCACAAAATCCGGATCAAGATGAGCCAACTCCTTCACGGTTTCCATCAATTTTAAATCTCCGTCCGGAGTTTTCGGCGGAAAGAATTCAAACGAATACACTGGCCCTTTTGCAGAGCCGTAAATTTCAGATATTTTTTTCATAAACTCCTGATCACTGAAAACAAAGGAGAATTTGGATTTGTCCTCGCCCACTGCGAAGAGGGGTCAAAGCCTTTCCAAAAAGGGAACCCAGGCGCAGGGACTCCGCCGAAATTCGAACAGCATGCCCCCCCGTCAAACCGGTCACAAGCAAACTCCCCGGCTGGATCGGATATGAGGAAGCGTCCGCATTGACCGTTACGACACCGGACACAGCCACCAACCAATGACTCCCATCAGAAGGGGCTTGCTCACCCAACAAAAGAGCCGCCGATTTTACGGCAACACCGATCGTATGAGTTGCGTTAGCGGTCTTTGCCTTTTGCAACCTTCCATCTTCTCCCATCACCAAAATATCTCCCTCGGAAATTACATCCGCTGGATTTACGGGAAAAAATCTTGCGATACAATCCGAATTTTTTCCTGTCGAAATTCGAACAGTTCCGGAAAATTCAGATTCTCCCTCCGCAAGAAAAGCTTTTCCCGATCCGACTTCCCCGAAGGAAGGGATTCCTTTTCCCGTCGCAAGAAGAGCCACACCCGATCTGGAGTAAAAAACTCCACCGAAACCTCGTTTTGCAAGACCGATGACACCGGCACCCTCCTTGTCACCGGAAGAAGAATCTCCTCGAACTCCGAATTTTTCTCCGTAACCGATAAGACCCGTATCACGAGCCACACCAATAATTCCGGCTCCTTTTTCACTTTCATTTTTTCCGTAAATGGGAGCATGATTTTCCGGAGGAGGAGAAATATTTGTATAAGCGGCTTCGGTAACCCCTTTTACTTTTAGAAAACCCGTATGAGAACTGAAATCGTGATTCAGAGATGCGTAATCGTGAGTGTGAGGTTTAGGATCCCTTTTGTCGGATAATCTTGGATCGTCAGCAGAAACGACTTTTCCAGGCGTATTGGTTCCAAGCGTGGCAATCTCTACGATTCCCGGATACGATGTTGTAGCCTTACGAAGTCGTTCGTCGTTCCCTTGAACCACAAGTCCTTCTTTGGATTCACCGGACTGAGCCAACTGAACAATACCATAAGCTTCGGTTGTGGCGATTTTTAGGCGCTTATCATTTCCTTGAACAGCGGCCTCCGAAGAATCTTCTCCGTTTCTTGCAAAACGAACGATTCCGGGAAATTCCGTATTCGCTTTTTTGATCCGAG
>NZ_AHMT02000012.1:42500-65000 GCF_000243815.2 Leptospira alexanderi serovar Manhao 3 str. L 60 | reverse complement strand
TTTAAAAAAAGAAAGTCTTGGACAATTTTTGGCTGAAGTCTGCGGACTACAATCTTGGCCAGATTGGCTCGAAAGAAAAAATTTTTGGATTCGAATCTCGGGTTCAGCCGGCTCTGGAAAAAAAACCTTAGGTAAATGGTTACATCGAAATCTAAGTCCAGAAAAAGGAATTTTGGTGATAGGCTTTTTGCCCGAACAGATTTCCAAATTGGAAAAGTCTTTAGACGAATGGATTCGAATGACCAATTGCGGGACAATTTTGATCGAAGGAACAGAAAAATTCACCTCACTTCAACAGAAATTTTTTTTCAAAATTCTTTCTGAGGATTCTGGAGATTTTCAGCTGATTTTTACGGAAACTGCGGGTGTGGAACCAACTGAAATTTTCAGGCCATTCCGAGAGATCCTCCTCCAAAGGACGATTGTAATCCCGGGTTTGGATGAGTTTAGTTCTTCCCAAAAAAAATCTTTAATTGAACTGATTTTAGAAGAATTGAAGGAGTCCATGGGTCGTGAAGATCTTCGGTTGTCGGAAGAAAATTTACACAAAGTTCTAAAAATGAATTTTAGTAAAAATCTTTCGGGCTTGCGTAATCTTTTAGAAGAATCTATTTTGAGTTCTTCTGGTTCAGAAATCGGAATTCTGGACCAAAAGGAAAGCCGAGATCGGATTCTAACGATCCCCGATTCTGAGGATCTTGATCTTCGAAGGGCAGTTGAGGCGGTGGAAAGACAGAAAATTCTTCTAGCCCAAAAATTGTTCGGCGGGAATCAGATTCGAATGGCGCGTGCTCTTGGAATTTCCAGGGGATCTTTGCAGTATAAACTCAAACAATTGGAGATTGGTTAAAGTGGACCTCGACTCACTCTATGAAGAACGAAAGACTCCCGGCGGATTTTTAGTTAAAGTTCGTCTTGCAAAAATGACCTATGTTGTTTTTACCCAAAAAGGACCTGAGGTTCCTCGAGGTTCGAAAAATAATTCAATAGTCGTTGCAGTTCCAAGAGTCGTTTTTTTAGGATCACAATTCAATCTTTCTCACTTTCGTCTTGGTGAGTTGAGTTTCGTGAATGTAAAACAAAGTAAACTTGTTATTCCTTATCAGCATTCCAATTCGGGAAATGAAGTCAGAACTATTTTTTTAAACAGTGGAAGTGATTGTGACGTTCTTCCGGTAGTTGTATATCATTTTCAAAACAGTGAAGATTTGATTCGATCTAGAGAAGAAGGTGTGGAAATGCACCATCTCGTTTTGGATGAATCTTATCCCCGTCAAGATTTGATCACTTTGAAAATTCGATTTCCGTCTCTGAATATGCTGATTGTTCGTAAAAAAGTGGTCGCTCATAAAACGCCTGAGTCTCCGGCTGAAACAGACAAAGGGAAAGAATCCGGAATTGTAGATTTCAATAAAGTTAGGGCTGCAGACATTATGGATTCCGGAAATTTAAATATTCATTCTGGAAATCCGGTATTTTTGGCTCGGATTCATTTGAGGAGAATGGATCTTGAAAAAGTAAAACAACTCCTTTTGGATTTTCAGTTAAAACCGGAAGAAGTTTCCTTTGTTCGAACTTTTTTTGCGGTTATGATTCGGAATGAATTTGAAAAAGACGAGTTGAAACAAATCAAACAGAAACTTCTTAATCTAGATGAAGGTTTTCGTTTGGCCGAGCTGATTCTCGAGATGAAAGTGAAGGAGTTTGAAGTAGAACTTGAAAAAAACTTCGGCCCTGAAATCGCGAGCATGTGTTATGCGCTTCTTGAAAAAGAACAAGAACGAGCTGAAGAGGAAGAAAAAAGAATTATTCTCTGGGAATGGAAGTTAAGAGTGAAGCGTCTATTTCGAAAAAGCGCATAGGAATTTTCCTAAAAAAACTCTAAAAAACGGTAAAAAAAGCTTCCTTTTTCTGGAAAAACAGACAAATTATAGAAAAATACTATGTTTTTTCGAACGAGAGCGATATTTTTGGCGCAATTCTTGCTTACCGGACTTTTGGGTTTTGGAGTGTCCGGTGCATTGTCCGCTTCTGAAAGTGAAGTTTTGGAGGCGTCGAAAATCCTAGTGCATCAAGTAGAAGTGGATCGGGTTTTGTCTGTCCCCGTTGCTGGTCAAGTTTCGACTTTGGATCAGGATGATTTTTTTGTTTTTAATTCAAAGACAGTTGGAAAAACAAAGTCTTACCGAGCGAATTCAGTTTGGAAAGAAGTTTCATCTTCTGAGATGCACGACGTTACTATAAATTTCCAAAGTTTACATTCTAATTTTCAAAATTTCGATTTAAAATTTGAGAATACTTTGTCGGGTGTTCGAGACTTTTCTACTCAAACTCAAATGTCGATTTTAACAAAAGCAGGTTCCGGTTCGGTTATATCTTTGGAAGATTTTGAAAAACTGAAAGTAGAGAATGCTTCTGTTTCGGGTGGCCATCGTAGTAGGGGAACTGTGGTTTCCTATATGATAAGGAATTTTTTGATTCTATCTTTGTTTCAGGATCTATTTTGCTCGGAAGTTTCTTTAGTATTATTAGAGAATGATATTCGTCTTTCTCAACAAATCAAATTAGTGGGAAATTTAACGAAAAAAACTTTAATCCAAATAAGTCAATTTGATAGAAATCGAAAAGGATTTTTAGTTCGTTCTTTTCCAAATCTTGTAAGAGTTCCGACCTTTTTAAACATTTTCCCGCGGCTGGGGAAATTTATGTTTCTGTATCAAAAAGAGAAAGAAAATCAAGTGTATTCTCCTATCTTCTCGTTTGTTATAAGGGCAATGAGATTGTCGTACTTACCTTTTGTTAGCATCGACCGAAATTTCGAACTACTTACTTTAGGAATTCAAACTTATACATCACTAAAGACAATTGAAATCGAAAGGAATCATTCTCCAAGAGAAAAGGAGGGTATTTCTTTTAAAACACCAACTAACGATGGAGTGGTTGAAATTAAAAAAAGGGTATAACCTTTTGGCTGATTTTCCATATAAAAATCAGCTCTTTGATAAAAGTCTAATTTTGTTTGTTTTTCAACCTACGGTTGAAAATCTTTGTCTATGGCTTCTAAAGTAAAACGATCTTCTTTTCAAAAATTGCTGAACGCAATGAAAAGAATGTCTCTTGAAGTAAACGATTACGAGATTTGTAGACGTCTCGAAACGATTATGATGACTAGCAAAGAAGACTTAAGCCAAGTCGTTGTAAAATCTCTTCTTGATAATCCATTGGATTTTGACCCAAAAACATTACCTGAGCCTTACGGACAGTATATACGACATTTCATATACATGGTCAAAAGAAATAAAAAGCAGGGAATTGATACAAATTTCGATATATCGAGTAGCTCAAAATCTTCTGAAAAACAAATAGTATCAATTGAAAATTCCGTAAAAACCGCGCCATCTCCTAAAAAAGAAAAATCTAAAAAAACTTCAAAACGCTAAAATTCCTCCTTACCTAAGCACAGGGGAAAAGATCAAAAATTTAAATGCCAATAGGTCGTCATTAAAGGACTATAATTTGGCGCGGACGCCCTATTGGCGGAAATGTGGACGACAACTGGGCAGATAAATAAATGTTTAAATTTAGGCATGGCCTTAAAAGGGCTCTTCCATGGAGCGCCGTGCGGCCGATTCCATGGAAATGAATTTGATTGAAAAAGAAAATAACAAAGAGCTATAATTGGATTGGCAAAATGAATTGCTTAGAAATGGGCAATTGCCTGACAGAACTTTCTTTTTCCTATAGTTTTGATCTGTTTCTGAAATAAGGGTAATTTTTACTGAGAAGCCCATATATAAGTCGAAGTAATACTGTAGGCGAAAAAGGATGCTCACTGATTTATTTGAAGATCATTCGGCGAGTAGATTGTTTGTATGTACGTGCCCAAATTAGGACAGAAGTAATAAAAGTAGAAGAGAGGCAATTTCCTTAGAAATAACATTTTCGGGCGAGGGGACTTTGCGAGTTTTGAAAAAGGTTTGTTGATCGAGCGACTATATTTGATGCTATTTTGTCATGTGTAGCGAAAGCTCCTGCTAATGCAGGAATGTCAGAAAAAGATTTACGACTCTATTACGTTTTTGAAAATAGAGCAACAAGGAATTATGGCTGAAGTAATCAAATTGCGAGTTAAATGCCATGCGTGCTCTTATATGATAGAGGGCTCGGCAAAGTATGGGGCAGGACATTATGTCCCAGAGGGAGTTGATTTTGAGTTTATAGCGATTGGAAAAATAGAAACTCCAAAAGGGAGGAGAGTAAAAGCTGAAATTTTAGCAGTTTGTCCAAATTGTGGAGTAAAAAATAAATGGACTGTTTAAGCTTAATTATAGGCTTATATTTAATCTTTAATAAAAGTTTATTTATGAGCAAGACTGGAAGCACAATAAATTACCGCTCAGTGCCTGTGGCTTTTGGGCTGTAAAAACAAAGTATCACTATAATCTTCTAATCCCTTGCGGGGAGCGGGGCCAGTAAAATTTTATAAATCTGTTTCCTTGTCTAACAGGAGTTTTAATTTCGAAGAGCTTTTGAATTGAAACTTGAAATGAGAAATGGAATTTTAATTTAAAAGGAAGATGGTTCAATATTTATTGGTTATAATTAGTCATATAATTTGATTAAATTTAATCATTATTAATAATAATATTAATCTGATTTTGATTTGTTTTCTAAGTTCATAATGTAGTTATTATTTAAAAATGCCGTTTATGACCATGTCATAGTGTTTTTACAATTATTTGTGCGATTGTTGGATGAATTGAATTCTTTTCGAAATTGATTTTGGCATGGAAGAATACTAAGACTGATTTATTGTTAGAGTTTCTTTTTAGTAATCATGCCCATAAACCTAAACGCAATGAATTATAAAAACGACTAACCTCATCTGCCGATTTTACGGCATTGAAAATGATTTTTTCAAAAAAACTCTATTTTCTATATCCAACCATGTCTTTGAGTTTGTGTGGTCAGTTTTTACATTCTACTGTGGATTTCAATAAGACTTGGGTAGTCGGTTTTTTTCTCCTAAAATAACGTGAGCAGGGTCGTAAGAAAAATTGGGCGAATCAGAAACTAAAGTGCAACGACTCCCTGGACTCAATCTCACTCCCTGCCGAATGATCCTTAGAGAATGAGGCACCTATTTCGCGCCCCATAGATTAGTATGATTCTTGGACGTAAGACAGTTCCGAATGTGATATTCTTGATTCGACGGAGTCAAGAAGGCCGGTGGCAGATTGATCGCTTCTTTGGGGCTTAGACCCCGACCAATAGATAAATCTAAATCGGCCACCGCAAACCAAAGTGTGGCGGCTTAACAAAGTCGACCGCGAATAGGAGTGCTGGTTTATCACCGGACTTTGTTAAGCCCTTCCGCCCTCTGTCATTTTAGGAGAAAAGCAATGAAAAGTCAAGATGGCAAATATGTAGGAATTGATTGTGGAAAGAAAACTTTAGAGGTTGTTCGAATCAATTCGGAGAACTCGCTTGAACGTCGACAATTTAGTACAACAGAAAGTGGTATTAACAATTTACTAAAATGGTTAACCTTGAATGATATAGTCGGTCTGGGTTTTTCAGCTACGCTGAAAGCTAACACCAACGCTTCGCTGGCTTTTAGCAATCTCGCTCTCCATGGATCGCTCGATTGGCTCTCAATCTTTTAGAATCGCAAAATCAATATTACTGATCCCTATAAAAATGAGTACCTAAATGCCAGCTTGTTTCCAATAACTATCAAAACTGATTGTATTTGATTTCAATATACCTAAAGTAGATTTAGTTCTTTGAATCAATTGGCTAAGATTCTCCGGACAAAAATTAGCCATATAGTTTTTCTTCCAACGACACCAGATATATTCTTGAGGATTTAACTCCGGAGCATAAGGAGGCAAAAATTCTACTCGAAGCCTTTTCTCATTTGCTTTTAAAAATTCATTCATTGCTTTGCTTTTATGAGCAGATAGATTATCCCAAACTATTAAAATCTTTTTGCGATTTTCCTTTAGAAGTATATTTAAAAAATAAATAAGATCCTGGCTTTTAACAGAACCTGTTATGATCTGGAAGTGAAAATCTTTTTTAGAAATAGCACCGATTACTGATAACTTTTTCCAAGACATCTTGTGACGAAGGATCGGTGTCTTTCCGATTAAGCTCCAAGTTTTTATCGTATATGGATTCTGGCTGATTCCGCTTTCATCTAAAAATATGACCTTAAACCCTTCATTCTCTGCTTTTTTTATACCGGGCCAAGTTTTCGTTTTCCAAGTTTCAATTGCCTTTTCATCTCTTTCCAACGCTCTTCTTTTTGGTTTTTGATACGAAAATCCTAATTGATGTAAGAGAATTCCTACGTAATCTTGATGATACGTTACTCCGAATTTTTTTCGTATGATTTCTGATACACGATACGTTGACCAAAGTTCATTCGGATAACCGTTACTGATCGGACCTTTCAAGATGATTCTTTTTAATTCTTTCTTCTCTGAAATGGTCAATTTGGTCGGTCGACCTCGTCGACCATTCCATTTTACTCCTTCGATTCCTTCCTTTTCATATCTTTCTCGCCAACGCATTACCGACTGCTTACTGACTCCAAGCTTTTTTGTATACTCCGTAGCACGTGTAGCCCTTCTTCAATAGAGCGATTCCCTTCAACCTACGTCTTTTCCAAACGTTTTAACTTTTCCCCTTTCTAAGTTTTGCATTATGACAATGGGATATTATTGTTATATTTTTGGTACTCTTTTTGTAGGGATCAGTAAACAAAGGGATTCAAGTAATTGTCCTGAATCCCGGAGACTTAGCAACAATCTATCAATCCTTAAAAAAGACCGATAAAGAAGACAGTTTAAAAATAGCCAGGCTCATTCAACGTTTTCCAATAGAAGAGTTACCGGTTGTTCCAATTCCCACAACGCGCCTCTTAGGAAGCGTTATGCCTGAGTTCCTCCCGACGAAGAGGAAGACAATCGAAGACTTTGCACGGAACATGAGAATTGGACAAGACAACTAACGCAAGGCAAAAATCGACTTCATAGTTTATTCACTCAAGCTGGTTTGACTGAAATTACCAAAAAGCATTTGCGAATAAAAGCATCCAGAGAAGCTTCCGTAACTTTACTTCCTGATCGATACAAAAGAGAAGCAGAACGAATCTTAAAAGTTTTAGATTTAGTCGAACTAAATCTAAAACTAATAGAAGAAGAAATTAAAGAGGCTCTGAAAAAAAATCAGAGTTATGTTCAAACGATCATGTCCATGCCTGGGATCGGTATGATTACTTCTTTGGCGATCATGAGTTATATGGGTGATTGTAAACGATTCTCTTCGGCTAAACAAGCCGCTTACTATGTGGGCTTAGTTCCGAGTGTTGATATTTCGGGAGATACGGTTCGATACGGTAGAATTGTTTCCCGTGGTTGTCATGCAATTCGAAGAGTAATTGTTCAAGCGGCCTGGAGTCTGGTTCGATGTCAGCATGGCGGAAAGATAAAAGAATTCTATGATAGGTTATACCTTAAAAAAGGAGCTAAAAAATCGATCATCGCTACTTCACGCAAAATGATCGAAGTTCTTTATTCAATGATTCGAACGGGAGATCTTTTTGATTCTATGCCTGAAGAAGTATGGAATCGAAAATTAGCTCAATATGGTCTTATGTAAAAAAATAGCGGGAGGGCTTGACACAAGAAACATAGGAGGAAGCGAAATTGAGTTTTATGGATCATTCTCTAAACTCAGCAAAACGCTCTCTATCATAACCAACCCCACAAATTAAGAAGGCTTTTGGAATAAGAAGGATCAAAAACGCAGATTTTTCAAGTGTTCCGACGTGTTAGTGATTAGGGGTTAGATTTTAGTGAATAGAACTTTATGTACAATAAAACGCAAGTGTTCCGACAAGAATAAAGCTTTTTACTTGCGAGAAGTATGATTTTGTGGTAAAGAAAAATTTCCCGAATCTTTCCACCTCCACCCCCACCCAAAATCAGGGTGGGATCTAAGTTTCACAGAGGATTTGTCGTAATTCCGAAAGATTTATCTTCGGATCCAAGTACTTGTGGGTAAGGTGATGCCTCTCTATGGATCGGCATTCAGGTCGAAACATAGAATCGCTTTCGCATTTGTTATATCGAACTCACGTTAAGATAGTGTAAATCAATGTAGAAACGTTTTCATTTTGCCGCAAATAAGATGTGGGAACTCCCATGTTTCAAGAAATCAAGACAACATTATAGGCTGCATAATATTCATTCTAACTTTAATCGTTCGAAGCGCAGTAGTTCCCACAAATTACGTCTCTTTACGTTCTTTCTACAGTTTTAAACGATTTTTTGCAAAGAAGTTCTGTGGTTTCTCAATTGGCTAGTGATAGGTTGAGTTAGTGGCTTTGGTTTTCTTATGACGAACTCACGCTAAAATACTTACGAAGTAAAATGTTTATCTAAAAAAGAGGCAAAAGTATATATCGTTCAAGTTGACCTTTCGAACTGAAATGTCGGATTGAATTGAAAAACAACTGGAGGATTTCCGTTTTGTCGGGATTCTGGATTTGGATGCAGTTTCGGTTTCGATGAATTTTACGACCCCACAATATTTTCTTTTTTTTACAATCGTTTGGTGTATTCGATGGATTTTTGCCGTGATTTACCCAAGGAAAAATTCATTTGTTCTTGGCTTTTTACTTTTGGTCAGTTATTACTTTTATCTTTCTTGGGACTATCGTTTCGGGGCTTTGATTCTTTTTACTACAGTTTTGGATTATTCTGTCGGAAGAGCCTTAGGCTTTCAGAAAAATCTCCATAAAAGAAAAGTTCTTCTTTCTCTTTCATTATTGGGAAATCTTTCCGTTCTTGGATTTTTTAAATACTTTCATTTTTTTATAAATTCATTTTTGACCCTTTTTCATTCTTTTGGTTGGCAAATTTCTGCGCCGACTTTAAAGGTCATTTTGCCTGTTGGAATTTCGTTTTATACATTTCAATCTCTTAGCTATTCGATCGATGTTTATAGACAACGGATTCAACCGGAAAAAAATTTTTTCCATTATGCCTTATTTTTGTCCTTCTTTCCTCAACTCGTTGCGGGTCCGATCATTTCCGCGAAAATCCTTTTACCTGCGTTACGTAATATGTTTAGCTGGAATAATGTTCCTCTTCGGGAAGGGATTTGGCTGATTCTTTTAGGTTTTGTGAAAAAGGCAGTGATCGCAGACCGAATCTCTGTAATTTCCGATTTCGCTTATCAATTTCCGGAATCGATCTCAACTTTTTTTGCATGGTTGGGAGTTATTTCTTATTCGATCCAGATTTACTGTGATTTTTCCGGTTATACGGATATCGCTATCGGTTCCGCGCTTCTTTTGGGAGTTCGTTTACCCGAAAATTTCAAACTTCCTTATACCGCTACGAGTTTTTCCGATTTCTGGAGAAGATGGCATATTTCTCTCTCCGGTTGGCTTCGAGAGTACCTTTACATTCCTCTCGGAGGGAATCGGATTGCTGATTTTACAACGTACCGAAACCTTTTGATTACTATGCTTCTCGGCGGGCTTTGGCACGGTGCGAGTTGGAATTTTGTGATCTGGGGTTTTTTACACGGGATCTTGTTGGCTTTGGAACGATGGTTTCGGGATTCGGTGAGTTTTCCCTGGAAGGAAGATTCTATATTTGGTCGTGGAATGAAATTTTTATATCAAATTTTTGTAATTCTTTCCGTTTGTTTGGTCTGGGTTTTTTTCCGTTCAAAAACGTTTTCTGGGTCGATTGGACTTTTCAAAACTTTATTTTTGTTTCGTGGCGGTATCGAACCGACTTATACGATGCAGAATCATTTTTTAACGATTCTTCTTTTTATGGCTTTGGCCACTTGGATCGGTAAAAAGGAGGAACTTTCCGAAGCCTTTTCCCGTTTTAGGGAAAATCTTCACTGGAGTCTTTTTGCTTTTTTAAGCGCCTTGGGTTTTATTGTGGGTGTTGTTTTGACCGTGGAAACGAAACCCTTTCTTTATTTCGTTTTTTGAAAAGGTTTGCGCAAGGTTTGCCCGATTTTACGGAAATCTGCGTAAAAATATATTTTTAATTCTCCGCACTGCGTCTTTCCGGACGGTGTTCCGTATATTTCTTGGATACGATTTTCTCCCAATCCCTGGGTAAAAACAGCGACAGTTCCCGGATAGTCTTTGAGATACCATTCTCGATTTGAAATCGTATGAGAACCTTCTAATGTTCTATATGTAACATGAATGGATGGGATTCTCTTTTTGGAAAAGACTCGGATTCTTTTTGCGGTCCAAAAGTCGGAAATAACGAGTGAAATCGGCGTTTTTTCGGAAATTTCGTCCACACATTGCGCTTCCTGTGGTACTGTCCGGAAAAGACGATAAAACGAATTCTCGATATTTTGAGGTGTTTTTTGTCCGATGAACAAGAGTAAAAGAAATAAAAGAAAGATCGTTAGTGTCAAAGTTCGCTTTGGAAACTCGGTCATAGAGAGCAGTAAAAATGGGGCCAAGATCAAAGCAGGAGATACATAACGTAGGCTATACTCGTCGATATACAATCCGGTTAAGATCGGTGCAAAGAAAAGAATCGCAAAAAAGAAAAATAAAAACGCGGTCGATTTTGATTTTTTAATCCTTATCAAACTAAGAGCCAATGCAATGATTAGGATCGAAATTAAGATCGCAGGAATTGGAATCTTGTCCTTGAATCCGGAAAGAATCCAAGTCTGTGCTTCCATAAAAAAACGAGTACCGTCCATTGCCGCCCGAGTTAGAGAAAGGTTGATGGGAATTTTTCCCGACCTTTCTATGAACAAAAAAGATTTGAGAATTGCATGTAAGATCAAACCTGCAATTCCAGAAACTATTAGAATTTTGGAACTTTCCGGGAATAAACGTTTCCATCCCGATGTTTGGCTCCTCTGAGTGGGAAATAGAAATCCTGCCAAAATTCCGGGAACAATCAACTCTACGAATAGAATGCGGTCGGATGCGACTGTGAGTACAATCCCAAGGGTTAAGATCCATACTTGACGTTTTTGGAATGTTTTATGGATTAGCGGCCAGGTGTATAAGGTTACCAAAAACGCGCTCGTATGAATGGAGGGTAAAAATATAATATAAAGAGTTGGAAAATTTTTTGCGATCAAAAGTAAAAGCGAAATAAGAAGTAAAATCCAAGATCTAACTCGCCTTATTTCTTTGGAGGAAAGAGGTTTTCCTTTTCTTTCTTCCCTTGCGAAAAGCCAGAAACGTTCCATCAAAATGGCAAACAAGATCGTTTGTAAGAATGCGAAACAAATCAGTGCCTTTTGTGCGTTTTCAAAAATTAAAAGAAGAATGGATACGATCGGAAAATCCGGAAAAAAATACGGGGAAGGGGTAAAGGACCAGGAAAGAAAATTTCCTCCATCCGCCAACACGTCCAAGGCGAGCGTGGGAAGATAAAGGATATCCGAGTTGAGATAGATTTCTTGCGGGCTAAGGGCTAGAGAAAAAAGAAGGGAAGCGAAAAATAAAATTAAACTGAAGACGTATTGTAACATTCTGTCAAAAGGTAATACTCAATTTGTAAAGCGGCATCGTTTTGGTTTCCTCTTTGTGGTATCTTTCGGCCTAAGTCAATGGTAAAGCTAAAAAAGAAGTTCCTGGACATGAGTTTGGATTCTAAGAATTTGTAGCTTTGGAGTATTCAAAGAAAGGGACTTTATTTTGGATCAAACGGAAAACATAGAGCCTAAGGCCGGTAAATCTAAACGTACAAATAACGGACTTCTTTTGGCGGTCGGGATCTTAATTTTGTGTTTATCCGATTTTCTTTTCTTTCGGGTTTTGATTTGGAAAGTTCCGAATGAATCCCCTTGGAGCTCAAATCACTTTTATAATTTTTTATACGAATACTTCGCACTTCGAGAAAAACAAAAAAGCCATCCTAGAATTTTGATCGTAGGTTCGAGTATCGCTCATTATTCTTTCGACAGAGAATCCTTTCGTAAGGAGATTTTCGAAAGAACCGGCAAAGAAGTTGAGGTGGAGTTTCTTTCTTACGCCGGAATGACTCCTTTGGATGCGTGGCTCTGTCGTAACAAGATCGTGGAATTAGAGCCTGATTTTGTCGTTTTTCCAATCAACTTTATTGATTGGAGATTACACCGCGCGTATTCTTTAAATCCTTCCAACAAAAACGAAACGATCGATCCGAAACTTCTTCTTTTGGACGCGCTCAATTTTTTCGAGGCTCCTCAATCTCGTTTTATCTTTCCTTTGGAAACTGTGCTTGCGTTCTTTTCTGAGCTCGGATTTGTGAGAACTAGCGAATATATATCCGCCTCTTTTTTCGGGTTTTATCGATACAAAGATATCTTTTGGAAAAATCTACGATCCCTTTATGATCATCGTTACGGAAGAAACACAAGTTATCACGGATACAACGGCGTTCAAATCCCGGAACGGGTGACTTCTCTGGGTTGGACGGGTAAAAAATTTTCCTTTAACCTCACGGAAGGAATGAAAAGAGAGGGCTTTTTCGTTCAGATCGTGCCTGAAATTCTTTTTTCGGGTCCGCTAAAGATCACATTCCAAAAAAAGAATACGATTCGTACTTTTTCCTTTTCCGAACCTGGTTGGAAGAAAATTTTATTGGGAAACTTTTTCGATTCTGAGGATCCGGGTTTGCCAATTACCGCGGAACTTTCCAGTACCTGGATCCCTTACTATGCCGAAGGGGAAAATAAGGATTGGAATTACGATAGACTCGGGGTTCGACTGCAACAAACCTTCGGTACGGATTTTCCGAGAAACGGAATGCAATACACGAGAGAGGAGAGGCTCGAAGATCTTCGTTATTTGGATATGAGTGATTTAGAATATTCTAAGTACTTTAATTTCCGTCTACTTGAGGACTACGCCCAAAGGCCCGGGATAGGTTACTTGATTGCTCTTAAGGATGCCAAACTTCGGATTCGAGAGGAGAAATTCGTTCCCGTTCTTCATTTTCAATATCTGAAAAAGTTTGCCGATTTCTTAAGGGAAAAAGAAATCCCTCTCTGGATCGTAAATAATCCCGAAAATCCGATCAGTTTGGATTGGTATCAATACTCGAGTTGGTATAAGGATCATCTTTTGTTCCTGAAAGATATTTCTGGGAATGGGGTTTGGTTTAGCGATCTGAAAGATTCTCTTTCCATGCAAGATTTCAGCGACTATCATCATTTTACTTTTCCGGGTATGGTAAAAATGAGTCCGATTTATGCGGGAGAATTTGTCAAAATTTCTGAAAGACAAAGACGCAATCCTTTGAAACCTTGATAAACGAGCCGAGCCGCATTCGGCCAAAATAACACAGATTGTGAGGGCGGGTTTACCGTTTAATTTAAATTATGAGTAGGGTCAAAGTTGCCGTTTTAGGAGCCACCGGTTCCGTAGGTCAGCGATTTATTCAATTGTTGGATCATCATCCGTACTTCGAGATTACGCACCTTTGCGCTTCCGAGAACAGCGCGGGAAAAACGTACGGTGATGTGATGAAGACGAGATGGAAAATCTCTTCCGATATCCCCGCTTATGTGAAAAATATGGTAATTACCACTCCCGATCCCGCTAAAATGAAAGATGTCGTATTAGCATTTTCCGGTTTGGACTCAAGCATCGCCGGTGAAGTGGAAACGAATTACGCGAACGCGGGAATCCATATCATTTCAAATTCTAAAAATCATAGGATGGACCCCACGGTTCCTCTTCTCTCCGCGGAAGTAAATTCTTCCCATTTGGATGTTTTAACTTCTCAGAAAACGAAAGGCAAGATTATCACTAACTCGAATTGTACGATTATGGGGGTTACGATTTCTCTTAAACCTCTTTTTGATCGTTTCGGTATCGAGTCCGTTATGCTCTTTTCCATGCAGGCGATCAGCGGTGCGGGTTATCCGGGTGTTCCCACGATGGATATTTTAGGAAACGTGGTTCCGTATATCGGAGGGGAAGAAGAAAAGGCGGAACTTGAACCTTTGAAGTGTCTTGGAAAAGTAGAAAACGGAAAAATTCTACACGCCGATTTTTCAATTTCCGCGCATTGCAATCGGGTCCCGGTTTTCGACGGTCATACGGTTTGTGTTTCCGTAAAATTTAAAAAGAAACCTTCTAAGGAAGAAATTCTTTCCGCTTGGAAAGAATTTTCAGGGGAACCTCAGAAGTTAGGTCTTCCTTTAGCTCCGAATCCGGTTATTCTTTATAGAGAAGAAGAGGATCGGCCGCAACCTAGATTAGATTTGGATACCGGCAAAGGAATGACTACGGTGATAGGCCGTCTCAGACCCGATCCGATTTTCGATTGGAAATATGTCGTTTTAAGTCACAATACAATTCGAGGAGCGGCGGGGGCTGCGTTATTAAATGCAGAACTTCTTTACAAAAAAAATTTCTTGGAATAATAATGACATTCCATGCTGGAGCCTCAATCCCCTGAACTCAAAGTGGCGGATTATAATACCGCATTACAGTTGACTCAGTCGCTTGAGGCTAGAAACGATTTTCAATATAAGAAAATTCATAAACTTTTACTCGTTATTGGCGATTGGACGGATAAATTCATGGCCAATAAAGTTCTTCCTAACGTCGATCAATTGGCAAGAGAGTTGGGTCTTGATAGAGATAAAACTTTACAATTTCTCAAAGAACTTTGTACGAAATACAAACCTCCGATCATAAAAAAAATCTGCATGGTGGATTTTAATCCGGCCGAAGATTCGTCCGACGGTAAGATCGAATCGTGTCTCAAAATGAATCCTGTATTTGCAAGACCACAACCTACGGACGCTTCCACCAGTCATCGATACGTAGACGGCGTAAATCAAATCACGTTCAATGCTATTCAACGTTGGGTGAAGGAAAATAGGACTCTTCCGAGTAAGAAAGAATTTATCAAACAAATTCATTCCGCAATTTCGGAGAATAAACTTTCAAATACGTACGCTTCCACGGAAATCGGAAAACTTTTTAACGATCCTTTTGACATTAGCCCGGAGCTCAAACAGATCACGGTAAATATCCATCTTAAACCCGTACTCAAGAAATTGGTAGAACAGAAAGTTTTATTCTTTTTTAGAAACGAACAGGCTTTTAATCCCGGGAACCGTTCCGTATTTTATTACAACGTCCGTGACGAAATTCTCGCAAGAATCGAAGCGTATAAAGCTTTTCTAATAGATCATTTGATTCCCGAACTGCAAAGTATCGGAGCTATAAACGTCTTGTCCGAAGAGGAAAAGGAAAATACGCGTAATCTTGTTAATTTCATTATGCCTTATATGAGTCCCGCTTACGGAGATCAAAAGACGGCGATGGAAGAGCTCCTTGTTCTGATTCGTTTTGAGGAAGAAGATAAGGAAAAGAAAGAAAAGGAAGAGAAAAAAGTCAAACTGGGCGAGATCGTAGATTATATCAAATCCGCAAATCGTCTCGTAGATCTGAATTTTCTTCGTTTTCGAGGTCAGCAAATCGAAGAGGATATTCGAGTTCTTGTCACCAATCACGATCAGATTCTTCATACCGAATTCGCGGACAAAAACACGCTGTACGATTACGTTCTCCACAAACTTTCGATTTCCGGCGCCGTTGAGGCGGCGAGAAAAACTTTCGCTTCAACCGGAAATGACAATGAGATCCTGATCTTGAATCGAATGAAAGTGAAGGACTTTATCGAAGATCGGGATTTGATTTCTTCCTTTGATAAGTTGGAATTATCCAGTTTGTTTAAGTATCTTCCTTTTTTTACGAGACTTTGGAGAAACATTTTCGGAAATGTTACGGTTCATAAATCCGAAGTGGAGCAAATACGCGCTCACAACACAATCGAGTTGAACAAACGAATCATGGAAGCTCGTAATAAAAAGATTCAAGAAGACATGTCCAAACTCGCGGAAAAAAGAGTAAAGGAGAAGGAGCTTGCGGAAAAAAACGCACGGAAACAACAAGCCACAGACATTAAACAAGAAAAAACTTCTCCCGCTGTTGTGGCCCACAAGGAAGTTGATCCCCTGGGAGCCAAACTTCTGGAAAGAACTTTAGACATCTTAGACGATTACTGGTCGAATCATCAGTATCCGGATCGAAACATTCTTTTGTACGAAATGGACGGGGAGATCGACGAAGACGGTTTGGTTAACTTCCTGAAAAAATTTGGGAAAAACAACATTTTCTCCTTCATGGTGAGAAATCAGGAGGATAAATATACGTTTCCGATTCTTATTACAAAACGTTATTTAAAGAAAAATGGAAAGAATCTTTTGGAGAAGGCTTCCGCTGTCATTGAGGAACAAAAGAATGCGAGTATGCCCGATCAGGATTTGTTCGACTTCTGCATTTCTTTGGAAGCTTTTCTGCGAAAAACCATGCCTAAAATCTGAATTGTCCTAAGGTCCGCTCTCCCGAATAAAGGTATTACATGAAGAGCGAATCCTCCGTATTTAGAAAAACGAAAATTATCTGTACCATCGGACCTGCAACCGCCGATAAAAAAATGATTCAAGCGCTTGCGGAGGCAGGGATGAATGTGGCGCGTCTGAACATGTCCCACGGAAATCACGATTTTCATAGAAGTATCATTCGTAATATTAAGTCTCTCAATAAGGACGTTCTGAAAAATCCGATCGCGATTCTACTCGATACGCAAGGACCCGAAATTAGAACGGGGGACCTTCAGGTGGATCACCTGGATCTAAAGGTGGGCGAGACGTTCGTCTTTCATATCATTCCCGGAGAAGAATCCGAGGAACAATCCGTGTTTGTTAATTATAAGGATATCGTGAAGGACTTAAAAGTGGGCGATCCTGTGACCGTAGACAACGGACTCATCAACCTTGTTGTAGAAGAGATCAACGACTCGGCGCTCAAGTGTAAGGTTCTCGACGGAGGAAGATTAGGTTCCAGGAAACACATCAATCTTCCCGGAATTCGAGTTAATCTTCCGTCGATTACGCCGAAGGATCACAAGGATATCCTGTTTGGGTTGGAAGAGGACGTGGACTTTATCGCTCTTTCTTTTGTTCGTTCTGCCGAAGACATCAATCAATTGAAACAAATCATCGAAGAAAACGAAGGGCACGCGCAGGTTATCGCAAAGATAGAGGACCAAGAAGCCGTTCGTAACATGAAAGAAATCGTGGCTGTTTCGGACGGTGTGATGGTCGCGAGAGGGGATTTGGGAGTCGAGGTTCCGATCGAGGAATTGCCGATCCTTCAAAGAGCGATCATCAAAGAATGTGCCCTCAAAGGGAAAAGAGTCATCGTGGCGACTCATCTTTTGGAATCTATGATTAACAATCCTTCTCCCACAAGAGCCGAAGTCACAGACGTCGCGAATGCGATCTATGAAGAGGCGGATGCGATCATGTTATCGGGAGAAACCGCCGCGGGTAAGTTCCCGATCCGGTGTGTGGAAATGATGGACAAGATCGCACAACGTGTAGAGAAAACGGGCGGAGTGGATTACGTTAAGGATAAAATTCCTCAGGATAAAAAAGAACAGATGGCAAGGTCCGCGGCGGAACTTGCGGATTCCCTAAAATGTCCGGCGATTATCGTCATTACGAGGAGGGGAACAACGGCGCTCAACGTGGCCGGTTTTCATCCGCATTATCCTTTGATTTATGCGTTTACCAACATGACTACGGTTAGGCGGAAGCTCTGGCTCACTCGCGGAGTGATTCCGTATCGAATCGATTTTTCCAAGGATCCGGAAAAAACAATCCGCCTCGCGATCGAAACTCTCAAAAAAGCGGGGAGAATAGAGGACGGGGATCAAGTTGTGATTCTTTCGGATATCATCGCCGGAGAGGATCGAGTGGAAACGATCCAGATTCGCGAGGTGAAAACATATTTTAATACGGAAAAACTTTGAAATTGAGAATCCTTCTGATTTTTAAGTTGTTGTCTGCAAAATCGAAAACCTTGTGATTTTCAACATGCGAATGTCAAATCGATAATATTTTGTGATCATCAATTTGAATTTTGTAAAAACTTAAAAACGGAATTTGAAATTGCAGAATTTACTACTCGGACGCATGAATAAAATACTATGATAAACTATTTCGAAAATTAGAATGTTGGAATCTTCCTCTAAAAAGTCTAGATTTCCCGATTTGACTTAATTTTTGAGAACCGTTGTATTTTTGCAAAACCGACCGCTTATTTTCGAGTATCATTTTCATGCGTCCGAGTAGTAAAAGCGGAAAACTCTTACAGCCTCATCTCCCGGCAATCTATGACCTCTTCGATGGTAAGGCGAGTAACGTGCTCTGCCCGCTTCACATACTGACAATTCCGATCGGATCTATCACCCGGAGGAAAAAAACAAAGAGGGAGAACCTGCAATTTTTCCGGTGATCCATAGCGATTCCGGTATATTTCCGAAACGGGTGATTTCAGCACTCCGGTTTCCATCGCTAGCGTTTCCGATCCAATCGCCGAAATAGTCGGACTGATCCCTTTCATCTACGAAAATAAAAAGAAATATAAGGCCTACGAAACCATAGAGAACAATTCGTTTTACCACGTGAGTGGCATTTTGGAAATCATCTCTAAGACTAAATATCACGATGTAACGCTTGCCCAGGTCGAAGAGGCCGTGAAAAAATCGGGCTACGTTCAATATAAGATCGACGAAGACATGTATATTCGATGAAAAAACGAATATAGTTGGACAAGAAGCCAACGATTTACTCTTCCGGCGGATAAACGTTATCCGGCACTTTCAGGAAGGATTGTAAGAGTTTTCCCATTCCCAACTTGTCGAGAGCGTCCACGATCATTCCCGTGTAGTTGATCGAAGACTGAAATTTTTCAAACTCCAAACGTACTCTGAGTTTCTGAATGTGAAGATAGAGTTTTAATTCCTCCAAATTCATGTCGGAAGGATCCTTCCCAAAAAAACGATCACTTCCGTCGAAAGGATTGAGATCCGGAAATTCTTTCATGATCGATCCTTGATCTTGAGGAAAGAGGCGGCGAGCCAAAGAAAGAAGATGGAAAGAAAAAAACTTGTTCCGCCGGTGCCGAGACTCGAGAGGAGAAGGTCTCCTCCGGAGATTTTATGCAGGAAAATAAAAAGTGCCCCTAAAAAGCCGACGGAACCGAACGCGAAAAAAAAGAGACCGATCTTTAGAAAAATATAAGCTTGGATTCCCGCTTGAAATCTTTTCGTTAAGAATTTTTCTCCGTAGAGAAGAAGAGTTTGGAAGTATTCCAGAATGGAATCGACCAAAGCGAGAAAATGCGATTTAAGATCATTTCCCCTTTTCGTATATTCGTCATTATACGATTCCTTTGCAGAATCTGATTTTCTTTTTTTTGCCATCGGGGTTGTCTGCGGTTTTTTATTTTCTACGGATCAGCATTCCGACGAGTAATCCGATTCCAAGTCCTACTCCGAGCCCGATCAAGGTGGCCTTCTGAGGATTTTCTTTGATATAAACTCCGGTTTGGTCAATAATTTGTTTCGCCCTTTCCGATGTATCGCCGGAGATTTGTTTGATCTTTTCCTTGAGATCGGATACGTGCTCTAAATATTCTTCACGAGCTTTTCCAGTGATTCTTTTTGCTTTGTCTTTTAAAGATTCCACTTCTTCGTTAAAATCTTCCGTTTTAGATGTCATTGGTTGTTTCCCCCTAATTCTTTTTTCTAAGTTTTACATCGTGGAATCAACTACTTTCGTCGTTTTGAAACCAGGTTTTTCTCTCGAATTTTGAAGTCTAATGAAAAGATTGGTGAAATTTCATTTAAGAAAAAGCGGAATGACTCGGATTTTTCAATTGTATGATGGACGTCTGAAAAATTAGAACGTTTCGATTTTCGATGTGAAAATTTTTTACACAAATATTTCATCCTAAAAACAGGAAAAACGTATGAATTGGATCAGTAAACTGGTTCGTCTGAGAAGACGTCAAAAACAAAGAATCTTCAATAAGGCGTACAGGCAGGCTTTGAAGTTGATGAAAAAGGAATTCAAAGCGGAAAGAGAACGTCATCTTCAAGCGGAAAAGGAACTGGAAAAATATTACAGAAAAGACGTGGACACCGAGGCTAAAAAAACCCGGAAGAAAATTCAGGAACTCGACAACTTTAAACTTTTGTTGGAAAGAAGAGAGATGGAATTGGATTCCAAGATCGTGTTTTTGAATGAACAACTCCAAAAGATGGAAGAGCTTAAGGCCAGAATGGACGGAGCCGTCAATCTCATGGCGAGGGCCGGTTCGCTTTCCAACGGAGCCGTTGACGACGCGGAAAAGATCAAACAAACCCTCAAAAAGGTTTTCTAAACGATTATGAACGACTCGGAACTGAAAATCTTGAAAGAAAAAATCTCTCCCGGATGGGAAATTACATTTCGAGGTGATGTTCCGTTTTTATCCAAAACATTTTCGTTTCCGACTTATTCAAACGGCGTTGAATTCGTAAATGCGCTTGCGAACATCGCTGAAGAGTTGAATCATCACCCGGATCTTTTGTTAGGTTATCGAAAAGTTACCGTGGAAATTTTCACTCATTCCAAGAATACGATTACGGATTTGGATCTGCGTTTTGCGGAAGAAACCGAAAAAATATTTAAATACTAAGAATGTTATAATTTTTAAATATGATTAAAGTCGATGGATAAGGGTTCTTATTGGGTGGATATAAGAACAATCAAATATTGGAAATCTAAACGAATGGAAGAAAATCTTAGAACCACAAAACAATATTTGGAAACTATTGTGGATCGAACGTCCTTGGATATTTTATAGAAGAGTGAATGGACTTATAGAAATTTCAAAGCTACTGACCGGAAATAAATAAAAGCCCGGGATGGTTCCGGGCTTTTCGGAGCGAAGTTGAAAAATCAAATCTAATCCGGGATTACGATGTTGTCGTAATTGTCCGTGAATCGATAACCGATTCCCCAGATCGTTTCAATCCATTCGGGCTGAGCCGAATTTTTTTCCAGTTTGGAACGAATTCTTTTTACATGAGAATCGATCATTCTTTCGAAGCCGTCCCATTCCATTCCCCAAACCGCTTCCAGAATCATTTCTCTGGAAAAAACTTTTCCTGGCGAAGCGGCCATGAGTTGCAGGATATCGAATTCTTTTCTAGAAATATTTACTATATTGTCTTTAAGAGTGACTCTTCTTCGAACCGGGTCGATTTTCAAAGCACCTCGAATGATTTCGCCGCTTGCACCGACGTTCGGTTTGATTCCTGCTTTTTTATCCCATCTGCGGAAAAATACGTCCACTCTAGTCTTCAGTTCTCGAACAGAAAAAGGTTTCGTGATGTAATCATCCGCTCCCAATTCGAGTCCCATAATTCTGTCGATCTCTTCGTTTCTTGCCGTTACGATAAAAATGGGAGTATTTTCGTCGTTCCGTCTAACGGTTCTACAAACTTCGATTCCATCTATGTCCGGAAGAGAGAGATCTAAGATAACCATGTCTGGATGATTTGCTTTGTAGAATTTGAGACCTTCTTCTCCGCTCGTTTGCAGAGTGGTCGAGTAGTGCGCCGAATCCAAGGATTTTCGGATTAAATTTCCGATGTCCGGATCGTCTTCTATGACTAAAATTGTTTTCATTACCAGGCTCCCGTAAGAGAATTAGAGGGTAAATTTACCTTATCTGCAACAGATAAAACCGATGAAATGTTAATAAAGGAATTTTTTTTATTCGCCATGTTTTTACCGAATTCTCAAGTGATCTTTGATTTTGAATATTCGAGTTACCTTGAATAACAGTGATAAAAGCGTAGTTTGTGTTAAAATAATATCAAATATCGATTAAGTTCGAAAGTATGTAAAAAACTATGAGTAATCCGTTGTCTTATCCACTCACTTGGGTGATCCTTTCCGTAAACGAAGACGGTCTCGACTCGGAGTCCGTTACTCGTGAGTTGGATCTCAACCCCGATTTCAGTACTCCGATATCTGCCACCGATAAGGAAGGGAAACCTCTTGGCTTCGGTCATTGGCAACTTCATTCGACCTTGGGTGCAGAGGCTCCTTTGGAAGATCATATCCTTCAGATCTTAGAAAAAGTGGCACCTTATCGTCACAAGGTGAAGGAGTTTGCGGCAAAACATTCTCTCTGTATGTATGTTTCCGTGGAATTTTCGGATTCCACTCGACAAGAAACGGAAATTCCTTCCCGTCTTCTTTTGCTTTTGGGTAACTTAGGAATAAAGCTGGTCTTTCAACCTTGGAAAAAGGATTAAGAAACGATCATAAAATTAAGATGGCTCTATCCATTCGATAGAACCGAATCAGCTTTTTAAACGAAGCGCTTGCTCCCGCGATGACAAGGGTTCGGCTTTTAAGTCTCAGATCGAATCCAAAGGAAAGAAGTTTCATCGCCACGGGAAGCGGCAAAATCTTGACTCTACTCAGATTGATTTTCACATGAAGATTGAACTGATAAAATACGAGAGCGAGTACGGATTTCAATTCCTCGAAGGCGATCTCGTCAAA
>NZ_AHMT02000012.1:27500-37500 GCF_000243815.2 Leptospira alexanderi serovar Manhao 3 str. L 60 | reverse complement strand
CGCGTAAGCGGCGGATTTTAAATCTGCTTTCGGATCGATCTTTCCCGCTTTCTTAAACTTTTCCAGTTCTGCGATAAACTCGGGAAGTGCTTTCGTATAAATTTTCTTTTGAATGATTCGACTGACTTCCGGATCCAAGATGATCTGACTCACCGCAACTTTCATAAAGTCTTCGGCATCTTTAAAATCTTTACATTTGTCTGATATCAAGTGGCGAATGCTTGCTTCAAGGTCTTGGTAGTTTTTCGAAGTTTTGTAGACGCGGGAGGAAAGACAGTTTTCCTGTTTGATATCTTCGCTTCGAGTGAGAATGGCTTCCAGAAGACCTTTTTTATTTCCGAAGTATCTGAAGATCAATGCCTCGTTTGCGTTTGCGAGTTTGGCTATGTCTTTCGTATTGGCGGCGTCATAACCTTTCTTTGCGAAAACTTGAATCGCCGCCAAAAGAATAGACGTTTCTGTCGCGGCACGATTTCTTTTGCGAATCGTTACTTCAGAGACAAAATTGTCCTTCATTTGAATATGCGGATTATTTGACTTTGATCGGCTCGATTTCATTTCGATCCCAATGAAAGTCAAGATGAAACTAAGTGTCACTCACTATTTCAAAAGAGAGATGTTTCTCTTAACTTGACCGATGGAAATGGGAAATAACGTGTAAAGACGCCATCCCATTTTGGCTACGTTGTGCCCTCTTTTTGCAATAAATCGAAGAGCGATTCCATAAAAAGTGAAAATGATCGTATTCGTTTTCTATTGTTTTCGCGTAATTGATATTAGAAGGTCATTCGGAAAAATCCCTGTAGAATTTTTTAACTTTCTCAACGTAATTTCTTGTTTCTTTGTAAGGAGGAATACCGCCGTAATGATCCACGGCTTTGGGGCCTGCGTTATAAGCTGCGAGGGCGTGATCTAAATTTTTATATTTGTTCAGAAGATCGCTTAAAAATTTCGTTCCTCCCGCAACATTTTCCGCCGGATCGGAAGGGTCGTCGACTCCCAGCAGATTGGCCGTGGACGGCATGAGTTGCATGAGACCGATCGCACCTTTCGGAGAAATTGCGTCGGTTTTAAAACCGGATTCGGCTTTAATAACACTTTGAACGAGAGAAGGGTCGAGATGATTCTTTTCGGATTCTTTACGGATAATTTCGGCCAGAGTAGGTTCGATGCCTTCCCAATTGCCGCGGGAATCTCTTCTCCAAGGTTCCGCTTTGGGATTCGAAGCGGATTTTTCGCCTTCTGTCTTCAAAATAGAATCGAACGGCTCCGATGTTTGTTGTCGGTTTGGAACCGGAATTTCTTTCACGAACCGGTTTTGTAGACTTTCGATGTCTCGAATTCGATTTAAAATCCTTTGTACGGTAGGAAGTTCTTCGATCCTCATATTATGTCTCTCGGAAAGTTCTCCTGAAAAGACGATCTTTTTTTACCTTTTGGGGAATTTTCACAAGGGGGGTTCTTGATAAATCTATACTGTTTGTGAGATATTGTCTTCTGTGATCGAAATTGCCATCACATCCAGAATCTCTGCGTTCCCGATTTTATACGCTAAGTCTCGGGGCTTTTTCGAAAAAGAGGGAATTCAGGTACAAATTCGAGTCTTGGAAAACTACGACGCGATTCTCGCATTCCTAAGTTCCGGAAAGATAGAAGTCGGGGAAATACCATTTACGACTTGGTTGGATTTACATTTAAAAAAGGCCGTGCCGAACAAGTCTATTTTTCGGGGAATGATTCTTTCGAGAATGATCCACTCGTTTTATTCCAGATATAATTCCAGTATGGATTCGATTCTGGAAGGGACCCCGTATCTGATACCGGTCCTACAGAATACATCCATCGATAAGTTATTGGCCCAAGAATTTATGAGGTCCAGTCGCTTTCGTAAAAAAATTTCCTATACCTTCGTATATTCCAGATCCTATCTTTTGGAGTATGAATTTGCACAAACCACAACTCTCGGGCTTGTCGGTTCGGTTCAAGAATCTCACTTTTTAAATAACGGATTCAGAATTTCGGAAGGGCGGGATTTACCTCCGTATCGTCTTCCGGTCAATATGCTCGCGTTTAATGGCAGATTTGCAAAGACCTATCCGGATCGAATCAATAAACTTCAGAGCGCTTTATTCCGTGCGATTCAATCCTTGATCGAAAATACGAGCGATACTACGGAGCACGTGATTCAGGAAAACGTTCCGGAGTTCAAGATAGAACCGGAACAACTGCATTACTTTTACAAGCAACCTTCGCAGGATCTGCAGGAGATCCTTTCTCCGGTTGCCGCTTTGGAGGAATTGGAATACTTAGGAAGAATCTACTGGAGATCCATAAAACATCTAACCGATCCTCCTCCGGTTCTTTTGGAAGCTCTCGACTTGGCCGCTAAGGATCCGATTCCGATTTATCCCGCCGCTTTAAAAACCAAAAAAACTCTTCTTATGGAAGAACAGTTTAACCGTGAGGATGAATCCAATCGCTTATTGGAAATGACGGGAGACCGAAGAGAACTCGGGGATTTGGTTTCCGACGTTCACAATCTCGTTTTAAACATCTATAATTCCAAAAAAGGTGTACGATTGCCGGTATTACCTCTCAAAGGGACCGCGTCCGCGATCAGAGCCGGTATCAACTCCATATTGGATTTTTTATTTCAAGAAATCCGCACTCAAGAGATTAAAGCATTAGCAATCGATAATGTTCTAATGATGCAGGGCCTCGAGATGGATAAGAGAAATATGGAACTCCAGTTCTCGGACGATCGATTCAACTATCTCTTTGAGTTTTCCCCTATTCCGGTGATTTTGTTAGATTCTGTGTCAGGTGCATTGATCGCGGGAAATTATAATTTCCGAAGTCTTACCGGTTATAGCAAGGATAACATCCATAATTTGAGATTGGAGGATTTGTTTCCCGGCTTGGAGGAGATGGGCGATTGGTCCTCTCCGACAAAATCTCCGGAGACGATGCTTCGTGTGGATCAAGCGAAGATGAAGTTGAGAGACAAGTCCGAAATGGATGTTTCTCTCAGTATCACTGCGTTGTTCGAAAGGGCGAGAAAGATCTATCAGGTCCATATCCTGTATGATTCTGAGAAAAAAGAAACGGAACAGGCCAAACACGAATTCATTTCGAATATCAGTCACGAGTTACGTTCTCCTATGACGAACATTCAGGGTTATTTCGAACTTCTGAGGGCGGAAATCAATACTTCCTTATCCAAGGATCAAAGTGGGATGTTGGATGTGATTGAAAAGAATATAAAACGTCTTAATCATCTCATTGAAAATCTTTTAAAATTCGAGGAAGTTCGGGGAGAAGACAATTCCGGTCTTGTTGAAAACTTCGATCCGGCTCTGGTAATCGAAGAGGTAGTTTATTCAAACGAACCTTCTGCGAAAGAGAAAGGGTTGAGTGTGGAGCTTAGTCTGATCAAAAAGCTGAAAGTTCGTGGGATCCGTTTCGAATTCTCTCAGGTGATAACAAACCTTTTCGTAAATGCGATCAAGTATACGGAAAAGGGAAAAATCGAGATGACGATGATCGAGTCCGGTGAAGGGAAGATAGAAATCAACATCAAGGACACGGGAGTCGGGATCGATCCGAAGTATGTCGAAAAGGTATTCGAACGATTTTTCAGAATCCCGAATGATCGAAACAAAAGAGTCGGAGGTACCGGATTAGGACTTCCGATTTCCAGAACCATTCTCCACAAAATGAACGGGGAAATTAATCTTGAATCCAGAGTGGGAGGAGGAAGTAACTTCAAAATTTCCCTCCCGTTACAACCATCGGATTCCAAATGAGCAAAAAGTAATAGATTCAATTATCATAAATAACGTGAGTTCAGGGTTAAATAATGAAATGGCTTCACTATTGTTTACATCCGTTTGATTTGATTTCATGTAAAGCGCGGGCAAACGCTTCAGGCTCTTCAAAATTTGGGGCATGGGCAGAGATTTCAAACCAGTATATTTTCTTTCGCGGAGCTTCAAGGTCCTTTTCGAATCGAACGACAAGATCAAATGGTGTGGTGTAGTCGTGTCGGCCCACCATGAAATAGACGGGCAATTTGAAGGACGAAGCCTCGGTGTAAAGATTAAGTGTGGAAATTCCAGTCTCCCAGGCCCTTTTCGCATTTATGAACATCCCCGCGAAAAATCGAACGTTATCAAGCAATGTGTAGTCTGGCGATTCAAACATTAGGCGACCCATGTATGAATGTGCATCCGTACGATGAGTTGTATGAAATAATCCGCCGCCGTAGTAGTTCAACCATGTTCTTTGTTTAACAAATTGTTCAAAAGATTTATTAACCGGTTCTTTAATTTCACGGAGATCCTTTAGCGCCGTCGCGTTATTTTCTATTTGGGCCTGTTTTAGTACAAAATCGTATGAAATCTGTTCGCTCTCAATTCCATTCACCAACTGGCCTACGCCTATGAATGCGCAAAAATCATCCGGATGTCTATGAGCAATCACTGCCCCTATGTAGGAACCCCATGAATGACCAAGGATATAGATTTTCTCGCGATAAAGGGAGAAAATGATTTTCCTGCTCCTCGTTGATCCCAATGAACGACAACAAAATCTTTGATGATTTCCTTGTCTATTTTACGGGACAAGAACATATCGGTAGCCCCTGGCCCGCCGTGAATATATAATAATATTGGATTGTCTCGTTTTTGTCCACGAATAAGGATCCATTGATCCACTCCACCAATACGAACGGATTCGAGAGAACTGATTCCTTCCGTAGAAACAGCCGTTTCCTTTTCAACTTGCCGATCCCGGATCATTTTAAAGACAGCCAGAACGAAGAAGAATATCATTAACAACAAAGTAAAACCCAAAAACGTCTTTCCACTTATCCATAAAACTTTTTTCAAATTCATTACAAAATCTCCATGTGAAATTTATTTTATTTAGGATTCAGATTTATTTTGAATCGGATCTCGAAAGCAACTTTGTTTATATCGATCCGATCTGCCGTGTAAAATCGTGCAAGTAATGGAATAAGATGAGCCCAAAAGGATCCTTAGAATCGAACTCCGAGAAAATTTAAAACTGAGGTTGGCAATTTTCGATATTTATTCGGTGAACAATACCCGAGAATCGATTCGTAATTTTTAGCCGTGTACAATTCTAAATGGGTTTAATTCATCTCTTCTTTTTTGCAAGATTATTCTTTAATTCTTGTTTTTATGCGTACGCATAGTAAATCCTATTTAACGTGAGTTCGGTATAACAAATGTGACTACTTTATAATGACCAAATACGGCGACGACATTGTCTAAAATGATTATGAAACCAGAATTTTCAATAGCGGCGAACAAGGGATCAGTAAAATAACTATACGAGAAGTTTTCGGATTTCCGGATGAAACTAGTTACCTTGAGGGATATGATTGCAATTGTTCTATTGAGATAAAATCGAAAGGATATAATGCCTCAGGAAGTTTTTGGTGTTCGACAGGAATTCTCTATGATTTTTACACAGAATTATCAATTTTCTATAAAAAATTGGAAGGAACGTTAGAATTCAAGTCTCCCGAATACCAATTAGAATTTTCATTAAGCTTCGATAATTATGGTCATCTTGTCATTAAAGGAAATTATGATGAGCTGGGCTTAGGAGAAAATTCTTTAATCTTTTCTATCGAGTCAGATCAATCATACTTAGTATCAACTATTAATTCTTTGCAGAAGATCGTAAGCAGATATGGAACGAACTACGGAATAAAGTAATTTTAAAATACACCAGTGTATTTTCTCGATTAATCAAAAAAAGAAAAATATATCAAGAAGAAGATCATCTGTAATGGTTAAGACTTAATCTTACACTCCTTAAAAAAACGTGAGCAGGGTCGTAAGAAAGTTTGGGCGAATAAGAAACTAAAGTGCAACGACTCCCTGAACTCAGGCGCAGAGCTTTCCTGAACTCAGCAAACACCTTCCTATGGGTCGGTGTTTAGGTCGCTCTGCGGGTCGAAACATATAATCGCTTTCGCATTTTGTTATACCGAACTCACGTTAAAATAGATAAGGAGAAAAGAATGACGACAGGACAAAAAAATAATCAAAAAACAAGAGAAAACATAAAGAAGAATTTGGAATCGAATTGATCGAAGATTGTTTCGATTTTAACGCGTATAGAGTCGTTGGCTTTTTACGTTTCAGAAGGAAAAATTTTAAATTCTTTTCATCCTTGATTTCGACTTTTGCTTAGTGGTTTTCTTTTTCGATTTAGTCTTTTGAAACGTTTTCTTCGGGCCGGCTTGTTGTTTTTTCTCGGAAGCAAGTCTCGGAAGTTTCATCCCGGAAATAGTATATGCAAGTTCGATCAATTCTTCTATGCCGAGAACTTCTATGATATGAATGTTTTTCTTAAAACCCAGAGTTCTTAAAAAAACCAAGAGATTCTGAACTCCAAAAGCTTCGATCAGTTTTGGAATGTCTCCGATGCCTCTTTTACGAATCCAAATTCCGGATTGTTCCGGGGTTAACTCGCGAACGATCGGAATCAATTGAATAGGGGGAATTCTCAAGGAAAGTTCTATGAAGTTTTGAATTCCCACTTCGTTTAACAATGCGATGGATTTTTGAGTTCCGATATTTTTTAGAAGTTCTGCGGCAGATTCTTTACCGGTTTTAAGAGACATTTCTGCGATGTCCGCGGCCGGAATCGACGTGGATAAAAGGATAAGATCGTCCATTGGAATAGTATTTGCAAAATACGTAATGTTTTGAGGCGGGACCGTGGAAAGAAGCGCTACCAAGGTCTCTTCCGGAATACGGTTCAAGAATTCGACGATTGTTTTTTCGTCCAAGTTCTGACTGATGTATAGGAGCGTTTTATGATCCACTTTTTCGGAGAGAGAATATAGTTTTTCATAACCGAGCGAACGAAACAACTGAAAAGATTTTCCAGTACCTAGTTTATCCAGATATTCTAAAGCTTTTCCGATCTGGTTGATCACTTTCTTCATGCAAGCATATCCTCCAGAAGTCCGGTCACGAGTTCAGTCAATGGTTTTTGTTTGTGAATAGCGAGAATGTTTTCGGCGGTTGTTTTGGAAACGGAATTCCTGAAACGAATATATTCCTCGTTGGAATAACCTAGAAATTCTTTCAAAGTTTCTCCTCTGTATTCGTTTAAGACCGCGTCTCTGAGATTCTCATAGAATTTTTCCATATTCTTTTCGAGAAGGGGATCATTGGAGATTGCTTTCCGTAGTTTTTCAAGATGTTTTCTTAAATCGGTGGATTCCAAACGACCCAGATCGGAAAAACTGGTTTGGAGAAAAATTTTCAACGTGTTGGAAATGAGAATTTTACCGGCTTCGCTTTCGGAAGAATTATGCAACATTTCCGCAATCTTTTCCGTAAAGCTGGGGAGTAAGGTTGTAAGAAATCCGGAGATTTGTTTTTCGAAACCCGCCGCTTGAAACACACCCGCAAGAGGATTGAGCCTTTTATTAAATTCCACTAATATCTTTTCAAGACCTAACGAGAACATCTCTTGGATCGGCGATTGACCGAGGATCTTCATCAGGAAGAATTTGGACGGAGCGGCTACGGTTCCAGCGGCGAATTCCAAAATCGCTTCCTGCGTTTCCTGACTCATCGCTTCGGATACCGAGTTGAAAGGAAGAACCGTTCGGATGTTAACTCCTTGCAGGATGATTTTCACTTTATCTTCCGGAATTCGAAATCCGGTAACGGGTTCCAAAGACAAGGAAATTTTTTCCGGCATCAATTCTTTGAGAGTGGAGTCGAAGAAAGTGTCCAAAACTCGATTGATACTTTTCTGAACTTTCTCGGGATTTTCGACCCAGGCTTTTGCCGCAGACCGGTATTTTTTTTTCGGAAGAAATAGACGTTTCCAAAATCCCATTTCGATTCGTGTTCCTCGATTAAGTTAAAGAAAGAAGAATCTTGTCCAACTCCGGTTTATGGTAGGTGAGTTGATTCGCGTGATACAAAAATTCGTTTTTCTTTCTAAGGTTTCTCGTATCTCCGTCCTTATAAAGAAGTTTTTCGGTTCCGAATACTTCTCCGTTCCCATCGAGTTTTAGAAGTTTATTTTCCAGACCTTTGTTTAGGATATGTTGAAAGGTTTCTTCCAAATGAGAGCTGAACAACTTTCCGGAAACGTAGATTTTTTTCCCCTTCTTTTTTATCTCGTCTGCAAAGTTTTGCAGACGTTTGAAAAGTATTTCCTTACCGACCGCGGTCTCGGTTCCCAGTCGTATTAAAATCATCGAAAGAAGATTTCCGGAGGTCACTACATAATTCTTGCCTAACTTTTCTTTTACAATGTTTGTTACTTCGTCGCTGCTTGCGTTTTCGGAAATGTCGAAAGTTTCCCCGTAAGCGATATGAAGTTGGGTCTTTTTCGCGGAAATATAGTCGTACGTAAGGGTGAAAGAAATAAAATGAACGTCTTTGATTTTCGTGCGGATGAAGTAAACGCCTCTTTTGATTTGATTCAGATAACCGTCTTGATTGAATGTTCCTTCCGGAAATAGAAACAGGTTTCTTCCGGAAGTTACTTTCTCGACTAAAACGTTCCATTCCTGATCGACCATGTTCCTCAATTCTCCACTTTTTAAGAGTTCTCTTGCGTTATCGCGGAACGGACGTTTAACGGGAAAACATCCGATGTATCTTAATAATGCCGGTATCAGGTTTGTTTTGTCTATTAGTCCGAAGACGAGTTTTAAAGTTCCTTTAGGCCGAAATTCTTTGACTAAAAAATTCTTTTTTAAGATATCCTCTCTTGCCGGGATCGCAAACTTAATTTTGGGTTGAATCGCTCTGTAAATTACGGCGAGTGCGGGAACGTCTCCTTCCTCTACGTGATTTCCTATAATGACGGTGGGATAATACGCACTTAAGACCCGGTCGTGATTGTTTTCCGAAAAATATTCGTCGATGGAATCAAATAAGATTCCTCTGGTTTTATATACGAGACCGATCAGTCGATCGTAGGTTTTTGTGGAATAAACGATTTGAGTTGTATTTGGATCTTTGGAAATGGCGGAGGTCTCTTGCATGCGGCCCTTGGGATTCTTTTCGAATACAGGTTACGCTAAGAAAGGAAGAGTTTCTAGTCTACTACAATCCTACAGATGGATTCGCTGATTCTCGTCGTGATCTCGTAGCTGATCGTATGAGTTCGGTCCGCGATATCGTCCGCAGAGATTAATTCTTCTCCGTCTTGGCCAATAACCGTGACGACGCTTCCTACATCCGCTCCGGGGATATGTGTAACGTCCAACATCGTCATATTCATACAGATTCGACCGATGATCCTCGCTCTTTTTCCGAGAACCAACATGTCTCCGTTGCTCGAAAGTTTTCGATCGAGTCCTTCGTAATAACCGATCGGAACGATCGCTACTTTTGTGGGATACGAGGTTTGAAAGGTGGAACCGTAACCGATGTAACTATTGGCGGGATGATTTTGGATGTGAACGATACGGGTTTTCCAGGAAAGAATCGGACTCAGTTGGAAATTTTTATTTCCGCTGAGGTTTAAGGAAAGTCTGGTTTGTATGCTCGGCCAGAGCCCGTATAGGGAAATTCCCACTCTTACCATTTCGTAGTGGGCGTAGGAGAACAGCATCGTGGAAGCGGAGGCGCACATATGTCGGATTAAATTTTTGTAGCCGAAGGACTCCGCGAGTAAAACCGCTTTCTCGAACTTTTGAATCTGCATTAGGGAATACTTATGTTCTAAAACGTCTTCCGTGCTTGCAAAATGAGTGCAGATTCCGTCGAGAATAATGCCGACTTTTTTCAATTCTTCTAATGTATGCCTTAGGGTTTCTCCGTGATTTCCTAATCTTCCCATTCCCGTATCGATCTTGAGATGGAGTTTTGGAGCGGGGTTCAATGAGGAAAGAGTTCGAGCCGTTTCCGGTCTTGAGAATATGATCCAGAAATTGGGATCGGATAGAACTTCTTTTCGTTTTTCCGGGTTTTGAATTTCTCCC
>NZ_AHMT02000012.1:0-17500 GCF_000243815.2 Leptospira alexanderi serovar Manhao 3 str. L 60 | reverse complement strand
GTCAATAAATAACAAACCGCGGAGAATTTTATGGCAACGATAATACGACAAAAAGGTTTGGCACCGATCGAGGAAACGAACGAAGTGAAATCCTTTCTTAAAGAAAGAGGAATTGATTACGATCACTGGAAGGTGCCGTCTAACGCAACGGATTTGACGGATAAGGAAGTGCTTGCCGATGTCGAAAAAGAGGAACTTTTAAAAAAACTGGATGGTCGTTTTGAAGTTCTCAAAGAAAAAGAAGGTTATCAATCCAGAGACCTGATCGTATTACATCCGAACATTTCGGGATTAAACGACATGCTTGCTAAGTTCGACCGAGTTCACTATCACACCGACGAGGAGGTGAGATATATCGTGGACGGTTCCGGCGTTTTCGGTTTTGTATTGAAAGGCGAGAAGTTTCTCGTTCATGTCGTAAAGGACGATTTTATCTCCGTTCCAAGAAACACGAATCATTGGTTTTATTTGGACGATAAAAAAAGAATCAAAGCGGTTCGTTACTTTCAGGATATGAGCGGTTGGGTGCCGAACTACGTGGAAGAGACCAATTCTCTGGACTGATATGTCCGTCAAAAAACAACTAGAAAAGCTCTCCGCATTGGGGGCTACCTACCATAAGAACGGATGGATGCCGGGAACCGCCGGTAATCTTTCCGTCCGAGTCTTAGGGGAATCCGGCTTCTGGGTGAGCGGAAGCGGTCTGGATAAGAACACATTAAACAAACGTAATTTTCTATACGTCGATTTGGAATCGGGTCAACTTTCCGCTTCGAAAAATACCAAGGCGGAGAAAGGGCTTAAGCCTAGCGCCGAAACTTCGATCCACAGGGCTGTCTACTGTGCGTTAGACGATATTGGCTGTGGATTGCACGTCCATACTCTGGAATCTAATCTGATTCGTACGAACACTTCCCAGCATCGACCGGTCGCTCTTTTGGAACTTCCCGCGATTGAAATTCTAAAAGTGTACGGAATCTGGAAAGAAAACCCTAAGGTTTATGTTCCTGTGATCTACAATTTTCCGAATGTACAGGATATTTCAGACTGTCTTGAAAGTTATCTGAAAGAATACAAACCTGTTATTCCGTTCTGCATCATCGAAAAACACGGGATTACAGTATGGGGGAAGGATACGGTTCAGGCAAATCGAAACTTGGAAGCGACTGATTTTATACTCAAATATATGATATCCTCAAGAAATTTGTCTAATCCTCTCCCTACGGAAAATAATATTTCGGAGTCGGATCGTCAGGAAGTGTATTTTGCGGAATTCCCAGTTTATCCGGCTACATTTTTCTAATAGAGAGAATTGGCTTTGTCTTCAGAGAAAGAAAACAATCTTATACTCGTTGCCGGAGCCGGTTCGGGAATCGGGAAGTCCGTATTAGAAAATCTGAATCTATTGGATCGATCTGCGATCGGAGTTTCGAGGACGGGGGAAGTTTGGAAACCGAGCAATGACTTCGAACCTGGAAAAAATTTCCAGTGTAATCTTTCCAGACAATCAGAGGTCCTTGAATTTGTTACGGCCTTGAAAAAACGGGCTTTTTCCTTGGCCGGGGTTTATTTTACTTTTGGAAGCGGCTTATTCAAGCCCGTAGGGCAAATTGCATTAGAAGAATGGAATGCACATTTTGTTCTCAATCTGAATTCCCTTTTTTTGCTTACAAAAGAAATACTTCCTCTTTTAAAACCTGGTTCATTTTTGTGCTATCTTTCTTCGACTGCGGGATATCAGGGTTTTTCGAATTCTACGGCCTATTGTGCGAGCCGACATGCCATTGCAGGTTTTGCAAAAGCTCTCCGAGAAGAGTTGAAGTCGAAAGGAATTCGAGTTATTACCGTTTATCCGGGCGCGGTGTATACGGAAATTTGGAGAGGTAGAGAAGGATTCGAGCAGGAGGATATGATCCCGGTTGACGATTTCGGGAAATGGCTCGCGACGCTTTCTATCTTACCGGATACTGTTTATCCGGACGAAATACATTTGCTTCCTCGTAAAGGAATTTTATAAGATTCATTAGAGTTGTTGAAAAATTCCGTGATTCAGATTAACAAAACCGCTTCAAACGCCCATTTCAATAGGGCGGAAACGGATAGAGAATTAATTTTTCAACAACTCTAATTGTAGATATTTTTCCATGTAATATTAACTGGAGTTTTGAGACGCGCTGTAAATAACGTGAGTTCGTGGAGAAAATGAGAAAGAATTCTCTAAAAGTAGGAGTTCCTACAATTTTAGAATTGTTCGTAAAATCGTGATTTGTGGTAGTTCCCACATTTTAAGAATAGATTTACAAAGTCCAGATTCCAACTTGTTTCAGAAAAATGAATCATGGATTCTTACGACCCTGCTCACGTTAAATATAAAAAAGTTGATGAGAAAGATTTTTTTGAGAATAGATACAAAATGTGGAGTCGGAAGAAATCGGGGTTTAAGCCCCGATTTCTTCTTCGGTCTGTTCGGGTTCTTCTTCATTCATCAATTCTTTGAGTTCGTTGTAAGCTTTTTCTTTTTCCTGAACTCCGGTCTTTTTGATCGCTTTGCGAAGTACGTTTTCCCATTGTTTTGCGGGAAGATTCGCCTGAATGTCTTCTAAAAGTTCCAAGATCGCGATGTCATCTCCGGTATTGAAAATTTCTGTCGCATCGTAGCGAAAGAGTGCCGACAACTCGTCGATATAAACTCCTACGCTATTTCCTTTTCCGGAGGCGAGTCTCTTTTCTTGAAGTTGAACCTTTTTTTCTGCCTTGCGGAGGTCTCTTTCTCTTCTTTCCAGTTCGGTGCGTTTCATAGAAAAACCCTCAAGTATAGCTGATAAGCCAGTTTTTTACGGGGGCTTTTCATGTATAGGAGATTCCCGGGACGCGCCCCCAGGACCGGTCTTGAAAACGCTTATGATTAAATTCATTTTTTCTGTACTAGAATAGACGAAACAAATGAACGGAACGTTATACCTTAAGACACAAGAATCGGCTTCCGGCTTGGCAAAACTCCGTTTACTTTGAATAAATTGAAAGAGTTCCCCGACGCAAATCTGACGAAAATGTCGAAAGTTTTTGAAAACCCCATAATTGTATTCCGAAAAAAATCTGCTCTTGTTTACCTTTGTTCTTCGGCTTTTGCTTTTTCCATTGCCTTTCGGATGATTTCCATCGCTTCCCGTTCTCCTTGAATTTCTTTTTCTCTTGTAAGGGATTTTTGGGAATTCATGTTCTCGATGATTTTATAATCTTTTATGTATGAATCCATTCTTGAGTATTGAAGATACAAAAATACGATCGTAAATAGGGAAAGTACGATCGCGGTCCTTTTTACGGGAGCTTTTAGATAAGAAGTCAAAGCAAGAAAGAATAAAAACGGAACGTATGCGGTAAAAGCGATTCCGATCCACATGCCCAGATAAATGTGAATCAAACCACCGAAGCTTTGCAGAAATAGTATCACCCAAAACACGCTTAAGATCGCGGTGCTGGCTCTAAAGTTTTGTTTCCAAGCGGTATTTCCCCCGCAGATCCAAGAGAAAAACATATAAAGAAAACCTAAAATAGGAAAAATAATAAAACTCGCGAGTAAATACGCCATCGGCATTTCGAAAAATAAAAAAGTCAAGGGTGGATTGGGAAGTTCATTCGGAGTGAGTAAAGTCATGCTGATTACTGTAACCGCGTATAAAAAGCCAATATAGACCAAACAACGAAGATATAAGGAGATCAGGGATTCTTCGGGAGCTTTGGAAAGATCCTTAAAAAAGGAAACCGGTTTTATTAAAACTTCCCCGGCTTCTTCGACTGCGTTCATAAAAGAAAAGGAAAACTTGCGCATTGAGTTTCACACAGGTTTTTTTCTAAAAACTTACGTGGCAAGGAAAAGAATCCGAGCGTCGTTTATATATTTCTCCATATCCAACTTAGTAACGTAGTGTGCACGGTTATCAACCCTTGGATAATTTGAGCCACGACCCATGTTGTTACCGTCTGGTTGGAGGAACCAACCATAATTACGTTATCGCTGCCATCCTCTCCAAAACCGAGAGAAAATGGATCCGGAGTCAACAGAGTAGGCACCGGCATTAAAATCGTTTGCGCCGGATTCGAATCGTCTAAAAAATCAAAAGTCAGATATATTTGATCCGGTCTTTGGACTGCACCCCATTGGCTGGAACCAAGCTGTAAAGTACCGTCGCTCGTATATCCTTTTTCATTCGTCACTTGGAACGCATATATTCCGTAGGGTCCCTCTCCACTATCTGTAATGTTAGTAGAACTCAAAATGCAGGAAACCAGCTGACCGTCGGCTTGAAGTGTATAAGGGGGAGTGGGGCCGTTATTGATAGCGTACCAACCGTTGTTTCCCGAAGGAATCACTGGGGTAAAACTCGTCACCTCGACCGACCAATTACTCGGTAAACCGTCTAAGTTTACTGTAGAGGTCAGTTTACCCACCGCTTCCACGTTCGAAGAATCTTGTTTTTCTAAACTCGTATTTTTTTCAGTTTCCATTTTATTTTCCTTAAAAATTAATTTTGAAAAATCTTAGCCAAATAAAAATAAATTCTGAATGATTCAATCACTTTTGACAAACTAACCATATTTTGAATTGATTTTGTGTTGAGAAATTTCGCAATATTTCTAAGAGTGAGCAACGATTTGCCCTCGAAAAGAAGCAGCCTAACACGCAAAAAGCGGAATATGTTTCTAATTTATTATTATAAAATTAGAATAATCTAAGTTTTGATATAAAAAAATGGAGATTATTCCGAAGACTTTCCCTGCATATATTCTTCCAAGTAAGTATGATCGGTATAATCCAACATTTTCGTAAAATGGACGTGATCTCTTTCATAGCCTAAGATCGTTTCAAGAGGCTTGAAAATATTCAACCCCGCGCTAATTTCAATGTCACTTCCTCTGAATTGAAGCGGATGTTCGTATCCGGCGGCGTGTGTTACCGAAAGAACTTCTCTTCGAAGTCCTTTGATATAGTTTGCGTTCCGTTCCGCTTTGAGTTCTATGTCGAGACCGGCTTGTAACCAACGGTTTTGGGTCGCGACTCCCGTGGGACAGTGATCCGTATGACAACGTTGGGCTTGGATACAACCGATGGACATCATCGCTTCTCTGGCTATGTTGATGAGGTCACAACCCATCGCGAACGCTACGATGGCTCTATCAGGAAATCCTAATTTACCGCTTCCAATCCAAGCCATTCTTTCGGAAAGTTTTTCTTTCTGAAAGACTTGATAGACTCTCGCAAATCCGACCTTGAAAGGAAGAGAAACGTGATCCGCAAAGGCTAACGGAGCCGCTCCTGTTCCTCCTTCTCCTCCGTCGATCGTGATAAAGTCCGGACCCTTGCCGGTTTGTTTCATTCTTTCCGCGAGTTCGTTCCAAAAATGAATTTCACCGATCGCGCTTTTGATCCCGACCGGAAGTCCGCTTGCGGAGTGAAGTCTTTCGATAAAGTCGATCAGTTCGTTTACGTTTCCGAACTCGGAATGTGCGTTAGGCGAAACACAATCTTGTCCTAAGGGAACTCCCCGGATGCTCGCAATCTGTCGGGTCACTTTTTTTCCGGGAAGAATTCCTCCCTTGCCGGGTTTGGCGCCTTGGGAAAGTTTGATTTCTATCATTCTTACTTGAGGATTTTCTTGAATTTTTTGACCGAACAGATCTAGGGAGAAATTTCCTTTTTCGTCTCTCGTCCCGAAATATCCGGTTCCGATCTGCCAAACGATATCGCCGCCTAACTTGTGATAGGGGCTGATTCCGCCTTCTCCCGTATTTTGATAACAGTGCGCCATCATCGCTCCCTTGTTGAGAGCGGAGACCGCGTTCTTACCGAGAGATCCGTACGACATCGCGGAAATGTTCACCACGGACGGAGGACGAAACGGTTTTTTACGATTGTGAAATTCTCCGATGACCTTGAGGCAGGGAATCATGGAAGTATCGTTTTTGAGATGTTTTACTTTGGATTCGGGAAACGGAAACGCGCTGTGTTTGATGATCGGATAACCGGCTTCGTACAAAAGTTCAGTGGTTCCGAAACCGAAGTTGTTGTTTTGTTTTTTTGCGGTCGCGTAAACCCAAGAACGTTCTGCTCTGCTAAAAGGCATCTCTTCTTTATCATTGGCAACCCAGTACTGGCGCAGTTCGGGACCGATCGTTTCAAAAAGATAACGGAGTCTTCCCACAAGGGGGAAGTTGTGTTTGATCGCGTGTCTTCGCTGAAAGATGTCGTGTAGAAGCGCGATGAGAGTGTAAGTTCCGATCGCATAAAACGAAGAAGACCAAGGGTTTTCCGAAATAAACTGCAAGATAGTAGAATAGTCGGGAATTTGCATCCGGTAATTCTGCACCTTTTGAAAACGTTCCGCAAGAAATATTTTATTGAAGGAAGGGATTCTTACTGATGTTTGTAGATAAATTCTTTCGAGAATTCTCCGCGCTTATTCATTTTGGCTCCGATAAAACGGAAGTCGTCTTGTAGTACAAAACTATTGCTCTTTACCCAGTCACCCGTATTGATAATTTTTAAATGAGGGATGCAAAGAAAATCGTGCGTGTGCCCGGAAATAAGAACCCTGTCGTTTTGATGTGTGATTCTGGAAAGACGTTCATAGTATTTAAGAATTTCTTCCGTGGTGGCGGGGTCTTGTCGGTTTAAATGTTTTTGATAGAAGGCTTCCGAAAAACGAAACAAATTCGGAAGGAATAGGGCAATTATATGTAGAAAACGTAATATAAAAATCGAACCTATCCAAGTGAAACGGTTGTATTGTCCCTGGTGTCCGTGAACCGCGATCAATGTTTCGTTTTCGATTTTTTTACAAATCTTCCAATTTCTTTCTCGAAGATATCTTTCGATTTTGGGAGGGAGATTCATAAGATAGGAAGTAGAATCGTGATTTCCCACAATGTAGATTTTGTTTCCGTCTAACACGGATAAGGAATCTAATCTATCGAAGAGTTTGTTGAATTTTTTCTTACTTTTTTTGAGTTTGCGTGCGGCGCTGAAGAACCAATTTTCTATGATATCTCCCACGAGATAAATGTTCTTAAAACGAACGTTTTTCTTTTTTAGATAATCTAGAAACTGAAATAGTTCCTTGTGTTTATGGGATTTTATCTTCTTGTTCAGAAGGTAATGAACGTCCGAAAGAAAAATTCCTTCATAGACTTTATTTTTTTCAAATTTCATCGAAAGTTGGTTTCAAAGTCAATGTCTTGGCATAAGGAGTTTTTTCTTCGGTATAAAGGCGGATGATTTTCACATTGGACAGTTTGTTTGCGCGAGCGGTCAAAACATCAAGGAGAAGTGCGGAAGCAACGCTGCGAACGAAAACCCTTTGACCCGATTTGACCGAAGAAAGGGTAGAAGTTGCGGAAATCAATTTACTATTTGGTTTAAAACTCAAATTTTCCATTTCTAAATTATCGGCTCCGAAACTCAAATTCGCAACTTATCGATTCAATTCGGGTGCAGCGCGCGGATTCCGATTTGTCGTCGGTAGGATTTCGGCGGATTTTCGAAAATCAAGACATTCGATCCATTTTTCACGTTTTTCTATCTACAAGAAAATCGACATTTTGCAAAATGATCCATATGTCTTTTCGTTCTGCCCGTAACATTCACGTCAAATCCGAAACGATGCTGATCTTTGTGTTGGCGGCGGTTCAATTCACTCATATTCTCGATTTTGTAATTATGATGCCACTGGGAACTTATTTTCAGGAAGCGTTTGGTATCAATCCGAAAGAATTTTCCGTTCTCATTTCCGCATATACGTACAGCGCGTTTATAGCTGGAATCGTAGGCGTACTTTTTATCGATCGTTTCAACCGGAAATCTGCGGCGATTTTTTTGTACTCTGGTTTTATCGTGGGAACCGCTTTTTGTGCGGTTGCGGATTCGTACTTTCTTCTTTTGATTGCGAGAATTATTTCCGGTGCATTCGGAGGGATTTTAGGTTCCGTTATCTTTGCGATTGTAGGGGATGTGATTGGGATGGATCGCAGGGGAAGGGCGACCGGTGCGATTATGGGAGCTTTTTCCGTTGCTTCTGTGATTGGAATTCCCTTGGGACTCAAAGTGGCGGAGTATTACGGATGGAATATGTCTTTTGCCGGGATTGTCCTTTTAAGTCTTCCGATTTTGGTTCTGATGAATTATCATCTTCCGAGTATTCCTCCGTTTCAATTTGCGGGGGCCAATCCGGTTCGGAATTTTTTTCGGATTCTTACATATAGGAAGTACATGGCTTCTTATATGCTCATTATGTTTGTGATTCTCGGCGGTTTTACTGTGATTCCGTTTATCGCGCCTTATATGGAAAGAAATGTGGGGATCCCTAAGGACAGCATTCCTTGGATTTATTTTTTCGGCGGTCTTGTTACGTTCTTTTCTTCCAGAGTAATCGGAATCGTTTCGGATAAGATTGGAAAACACAAGGTATTCTATATTCTGGTTCCCTTATCTTTCATTCCGATCTTTATCATGACCAACCTCGGACAGGCTTCGCTTGTGAATGTTCTGATTCTCACAACCGCTTTTATGGTAATCGTATCGGGAAGGTGGATTCCTGCTTTGGCCTTGATAACATCTGCGACGGAACCGAGTGATCGAGGACGTTTTATGACGGTGATCTCGGCTTTGCAAAATCTCGCTTCCGGACTCGGGGCTACGATTGGAGGAAGTATTCTTGTTGCCGCAAGCCCAACTTCTCCTTATCAGAACTACGAGGTGGCGGGATATCTGGCGATGGGTTTCAATGTAATCGCCCTGATATTAATTTCCAAAGTGAAAGCGGTTTCGTAAACTCGCCTCAGCTAGGAGACTGGGAACAGATGAACTTCACTACGCTCTTTATGTTTCACAAAAATCTAGGAACTCCTAGAACGGCTTTCTTTTTTTCATAAAATTCCGGTTTTACAGTTCTTAAATGTGAGAGTTCCTACGTTTAAGATGTTAGGGACAACTATGTAAAGTCCTAACCCCCTAGTGACTAAACCCTCGGCACTTGAAATGTGGAAACTCCCACTTTATGAAGGGAATTTTTGGTTCAGAGCTTTTGAAAATTGGCTCTAAAAAATCAGTCTGTTCTTGACATTTTCATGAGACAAAATATTTTGCAGCCACACGAAAAGGAGGTGGTCTAGTGAATGATAGTTGTTACAAACAATTGACCTGTGAGGTGGCTGAGCAATAGCCCGGGTTTTACTTGCAATACAGCCGTAGTCGGGGCATTGCAATCCAATCAGACCGCTGACCTTTCTGAGTTTCGAGAACTGGTCATTCTTGAGCTTCCGATCTCGACAGATAGATGTCGATGAAACGATGCAGTCGCTCAGGAGGTTTCCTCTTTTGAGAAATCTTTCCCATTGAGTTTCTTTGAACAAACCGAAAATTCTTCTCTTTTTTCAGCCCACTTGAGATTCAGGTAGAATGAAGCGTGCCCTTATTCTATCCGGAGGAGGAGCCCGAGGTGCTTACCAAGCGGGGGTTCTTCGTTATCTGGAGGAGATTCAATTCAAACCGGATATCATCTGTGGTACTTCCGTAGGAGCGATCACCGCGACTGCGATGGGTTGCGGAATGAATGCCGCCGAGATAACGAAACTTTGGAAATCCATCGAAGCCAAAAAAGTGATGCGCTATTCTATCTGGAACGATCTAGTAGACATCTTTGTAAAAAGTTATTCTCCTTTAACTGATACGACGCCTCTCAAGAACTTACTTTATTCTTATTTGGATTTTCGCAAACTTAGAAAAAACCCAACCGAAATTATCATTACCGCGGTCAACATTCTCACTGCGGAACTCGTATTTTTTAGAAACAAGGAAATTGATATAGAACACGTTATGGCCTCTTCGGCGATTCCCATGTTCTTTCCTTGGCAATACGTGGACGGAAGACCTCATTGGGACGGGGGAGTGATGGCAAACACTCCGATCCTTCCTGTTTTGGAACGGGGGGCGACTGACATTGTCGTAGTATTACTTTCTCCTGTTGGAGGAGTCGATATGGGTTTACCGAAGACAAGAAGGGAAGGTTTAGAGAGAGCGTTTGAACTGTCTCTTATTGGTTCGTATCAAACTGTGATGTCCAATTTAAACTTCGAAAAAAAAAGAAAAAGGGGAAAAAATCCAAGTTCACTTCTCTCTTATCCATTCCGAGCGCGACCCGGCCCGAACTAAAGATAAGAACGATCGGTCCTAGAACTTCTCTCGGATTCGGAAGTATCCTAAATTTCTCTCAAGTCCAAGCCGATTATTTGATCGGTCGAGGATACGAGGACGCAAGAATTCAATTCGGGAAATCGAGCGCCCCATAGGAAGCGAGATTGCCAAAGAGCAGCGGAGCGTCGCGATTGGCACTTCGCAAAGCGAAGAAAGCGAATAAAGTTTTCTTCATAAACAAAACAAAGAGATACAAAGGAGAATTCGATCAAATTCAATTCGAGGAATATTATGGAAGAATTGTTCGTTAAAAACGTGCACTTCGCAAAGCGAAGAAAGAGAAGAAAGCGAATAAAGTTTTCTTCATAAACAAAACAAAGAGATACAAAGGAGAATTCGATCGAATTCAATTCGAAGGATATTATGGAAGAATTATTCGTTAAAAACGGGCACTTCGCAAAGCGAAGAAAGAGAAGAAAGCGAATAAAGTTTTCTTCATAAACAAAACAAAGAGATACAAAGGAGAATTCGATCGAATTCAATTCGAAGGATATTATGGAAGAATTATTCGTTAAAAACGGGCACTTCGCAAGTAAGGACGGAACGATCTATCAATTACGTGGAGTCAATCTTTCCGGCTCTGCGAAACTTCCCTCCAAACCCGACGGAACCACACATTTTGATCAAACTCTCACATTCTTGAATCATAGAAACGTATCTTTTGTCGGAAGACCTTTGGAAGAGGATCAGGCTTCGGAACATTTCGATAGATTGAGGAAATGGGGATTCAATTTCTTGCGGTTTCTCATAACGTGGGAAGCGATTGAACACAAAGGTCCCGGAAAATACGATACCGAATACATAGACTACGTCGAAAGAATGGTTTCCCTTGCCAGTCAAAAAGGATTTTATCTTTTTATCGATCCGCATCAGGATGTGTGGTCCCGGTTTACGGGGGGAGACGGTGCTCCTGGTTGGACTTTGGAAGAGTTCGGAATGGATATTTCCAAGATTCAAGGTTCGGAAACCGCGATCGTACATCATTACCAAGGAAGACATTATAGAAGAATGTCCTGGCCTCTCAACTATCAAAAATACGTTTGTGGGACGATGTTCTCCTTATTTTTTGGAGGAAGAGAGTTTGCACCGAACACTAGGATTGATGGAAAGAATGCACAGGATTTTTTACAAGATCACTACATCGATTCCGTACTCAAGATAGTGCGCAAGCTCAAGAAGTATAAAAACGTGATAGGATTTGATACCTTGAATGAACCTTCTCCCGGATGGATCGGAAAAAAGAACTTGGGAGAGTTCGAAGGGTTCGGATTTGGAAAAGTGATAAAAACTTCTCCGTTCAAGGAGATGTATCTTTCCGAAGGGCGTACTGTTTCAACGGAACAAGCCTACATGCTCGGATTCTGGAGTTTTCCTTGGGGTAAAGTGCGATTGAACGGCGGGGGAGTTTCTCTTTGGAAACAGGGATATCAGTGTGTTTGGAGAAATCACAGGGTCTGGGACTACGATCCGAACGGTGCCCCGATGATGTTAAAGCCGGAATATTTCTATAAGAAGAATGGAAAAAAATACGAATTCTATTCCGATTTTATGTATCCTTTTATCAAGAAGTTTAAGGAGGCGGTACAGAAGGCAGAAAGTCGTTTTCATATCTTTGTGGAAAGTGACCCTTCGAGACTAGAGCTGGAATGGAGGGAAGCCCCTAAGAAAAATTACGGCTCCGTAGTCAATGCGACCCACTGGTACGATATATCCGTGTTGATGCTCAAACGTTATTTTCCTTGGTTTGGTGTCCACGTATTCAAACAAAAACCTGTATTCGGAAAAGAGAATATAGATAGGGCTTATGAGGAAACGATTCGAATGATCCGGGAAATGTCCGAGAAAAAAATGGGCAATTGTCCCACGGTAATCGGGGAAACCGGAATCCCCATGGACATCAACCACAGGGTTGCGTATCACAAAAAGGATTACGGGATATTGGAACAAGCACTCGATCGAGTGATGAAGGCTGTGGAAAAAAATTTTGTTCATCTTACGTTATGGAATTATACTCCCGATCATACTCACAGTTTGGGAGACAGATGGAACGAAGAAGATTTATCGATCTATTCCGAGGACACACCTACTTCGTATGACGAAGACGGAGGCAGGGCGGTGAGGGCATTCAGTCGTCCGTATCCGATTCGAACGAAAGGGTTGCCCGTGGCTTTGTCTTTCGATATGGAAAGGTCCTTATTCAAATATTTCTTTCAACAAGAAGGAAGCGTATTGCCGGAAACAGAAATCTTTATCCCGGAAATACATTACAAAAATGGATTTGAAGTTCTGGTCAATGCGGGTAAGTATCACTATGATTCCCGCACCAAAGTATTAAAATTTAAGGGAGAAAAGGGGATTGTACATTATAGAATAACCATTCATCCCTCCAAAAAATCACTTTTCAGGGAACAAGATCGGACTAAAGTGGTCCCTAATACTCAAAAGAGGAATATTAGATGAAAAAAGCTCTCATGATTTCCCTAGGTGTTCTTACTGTTCTTTCGTTGACCGTCGTGTGTTCCGGTTCGAAATATTCGGCCGAAGAATGTGCCCCGATCGTGGACGAAATGTTGACCAATCTGACTGCGGGACAAAAGCCGGAAGATGCCGCGAACATTGCGACAATGAAAGCAACTTTAGTGCCCGTATTACAAAAAGAATGTATGTCCGGAAAATTCGATCTTACTTGTCTTAAGTCCGCAAAAAGTATTCCTGCAATCCAGGCTTGTAAAAAATAAGATTTTTCTAAAAAGCTAAAAAGGCGGAGGAGATTTTTTTCTCTGCTTTTTTTCTTTTATTCCTTAAAACTTTTCACAAAATCTAAAAGAAAATCATGTTCGTTGCTGATCCGTACATAAAACGAAACACGGAAAGTTCTCACGGGTTGTATCTGTTCCATGTTCGATCTTTTTCTCAAAACAGCATTCGGATTTTTAAAGTTTTTATCTTTTCAATACTTATTGACTATTAAAAAAATATAATATAACTTGAATTCTTTCGAAGAAAAGAAAAAGTGTGTTGATTTAGATGAGAGAAATGAACCAATTGATTTCTTTTCCAAAGCCCTCTTGCTAACGTCTATGCGAAATTTAAAATCATTCGGTATCTAAAATAAAAAATCCTTCTTCATCCGAATAACATCCGTGCTCCCGGTATGGCCCTGATGGATAAAAGTGGATCTTTTGAGCGTATCTTCTTCCGATTTTTAGACAACTGAGACAAATGTCCCAGCGAATCGCCCAATCACATTCTTCCTTTCGATACGAAGGAAATACCCGAAAAAGGGGCTTGGTTTCGGCTTGTTCTTTGTCTTTTTGTTGATTTGCGGATTCGCCCAGTGGGGCGTTTTGGGAAAACATGGAATGCGAGGGTTTTAGGAAAACTCCGACAAATAACAAAGTTCCTAAAACAGAGAATGAAGAAAATATTTTACCGAGTTTGATAAATCCGTTTCTATAATGCTGACGTTGTTTTGGTTTTATTACATTGTTTGAAATGGAACTTGTGGAGCCCGGACACATCCTATCTATTCTATCGAAAGAATTGTTTTCTTTAAAGAGGTAAATTCTCGGTTTTTAGGGCAATTTGTACCGCTGTTCCAAGACTTTTGATTGCGATTGAAATTTAAATCAAATGAAATAATCTAATTTTCTTTCGAAAAAAAGCTCGATTCTGAAAAAAAATCAAAGTCATTTTGTTAACTCAGAATAGAAGACAGAAGCGACCAAGGAATTTACTTGAAATTGGGTTTCCTATTTTCAACTTAGTTCCAATGACCTCCCGGAAAGATTTTATGGACGCTCTTTATCGAGAGTACAGTGGAAGGATCTTTGATTTCCTCTATAAATATAGTTCCGGAAATCCTGAGGTCGCGATGGATTTGATGCAGGATACGTTCCTAAATTTTTTTAGGAAATATTCGGATTCGGATGTGGATCGAGAACAAGCGATTCGTTTGCTTTATACGATTGCTCGAAACAGGTCTATCAATTATTCTCGGAAGTTCTCCACGGTAAAAGAGAGCGGGAATTCTGAGATGCAGGACTTTCAGGAAGAGAAACTTTCTTTTGTCAGAAAGGCCGAACTTAAAGATTTAGAAGAACGGCTTTTGATTTGTTTGGATGAACTCGAAGAGGACGAGAAATATGCTTTGATTCTTCGGTTTATGGAAGATTACAGTCTGGCGACTATTGCGGAGATTATGAACATATCGGTTTCTACCGTTTCTCGTTTAATTGTCAAAGCGACCGCAAAAGTGACCGAGATCGCGGAGAAAAAGAATTTGAAACCCTGATTAAGAGTATAAGAGCCTGTCCCGAAAGAGACTCAGATATCTCACTTCCTATAAGGAGCGTTCGATGGGGACAGGATCTTGCAGCTTGATCTTTCTGACAAAGTAAACTGGGGTTTTGGGGTGCGCTGTAAATAAAAATGGAAGAATCGGGAATGAAAAGGGAAGAAAAGATTCAAGAAATTCTATTTCAAGGAAAACAGAACGATCTAAGTCCTTCTGTAGAATGGCTGGCCAAGGGCTTGAGCGATTCTTGGATAGAATATTCCCCCAAAGAATCGGATTTCGAGTCTCTTTATACGCGCGCACGTTCCGATTCCTCAAAAATATTTTCTTTCTCTAATTTTGCAAAAAATAAACTTGTTTTAGCACTTTCATCAGCCGCGATTTTTCTTTTCGCAGTTACATTAGGATATTATTCTATTTTTAACGATCAACCTTCCCTCCGAGTCGAAAGGGGAGGTGTCGAAATTTCACAGGTGGAAGGGGAGGCTTATCTCACTTCTTCCGATCCCAAGGACAAGATCCTTTTAAAACCCGGAGTTAGAATTCAAGAAGGTCAGAGAGTGGTTACTGGTTCCAAGGCTATTTTGAATCTAAAAGTGTCCGACGGAATTGTAGTGAGAGTTCTTTCCAATTCTGAAGTTTCTTTTCGGGTGATCGATCTTTCCGCGCATTACAAGATTGGAATAGATCTGGAGAAGGGAGAGTTATTGGCTCATATCCATAAAAATCTTAAGAAGGAAGAATTCGTCGTGCGTTCCGAAAATATAAGCGCGGAGGTTCGGGGGACTAGTTTCAGTTTTCAAAACGTTCCGGGAGAAGGAACTCGAGTACAAGTTTTGGAAGGGCGTGTTGCGATCAGTACCCGTTCGGAATCTCGACAAACGACACCGGAAGGTGAGCAGGTTCTGGAACCAAACCAGGGAATTTTCGTAAACCAAAAGGGTTTTGTTCGGAGCCATTTGAGCGATTCCGAAAAAAGTCGTATCGAGGTTGAATTCGAAAGATTGCCGATCGAAAACATTCCTCGGGATAAAAACCGTTCCTACTCCAGTAAACAAGAATTACTAACGGAGTTTCAAAGATTGGAAAAAGTCATTTTAACCGACGGAAAAGAAATCGAGGGCGTTATCGTGGACATGGATGAAAACGTTATGTATGTTCAAACGCTTGAAAAAGAAATCGCTATTCAGAGAGAATTAGTTTCCGAAGTGATTCAACTTTACTAAAAGTAAATTCTCTTTGACAGTCGGCCGATCAATCGGGATATTTAGTCTCGAGGACCCTAGCATGGCAATGGCACAAGAAGACCCCGGTAAAAAAAGAATTTTCAGCAACTACATCGTAGACCGGGATTTTCAATTTAAATTTTTATTGAATTATTCCTTACTCATTGTTTTGGGCTTAGTTCTAACCTTAGGTTTTCTGTATTGGTTGAATTACACGAAGTTCGACAAGGGAGTCGTTTTTAGATTGAGGAGCGATCCCATCAAAATTTATCAAAAAGGTTTCGAAGTTCAAAACGGAGTAGAAAGGGAAAAGTTTGTGGAAAGGGAAATCTTTCTTCCGGATTACGATCACAAACTCGATATGTTTACGATCCAGGTAAACGGGATTCTGTTTTTATCCGGTTTGTTTTTAGGGATGACCGTTATTTTTACCGTAATCTATTCTCACAAGATGGCTGGTCCGATTTATAATATCAAAAACCAACTTAGAAAACTGGCGACGGGCGAAGAACCAGCAAGGAAGATTAAAATTCGCAAAGGGGATGAGTTTCAAGAACTCGCGGATCTTTTGAATCAGGTGATTGAAAAAAGAATTAATAACCGTAAAAGTTGAACTTTTTCGGCTTATTGGAATCGAGAAATTAATTGTAGATTTTTTTAGAAATCTGTGTAAATTCTCTCGATATGATTCGCAAAGCTTTACTCTTCGGTTTTTTCCTTATACTTCTGCCTCAAGTTGTTTTTGCAGATGAAGAAGTTGCAGTCGTACTTTTTGTAACCGGAAAGGTCCAGTATTTTCAAGCTGGTAAAACGGAAGCGCTTAAGAAAAACGTCATTCTTACGAAAGCAGCGAAAGTAGAAACCGGAGAAGGAAAAGCGGATTTGCAATTGGGCGCAAATTCCGTGATACGACTCGCGCCGTTTACAAAAATTGAGATCTCTGAACTCATCTCCGACAGTTCCAAAAATACGTCAAAGGTTACTTTGATTTCCGGTAAACTATTTGCGAATGTTCAAAAATCCAATAAAAAGGAAGAATTGGAAGTGAACTCCGCATCTTATACTGCTGGGGTTCGTGGAACTCAATTTGTGGTCAGTGAAGAAAAAACCAAAGTTCCTAAAAACGAAGATTCCGATATTCCGGACGGAGTTTTTGTAAACGAAGGAGAAGTTGTCGTTCATTCTTCTTCTGGAGGAGATTTGGACCTTAAGACAGGTGAGCAGGCTACTTGGAATGGTAAAGAGCTATTAGTCGAGCCCCTCAAAGAGTTTATGAAAGAAAAGATGAAAATCATCCAAAATTTCAAGACGATTAAGACCGAAAACTATGAGATGCTTAAAAATCAGAAGTTGAAAAACAAAGAGCTTCTGGAGAATTTTCCTAAATCATAATATAACGTGAGTTCGGCCTAAGGAGAGAGTAAAAGTTGTAAATTGTCTTTGGATCTCAAATTCAAAGAAGAGGGTGTCATCTCGATTGTGTAAATGACTTGTGAAAAAAGAAAAAGTAACAAGGATAAAGCAGTATGAGCAAACCGAAGAATCGAGCAGAAGAACTACTCGATGAATTAATCAAAGGTAAAACCCCCGAAGAGCTGATCGGAAACGAAGGCCTCTTAAAACAACTCACCAAATCACTTGTTGAACGAGCAATGCAAGGAGAGATGACGCATCATCTTGGGTATGAGAAAAATTCCTCGACTGGAAATAACACAGGCAATTCCCGAAATG
>NZ_AHMT02000013.1 GCF_000243815.2 Leptospira alexanderi serovar Manhao 3 str. L 60 | reverse complement strand
TTTTTGATACTCCGTAACACGTGTAGCCCTTCTTCAAGAGAGCAATTCCCTTCAACCTACGTTTTTCCAAACGTTTTAACTTTTCCCTTTCTAAGTTTTGCATTATGACAATGGGATATTATTGTTATATTTTTGGTACTCTTTTTTGTAGGGATCAGTAGTGATTAGGGGTTAGATTTTAGTGGATAGAACATTACATACAATAAAACGCAAGTGTTCCCCGACGAGAATGAGACTTTTTACTTGCAAAAAGTATGATTTTAACCTCCCGAGTCTTCCCTCCGCCGCCTCTCCACCTCGAGCCTGTTGAAAAAGAGACGGAGAAAAAATCTCTATTTTAAACCTGATTCGAATTTAAATTTTTTTCATACTACCTGGCGACATCGGAACACCTTCGTTCGGAAATTAAATATAACGAAATCCACAAAGCTTGGCAATATTATGAGCAGAACATCTTTCCGACCATTCAGTGGATACTTTTTCGATTCCCTTTGTCAAAAAAAGATTCCTCCGCGAGAACCTTTGATTGCACCGAATACACCTTCAATTGGAAGGAAATCTTTTGGAGTAAACGGTTCTGGATTGAGGTTCACTTAGTTTTCTTCGCATCTCCATCGTATAGAAGTTGTTCATCTGATCCGGATGATAATTCTTTGCCGAACTCGAATGGATATAATTTCTTTTTAGATTCTTAGAATTTACCAAAATAGACTTTGATTTTCCCTTGGAACAAAACTGTTTTAAACGACAACCGGAACAACTAGTCGAACGAAAATCCGAATAGCTATCTTTTCCATGAAGATATTTTTCCGTTCTGAATTTAAGAACTCTACCTGTCGGACAGATGAATCGATTCAATTTCTTTTCATATGTAAACCGGATCGATTTTGGTTTACGTTGAGTGGATTTTGGGGCTTTAGGAATTTCCCCACTTGAAATAATTTTGTTATTTTCTGGTCCGGGCAATAAAGGTCGAATTCTTTTAAACTGCGGAAGTTAGCCTCACTCGCATAACCCGCATCCAAGACATATTGAATTTTTCTTAAATCCTGGTCTTTTGATTTTATTGATCTCTACATAAAGGAGTACCGCCAATTTTAGCACAGATCCCCGTTTAGATGTAGAATTTTGGACACTCTATTATGTAGGGATGAG
>NZ_AHMT02000014.1 GCF_000243815.2 Leptospira alexanderi serovar Manhao 3 str. L 60 | reverse complement strand
TCATTTCCCGCTCAAAAAAGAATAATCTACTTTCATCTGGGAAATAATCGATTTGGTATTCTCTTTATCAAGTTCTGCATATAGTTTATTACCTGCTTTTACATCAAAGTAAAAGTAAATTCTGCCTTTTGCTGCCGAAGTATAACTATTTACTTTATTATCCCAACGTTTGATTTCATTTACCAAAGTTAAATCAGCTTCCATATAATTTGGAATAATTACATACCCAATTAAGGCTATAAATAAAAACGGAAGTTTATACAAACTATTTGTTCTAACATTACCAGTATAATCTAATTTTACTTCGAAGGTTTTTGACTTCGCGTTAGGGACCTCTTCCGCATTCGGAACAAACTTTACAGCCGAAAAAAGCTTAGATTCCTCGTAAGTAGCTACAATAGAATTGATCCGTGTATTCGCTGTTTCACGAAATATTCCCCAGCTATGTTCATACTCTTTTTTAAAAGAATCACCTAACCGAATCCAAAGTTCGCTTTTAAGGGGAACAATCCCTTTCTCATCTACTTCTACGATAGTCGGTTTCGTTTGTATTTCAATGCCCGGTTTGAAAATGCGATCCGCACCTAACGAATAGCAATTCATTAAAACCAGTAAAGGCAAAATTAATACGCTTGATTGTATTCTATTTTTTCTCATTTTTTCTTTCCTATTTATTTTATTTATGATTAAACTGAAGTAACTCGTGCACGGCTCGTGTTGACAGCTTTTTGGAAAGTCCGGATATCCGGACATTCCTTGTTACCTTTCACAGAGAAGGTGCGCCGGATATTTGCACTCACTCCCGAAGATTGATTGTCACGACCGATATTGTTTCTGTTGTAGCTGACTTCCGCCCAGTTCGAATAGCCGTCTTTCCCTTTTTGACCAAGACCCATTTTCAAACCTACACTCGCTCCCCAAGCTCCGCTCTTTGCGTTGTAGTTTACACCGACACTACCACCTAACTCCGTTTTGTTGTCCG
>NZ_AHMT02000015.1:207500-227500 GCF_000243815.2 Leptospira alexanderi serovar Manhao 3 str. L 60 | reverse complement strand
CGGCTGTGTAGCCGTTGAAAGAGCGTAAATATCTTACCGTCGTGCTTTTTGTCAAAACCGATTCCATTGTCCGCAAAGGTAATTTGAATCCAATTTGGTTCGGTAGGGTGTGGAATACATCGAATGTTCACTTCGGGGCTTTCGCTCCGATTGAATTTAATTCCGTTTTTGATCAGATTCTGGAATACCGTTCCCATCTGAAACGGATCACACCAAGCAAAACCGATTTCGGAATCGATCACTTTCGCATTTTTTTCTTTGATATAAATTTCCAAATCGCCGATTGAATCTTTTAAAATCTTTCTTAAATCGACGAGCTGAAAGGGTTTCGCCCTACTCTTAATCCGGGAATAAGACAAAAGACCTTCGATCAAATTGGATAATCGATGCGCGGAAAAAAACATTCTTTGCAAATAGTCCACTGATTCCGAATCCAAATTTGAATTTTTTTTCAAAAGACGATCTCCGAACGCCTTAATCTTTCGCAAAGGTTCCTGGAGATCGTGAGAAGCTATAAAAGCGAAATCTTCCAGATCCGCATTCGAACGCTGCAGTTCTTTCGTCATGTTCTCAAGTTTGAGCTGGGTATTTTGAATTTCGGTGATATCCTTACCCGTAGTATAAACAAGTCTGTGTTCCGGAGAAACGATCGTCTTCCAAAGAATCGTCCTCGTCCGTCCGTGTTTGGTTACGTATCGAAGCGCAACCGAAAGATTTTTTCTATATTCTCGAACATTCACGAGGGTGTTCAACATCTTATCCCGATCGTCCGGATGGATAATGTCAACGAGATCGATTCCGCTCAATTCCTCCCGAGTATAACCCAAAACTTCCTCCCAAGCTTGGTTGCGTTCTATGATATGTCCGTCTAGCGTAGAAATCTGGAACATGTCCCCGGACAACTTAAAAAAATGATCCTTCTCTTCTTCCGATTCCTTGTTTTTAAACAAAACTTCGATCTGATCCGAGATCAATTCGAACATTTGAATATAAGAATTTACTGAATCTAACTCTATTTGGGAACAAAACTCCAGAACGTAAGTCTCATGTCCAGTTCGCAAAGGAATTGCAATCCAAGACTGAATTCCGGTTTGAAACACAAAACCTGTCCTTTTAAAATTTTTTTCCTTTTGAACGTCATTCACAAAACGAATCTTATTAGTGGAAAAAACCTCTCCGATCATCCCATCTCCGGGAGAAAAACTAGTTTCAAAACAAGCGATTCTATATCGTAAGAAAATCGCTTCTGTGGAGTACCAAGGCGAATTCTCCTCTAAAACGATCTTACCGTTTTGAAATCTCCAAGTTTGGGCAAAATTCCAAAAGGTTCCCTTACAAATCGTCTCAAAAAGAATCTCGAAAGATTCTTTCACACTCGACGCCTTCGGAATTTTTAAAGCGATTTCTTTGAGAATGTTTTGTTCGGAATCTCTTTTCCTTTTTTCCGTAATATCCTGAAAAAACACGGAGACCCCTTCCTCAAAAGGAAAAACCCTGAACTCCATCACGTTTCCGGTCTCCACGATCCTATATTCGAAAGTAATCGGCTTTTGAGCTCGGACAGCAAGTTCGAATTTGTCCCGAAAGAATCGAACCGAAGATCCCGGATACAGATCCCAGATATTCCTTCCTATCAATTCTTCTTTAGGTTTTCCTAATGTAATAAGAGATTGCCGGTTTGCCGAAATAAATCTCCAGTCCTTGGAAAGCGCAAAATACCGATCCGACATACTTTCGATAACAGATTGTTTCTCCGCACGAATTTGTCTTAAAGCATAAGAGGTTTCTATCGTCTCGGAAACATTCGTCAAAATCGTCAAAACCGCAAAAGAATCTCCGAGAGAAATCCGGTTTGTGGTGATTTTTACATAAAGAAATTTTTTGTCCTTCCTCCAATGTCTCCAAACTCCTCTGGAACGAATTCCAGTTTCCTTGGCGAAATTTTGGATCACGGTTTCCATATCGGTGCGATCCTCTTCGGGACGAATTTCCAAAAGATTCATATCGGCGAATTCTTCCCTGGAAAACCCGTAGAGATAGATCGCGGCATCGTTTACGGCAAGAAAACGTAAAGTGGACGGATCGAATAAAAACGCGGGTTCCGGGAGTTTGTAAAAAATGGATTCCACGGCAGGACTTTCCGGAGAAAGATTCCCACAATCCCCTTCTTGCGCCAAAATTTCAAATGTATAAATACGATACGTCGACTCTGCTTTATTCAAGACCGTTTTCCAAAAAAAGCGTAAAATATATCTTTCGGCAAAAAGTGTATCGAAATATTCCGAATCTTGCATATGTTTTAAAAGAATTTTTTCGGTAAAATCCGCGTAGTTCCGAACCTTTCCATGAAGATGAAATAAAAAGGAAGGAAACGTATCCGGCTCCTGATTGAATCCTTTAAATCCCCAAAAACGAACGCACTCGTTCGATAAGAGAATTTTTCCAGAAGGACGCTCTTCGAGTACGCAGATCTGGTCTTGAAAGGAAGCAAACTCCGAAGAGAATTCTTCCAAGAATTGGATGTCTGAGGGTTGCATGACAATCGCTAAAGAAAAAACAATTCTAATTTCTTCACACAGAGGATTTCAATTAAAAAATGAGAATTTACGAATTTAGTTTTTTCTTAATTTCGTTTTTCCAGATATGGACTTTCTTTCTACCAGCCTCATATCCGATTTCGTATAATTTTTGAAACTGATCCCAGTCGAATGTGGAATACCCGCCTACGGGAAGTTCGATGTAAAGGTCGGAACTATCCCGGGTCCGATTCTGGTTATTCTTGCTGGACAACATCAAGGAACGCATCATAATTTCCGCAAACCCGGTATATTTCGTTTTTAAACTCTTCCGTTTTAAATGATGAAACAATAAATTGAAAAAGGAAGGAGCCTCTCCTAAATACTGAGGCCCGAGTAAATTATGGTACATCCAATCCTTATCGATCTGACCTCCTCCGCCCAAGTCCACTGAGATCAAAATCCCGGCCCCTCTTTCTTTCAAAATGGAACCGGGAAGGTTATCTAGTAAACCTCCGTCCACATACAATTCCCCGTTTTCGGAAAAGGGAGGAAAAATTCCCGGAATGGAAGTGCTGGACCTTACCGCCTTCCACAACAAACCTCTATCAAAAACTTTTCGTTCCGCCTTCGTTAAGTTACAAGCAATCGCGTAAAAAGGAATCGGAAGAGTTTCTATATTTCTATCTTTGAAAAATTCGTGAATCGCGCTCGAATACCGCTTTCCCCTTACAAGAGAAACGAAGGGAAACGTAAAATCTCCGAGAATATTTCGATCCAACCAAAAGTTTCGGATCAAAGGAAGAATATCGGACGAACCGAGTCCCATCGCAAACAATCCCCCCATGATCGCACCCGCGCTCGTACCCGAAATCATATCCACGGGAATATCATTCTCTTCGAAACACTTCAAAAGTCCGAGATGTGCAAATCCTTTCGCACCTCCGCCGGAAAGCGCAACTCCAATACTTTTACCGGTAAGCCTTCGGGATAATCTGCCGAAATCCGCATTTACATCTCTTCGAACAATCGAATGAGAGATAGAAGGAAATTTTTGTAGAATCGATTCTATCTTTTTCCAATCGATAAAGGCAGAATCAATCAAGAACACGAGTTCCTTCTGAATTTCTTCGGGCAACATGGAATTCACTTCCTCGTAATCCAAAACGATCGGTTTGCTCGGATCGATCAAAACGAGAATTCGATCCGACTGACGAAAACAGGTTTCTCTCCAACCCGGATTGTGAATGTCGGTCTTGAATATGAGCTTATCGTAATTTTTTTCGAGATCGTAGAACCAATTCACGAGATCTCCGATTCGATACACGTTCGTTTTTTCCGAATTCTTATTGGGTTCCTTCAAATCGATCATTTTCGTAAAAACATTATAATCTACTAATATAGATTTTCCGAAATTTTTGAGACCATTTTGAAGAGAATGAAAAAAATCCTCCGAACTTCCGGTCAAATTTAGCGGAAAGACGGAAACGGTTCTGACGGAATTCGTTTTTCGATAGGTCTGATTTCTTTCCGTATTCAATCGATGTACGATGGTTCCCGTAATTTGAAAAAGAGCTTCCAGAGAATTTGCAAAACTCATACGAAAATCTTCTCTCGAAATCCGAACGACTTGACTGGTCCTCAAAGCGACTACGGTCGCCGATCTTTTATCCCCGCTCAATAGGGACATTTCACCGATGATATCCCCTTTACCGAGTTCCCCTTGCGCGAGTATTTCCTCGTTCTTAGAGCGAACGGTCCAGGACAAACGACCGGAAACGAGAATGTACATCGAATCGCCAACGTCTCCTTGCTTGAGAAGGATTTTCCCGCCGGGAATCACGAGCCATTCCATTCTGGATTCCAAATTGGAAAGAGTGACCTTGCTCAGATGAAACAAAAGTTCCACCGATGACAAGAAAGACATCAGTTCCTTTTTAGAGGGCCTCAGTTTGGATACGTGAAAAAGATGATTCTCCTTATTTAAATCCTCGACCCACTTTTTCCAACCCGGAAGTTTAGAAACAATTCGAGACAAATCATGCGGAAGTATATAAAGAATTTCAGATATTCCCGAATGTAAAATCTTATCCGGTTGAAACAAAAAATAATCCCCGGTAAATAATTCTCTGAGGATCAAATCCCTTTCCTCCGAATCCAAAAGCGTTTCTTCGATTTTTCCGGAGAGAATCAAACACAAAGAACCGGGAGCCGTCTGCGGAGATGGAATATTCGCATTCCATTGAGTTAGGTTCAGACGTTTTGTTACGATCCCCTCTTCTTTGGAATCTTTCCATCCCGGAAATGCGGAGGATGTTTTTGAACGAAAATACCGCAATTGTTTCAGAAATTTTTTCTTGGAAGGGGGAAAATCCATATTCTAATAGACGTTTTTCCGTAAAATTTTGAGCGGTAAAAGATCTTTTCCATGGCACGATCATCCGTGTTCTATAAACGACGACAATTGAATCCGCTTTTCTAGCAATAAAACTACGCACAGGACCGACCACAATTCAAGCCAAACGATCTTTAAACCAAATAACCTTTCGAATCAAACCTATCTCAAGGAATTATAATGTTCTAAGAAAAATTTTCAAGATAGTACTGACATGGAATGCGAAGGGCAAGAACAAATCATTCCGAAGAACCAGCGCTAAAACGTAAAATATTGGATGCAAATATACGAACTTCGCAAATTCTTAGAAAATTATTCCCTACTCTTAAATCCGAAATCGACCGAATTCAGTAATGCCAAAATCCAAAAAGAACTCAGGAAAATTTCAAATCGCCAATCTACTTCCAGAACACAGAGAAGCGGCAATCGAACTCGTGAATCAATTTTTTCGCCTCGTGAACTCTCTCACATTAGACGGAGTATTCAAGATTCGTCCCCGTGCGGGAACCAAGATGATTGACGTTTATCTAAAACTGAGAGGCACCGGAAAGATACTGCTTCTCGGGGGTTTTTTGGGAGAAGAGCTTGTATCCCTTCTAATTGCCAGAACCGAAGACAAACCTTATCTTGAAGAACAGAAAATACTTTTTATCGACCTGGCCGTCACCAAACGTGGAAAACAAAAAGCGGGATACATGAAACCTCTAGTACTTGCTTGCGAATCCTGGGCAAAAGATCAGTCATTCCAAAGTATCGAACTGAGAGCCATTGCCGAGAACGAAAACGCAGTTTCGTTTTGGAAGGCAATGGGTTATCATCCTTTTTATATTCGTTTTAGAAAATCAATCTAGGGTCTGTCCTACTAATCTCTACATAAGGGACGACGAGCGGATACGTTGGGTAAGTATTTTGTTCGGTTTTTCAAAAGAGAAAAAATGATTCTATCAAAAGGCGTGACTAAAATCCACAAACATCTGAGTATCTTCTTTCGACTTTGCAAAGTCGATCAAAATCACCGTCGCCTGATTCCAAATGATCCGAAGACCGCCTCCCCAAGAATGTTTGTACCCTTGAAAATTGATTCTTTTTTCAGAATCCCAAACACGGCCTAAATCGTAAAACGGAACAAAACTAAAGGTAAAAAGTTCATCAGAGATTTTGAATGTAGCAAACCTCCAGCGAAGCTCCGCACTTCCGAAACCGACCACGGGAGCAACAAAACGATCTTGACGATAACCGCGCATTGTCTGAAGTCCTCCGATACCCGTCATAGAACCATCCAAACTCCACATGTATCTCACTTCGGAAAAAGGAGCTCCGAAAGAGGTATAACCGAGCGCACCTCTTGTAGCAAATACCAATTCTTCAAAAACGTCTGGCAAAATCTTATAAAAGTATTTTGTCTGAAAGAAAATTTTATTATAATTGAAGTCAGAGCCGGTACGCTTCGAAACGTTTGCCATATTCAATTCCACTAATATACCTCTGTCCGGGTCCGGTTCGAAATCACGAGTATCGTAGGCAATACCCACTCTGAAATAAACAATCTCTCCTCCGCTATATCCTCGAATCCTACCGGCTTTATAGTCTTCCGTCAGTTTTGATTCACCGTTTGGAACCGACGTATCCCAGGTACTACCCGCTAAGTACGGATCCTTGGACGGATTCCAAATTCCGTCGGAATGACCGATGATATTCCTGGAAATTTCATTTGCGATTACCCATTTCCAAGCCTTCCAGAAAGTGTAATCGATGCTATTCAAGAAAGTCGTCGAGTTAAACAAATACTGATTGTATCCCTGATCGCTGACCGTAGGAGTAATTTCCGATCCGGTCCGAGAAGGGCGAATGTAAGATTGAGACGCCTCATAAGCATCAAAACTGGCATTGGTTACGTGACCAATTCCCGGAAGATTTCTAGGACGATAAGAAAGAGGTTGAAGAGAAGATTCCCCAATTCCAAAATATTGAGAATTCGGATTGAAATCCAACCCAAGACTGCTCTTCCATCGAAATGCGGTATTTAAAATATAGGGAGAATCGAACTGAATGAAGTGGTTTTTTACCCCTTCGTTGGTTTGAAACAATTGAAACGTAAGTTTGCTTCGATACGCTTCATATTCATAGTACAAATCGTTTTTTTTCCCGTTGAAAAATAAACTCGCACGAATTCCCCCGCCCTGGCCTCTCACAGGATCCGAGCTCAAAAGGGGGAGCGCTGTCACATACCAACCTTCTTTTTTTTCAGCAAGTTCGCCCGGTTCTAATTTTTTTCCCTCATCCAAAGGAATTCGGGCTTCGGGCAAGTTTCTCAATTCTTCTCCAAAAATCGGTAAGAAATTACCAGATACGATCCATAAACCAAACCAAATCCAAAAGCTATAAAAAAGGCGATGCATAATGATTCGAAAATCTCCCTTTTTAGAAAGTTTTTTGTATAGGTTTATTTTCATTCCATAAATGGATTTCTATCATTACCCACACTTTTCTTTACAAAAACGATCTTCAGATTTTCTGTTTCAGTTTTTTAACTCAAAATGTCGTTTTTTTTCATTAAAAAGCAGCTTTATTCCGATAGAGTATCACTCACTCCCAAAAGAAATCAATCTCCCAAGCTCGATTAAAAGAATAAAATTCTACAAAAACTTGAATTTGAGCCCGCTACAATTCAAAAATTAAAATCAAGTTATAATCTAACAAGTATTCAAGTCTGAAGTAGGCTATTCTCATCCCATATTTCAGGCGAAAAATTTAAATTTCTTCAAACCCAATTGAAATTCTCTCAAACTTTGATTTTAGTGAAACGCTTGTGATAGGTGGTCTTTGCCATGAAAATATCCGTTAAAATTCTTTTTTCTCTTTCCATTTTTGTGTTCGGGAGTATGGGCTGTGTACAAGGAAATGGAAATTCGGGTATTCCGTTTCTTGCATATTTGGATTTCGGTAATAAACTGAACTCAAACTCATTTAATGTTTTTCAAATCTCTCCCGGACCGAATGTCACTGGTGTTTCATTGAATACCTCCATTCAAATTGGTTTTAATCAAAAATTGGATTCTTCCAGTATTCAATCTCAATCGGTTCAACTCACTCAAGGGAACTCAGTTATCACTGGAAGTTTAACTTCTACGGAAAAAACTCTTCTATTCAATCCGACTTCCGCCTTGGCAGCCTCTAAAGTTTATACAGTTCGAGTTTCAAAAGCTATAAAATCCGAGGAAGGTTCCTCTCTTTCGGAAGACTATGTTTGGAATTTTACAACCGGTGCTGTCGTAGATGCGATTGCACCCGATTTATCCTTGAGAACTCCGGCTACCAACTCAACTTTAGTTCCCAATAATACATCCGTTCAAGTGGCGCTTACGGAAACGATGGATTGCACTTCCGTCAATGGGGGAACTCTAACCTTAAAAAACACTGTAACCACTTTTTACGAAGGGGGAAATGTTACTTGTGTGGGCTCCGTTATAACTTTTACTCCAACCTTACCCTTGGCATTCAATACGACTTATCGAGTAGATCTATTTTCTACTGCAAAAGATCTTGCAAACAATACTCTTGCTAATAGCTATAATTGGAATTTCACAACCGGATCAGGACCCGATCTTATTTCTCCGACCGTTTCTTTTATAAGTCCTGCTCCAAATTCGCTAGACGTCCCGATCAACAGTGCAGTGAGTGTCGCCTTCAGCGAACCGATCGATTGTAACACCGTTAACGGTAATATCGTTCTGGATGATCCTTCACCCGGAACGATCAACGTGGGCGTAAACTGTACAGGCACAACAGCGACTCTTACTCCTTTGGCCAATTTGGCAACGAACACAGTTTATACTGTTATCTTTTCCAGCGCAGTTAAGGATTTGCAAAATAACGGTATCGATCCGGTTCCGGCTCCCTCTACGTTTACAACCGTAGCAGCTCCGATTCTAGATTTTACGGCTCCCACGGTTACATCTAAAGTTCCTGCCGCATCCGAAACGGGGGTAGGACTCAACACAAATCTTATGGTAATCTTTAGCGAGCCTATGAACTGTGGCTCCGTAAATACCTTTTCTTTTAAATTGAAGGAAACGGTAAGTGGCACGTATTTGACCGGGAGTGTACAATGTTTGGGAGCTTCCGCCACTTGGAAGCCGGATAATCCCCTCACTGCAAATACCCAATACACTGTAGAGATCACTGCAGGTGCTTTGGATCCATCGAATAATGCACTCAATCCTCCCGTAGGTCCCATGAATCTCTGGAACTTTACTACGGGGTCAGGTCCTGATATAACTCGCCCCAACGTCCTTCTTGTAACACCCGGTAATGGGGCATTGGAAGTGCCTGTCAATAACGGGGGAAGCATTACTTTTAGCGAGGCAATGGATTGTGCGACCATTACTGGAGGCGGAGGCGGTATCGTCTTGGCTGATAATCCAGCCTTTGGATCTCCTATCGCTATCAATATAAATTGCAATGGAAATACGGCCACTTTTGATCCACCAGTGCCACAGTTACAATTCAGTAGAACATACTATGCAAAAGTCAAAAATACGGTAACGGATACGTTCGCTAATTCCATGAATGCAGACTTTTCTTGGAGTTTTACCACAGGAATAGCTGCCGATGTTATCGCCCCTCAAATTTCTCTTTCTTCTCCGTCAGCAGGCGCAACTGGTATTCCAACCAACGCAGCGATTACCGTAGCGCTTAACGAAACAGTCAATTGTTCTACTTTGAACTTGACGGTTGATAACGGAGGAACCTTAGTCGCTGGAACAACTAGTTGTTCCGGAAGTTCCGCAACCTTTACTCCGAATGCTCCGGGCCTCGGTGCGGGCACCGCTTATACCGTTACAATAGCGGCGGGACTGAAAGATATCGCAGGCAATACAATGGCGGGATCCAACTGGAACTTTACGACAGGGCTCGCAGCGGATATAACGCCACCGACCGTCGCAATTCAAAACTTAAGAGACAATAGCATTGTAGAATCCGGATTTGTGATCGGAACTGCAGCCGATGCGCGTGGTATTGCGAAAATCGAAATTAAGATCGACGCTGCGCCTTTTACAGACGCAGGCGTATCCGGAACTACTTCTTGGAAATATCCACTTCCTACTGGCCTAAATACTTGGAAGCGAAACTCTCAACACACGATTCAAGTAAGAGCTACGGATACTTCCAACAATGTTACAACCTCGACATTAATTACTGTCCGAAAAGGGACAAACAAAGATATCAACGGAGACGGATACGTAGACCTGGTAACCTCGGAATACGGCCAAGGGATTGTTTACCTATTCTACTCTTCTGGGACGACAGGAATTACCATTACCGATGCCACAGCAGCTAGTTATACCATCACAGGGCTCAAGACAGATTTTTTCGGAAAAGCCATAGCTTCTGGAGATTTCAATGGGGACGGATTTGCAGACGTAGCGGTAGGCGCGCCTAAGACAGGAACTGGCAAAGTTTATATTTTTCATTCGGCTGGAACCCAAGGAATCAACAAATCTTACTATGGGTTTGCCCATACCATTCTTGCAGGAAGCATAAACAATGAAGATTTCGGCGCTTCCTTAGCAACCGGAGACTTCAGTGGGGATAATTATACAGATATCGTCGTGGGAGCGCCTAGTACTACGGGTGGTGGCAAAGGTAGAATTTATGTATTTCATTCCCAAGGAGGACTAGGAGGAGTCGCAACCGCAACCGCAGCGACAACGGGAACCAATTGTAATGCGAGTGCTTGTAATTACTTTAAAGAGGGAGCAAACAACGGTGATAAGTTTGGTTTCTCTCTTGCTGCGGGAAACATCAATGGAGAAAATTATGAAGATATCGCAGTCGGAGCCCCTGGTAACAGCAGCACCATAGCAGCTGGTAACGGACAAGTTTATGTTTATTACGGTAACGGAACAGCAACAGGTTTAACCGGACCGAGCACGATAGAGAATCGTGGTAATAGTTACGCAAATGGTGCATATGCTCAACTTGGGTACTCAGTTGCAGTCGGCGATTTCAACGACGATACTTACGATGATTTAGCCGCAGGAGCTCCTGAATATAATCCCATCTACGTTACTGCCGCCGACGCCAATAAACAGAAAGGCAGAATTTGCATTTATGCTTCTTCTGCTACTACGACAGGAATTAATAACTTCACATCTATGGCAGGTAGTACACGTTATATTACGGGTGACAACAATCAGGATCAAATCGGCAAAGCTATCACTGTGCGAGACTTGAATCTAGACAAAAGAGTAGATCTAATTACTTCAGCTCGTACCGTTACTAACGACAATGTTGCCATTTTTATAACACCCGCCACTTTAAGTGGTACCTCACTATTATCTAATAGAAACTATGAGATGGTGGATATGGGTGGACTTGTGGGTATAGTGAATGGTCCTGGCAAGCCCCTTTCTACCGGTGATGTCAACGGAGATGGTATTCCTGATCTTATCATTGGTCAAGTGTTCTCTGCGACAGCAAATCATCAGATCAACATCTTTCATATCACAGATACAACAACGGGTCAACCGGCGAGTATAACCACCCCCACCACTACTATCCTGAGTAGTCCCCTAACAAATGGAGTAGGGGGACCTGGTGCTAACAGTAACGAATTTGGAGCTGCTCTCTATTGAGAGATAGGATTGGTTTCACTCCGGGAAACTTTTCCCGGAGTGAAATTTGATCGAAGTGGAAACAAACTTTTAATATAAAAACTAAATTTTGGTTCAGATTTTTTTCTAAAACCTAAGCAAGTAGTCGCTTGCAACTTTAATAATTTCTAAAAATACAAACGAACCCTCCCGTAAAAACGAGAGCATAAAAATCCCAATCGTTTTTTCGACTGATTCAATTCTTCTTTTGTCAATCGAAAATGCTAAGCACCAATGAACTCTACTTTTCGCTATCGTAAAGTAACCACCTAATCAACCCCATCTCTATCGCTACCGTAAAAATCTGTTAAACTGTCTTTGATGAAAAAAACGAATATAGACTGGCCAAAAGAGTTTGAAAACTATTCAAAGAGCGAGCTTGCTCAGCCTTAGTATTGCAAAGAAAAAGGATCAAAAAAACGACGTTCCGCTATCATTGAGTGCTTACAAACGTTTTACGAAGTATTTGGTTTGTGGTCTAATCTGTTTCGAAATAATTCGCCTTGATTCTGGTTTTTTGAACTCTCTTCTGGATTCATTTTCACCGGCTTTTTATCGTTTTATCATTCTTTCCAGTGATTTTGTTTTTCAAACTTTTTCTTTGGAAAGCGTTTTACACACGTTATTCGCCATTTTAGAGTTTTTCAGGGACGACTAAATATTTATCCTTGGATAGAATTTTATTTAACGTTATACACTATTTGAGCACTTTTTCAGGGAAACGACTACTTAATTCTGGTTTTTTGCCGGAACCGGAGGCAGAGTTTCTTTTTGAATCATGTTGTCGGCTCGTATTTCTTCGTTGCTCACGTCCATCAGGGAGATCCTTCCCGAAGTGATGATGGAATAGTTATCGTCGTGAACTTCGAGAATGTCGATCGGCTTTTCCTTGGCTTCTCCAGGAGGAACGATTTTTCTCTGAAGCAAGTCGTTGTCTATGTAGTTAATCAAAGTATTTCTGATCTTTTCGTAATCGGAGATATTCTCTTTTTCAACCGCAGCTCTGATATCGTCCAGATTCACAAACTGATATTCAGGTTTGTCTTCCGTAGGAGTTTTGGACGCAATCATTGCAAGGAGCGCGAACTTTCTCGCCCTTCTCGCGATTTTGATCCCTTCTCCGTGCAAAAGCAGTTTATATCGAAATTGATAAGGAGAAGAATTGTATGCGATCGTAAAATGATCTTCAGAATTCTTCAGATCTCGAAAGCCGAGACGCAATAAATGTTGTGCGATCTTATCGTTACTCCTTACGATCAAAGGAGAGGCATATTCCAAAAGCACTCTGGAATTTTGTAGATACTGTTCATGAGTTGACTGATAAAGATCCTTCATCTCTCCTTGAGCCGCTCTGAGATTTTTAAAGGAAAGACTGTAATTGCTCTGAAAATAAAGCATGTTTCCGTTAAAATCGGATTGATTTGCTTTTTTCAAACTTACGTAAGAAGGAAGTGCCCCCAACTTCTTATAAAGTTCTTCCTTTCCGGGAACATCGGGCGTAACTGCGACACCTGCTTCCGCCTTAGTATTGTTAGGCGGATTTTTATTCGAAGTCCCCGCGGTACCTTCGTCCAAAATAGGAGCAAGATTGCTCACACATATATTGATGAATTTAAGATTGGTCTTATTCTCCCCAATCAGAATCCCGAGGTTAATCTGATCCGGTGATACGGCCCAAAGCAGTTGTCCGGAAACGAGGATAATTGCGATCAGTATTGTTTGAATTCTGGAAACCATGGTGTTCTCTATTTTCCAATATCGGCCTTCCGCCTTTTTTTCGAGGAAAAATTCGTAAAAAACGATCCCCTTTCGGGCGGAATTTCCTTCGGCCTATCCGTTTTCATCTACTTTATGTGGATTCGACGTAAGAAAGTTTGGGCGAATAAGAAACTAAACTGCTACGACTCCCGATGGGTGTCGTAGCAGTTCGCGAATTTCATAGCGGACTGGCTCGCGGGCCCTGTCGAACGACTCAGGAAACTCAGCGAATGCCTCTTTTGTGAATCGGCATTCAGGGAGTGAGACACTGAGTTAACGCTTTCGTAAAAAGCGTTTCCATTGAGTTATTTTCGTTCCAATTCCTTCGGAATGAACTCAATGTTTCTCCCTAAACCCGGCGAAACATTGAATCGCTTTCGCATTTGTTACGCCGAACTCACGTGGTGTTAGGACTTTACATAAAATTTCTTTCTCCGGATCGTCCATCCGGTCCAAGCGCAAATCAGAGAGATAAAAGGACTGCTTAGATTCAAAACCGCGTAAGGAAGAAATACGACTACCGGAACTCCGAGTGCGGCAGCCATAAAAGAACCGCAAGTGTTCCAAGGTACCAAAGCGGAAGTCATCGTACCGGAATCTTCCAATGCTCTCGAAAGATTTTTAGAATCAAGACCTCGTTCCTCGTAAGACTTCTTAAACATTTTACCTGGAACCAAAATCGAAAGATATTGGTCCGAAGATAGTAAATTCGCGGAGATACTCGTAAGTATCGTCCCTACCAAAAGAGATCGATCCGTATTCGCATATTTTAATATTCCTTTAGTGATTTCCTGAATCAATCCGGCTCCTTCCATCGCACCCGCAAAAAACATCGCAGAAAAAATCAACCAAACCGTGGGAAGCATGGAAGCCATCCCCCCTCTCGTAAGTAACGCATCCGTAAGAAGATTTCCGGTATTCGCCATGTTCCCTTTGGAAGCCGCGTTTAAAACCTGTCTGTAAACTTCCTGGAAATCCAAGTCGGAATGTTGCAGAAAAATTCCGGACAAAACCCCCGATAGAATTCCCGCGAGAATGGAAGGAATTGCAGGAACTTTAAAATAAATTAATACGAATGTCAAAATAGGAGGAAACAACAAAACTGGATGAATTCGAAACGATCTTTCCAGTAGATGAATTACCTCGTTTACTTTCTGATCTCCACCTTCCGATCCGGCATAATCAAAGCCCATCCAAGTGAAAAATACGATCGCAATACAAAAAGCGGGCAAAGTAGTATATAACATATGCTGAATATGAGTAAAAAGTGGTGTTCCGGCTATCGAAGACGCAAGGTTGGTAGTTTCCGAAAACGGAGAAAGTTTATCACCGAAGTAAGCACCGGATACGATCGCACCCGCCGCAATTCCGGGGGAAACATCTAACGTGGTACCGATTCCCATGAGAGCGACTCCCACAGTTCCAACGGTGGACCAGGAACTTCCAGTAATCAAGGAAACGACGGAAGATAAAAGACAGGCGGTTATTAAAAAGAAGGAAGGTTTGAGAAGTTTCAATCCCCATACGATCATGGACGGAACGATTCCAGACCAGACCCAGACTCCTATCAAGGAACCGATCAATAAAAGAATGAGTACTGGTTTTAAAACATTCTTCAAAGATTCTAGGATTCGTTCTTCTAAAAATTCCCATTTCACTCCGAGGCGAATTCCAAGTAAACTGGCGACCGTTCCCGAAAGGATCAAAAGCATCTGTGCAGGTCCGTCTACAGTTCCGTTACCAAATACAACTCCCGCGTAACCGAGCCCCATCACGAGAACAATTACCGGAATGAAAGACTCAAATAATCCGGGTTCCGACTCCGTCGTTTTCACCAAAAATCCTTTGGAACGGAGGCTACGATCTTCATTTTCCGATTTGTGATCGGATGATTGAAACGAACCGCGTATGCGTGTAATGCCTGTCTTTCCATTCCCAATCTTTCCGTAAGATCCGGATTTTTTCCTTCGATGAATTCGAGAAAAACTTCCTCGTCCTTTCCGTAAAGTTTATCTCCCCAAACAGGAAAGCCCAAACCGTAAAGTACGGCCCGAATCTGATGCATACGTCCCGTAATCGGTTCGCATAAAACGAAAGAATAAATTTCCGACTCGCGCTTCGGATGGATTGGTCGAATTTTCGATTCCTCGGTTTTTTCGTTTTGAGTTTGCAACCTTTCAAAATTCAATTTTTTCTTCCGAGATTGAACTTTCAATTCTCCAACATCAGATTCAATTTCTTGAAACTGCGTCTTAATAAAATCAGATTCAATTTTTTGAAAGGTTGTAAGACAAATTTCCTCCTCCCGGGGTGAGGAGGGATTTTCTAAGAGGTATTTTTTATTTCGTTTTAAAAAATTAGATTTTAAAAGGACAAATTTCCTTTTTTTCCGTATTTTAGAGGAAAAATCGGATTTTAAAACGCCATACGCGATTTTCCTTCTCGGAAAATCGCCATATACTTTCGTAATATAGTATTTTTGAATTTTTCCCGAACTAAAAAATCCGGATAAAAGAGAAGCTGTCTTGGAATCCTTCGCAAATAAAACCACACCCGAAGTTTCCCTATCCAACCGATGAACCGTAAATAAATTTTCGAACTTTCCGGACTCCTTAAGAAGTGTAAGCAAATTTCCTTTTCGATATTTTCCAGCGGGATGAACCGGCAGATCTCCCGGTTTATTCACCGCCACAAAAAACTCGTCTTCATAAAGTATCTTGTAATCCCTCCGAACGGGCGGCTCTTTTCTTCCAATCGGTTGATAAACGACGGTATTTCCTTCTCTGAGAAGAATTCCTGATTTTACTTTTTTACCGGAAACCGAAATTCTCCCTTCGTTGATTTCCTTTTGCCAAACAGTTCTCGAATGATACGTGAACTTTTTGGAAAGGAAATGATCGAGCCTGACTCCCGCTTCTTCTTTGGAAATAAAGATTTGAAATTGCTCCAATAAAGTTTCCGGTTCCTTAGATGAAACAGGACGATTGATCAAAACGACACTCAGCTTTGGTTTTCCTTGGAATTATCTTTAGAATCGATATAGGTTTGAATCATATGTTCTTCTCTTTCGTTCAAGTTAAAAAATTCGCAACCGATTCGGAACATTTTATCCGTGTTGGTGATATTTCGGATCACGGCACGAAACGTTCCCTTACTTTCAGGGGAAAAACTGATATCAAACAGGATCGTTTCCCCCACTGCGAAACTTCTGGAAAAAAAATGGATTGATGATGAAAAAAACCGACCCCTTGCATGGAGATATTGTCTACATTACATTTTTCTTTGGATTCCTGGAAAAAACCAGAAGCGATGATTTCTTTGGAAATCGCGTTTGCCGTAATATTAGCGGAATTGAAATCGTTTGCGTTCAGTTCTTTTTCGGAAAGAATCTGAACGTAACCGAGAGGAGTATATCCTTTGTAACGAATCATAATAGAAATTTCGGAAATGATTCCGGATTCTAAAGTGTTCACGGCGATCAGTTTTTGATATTCCGAAAACGGAAGAAATTGGAATCCACCGCTTCCATCCGATTTAGCATAACGATCCAAAATATAAATCGGCTGATCGAAATTATACATCAGCCTCAATCTGTTATCCATTTTATCCGAAAAAAAGATATTGGAAAGAGGATAAGTTTCTTTTAAGAGTTTCGCGTGTTTTTTGACGATCTCGTCTATCTTTTTATCGGCAAATCCGATCGCCTTTCTGACTTTGTATTGGTTGATGATATTCGTAAGTGTGATTTGAAATCCAGAGGAAGCATCTACGTGAATCCTTTTCTCAGTTCTCTGTGCAATCGTGACTTGGATCGCACTCGTAAACAGAAGCTCGACTCCGTTCACCGGATTGTGAAGTTCGACCGTACAAAAGGCCGCAAACCTATGATTATTATGGATCAGAAACAATTTGCGATTTTGTTCGGTCGGAGTTCCGGGAGGAAGTGTTACGACAATTCGAAATGAATCTTTCAAACCCACCACCCTTACCGGAAGAGGGCGATTACCAGAGAAGATAACTACCGGAAGCCGAGTAAAAAGAGATTGCAGAATTTTGTGAATCCCTTCCGGGTCATTGATGAGCTTATCCATACTTTGGGCGAGATCCATGATTTTCAATCCGAACACGATCCGGAATCATAACCCGGCACCGTGATTTGCGGTTCGAATATTAAACCGGAAATTCCAAGTTAGTAAAACGATTTTCTTATTCAGACATGGAATTTTCTTCGTCCATTTTTTTTCGAAAGAGAAGTTCCATTCCGATTTCTTTCAACGTTCCGACTCCGGTAACGTTCATCGATTGCAAAAGATTTTCCGTATATTGGGAAATCAAAAACCGAATCCCGGCAACTCCTCCTCCAATCGCAAAAATTGCCATCGGTCTTCCCACAAGAACAGTATCCGCACCGAGCGCGATCATCTTAAAAACATCCATTCCACTTCGCACTCCTCCATCAACTGTAATCTGAACTTTATCGCCTATCACCTTTCGAATTCCGGGAAGAACTCTGGCGGTTCCCGGCATGTCGTCCAAAACCCTTCCGCCATGATTGGATACAACGATACAATCCGCACCCGCATCAATCGCAAATTGTGCGTCCTGTGGAGTCATAATACCTTTGACGATAAAAGGTAATTTTGTAAGAGAACGAATCTTTCCGAGTCTGGAGACATTCCGAGTGACCGAAGAAATATTTTTCAACGTCATCGTCTTAAAGTTGACCGCGTCCACATCCATACCGATCGCAAGGAGACCCGAATTTTCCGATTCTCTAAATCTTTCTTCCAAAAGTCCTTCGTCTTCTCTCGGTTTACAGATCAGAATCGCATCCGCTTTCGTTTTACGAACCGCTTCGAGCATGATTAAATACTTTTCCGGACTTGCGCCGTCGCCTAACCACGCCAAGGTTCCCGACGTCCGACATCCTTCGAGCAACGTGGCCGCAAAGGTGAATTCGTCCATGGCCCCGTTCATATTTGTAACAGCTCCAGTCATTGGTGCGGCCATCACCGGAGTTTTAATCGTCTTTCCTAGGAAACTAGTTTCAACGACAGCTTGAATATGTTCCCGGATATATTTGGGAAGAATCGAATACTCTCGTAGAGCATTGATATTATCTTGGAACGTAAGCATTCTTCCCAAGCCACCCATACCCGGGACTCCCGAAGCACAATCGGTTCCATCGCAGACCTTACAAACCCAGCAAACCTCTTTTCCAAAACGCAGTCTCGCGTTCTGCTGGATTTCTTTTTCGGACACGGAATAGAGTTCGTCACAGGTAAATCGGATCGTATTTTTTACCTTTTCGAAAGCGGATTCGGCTTGCTCCAACGTATCGGCACTGATGATAACATGTCCCGTTTTTTCGATGTTATTCGTAGGTTCATGAATGATATCTCCGATCTTATTCATGAAGAACAGATCATTGACTCCTTCGATCTTACGAGCCTCTTCGATTCCGTCTATCGCAAGAAGTTTTCCCCTCGGAGCCAAAAGACAACGTTCGATCGAAACTCTTTGCGCCGTAGGAGTAAGATTATCCGGCTCTTCCCCCAATGCGATTAAAATAGCTGCGCGGTTCAGATTGATTCCGGAAGAAAGCGGAAAAGTAAACGCGGACATAAAACCGCCGGACAGTCTCGCGGCAATCTCTCCTACTTTGACTCCGTCGGGAGTAACTTTGATATCTCCCTTTCCGGCACCTAGAGTAATCCCGAGAGCCTTCATACTTCGAAACATTACGTCTTCCACTTCTTTCAAAACGGATGAACTCAAAACGGAAGGCATATTGTGTCCCATCTCGATAAAGAAAGGTTCTCTTTCTATGATTCGATCCGCGATTCCGGTGATCACGAAATTCCCGTTCCAAGTGAGAGCATCCACGGAAACTTCAGGACCGGGCATGTATTCTTCCAGAATCATTTCTCCCGTGGGAGAATATTTTTTCGCGTGTTTGAATGCGGCCTGTAGTTCTTCCCTATTTTCCACCTTGATAACACCGCGCGCGCCCATATTATCTGCCGGTTTCATTACAAGAGGAAATTTCAAAAATTCTAATGCTTCTCTCGTATCGGAAAAACTCCAAACAGGTGCAAAACCGGGAAGAGGAATTCCCGCTTTTTTCAAACGCTCGCGCATCTTCACTTTATTGGAAGCGGCCTCCGCGTCCACATAACGGATTCCGGGAAGATCAAGTGCATTTGCAACCGCAGCCACAGTCATACTCGCATCGGTTCCGGCGGTGATCACTCCATCTATTTTGATCTTGGTCGCGAGCTTTTTGGATTCTCGCACCATTCCCTCGATATCCTTCGTACTCATTACCATGGGGATATCGCAGATTTTCATTCCGGGAGCGTCTCCGTTCATATCGGCGACGACCGTCGTAAGCTTCATCATTCTCGCGGTTTGGATAATTGGAACTTGCAACAGTCCCCCACCTACGATTAATATCGTCTTTCCTGCTATTTTATGGCTCAGAGACAAAAAAGAAAATCCTTGTTTAACTTCAAAAAGCGACCGCTGGTTCCTCTTTGGCAACCTGCATCCTTATACTTCCCTTGCGAATGATTCCGCCTAACAGTAAATAATCGGAATCCAACGGATAAAACACTGCGGACTGTCCCGGAGTCACTCCACGAACTTCTTCCAGAGGATTTACAACAAGATCTT
>NZ_AHMT02000015.1:175000-200000 GCF_000243815.2 Leptospira alexanderi serovar Manhao 3 str. L 60 | reverse complement strand
TTTTTTTTAGAAAACGGTCCGAGGATAAAAAAAGAATTCTTTCCAAAGTTTTGGATCTTTCCGGTAAACATACCGTGTGGTTGCACGCGGCTTCCGTGGGAGAATTGGATCAGTGCAAAGCCCTAGCCCTTGAGTTTAGAAAATATGATCCGTCCGCATTTTTGATTCAATCTGTTTTTTCCGAAAGTGTTAGAGATTCTCAACTCGAAGCATTTCCCGCCGACGAAACCTTTCACCTTCCGATCGATTCTCCTTTTGGTTACAACTGGATTTTTTCCCTCTTTCATCCTAAGGTTCTTGTTTTAATGGCTTGGGACACTTGGCCGAATCTTATTCTTTCCGCAAAAAAATTCGGAACCAAAATCGTTTTGGGCTCTGCTGTGATTGGAAAGCGAAATAATGGAATCACAGGAAGTTTGACAAAGGCGGTTTTTAGCCATTTGGACGGTATTTTTCCTTCTCACGAATCCTTTTACGATACGTTCCGTTCCTTGGTTCCGGATACTATCCCGGTGAAGGTTTTAGGCGATACGAGATTCGATATCGTTCTGAAAAAAATCGAGGACAATCGGAAGATTTTCAAAAAACCGAAAAATTATAAATATTCTAAAATTATACTATTTGCATCCACTTACGAGCCTTGTGAAAAATTAATCGTCTCTCTCTACGAGTTCATTCGTTCTAAAAATCCGGATTTGTTATACGAAATCGCGTTTTGGATATTTCCTCACAAAACTTCCCCCGACCGGATAACTTCCATAGAATACAATCTTCAGAACGCGAATATCTCTTACCAAACCTGGACTTCCGTTCCTTTCGAAAATATGTCCGCTCAAACGATCATCTTTGATGTGTTAGGCGTTTTAGCTTTTGCGTATCAGGCTGCGGACTTCGCCTATGTAGGAGGCGCCCTTCATAATCGAGTCCACAACGTTTTGGAACCCGCAACCTTCGGTTTACCTTTGATGACGGGCCCTAAAATTTCCAATTCCCCCGAGGCTAAAATCTTAAATCAAACCGGAGGGTTGTTTATCGTGGAATCCCCGAAGGACATATTCGATATTTTGAACATTCCAAAAACAGAATTCGAAAAAATCCGAAAACACAACGCGGAATTCGTTCAGTCCGGTCGGGGCGCGGCGAAACGGTTGTTCGAGGAGATTATTAAATTATAATATATTTACGCTTCTTTCGGCTCTTTTTCTCTATCCGGGGGAATTCTCGAAAAAGAATCTTTCGAATGACGGGTCCAAAAAGAATGTAGCCGAAATTTGGAATCCTGTTTGACGGTTGTAACGAAGAATTTCCGCATTTCAAAAGCGTCAAACGAGGTTATTGTCGGAACGTGCGCGTCCGAAAAAGTAAGAAAGCGAAAGACTGCCTCATTTATTTTTCGTCGAGTCGTCGTTAAAATAACGTTACATACTCGAAACGGGACTTTGTCGTAATTATAGCGGTCTTTTCGTGACAGAAAACGAAAATTCGAGATAATTCATTATTTCCAAGAAGTGGTTTAAATCCAGTTGAATGGGTCAAGAAGTTATGATTGGGCGGCAGCCGGAGTTCCCAAAAAACGCACCGGGAAGCGACACATAGAGTCATCAAGCAGGTCTCGCAATTTTTTTACAAAAAGATCAATTATTCGAATTCGAAACTTCGTCGAATTTAGCTCTCTTTTGATAAACTGAATTGATATTTTAAATAGAAAGTCGTACACTTTAGATTCTTATAAATAAGGGAAATGGATCCATAGGAAGTTCGTTTCGGATTTAGGTCGTTTCATTTTTAAAACGAAAAGCGGTTCAACACAATGTTTCTTGATAAACGAATTCGATTTTTTTGCCTCTTTCTGGCTCTTTTATCTTCCGCAAACTGCCTCACTATGAAATTGCGTGAAGAGCAGCGTCGGACTTCTTTTTACGAATATGAACGACCGAATCTAGACGAAATTCGAATTCTACAGGACAAGGATCGTCCGATATTAGAGCTCTCTTATGTAAGGGAAAACGAAAGAAAGTTCAGCTATTATTGCGCGACTCCCTCCGATACGAACGATCAAAAAAAGGATACATATCTTTACGATGTTCAATTTCGTGAATTCGAACAAACATGTACATTCAAAAATGAACATTCGAATCAGCCAATTCGTATAGAAACGGCAGAAAGCAGATTGTTTCTTTACGATGTCGGAATAGTGATCAATGATCTTCCCTGGTGGGTCGATACAAATCTCACCATCTATCGCGGACCTCACATTAAGAAAAAAATTTCAGACATTCGAGAGGCTTGGACGGTAAAACAGTCTTATTTTGATTATAAGCTTTGTATCGCGGATTCAAAAAATAAAATTGTAGCTTTGGATTGTTCAAAACGGGAGCAAGACTTCGATCACTTTAAAATGCGACATGTCTGCATTCCGGCCGAATTCGATTGTTCGAAGCAACCGGATTCGAAATCACTTTCTCTTTCGGAAATTCCGAAATCTCCTCCAACCTATTTTAGTACTACACGAGGTTGGACTTACGCTAACTCTTCGCTTAAAAATTATGCGATTTGGTTATCCGAACCGCCGCCCACCCAGACAATTTCCCCGATTGTCCAAATCAAATTTGAGCCATCTTTTAAAACGTTTTCTCCTTGGAATGTGGTCGGCTATGGATTAACCTATCTGATGTATCCGTTTACGATCGTGATTGATGTTTTGGCTACGCCGTTCATAATTGCCTATTTCATTTATGACAATCCATTTAGGGATTTCGACGGATTTTTTTAGATTTACATTTTTTGAATATTTGCATACGGCAGGCATTCGTGTTTATGATTCTCGAATCGTTTATGGTTGCTCGTAAAGCGAACTATACGGAATATGCGTTTATCCCGTAGCTTCAATCCTTCGTTTCAAGATTCTCAAAACCGAATTTTGAATGTCCCTCATCAGAAAATTCCCAGAGAGACGCGTAAAAATTAAATCGGGTCGACAAACGGTATTTACTCCTCTCCTCAGCCGAAGGACAGCGGTTCGTTTTTCTTTGTGATTTAGAATTTCATTGTATTCTAATTCGTACTCTCCCTGTAAGGCGTCGAAATAAGCGTCTCCGGAAACGACGTGCGAGCCCAACATTGTGATGGGAATTAGATTCGGATCCGCCTTAATTTCGAACTTCAATCTTCGATCCGGATCCCTCTCCGTTACGGTTTCATAAAACAACGTGAGTTCGGCGTAATGAGAAAGATCTTGTACTCAAAACGCTAGATCACATATTAAACCGACTTCCAGCAAAAAAGGGTAAAATACGGATCTGACATCAATATTTTGTGCAATAAACGATTAATTGTACAAAACAAAAAATAAACTAGAACGGAAAAATACTTTAGTCCCGTGATAAGAAAAGAAACCGAAAATTCCAGTTAAGTCTGAATGAGGTAGCAACAATCGTGGTTTTTTTTCATCTTTCTCATTATAGAGAATTTAAAAATTTTTATTTGATAGAAATAAAAAAGAACCTGAAATCCGAATTTCTAAAAACGGTAAGTTACAATCGTTTTGTTGAGCTGACGTCGAATACGTTATCTGTTATAGCTTCGTTTCTATCCAATACTTGTATGGGAAAATGCTCCGGAATTTCTTTCATTGATTCTACGATTCTTTGGAGCATACGACAACGGAAGAATCCATTCTCATAAGAACCTGCCCAGCCACAGTTTTTTCTTATGAAAAAAACCGGGGCTCGGCAGAACCTTGCAGCTTGACGTTTTTGATAAAGTAGAATTAAGTTTTGGGACACACGATAAATTTTCCTTTTTAAGGAAAACTTTAGGATCTTTGAGTTCGCTTTTCGGAATCGCTTTCAATTTTACGGAACTTGTAAAAGATGAATATCCTCCTCTCGCTTTTTTCGTAAATCCCATCCGTTGTGTCCGGGCTCTGGAACCGCTTCGGGTATGGACCTTCTTTTACTTTCTTGCGAGAAAAAAATTCTATCCTCTTTGAATGAAGGAACGATCGGCACCGATTCCCTTTTGATTCCGATGAGTTATTGGAACCGACTGGACGCGTTTCAGAAAAAGGCCCTTTCCAAAAAACTTCCTTTTTTACTGAAGAGGTATACGAAGCACCTCGCGTCCCTGGATCGTCTTCATTGGAGAGCCGGGAAGATCAAATACAACTGGGGTGTGGGCGAATTGAAGAAGATGACGATTCATGTGAATTCCGGAGTTTGGGCGGTTTTGGGTGCTTTGGCGGCCGCGCACGGGGTTTCCAGGTGTTTTCTTTTTAATTATCTTCTTTGGTTGGAAGACGTTGGAGTCGGGGATTCTATTGTGAACACGATGAACCGGGGAGTTCCTCAGTTTCACGGGACTTACAAGATGACTTGGACCTTAAATCTACGAAAAAATCAAATTTCCAGGGCCTTATTCTTCGAACCGAACCCAATCACAAGCAAACATTTGTCCTCCTTACCAAAGCCAAACCTCTAAAAAATCGTCTCACTCAAGTTAAACGACAAAAATCTTGCCGTCAAAACGCGTGAGCGATCGAGGTGAAAATACTGCAATGCACCATTCAAAAACGGAGGAATAAAGACAAAAACGAAATCATTCATATATTCAAAAAGATTAAAATGGTGCTTTGCAGATTGAAACCGAGAGCGCGACCCGGCGAGTAAGACAAAGAAAAGTTTCGCCGGGGCACGCCCGCTTCAAGATGCGAGTGGTTAGTTGTTAGGGCTTAGAAGAAATTTTAACTTGGAAGAAAAATTTACCTTTTATAGGACGCTACATCTATTCACTATCCACTAAAATGCGGATGAGATTGCCTTTCGTCTTCAGAATCTATTTCTCAAGCGTGGCGCTCATGGAACCTTTGGAATTGGACATTCTCGGATCGGCTCCGTAAGTCAGAATTCTTTCTTGAACGTGTTCCGCGTGTTCAAATTCCCCCGAAAAAACTACGGTGCGTTTTTCCTGATCGACTTGAACCGCGTGCAAAAAGGCCCTCCTCGCTTTCAACGAAAAGGGCCTTAATTTTAGAAAACTCTAATTTATGGTTTCTTAATGAAAAAACTTAAAAATCAGCCCGCCTTGTTGAACGAAAAATTCCGCAAAAACGAGACTCGTGATCGCCATCAGTTTGATCAGGATGTTGATTGAGGGTCCGGAAGTATCCTTGAACGGATCTCCTACCGTATCTCCAACGACCGCCGCTTTGTGTTGATCGGAACCTTTACCACCGGCTTTTTTTTCGATGTATTTCTTTGCGTTGTCCCAACCTCCGCCGGAATTCGCCGCAGAGATAGCAAGAACCACTCCCGCGACCAACGCGCCCGCAAGAACACCCGCAAGAGTTTTCACTCCGAAAAGATACCCGACAAGGATCGGAGTCATAAGAACAAGTAATCCGGGAAGAATCATTTCCCTGAGCGCTGCCGTAGTGGAAATGTCCACACAACGTTTGTAATCCGGTTTATTTTTTCCTTCCATAATTCCCGGAATTTCACGGAATTGTTTACGAACTTCTTCCACCATGTCAACCGCAGCCTTACCTACGGATTTCATTGTCATAGCAGTGAATAAAAAAGGAAGCATTGCCCCGAACATCAAACCTCCAAACACTTCCGCGTTCAGAACCTCTAGACTGATCGTATGCGTCCTTGTGATAAACGCGGCAAAAAGTGCAAGAGAAGTAAGCGCTGCGGAACCGATCGCAAAACCCTTACCGATCGCCGCAGTCGTATTTCCCGCCGCATCCAGAGTATCGGTTCTATCCCGAACCTCTTTTCCGAGTTCAGCCATTTCAGCAATCCCACCCGCGTTATCCGACACCGGCCCGTAAGCGTCGATCGTTAAACCGATCGCAATCGTGGAAATCATCCCGAGAGCTGCGATCGCAATTCCATACATCCCCGCGAGAAGGTTCGCAGTTACGATGGTAATTACGAGTAAAATCACCGGAATTACGGAAGAATGGTATCCGAGAGATAGTCCATAGATGATATTCGTCGCCGCTCCGGTGTTAGACGCTTCCGCGACCTCCCTTACGGGTTTGTAAGAATGAGAAGTATAATACTCGGTTACGATCCCTATAAACATTCCGGAAAAAAGTCCGACGATCATGGATATATATACATCCCACTTGGTAATCGTTTTCCCTGCGATTTCAAAAGAATCCACCATAAATGTATTCGTTACGAAATACATGATCCCCGCGACAAGTAAGGTGGAAACCCAGAGCTGAACTTTCAACGCGGATTCTACGTTTCCACCTTCCTTAACTCTCGCAAGAAAACTGGTTAAAAGAGAAGCGGGAATTCCAAAAGCGGAAATCAGAAGCGGATAGAGAAGAGCGTCCACGGACCCGGAAAGAGCCGAGGCAGTAGCACCGATCACAAGCGCCGCACAAGTCGCTTCCGCACAAGAACCGAACAAGTCGGCTCCCATTCCGGCTACGTCCCCCACGTTGTCTCCCACATTATCCGCAATCGTAGCGGGATTTCTTGGATCGTCTTCGGGAATTCCTTTTTCTACCTTACCGACCAAGTCCGCTCCTACGTCCGCAGCCTTTGTGTAAATTCCACCGCCTACTCGGGCAAATAACGCCACCGCGGAACCGCCTAAACCGAAACCGGCTAAGGATTCCATAAGGAAGTGTTTTTCTATCGTAGGATACATTCCCGTAAAAACGAGAAAGAGGACGATCATCCCAAGGATCGCAAGTCCTACGAGTCCGAATCCCATCACCGCTCCGGAGTCAAAAGCGACTCGGAAAGCCCTGGAAAGGGATGTTTTTGCCGCTTCCGCCGTTCTTACGTTTCCTGCGGTTGCGATTTTCATTCCGATAAAACCGGAAAGACAAGAAATCACGGCCCCTGCAACAAAAGCAATCGCTGTATGAACTCCGTCATTAAACCCTTCGGTGGCAGGATTGTCCAAAAGAAGAACGATTAGGACTGCCATAAAGGCGATGAATACGGAAATAACCTTGTATTCCCGGACGAGGAAAGCCATAGCCCCTTCGGAAATGGCGGAAGATATTTCTAAAAGTTTTTTCGTTTCTTTCTCGTTACCGCCCGCAGCGCCCACTTTAATGGTGGTAACTTTTAGGGCATAAACTACCGCAGTGACGATCGCCAAAATAGACATGGCGATAATAATCGTAACTGAATTCATTCAGTGAAACCTCTTGTTTTTTTTCAATGTTCCGATGTTTAAAAAGATGGGAAGAATTCTACCGAACAGACTGGCTGGGAGACTGCTATCCACTTGGTTCTTTTTTGTACTTTGCACAGGTTATTCAACGCTCTATGGGAATTCAACCTTTTCTTATTCGGAGCTCCTCCGACAGGCCCGGGAAGAATTGAATCAGCTCCGATACGATAAAGCCCTTCAGAGACTCCAAATCGCCGACTCCCTCGGAAATAAAAGAACCGGCGCTTATTACGAAATCGAAGGAAGAGCCTGGATCGGTAAGGGAGATCTAACAACTGCAATGGAAAGTTTCGAGAAAAGTATCGCCCTAGATCCGGAAAATTTTTCCTTGATGGACGAAATTTCTGCAGGCTACGAAGAACTTAAGAAACCGACAAAAGCTTACCAGTTTGCAAGACTCAGCCTTTCTAAAAATCCTGAGAATCCGCCACTTCGGTACAAAGTACTGATTCTAAGTTCTAAGCTCGGGAATTTAGGATATTACAATGAAACCTTGAACTGGATCCGTGAAAAAAATCCTTACAAAGAAGACCTATCCGCAATCGAAGCGGAAGTAAATGCTTCGTACGAATTCGGAAGAATTGACGAAACAATTTCTAAATGTAAAAAATTTCTTCTCCACTTCCCGGACAATCCCTTCCTTCATAAAACTCTTCTCTTATCCTTAAAGAAAAAAAAGTCCTCCAACTTGGAGCAGTTTCTTTTGGATCGAGCAGCGATTTTTAGAAATGAACCGATCTTCGCCTATCAGGCCGCACTTGAATTTTTGCAAAATCGAAGGTTTAACGATTCTCTCGCAATGTCTAGAAGAGCGTTTTACCTAAGCCTCAAAAAAAACGGAAACTGCGAAAAAGAAATCCTTTACCCTCTTCATAGAATTTACCGACAGCAAGGATCAGTCACTGACGTTCAGGCAATTGAAATCCTTCAGGAAATCGTGGAAAGCGAACGCAAAATCAATCAAGAATTCTTAGATGCAAAACTCAAACAAACCGGTTTTAATCGGGAGCTTTTGCTTTTTTCCCTTTTTTATCTCCAGAGAAACCCTACTCAGGATTCCAACTTCAAAGCGGAGGAATGGAAATCCCACTTTGCAAAGATCCGAAAACAAAAAGAGGAAGAAGACCTTTCTAAAATCGTTTCCCCATTTGCATACGACTCGGAAGAATCCTCTTTTTTATTTGAAAGATAAAATGAACGTGAGTTCGTGGAGAAAACTGGGGCGAATAAACTCTATTTCGCTCTCTACGGGTCACTTTCTTTCTCAACTTCGTTGAGAGCCGCTCACGACACTCCGCTGCTCGCTGGCTATTTCGCTCCCTACGGGGCGCGAAATAGGCGGGAAAACTCCGGTGGTTTTTCTCTATCAGAAAATCATGCTTTTTGCAAGTAAAAAGCCTCATTCTCGTCGGAACACTTGCGTTTTATTGTATGTAAAGTTCTATCCACTAAAATCTAAACCCTAATCACTGACACGTCGGAACACTTGCGTTTTATTGTATGTAAAGTTCTATCCACTAAAATCTAAACCCTAATCACTAATACGTCTGAACACTTGCATTTTATTATACATAAAGTTCTATCCACTAAAATCTAAACCCTAATCACTGACACGTCTGAACACTTGCATTTTATTGTATGTAAAGTCCTAACTCCTAAACCCTATCCACTAACCCCTTGAAAAATATCAGCTTTTGATTCTTATGATCCCAAAAGCCTTCTTAATTTGTGGGGTAAGGTTATGGTAGAGAACAGTGTCACTTTAGTTTTTTGGCCGGACCGCGCTTTCTGCTCTGATCAACAAATTGAAGGATCATCTGAAAAACGTAATTCTTTTGCCATTCCAATTTGTTGATCTTAAACAGACCCATAGGGAGTGTTTTGCTGAGTTTCCATCTTCAATCGCTTTCGCATTGATATTTACGTTAGATTAGGTCTTACTCATCCCTACATAATAGAGTGTCCAAAATTCTGCGTCTAAACGCGTGATTTGTGCTCAAATTATAACGATATTCTATTTTATAGGGATCAGTAAAAGACACTTTCTTGTTAAAAAAATCAAAATTTATTTTATCCTAGTGATTCTCTATTTACAAAAACATCACTGTTATTAGTTTGGGCACCTCCGGATGTTACTCAAGATTTAGTTGTGAGGAACGTTCGAGATTATTAAAAAAGGAATCCAGGAGAAAAATGAAACTCAAATCCTTACTTTTCATTTGCTTCACAACAATCTGGGCGGTTCAGTGTACAGGCACGAATATTATGTATGCTTATGGCCTTAAACCAAATACCAACCCAACCAAAGACTATGGAGTCGGTGCCCCGATAATCATTAAAGGGGGATTAATTGTGCATGACGGTGTAATTCCAGGCCAAATTGGAGACAATGCAGAAAATACTTCTATAGGAAAAGCGTGTTCTAAAAGCATTCTATGGCTTGTATCTTTCGGGAATTCTTCCATCGAAGCGGCAAAAGCGGACGGTAAGATTACAAAAGTTGCCAGTATAGAATACGAACAATTGGGAGTTTTGTCCGGTGTTATCTATCATAAATTTTGTACAGTCGTAACCGGCTCTAACGCAACTACGGAAACAAAAACGGATGCAAAATCTGCAGCCGGAAAGAAAAAATAAGGAAAACGGATCATCATGAAAAAAATCATCATCCTGACTCTAGTCGCCCTCGGCTTTTCGGTATTCTTATCGAATTGTGCAACCGGTCCCCAACAAGGTTTCATCGTAACAGTTACGACCTTCCCAGGGGAAATCAACCGTTCCAACGAAGTTCCTACTGCTAAAAAAGCGGAAGGTTGTGCTCACAACGTCCTTAACCTGGTAACCTGGGGAGATGCAGCCGCAGGCCAAATCGCATTGGACAATAAAATTTCCAGAATCGCAAACATAGACCATTCTACTTTTTCGGTTCTGGGCCATGTCTATAGCAACTATTGCACCATCGTAAGTGGGGAATAATAAAAATGAAAAAATTAATCAGTCTGATTGTAATCTCTCTAACGGCGTTTGTCGTTTCCAACTGTGCGACGAGTATTTTTCCAGCGTTGATTTTCAACTCTTCCAGCTACCACGTATCCGGAACCCCGACTGGAGGTCCGACAGATGCAAAAATTCTAAAAAGCGGAAAGTCTTGTAACCACTACTCGCTTTTTTTGCTTTGGACTTATTATTCCGGCGGGGAAGGAAGTATTGCAGAAGCCATGAAAGACGGCCAAATCACAAAGGTGGCGGTCGTAGACAAAAACACTTTTGGAATTTTAGGACCGATTTTCTCAAGAGAATGCGTCGTGGTTTACGGAGAATAAAAAAACAACTTAAAAGTAGTTTTTTAATCTTCTCAAAAAACAAATTCTATCAAACATTGAGTATGTATCTTGCCCCAGAGCGGAAATCATATTCAATGTTTTCATCTTTTACTCCTTTCCCATTCGAAAAAATTCTTTCAATCGATTCCTCTCCCAATTCGTTCGCATCCTACAAGGATCCAAATTTTTAGCTTTTGATAGAACCTAAAAAATACTTTCTTAACGTGAGTTCGTGGAGAAAATGAGAAAGAATTCTCTAAAAGTAGGAGTTCCTACAATTTTAGAATTGTTCGTAAAATCGTGATTTGTGGTAGTTCCCACATTTTAAGAATAGATTTACAAAATTCAGATTCCAACTTCTTTCAGAAAAATGAATCATGGATTCTTACGACCCTGCTCACGTTAATTAAGACTTCGGCTTCCGCAACCAAATACTTTGCGGAATTGTTCAATCCACCACGATAGTCGGGCACGGAAGAGCGGTTAGAAAGAAACCCTAATAGAAGAGCCGTTACCAACAATAAAACTAGTATTTTTTTCAAAAGATACTCCCTTTCGTTTTAGCAAAACTAAAAATCTCAGAAATAAGAAATAACTTTAATTTCAAAAACTTCCCCTTCTTTCAATAAAAGAATTAATTTGAACTAATAATCTTTATTATAATTTACTAAATTCATTTTATTAATTTTCAAATAAAACTTTTATTTTTTAAACAGAACTAAAATAATTTTTAAAATTTTGTCCGAGTTACTACTCGGACGTATGAAAATAGTACCAAGAATTAACGAGCGATTTTTGCAGAAATATAGAAGTCCTCACAAAATTGCGCCGAATTCAGAATTGTTGGCTTTTTTAAAGAAGATCTAACATTCTAACTTTTGAAACAAACTTATTACAGTATTCTTTTTATGCGTCCGAGTTAAAACCCTTTTGGGATATAAGATCACTTTCGAAAAACGTTAACCAACTTATCAATTTTTAAAGCTATCATTCAAATGATAATCCGCACATACTTCGAAAACGATTTCAAAATCAGGCAATTTCTTCGTTCATCCTTTCTTTTTATAAAGAAAAATACTTTACCGCATTCCGCATAATAAACAGAATTCAAATACAAGTAATTTCCATGAAATCTCGTTCTATCGTTTTACTTGCTTACTTGTGTCTGTGTTTCTCTGCCGCAACCTGTTCCTCTGGTCATATCTCAATTCAGCCCGTTCTTTCCGGAGAGGAAAAAATACTTGGAAGAGTCAAGGGGACCGCCTGTGGGTTTTTAGGCGTTCTTATACCTTGGTATTATTTCATTCCGATTCAACAAAATTCTAAAATAGAAAGGGCGTATTCAGACGCGATTCAACAAATCCCAGGAACTAAATCGATTAAAAATATTACGATCGAAGAAACTTGGTTTTGGGCAATCGTGGGAATCACTCAATGTATGACAATTTCAGGGGATGCCGTTCGATGAATCTAAAGATTATCGGAATCATTTTACTGTTTACGTTTTCCTGCTTTTCCCAACCACTCATCATATCGGAAGATAAAAATAGAAAACCAAGTTCCAACTTTATCACCTATCCGGCCTACGCAAAAGAATGCGGGTTTCTTTTACTCATGTTCATTCCGATCGGAGTTAACGACCGTTTTGTAAACGCATATTCAAAAATCGTCAAACAAGCAAAAGGTGGAATCCTTTCTCAGATCACACTTCAAGAATCCTGGTATTACGGCTTTATCGGAACGGGATACTGTACGACAATTACAGCCATGGTCACCAAAGGGGATGATAAATGAAAAAGCACAGAAAATTAATCTTTTATAATATTCAAAATATAAAAATATGCTTGGTATTGTCCAAAAGTTCGTTCCATCTTTTTATTATCCCCTTATTCCTTTTTTCCTTCATAAGTTGTATAGCAATCCGGGTCTACATTCCCCGAAAAGGAGGCATCGCGTACGACGTAGGCAACTTAGACACGATCCCGCACCTCGCAGTTCCGAATCCGAATCTTAATTTTGAAATCCTCGAATCTCCGACACTCAAGAATGAAACGTTCGCAATTCGAAAACCGTCCCTTTTCTTTCTTGCACCCGAAAAATTGGAAAACGAATACGGCTCCGTAGGAACCGTGATTGCAAGGGAATTGGATCGAAACAGAAACGATTATAAAACTGATCAAAAGTATAAAATTTATATCAAAGACTTCGAGCTCAAGACGATAGACCATTGTTTTTTCGGAAGCGAAACGGAAGTAAAACTAAATATTGAGGTCGTAAACCTCACAAAAAAAGAAAACGTTTTAGATTTTCAATACGTAGATTCTATCGCTTCGAACGTGACCGATTGTCATTTCACTTTGGCTACGACTACGGTTTTGGGATGGTTGATTTATCTACCCTACTTAGGGTTCCGGGGAAATCGAGAGGATCAACTCAATCAACTCGGGAAAACGGCTTTATTAGAATTTTCTGAAAAGCTAAAAATTACTTTAGAACAATCTTCTAAACCAGTTTCTCTCAGAAATCACTAGGATATCTTTTAAGTTTATGAATTCGACCTTAAAGTTCTTGAGCGCTTTTCTTCTTCTTGGATCACTATTTCTTTCGATCGGATGCACCTATTCCGTAGAGAAAAAATACATATATGCAAAACCGTATTATCCAAACCAAAACTATTTCAATGAAGAAAACCCCCAATTTGAAGAAGGAAAACCGTATTGGCTTTTGGATTTTTTAGGAAATATTTTCGGAGTCTTATCCAAACTGATTCTCTGGAACAAAAAAATGAACAACCATCGTTTATCCGAAGAAACGAAGAATTACCTAAAGGATTATATCAATGAAAATAATCTTCAAGATGTAAAAGTCCGCTTTAATCAATATGCCCCGATAGACGATCTTGTGCAGCTTTGGAGATCGGATAACGTTCATCCGATTCTAAAATACACTTTTGGAATCATCAATTGGTTATTCGGAGTTATTATTCCAGGAAGACTTTTTGCAGGACTCTTTACAGGCGATCACTACAATCCATATTCAAATACGATCAATCTCTACAGCGACATTCCATCGGTTGTTCTTCACGAGGGCGGGCATGCAAAAGACTTTGCACTCAGAAAACACAGATCTTTTTATAGCCTTGCCTATTCGGTTCCGATTTTCGGTCCATTGTATGCCGAGGCGCGCGCTTCGGAAGATGCTTTGGGATATCTAAGACACAAATGCGATCTGAAAAATGAATTGATAGCCTATAGAACGTTATATCCCGCCTATGCGACGTACTCGGCGGGACCGATTTTAAGTTCCACTGGTAAACTGATCGGCCTGACGGCTTCGATTCCAGGTCATATCATCGGCTATAGAAAAGAGAAAAAAGTCGAAAAGGAGGAGATTCCCGAGTGCAAGCTCGCGGAAGAAATGGCAAAATAAAAACTTCTATTGTACGCTCCCGATTCGAATGAACCCGATCATACTTTGATTCTTAGGACTATTTTTTAAATAACGTGAGTTTTACGTAAAAAAATCAGAGTCTATCTCAAATGCGGAAATTCTCATGAAATCAAAAACGCTATCACTATCTCGACTTTCACAAATCAATGCAGAAACCATAGCTGCAAAAAAATCGTTTAAAACCGTAAAGAGACGTAATTTACGTCGAACCCACGTTATTTTAAGTCTTCAATCAATTATCTAATCGTAAATCGTTTGATGGGAGTTTTAATTATTCGTAAGATAGGCGCAGACAAATTGTCTCGTTCCCAAAAATCTATCTCAAAGATAGGTTACCGCAGGAATTATCTTCCATTTGTGAGAATATTTGAAAAATTGAATCTCATTAGAATATAGATCCAAAAGAGCTCGAAGAAGAAAAACGAAATCTATAAAAAGAAGTTTTAAATACAAAATTATAACTTGCCAACTAACGCAAAAAACTATCCGAATGACGCATACTTGAATTTGACTGATCCATTTTTGTCTTAAAAACTCGAAGAATATTTTAAGTAGATCGATTATTTTTAGAAACAGCGACAATCATTTGATAAATAAGACTACGAGTTTCCAGTGGAATTTCATCATAAAATGAAATTAACGTATCTTCCGCTTTATCATTTGAGATTTTATTCCATAGATAATCGCGCTTTTTCATTTTTTTGACGGTTCCGGAATTTTCGTTAAGAGATGAGTTTACTTCAGGACTTCCCTGCCCTTTAATTAACCAAAGACCCGAAATACCGTGCGTTTTTTCTATATCCGCCGCAAGTTTATCTAACAAAGGACGTTTATCGTTGCAAATATAGCTGATATAGTTTTGAGATTTACCTATCGAGGTCGCAAAGTCTTCATCATTCATCGCTAATATGTTTTTGACTGCATAGCGAAGCCGTTTTCCCGGCGAGGAAAAGTCTATATTTGTCAAAGGAATTGTAATAATTTTATTTGCCATATATTCTACGTTAATTCAATTTTGAATTAGAGATCCCTTTTTATAAATTTACTAAAATATCTAACTTATACCCCTTTTATTACAACCTTAAAAATGGATTTAATGAACGGAAATATAAGTTTTTTGCAGAATTTATAAATAAATATTAAGTCTTCGAGTCATATCAAATTAGCATAAATTGTAAAATCCATATCTGTCCAATTCCCCGGAGTATGAATTTGATTATTTTGTTTTCCAACAACAAAATTAAGAAAAGTCCAAGTCTACTAACTAAAATTGAAATGGTTTTTTAGAGTATTCCTTTCTGGTTAGTACTCTTAGAGAATGAGCCAAATACTGCAGGGAAAAGTATCCAGAATATTTCAAAAAACAGCTTATAATGTCGTAAACTGAATTTTGTGATGAAGTAAAGAAATTTCGAGATTTTTTTAATCATTCGCTTCGATTTCCTCAAACGGAACTCTTATCAAATAAAAATTCGATCTCCTTTCTGATATCTGTAGATGTTAACCTAACATGAGTTTGACGGTAAAAAAAGAAAAATAATATTAAAAATACTAGTTCCGCATAAAATCAAACCTTCGCCAAAAAGAAACTCAGTATAAGAACTTGTCCCAAAAGAAACTAAAGCATCTCACTTCCTGAATGCCGCCCCATAAGAAGTCATTCGCTGAGTTTCCCGGGGGGACAGGTTCTTGCAGCTTGACGTTTTTGATAAAGCAGAAAAATTAATGCGTCGCTCTCTAACATAACCAACCACACAAATTAAGAAGGCTTTTTGGATCATAAGGATCAAAAACTGATATTTTTCAAGTGTTCCGACGTGTCAGTGATTAGGGGTTAGATTTTAGTGGATAGGACTTTACATACATATAATAAAACGCAAGTGTTCCGACGTGTTAGTGATTAGATTTTAGTGGATAGAACATTACATACAATAAAATGCAAGTGTTCGACGAGAATGAGGCTTTTTACTTGCGAGAAGTATGATTTTGTGGTAAAGAAAAACCTCCCGAGTTTTCCCTCCTCCTCTCCCCCACCACCCAAAATCAGGGAAACTCAGGCACAACGCTTCCTGAACTCAGCAAACACCTTCCTATGGGTCGGTGTTTAGGGCGCGAAAGGTATAACTCAGCAGAACGCTTCCTGAACTCAGCAAACACCTTCCTATGGGTCGGTGTTTAGGGCGCGTTCTGGGGCCGACTTTTCACAGAGGATTGTCGTAATTCCGACAGATTTATCTTCGGATCCAAGTATTTGTGGGTAACGTTATGGCTCTCTAAGGATCGCAGTTTTCGGGACACGCTGTAAATCGAAGTCGATATTTTTCTAGACGATTTTCATACACAATAAAAAATCAACTCCGAAGTAAATCTATTGGGCCCGGTAATTCGAAAAAGAAATCGGAAAAATTATTTTGCATCTCGCAAATTCGACCATAGTGTAACAAACATCCTTATACTACTTGATCTCTAAGGTTTCGATTCCCGACTCGGTGAAAATCTCCTCATACTTTGAAATGAAAGGAGCCTCTTTCTCTATTCTTTCCTCAATTGCCATTCCTTTAATTTCAGGTTCGCTATAAGTTCTTATAAAATCCCTTACCGCAAGTCTCTGAATGAGTTCATCCCAAAAGATACTGTCCTGATATTCGGTAATAAGATCGGAAATGTCCGTTTTTTCTTCGAATTCTCTGGTAAGATAATGAAGTTCTTCTTCGTTATCATACGCTACCAAATGGGAAACTTCCAAAGCCTTTGCATAAGATAAAACTTGTTGCTCCATGTCCTCGAAGGCATCGTACGAATCCAATCTATCCGTAGCAGGTTCCTCTTCATCCAGAATGGAATGGTATAAAAAGCGAGTGATCGCCAAAGATTTAAGAAGAGCTTCGTATTGTTTCCGAGTAAGTTCTATGTTCATTGCAATTCCCATTTCAGAAGGGAAGGTTAGAATTGCCAAATCTATTTCTCTATAAATTTGATCGAATATCGATTATATTCGATCAAAATGTTTGATTTTAAAGTAAGAATATAGATTTTAAATCGATAAAAGTTTAAGTTGAATGTGCACGAATCCACAGACATATTCCCTTTTCATTCTATCGCTTTTGGAAAATTATTTTTCGCGGCAAAAAATCTTCTAAAACTGAAAAAGAAAAATCCCGGCTTCTTACTTTTACACACTTTCTTTTCTGACTGAGTTGTTATAAACAGTATCCCAAAAAACGGATCCGCGCCAAAATTTACGGTACCTAACAATCAAAATCAGTTGCCCATCTCACTACCGCTTTCTCATTTCGCGATAATACGAATGTCGAGTCTAACCCAAGCCTAAAATTGCCATTTTATCCAAGGCGAACAAAACGGCTTTAGAGCAAATGATTGTAATTTAAAGAAGTTTTCAAGAAACCCGGAAAACAAAAACAATTCCGGCAGATTATCTATGAGCAATGATGTCTCTCCTGGCAGATAAAATATAAAATTAATTTATTTAAATATATCAATTCCCTAATATAATCCCGGAACAAGGCGGCATCTTGAATTGTTCAAATTCGTTGCGCTCAAAAGGAACGGTGGAAAAGAAATATTTTCCGCAATCCGTTGGATTAGAAAAAAATCTGATCTTTTTCCCGAAATTAAAAACGACTAGTTTACGTTCCTTCTCAAATTCTCTCAAATAGACCAGCATATCTTTCGGAACGTTTTCTTCGATCAATCTCAAAGACCCTTCCTTTAAGGCTCGGCTTTTATTTCGAAGACGGAGAACGTTCCTGTACGTATTCAAGAGAGAGTCCCTATCCTCCGATTCGATCAAAACGTTTCTTTCCCGATAATTTCCATGAACTCGAATCCAGGGAGTTGCCTTCTTACTTGTAAAACCCGCATTCGGAGTATCATCCCATTGCATAGGAGATCTTGCCCTATCCCGAATGATAACATCCGCAAGTCCCAACAGCTCGGAAAACGAATCGCCCAACCAACGATAAATTCTCGCGAGGGGATCCTGAGCTTCCGTCAACTTAATCGTCTCGTTGGTCATGCCGATCTCTTCCCCGTAGTAAGTGACCGGAACTCCCCTTGCGGTAAATTGAAACAAGGCGACCAATTTTCCTTTTTCAAGATTGTTATTGATCTTCATCATATAACGTCTTTGATCGTGATTCCCAAAAACGTATGTGGGTATACTCGGATACGGATACACTTCTTCCATCTTTTTGATGATTCCCTTAAAAAAGTTCATTTTGAACTTTAACAACAGGGTTTCGAACAAAAAGATGAGATTCAAACCATCTTTTTTTTCGCCTAAGTAGCGTTTGATGATATGATCGTCTCCGGCAACTTCTCCGACCGCAAAACGATCTCCGTCGAACTCGTCCAAAACGGCCCTTAGTTCCTTTGCAAATACGAAGTTATCCGGATGATTTACCGTATGAACCCTACTCTGAAAATAACCGTCGTGATCGTTTTCCGAGACTATGTATTTAAATCGAAACGGATTGTCCCGAAAGTGTTTATCTTTATAGATCGCGTGAAAGATATCTAAACGAAAACCGTCCACTCCTTTCTTAAGCCAAAAACGCAAAACGTCAAACATCGCCTTTTTAACTTCGGGATTGTAATAATTCAAATCCGGTTGAAACTCTAAAAAGCTCGCAAGATACCATTGATCGGTATTGGGATCGTAATGCCAAGCTTTGGGAGTAACGAACGAACTCCAATTATTAGGAGGTTTATTCTTCCCTCTTCCGTCTCTCCAGATATACCAATCCCTTTTAGGATTATCGCGGTTAGAACGGGATTGTCGAAACCAATCGTGTTCGATAGAAGTGTGATTCATCACCATATCAAAAATGATTTTCATTCCGCGTTTATGGATTTCTTTTATTAGTTTTTCTGCATCTTTAATGGTTCCGTATTCGGGAGCGATCGAATAATAGTCGCTAACGTCGTAACCGTGATCCATCTGAGGACTTTTATATAAAGGGGATACCCAGATGGTTTCAAACCCAAGATCATAAAGATAATCCAACTTCGAAATGATGCCCGGAATGTCTCCGATTCCGTCTTGATTACTATCCGCGAAGGAACGAGGATAAATCTGATAAATCGTGGTCTTTTGCCACCACTTATCGATTGGATAGGGGGAGTTTTTTTTGGAAATTGTTTTTTTCGCAGTCATGTCTCTTCGGCTTTATGGAATCTAAAATATTGGAATGAAGGTTGTCAATCCTTACAAACCGAATTCGCTTCAACATAAGATATGGATTTGTAGTATTCAAACCCATCCTGAATCCCGTTTCGATTTTTACAAAAGTTTATTCTTAATTATTCGGACAAATCGTTTATTTTAGAATTTTCAAAACATCCCGCGTCTACAATCTGGATTCATGAAGGCGACCTTTTCCTACGACTCGGAAACCGTCCGCAAAGTATTGGGATTCACATCGGATACTTGGTTTTATAGGGAATCGTTGATTACGACTGTTACGACCGCTTCCACCGAGGCGGAAAAAGGTTCTCTTTTCGTTCCTCTCCGAGGGAATCGGGACGGACACGAATTTATCGGAGACGCACTTTCTCGCGGAGCGAGTTATTTTTTAGTCGAAGAAGACCATCCGATTCGAAAGAACTTCAATTCCCAAGAGCAGTCTAAAGAAATTCCTGTAAAGAACACGTTAGTTGCTCTTGGGAAACTCGCCGCCTTCCACAGATCGCGTTTTAATCCGATCGTAATTGCAGTTACCGGATCCAGCGGAAAAACCACGACGAAGGAAGTTTTAGGAAGCTGTTTAAAAAATCTCGAAGAACCCATATTGGTCGTCACTGAAAAGAATTACAATAACGAAATCGGACTTCCGTTCACTCTGTTTCGGATTTCCGATCGAACTCGAATCGTAGTATGCGAACTCGGAATGAATCATAAAGGGGAAATTGCAAGACTCGCTCAAATTGCAAAACCGGATCTCGCTCTAATTACTACAATCGGAACCGCACACATAGAATTTTTAGGAAGTCAAAAAAACATCGCAAAAGCGAAGGCGGAAGTGGCCGAGGGCTTGGTAAAGGGAGGAAAACTCTTTTATCCAAATACGGGAGAATATTCTAAAATACTAAAAAGAAAACTCCGCCGACACGGAGGCGGATTGATTCTTGTAAAACCGGATCATATATTCTCCGTTCTTCGGAAAAGACCTTCCGGATTCTTATTGGAATACAAGGGCAAAGAAATTGAATGGAATCTACCCGGATATAAACTTCTAGAAAATTTAGCGATCGCAATCGCCTGTTTAGAAACGGTCGGAGTTCCTACGGAATGGATTCGAGAAGGGATCTCCGCGTTCAAATCCGCCGATAAAAGACTGGATTTACAAAAAGGGAAATACTCCGTAATCAACGACACGTACAATGCGAATTACGAATCGATGCTTTCATCCTTGGAAGTTGCCGATCAACTCGCGGATGGAAAAGAATTTTACGTAGTTTTAGGAGATATGAAAGAATTGGGAAAACATTCCCAAAAGTTCCATAAGGAACTCGGAAAAAAGTGTTCCGAATTCCAGAATCTAAAAGGACTTTTTACGTTTGGAACCGACTCTCTTTGGATTCGGGAAGAATTTGTTAAACGAACAACCCTTCCCAGATTTTCCGAACATTTTGCCGGAACTGACGAAGGACTTGTAAAACTCGTTCGGAAATTTTCGCAAACGGTTCCGGAAGGTTCCATCGTTTTAGCGAAAGCTTCACGCGGAATTCGATTGGAGCGCTTCGTAGATTCCCTTCCTGTTTAATACTTGCAAACACTACAATCGAAAGAAACATCTTCAACAGGAGAAAAGACTTGAGCGCAAAAGTGGCAATCATCATGGGAAGTCATTCCGATTGGGAGACGATGAGAGAAACGGAATCGGTCTTAAAAGAATTCGGCGTATCCTTCCACAAAGAAATCGTATCCGCGCATAGATCTCCCGAGTATATGTTAGAATTTTCTAAATCGGCAAAACAAAACGGTTATTCCGTAATCATCGCAGGGGCCGGGGGAGCCGCTCATCTTCCCGGAATGGTCGCTTCGATGACCACGCTTCCAGTCCTCGGAGTTCCCGTACAAAGCAAAACGTTAAACGGCTTAGACAGTCTTCTTTCCATTGTTCAAATGCCGGGAGGCGTTCCTGTCGGAACTCTTGCAATCGGGACCACCGGTGCAAAGAATGCAGGTCTGCTCGCGATAAGAATCCTTTCCCTTCAAGATTCTAAACTTTCCGAAAAACTCGAGCAATATCGAAATCAAATTCGAGAGGATGCTCTTTCAAAAAACAAGGACCTCTTGTGAAAGATAACGATGTTTTAGCTCCAGGTTCGAGGCTTGGGGTAATGGGGTCCGGACAACTCGCGAGAATGTTTTGTTTGGAAGCGATTCCTTTTGGATACGAGATTTCCGTTTATTCTCCCGAAAAAAATTCTCCCGCCGCGGGAGCCGGGGCAAAATCGCACGTATCTGCATACGAGGACGAAGAAGCGTTGGTCTTTTTTTTGAAAAGTATAGACGCTCTTACATTCGAATTTGAGAATATTCCAGAAATTGCACTTTCTACGATAGATAAATTTTCAAAACAAACCGGACTCAAAGTTCGTCCTTCCCCAAGTTGTATTCGAATCGCGCAAAACCGATGGAAGGAAAAAACCTCTTTTCGAAAAGCGGGAATCCCAACGGTAAACTTTTATCCGGTTTTTACGGAAAAAGACAAACTTTCCGTTCTTTCCAACGTGAAATTTCCCTGCATACTCAAGACGAACACGATGGGTTACGACGGAAAAGGACAAATCCAATGTAAGACCAAGGAGGAACTCTCCTCTGCGCTTTCCGTTTTAAAAGAACTCAATCATATCGTGGAGGAATTATTTCCGTTTACCGCGGAAGCTTCCGTAATTTTAGCGAGATTTGAAAACGGAAAAATCCTGAACTTTCGTCCTTCTAGAAACGTTCATAAAAATCAGATCTTAGATCTCACGTTTTATCCAGGAAATTTTTCGGAAAAGATAGAAACCGAACTCGTAAACTACTCTAAAAAATTGGCGGAAACGATCGACTATGTGGGAGTTTTCGGAATTGAATTCTTCATCAAAAACGAGGAAGTTCTTTGCAACGAATTCGCTCCAAGACCACATAACTCCGGGCATTTCAGTCAAAATTCGGGAACCCTTTCTCAATTTTCCCTTCAATTGAGAACTCTTTGCAATTTACCTTCTCCGAATACGATTCCGGCAAAGTCGATTACGATGAAGAACATTCTGGGAGAGGACTACAAACCAGATTCTCCGCTTTGGAATAATACATTAGAAAATCCTTATTATCATCTCCACCTTTACGGAAAAACCGAAGCTCTCAACGAAAGAAAGATGGGGCACTGGAATTATTCTGGTCCTAATCCTGAATCCGCTTTTTCAAGCTGGAATTAATTTTCCAAATCAATTACTCAAAGATCCCAGATCCTGAAATACGAAATCATTTTTAAATCGGCAAAAGAGATAAAAGGAACGAAATTACTATCCTCATCATATTCGAGTTCAATATCATCTCTACTTCGATCGGTTGACAGAGAGTCTTTCGGTTTTAAGATCGACCTCATGAAAATTACAGACGACGTTTTTAAGAATGCACTTTCACACTTTCCGTCCGGCGTTACCGTTATTACATATTCTCATCTTGGAAAACACGGCGGTCTAACCGTTAGCAGTTTCAGTTCTCTTTCACTCAATCCTCCCCTTGTTTTATTTTGTCTTCAGAAGAACATAAGCAGCCACGATCCGATTTACGATTCCGGTAAATTTATCGTGAACATTTTGGCGCAGGGGCAGGATTCCCTTTCAAATCAATTTGCCTCGGGAAAAACCGATAAACACACTCTCATTGAAGAACTTAAATGTAAAACGGGAGAGTTGGGAATTCCTATTTTGCCCGGAATTCTTTCTTATATGGAATGTGAGGTGGAACAATTTGTGAGCGGAGGAGATCACTCTATCGTAATTGGAAAAGTAATTTCCGCCGGATCGGAAGACAGTTTGAGGCCTTTGTTGTATTACAGAAGGAACTATTATTCCATTTAGGCGAGGATTCCTTTTATTACCGATCTCTACATAAAGGAGTATCGCCAATTTTAGCACAAATCCCCGTTTAGACGCAGAATTTTGGACACTCTATTATGTAGGGATGAGTATTAAAGAATAAAAAAACTCTTTAGAAAAAGATCAACTTTCTTTTGTCGATTTCGATTTTAAACATGATTACAAAAGCCCATAGGCGCTCATCTTCGAAAAAACGTAGAATGTCATATTTCAAGTTGGACTTTATCCAATTCTTTTCCGGATGATTCAATTCATGTTGAAGCAACAGGGGTGCACAAAAACGAACAACCTAAAAAGGGGTAAAAGCGGCACATCATAGACCTTTTTAAAAAAGAATCACAAATTATACGTTCGGCTTACCAATTGAGAAATATTGAAATCCTTTCGTTTTCATCAGTTCAGGAGAATATTGATTCCTTCCGTCGAAGATGACCTGATTTTTCAAAAGGTTCTTGACCTTTGAAAAATCAGGTTCTCTGAATTCTCTCCATTCGGTTAGGAGTAACAAAGCATCCGCACCATTCAAAGCGGAATATGCGTCAGTCGCATATTCCACTTTTCCTTCAAAATAAACTTTTGAGGTTTCTTTCGAGACCGGATCGTAAACGCGTAATTTTACGTTTTTATCATATAATTTCAGAAGTAGGGGAATTGAAGGAGCCTCTCTCATATCGTCAGTACCGGGTTTGAAAGAAAGTCCCCAAACCGCGAAGATCATTCCGGAAAGGTTCGATTCTCCGTAGAACTTTACGATTTTCTCATAGAGTCTGAGTTTCTGAGTTTCGTTGACCTCTTCCACTTTACGGATGATCCGAAGAGGAGAACCCTCGTCTTCAGACGTTTTGATCAAAGCGCGAACGTCCTTAGGAAAACAAGAACCGCCATACCCGATTCCAGCGTATAAAAACTGTCTCCCGATTCTAGAGTCGGTTCCCATCCCTTTACGAACGTCCTCGTAATTTCCTCCGACAACCTCACAAAGGTTTGCGATTTCGTTGGCAAAAGAAATCTTAGTCGCAAGAAACGCGTTACACGCGTATTTCGTAAGTTCCGCTGAAACGACTCCCATTCTTAAAATAGGATTTCCGTTGAGGACGAAAGGAGCATAAAGTTGTGCGATCAAATCTCCGGCTTTTTGGGTTTCGGAACCAATCACGACTCTTTCGGGACGCATGAAATCGTCGATCGCCGCGCCCTCTTTCAAAAATTCCGGATTAGAAACTACGTCAAATTCTTCCTTGGTTTCATTTGCAATAATCGCTTTCACTTGGGCCGCAGTTCCGACCGGCACAGTAGATTTGTCTACAATAACCTTGTATCCGTTCATGGACTTACCAATTTCTTTTGCCACCGCAAAAACGGCAGAAAGATCGGAAGAACCGTCCGGTAAAGTGGGAGTTCCTACAGCGATAAAAATGATATCCGACTTCTGCACTCCCTCGTGCAGAGAAGTGGTAAACTCGAGTCTTTTTTCCTTCCAATTGGTCAAGACCAACTCGGAAAGTCCAGGTTCATAAATAGGAATAATACCTTTTTTAAGATTTGCGATTTTTACTTCGTCTTTATCTACACAAATCACATGATTTCCATATTCCGCAAAACAAGCACCCGCGACAAGACCTACATATCCGCTTCCAACCACACAAACTTTCATATTGAGAACCAGAATTCCGACCTTTCCAGGTTGAGAAAGAAAAATAAATCAGAAAGAAGTGTCTTTTTTGAACCTACTTTGTACCGGAAGCCAAGCAACCCCTTCAAATTTAGGCAAATTTAAACGTTCCAACTCGAAGGAAAGAATTCCGTCTTTCCAGAGATAACTATTTTCAACATGACTATCTCCTTCGTGTAAGGCGATGCCGAGAGAGTATTTGCCTGCAGAAAAATTCAAGGGAAGTCGGAAA
>NZ_AHMT02000015.1:162500-170000 GCF_000243815.2 Leptospira alexanderi serovar Manhao 3 str. L 60 | reverse complement strand
ACTCAAGTTATTCGAGTTCGCGTATTCTCCCGAAATAAAAAAACATTACGCTTCTTTAAACTTTCAATCGAAAGATTTCTCCCTTGCAGGTCCCAAAATCATTTCCAGAATTCAAACCTTTGGTGAAAAAAAAGAGATCGATGGAACCTTTTATTCTTCTGCGGGTTCCGAAAAATTCGATTCCGAATTAAAACTCACGGGTTATCGCGGAAAAAGCGAAGATCTTTTCGCCCTCGACCCAGATCGTAAAGAACTAAAAGGCAAAGCAGAACTAGTCCGTTTCGGATTCATTTCTCGCTCAACCTTCACTTTAGAATGGATTCGCGCTTGGAGTCATCCCCTACAAAACGAAAACAAACAGGGCCTCGGAGCAAAAGAATTCCAACCGGTCAACCCGGCTGTTTCCGAAAACGATTCTAAACGTTGGGAGATCATCGCAGGCAAAGCTCCGGTCTTTTACAATCCGTCCTGGGGCGGAATTTTTCTTTCTCTCAGAAATTATACGAACGAAACTCTCGGCCGTGGAATTTATTACGGACTTTACAAAAAACGATTTACGATCGAAGCGGGACAAGAATGGAGAATCAACGGAGATAAAATCACCGAAGGAAAATGGTCCTTTCGAATTAACGAGACTTGGAATTTGGAAGGGGCTTTTTTATTCCAGAAAGAAGGCAATCATACTGATTCTCTTTTCGAAGCGAGAACCGCAAGAGACGAAACGAGTTTGATTTTTACGGATCGTTCTTCCTCTTTTCGTCTCAGACTTCTTTCGCCTTACGTCGCGCTTACGGTAAGTCACTCTAGAAAAAGAGAAAGTAAAAACGAGAGCATCTGGATCAATCTGCAAGCACAATTTCCTTTTTAATTTTTAGAATATTCTTAAATTATAATTTATTTTTTAAAGTAAGCCCACGACCTTAGAGCTGTCCTAAAATTTAAGAATGCGGGAACTCCATCGGGTTTAACGACGAAAAGGCGGTTTAAAAACCTATCGAACGATCCGTTGAGATTGAGTTTCTTTGAACGCCAATAAAAGCGAGATGTTTTGGTTTCACAAAATTGTAGGAACTCTTACGTTTTTCAGGGCCAGAAGGGGCGCCATCTTATCTAAATATAAAAATAGAATATAACTTAAAAAAATTCCTTACAAAGAAAAAAGCCTTTGAACTGCTTTCTCTTCTTTCAAACCCAAGTTTCCGAGCGCGGAAAGATGTAGTTTAGGAATCCCCAAGGCCGACCTTGCGAAACGATTCAAATCCTCTAAAGTGATCGAGTAGATTTCTTTCACTCTTTCTTCGTAGGAATAATTACGGCCATAGTACAATTCCATCAGTGCAATCGTATTCATACGAGATTCGGTTTGTTCGTAGCTGATCGAAAGAGCACCTTCGTGGTTGGACTGCGCATCTAGAAGTTCCCTTTCGGTGATTCCACGATCCAAAATCGATTTGATTTCGTCGGAGATCGTTTCCAAACAAGTAACGAATTTCTCCTTGGAAGTGGAACAAACGACGCTATTAATACCTACGTCTATATAAGAGGAAGGATAGGCGGTGATCTGATAACAAAGTCCCTTCTCTTCCCTAACTTTTTGGAAAAGTCTGGAAGAAGTTCCACCACCTAAGATGTGAGTGAACAGGCTCGCCAAAGAAGCATTGTGAAATTCTCTTGCAAACCCCTCTCCACCTAAAACGAAATAAACCTGTTCCAGTTTTTTCTTTTTTGGAAAGTAACCCCATTGTTTCCTGGGCAAGGAAGGTGCATCGATATCTTTCTTTTTCTTTCTGAGCCTATTAAAATACTTTCCGGCGATCGCAAAAATCTCGTCCGGTTCGAAGTTTCCGGAAATCGAAAGAAACATATTTTCCGTATGATAATACGTATTATAAAATTCTGATAATCTTTTATGATCGACCCCGGAAACGGACTCTCTCGTCCCGATGATGTCCCGTCCCAGAGAATTCTTAGGAAAAAAGTTCTGATAGTAGAAATCGTGAATATAATCCTCCGGAGAATCCTCGTAACCTTGAAGCTCCTCCAAAATCACTCCTGCCTCGTTTTCTATGTCTGATTGTTTCAGCAAGGGTTCATAGATCATTTCGGCTAACAGTTCTAAGCCGAGACCGATATGTTTTGCCGCTACGCTTACGTGAAAGTAAGTGTATTCTCTGGAAGTAGCGGCGTTGGTAAAACCGCCCACCCTCTCGATGTCCTCGGCCTGTTGTTTAGCAGTTCGTTTAGCCGTATCCTTGAAAAGCATGTGCTCCAAAAAATGACAATAACCGGCATTCTTGGTAGATTCGTGTCTAGAGCCGACACGGACAAAAACTCCTGCTGAAGCACTGACTGTATGAGGGGCTTGTTGAAAGAGGACCGTAATTCCCCCGGACAGAACTTTTCTATAGACTAACTGTGAAGGTTCCTGCACCAAGGGAATATTAAAAAAATCTTATACTTCTTCTTCAAGAGCGTCTTTTCTGGAGAGATCAATCTTTCCAGTTTTATCCACATTCAAAACCTTGACTCGAATGATATCACCTTCTTTGACAATATCTTTCACGGAATTTACTCTTTTAAAATCGATCTTAGAGATATGACAAAGACCTTCTTTACCGGGAAGAATTTCGACGAACGCTCCGAAATCCGCAATCCGCTTTACTTTTCCTTCGTATATCTTTCCTACTTCGACCTCTGCGAAAAATCCATCCACCATCTTCGCCGCTTTTTCCGCGGATTCTTGGTTGGAACCGGAGATGGTCACTCTTCCGTCGTCTTCTATATAAAGCTCCGCTCCCGTAAGTTCGCTGATCCCTCGAACGTTTTTACCGCCCGGACCGATGAGTTCGCCGATTCTATCCTTAGGTATATTTCGAACGATAACTCTAGGAGCAGTTCCGGCTAAACTATCAGAAGCCTTGGAGATATGTTTTTCCATAATATCCAAGATATGGAATCTTCCCCTTTGTGCCTGTTCGAATACACTTTCTAAAACGTCGAAACTGACACCGGTCACTTTTAAATCCATCTGAAAGGCGGTGATTCCTTTTCTGGTTCCGGCGATCTTACAATCCATATCTCCGAAATGATCTTCCAAACCGGCAATATCGGATAACACCGCATACTTACCGGAAGAATCCGAAAAAAGTCCCATCGCAATTCCGGAAACACTTCCTTTAATCGGAACACCCGCAGCCATGAGCGCCAAAGAACCAGAACAAACGGAGGCCATAGAACTGGAACCGTTGGATTCTAAAATTTCAGATACGACACGGATCACATACGGAAATTCCTCCGACTTAGGAAGAACCAATTTGAGAGCTCGTTCCGCCAGATTTCCATGTCCGATTTCCCTTCTCCCGGGACCGGAAGATCTACGAACCTCACCCACAGAAAACGCAGGAAAGTTATAATGCAACATGAAGGACTTCTCTTTTTGACCTTCCAAAGTCTCGTATCTCTGATTGTCAGACCCTGTTCCTAAAGTCACAACCCCTAAAGATTGAGTCTGCCCCCTAGTAAAAACGGAAGAACCGTGAGGACCGGGAAGCGGATTGATTTCTACGGAAATGGGACGAATTTCGTCTAACTTTCTTCCGTCGAAACGTGTTCCTTTCGTGAGGACCTGTTCACGAACGATTTCATATTCCAATTCGTGAAGATACGTTTTGATATCTTTGATCTTGTCCTCTTCTTCTACGGTTTGTTTGAAGAACTCGACAACTTCTTTGTTCACATTAGAGATTTCTTTATTACGAGCGGTTTTGTCGGGAGTTTGATTTGCGGCAGTTAGTTTTGCAAACGCATATTCCTTTACTTTAGCAAGAAGTTCAACGTCCCGGGCTTTCAACTTAACTTCGCGTTTGACAACTCCGATTTTTTTTGCATATTCTTCCTGAAGAGTTACAAACTCGGCGATATGCTTTTGAGCGAAACGAAGAGCCGAAAGCATTTCTTCGTTACTGAGCTCTTTCGCTTCTCCCTCAATCATGACGATATGAGTTTTAGTTCCGGCAACAACCAGATCCAAATCGGAGTTCACGATTTCTTTCGTAGTCGGATTCAAAATCAACTCTCCGTTGATTCTTCCGATTCTCGCACCCGCAATCGGCCCGTTGAAAGGAATATCAGAAATCGTTAATGCGGCGCTTGCGGCATTCAGCGCGTGTCCTGCAACGGAAACGTCCCCGTCCGCGGAAAGAACTTGGACCTGAAGTTGCACTTCGCAGAAATATCCTTCCGGAAACAGAGGCCGAATCGGTCTGTCTATAATTCTGGAAATAAGAATTTCATGCTCAGGAGGTTTGGCTTCCCGTTTAAAATAGCCACCGGGAAAACGGCCGACGGAATAGAGTTTTTCGGTATATTCGCAGGTAAGAGGGAAAAAATCTTGTCCTTCTTTTGCATCATCAGCTGCACAAACAGTGGCAAGCAAAACTAGATTTCCGGATTTATAAACTACGGCACCGTGGGCTTGTTTTGCCCAGTTTCCGGTTTCTAGAACGATCGTATCTCGGCCATATTGGCCGGAAATTGTATGCGTCATGGACAACTTACTTACGGAGTCCGAGAGTTTCGATTAGTTTTTTATAACGGTCTAATTCGGTTCTTTTGAGATAATCCAGAAGTTTCTTTCTTTTGCCTACGAGTCTTAAAAGACCGGTTTTAGAATGAAAATCTTTTTTATGAGACTTGAAATGTTCGTTGAGTTCTTTGATTCTCGCATCAATGAGAGCGATTTGCACTTCAGTGGAACCCGTGTCTCCCGCTTTGCGGGCAAAATTACTGATAATTTGTTTTTTCTGTTCAGCAGCTATCATAGAGTGAATATACCTTTTTACCATTTTTTAAGCAATGGCACCTCTTTAAAGCTAATTTTTAGGAAAGACTCTTAAATATTTATAATCCAACTCATGGATTCCATGCTCTTCTTTTCTGCACCAAGCAAGAATCTCCCCTTCGGGGGAAACGAGAAGAAACTCCGTGCCGGGAATCCATTCCAATTTTGCTTTTCTCCCGTTGAGCACGTTTTTCACTTCTGTGCTCGGAATTTCCACGGTGGGAAATTCCAAAATCGATTCCGGAGGATAAATATTAACTTTTCCTTCCAATAGATTTTCGTACGAATCGGCTTGGTTCAAATTCAATTTACCAATACTGGTGCGGACCAATTTCTCCAAACGAAGCGGAAAACCAACACGATCGGAAATATCCATTACAATCTTACGGATGTAAGTTCCCGCAGAAACTCGAATCTTAAAAGAAATCAATTCGGGAGAAAATATTCCGAGTTCATACTGATACACTCGAATCTTTCGCACAGCGGGAACCAATGCTACTCCCTCTCGAAAGAGATCGGACCTTCTCCTTCCGTTTACCTTAAGTGCAGAAACCTCCGGAGCTTCCTGAGTTTCCCAGGTTGGAACTTGCTCGAATAAGTCCTTGAGTTTCTCTCGATGTTCCCGAAACCAAATTTCCGTTTGTTCTTTCGGAAGTGATTCTAAGATTTCGCCTTCCTTATCTCCGGAATCAGTGGATTCTCCCGGTTTGACCCAGGCTTGATACGATTTTTCTTTTTCTAAGAATACACTGGAAAAACTAGTACAACTTCCGACAGGAAGAATCATAAGACCGCTTGCGGCCCGATCCAAAGTTCCCGTATGACCGACCTTTTTGAATTTAAGTTTTTTACGGACAGCCACTACTAGATCCGAAGAAGTCATCCCTTCCGGTTTATGGATGAGCAAAAATCCGGATTCAGTCCGCACTCGTGGGTTTTCTGGTAAGTCTGAGCGATTCATCCAAACTCTGAATATATTCCTCATCCCAAAGAAATTGCATTCTAGGCGTAATTCTAAGTCCTAACTTTCCGGATAACGTCGTTTGAAATAAACCGGCGGCGCTGTTGAGTCCGGATAGTACTTTTAACTTTTTTTTGTCCGTGCAGATCGCGGTTACGAATACTTTCATGTTCTTTCCGTCTTCAGATATTTCCGCACGATGTACGGAAACCATATGCACCCTTGGATCTTTTACTTTGCCCGACAGAATCATCATCGCAACGGTACGAACGGCTTCCGCTTCGATTTTTCTTCTTCGGATCGGATTCAAGGTCCGGCTTTCCTATTCCAGTTTCCGCTTAATTACGGTTACATTATAAGCTTCGATCGTATCTCCGACTTTAAAGTCGTTGTATCCGTCCACTTGAATACCGCATTCGAAACCGGACACGACGTCATTTACATCGTCTTTGACCCGTTTGAGAGATTTAAGTTTCCCGTCGAATTTCGTTACTCCGTCGCTGATTACGCGAACATTCGCCGACTTCTGGATTTTTCCGGATGTAACCATACAACCGGCAATATTTCCGATCTTGGATACCTTGAAGATCTCTCGAATTTCGGCGGTTCCGATCACTTCCTCGATCTTTTCCGGTTCGAGAAGTCCTTCCATCGCCAATTTGATCTCATCCACAACTTGATAGATGATATTGTAATACTTGATCTGAACCTGCTCTTTTTCCGCAAGAGCGATTGTTTTCGGATTTGCACGCACGTGAAAACCGATAATCAGAGCGTTCGAAGCAGAAGCGAGCATAACGTCCATATCCACAATCGCACCCGCGCCGGATTGAATCACGTTCAACTTTACTTCCGGAGTGGAAAGTTTTTCCAAGGATTCCTTGATCGCCTCGGCGGAACCGCGAACGTCCGCCTTGATGATGACCTTGAGTTCTTTCAAAGCGCCGAGTTTGATATACTCGTTCATGTTCTCAAGAGTTACCTTAGAAGTGGTTCCGGCCGCGGCACCCGCGTTTCCGATTTTTTCGAATTCAATTCTATGTTGAGAAATATTTCTGGCTTCTTTTTCATCCGCCATCGCGTCAAACGGCGCTCCCGCATCCGGAACTCCGTCGATACCGGTCACCTGAGCCGGGAATGCGGGTCCTGCTTCCTCAATCAGTTGTCCGAGATCGTTGTACATCGCTCTTACGCGACCGGAGAAAACTCCCGCAACGAAAGGATCTCCCACACGAAGAGTTCCGTTCTGAATCAGAACCGTTGCCACCGATCCACGACCCGGATCCAGTTTCGCTTCTATGATCGTTCCTTTTGCTCTTCGTTTCGGATTGGCCTTGAGATCCATCACCTCGGCTTGGAGGAGAATTACTTCCAAAAGTTTATCAATTCCTATGTTTTCTCGAGCGGAGATTTTGACATACATCGTTTGCCCGCCCCATTCCTCCGATTGAAGACCGTGATTGGCAAGTTCCTGCATGATCTTGTCCGGGTTTGCCGTCGGAAGATCGATCTTGTTAATGGCAACTATGATCGGAACCTCGGCCGCTTTCGCGTGACTGATCGCTTCCAATGTCTGAGGCATCACTCCGTCATCCGCAGCGACTACGAGGATTACGATGTCCGTAACCTTCGCCCCTCGGGCTCTCATCGAAGTAAATGCTTCGTGACCCGGAGTATCTAAAAAAGTAATAAGGCCGCG
>NZ_AHMT02000015.1:155000-157500 GCF_000243815.2 Leptospira alexanderi serovar Manhao 3 str. L 60 | reverse complement strand
TTGGACATCGTCATCTCCAAAATCAAAGAAAACAAACAAAAAAAACCGAAAGGTAGTTTCATCCTTAGTATCGATGCGGTCTCAGGTTTTAACGAAGATTTTCCACTTCCTTTTGAAACTGATGCGTTAGCCGAAATTGGCGTAAAAAAATGGAAAAATCGTTTTTTACCCGGCAAAGTGCGTAAAACGTTTCACAGAATAGGTTTTCCGATCGGAAAGAATACGGATTTATCTCTTTCCGCGATCCCGAACGATCAAAACCAAGACAATCCTGTCAGCAGAACTACATTCAACATCGAATTCAATCAAAATCAAATCGAATCCAACAGTAGAGATTCATCCAACGAAAATCAAGAAGTATCATCAAATGAAATCAAAGACCGAGTCCCTTTCGAGTCCAAATCTCAAACCGGTAAAATCCTTTGGAAAAAAATTCCAAAATCCATTCTAAAAAAAACCTTTCCAAGAGAAGAAAATTCTCATAAATACCAAAACGGCTCTTTGCTCCTCATCGGAGGCTCCCAGGGAATGTCGGGAGCGGCGCTTTCTTCTCTACTCACATTTCACGAGTTAGGCGGAGGAATTTCTCTCCTTTTGACCCCCTCCGAAAAAACAGTCCGGGGAGTTTTAAAAAAAGATCCCTCTTTGATGGTAAATACGATTCCGGAAAGTTCCGATATCATAAATCTTCCTTTCGTTCGAAAAGCATCCGTTTTCCTTTTAGGCCCAGGCTTAAAAACGGAAGAATGTCCGATCCTTCCTTTACCGAAAGAAAAATTCTGCGTTCTTGACGCGGGAGCTATTAAAGCATATCAGAATATTCTATTACATGAAAAAGTATTGATGACTCCCCATACGGGAGAACTGGAAAGTCTTTTAAACACGAAAATAAAATCGGTCGGACAAGGAATTTCTCTTGCGAAAGAATACGCAAAAAACTTCAAGACGTATCTATTGTGGAAAAGACATTCCTCTTTTTTAATAGACCCAAACGGAACAGTTTTTCTTTGGGAGACACCGGAACCGAAATTGGCTGTGATGGGGACGGGGGATCTTTTGGCCGGAATTCTTTCTTTTTATCTCTCAAGAAGCTTTACGATCCCCGAAGCAGTTCAACTTTCATTTTCTTTACTTACTCAAGCGGCAAAAAAATCAAAAGGTTTTCCGACCGCTTCCGTAATTCGCAAATTACTGACAAAGGGGGACAATTGACATGGGCGGCGGTTATCATTCTCGTTCTCCGGAAGAATTCAGAAAATTCTTGGAAGAAAGTAGAAAACAATCCAGTGGCGGCAAATTTTCGAGAGTACGTTTGATCTTTATTTTAAATTTGGTTTTAGTCGTTTTAGTGATCGGCATGGTTGCAAGAACTATGAATCCGGGAGCATTCACGGTTCAATCTTCCTCTCCTAAATTGAAAATTGGATCCGTAACCTTATATGTTAAATCAAGTCGAGAAGGTAAGGAAGGTTTTCCGACCTTCTTCTTATTTATGAAAAACGAAGACAACTCAAAGGAGACTCGTTTTCCCGATACAGGTTGGAATTTTAAAATTCTTTTAAGTAACAAAGACGGCATCAATTGTGTGGATACAATTTGGAACGTTCCCCAAAAAACATTATATCCTGGCAAAATTGAATTTGCAAGATTCAGATTAAACGACGATGCGATCGATTTACTTCCTCCCGACTGCAAAACAAAATCTTCCGAAAACTTTCTGGAAAGAATATTTCGTAGGGTCCATTCTCCGAGCGGCTTAAAATTAGAATTAATCGTCTCTCATAAGGAAGACCGAAAGTTTTTATCGATCGAAAACCCTTGAACGAAATTCACTCTTCGATCGATTTTGGCACCTCAGGCGGCAAAACAATCAACAACGATAATGGCATCCAAACTCAAGGATATGAGCCTTTCGGCATGGAAGAAATCAAAGCATCCGTACTCACGTTAAATATTATACTTTTTGATATCGGCCGCGATACGATCGTTAATTTGGCGCTGCGCGCATTCAGTCACCACCCGAATCGCTCTTTGTACGGCAAGAGCGTTAGACGAACCGTGTCCGATCAAGCAGATTCCGTCCACGCCCAACAAAAGCGCTCCGCCATATTCCGCATAATCCAGACGTTTTTTGATGGCTCCAAAGGTAGGCTTGAGGAGCAAGGCTCCGGTCTGGGCCAGACTAGATTGTTTGATACTTTCACGCAAGACGTTGAATATGGATTTGGAAAGACCCTCGGTCGCCTTTAACACAATGTTTCCGATAAAACCGTCGCAGACCACAACGTCCACATCCTTACCACCTCCGTAGAGATCTCGTCCCTCCACATTTCCTACGAAACGAATCGGAAGTTTTTTGATCATTTCGAACGCTTTTAAGGAAACGGCGTTCCCTTTTTTATCTTCTTCTCCATTGGAAAGAATTCCAACCTTAGGATTAGAAATATTGAATATTAGCTTTGAATAAATCTCTCCCATTACGGCAAACTGAGCCAGATAA
>NZ_AHMT02000015.1:147500-150000 GCF_000243815.2 Leptospira alexanderi serovar Manhao 3 str. L 60 | reverse complement strand
TTCAGATCCCCGACCGGCTCTCCACATTCCATCCTTTGATTCTGGATTTCGATTTTGGCGCCCATCAGTTCGAGAGCTTTCAAAATTCCAATTCGAGCCGGATTGAGTCCTATGTTTTTGACGAGAAGATTTCCTTCTTTGGCCAGAACCCCAAGAACCAAAAAAAACGCGGCGGAAGATATGTCACCCGGCACCTTAAATTCTCCCCCGTTCAGAACGTATGGAGGTTCGATTTTAAAATGAAACGGGGAAATTTGTTCGATCTTGTTTCCTAAAAACCGGAACATGTTTTCGGTATGATCACGGGATAGGTTGTTTTCCGAATATTCCAAATTTGTTTCGGATGCAATCGCCGCAAGCATCAGACAGGATTTGATCTGTGCGCTCGCGATCGAACTTTCATAACGAAAGCTTTTTAGTTTTTTTCCTTCTACTTTTAAAGGAGCGGTTTCTTTTTCCCCCAGACCGAAAATGGAAGCTCCCATGGCAGTCAAAGGTTTAATGATTCTACCCATGGGACGTTTTTTTAGAGAATCGTCTCCCGTAAGGACCGCGTTCACTCCTGGTAAACCGCAGATGAGTCCCGCAGACAATCGAATCCCCGTTCCCGCATTTCCGAAATCAAGATTCACGTTCGGCGAAATAAGACCGCTCTTACCCGGACTTTCAAACTCGTATTCTCCCGGCTTAACTTTTCGGGCCTTCAATCCAAGTTTGGTGAAAGCGGACATCGTGTTCAAAGGGTCTTCCGCTTCCAAAAATCCGGTCACTTTAGATTTTCCCTTGGAAAGAGCGGCAAACAGAACACAGCGATGGGAAAGGGATTTGTCTCCGGGAACCGTGATTTCTCCGGATTTGAGTTTAATGTTTTTTGGAATCATCCTGGTTCTTCAAAATATAATCTCTAGATCTGCGGGAAGTTTCCATAAACCGTTCCCATTCCTTCGGATCTAGAGTGTTTTTTGGATTCAATTTTTCTAATATACTATCAAGCCGATCGCGATAATCCAGAAGAGACTTGTAGATTTCGTTCTGGTTAGAGCCAAAAATTGCCGCCCACATCTTGGGGTTGGAACCTGCGATTCTAGTCATATCTCGAAACCCTCCCCCGTTCAAAGGAATCGGAGAAAGATCGGTGTAACGTTTTACGGTTTTCTGATTGGCCGCCCAATCCGCCATAATCGAGGAAAGGATATGAGGAGAATGGGATAAATAGGACAATATGGAATCGTGTTCCTCCGCCGAAATTTCGATCGTTTCTGCGCCAACGAATTTCCAAAAGTTTTCCAAACGATCCCTGATTTCCGGTTTTGCATTTTTAGGGGAAGTCAAAATACAAAGCCGACCCTCATATAACGAAACATTTGCGAATTCGAGTCCAGATTCCTCCGAACCGCACATCGGATGAGAAGAAACATAGTTGTGCCCGCTTGGGAAACGCGTTTCCACGGCGTGAATGATTTCTTTTTTTGTGGATCCAAGATCGGTAATCATTCCCGAATAATCCGGAGGCAATTGTGCGATGAGTTTTACGGTTAAATCAACAGGAACTCCGAATATAATAAAATCGTAATCTTTCCAGCTTTTGGAGGAGCGGAATTCCTCCGCGGTCAAAATCGTATCCGCGGATTTCAGGGATTCTCCCTTGGACTTACTTGCAAAAGAGCTTACCACTCCGGTAACGTGTGTCGAAATTCCTTTTTTTTTGAGGGCAAGAGAAAGCGAGGCCCCCATAAGCCCCAGTCCATATATGAGAACATTAGAAAATTCTAATCTCATAGGCTTTGCGTAGACATCGGATAGGAACCGAGCACTCTCAGAAAAATCGTATTTTCATTCAAACTTGCGAGTACGTTCTGAATCGCTTCGTCCTTTTGGTGACCGTAAAAGTCGATGAAGAAGTTGTATTCCCAAGAGTTTCTTCTCGTGGGTCTGGATTCGATCTTGGTCAGATTCAACTGATGATCGAAAAACGGTTTTAACACCCGATAAAGTGCGCCTGGTTTATCGGGACAGGAGAAAACGATCGAAGTTTTGTCGTTTCCGGTGGGCGGGCATTGATTTTTTCCGATGATGAGAAATCGTGTCGTATTGTCGACAAGGTCTTCGATGGATTCCCGGATCAGACTGAGCCCGTAGATTTCCGCCGCAATGGAGGAGGCAATGGCCGCACAAGCGTCTTTTTTTTCCGCTACGATCTGAGCCGCCTTGGCCGTGGAAGATGTTTCTATGACCTCCACGTGAGGTAGATTGGCCGCAAGCCAATTCTTACACTGGGAATTGGCGATTTTGATTCCGTATAACGATTTGATCTTGGAAAGATCGTGTTCAAATCCGAGAAGACTGATGTTGATTCTTAAATAGTGTTCGGAATAAATGAGAAGATCAGAAATCAAAAATTGATCCAAAGTCGAATTGACCAAACCTTCGCTGGAGTTTTCCACCGGGACGACTCCGTAGTCGATCTTATCGGTTTCCACAGCACGAAACACGTCCGGAA
>NZ_AHMT02000015.1:132500-142500 GCF_000243815.2 Leptospira alexanderi serovar Manhao 3 str. L 60 | reverse complement strand
AGTTCCAATGTTCCGACTTCGGGTTTTCCGGCGGTTAACCTTTCCGCCGGTGTTTCAATTCCGTGATCCACGGAGTTACGAATAAGATGAAGCAATGGTTCGCCTAACGCGTCTATGACTTTTTTATCTAGTTCGGTGGATTCTCCCGAAAGAACTAGATTGACTTTTTTGCCTGTTTCCAAAGAAAGATCTCTCACCAGTCTGGAGAATCTCCGAAACACGGTAGAAATTTGAACCATACGAATATTCATGATTCCGGATTGAAGTTCTTTGGAAATCCGATTGATAAGATCAATTCTGGATTTAAGATCATTGAACAACTGATCTTCTCCGAAAACCCGAATCAAATCGTCATAGATTCTTTGAAAACCGGAGTTGGTGATGATAAGTTCGCCCACGTTGTTCATCAACTGATCCAGCTTATCAGAGGATACTTTAATACTTTTTAATGTAACCCTGGACTCGGACGCGGCCATATCATCTTCAATTTTGAAATTTGCGGCGACCGCCTCCTGAACGGCTGGAACGTATTCTTGAACGTCCAAAGATTCCACCATATCTACGTTAGCCGCAGTTCGAATTTGTTCGAAAGACTCGGAGGAGATGAACAACAAGGCGACGGAAGTCACGTCCACTCCTCCCTTGTCCAATTCTTCCAAATCGGGAACGGACTTAAACACAACTCCCAAATTCTTCAGGTTTTGAAGAATCAAGGAAAAACGAAGTCCTTTCATCGGAGAATCTTTCCCAAGAGTCACCGAAATTTTCCAACACTTACCGGATGATTTACGGATTTCTTCTTCGAGTTCCCTCACCTCTTCCACTTCGAGATGAATTTCCAACCCACCCGGTCGAGACGGAGTTTCCGCCGGTTTCGATGTGGACGCGGTTTTCTCCGATTTAGGAGCAGGAGCCGAAGCAGGCGGGGCATCACTTGCAACACCCGAAAAAGAAGAAGGATCTTTCTCATAAGCATCCAGTTTTTGAATCATATCCGTAAACGGGGTATCGATTTTATTTCCTTCCGCCACACTTCGAATCACATATTTAATTAGATCAAAACACTGAAAGAGAAGGTTGACGAGTGGAAGTTTGACTTGCAATTTACCGTCTCTCGTCAACTGAAGAAGATTTTCCATCTTATGAGCAAGATCGGAAAGGTTATATAAGCCTACAAAGGCCGCGGAACTTTTTAAGGAATGAGCGGCACGAAAGATATCGTTGATGATCGAAAGGTTTTTATGATCGGCTTCCAGTCTGAGAAGGTTGATGTTCAATTCTTCTATCTGATCTTCCGATTCCTCCAAGAATAGTTCGGTATATTCTCCTAGAATTCCAGCCATTAGATCGCCTCCCGTTCAAAGTTAATCAGGACGGATAAGTTTAGATTGAGTATCAACGTTTCGTCCGCCTGGCTGACTGATTCTATCAAGGAACTATAATTGAGAGTAAGATCGTCGGTGGTATTACTATTGATTTTGTCGTATTGGATCTTTACCACCTGTCTCACCGTATCCACTAGGATCCCCGCACGCTTTTCATCCTGTACAACGACGATAATCCTCGTAGATGGAATGATGTCGCTATAACCGATTCCGAAAACCTGCTTCAAATCTATTATCGGAATGATTTCTCCCCTAAGATTGATCACCCCTAGAATATAATCGCCTCCGTTCGGGATTCTTGTAATTGGAACCGGTTTTAAAATCTCATGGATTTTCAGAATATCGATTCCGAAAATTTCCTCGTTTACGTTAAAAGTTAAATATTCCTTCTGAGACTCCGTAGTCTTATCCGCTTCCAAGGATTCAAGGTAATGTCTACTATCGAATGAGGCCATGATTGCTACCTAACGGTTCTCCATAAAAAATCCAGAATCAATCTATGAAACAGATTGCAATTTGTTTTTCAAGAACAATCGAAAGAAAGAATTTCCTAAATCTAAAAAATTCTTACACTTTTTCCAAAGTGAACTCTTTTTTCGATAAAACCAAAGTTACATGCCATACATAGATTACCGACCACGCGTCTTTGTTCTACTAAGAACTTACATCACACCCGACGCCGAGAAATTAAATTTCGAAAACCACAATCCGTATTCGTTACCTGTTTTGCAAACCAAGCATTTCACTCCGGTACCGACAAAATCCCAATCGAATCAGTGGCCCACAAGTCGTATCGTTAGACTTTCTACTTCCACTTCCTAAGCGTCAGATGACTTAGTGTTATTACCCAATTATCAATCGCACTACTTGAGTTTCTTGCCGTCGAATCTAACAACGTGAATAGCCGATCCGATATACTATCAAATAGACAATATTTTAACGTTTTTTCAGACGATTTGATAGTTTTTTTTCTCTGTAATAACTCTGCCTACTCTTATGTCGTGATCTTCTTTTGGAAAACTTGCAGGGAAAAGTTCCTCGTAAGTAAGTCCAATCAACTTACTCGAATCCACCGCACAAAGGGTTCTGTCATAAAAGCCCCTTCCGCGTCCGAGACGATAACCAAACTCATCATAACCTAAGGCAGGCACGATAATCCATTCAGCTTCGTGAGGATTCAAGATCTTTGCTCCCTTGGGTTCTAAAACATCAAATGGACCGTTTTCCCAAGCTTCCGGAAGAATGAATTCCAATTTCTGATTCATAATTTTTGGGAAATAAATTTCTCTCCCGGAATCGGTCCAACCCAAAACTTTCGGATCGATCTTCACTTCCCACTTATCGGGAACGTAGGCGATGATCTTTCGCGCGTCGGCCGTAATTTTTTTCAAAAATCCAAGAATAATCAGATCTTTTTTTTTCCTTTCTTCCAAAAGGGTAAGTAAAGTTCGAAGTGCGTTTCTAGACTGAAGTTTCAACGAGATTGTTAAACGGATTTAATTTTGAATAAAAGAAAAATCAAAGATCCCCGATGATTCCTTCTTCCAACATCGTAATTAGCTTACGAGTTTTCTCTTCTATCTCTCCGGTTCCTATAGAAACAGACGGCGATTTCTCTTTGATTTCTTTCACTTGTTGCAATTCATCCGCAAAGTTAAGCGCGGCTAAGATGGCGAGTTTTTGTTTTGAAGCCCCAGGCATTCCGGTTCCGAGCTCTCTAAGTTTACGATCCACGTCGTCCGCAAGGGAATAGATATAATCTTCTCCCGCTTCGCTGAGAATCGTATACTCTTCTCCGAGAATTCTGACTTTTACCCTGTGAAGGTCCATTGGAAACAACTCAAGGTTTAGGTTTAGGCTCATCCTCGATAATTAGAAAATCATCGTCTTCGTCGGCGTCAAATACGTTGATCACATCCTCATCGTCTTCAATGATAATATCGTCATCGTCATCTACGGTCAATTCTTCCGTAGTTTCCTCTTCGTCCGAAATTTCGGCGATGTCTTCGTCTTTTTCAGAAACTTCGGTAATGATAGAAATATCGTCGTCATCCTCATCAAGAAGAATGATCTCATCGTCCTCACCAAATTCATCTTCCACGGAAAGGTTTTCTTTGACTGTGTCTACATTAGATGCAGTCGCCACCGGAGAAGGCGAAGAAGCCGTTGGCCCACCACTTCTTGTAGGAAGAGAATCCAATCTTCCCAAAAGCTGGTTGATCTTGTCTTCCAGTTTTCGTTCTCTTTCCTTGAGATCGTTCAGTTCATTTGTTGTTTTTTGTAGTTGATCGCGGAGAGTGGAAAGCTCTTTTTCCTTCTCTTCCATTGCCAATTTCATCTGGTCGTTTTCCGCTCTCAGAGTTTCGTTTTCGGATTCTAAGCGACCATTTTCAGCGCGGAGATCACCGATCAATTCGAGGGCTTTTATGACCTTGCTTTCTAATTCTTCAATGGTCTCCATAGTGAGCATACTTGATTCCCCCTTAAAAAACGTTCTCGGAAAACGAAAAAAACCCTGCAAATACAGGGCGTTCGACTGGTAGTCGGATGTTTATCCAGCTACTTTGATTTTTTCAACCAGGGCGTTAAATACTTCCCGATCGTTGAAAGCCAACTCTGCCAGAGATTTACGATCCATGTTGATCCCTAATTTCTTAAGAGAATTCATGAATACGGAATAAGACAAACCATTTTCTCTTGCGGCGGCGTTAATTCTAATAATCCAAAGTTTACGAAAATCTCTTTTCTTCGCTCTACGGTCACGATAGGCCCACTGCCCCGCTTTCATTACCGCACTTTTTGCCGTTCTGTAAAGTTTAGAGCGGGCCCCGCGAAATCCTTTCGCGTCTTTTAGAACTCTTCTTCTTCTATTTTTGTGGATTGTTCCGTTGACAGCTCTCGGCATTATCTTACTCCATAAGGCATTAATCTGACGATAGATTTCCAGTCAGAATTGTTGACCAAGGTCAAACCACGGAGGCGTCTCCTTCTTTTCGGTCCCTTCTTGGTCAAGATGTGACGGGTATTCATACTCTTACGTTTGATTTTGTTGTTCTTTGTGAACTTAAAACGCTTTGCAGCGGCTCTGTTCGTTTTCAACTTTGGCATCTTATCTACCTTTAGGTCCTATTTCCGGAAGTTATTTCGGATTAATAATTACTACGATCTGTTTTCCGTCTTGAACCGGATCTCTTTCCACCGATCCGTATTCTTTCAAGTCCTCGATCATTCTATAAACAACTTTCATACCGAGGTCGGAATGCATCATCTCCCTACCGCGGAACCGGAGACTTACTTTTACTTTATCGCCCTTTCCTAGAAACTCTTGCGCGTGTTTCTTTTTTATTTCGTAATCGTGACTTTCAATTCTAGGACGAATCTTAATTTCCTTAACATTGATTACGTGTTGTTTTTTCTTTGCTTCTTTGTTCTTTTTAAGTAGCTCAAATTTATATTTTCCGTAGTCGATGATCTTACAAACGTGTAATTCCTGATCCGCCGATACTTCAACGAGATCTAGGTTTTCCTCTTTTGCTTTTCTGAGAGCTTCTTCAAAAGATACGATCGCCACTCCATCATCCGACACTAAACGAACCCTGGAAACGCCTGTAATTTTCTCATTGATCCTATGATTAAAAAGCTTGTCCGTTGCTGATTTTTGACTCGGTTTCCTCTGCATTCATTCTCCGGCTAGATTTCCAAGATTTTATCCTTAAGTGTGTTTTCAAGCGATTTTTGACGCTATTTCGTCAGAACCTGGCTTTATTTCAAGTCGATTTACCTATCGACCTCAAGAAAGAATTCGCTCAATTCTTTCAAGTTCAGCGCTTTTACACGTGTTAGTGGATAAATTTTAAAGACGAGAATCCCTTTTGCTCTTACGAGCAATTGAAAACAAGTCTTTAATTATCAGTTTCAACTTCTAATACCTTCTCAGAGTGATGATTAATAAATGATGAACGTTTCATTTCAAGATCTATGTTCACTCAAACATCTAATTCTATGGATATTATCAAAATAACGGAGCCAAGCGTCTGCCTGTCTGTTGCCAATTTCTCGGCTCTGTTAATTCTGAGTGTTGGTTCCTCTTTTTATTCTTTCTTTCAAGTCTTCCTCGGCAGAAAACTTCCGTACTATCTAAAAACGAGTTGTCAACTTATCTAACCCACCGCTTCGATTTCTTCCTGAAGATTGGAAATGAATCCGATCCGGGTTAGGGTCTTTGTATCTTCCTGACCTCGCATCCTGACCGCAAGAGTTCCGGATTCCATTTCCTTCTCGCCCAATATCAAAAGATAGTTCGCCTTTTTTAATATAGAATCCCGGATCTTAGCTCCGATCTTTTCGTTTCGGGTATCCATTTCGACGCGAAAACCGGCATCGACTAACTCGCGATAAACGTCTTTTGCATATTCGGTCACCTTTTCGGTAATCGTCAAAATTCTTATCTGATTCGGTGAAATCCAAAGAGGAAATTTTCCTTCGTAATGTTCGATTAGAATTCCGATAAATCGCTCCAAAGAACCATAAATAGCCCTATGGATCATAACCGGTCTTTTTTTCTGACCGTCGCTGTCCGTATAATCCAGATCGAAACGCTCGGGCATGGAAAAATCCACTTGGATCGTTCCGCACTGCCAAAGTCTCCCGATCGAATCCTTAATATTGAATTCTATCTTCGGTCCGTAGAACGCCCCTTCTCCTTCTTTGATTCCGTAAGGGATTCCTTTTTTCTCAAGAGATTGTTTTAAGGTATTTGTCGCAAACTCCCAGTCCTCGTCTCGTCCTTGCGATTTTTCGGGACGTGTCGCAATGAATGTTTTGAATTCGTTAAATCCAAATTTCTTATATACGGTAAACGTAAAGTCGATGATATCCATCACCTCGGATTCCAGATGATCCAAAGGCGCGTAGATATGAGAATCGTCTTGTGTAAACGCTCTGACTCGGAAAAGTCCGTGAAGCACTCCGTGCAACTCGTGACGGTGAACGCTTCCAAACTCCGCAAAACGCAAAGGAAGTTCCCGATAAGAATGCAAATGATGTTTGTAGATCAGGGAACATCCCGGACAATTCATCGGCTTAAGAGCGTAATCCTCTTCGTCTATGTCCGTAAAATACATGTTTTCGTGAAAGTTATCCCAATGGCCGGATTTTTTCCAAAGTTCGGAAGAAAGAACCGCCGGAGTTTTGATTTCCTGATAACCTCTTTTGTTACACTCCGATCGTAAGTAGTCCGCGAGGGAATTCCAAAGAATGGTTCCTTTCGGATGCCAAAACGGAAAACCGGGACCTTCCTTTTGAAAGGAAAACAAATCCATTTCCTTCCCAATCTTTCTGTGATCTCTCTTCTTCGCCTCTTCGATCTGAAAAAGATGCTGATCCAGTTCTCTCTTGGTAGGAAAAGCGATTCCATAGATTCGAGTGAGCATCGCGTTGTTTTTATCCGCCTTCCAGTATGCTCCCGAAATCGCAGTTAGTTTAAAAGATTTTAATATTCCAGAACTCGGAACATGCGGTCCTCTACAAAGATCAAACCATTCTCCCATTCCGTAAATGGAAACTTCCTCGCCCGGAATTCCGTCTATGATTTCGATCTTATACTTTTCTCCGAGTTTTTGGAACGTTGAAATCGCTTCTTTTTTTGATACGACCTTTCTCCAAACCGTGTAGTCCGCTTTTACGATCCTTTCCATCTCTGCTTCGATTTTTGGAAAATCCTCCGGAGTGATTACGGTTCCTCCGAAATCAATGTCGTAATAAAAAAATCCCGGACCGTTTTCGATCACCGGACCTACGGTGAGATTTGCATTCTTATATAAATTCTGAACCGCCATTCCTAGTAAATGCGCCGCGGAATGTTGAAATGTCTCCCAACCCGCCTTTTCGGAATAGGTCAATACTTCTATGTTTGCATCGGCTTCCACCGTTCGGGATAAGTCTAGAATTTCCGTTCCGTTCAGTCGTACGGCAAGGGCTTTGTTTTTTAAAAAGGGTAACTCTTTTTCGATGAAGTCTCGATAAGTGAAGCCTAGTGCGACTTTTTTTACTGATTTGTCCGGCAGTGTCAGCTGATACATATTCACGACTTATCCTAAGATTCTATTTTTTCCTGTTAGAAAGAATTCGGCTATAAACTCAAAGCATTGCAACGATTGGTTTCGAAATCTAAAATCGACCGATTCTTGAAAACGACTCATCAAATTCAGATTCTATTTCAGGAGTGAAATTGGTTTTCCCTTTCCATTCGCAAAAATCGAACGGATTTTTCAATCGATTTGTATTGGTCAGAGAAAAACCTGCGACGATTCGAATCACGCCCATTCCTCTTTGTTGGAATTTTGTCCGCTTTTTACCCTCCGTTTAGTGTTGACTATAGCCACCACCTCATCATCTTTGCAGAAGATGAAAGCGTTCTTGGTTCTCGACAACGGCATAATCTTAGAAGGAGAATCCTTCGGTTATGAAAGCGAATCTGTCGGAGAAGTTGTTTTCAATACTTCCATGGCGGGTTACCAAGAGATCCTAACGGATCCTTCCTATTGCAACCAGATTATCACTCTCACTTATCCGATGATTGGGAATTATGGAATTCATCCGGACAATATGGAATCTTCCAAAATTCAAGCAAGCGGGCTGATCGTAAAAGAATATGTGGACCGCCCTTCCAACTTCATGTCCCGGAAAACTCTTTCCCAGTTTCTGAAGGAATATAAAATTCCCGCCATCCAAGGTATCGACACGAGAAAACTGACACGTTACATTCGAACAAACGGTTCCCCGAACGGTGGAATCTTCGTGGCTCAAGAATACTCTCCTAAATTTTTGGAGAAGGTAAAATCCTTTCCGGGAATCATCAACGCCGATCTTGCAAAGGTCGTTACTACGTCCACCAAATATATTTTTGGAACTCATACCGGTAAAAAATTCAAACTTGCAGTGTACGATTACGGAGTAAAAACAAACATTCTCCGTTTGTTGGACTCAAGCGGTTTTGCTGTGACGGTGTATCCTGCTGAAACTTCCGCAGACGAAATTATGAAAGAAGGGACAGATGCATTCTTTCTTTCCAATGGACCCGGAGATCCGGCGCCATTGGGTTACGCGATTGCGGCAACAAAAAAGATCATGGAAAAAGGATATCCGCTTTTTGGAATCTGCCTCGGCCATCAAATCATCGGGCTCTCCTTAGGAAAGAAAACGGAGAAAATGAAATTCGGCCATCGAGGCGGTAACCAACCCGTAAAAAATCTGGAGACCGGTCAGGTAGAAATCACTTCACAAAACCACGGCTTTGCGGTGATCGACGACTCAAATCCAAACGAACCGGTTTCGTTTTTAAATTTAAACGACGACAGCGTCGAAGGAATTTTGAAATCGGGTTATCCTCTACTAACCGTTCAGTACCACCCGGAAAGCGCTCCCGGTCCGAACGACTCAAGATATTTATTTAAGAAATTTTACAATCTTGTTGAAACTACAAAAAGAGGGTTATAGTCGATGACAAATTTTCCGCAACTTCCCGATAGAATTCTCGGCCTTCCAATTGGAAAAGATTTTTCTATAGAGGCCCTCGTCAAAGACCTTTGGAATCCGGAAACCGACGATCTTTTTCCTCCTAAAAATTTCCTCGGTATCGGTTACGGGCTAAACTTCTACGCGATCGCAAGAAAAACCGGATTGCTTTAAGCAAGTTCCAAAGGATCGAACCCGATCCTTTCGTAGAGTGCGTGCGAGAAACCTGTAAAACGACGTATCGAATTCCGTTTTCCTGTGCTTCTTCGATTCTCTTTTTTAAAAGAATCCGTTTTCTTTCATTCCCTCGGACGATTCGCTCGCAAAGTTTTTTGTGAACAAAGCGAGCGGGCTGCAAATAAATTCGATATTTCAATAATTTGGTAACTCAATATTTCTGGATCGAATATTGGTTGGAATCAATCGTTTCGGAAAGAATCAAATAATGTCCCGACCTCTAACGGATGCCGCCAAGGAACCAATTAGAATTTGAACATTTGTTTTATACTTTTCGTCTTGAGTCTTAACGACAAGCTTCATATCTAGCAAAGCTTCAACGTCTCGCTGTAGTGTTCGTTTTGATTTTCTTAAATAACGTGAGTTCGGTATAACAAAATGCGAAAGCGATTATTATGTTGCGCCCATAGGAAGCAACATTGAGTTTAAATTCCGAAGGAATTGGAGCATTATGTTGCGATCGTAGGCAGCAACATTGAGTTAAAGCGCGGTCGCGAGCCATTTTATCTATGAAATTCGCGAGCTGCGACGACCCATAGGGAGTCGTTGCACTTTAGTTTCTGATTCGCCCAAACTTTCTTAGGCCGAACTCACGTTAAATATTGAAGTTGTAAAATATCGTTTGTTTCGGATATTTCTTCTAAAACATATTCGGATTCTATATCGATAGAGAGAATTAAAGCCAACCTTCGATTATTTACCGAGTTTGATTTTCCAGAATAATTGCTTGTTTTAAAAATTTCATTCACATAATTTTTCCAAACTAATTCAATTTGATTTTGACTAACAATGTTAAAAACTTCCTGCAAACCATCTTTAAAACCTTGTAACGCGTAATTTATGAAATGAGTTAAATCTCCGCC
>NZ_AHMT02000015.1:125000-127500 GCF_000243815.2 Leptospira alexanderi serovar Manhao 3 str. L 60 | reverse complement strand
CCTTTCCGAAACCTTCGTAACGTTTGATCTTATTTTTGCCTATCAGAAAGTCGACCCCGTCGGTGACTTCCTTTACGATCTGATCCTTTCGGTTCATAAGCTTGTCGAGATCGACTTCAACTTTTCCGACGGTGATTCCGTGAACTTCGAGTTTGTGCAGAGCTTTGTGATATTCTTCGGAAGAATCCAGAAGAGCTTTGGAGGGAATACAACCCACATTGAGACAGGTGCCTCCGAGGGTTTTTCTTTTTTCAATGATTGCGGTTTTAAAACCGAGTTGAGCGGATCGGATGGCACAAACGTAGCCTCCCGGTCCCGCACCGATCACGACTACGTCATATTCTGCTGACATGCTTCCTCTTTCATTAAAGTTCGAGTAAAAGTCGGGCCGGATCTTCGATCGCTTCCTTGACCTTTACGAGGAACGTAACCGCTTCTTTCCCGTCTACGATTCTGTGGTCGTAGGAAAGTGCGAGATACATCATCGGACGGATCACGATTTGATCGTTTACCACCACCGCACGCTTTACTATATTATGAAGTCCTAAAATTCCACTCTGAGGAGGGTTTAATATCGGTGTGGACATCATGGAACCGTAGATTCCCCCGTTGGAAATCGTAAACGTTCCGCCCTCCATCTCCGAAAGTTCGATCTTTCCGTCCTTAACTCGGTTGGCAAGTCTTACGATCTCTTGCTCCACTCCCGCAAAGCTCAAAAGATCCGCGTCTCTTACGATCGGAACCACAAGTCCCTTAGGTCCTCCGACAGCGACTCCAATATCATAAAAGTTCTTATATACGATGTCGTTTCCGCGGATCTCTGCGTTGATCGCTGGAATCGTTTTGAGCGCGTGGATCGCGGCTTTTGTAAAGAAGCTCATAAATCCGAGACCTACGTTATGCGTCTCTTTGAACTTATCTTTGTAACGGTTTCTGAGCTCCATTACGTAACTCATGTCCACTTCGTTGAATGTGGTTAAAATGGCGGCATTGTGTTGCGCCGATACGAGTCTTTCCGCAATTACTTTGCGTAAACGAGTCATCGGAACCGCGTTTTCTCTCGGAAGATCCGTTCTTCTCGCGACAGGAACCGCTTTTGGAATTTCCGGAGAAGGCGCCGCTTTCGCTGCAACGGATGCCGTCGCAACGGGTGCGGAAGTTTTGGATTCGATCGCTTTTAAAACGTCTTCTTTTGTAATCTGTCCATTCTTACCGGAACCGGAAATCGAGGATGCATTCAAACCATTGTCGTCGATCAACTTACGAACCGCAGGTGAAAGAGTATCGTTGTGTTTGTCGTTTCCAGAGTTTTGAGTTGTTTGTGCTGGAGTTGTTGGCGAAGAAGATGCGGGAGTGGAGGCAGTTGCCGCGGAGTCGATGAGACCGATGATCTCTTTTACTTTTACAGTGTCTCCGGCTTTCTTATGAATTTTCTGAAGAACACCGGAAGAAGGCGCCGGAACTTCCATGGTCGCCTTATCGGTTTCCAGTTCCAGCAGGATCTCATCTTGTTTTACCGCGTCTCCTTCTTTCTTAACCCAATTTGCAATCGTAGCTTCCGTGATAGATTCCCCCATTTCGGGGACCTTAATTTCTACAGACATGAATGATTCCTTTCGAGAGGCTTTGGATGCAAAAAAGCGAAGGCCTCGGTTTCAATCCTTCTAAATGAAAAAATTCTGTAAACGAAATTCTCTAAAACACAATTATTCCGTCCTAGGTTTGAACTTTCGATCCATTTTACCCAATTCCTCGTCACTAATCTGATATTCTTTCTGTAAGAATTCTCTAAAATCCACAGACTTGTGATGATCCCTCTCTCCGTCACACTGGCGATTACCCATCACCGCCTTGGTCACTCCGGCTACGGTGATCGGTTTGAGTGTCAGATTCTGAGTTACGGGACATACTCCCGGTTTTGGAGAAAGTCCATTGTAAGCACAAGTGCCACCGCCTTGTACTTCTTCGGGTATAATGTCTTCGCCGAAGGTCGGATAATTCTGACCTCCGTAGAAACGATTGTACATTCTTCCCCAAATCGGAACCGCAAGCACTGAAGCCGCTTGTCCTCTTCCCAAAGAAATAGAACTTTTATCGAATCCCAACCAAATAACAGTCGTATAATTCGGATCGAATCCACAGTACCATGCGTTGGTAAAAGAAGAAGTCGAACCGGTTTTTCCAGCGGCGATTCCTCTATAATTCCCTTTCTCGGGATCTCTTAATCCCATCGCAGCGGTTCCAGCCATCGCCACATTGGTTAGCATTTTTTTCAGAATGTAGGCGGTTCCTTCGGAGATCACTTGGATACTTCCGTCTTTAGCCTGTCTCTGCAATTCCTCCTGAACCTTTACTTCTTCATTGTAGACGACATTTCCACTCTGATCGATCACATAACGAACAGAAAACGGGATCACCCTTCTTCCATTGTTAGCAATCGTAGCATAACCAAGTGCCATCTCAAGAGGTGTGAGTTCCGCGATTCCAAGCGCAAGTGCGG
>NZ_AHMT02000015.1:60000-120000 GCF_000243815.2 Leptospira alexanderi serovar Manhao 3 str. L 60 | reverse complement strand
GGTGGTGGTCACAAAATCGAAAAGTCCAACCGGAGAAGGGTGATAGCCCGTGGAAACAAGACCGGAAATATGAGCAATGTCCGCCATCAGTTTCGCACCTACCTCCTTCGCAATTTCAGCAAACTTAGAAAAGTCGATGGTTCTTGCGTAAGCGGAGGCACCCGCAACGATTAACTTCGGTTTATGTTCCCTTGCAAGTTTCGCGATCTCATCATAGTCGATTGTTTCCGTTTTTGGATCCACGCCGTAAGGAATCGGTTTATAAATTCTGCCGCTTACGTTGACGGGAGAACCGTGGGTCAAATGTCCGCCGTGCGCAAGATTCATTCCTAAAAAAGAATCCCCGGGTTCCAAACAAGCAAGAAAAACAGCCATGTTTGCCTGGGCTCCGGAATGAGGTTGAACGTTAGCGTATTGCACACCGAAAAGTTTTTTTGCTCTTTCGATGGCGAGATTCTCCACGATGTCCGCGTTGTGACAACCGTTGTAGTATCTTTTCCCCGGATAACCTTCGGCGTATTTGTTTGTGAGCGTGGAAGTATAGGCTTCCAGAACGGCTCTGGAAACAAAATTTTCGGAGGCGATCATTTCCAGGTTATTTTCCTGTCTTTCGTCCTCTTTTTTTAATGCTGCGAATATCTCTGGATCCGCTTTCGGAAGAAACTGCATCTGGCCCTTCTTTTTGATAATTCCGAGTAAGTCCGATTTAGTTTCTCAGGATGAAATCCATCCTAGAATATTTATTTTCCAAAAGTCGTTTTGCTTCTTTGAAGACCGCTTTCGTAAATCGGAGATCCCTCTCTGAGCCTATTCTGAAAAGACCCAAGGATTCGGCAAATACATGAGAAAGATCCCGGCCAAATTTTAGGGGAGAAAAATCGCTCGGAAGAGACGTCACAAAATCGGAATGTTTTCGATTCTTTCTGTATTCGGGTTCCTCAGGAGGATGTTTGAGCAGTCCGGAAACCCTTTCGATGAGAGAAGGTTTTAAGATCAAGGTACCGTGGTGTATAACCGCATTTCTTTTTCGAAACTGAGCGTTTCCGGAAATTTTTTTTTCCAGGCCTTGTTCCAAAATAGCAAGATCCGATTTTCCACGACAAGAAGCGCTTAACGTTTGTCGCTTTAACGCGCTTACCACCAGACTTAAAAAATAGCCGTAGGATTCCTTTACTTTGTAGAGCTCAGGTTTTACATCCAAGGAAACGAAAAAAGTAAAATTCAGATTTTCCTCGGGATGATGAACGACCGTCCCTCCTCCGCTCGCTCTTCGAACAATTGTGGGAAATTCTTTATCGAAACGTTTTCTATATTTGAAGCCCCGATTAGAATCCGAATCGTTTATTCCGGAAATTTCTTTCGAGTCTTTCGAAATCGAATTTTGATTTCCTGACGCGGTCAAATTTGTTCGGTTCTTTTCGGATTCCAAAGTTAAGTTCAGAATTTCCGGCAAAACCGCACTTTTTTCTTTTTCGCCCGATTCTATAAAATTTCGCAAAACTTCCGGTAAAACTGTATCTTCCGCCTGCTCCGAAAGTCCAAGCACGATGGAAAACGGATTCCTCCAAATTCTAAGTCCCGCTCCGTAACCGGACGATACGAAATGAAGTCCGATCGCTTCTTCAATGGCAAGATTGTAAGCGGCGGATCTCTTTGAGTCTTGTAGGAATGCAAATGTGCGCATAAGATATGAGGACAAAATCCGAATTTTTATTCCAAATTTTTTGAATACCGAAACTATTACAGTTTCAAATATTCACTTTTGAGAATAAAGGATCCTTTCGAAACGATACGCGCCCCCTCTTCTTTGAGACCAACTTTGATGACAATCTCGTCTCCCACGGTATCTCCCGTGATCACTTCGACGGCTTCAAAACTTCCGTCATCGTTCTGAAGAAACACGATGGACTTTCCTTCGATTTCATGAACGGCTTCGAGGGGAACAGTGCGTCTCGGTTCCGCTCCCGTATCGGCGACGATTCCCTTTACCTTTGCGGTTACCGATTGGCCCGGTTTTAATTTTCCGTTTCGGTTAGAAACCATGATTCTCAATTTCGCGGTTCTTTTAACGTTGTCTAAAACGGTTCCTACGTACGCAACTTCACCGCGGATGCCGGGAGATTCCTTATCTCCCAGAGGATAGATATGCGCCTCGGCTCCTTCGGAAATCGTGCCTAGATCTTTTTCATACACTTCCAAAAGAACCATCAAATTGGTAAGATTGGCGATGGTGAATAAATCTTCGTTTCTTGTGACCTGTTGACCTTGAACCGCTTTTCTTTCGGTAACCTCTCCGTTGATCGAACTTCTCAAAACGAGATTGGAAGAAACGTAAATCCCTCTTTCAATCCCCGCGATTTCCGCGGGAGTAAGTCCGTAGTTTTCAAGTTTGATCCGAGTTGTCTCCACTTCGATCTTTGCCGTTTTGTATTGCATATTCGCAAACTCGTAATCTTTCGCGGAAGTTACCTTCATATCGAAAAGTTCTTTTGCACGATCGGCTTGCAACTTTAACGCTTCGAGACTAGCCCTCGCTTTCACGTAAGAAGCCTCTACTTCTCCAAGCACCACGGAAGAAAGAATTGCAAGCGGAGAACCCTGACTCACACGATCCCCTTCTCTCACGAGAACCTTTTTGATTCTCCCTTCGACCGTCGAACCGGCTCTTGCCATACTTTCGGGATCGTAAGAAATCCTTCCGGGAAGAGCAATCTCATCGACCGCTGAAATCTCTTTCAAAGCGACAAACGTTAAGGGATGTCTTTTTAATATTTCTTCGGATACGGTAAACCTGTTTTTATCGACGACGGTTTGCTTTTTCTCATCCGGTTTTTTTAAGAAGAATTTTCTGTATCCGAAATATCCGGCGCTTAAGGCCGCGAGAAGAACGAGAATGATCTTGTATCGTCTTATGAAATAAATCATACGAATCTCCGAGATAGGATTTATTCCCTCTCCGTTTTTTTTCCGACCGCCGCCTTATATATTTCGACCGCGTTGTAATAGAGGTACAACACTTCGTAATAATCTCTGAGAACCGTAAGATAATTTTTCTCGGCTTGGAGAAAGGTTACTTGATCGGACGCGCCGCGGACATACGCTATCCTGGATTTTTGCTCTAACTGTTTGTTTTTTTGTAACAGATTAATTCTTTCGTACTTTGCAAGAAGATCCTCTCTCGCAAGAAGTTCCTTCTTGGAAGCCTCGATCTCTTCGTCGACTTCCCTTTTTTTTGCCTCAAGTGCAAGTTCGAACTTCTTATGTTCTTCTTTTGCGGAAAGAACCTTACCCTGACCTCTGTCGTTTAAAGGAAGAGGAATGGCCGCAAAAACGCCCGCATAGTGTTCATTGCCTTTGATTCTCCATTCTCCCCCGACTTGTACATAACCGAGAGCTTCCCTTCTCTGTAGATCAATGTTAAGCTTTTTCTCTTTGACTCTTTCTTCAAGTGCGGCGATATCGGGACGGTTGACCGTGGTAATCGTGGAATCTCTGAGCCTGAGTCCCAAATCTTCCAAGGATTTAAATCTCATTTCCGTTTTAAACGCAAAGATTCCTTCCGCTTCCCGAATTCCGGAAAGGATTCGAAGTTCTTTTTCCACGAGCTGTCTACGAACAAGCGCGTCGCGGTAGAATTTTTCTACCTGAATTCTTTCCAACTCGAGTCTTTCGTATTCGAGAGGAGAGATGTCACCCTTTTCAACTCGAAATTTCGTAAGTTCCAGAAGATCACTATAATTTTCATAAAATTCTTTATTATAATCTACTAAATTTGTAAGAAAGATATAAGCCCAATAGTTCTGTCTGAGCCTGAGCCGAAAAAGCCTATCAAAGTTGTCAAATTCTCCTAAAACCGCTTCAAAAGATTTTTTTGCCACCTTGGAACGAAGCGAAACCACTCCATATACGTCCAAATCCTGATAAAGCGCCGGCGCCACTTCCATATGTCCTCCTTGAGAGCCGTTGGCTCCGAGAATTTGTGGACCGGACGAGCCCCCTCCTCCGGGGACTCCGATGAACTGCTGTTGGAGTTGTATGGTCGGATTTCTGTAGAGAGAAGCTGTGATCACTTTTCCCCTCTCGATTCTCATATTTTGTTTTTCCGCGAGGTAAAGAGGATTGTTGGAAACCGCATACTCCGTCAGTTTTTCCACATCCCAGTCTATGATCTTTCCGGAAAAAGACGGAATCGGATTGGCCCCAACTTCCGTTTGCGTTTGTTCTTCTTGAAAAATTGGAGACTTTTTTTCGTCAAACTCGGATTTTTTCTCTTCCGTTACAAAATGAGGTTCGAAAGGAATTACTTCCGGATAAATCCAAGACAATGGGAAAACAAATCCGAGAAAACCGAAAACAAAAATTGTATTCGCGAACTTTCCAGGTTTGAACCCGCGCATTCTTCGACTTTCCGTTTTCCCCAAAAAGAAAATCGAAAGCTTAAAACGACTCAAAGCCCCAACTTCATCCCGATACTGCTTCGGAAAATTCCTTACTTCGTTTTTAAAAAACGATTCTCCTCTTGGAGTTCTTAAAACATTCTGTGAAGATACCATTTCCCCTGCACTTTCTTAAAGTATGGATTGATGAGTTCCTTCTCCAGTTGTATATTATCTTTAAATTTAAGTTTCAATTCGCATTCCGTTATACTTTCATAATAAAACTCGACCTCGATTCCCCCCGAAAGCAAAAACAAATCCCGAACCGTTCTTACGTTTTCAGAATTCTTCTGCTTTTTCAGGAGTTCCCGCTCGAAAAAATAAGTCTCGAAATAATTTCCTTTTTTGGAAAGTTCCTTTTTGATCTCTTCTCGGGTCCAAATTCCTTTCAGATCCAAGAGCAATCCGTCTTTTGGAGAAACCCTGTCCGGTAATTTTGAAAAATTTTTCCCTACCGTATCCCCCACCAGGTTTTTTATCAAAAGTAAAATTTCGGCCGTATCCTTACTATGATCTCCTGTGTGACCCGCAAGAAAGATCTTTCCAGCCCGAATTTCCATTTTTTTTAAGTTCGTTTCGGATTCCTGTCCCGAAATCAAACTGTAGGAAAAAGTCAAACCTAAGAAAAAGTATATCCTGCATATTTTTCGGGGCAAAGATCGTTTGGAAAGAAAGTTCATTACTGTGTCCTCAAACAGCAAATGTGCCCAGTCTCTGAAAATCAATCCGAAAGTCGAAGTGTAGTGACGAAATGTATTTGTGTTTGGAGTTTATTTCCAAAACGCGGAAGTGAATCGATATTTTCTTTCGAATAGAACGGTCGGTTGACAAACACTTTCGAAATTTAAGGTAAAATCTTAGTACCAGGAATTTCTAATACGAATTTGGAACCGAATACTTTACCGGGAGTCGTAAAACCAGCTTGGAATTTTCCTTTCTCCACTTTGGCAACGGCCGCTAATGCGGATTCGACCGTAAACTCGTAGACTTCCGCACAACGCATTCGAATCGAAACTTTTTTCGAATTCGCTTCGGTCCAAGCTTCACCCCAAAGAAGAACCGTTCCATTTTTTCTTTTTTCTTCACCGGGGCCTCGGACGGTCAGTTCTACGAGTTTCTGCATTCCTTTGAGAATCAGAGAGTTTTTTAAAAATAAAGCCGTAGGCTGTAACAGTTTCAGAATTTTAGTTTGAAATTCAGGCAAAGAAGAATATACCGTGATGTTCGGAATTCCGGTGGAGATAAAAGAAGTAAAAATGTCTCCCCAGGGAATCGCAAAAAACTCCGCATATTTCCCACTGATCTCCACGACCTTTTTCAAACTCAATTGAGGAATCGTTTCGATCTTTCCGTTTCTCCTTACCCTACTTCCGTGAGGAAGTTGAGCGAGCATACTTTTTAAGGTTCCTCTGGAAATATCCGTAAAACCCGAAAAACCGAGTTCCAAAGTATGTGCCTTGGGAAGTTTTTCCTTGAGCATCACGGCAAGACAATCCGTAGGTACGACATCGAAGCCTACTCCCGGAAGAAGCATTACCTTTTTTGCAAGCGCTTTGGAAGATAGAGAATAAAGCGTTTCATATACGGAAATTTCTCCCGTGATATCCAGATAGTGAACCCCGGATTCGATACAAACTTCCGCCATGGGAAGTGCAGTTTCTATAAAAGGACCGGCACAATGCAAAACCAAAAAACAATCCAAGATTTGGGCCTGAACTTCTTTTGGATTCTCCAAAGAAAAAATCCTGAATGAGAGACCAAGTTCTTCCGCAAGAGGACGAATCTTCGATTCGGATCTTCCTGCAAGAATAGGTTTTTGTCCCCTTTCAACAGCCTTTCTTGCGATCAATTCTCCGCTGTAGCCGTTTGCTCCATATAAAAGCCAGTTCTTTTTCTTAGCCGCCATAAAGGCCAGATTTTTCTCAATCGGAAGAATTCGTCAAGTTTTGACGGAAATTTTCACAAGATACGATCCAAGAATCTATTCCGAGAACTGACTTTGAAACGGTCCGACCTCATTTCACTTCTTGATCATCGTTTAAAATCAGATAGACTTCGACCAAAATCCGTTCGAGGACGCACTTCTCTAGTTTTCGATCCTATATCCAAAACGGATCTAGGATCATACAAAAACACTAGAATCACATATCATCATTCAAGCGCTTTCGCCTCTCATTCCGAATATATCGAAAACGGCTAACATGGAGTTTACGAAAAAGCTTTCGAATCAACCGATTGGCCCTAAGTTTTAAAAAAGATTGAAGTGCAAATATGCGCTTTTACTGATTTCTATATAATTGAGTTCCCAAGATTCTGCCTTTAAACGGGGATTTGCGTTAAAATTAACGATACTCCTTTATGTCAGGGTCAGTAAAACCATTCTTTCCGATTTTTTTCCCCATACATCACTTTTTCCCAAAAGAAGTTCCATCGGATTTATTACACGACATCCCAATTTAGGATGATTCGATTTACTATAACGGTTGTGACGAAAAAACGATCATACTTAGCGGGTGTTTTTGAATTGACCAAGAAAGCATTGAGGAACAATCTTAAAGAAGAACTTTATTAGAGGCGTTATGGAAATCAATCTTGTCACGATCGCAATTCCATTTTTCTTTTTATTGATCTTTCTGGAAATTGGATTTTCCGCGTATCACAAGCGAAAACTCTACCGACTGAACGATTCGATCAACGATCTATCAACGGGAACTGCAAGCCAGGTTGTGGGAGTTTTTTCGAAAACAATTACTTTAGCCGCTTACATTTATATTTATCAAAATTTTAGAATCTTCAACCTTCCTTCTTGGCCAAGCGAAGTTATTCCCGGAGCTATGTTAGGACTGAGTTCTCCGACTTGGGCCTGGATCGTTGTCGTAGCAGTTTGGATCCTTTGTTTTATCTGTTACGACTTAGCCTATTATTGGGCTCACCGTCTGAGTCACGAGGTTAATTTTCTTTGGGCGGGACACGTTGTGCACCATCAAAGTGAGGAATATAATCTTACGGTTGCTTTAAGGCAGGCAAGTCTTCACGGACTTTTTACCTGGGTGTTTTATCTTCCTTTAGCCCTAATCGGTTTTTCTCCGATCGTTATGATTCTGAACGGACAACTCAATCTGATTTATCAATTCTGGATTCACACAAAAGCGATCGATAAACTTCCTCGTTGGTTTGAGGCGATCTTTAACACTCCCTCTCACCATAGAGTTCACCACGGAATCAACCCAAGATACATCGATAAAAATCATGGCGGAACGTTGATCGTTTTCGACAAGTGGTTCGGAACCTTTGAACCAGAATCGGAAGAACCGGTTTACGGAACCGTTAAACCTCTTCGTAGTTTTAATCCGATTTGGGCTAACCTTCACTACTGGTGGGAAATGATCGAACTCGCTTGGCGTTCTCCTCGTTGGTCGGATAAGATCAAGGTTTTCTTCGCCCTTCCCGGCTGGAGACCGGAAGAACTCGGCGGTCAGTATCCGATTCCCGAAGTCCGCCCAAATACATTCCATAAATATGATATTGATCTTCCCAAAGGATTAAGTCTGTATTCTCTCGTTTGGTTTATTATTTCCGTAGCATTGGCGTTCGGAATGCTCGTCAAGATAGGATCTCTTTCTTGGTTCAACATAGGAGTCATCAGTTTGATTACCTTAATTTCTTTGCTGGCGATAGGCGGAATTTTGGAAAGAAAACGCTGGGCTCTTTTTGCGGAGCCGATCCGTATGGCGATTCTAGTCTTCGGCGCTTACGCGCTTTCAGAAGAAATGAATATCACATTAGGTACTCTTGTTCTAGGTGTGGTTTCCATGATGTGGTTTTTAAGCCATAGAAGCGTTTTTGCTTTCATCCAGGAAATCAATCCAGTTCAGGAAATTCTAAAGAGGACCGCTTAAAAACTCACAGACTTACGTTCGGATATCCTATCGAACAGGAGAGCGAACATAATCAATTGGAACATAGTGGAAAGTCATTGTTAGAAAGACAAAAGGAGCAAGACAAAGCCCCTTTTGTCTTTTGGTCGAAAGTTTGTTCCAACAAGGCCCTAAATTAACGTGAGCAGGGTCGTAAGAAAGTTTGGGCGAATAAGAAACTAAAGTGCAACGACTCCCTGAACTCAGGCGCAGAGCTTTCCTGAACTCAGCAAACACCTTCCTATCATAACCTTACCCCATAAATACTTGGATCCGAAGATAAATCTGTCGGAATTACGACAAAATCCCCCCGTGAAACTTACGTCCCACCCTTATTTTTGGGTGGGGGTGGAGGTGGAAAGGCTCTGGAGATTTTTCTCTATCAGAAAATTATACTTCTCGCAAGTAAAAAGCTTTATTCTTGTCGGAACACTTGCGTTTTATTGTATGTAAAGTTCTATCCACTAAAATCTAACCCCTAATCACTAACACGTCGGAACACTTGAAAAATATCAGCTTTTGATCCTTATGATCCCAAAAGCCTCCTTAATTTGTGGGGTTGGTTATGGCTCTCCATGGATCGCGAAAGGTATAACTCAGCAGAACGCTCTCCATGGATCGCGTTCTGGGTCGGTGTTTAGGTCGCTCTGCGGGTCGTCGTCGCAGCTCGCGACCGCGCTTTTCGCTCCAATTCCTTCGGAATTTAACTCAATGTTTCTCCCTACGGGTCGAAACATATAATCGCTTTCGCATTTTGTTATATCGAGCTCACGTTAATAGAGTGTCCAAAATTCTGCGTCTAAATGCTCAAATTAACTGTATTCTATTTTATAGGGATCAGTAAAACTCGGTAGCAGGCCGGGTAAACGTCTTAAAGATTACATTTCGATTTTATTCCGAATTCACTTCTTCCGAATTGAAAATCAAATCAGTTCCCATATTCAACCCAAAAGAGAACTTGAGAATCAAAATGCCCGAACGTTTCTTGGAAATTTTTTACGGAATTCCTTGGAGTACGAATTGTGCACTCAATCTTACATTATAAAAGTTGCAACTATATCGCAAGAGCGTTCTGATTACGCACAAACTCAAGCGACATGAGGAAGTTTCCGATTTGGAACCCAGCAAAGTTCCGGAGTAGATTCGAGAACACTCCTACGAACGGAATCCTTAAACCGAAGAGCGCTTTCATAAACCACATTCTTTTCTAAAAGAGCGGAAGCGATAGCCATCAAACGAATCATTCTCCGATTTTCCTTTAGAGAATCCCCAATCCAAGAAGCAAGTCTCAATTGACAATGACTTTAAGTTATCATAAATTGACCCAAAGTCATCACAAAGGAAAAGATCAAAATGAAACAAAAAACGGTTTTAATGACCGGAACCTCTTCCGGAATCGGAAAAGCGACCGCAATATATTTTCAAAACAAAGGTTGGAACGTAATCGCAACAATGAGAAATCCTGAAAATGCTCGGGATTTGAAAAATCTTCCCAATCTACTTTGCACAAAACTCGATGTAACCAAACCAAACACGATTGAAAAAGCAATCGAAGAAGGAATCAAAACCTTCGGCGAAATTGACGTTTTAGTAAACAATGCCGGATACGGACTCATAGGCCCTTTTGAAGGAGCCGCTAAAGAACAAATTCAAAGACAGTTTGATACGAACTTGTTTGGAGCAATGGATGTGATTCAAAAAATCCTTCCTCACTTTCGAAAAAAAAGAAAAGGTCTAATCATTAACGTCGCTTCCATGGGAGGAAGAATTACAATCCCCCTTTATAGCCTATATCATTCTACAAAATGGGCTTTGGAAGGATTCACAGAATCGCTTCAATACGAATTACATCCTCTCGGAATCCGCGTGAAACTTATCGAACCGGGAGCGATCGCCACTGATTTTATCAGTCGTTCTTCCGAGTCCACTTCCGAGAAAGCTCCCGAAGAATATAAAAAATTCTCCGAAACGGTTTTCAAAAATATGGAAAATGCAATGATGGCCAGCCGTTCCGAAACCGTAGCTAAAGTAATTTTTAAGGCCGCCAAAAGTCCTTCCAAACGATTTCGTTATGTTGTAGGAACAGACGCTATCGCTCTTTTAGGATTACGTAAATTTCTTTCTGATCGAATTTTTTTCAGAATAATTAAACTTGCCTTGCTCAAGTCCACGAAGGTAGCGTAATTTCGATTTTAGGAGTGAGTCGTATGTTCGGAAATCGAATTCAAAAAATTTCTTTCTTATCTCTGATTCTTTTTTTGGGAATTTTTATTTTAGTCATTTTACAAACAAGTTGTCTCAGTTCTTTCGGAGGAACTCCGGAAGGAAAACGACTCGAAAAAATGCGAACCTCTAAAATGTACAAAGATGGAAAATTCGAAAATGATCCCTTCGTTCCCAATATTGTTTCCGGAACTTATACAAATATCATCTGGAGACAACTTTTCGGAAACGAACAAAGAACCCCTCCCTCTTCGATTCCGGTGATCTATCCGGATCCAAAAAGTTTTTCTCCAAACACGGCTCCGGGATTAAGAACGATTTGGCTTGGTCATGCTTCCGTTTTGGTCGAAATCGACGAAGTGAGAATTCTCACGGACCCAGTATTTTCAAATAAGGTTTCTCCGTTCAAGAGTATGGGTCCGGAAAGATTTTTCCCGCCTCCGATTTCTCTGGAGAATCTTCCTTCAATCGATGCGGTCGTAATTTCACATGACCATTACGATCATCTGGATATGAATACCGCCAAATATCTGGCTTCCAAGGGAACGAAATATTTTGTCCCCTTGGGAATCGGCGCTCACTTAGAACATTGGGGAATTTCCGAAAATCAAATCATCGAGTTGGATTGGTGGGAAAAGGGAAATGTCGGTAAAGTTGAGATCGTCTGCACTCCTGCGGTTCACTATTCCGGAAGAGGACTCTTGAATGGCAAATCCACTCTTTGGGCTTCTTGGAGCATCATCGGTCCTGAAAATAAATTCTTTCATAGCGGGGATACCGGTTATTCTCCGCATTTTGCGGAAATCGGTAAACGCCTCGGTCCCTTCGACCTAACTTCGATTAAGGTCGGAGCCTACGATATCACTTGGGAAGGAATTCATATGAATCCGGAAAAGGCGGTTCAGGCACATCTCGACTTAAAAGCCAAAAGAATGCTTCCGATTCATTGGGGAACATTCAATCTGGCGATTCATCACTGGGACGAACCGATTCTCCGAACTGTAAAATCCGCAAAACAATACCAAATCGACTTAGTCACTCCGAAACCGGGAGAAGTTGTCGTCGGTGGAACGACCTTTGTCTCCGAAGCCTGGTGGGAGAAAGTCCGTTAGTGACGCCTACATTCAAAAGATTAACTTTTATACAATAGGTTTCACCGAACTCACGTTGTATTATCAAATTTGGAAAAAAGATTCCAAAAACTGAAAAGATCGTTTTGAAGGTTATAAACTATCCAAGAAAACGCCAGAGTTCCGACGCTTCGAGTTGCGAGGGTTAGGCATACAAAGTCCTAAAACTATGTTGGCGCATATTATGAAACCTGACGAACAAATTCAAGAAATGAGTGTTGATGCAATCTGACATAGTTGTAAAGAAAAACAGCCTGTTTTTGGGCGGTTTAAATTTGTTTAAAAGTATTATAGAAACCGTTTTTCTTTTCTTGGCAACTTTTTCCAGAAGTTATGGTCGGAACTCCAGCCTATGATTCGAGAATCACATGGCCATTTTTCTTTTTGTTAGTCATTGATAACTGCTTGTAGCAAACGAAACCGGATTATCCATCCAGTTTGGACATAATTCCGACCAAAATTCTGTCTCTTAACCTCTCTAAAATCACTGGAAATACTTGACTCATAGTGCAGTGCCAAAAAAATATCATTGTGCGACGCACAAATTAAAATTCTCGGTGGTACTACAGTGATGAATTTTCGCAGAATGACCCAATTTCATTTTCGATATGTAATTTTTCTGCTCTTACCTTTCGGCTTCCAATTGCTTTTGGTACCACTTGCGGGAGCGCTCAATCAAAAGAAAAACATTCTGGATGAAGAATCTATCGAAATCGCAACCATTCAAGCCTACATCTCGGAGATCCGACCATCCCTTTCCTCGGAATCACTCCAAAAACTCTCCCAAGTCATTCTCCAAGAATCCAGAAGACTGAATATAGAATCCTGTAATTTTCGTTGCTCCGACACAGACAAAGTGAGCCTACTGATCGGCCTCATTCATCTAGAATCCCAGTTCAAAGCAACGGCCCGTTCACCCAAGAACGCTCGTGGTTTTATGCAAATTATGCCTACAACCGCAAACTGGCTTTCCCAAAAAGAAGGTTGGAAAATCAACCTGAACGATCTCCACAAACCAGAAGTTAATATCCACCTTGGAGTTTCTTATCTGAATTATCTGTTGGATCTGAGAAAGGGAGATACCGCTAAGGCCCTCCTTTCTTACAACGCCGGCCCCGGTGCGGTCGATCGTTGGGGTGGGATTCCTGAATACAACGAAATCATTCTTTCCAACCAATCCCATTATTTGGAACTAAGAGAAAAAATTGCAAATTCCATTCCATAAATTTTCCGATCCTTACTTCTTTAAAGAACCGTCGCTTTCGATGTGGTTATCCCGTTCTATGGTCGTTCGACGGATCGCGTTAACTCGAGCGACTCGGCTCCCTACCATCACCTTACCCACAAGTAATGGGATCTCAAGATCAATTTGTCGGAATTACGACAAAATCCCCCGTGAAACTTAGTTCCCACCCTTATTTTTGGGTGGGGGTGGAGGTGGAAAGGTTCGGGAAATTTTTCTCTATCAGAAAATTATACTCCTTGCAAGTAAAAAGTCTCATTTTTGTCGGAACACTTGCGTTTTATTGTATGTAATGTAAAGTCCTATCCACTAAAATCTAACCCCCTAATCACTAACACGTCGGAACACTTGAAAAATATCAGTTTTTGATCCTTATGATCCCAAAAGCCTTCTTAATTTGTGGGGTTGGTGATGGGCTCCCTACGGATCGCGTTAACTCAGCGAAACGCTCTCTACGGATCGCGTTTCAGATCATTCGACAGGACCCAATCCGATTTATTGAAATATTTATCCTCTAACTCCCGAAGAATCCCGGTTCGCTCCAACTCCTCAAGAAAGAATTCAAAATTCCTAATAAACACTAGATCTCCGTACGGAAATGCCGCGCTGATATCTTCCCTTTGTACAAGCTCGAGTAAGGGTCGGAAGTTGGAAGCAATTGATTTGTCCTTGAGTAAAAGTCCCTTGATATAGAAAGAATCCGCGACTAAACAATTTGCCGTTCCATTCTTAACCGCTTCCCAAGCGGCAAGAGTATCTCCATAAGTAAAAATACGATTGTTCTTGAATTTTTTCAGAAGATATTCGTGACGATTGGAAAAAGATCTGACCGCAAACGTAACTCCATTCACATCCGCTAAATCGAGGATACTTCTGAAATTCTGAGTCGTGATAATGTTTCCTTCCGGGGGAGGAGGAAGCGCGGATTTTCGAATCAACGCGGCGGGAGTTGAAACCAAATACGCCTTACTGAATTTCACTTTTTTGGATCTTTCAAGATTACTTGAGATTCCGGATAATGCAATATCCGCTTCCTTTTTTTTAATTGCATCCGCAAATTCATTGAATTCCTGATAAGAAACGAATCTATATTTTACTCCGAGAAAGTCTGCATAAGCTTTTCCCAACTCGTAATCAAAACCCGGATAACCCTCCTTTGCGTTTACAATATAAAAAGGTTCGTAGGCGGAATCACCGGTGACTCTCAATTCCCCCTTTTCCAAAATTTCTTTAAGCCGGGACAAATTATAAAATCTGAATGTGTTTTCCTCCGCTTCCAAGGAATATCCCACTTCGTTTATATCGCAAAGAACCACCAAAAAAACGAAAAGAAAAGGTTTTATCGAAATTCCTCTTATAGAATTTTTAATACGGTTTACAATGCCTAAAAACGGAACTAAAATCCATCGGATATACGATCGGGAAGTTTTGATTTCAAACAGATCCTCAGAAAATTCCCATTGACTCACTATAATAATCCTCTCATACAAAGCCGAACGAAACTTAGTCCGAATCATTTTGAATTCAAACCCAAAAGCAACTCTAATCTTCTCCGAGCTCTGAAAGATTTTTATAATATTCTAAACTTTCCGGATTACTAAGAGCTTCCTTATTCGTTACGGATTCGCCTTGAACGGTTCTTTTGACGGCAATCTCCACTTTTTTCATATTAATCGTATATGGAATATCAGCAACCGCAAGGATTTTAGAAGGTACATGTCTAGGAGAAATTTTTTCCTTAATTTCTTTTTTCAAGGTTTGAATGAGAGAATCGTCTAATTTTTTTCCGGGAGCCATCTTTAAAAATAAAACAATCCTTACGTCTTCTTTCCAATCTTGACCTATAATGACGGAATCGGCGACTTCGGAAAAAGTTTCGATCAGACTGTAAAGATCGGCGGTTCCGATTCTCACCCCGCCCGGATTGAGGGTCGCATCCGATCTTCCATAAACGACAAGACCGCCGTTTTTCTTAAGTTCCACAAAGTCCCCATGACACCAAACTCCGGGAAAAGATTCAAAATATGCGGATTCGTATTTTTTTCCTTCGGGATCTTTCCAGAAGTAAAGAGGCATGGAAGGAAAAGGTTGTTTACAAACAAGTTCTCCCTTTTCTTCAACCACGGATTTTCCGAATTCATTCCAGACCTCTACGTCCATTCCAAGACCCCTGGACTGAATCTCTCCTTCGTAAACGGGAAAAACTGGATTCCCCAACGCGAAACAACCGTTAAGATCGGTTCCTCCCGAAATCGAAGAAAGTTGAAGATCCTTCTTCCAATTTTGATATACGTATCGAAAACCCGCCTCAGTTAAAGGAGAACCAGTAGACAACACAGTCCTCATCGATGAAAGATCGAAATCCTTCGGCTCAAAGCCCAACTTTTCCAAAGTAAGAATGTATTTCGCTCCCACTCCGAAGACATCGGCCCTCTCTTCGGAAGCGATACGAAATAAAATTTCCGGCCCGGGATGAAAAGGATTTCCATCGAATAAGACGACTGTCGCTCCTACGGATAAGGAACTTACAAGCCAGTTCCACATCATCCAGCCGCATGTCGTATAATAAAAAATTCTTTCTCCGGCTTTGAGATCGCAGTGGAGCACCAACTCCTTCCAATGATTGATCAATACGCCTACTCCCTGCACCATACATTTCGGAAGTCCGGTTGTTCCGGATGAATACATGATATACACCGGATGATCGAAATCGGCTTGATGGAATTCCGGTTCGGCTCCTTGGTTTTCCCGAAGAATAGTTTCCAAAAAATGAATATTCTTTTTAGGATAGTCTTCCGGAAGTTCCGTGTCCGTCTGATTTTTAAAATGCAGAATTCCTTTTTTGTAGTCCGATACGATCACCGCTTCGAGCGAAGAAATGGACGCAAGAATTTGAGTCAGATTCTCCGCAAGAGATAAATCCTTTCCCTTAAACGCGTATCGATCCGTGGTAAACAAAACCTTCGGGGTAATTTGCCCGAATCGATCCAACACTCCCTTGACTCCGAAATCCGGTGAACAAGAACTCCAAATCGCTCCGATGGAAGTTGTTGCGAGCATTGCAATCACAGTCTCGGGAACATTCGGCATCAGCCCCGCGATTCTATCCCCGGGCATCACTCCCCTTTTTTTCAGATCCTTTCCGAGAGCTCCCACGTAAGAGCGCAATTCTGAATAACTGATTTCTCTTCTGGAACCGTCTTCTCCTCTATAAATCAAAGCTGGATAGGAATCAGTCCTTCGGAGCAGATTCTCCGCAAAATTGAGCTTAGCTCCCAAAAAAAATCTAGAATCCGTAAAATTCAGCCCGGTCCGATACGGGATTTCGTACTTTTTAGAATGAACGATTTCGGAAAACTCCCAAATACTTTCCCAAAAAACTCCGACATCCTTTACAGACCAAGCCCAGAGTTCTTCGTACGAAGAAAAATGAAGGTTTTTTCTCTCCCTGAGAAACTTTTGATATCGGCTTAAATTGGAAGATTCGATCCGAGTGGTGGAAGGCGCCCATAATTGTTGATGCATGTAAAAACTCGATTCCGTTTTTTCGTTCTCTATTACATTTTTTTAAAAGGTCGGGTCAACATGAATTTTGATTGAGAAACGGAACACTCCGTATATGCTTAGAGAAAATAAATCCGAAAACGAGAATCTCCATTGAGCTCATTCGAACACATCCATTTCGCCGAAATCATCCTTATCGCGTCCGGAATCATTTATGCTCTGCACGGCTTGATTCATCAATTGATCGTAGGAGGCGCAGTCGGTTTCTTTCAACTCCGAGAAGAAAGACAATCTCGTTTGATCTTAATGATGTGGATCACTACCGGAGCTTTTATGAGTTTCTTGGGATTTCTTCCTGCGATTCTGATTTTGCTCTTCGGGCCCCAACCTCCGGTGATAGCGACCTTAATTGCGGAAACAATCGCTGTCGGATTCTTATCTCTTCACATTTTTCTCTCGGGGTATCAGACTCACACACAACCTGTAAAAATAGGTTTTTTTTCAGTCTCGGTTTTGCGATCGTTTTGATTCTTTACCTTTTGAATCTTTGTGTCTGAATTTGTCTCAAATCCATTTTGGGAAATTATCGGATTATAAAAAACGTGAAACAAACTTTAGTAAAATTTAATTTTACCGCCAAATAACTGGTCGAAACGAAACTAAAATGAAACACTACTTTACTTACAAAGACGACAAGTCCGATAAATTCTGGAATATTGAAATATTAAGTTTATATTTCATAAATTTATCTCCAGCAGATATATGCTAGTGTATTTCCTTGATGCATATACTGTTTTAAAGAAGAAAATATCCTTATTTTCAATCGCCGGAACTACCCAAGCATAATTGTCAATTTCCACAATGATTAAGATTTGATTCGGATATTTTTTCATATTCGAATGTTTTAAAATATCTAAAACTGATCCAGATTCAATTTTAATAAATACCCTTTTCAAAGCTAATATTTCGCTCAAACTTTAAAACTTCGTTTTTATTATTATCCCAATCAAAGATCACTTATCTAGATTATTAGATGTGTGCCTACTGATTTCTACATAAACGAGTACCGCCAATTTTGACACAAACCCCATTTCGACGCAGAATTTTGGACACTCTATTATGTAGGGATGAGTAATATCAATACAAAGACTTTAATCCGATATCTTGCTTTTTGCTAAAAGAATCCTAAAATTAATCGAACCGAGTAATGTTACGGAGCGACTCTGAATTTTTTCCAAGAAGAATCCTCATCTTTCTCGAACACAATTCTATCGTGCAAACGACTGGAACGTCCCTGCCAAAATTCGATTCGGTCAGGATGAACCGCATAACCTCCCCAATGATCCGGAAGATCCACTTCCTTACCTTCATATAGTTTCGAAAATTCTTCAAAGCGTTCTTCTAAAAATTTACGATTCGGAATTTCATAACTCTGAGGAGAGACAACCGCGCCGATCTGGGATCCTCTGGGTCTGGAATGAAAGTACAGGTTCGATTCTTCTCTAGAAACTTTCTTTACGCTTCCTTCGATCCGTACCTGACGTTCCAACTCGGACCAAAAAAAAACAAGACAAGCCCTCGGGTTCTCTTCCAATTCCCGTCCTTTCTTACTTTCATAATTCGTACAAAAGACGAACGAGTCTTCCAGGATTCCCTTGAGAAGAACGATTCTTGCGTTCGGTTTTCCTTCCTTGGTCGCCGTAGCAAGAGCCATCGCATTCACTTCCAAAACTTCCGACAAGACGGCTTCCTCAAACCATTTTTGAAAGAATGAAATCGGATCGTCTCCGATATCTTTCATATCCAAAGAAGATAAACTGTAATTCTTTCTAATTTCTGAAATTTTAGAGTTCATATCGGTTACATTCAAAAAATAGGAACAGCTTTAAAGTAAAAGAAAAAATTTGAATTCCATTTTTCATTTTCGGGAGTCCGGTCTTATCCACAAAAGGTCCATATTATACGACAAATCCTCGAAGAAACTTATCATCAGAATTTTCCTAGTTCAAGTCCGGAGTTTACACTTGAATTTTTTCGGAACAGAAATTTTTCTCAACTCCCTTAGCAAAATTCGAATATGAGTTTTTTTGAAATCTACGTTAGACGATTTCCACGGCGATAAGAGTCAAATCGTCCTGTATCGGCTCTCCTTGCAGGAATAGATTCAAGTCTTTCTGAACCTTGGAAATTTGGTCTTCGGGACTCAAAGAAGAGGATAAAACAATCGAATTTAAGAACCTCGCTTCGCCGAATTCGTTTTTAGTCGCATTAAATTGTTCGTAAATCCCATCCGTAAAAAGATAAATTCGGTCGCCAGATTTTAATTTTACTTTTTCGATATAATATACGAAGTCTTTCTTAAGTCCGAGAATCGCCCCGGTTTTATGAAAGAGATCCGTCTTTCCCTCTCTCAAAAGGATCTGAGGCGGATGACCAGCGGACGAATACTCCAAAGTATGATTTTTTACGTTTATATCCGCGACGACGCAGGTGAGATATAAGGTTTTAAATTTTTCAAGAATAACTGCATTCAATCCTCCTAATAGAGAAGAAGGATTTTTTTGGACTTTTTTTAGATGTTCATATTCGCTCTTGATTGCCATAGTAATCAAAGCGGCTTGAACTCCGTGCCCTGTCGCATCCGCCACGAAAAATCTGTAAACTCCGGGACGAATTTCGAAAAGATCGTAGAAATCCCCTCCGACCTCGTCCATAGGCCGATAGGAAACCGAATAAAGAATTCCCGGAAGAACCGGATGTTCCGGTAAAATACTACGTTGGATCCTTTTGGAATACAAAAGATCCTTCCGTATAATTTCCAAAGATTGCATGAGTTCTTGTGTACGAAGTTCCACCTTCTTTTCCAACTCTGCGTTTAAACTTGTAATATCCTCATATAGTTTAGCATTTTCTAATGAAATTGCGGCCTGTGAAGATAGGATTTCGAGAATTTCCAACTTATGTTCGTCGAACACGTCATAAGTGAGTCTGTTTTCCAGATAAAGAACACTCAAAATTCTTCCTTGTTTCGTGATAGGCAGACAAAGAAGCGACTTCGGTTGTTCCGCTCCGATATAAGAATTCAAAGAATGCGGAGATTCCTTAGAAGACGTATTGTTCAAAAGTATTCTTTGTCCCGAACGATAACAATAATAGACGATTTCAATCGGTAGCAAATCCGTAGCGTAGTCCAAAATCAGAGATCGAGGAAGAATATCCTCTCTTTCGATATCCTGTCCCGTTTCCACGTATAGACCGTCTTTTCTGGGAAGTATCAAAAATCCTCGAGTCGCTCCCGCGTTTTCCATGATTGTTCGCATTAATTTCTTTAGAAGCTCGTCTTGTTCTATAATTTCAGAAATGGATTGAGAAGACTTTAAAACGCTTCTAAAATCCAGTTTTTCGGCGGACTTCAGGATCGTATCCCAAAGAGTTTCTTCCTTCATGCGGAGAAGTATTCCCACATCTTCCTCGTGTCGCCTCATCGCCTGAATTTGATTCGCTTTCGTGGTAGCGCCCCAGGTTCGATATTGTCTTTCCGAAACCTTTAAAAGATAATTTGCGTAATGTTTTCTCCCCCTTTCAAGTTCCCATACGCCCGCGTGTTCGTGAACGATCGCTTTTCTAAGATTACCTTCTTTTTCCTGAAGAGAAGATAATGCCAGTTCGTAGAACATCTCCGCATTCGCAAAATCCTTTTTATATCTATTATATTCCGCTTTTAGAATATAATAGTAAGATTGAAAATTATTGGGAAAAGTTTTCGACCAAACTTTGAACAAGGAGATTGATCTTTTGATAAAGAATAAATCCGGCCAACTTAACCTCCTTTTCAATTCGTTAGAGCGAATCAAGTGAAGAGATTTATAGAATCTGTATTCGGAATAGATGAAAATCGTTCTGGACCTTTCCAGATCATTTGCAAATCTCTCGAAAACTCCCAACCCCTCTTTCCATTCCCCGCTAAGATAAGTTTCCTTTCCTCTCAAGACCGCATACCAAGCGCTTGCGGTTCCGTTCGCGTTCGGCACTAGAACTTCCCGTTCGAAAACCTCCGCGGGCATTTCCTGATCCTTATAAATCAAATTCTGCTTGGAAGGATTTGCCAAACTTCGAATCAAGAAATCGGAACTTGCGACGACCGTATAAACGGTCTCGTAACCTAGTTGTTCTCCCCGCTTCGCATCTTTAATTAGAATTTCATGATACGATTCAGAAGTATCCGAAGAATACAGATGATAAATAGAATGTGCGATCAAAGAGAACGCGGCCCAAAGATAATCTCCGTATTGAATGCACTTTTCGTACGCCTCGTCGGCGAGTAAGACCAATTTGGAAAAAGGATATCTATAGTAATCAAGGAGCATATTCTTTCCGAACAGATATCTGCCACGAATGCGATCCGCGTTAAAAATCTGAACGATATATTCGCCGAGATCCCAGTATCGAAGTGTCGTTTTAAAATTTCCGGTCACCACAAAAAGAAGAGAACCGAATCCGGCATAACCGAAAAAACTCACCGGAGAATTTCCCTCCTTTAGAGTGATGTTCATCAATTTTAAAAACAGGAATACAAACAACTTACCGTCGGAATGTTTTCCGTAATTCAACATATTCGTAAGGATGTTGATGGTTTCTATTTTATAAGGATCTTGATTTTTTTTCGCTTCCCGTAATTGTTCCGGACTCCTACCTCTTTGATAATAAATCATCTTTAAGAATTCGAAGATGAGAACCATGATTCCGGGTTTTTCCGGAAATCCGACGTCCAAAGATTGAAGCGCTTTTAAACCGACTTTGTAGGCTCCTTCGAGATCGTTCTTTGCGTTCATCACTTCCAATTGCATGAGATAAACGTCGACGATTTCGATCCTATCTTGCAATCGAGAAAGCAGAACTTGAACCGCATCCTCCGCTTCGAGGGTTTTAGAAAGAAAATACGCGGACTCGGCAAAAGACTTATAAATTTGAAAGCATTGCTCCTTTTTATCCTTCCAAGATTCCTCTGTGATCTTTTTTTTCAGAAGAGTGAAAAGGTTATAAGCGGTGTTAAACGCCGCGGCAAGTTTGGCCGAATTTCCGGCGAGGATGATGTAATGGTTGAAGATCTCGACTTCTTCTTTCGAACTTAGAATTTTTTGGGATTTGATCAGGTGGTTTGCAATCTCCAAGATCCGTTCTTGTTTGGAAGAAAGTCGATCCGATTCGATCAAAAGCCAGGCTAGGTTTTTATGAATTTCGGCTCTTTGACCCGGAACTATCGATTCTCCGATCACCTGATTGATCTTATCATGCGAAAAACGAAATGTGATTCCTTCGAAAACTCTATCCTTATCCAGTTCTTTCGCATTCTCTTTTTTTAATATTTGTAAAACCGGATAAAGGCTTACCTGCGATTCCTGATATATGATGATTCCTTGTTTAATACATTCCCTAATTCCAGTCTCGACAATCTCCGGAGTGTCCTGAAAATACCGATACAAAATTCCCAAATCAAAAAGATTTCCAACACACGCCGCTACCTTTAGGAATTTTTGCGTATCCTCCGGAAGTCTTGTAATTTCTTCCGTGAGAAGATCCAAAACGTTTTCGGTCACGGTTTTTTTGATAATCTGATCCCAATCCAGACTCCAAATCCCCGAACTCTTCTGATATCGTATAAAGGATTCCGTATAAAGCGTATTGAAAAACTGATTGAGAAAAAATGGATTTCCGTTCGTTTTCTGATAAAGAATTTCTGTGAGTTTGTCCGAATCTTCCTCTTTCAAATCCAAACTGTCCATCACATAACTTCGAATCATAGTTTGATCAAGTGGATTCAAGGAGATCTCTTGAAGAAGAATTTCCGAATTCAAAATACTTTCCCGAAAAGAGTTTAAGAAATTGGAATATTCTTCCTCGTTCCTAGAAATAAATACGAACAACATTCCTTCCCATTCGGTCTGTCTGGATATGAACTCGATAAGAGCAAGAGACGCAGGATCGGCCCATTGAATATCGTCTAATATAAGTAAGGCCGGATTTCGCCGGTTGAAACAGACGGATAAAAATCTTAGGATTACGATGAATAAAAATTGATCGTCCTTTTGACTCTGGTGTTCCGACGGAACGGGAAAGATTTCCGTCAGATTTTCGATCTCGGGTATGAGTTGGGCCAAAAGTCGGATATTACCTCCGAGTTTCTCCTGAATTTTTTTTCGAAAGGACTGAATTTCGTATTCGGATTGGGTTAAAAGATGATTGGATAATTCGACTAAAACCTGTCTGAGAGCAAAATAAGGAATCTCCCTTTTGTCTTCCTCAAACTTTCCTTTAAAACTTCGTAATGTATTCAATTCTTTAGAAAGAATCGTGTCCTGAATCAAGGAGGTTTTTCCGGTTCCCGACTTTCCCTTGATCAGAATGGATGCTTTTACTCCGGAATAAACGGAAGAAATCGCTTCCTCTATGATTTCCTTTTCCTTGTCCCTTCCGTATAACTTTTCGGAGATTCGGAACTTATTTTTTTTTTCGGTAAAACCGGGGATAAATTCCAAAATGCTTCTTTGAGACCGAACGGAATCGTAAAGAAGCTGCAAATCGTACTGCAAGGTTTCCAACGAGAAATATCTTTCCTCGGGCATCTTGGAAAGTAATTTCATTACGAGATTCGAAATTGGAACCGGAATCTCTTTTCTTTTTTCAGATACCGGAATGGGAACGCGAGCTATGTGAGAATGTATGATTTCCAATGGGTCGTCGGATTCGAAAGGAGGTTTACCCGTTAAAAGCCAATAGAATAAAGCTCCGATAGCATAACCGTCCGATCGAAAATCCACGGAACGATTGAGCTTTCCGGTCCGTTCCGGAGAACAATAAGCGAGTAACGTAGACGATATCTGTAAAGGGGCAGGATTTCCTTTTTCGCCTATGAGCAAAGAAGAGGAGCCGAGCCAAGCAAGAACGGAGGTTTTAGTACCAACGTCGTAAAAAAAGGAATTAGGACCGATCTGATTGTGAAGAACCCCCTGCGAATGTAGACGAACCACATTTTCCGTAACCGAAAGTGCAATTTGAAGCGATTCCTCCACGGTTAACAGACCGACCTCAGATATATAATCCGACAGAAGAACACTTTTCAGATTTTCATAGACGAGGCAGTATTTATCTTGAATCGTTAATATACGTTCGGGCTTTAAAATATGATCGTCGGAAATCAGCTTTCCAATCTCGTACTCGTTCAAAAAATAGAAAGAATCCTCTTCTTTAGTTTTTTCTTTCTGAATTCTAAGAATTTTTGTTTCGGATTCCCCCTTTAAGATCCCTCTGTAAACCGTCGAGACATGATCTTGCAGTAGGATTTCATTCGTTTGAAAGGCGGTTAGATCCGTTCGAGTAGACATTTTTATTTTCTAGTCTTTGCGAATAAATAAACATAATACGCATCCGCTATAAAAACCAACACACCCAAACATAAAACGAAATATTCCTTCGGGAAATAGAGAAACAAAAATAACGTAAAGAATACGGTTCCTAAAAATTTACACCATGCGATCGGATAAGAAAATAATCTGTTATCATTCGTCGAAAGAAACAAAACCGGATACATGCCCGAAATAAATAGGTTCAGTATATATGCGGAATTGGATCCGGTGAACAGGTCGTAACGATTGGCATAGTAAGTATAGATCAAGGCCCCCCAAGAAAGCAGTAAGACCAGGAGTAAAAATCTATATTCTGATATACTAATGGAAATTTTGAACTGCTTTTGACCGAATCTATATATGTTGTAAAAAATCAGAACGTCCAAAAGGAATGCGATTTTATAACCCCAATTCAAAACGATTCCCATATCCTCCTGGATGACAAAACCCCAGAGAAATTCCCAGACGATATTTCCGCAAGCAATGAAGACGGGCATCTCTACGAATTGTTTACGGTTCGAGTCCACGATCAATGCGAAGTAAACGTATGCCCATAGGATCACTCCCGAAAATAAAAAGATATTTTCAACAAGAGTGAATTTTCCCAGGTAATAAGGATCGGTTAGGAACTTTTCCCAGAATCCCATTGACTACGCTCCCCAGTTTCCCTTCAGAGAAGGCGGAATTTCGAATTTTGCCTTCTTATCTTTGTAATAGAAGTTGTCCATTCCTAAGATAAGCTTTGATGAAAAATGAGAGACAAGTTTTTGAAAATGATCATTTTCGCTTAAGGTTTCATCAAAGTCCAACATGATTTTTTCTATGATCCCACCTAACACTTCCTCCTCTTTGCAAGGAAGCCCCAGAATCTCACAGTTTTCTTTCCCTAAATAGTTTTGAAGGAAATACAACGGTACTCCGTCCAATAAGTTTCCGGGTAGCATGTATTCCATAAAATCCAAAAGTGATTTCGCGAGAATTTTACCGGCCTCGGATTCTTTTCTTTGATCTTGAAAAATAGAGAGTCCGAGTGCGTAAGAATCCTCGTAATTGTCCGGAGACAATTCGGGGATCACTCCTAAGATATGTCCCACTACTTTCCATAGGTGAATGTACGCGTTTTTTTCCTCTTCGCTTAACGTAATTCCGGAAAACATAAGACCTTCCAAGATCAAACTCGAAAAGGATTGTAAGGTGCCAGCCATGTCTTGTTGATTGATCGGTTTGCCCCATTCTTCTTTCCATCTTCCCGATTCGATTATGAAGTGACGAATCGACGCGTGCATGAGCCTTACCTTTTGCACGACTCTAATTCCCTGCCCTCCTTGGGAAAGTCCGCCTTCCTGTAAAACGGATACGACGAATTGTGTCGTTTCCATCAGTCTTCTAAATACTTTTTGCGTGGAACCGTTCTCTTCCACAAGTCTTCCCGTATGAACAAGAACCTCCGCTCCGTTGCCGCAAGTATATGCCATCGGTAAAGATTTACAGCAAAGAATCATAAGGATCTGAGGTCCATACGTCGCGAAGATCCGTTCCGCAATCCGGACCTTTTTAAAATCGGTCCATTCGGGAAGAACGTTCGTCTTTTCGAAGTATTCCTTAAAGTAAGAAGGAAACGACGTCGGTATAGGCCCGAAATTTTGCGTTAGTATATTGAATAAAACTAAACTTTTTAGTTTTTCTTTTTCGTCGGATTGAAAATAATCCTGAATGACCTGATCTGCATAAACGTCGGTTACGGATCTATATTTTGTAAAGTTTTGCATTCAACATTCCTCATTCGAGTCACAAAGTTTACGGAACCTCCGAAATGTGAAAAGAAAAATAACTTTCCAGAATTCTAAATTTGAAAAGAGTTTACCGATGCAAAAAGAGAAACTCCCTTCTTTGTTCGGCTTTAAAATTTCACCTTTGATTGGGATCGTATTCGTAAGTCCTTTGTTAGGCGTGGGAATCTTCCAACCATCCCACAACACCCGATACGCCGGAATGGCGGGAGTCAATCTTGCGATCGGCGGTTCTCCGATGGACGTAGCGACCAATCCCGCAAATCTCACACGAAGTCAAAAAGGCGGCCTTGAATTCGGAATCGGTCTTCCTTACATTCGTTCCAAATATACGGATCGACTTATGGATGCGGATCCGCAAACCGCGTATAGTAATTCTCAAAATTATAATATTCTTGCGCCCTTGCCCTACTTCGGAATGAACGTTCCGATCACGGACCGATTGAACTACGGAACGGGGATTTATGTTCCAGGAGGGGGAAGCGGTCATGTAAACGGAATTCTCAGAGTGACTCCCAACGGCCAATCTCTGAGAGATTGGTCCGGTTTGGATATTCCGGGACCGATCGGAGACTCAAGAAAAATCAAAGAAGATCTGTCGACCACCTTTTATGTCGTAAAGATGACGAACGCGCTCGCGTATCGACTCGGAAATCTTTCAGTGGGTCTCGGAATTGAAACGATCTACTCCAAACAAATCGCTTATCAAAAACTTTACGATATCACTCATACTCTGGAAATTCCGGGTCAAGGTTTCGATTATAGGAGTCGAAACGCGTATTCTATGGGAGCTATATTCGGACTTTCTTATACGTTCACGAAGCGGTTTCGAATTGCGTATTCTTATCAGGCTAGAAACATTCTTCCTTTGGATGGAGGAATACAGATAGGAATCAACGACGCGAATTATTATAGAAGGACAGGAGTATCCGCCACTTTTAATCTCCCCGAAAAACACGGGCTCGGTTTTTCCTTCGGCGGAGAACATTTACGGGTTGGTTTGGATTTTCTTTATTACAATTACAATTCCTACAATCAGACGTTTAAACAGACATTGGAAGACCCTTGGTTTCCGACCCCTTTCGGAAAGACAAATACGATTTCTCAAAATATCGCCTATCACGATTCCTGGGCCGCCGCAGTCGGCCTTGAATACAAAACGGATTCTTTTGTATACAGAGGAGGTTATCGTTACAACACGGGGGTAGTGAAATCGGAAGGAATAAGCGCCTTACAGGCCGGCATCATGGTTCAACAACTCTCGACTCTGGGAATTAGTTTTCTTTTAGGCAAATGGAGCATCGACTTAGCGGTTAATTATTTGTTCTCCAAAAAAATAATCGCAAATCAAGGAAACGATTGGGCGGTATTGCATTCGGTGTTCGGTCCGAACGATATTCGAGTTCTAAATTATTCCCAGTCTTTGCAATCGGATGTACCCGCGATTTTATTCGGCGCTTCCTACCGATTTGATTGAAGAAAAGTTCCGAATAAATTTATAAAGAACTTATCGTAAAATCTAGTTTCCGTTTCGAAAAAACTTACTTTCTTTAAACGTGAATTTCGAAGTAAGAAATCGTATGTTATTTTCCTAGGAAAAAATTCAGTCCTTTCGACCAAAACCCAATTAGATCGTGTAATCTTCAACGTAAACCTTTACCTTTTTGAAACGGATATGAACCGTCTCGCCGGGAAGCAAGTTGAGAGATTGGAACTCCGAAGAATTGAGCTGTGATTCCAGGATCGAACCCGTATCCAAACGTTTGAGATCGATCTTTACGGTTCTACCGGTCGAGTGAATATATTGAATTTCCGCGGGAATCGTTTGAGCTTCGATCGGCGCTCTCAAAATTTCCACGTCGTAGGGACGCACGTAACCGACTGCGGATGCGCTTTCAATTTCGGAATGTTCGGGAGTGTCCACCTTGATTTCTCCGAGCTGTGTTTGACCGCCTTGCACTCTACCGTGAAAAAGATTCACATCGCCTAAAAAGTGAAACACAAAAGAATTTATAGGATGATTGTAAACTTCGTCCGGAGTTCCGACCTGTTCAATCTTGCCGGAATTCAAAATGACCACCTTATCCGAAACCTCCAAAGCCTCTTCCTGATCATGGGTCACGAAGACACTCGTGATATGAATTTCGTCGTGAAGGCGCCTGAGCCAGTTCCTCAGCTCCTTTCTGACTTTTGCATCCAGAGCTCCGAACGGTTCGTCTAACAATAAAAAACGAGGTTCGATCGCCAGTGCCCTTGCAAGTGCGATCCTTTGTCTTTGACCTCCGGACAATTCGGAAGGATAACGGTTATGAAAATTTTCAAGTTGAACGAGCTTTAAAAGACTCATCACCTTGTCTCGGATTGCTTCCTTACTCGGTCTTTCCGATCTTTTTCTCACCTCCAAACCGAAGGCGATATTTTCAAAAATCGTCATGTGTCTAAAAAGCGCGTAGTGTTGGAATACAAAACCGACACCTCTATCTTTCGCATTTTTCTTACTGACTTCCAGACCTTCAAAAATCACCTGGCCTTCGTCCGCGTCCTCAAGTCCCGCGATAATCCTAAGTAAAGTGGTTTTACCGGAACCGGAAGGACCAAGTAAAGCGACTAACTCTCCCGCAGGAACTTCCAAAGAAAGACGATCGATGGCGGTAAAATTTTCGAATCGTTTTACGAGATTCTTAACTTCGATACCCATTACTATATCTCCTCTTGGAGCAATTTTTCTTTTCTGGTGATTTTGATCTTACTTTCCAAAATCTGTTTTGCAACGAGGGTGACTAAAGATAAAAAAACGAGAAGAGAAGCCGCGGAAAAAGCGGCCACCGAATTGTATTCGTTGTATAGAACTTCAATCTGTAAAGGTAATGTGTTCGTTTGTCCTCGGATATGACCGGAAAGAACGGAGACAGCCCCGAATTCCCCCATCGCTCTTGCGTTACAAAGAATGATTCCGTATAACAACCCGTATTTGATTCCGGGCGTTACGATTTTAAAAAATACTTTGATCGGGGAAGCTCCTAAAAGAAGTCCCGCTTCCTCTTCTTCGATTCCGGTCGAATCGAGTAAGGGAATGAGTTCTCTCGAAACGAAAGGAAGAGTGATAAAAACGGTCGCGATAACAAGCCCCGGAATGTTGAATACGATTTTGATGTCCATTTTTTCCAACCAAGGCCCGAACCAACCTTGCCTTCCGAAAAGAAGAATGAAGATCAAACCGGAGATCACGGGCGAAACGGAAAACGGAGAATCTATGATCGTAAGAAGCCAACTCTTTCCCGGAAATTCGAAACGGGTCAATGAAAATGCGGAAACGACTCCGAAGATCGTATTCAAAGGCACCGCGATCGAAACCACCAAAAGAGTCAGCTTGAGAGCAGACACGGTATCGGGTTCCTGAATTCCTTCCAAGTAGGCCCAAAGGCCTTTCGAAAACGCCTCGTGAAAGACCGTATAGATGGGAAGGATCAAAATCAATCCGGTCAGAAAAAAGACCGCTCCGATAAGAATACTTCGAACGAGTAAAGATTCCTGTCTCATCCCTTTCTCCTTGCGGTAACCGTCTGAATAATATTGATACATAATAATATACTAAAAGAGATTACGAGCATGACAAATGCGATTCCGGTCGCCTCTTCGTATTCGTATTGTTCCAACTTCGTAACGATGAGCAAGGGTAGAATTTCCGTTTTCCCCGGAAGGTTTCCCGAAATGAAAACGACGGAACCGTATTCTCCGATTCCTCTCGCAAATGCCATCGCAGTTCCCGTAACGAGCGAAGGAAAGAGTTCCGGAAAAATTACTTTTCTAAAAATCTGCCAGCGATTGGCGCCTAAACAATACGCAGATTCTTCGAGCTCTTTAGGAAATTCCTCCAAAACGGGTTGAACCGTTCTTACTACAAAAGGAAAACCGATGAATATGAGGGCGATCACGATTCCGACCGGAGTATATGCGATTTTGATTCCGTAAGGTTCGAAAAGTTTTCCGATGACTCCGTTCGGAGTATAAATTGCAGTGAGCGCGATTCCGGCAACCGCGGTCGGTAATGTAAAAGGAAGATCCACAAGAGAGTCGAGCAAGGATTTTCCGGGAAAACGATAACGAACCAAAACCCATGCGAACAAAAATCCGATGAACAAATTGATGATCGCCGCAACGGCTCCGGCCCCGAAACTTAAGTAAAGGGCGGCTAAAATTCTCTCATGAGTAAGAAGTTTCCAAAAACCTTCCCAGCCGATTCCGGAACTTTTCAGAAAAAGAGCGCCTAACGGAATGATGACGATCAAACTTAGGTATGTGATCGTAACGCCTAACGTAATACCGAAAGCGGTTTTTCCGTAGGGTTTGGTTCTAAAATTCAAAGTAGGCACGATTTCTCCATTCGAACTTAAGAGTTTTTTATTTAGTCTTAGCCGTAATCTGATCGAAGATAGCGCCATCCGCGAAGTGTTTTTCCTGAGCCTCCTTCCAAGAACCGGCAACGTCTCGAATTGTGAACAGTTTCAAATTTTTGAATAAACTCTTATATTTGGACGCGATCTTCTTATCCGTAGGTCGATAGAAATGATTCGCGATCGTTTCCTGGCCTTCCGGAGTGTATAAAAATTTCAAATAACTTTCGGCGACTTTGAGCGTATTGTGTTTTTCCGCATTTTTCGTGACAACGGCTACGGAAGGTTCGGCTAAAATGCTCACAGATGGAAATACAATTTCAACGCTCGAATCCTTTGCGGTTTCTTGGAGCGCCAAATGAGCCTCGTTTTCCCAAGAAATGAGAACATCTCCGATTCCTCTTTGAACAAACGTAGTTAAGGAACCTCTTGCACCCGAATCCAAAACGAGAACATTCGCATAAAGACTTTTTACAAAGGCTTTCGCTTTTTCTTCCGACCCGTATTTTTCTCTCGCGTAACCCCAGGCCGCGAGATAATTCCAACGCGCCCCGCCTCCGGTTTTAGGATTCGGCGTAACTACTCCGACTCCGGGTTTTACGAGATCGTCCCAGTCCTTGATTCCTTTCGGATTTCCTTTTCTGACTAAAAATACGATCGTAGAAGTATAGGGAGAACTTTGATGGGGAAGCAAATTCTCCCAATCGGTGGAAAGAAGTTTCGCTTTTTCCGCAATCGCTTCGATATCGTGCGCAAGCGCCAAGGTTACTACATCCGCTTCCAATCCGTCGATAACGGCCCTTGCTTGTTTACCGGAACCTCCGTGAGATTGGCGGATGACTAAGTCTTCTCCGGTTTGTTTTTTCCAATGTGCGATGAAGAGTTTATTAATCTGAGAATACAATTCCCGAGTCGGATCGTAAGAAACGTTTAAAAGTTTGGTTTCTGAAAACAATGAAAAGGAAACAAAGAACAATACACATGCGAAGGGAATTTTTAAAGATTTGAATTTCATTTCGATCTCTCCTCGGACAACCCTACAACAAAACGAAAAAAAAATCTAATTTATTAGATAATTTGATCCAATATTCTTAAATCTTCTCTAAAAGTAAAGAAATTTGTAAGCTTATAAGCCAAGGATTGTTTAATAGAGTTGTTGAAAGATTCAATAGTCGATATGAACAAACCCCTTCAATCGCCCATTTCAATGAAACAAAAACAAATGATAATTAATTTTTCAACAACTCTAATGTAACGTGAGCAGGGTCGTAAGAAATCCATGATTCGGAAGTTGGAATTTGAACTTTGTAAATCTATTCTTAAAATGTGGGACTACAACAAATCGCGACTTTACGAACAAATTCTAAAAGTAGAGACTCCTATACTTTTAGAAAATTTTTTCTCATTTTCAACCAGCGAACTCACGTTAATGAAAAACTCAAACACTCAAAGCCTATCCCAAACCTTAAAATCAAATCCGTAATAAAACGTAGGAGTTCCCACAGAAACCGTCCCTTTGCAATTTATTGTTTTCGAATAGACTTTATTTGTAGGAACACTCTAGTAAGGTTCCTACATTTTGAAATTTGGGGACAAGTTCTAAGTTCAACCAAGACCGAGCATGTGCCCCAGTTTTAATTTTTTGGTCATCAGATAATTATGATTGTCCGAACCCGGTTGGATTTCGATCGGAACCCTTTCCACAACTTCCAAACCGTAACCGTCCAAACCGATAATCTTACGAGGATTGTTCGTTAAAATTTTCATTTTAACGATACCGATCTCTCTCAAAATTTGGGCTCCGATTCCGTAATCCCTTAAATCCGGAGCAAAGCCGAGTTTTTCATTGGCTTCGACAGTATCATATCCTTTATCTTGAATATTATAAGCCTTTAATTTATTGATCAGACCGATTCCTCTTCCTTCCTGTCTCATGTAAAGAAGCACACCTTTTCCTTCCTTGGAAATCATTTCCAAAGCGGAATGTAGTTGCGGACCACAATCACATCGGTTACTCGAAAAAATGTCCCCGGTCAGACACTCACTATGAACACGAACCATTGTGGTTTCTTCTTTTTTGATGTCACCTTTGATGAGAGCGACATGAATCTTATCGTCTATGAGAGTAGAATACGCTCGGATCGTAAAGTCTCCGTATTCGGTGGGTAATTTGGATTCTACTTCAAGGCGAATTAAATTTTCCTTCGCTCTTCGATAACGGATCAAATCTTCGATCGTATAAATATTCAGTCCATGTTTCTCTGCAAATTTTTCCAGATCCGGAAGACGAGCCATAGTCCCATCATCGTTCATAATTTCGCAAATAACACCCGCAGGATACAAACGGGCAAGTTTCGATAAATCAACCGCCGCTTCGGTGTGTCCCGCCCTTCTTAAAACCCCGCCCGGAACTGCCTGAAGAGGAAACAAATGTCCGGGACGCATCAAATCAGAGGAGACGGTTTTATCATCCAAAAGAGTTTGCACCGTAATCGCTCTGTCTTGCGCAGAGATTCCGGTGGAAGTTCCATGTTTCGCATCAACCGAAACCGTAAACGCAGTCCCGTGTTTATCTCCCAAGGAGTAATCGTCCACCATTCGGTTGAGTCCGAGTTTTTTGAGACGCTCTGCTTCCATTGGTATACAAATCAGACCACGGCCAAACGTAGCCATAAAATTGATTTTTTCCTTATCCGCAAATTCAGCCGCAACGACAAGGTCCCCCTCATTCTCCCGGTCTTCCGAATCCACAAGAATAATCATTCTTCCGGACTTGATTTCTTCAATTGCATTCTCAATGGGTTGAATCATAGATCTTCTTACCATCTCTTCTATTGGACTGAAATTTGGCTACAGAAACTTAAATATCGAACTTATCATGAGCTTGTCAAAAATGATATAACGTTTAGACCTTACATTCTTTAAAATAAGACTTCTTTGAGTCTAGTGAAAGAGGAACTTTTAGTCTCTTGCAAGTCGTTTTTATGGAGAAATAATCTCGAAACAAAACGTACGATATGGATTTTCAAAACGATTCCTAACAAGAAAACGAAAAAACTCGAACCCAAATAGAGAATCTTGGATCATTTGAGACCCGTCCTTAAAAATCGGCTCCTATCCGCAGGCCGCCCATTACAAAACAAAATCCGAGGTCTTTTAGGGTATCACACTCCAACATCTATTTCAAAAATAACTTGTAACATATCCTAAAACTCAAGGCTTTTTCGACTCATAGATCTCCGTGACGACAAATTACAAATGTTACGCGACATTTAAGATCAAGCTAGAGAATTTTTAGATTACATTCAAACCAAAAACTATTCCTTAGATTTCAGAAGTTGTTCCAAATAACGCGCCACAAGGTCGATTTCTAAGTTGAGAATTGTGCCGGAACTCCAAGACTTAGCATTCGTTTTTTTAAGAGTCTCGGGAATCAAAACCAGATCGAATTCATCCGAACGAGAATCCACGACAGTCAACGAAATCCCATCCACGGTAATGCTCCCTCTCGGTGCGATGTATTTCGAAAGGGAAAGATCGTTTCTGACCGTATAACAAACCACACTTCCCCCTTCTCTTTCTTCCTTGCTGAGAACTTTTCCGATCCCATCCACATGACCGCTCACGAGATGTCCTCCCAAACGGGTTGTCGGAAGGGCACTTCGTTCCAAATTGACTTCTGCGTCTTTTTTTAGAAATTTGAAGTTCGTAAGTTCTAACGTTTTAAAACTGGCGTAGAATCGAAAACGGTTTCCTCCTTCAAAAAACTCGGTAACCGTCTGACAACAACCGTTAACCGCAATCGAATCGCCTAATTTGAGATCCGGCCGAGTCCACTTCGTCTCCACTAAAAAATCTCTTCCTTCGGTTGTTTCTTGAATTTCAAGAATCCTTCCGGTGGCTTCCACTAAACCCGTAAACATCCGTGCGCCTCCCAGATATCTTCTCCTACGTTCGCTTTCCAAAATAAGGTCTCCGCATTCGTAACAAACAAAGGTTTTATCCCATCGGAAACGGAACGAGAAGATCGAATTTTCAGAATGAGATCGTTCTCCCACATTTTAGAGGAGAACGTTTCATACATCAGATTTCCCCCCTCCACAAGCAACAGGTTCACTCCGATCGAAGACAAAAATGCAAAACATTCTTCCGCGAGTGTTTCCGGATCGAAGGTATAAATTTCCTTTTCCGTGAGGGATCGAAGTTGTTCTCTGGTTCTTTCCTCAAAAAATGCCCCTCTTTTGAAGAGAAAAATGCATTTTTTAGAACCGTTTTTCCCGTTGATCTCCTTTTGCTTTTCAATCCATCCCTTCGGTATATTCTTTTCTTCGAATATAACAAAAACACGATACGGTTGATATCGTTCCCGGAACTTCCGGTGGATCTCCAAAATTTCCGGCTCAAATCCATATTTTAGGACATTCTTCAGGAAGTAGGAAGCCCCGAAAAATCCCTCGTTTCTATTAGGAATATTTGTACTTCCCGGATTTTTTCCCGCAACATGATCCAAATCCTTCAACTCTCCCTTAAAGGAAGAACCGTACTCGAACTTCAAAACACCCGCCCTTTCCAAGTCGGATTCCGCTTCGAACCCGCGGCTGATATCCAGTCCATTGTTTTCTCCGATCCGAAATTCCAAACCGGGGTTATCGCGGAACAAGGTTCCCGGCCCGACGAGCACCGCGTCGCACTTTGCCCGTAAAATCGACGTTAAGTGATTAGAAATATTTCCTGAAAAACGGATCGGAAACTTATCTTTGGAGGAAAAAAAACCTTCTTTGGAAAGTGCGGTCTTCAGTATCATAGAAGGCTTTTTTCTTTCGATCCGAGAAACAAATCCGAACAAACTTTCCTCCGCGATTTCCCTCAAACCAGGTTCGGCCACAACTAGAATTCCTCCCCGTTGGCAAAGTTCCAATCCTTCGTTCTCCCGAACGAGCGGGTTCGGATCCTTTCGGCCGTAGTAAAGTGTCTTCGGTTTGTGTTCTAAAATCAGATCCAAACAAGGAGGGGTTTTTCCACTATGAGTACAAGGTTCCAGAGTCACCCAAACGTTATGCGGTTTTTGGGAAAATCCATTCTTTACAAATTCGTAATATGCATTTCTCTCCGCGTGCGGTCCTCCGGTTGGAGAAGTCCTACCTTTGGCAAGGATACGCGTGTTGTCAACGTCCGTGATAAGACAAGAAACGGGCGGATTCGGAGAACTTTCGCCCGTCGATAAAAAGGAAAGTTTACGCAATTCCTCCCGAAATTTTTCCGGGAGAGGGGTCATCAGCCTCGAACCTTTCGTACAATATGGTCGTAAATATCCACGAGAGGGGCCGCGATAAAAATGGAAGAATACGTTCCGATAACGATCCCGAAGGTGAGTACATAAGCGAAGTCGAAAAGTTCGGTCGCTCCTCCAATGATGATCGCAACAATGGAGATCAGAGTCGCAAAAGAGGTGTTAAATGTTCTTCCCAGAGTCTGATTGATCGCAGAATTGATGGTCTGACCGAAAGTTTGATCCAAATTTCCAGACGCATTCTCCCGAATTCGATCGAAAACGACGATCGTATCGTTGATCGAATATCCGAGGAGGGTTAGAAGAGCCGCGATGATCGGAACACTCGGTTTGATTTGGAAAAATCCGATAAACGCAACAGTCAGTATTAAATCGTGGGTCAAGGCCACAATCGCTCCCAAAGCAAATTTGAATTGAAATCGAAAACTGATATATGCAAGAATAATCGCCATTGTAAGTCCGAGCAGAGTGATTCCGGTAGAAGAAAGTTCACCTCCCACGATTGCACCGACCTGATTGGCGCTGAGTATATTACTTTTATCAATTCCAAAATCCGCAATCAGGATAGAGATAAGGGCGTCAATGCCGGAAAGCTCCACCTTGTCCGTAGGCTTCAATCCGTTCTTTTCCCTGTACTTTTGCAGAATGAAATCTAGAGAACCGAGACCGATATCGATTTGATAGTGATGTTTTTCCTTATCCAAGAGTAAGAGCACCGCTTCGATCTTATTTTCCGTAAAATAGCTTTCCAATTTTTTACGGTCCGTATTTTGATCGAATTCGATTACGGTCCTAAGTCCCCCATTAAAATCCAAAGAATTCGCAAACCCTCCGTGAACGAAGTACGTATAACCAAAACCGAATACGATCAGAACCAAGGAAAAGCCGATGGAAACGTATTTGTATTTTATAAAATCAAACATTCTCAATACTCCAATTTTTTAAAGCCGAGCTGGAGTCTTTGAACTCCCAACTTATTGACCAAAAGATCCATCACCAAACGGCTTAAGAACAAGGATGTAAAAAGAGAAGTAACGATCCCCCAACAAAGCGTAATCGCAAATCCTTTAATAGGACCGTTTCCGAGGCGGATCATCAAAATTCCGGAAATCAACGTGGTTACGTTACTGTCTATGATCGTCCAGAATGCGTTGTCAAAACCCTGCGCCACCGCAACCGCAGCGGATTTACCGGCCCGCAATTCCTCTTTGATCCGTTCGTAGATGATCACATTCGCGTCAACCGCCATACCCACGGTCAAAATGATTCCGGCAAAACCTGGCAAAGTCAAAGTAAATCCCATCAAGGAAAGGAGAGCGCTGAGGATTAAGATGTTCGCAAAAAGGGCGACATTGGCCACCAAACCGGAAAGACGATAAATCAAAATCATGTAGAACATGACAAGAACGAATCCGATCAGAACCGCCTTCATACCAACTTCGATGGATTCGATCCCGAGAGTGGGTCCGATAAATCTCATTTCCAAAACTCGGAGAGGAATTGGAAGCGCTCCTTCACTGATTACGTTCGCAAGATCCGCCGCCTCTTCTTTGGCAAAAGAACCGTCGATCTGCGCTACACCGCCCGCAATCGCACCTCGAATCGTAGGAGCGGAAACCACTTTGTCTCCCCAAACAATAGCTAAATTTCTACCTTTGTTTTGGGAAGTGATCTCGAAGAACTTTTCGGCTCCCGAACTGGTCAATGTAAACGAAACGATATAACCGAAGGAATTGTTTTCAAAGGAAGGCCTTGCATCTCTCATATCCCTTCCGTCCAGAGCGATCGCCTTTTCCAAAACGATGAACCGTCTCGGAAGTAAAGGAGAATTTTGATTGTTTCCCCTCGCCCAATAGGCGAAAATTCTGTACTTATCTTTGGGAATTTTATACTTATCTTCCAAGGCTTGTAGAAATTTATCCTGTTCCGCCTTACCTAATTTCTGTTTTACAATATTCTGATATTGAACGATATCGGTTTCTTCTCTTTTTTTCAGTTCGAGAAGTTTATTTTCTTCCTGCTGGATAATTGCCGCGTAGGTAAGTCCGTTCCCCGCCGAATTCTCGGGTTCTTCCAGTCGATATTCCACGGTTTCGGTGTTCTGGATGATTTCCAGAATTTGGGAAGAGTTAGTCACACCGGGAAGAGAAACCTCGATGGAATCCTGATCCTTTTGAATCCGCACCTGAGGTTCGGTGAGGTTCTGGCTCGTAAGACGGTTGTCTATGATGAGTTTCGCCTTTTCCAGTTCCAAAAGTTTTCGGCTCGGAGAAAGTTCAAAATAACTTTCAATCTCGCTCAGACGATCCTTGGCCTTTTTCTTTTCCTTTTCGTCGGCAGAAGGATCCGCCACGGTCTTTTGTAAAGTTTCAATTTCTTTAATATAACTTTCACGAAGTTTGGAAGCGTAGTCTTCAAAATCCCCTTTCAGAGCGACCCGCATCCCGCCTTGCAAGTCGAGACCGAGTTTGATCGTAAGAGGACGTCCTTTGGTAATCCATTCCTCCACGAAAGTCGGACGGAGTTTGTTTTTGGCTTCCAAAATCAGCTCCGGATTTTCCTGAGAGATTTGGTTGATCTTCGCGGAAGTGATGAATCTACCTTTGACCAAAAAATAAGTTTCGTCCTGAAAAGCGGTCGGAGCGGGAGTCATTGTCCAGCCGGATTGTTTGTATTCCCGATTCCAACGTTCTTCAAACCGGGAAAGAGCCGCCTTTTTTTGCTCTGGCGGGAGAGAAATAAATTCTTTTTTGATCGCAAGTTCCAACTCCCTAGTCGCAAAGTTGGGATAAAGTATTACCGTAGCCACTAAAACAATAGTAAGCGGCAGGAAAATCCATGTCGCAGATTTCAAGGGAAACTCCTAATCTCTTCTCATTTTATTGATCGTAACCGGGGATCTGCGACTAGAATTGCCACGCGATTTGCCCGCTTTCAATCGATACAAAGCAAATAATAGAATAAATACTACAATGATAATTGGTTTTTTATATTCGGAAAGAAAACCAGTAAAGGAACCGGACTTTTGTCCTCCCTGAACTTTCTTTTTTTCCTCTTCCTTTTTTTTGTCTTCGCCTAACTTCAATATTTCGGAAAGGCTACTCCTAAAGGAAGCTCCCTGCTCCGACGTTTCGGATTCGACAGAAGAGGTATAACCGGGCAGATTGTTCGGGCGAACCTTCATCTCTTCGTTGACCCAATACGGTTTGGGTAGTTCTCCCAAACCGGTTTTGGAAGCGCTCTCAAGCGATTGTCCATCTACGTTACCGGACTCTTTGGTTTGTGTATTGGAATTCGATGTATTGGAAGAATTCGATCCGTTATTCTGAGAACCGTTCGAAGTATTGTTTCCGGAAGAGTTGCCCTCGTTATTATCCGGCTCCGTATTTTTCTTTGAATTTTCTGGATTGGTCGGAACAGTAGAAAACTTTTTAGACTTCTTTTTTTTGAATTTTCTTTTTTCCTTTTTTTTGGAAATCTTAGAACCGTTCGAAGAGCCAGAATTTGAAGATTTTTTACCGACGGTCTTCTTTTTGGGTTCTGAAACCTTTTCTAAAAAATCGATTTCTTCCCCATCCTGAGAAAACAAAGACAAATTTCCCAGAAATACAAAGATCAGAATTGAGACCGCGGCTTTTTTCATTTATCTGCTTGTTTCTTTTTTAAAACGGTACTCGCGGTAAAGGATACGTTCGTATCTTTTGCGATGCTGAGAACGACAACCTCGTTGTTGTCCTTGATCTCTACGACCTTACCGTGAATTCCGGACGAAGTAATCACTTCGTCTCCTTTTTTTAAACTGTCGATCATCTCTTTACGTTTCTTTTCTTCGTTCCTCTGCGGGCGGATGACCAGGAAATACATAATCACGAGCATAATCGGGATCAGAAGCAAAGTGGAAAAAGGAGATTTATCCCCTTCTCCGGCGGCCTGCGCCAGTTGTAGTAATATGCTGAAATTAAAAGTCATGATTTACTTTCCTGTTCGGTCTTTTTTGTCAAACTCTTACCAGTATTTTTCCCGTTTACTCTTTGGAAATTAAATCTTCGAAATACTTTCTTGTTTTTCCCGAAAGGAGGGCCTCCCAAGCGACTCTATAACCTTGTTCGATTGTTTTTACCTTTCCCATCACAAAAAGCCCCGCTCCCGCGTTCAAAGCCACCGCGTGTGTTCCCGCGATCGGCTCGGAATTCAAAACTCTTCTGGCCAAAATTTCCGCATGTTCACTGGAATCGGCGTATACTTCCTCTCTTTTTAAGGAAGAAAGTCCAAGAGTCATAGGATCAAAAGAATGACGACTGATAACATCATTCTCTAAGAGAGTATAATCTGTGGTCTGAAAGATTGAAAATTCGTCCAGACCATCCCGAGAATGACAAACCAAAGCCCGTTTTAAACCTAGGGATTGTAAAACCTTAATGAACAGTTCCATCAATTCCGGCTGGTAAACTCCGATGATCTGAAATTGCGGGGAAAACGGATTGGAAAGAGGACCGATCATATTGAACACGGTTCTAAATCCGAGTTCTTTACGAACCGGCCCCGCATACTTCACAGACGGATGCCACATCGGCGCGAATAAAAATGTAAACCCGTGATTTATGAGATGTGCTTCCACTTCTTCCTGAGTCGTTTCGGTCTGATATCCAAGACGAGCGAGAATATCACTCGAGCCAGTATGAGAGGATACGGAACGATTTCCATGCTTGGCAATCTTAACTCCCAAAGAAGCAAGAGTGATCGCGGAAAGTGTACTGATATTGATCGTGCCTTGGCCGTCCCCGCCGGTTCCGCAGGTATCCAAAAGATCAAAAGGAAATACTGTCTTGGGTTTGAGCGCATTCTTACGAAGAGCGAGTGTACAACCGAGAACCTCATCTACAGATTCCCCATTGGCACGCATCGCGGTTACGAAAGAAGAAAGAAGAATTTCGGAAACCTCTCCTTTCATTACACGATTCATAAAGGATTCGGCCTCTTCGGCGCTGAGATGTTTGCGTTCGATCAGTTTAAGAACGATTGCTCTTGGTTCCATTTTTTTGAAACATCCTTTTGATATGGGAAGGTTGAAGAACCTTACTGTTGGTTACGAGATAACGAATTCCGGAAATCACGGTGATCGCGGTAGTAATGAGCATTCCCCAATAAGGAACGAAAGTTCCCAAACCGAAAATAACGTCTCCAAGTCCGGCGTTCTTGTCCAGATTTTGGAAAAAATAAACCGCGTTTCCAGTAGCGATCTCAAACACTGTGAGACCGCTCGTTTTTCCGGAAGCATATGCCTCGTTGATCAAAATTCTCTTTTTGCTCGAAACCAAAATAAAAAATATGAGGATCAAAAGGATGGCCCCCATCTGAAATGCGGTCTTGACCTTTCCGAGCATCGTAGTTCGGATCGACTGTCCCTGACGGATCGCCAAATAACGAAGACTCGTGATAAGCATATCCCGTCCTATGATCAGACAAACCATCCAAAACTCGATTTGTTCCTGCAAAAATATAAACGTAATAAAACAACCCGTTACGATGATCTTGTCGGCGAGAGGATCCAGAAATTTACCGAACTCGGTTTCCTGATTCCATTTTCGGGCAAGATAACCGTCGATCAGATCGGTGAGAGAAGCCGCGGAAAAAAGTACAAGAGCGGCTATATGATATTCCAGCTCTTTCTGGAATAGAAACCATACGAAAAAAGGGACCGCTACGACGCGAAGTATCGTGAGAAGATTAGGAATATTGAAAATAGATTTATTCATTTAGAAATCCAGGTTCCGTTCATATCGTATTCGTAAAAGGAATCAATCCGTACTTTTCCGATCATACCCGGAATCAGGGAAACGTCGTCCACATACACGACCTCATCCATTTCGGGGGCGTCCTGGAATCTGCGGACAACGGCCTGGCCGTCTTCGACAGAATCTACAATCGCATCGTAAGTTTGACCGATACGAGATTCGTGAATCTCCTCCAAGATCGACAAGTGCGCATCCCGGATCAGATTGATTCGTTTCGATTTTTCTTTTTCAGGAACAGTTTGTTTTAACTCCGCGCCTTTGGTTCCTTCCTGCGGAGAGTAGGAAAACAGATTTACCTTTTCAGGTCTCGTTTCTTCAATAAATCGCAGAACCTGATCCACGTCATCCGGTTCTTCTCCGGGATAACCGATGATAAACGAAGTCCGAATTTCGAGACCGGGTTTGACCTCTCTCGCCAAGGCAAAAAGATCCTTGAAAGCGGAACTCTCCCCGACTCGATTCATCAACTTCAGAATTTTGGAAGATACATGTTGCAAAGGAGATTCCAGATACGGAGCGATTTTCGGAGTTTCTCCCATTAGACGAATCAACTTTTCGGTTTTTTTATCCGGATACAAATACAAGAGCCTTAAAATTTCCAGAGAATCGATCTCTGCAACTTTGCGGACCATATCCAAAAGGACTTCGGAATCCCTTCCGTAATATACGGTGTCTTGGGAAACCAGACAAATTTCTTTAGCGCCCGCACGGATCGCACGGTCCGTATCCCGAAGAATATCTTCCACGGGAGATTCCCGAAACTTACCTCGAAAGGAAGGAATAATACAAAACGAACATCCACGGTTACAACCGTCGGAAACCTTCACATAGGCGTACGGTTTGGAATAATTTTCGATCCCGGAAGATAGTTTCAATCTTTCTAATAGACTATCGTTGAATTCGCGTTTCGGAGGGGAAAGGTCCGGAAATTTTTCCCGCAGTATTTTACCAGCTTGTGCATATTTGCCCGTTCCGAAAAACAGATCCACTTCCGGAATTTCAGAACTGATATTGTCCGGATATCGTTCCGCAAAACAACCTACTACGACCAGTTTCTGGTGATTTTGTTTTTTGACCTGGGCCGCAGACAAAATTGTCTGAATCGTTTCTTCCGTAGCCGATTGAATGAAAGTGCAAGTATTGATGAAATGAAAATCGGACTCTTCCGCAAAAGTGGCCGGAGTAAATCCCTCTTCCAAAAGAGAATGATGCATGCTCATTGAGTCCGCGGTATTTTTGGGACAACCGAGAGTGGTGATGTAGAACTTCTTGTCCAAAAAATCCTATTCTCCCAACTCCTTGATGATGGACTGAGTACTATCATAAGGGTTCTGCGTTTTCACGAATATTTTCTTCACGAGTTTTCCGGGGCGCCCTAAGGTGATCTTAGGTTTTCCGTTTTGAATCATCTCCACGGCGGAACCGTCTCCCACTTTCAGTTCAAGACGATCTTTTGCCTCTAGACTTTTGGTTTCATTCGCTTGGACAAGACCTCTAAATCCCATCTGACCGTCGATGATAAATTCCGCATAACTCACCTTGTTGAAAAACAGAGTCACTTGGATTGGAACGTCGCCTAACGTTTTAGTGTTGTCTATCGTATTGTTCTTGTTTTCCTGTTTTTGTTCCTCTTCGCTTAACGTTACAAGAACTTTTGCGGAATTTTCAGTCACGGCCTGCGCGATGATTCGAACATTACGTCTAAGACTAGAAATTTCCGGAATTGTATAACTCAGGACTTTTTCTTGCCCCTCATTCAGACGGAATTTATACACGGTGAGTTCGGGATATACGTTAAATGCGAGGACCGCCGTATTTAAGGCCCCTCCCTTTTCCACGGAGTCGATAAACAGTTTACACTGTTGATTGCTCACGGAAAAACTCACTCCTTTATCGGGCGTGAGAATAAAGGACTCGCTTCGGTTTTCCGGAATGGAGCGGGTAAGGAAATCGATGTTTTCGGGGATATCCAGTTTTTTACCGGATTCCTCTACTGCATCGTCCCCGGAAGAAGGGTCTATAAAACTATCGATGATGAGGTATGCAGAAATAAGGATGATCAATACGGACGCAATCGTAAAAATCTTGTTCTTATCCACATTGATTTTCGTATAATACGAAGTGGTCGGACGAGTCAGCTCTTCGAGCGGGGCTTGGGATTCTTCGATCTTTTCTCCCCGATACAAGTTGATCAATTGTCCGGTATCGAGCTTGAGATAACTTCCGTAATTTTTCAAAAAACCCATGGTGAAAGTTTCACCCGGAAACTGGGAATAATCCTCGGTCTCGAGCGCAAGAATGTATTTCACGGAGATATTGGTTTCTTTTGCTACATCTTTGACACTGAGTTTTTTTTCTTCTCTCGCCTCGCGGAGAATTTGCCCTACTCTTTTCTGATTCAAAGTTTCTCTCCTTCTAGAACTTAGGGTTATTGTTCCGACACAAGCGGGTTGTTTATAATTTTTGCGTTTCCGCCGATATGAAAGTTGAACTGTCCGTCTTCCAGATCCGGATTGATTTCCAAGTTGGAAAATTCGACCGTAGTTTCCTTTCCTCTTCCGTCGCTTGCGACCGCTTTCTGAATAAAATACGTTTCCGCATCCACGTAAAGGAGCATGGTTTCGAAACCGCCTATTTTTTCCCTTTGTTCCAAATTGAGTACGAAGTATTTACGTCCATCCTTGGAAGAAGTTTGCGGTTGTTCAATCGAATCGAACTTATAGTGGTACTTTCTAAAAATTCTGGAAAGGCCTTCATCCGTAAAACTGGAAAAGATTGGACCGGATTTATTCGATTTATTGAGTGTAAGATCCTGTTTTCCCACTGCATTCAGTCGGGCTATATAGATATACAAAGTTTTTCCGTCGGAAACGATCTCATCCCCGGAAGGATCACTAAATTGATATCGAATTCTTCCGCCTTTTTTGTAAAGACAGACCCCTCTCATATTTTTGCTCTTTCTATTGGAAACGGTTTGGATCTGAAAATTGGCCTTGTAGGAATTCAGATCATTGAACTTCTTCTTCACCTGTTTAACGACTTCGGAAGGAGAATTCCAATTATGCGCGGGTTGCGCCAGAAGAGAGGACTCTAAGACTAAAAATAAAATATAAAAAGAGAGAATGATTGTTTTTTTCATGAGAAAAACCGGATCTCCCGGGATTTTTTTACTAACATCGGATACCTTGGAAACCTTGTCACTTTCTAAAATTTGGGCCGACCCCGATCTGTCGAATTTTGATTCCAAGACAATTTCGTTCGAAGGATTGCCCATGCGGCTCTCTGTGAAATCCAACCGAAAATCCGGACCGGGTTTAGAGAGCACAAGTCCGGGTTTTTGTCATCGGCAACGTTGAGAAGCTCGTAGCCTATTTGCGCGAAACAATGCCGGGACATTTCTGCAATTTTTTTCACCGGACGAAGTTATGCGAAAAAATTTTCTTATTTGAATTTTCATGAAAAATAGTTTTAGAATATATAAAATGGTAATTGTAAAGATAATAAGAAAGATATTTATGTAGATCTCTTTCGGCAAATTTTAACTCTTTCTTTTTTGTTGAAGTGGAATTACCTTCGTCAGATTGAATTAATTTTTCTAGTTCTTTCGACATCAACTCCCTTAAAAAAAATTTGGTTGGGCGGAGTTTTAACTTAATGAAAGGAGAATTCGGGTTATCTCGAATATCTACGTAAATTCTAACCGCGATAGTTGCCACGAGTTCTTCCTTTAGAACTTACCTGTATATCATACCCTTTTTCTTTTCCAATTTCCCATATTTCAATATGAGTTAGAGGTCGATTAGATTCTTTCAAAACCTTTAGAGTTGTTGAAAAATTAATTCCCCATCTATTTCTGTTTCATTGAAATGGACAGTTGAAGCGGTTTTGTTAATCTGAACTATGGAATTTTTCAACAATTCTTTTATAGATAATTCATACTTATCCTAATATTTTAATAAATGTCGTCTAACGTTATTTTTTGGGAAATTATTTTAAACGACAATCGTCTAAACCACCCTTTCTCGAAGCACAATCGGGCGGATCTTTACACAAATGAACAACGATTATGCGAAAAAATTCTCAGGGCTAAATCAAAAAATCTGATTGTAGTTTCAAGGAAACGATCCGATCAACCCGCTCTTAAGATTTCTCTTCCTTTCGAACCGATCTGAGGGCTGACATATCCCCGTTCTTCCATCAATTCCATCAAACGTGCGGCCTTATTGTAACCTATCCTCATTCTTCGTTGCAAATAACTTGCGGAAGCTTTACGATCGGTTCGAACGATCTCCCAAGCTTGTTCGAAAAGTTGTTCGTCCTCTTCATCCACCGTCGAACTTTCCGTTTCTTCGTCCAGATCGAAATCCACATAAGAAGGTTTGCCGAACTTGCGCGCCTCTTCCACAATCTTCTCGATCTCTTCCTCCGAAACATACGGAGATTGAATTCGAATCAAATCCGCGGCGGTCGGAGACTTATAAAGAAAATCTCCTTTTCCTAAAAGGGACTCCGCGCCGTTTTGATCCAAAATAATCTTAGAATCCGTTTTCTGAGCCACATGAAAAGCCATACGTGCAGGACAGTTGGCCTTGATGAGACCGGTGATCACGTCCACGGACGGACGCTGTGTCGCCATAATAAGATGAATCCCCACCGCTCTGGATTTTTGAGTGATTCGAGTGATCGCGTCTTCTAAATCCTTACCCGAAACCATCATCAGATCCGCAAGCTCGTCGATAAAAATGACTATATACGGCATCTTTTTGTAGCCGTCCCGATGTGCGCCCTGTTCCACTTTCTCATTATACGTTTTAAAATCGCGGCATTTGAGTTTGGAAACGGAATGATACCGGGCCTCCATTTCCTGAATCGCCCAAGCTAAGGCACGAGTCGCCTTTTTCGGATCGGTGATAACGGGCATCAACAGATGTGGGATATCCTCATACAAAGTGAGTTCCACCATCTTCGGATCGATCATGATAAAACGGACTTCTTCCGGAGAAAGATGTACCACCAAAGAAGAAATCATGGAATTTAAACAAACTGATTTACCGGAACCAGTCGTTCCTGCAACAAGCAAGTGCGGAAGTTTATTTAGATCGATGCCGACTAACTTTCCGGAAATATCTTTTCCAATTAGAATGGAAAGATCCTTTTTCGGACGAAGACTTAAATTTTGATGTAAAATATCTCCGAGAAACACGTCTTCTCTTATGCTGTTCGGAACCTCAATCCCAATCGTGGACTTACCCGGAATCGGAGCTACGATCCGGATATTCTTTACCGCTAGATAAAGACGAAGTTCGTCCGAAAGGGAAGTAATTCTTCCGAGTTTGACTCCCAAAGGCGGAGAGAGTTCATAACGTGTGATGATCGGTCCACGTTCCATAGAAACGACTTGAGATTCGTACCCATATTGGCGAATGATCTCTTCGATCTTACGCGCTACTTTGTCCGATTCTATCTTAAATAAAGGATCTTGAATTTTCGTAGTAGTCGTTTTCAAACTTTTAAGAGGAACGTGATAGACGGAACGTTTGGACCGGACTTCTGGAACGAGAGTCACAGATGGCAAAGCCGATTCTATCTTATCTTCCTTTTTTTCCGAAGAAAAACTTGAGGACAAATCAGTATGATCCATCAAGGAAACATTCCGAGATTTTGAAGCGACGGAGGTTTCTATGTTTTCGGGAGAAGTTTCCCCCTGAGAGAATTCCGAATCCAAGATTTTCTTTTCTTCGAAAGATTCCTCCAAAACTTCTTTAGAATCTAAAGTAATGCGTTCTTCTTTAGAAAATTCTTTTTCGAATCCGGAATTCCCGGTCGTTCCAGTTTCTTTGAACGAATCTTCCTCCTTGTCCCGTATTTCTTCCGATGGAACAAAACGATCCGTTTGATCCAATTCGTTTCTTCTGCTCGAATCGGAAGAATCGATTTCCTTAGAAGAAGGAGAGACTAACGTAACATTAGGTTTTATACCCGAAGAATCGAAAGTTCTAAAATCTATGATTTCCCAACCGGAAGATGTTTCCGGAAAGGTCTTTTGTTCCCGAATTTTTTCCGAAAGGGAAGGAGAAACGGATTGAAAACGAAACACCTTACCCTGTTCTTCGAAGTTTCCGGTAAAAGCTCCCCGATTTTGAAAACGAATCCGAGAAGTTTCCGAAGTCACCATGGAACTCACATCTACCTTCGATAATAGATCGGAAAGCCTACCTTCTTTTCCAAAAGTGGAATGAAGCGCATCCCGTAACGGAGATGTTTCTTTTTGTCCCTGAGTTTGTTTGTGAGGAAGTGTCTCTTGCTGAAACTGTTTCGGAGAATGTATTGTATGAGCAGAAAACCAAGGAAGATTAGTTCTCCTTCTTTGAAATTTTTCAACCGCCGATTGAAAAAGAGATCCGAGATTTTCTCCACTCTTTCCGAAACCGTATTGTAATCCTTTCCTGTATTTTGCCCCCGCCGTTCCGAGAATCCTCCCCACGAAATGAAGAGGTGATTCGTTTAACAAAAGTATTAAACCGTAAAAATAAAAAATGAGATGAATGAGAACCTTACCGGTCGTACCGAAAACAAATTCCAAACCCGAAGAAAGAAGTTGCCCCGCAAACCCGCCTTGGGATGCGAAAGGAATCGTAGAAACATGTCCGGTGATTTGAAGGGTTATGGCGAAACATAATAAAAATATGGGAAGAGACAAAAGTCGATTCGTTAATTCCAATCCTTCTTTGACAAGTCGAAGCGCCCCGAGACCGATCATAAAAAATCCGGGCAAAAACGAGGCCGCTCCGAACATAAAAAACATTCCATAAGAAATATAGAATCCTAATCGCCCAAAAAAGTTGCGCTCTACCCCATGCTCTCCCGCATCGAAGGAACCCAAAGACAAAGTCAGTATAATCCCGGCAAAGAGTAATACATAAGGAAGAATCATCTTTCCATTTTGCAAATTCCAGGTAGATTTGAGGTCTTTGGATTCCATATTTTTTCTATCGGGATAAATTCCGAAAAAGAAAAGAGACTTAATTTCGATTTTTTGGAAGTAAAAAAAGAACCGATTTTCTTTCGACTTTGCGTCAATTCAATCCTACGTTTTTTATTTTTTGAAACCATGAATCATTCCCTTCACTTGAATTGTGTACGCATCCGACACAGAACGTTTTGGAAAACCGTCGGAACTCCGACAGAAAAATCAAGGTTGTAAGTCCGTGGTATCTGAATACTGCCGACCGGAAAACCAAAATAGGAATGTGGAAACTACTGTATTTTTAAACGACGGGAAAAACCATCAATACGACAGTTTCTATGGAGCTACTACATTTTTTTAGAAACTTGCCGGACGTTTAGGATACTTTTTGAGGTTTTGGGATTGGTTCTAAGGTAAAAATAGAAATAATAAAAGAAAACTATTTCAAGAAAGAATATGCTCGTAAAACAGGCAAGATGGACATGGAAGGAAAATCAATTGACTAACATTCAAATCAATACTTCGTCGCAAGAGTTTCATTTACATTAAAAAACGAGAAATTTAATAAACTTAATATTCAAGCTCGTTGCAAACAAACCGACTTTGTTAGCTTATTTTTTTATAGAAATGAGAGCCGTTAAAAACTAGAAGCTATCTCAAAAACATCTTAGAATAATTGGAATCAACGTTTCAAACAAAGATAAAGGTGAGATAGCTTCTAATAAGAGTTGTATAATAGAGCGTCAATCTGCATCTAAAAGTCGGATTTGCGTGGTAGTGTCAGCAATCCTGTGTAAATAACTTTCTTAAAACGAATCCAATTTCAATCGATCTCCGAAAAGAATCGCAAACTGGTTCATCGCTTGAACTCGAGCGACTCGGCTCTCTAAGGATCGCTCGTCATCCCAATCTTGAATCGGCATGGTCCATTTTTTAGACATATTATTCAAAGCTAAATAGAGAAGCTTGATTGCCGCCTCATCGTTCGGAAACGAACCCCGATTCTTGATAATCTTTCTTAAGCCCATATTCATGGATTCGATAGCATTTGTAGTGTATATCGCCTTACGAATGTTAGGTGGATAGGCCAAAAAAGGAATCACCGAATCCCAATTACTTCTCCAAGACTTGCTGATCATCGGATATTGACTGTCCCATTTGGTTGAAAAATCATCAAGGCTTTTCTTAGCAATTTCTTCCGATGGAGATTTGTAGATGGCCTTTAGGTCGACTACCAACTCTTTCCTCTGTTTGTAAGAAACCCATTTCAAAGAATTCCTAACCATAGGAACGATACAAAGTTGAACTTGTGCATTAGGAAAAACTGATATGATTGTATCCGGAAATCCTTTCAATCCGTCGACACAAGCAATTAAGATATCTTCAACGCCTCGATTTTTTAAATCGGTTAAAATCTGAAGCCAGAACTTTGCCCCTTCGGTGCGTTCTATCCAGATCCCAAGAATCTCCTTTGTGCCCTGTAGATTGATTCCTACTGATCTCTACATAAAGGAGTACCGCCAATTTTAGCACAAATCCCCGTTTAGACGCAGAATTTTGGACACTCTATTATGTAGATTGATTCCTAAAGCCAAATAGAAGGCTTTGTTCACGACGTGGTTGCCATCTCGAACCTTCACGATCAACGCATCCATGATGAGAATCGGATACACTTTATCCAAGGGGCGATTCTGCCATTCGATCACTGTTTCCATTACGGAATCCGTTACTTGAGAAATTAAATCCGTCGAGACTTCAACTTGATAAATTTCTTTCAGGTGTTGAGATATTTCTCGAGTTGTCATTCCACGAGAATACATCGAGATGATCTTTTCATCGAAGCCGGTAAATCGTGTCTGTCCTTTCCGGATTATCTGAGGTTCAAAGCTTCCGTTTCTATCTCGAGGAACTTCCAAGTCAATTGTCCCAAAGTCTCCTTTGAGCTTTTTGCTACTTTTTCCATTTCTTGAATTGCCTGTGTTATTTCCAGTCGAGGAATTTTTCTCATACCCAAGATGATGCGTCATCTCTCCTTGCATCGCTCGTTCAACAAGTGATTTGGTGAGTTGTTTTAAGAGGCCTTCGTTTCCGATCAGCTCTTCGGGGGTTTTACCTTTGATTAATTCATCGAGTAGTTCTTCCGCTCGATTCTTCGGTTTGCTCATACTGCTTTATCCTTGTTACTTTTTCTTTTTTCACAAGTCATTTACACAATCGAGATGACACCCTCGGGCATTCAAAAAAGGGAATTTAGACGCAAATGCCGCGAAGGAAATACTCAGAATGGAAGGAGAACCGTTGCAAACGGAGGACTTTTATCCTACTTCCTCGAATATGGGCTCGGTATGTCTTCATGCCACCGGCCCAATTACGCCTAACGGAACTACAGCTTCTTTAGTCGCCGAATTGAAACCGAATCTTTCTAAAAACCGTTTTTGGTTTACCGGAACTTCGATTCCTACCATTTCTTTTTTTCTGCCAGCGGGGTTTTCAGGAACGAGTTTTTTAGAAAAGAGTTTTGAACAACCCGGTTCTAAATTGGATACTTCCCTTTGGTGGACCCACGAGAAGTTCTACAGAAAGATCCAGCGTATTTATCCCGATGCCAAAAGACTCGTGCAACCTCGGATTGCCGCTTTGGAAAAAGAATGGATTTTGGAATTGAAAAAGTTGGAAAAAATTCAAACCCAACTCAAGCATTGGATCTTTTGAGTAAAAGAGCCGTTAAGACGGCTCTTCAAGAATATAGGTTTTGGGGAGAGAATTTGTTAATCGAACTGAGAAAAAATCGACCTAAAAAAACATTCGCGCCCTTCTATAGACTGCAGTGGACTTACTGGAATCGAAAAGCGGGCATCATAGTCTCTTAGCGTTTGCCTTACGAATTCTCATATTGATCAATTCCACACCAAGTGAAAAGGCCATGGAAAAATACACGTATCCTTTCGGAATGTGAAAGTGAAGCCCGTCCGCAAATAACATCGCACCTATCATGATCAGAAACGAAAGTGCCAAAACTTTCATCGTAGGATGTTCGTTGATGAAATCGCTGACCGTTCCGGAAAAGACGAGCATAACGATCATTGAAAGAATAACAGCCGCTACCATTACTTGAAACTGGCCAGAGAGCCCGACCGCGGTCACGATCGAATCCACGGAAAAAATGATGTCAAGAAGAATCAATTGAAGGATTATTCCCCAGAAAGAGATTTTTTCCTTTTTGGGCTTTTCCTCTTCGATTCCTTCCACTTTACCGTGGATTTCACTTGTACTCTTTGCGATTAAAAACAGACCACCTCCCAGCATGATCAAGTCTCTGCCTGAGATTGCAAAATCGGCGATAGTGGTAAGAGGCGCAGTCAAGGATGCGATCCAGCTGACTGCGAATAACAAGCCGATTCTAAATCCCAGAGCTAACGTGAGACCGAGATTTCTTGCTTGGTTTTGTCTATTTTTGGGAAGTTTACCGGAAACGATCGAAAGAAAAACAATATTATCGATTCCAAGAACGATTTCCATCAGGGTAAGGGTCAGAATTGCGACAACTTTATCGAGTGTGAGTAGTTCCATGCAGATGCAATTAATTTTTCGAAAACGAAGAAATCAATCGATTTACAAAGGAATTTAAGGGGGCATACTTGTAGGTATGAAGTTTCTTCCGGAAAGTTTCGAAACGAGAGAAGCGGTCGGAATTCATCTGAGGAATAAGACAATACTACCTTGTTTACCTCCCCGTCCCAGTCTTTTGGTATTTTTAAGACATTCGGGATGTATCTTCAGTCGGGAGGCGATTGCCGATTTGAAGGAAATTTTCGAAACCTGTCTTTCTTATCCGCCGATCCTGTTTTTTTTCCGGGAAATTTAGGAGACTGTGAAAGATTCTTTGAAGGAGTTTGGAAAGACGCTTGTGTCGTTTCCGATCCCGAAACAAAATTCTATCAAGACTTGGAACTAAAAACCGCCAACATAGTTCAACTTGCAAGTCCCGAAGTATTGATTGGAACCGCAAGAGCCGCACTCAAAGGACATTTTTACGGAATCCCGGGAAGCAACACATTGCAGATGCCCGGAGTGTTTCTTGTGGTTCGGGATCGTATCGTATGGGAACATAGATACAGACATATAGGAGATCATCCCGATTGGAAAAATCTACCGGGGGTGACACTTTTACCGGGACCGGAATTCAATCCTGGAGTTTTACCCGCTTAGTTTTAACGGACGACCGTAACCGAACAAGTCGCGTGATGGACGATCCGATCCGAAACCGAACCCACTAAAAATCTTCCCACCGCGGAAAGACCTCTCGAACCGATTACGATCATATCATAATTTCCTTTTGAAGCTGTTTCTACGATTGTGTCCGCGGGGTAACCTTCCAGAACCAGACGATCCCATTTGAGGTCGGGAGACTCATCCAAAGGAGAATGAATCTTTTCGAATCTTTGTTCCGAAATCCATTTCACTCTATCTTTTCCTTCGGGAGCTTTTTCGTAATAACCGGGGAGAGGGCCGAATTCTTCGATAACTTCCAAAACCGTAAGATTCGCGTTTGCCGCTTTTGCGATAGCGATTGCCACTTCCAGAGCCTTTTTGGAACTCTCCGAACCGTCTACGGGGACTAAGATTTTTTTGATGAATCTTTGCATATTTTTTCTCTTTCTCTTCGCAAGAAGTGTAATCCTCCTAAAGCCGTTTTCCAATCAAAAAATTAGGAATTTTAGACTTGTAAGACTCGATTTTGAACAACCGGAGAATAGGGATTCCTATAAAAACTTGGACAAGTAAGACTTGAAACGGATTTTTTTAGCCATGCAACAAAAAACTGACTTAGATCGTATATTCATAAATTCTTATTTAGAATACAAAAACTTTGGCAATTCGAAAGCTTTGATAGAGCAAGCTCACTTTTGGATTCGTAGAATCGCGGTTCGTAAATGTTCTTTAAGCGAGGACGGACGGAACGAGGTTTTGCTCAAGTTCATTCAAAAAATAGAATATTTTTCGGAACTTTACGAGACCCGAGGATTCAAAAATTTTTCCGCGTATGCTATCGTATTTTTAAAGCATCTCATATTGAATCAGTGGAAAAAGGAAATTCAATCTTTAAAAACGGAACCGTTCTTTCTGGAACCGGACGGCTTGCCAGGATCGGTCGTTTACGAACCCGACTATAGAACGGAGATTCCTCAGGATAGAATTTTCCTGCGAGAAATTTTACGAACTTTTGACCCAAGAGGCGTTCTGATACTCAAACTCAAACACAATTTGTTTCTGGAAAGAAAGGAAATTCTACTTTTGAAAAGTATACTTTCCGTATCCGGAAATTCGGTTCAGGATTTTTTAAAGGAAAGAATGGAGAAAAGATTTATAGCTCGCAGCCAAGAATTGGCCCTTTTGGAAAGGATGGAAGTGTCTCATCAAATTCTTTTTTCCAAACGGGAAAACGCCGCGAGTTTTTCTTCCAAGGCAAAACAAAAACTTAGGAAAAAACTTTTGAGAGTCGAAATGATTTATACCTACGATGAAATTTCTCGTTGGTTCGGCTGGAAGCATTCCGTAATCAAAAGATTATATTTACAAACTATGAATTCTTTGAAAAATTCTCGTAAAGACTTGAAGTTTGTCACATTTCCGAATGAGAAAAAAAAGTCTGCGTAACTAACGTGAGTTCGTGGAGAAAATGAGAAAGAATTTTCTAAAAGTAGAAATTCCTACAATTTCAGAATTTGTACGTAAAATCGCGATTGGTTGTAGTTCCCACATTTTAAGAATAGATTTACATTGTTGTCATGGGACCTCCTTCTCCTGACAACTTTTTCTAGGACGCTACACTGAAATCTGATCCCTGAAATCTATCCACTAAAACCCTGACGAACACAAATTTCGTTTTAACTTTCGCACAACAATTCAAAGTTCAGAAGAACTTTTTCGTAGGATATCGTGAATTGAGGAGAACTAATCATATAATCAGCCGTGGAACGATTACAAGCCATGGGCACATTATAAAGCACCGCGATCCTGAGTAAGGCTTTTACGTCCGGATCATGAGGTTGAGCGGTAAGCGGATCCCAAAAGAAGACAACAATATCCAGTTCCCCTTCCGCGATTTTAGCTCCGATCTGTTGATCTCCTCCCAACGGTCCGGAAAGAAACCTGGTAACCGGAAGTCCTGTTTCTTCGCTTATCAATTTTCCCGTCGTTCCCGTTCCGAATAGACGATGTTTAGAAAGGATTTCCCTATGGGCTTTGACCCAGGATACCAAATCCTCTTTGCGATTATCGTGTGCAACGAGTGCAATCCTCTTGGTTGCTGGTACCGAAACTTCTTTCATTTTTTATCACTCTTTCTTGTTTATTTTCGATCTAATTTTTTGATGACGCAAATTTCAGACCAATCCTAAATTGACCTAGAATATTTTTTTCAAAGTCAATCCGTGATTTTTTTCGCGCTTTTTCTTTGTTCCGATCTCAGATGAAGCATTCTTTATGTTACTTTAGATTTCTTACAATTTTAATTCTTTTGTTCCATTCTCCCTTTTTACTCAGAAGCGAACAAGCGCCAAATGAGAAGAAGATCGAAATTTTGATCCCGGACGGAAGCGACGGAGAATCCAATTGGGGAAAAGATTCTCTTCAATTCGAAGACCTGGACATCTTGGGAGACGCAAGCGAGGAAAATTCCAAAAGTCTTTTCGAAAAAGCGAAAGAAAGTTTCCTAAACTCCATAGATCGTTTTAAAAAAACGAACGACCTCGTAAATGCGAAACGGAAAGAATTCGACCAACGAACCTTCGAAGCGGATCGTTACGAATGGCAAAAGAAAAATAGACGCGAAAATTTTGAAAGATCTCTTGCAAGAGACCTAAACAAATCCAGATCGGATTCCATTCATCTTTTAGTTTCCTCGATGAATTCTTTGGAAAGAATTCAAAATCCGAAGGTCAAGGACACCGAAACGTATCGCGATCTACAGGCAAACGTCTATAGAGAATACATCAAACACCAACTTGCCTTAAAAAATTTTCTACAAGCCATGGATCTTTTGGAAAGATATATTCAAATCGGAAACAAATACTACGAAGACTCGGAAGCCCATGGTTTTCTTGCAAATTGTTACGAAAGAGCGTACCGCCTTTCCAAAAAAAATCGGGACGACCAAGCTCAGGAAAAATACGATATTCTCCGGAAAAAACACGGACTCTTATATGCGGAATTTAAATTCGGAAAGAATTCCGCGGATTATCAGGAATTTTCCAAAGAACTTTTTAAAGACTAAAAAAATTAAGTTTTGTCCCTACCATTCGGACGCATGAAAAGAATACCGTAATAAGTTTGTTTCAAAATTTAGAATATTAGATTTTCTTGAAAAAAAGCCAACAATTCTGGATTCGGCGCGATTTTGTGAGCGCTTCTATGTCTTTGCAAAAACCGTTACTGAATTCCGAGACGTTTTTTCAGATTTCGATTCTCTTCGATCAGATCTTTGATCTCTTTTTCAGTGTATGCAAAAAGACGATCCTGAGCTTCGAGAATTCTATCCATCTTGATCTCTTCTATATGAGAATAGTTTAACGCTTGTTCGGTCGCCTTTTTAAAATCAAGAGCATCTTTCAATTCCTGAGTTTTCATGGAATCCAAGATCTCGGAAACCTTCAGACGTTCGTGAAGAGCGAGTAACTCCTTGTTCTTAAGTTCGTTCACTCTTTCCAGGGCTTTATTGATTTCCTCGTTGTTCTTCTTGACTTTGGATTCGAATTCCAAAATGGCTTGTAAGGCTTCATTCGCTTTAGTCGCATCTTTGTATTCTTTTTGAGCAAGTTCGAAAACCCCTTCAAAAAATCCGATGTTCGTCAAACAACTATTACCAATTTCGTTTGCGGCAAGTTTATAAAATTCGGATTGAATTGTCCTATCTAAGATAAGTCTTAAATTTCTCGGATGAACCGGATGTTCGAGGACTTCGATCTTACTGTTTTCAGGAACGGTTCTGCTGATCTTCTCAGCGTCGTCGGAATAAACCAAGATTAAACTTGCGTAGGGATGAAGTTCGAATTTTCTGATAAATTCTCGAATCTCATTCCATTCCCCCAAACCTACGGAAAGGAAAAAACATGAATATCGGACTTCAGTAAATCAATCGCACCAAGGTCGTCGAGAGAAACCTTACTCAATTCGATATTAATGCGAGGATGTTTCCAAATTTGAATCGGGAACTCTTTCCCTGAAGTAAGATGCCAAATGATTGCGTTTTTCTGACTCATTATATTCATTCTAACACTAACCGACTAATCCCCAGGTCAGGGACCTCTTTTTATGATCTTTTTTATTTTTCCCCATATACTTAAACTTTCCAATCTCTTTGTCAATTTTGATTTTTGATCAGAAATTCTATCCAAAACCTTTTGAACCGGTTTCGGCAGATCCATGTCGGTTCTTTTGATCATAACGTTGATACTCAAAAGCGCGATCAAAATATTGGCACTCCAAGGACCAATCCAGTCAGGAACCTTATCGTTATAGGAAATCGTACTCCCCAAGGTAAAAAATGTAAAGTAGATCATTAGGAAAACGACTGCAAGCGTAAAACTCATTCCTTTTCCGGAACGTTTGACTACGAGCCCCAAAGGGAATGAGATAAAGAAAAAAATCAAACAAGAAATCGGCATCGCGATTCTTCTGTGAATTTCCACGTTAAAATCCGTTAAGACCTTTTTACCCTGTTGCATCAAAGCCATCAACTGGGTCAGAACGGAATATTGTTGAGTCATCTGATCCGGCGTCAAAGTTCCGTTAGCCGCTCCCATGGCGAGATCGATCTTCATCTGCTCCACCATTTGCTTTAATCCGACTAAACCTTTTATCTCTACACCCATTTCTTTTAAGGTTTCAAGTCCCGGAATTTTTTCAAGACCTTCGCTTTCTATGTTATTTCGAATCTGAAAGAGGACCGGCATAGAGAAGGTTTCCGGTTTTACGTTTAACTCCAAGGTCTTCTTTTCCTTCCCTTTAGGAATATTATAATCCATATCTCCGTTTCTAAAATCGGTAACGGAAAAACTCTTCCGATCATCGCTCCATTCCAAGATCCAACCGTCTTTAAGGCGAATGGATTTTTCGTATTCTCCGTCGGGTCCGATTTTCTCCACGAGATTTCCCCTACCCGCGTTGATGATCTGAATGATCCGAGAGCCACCCATCGGAATCATCTTTCCGCCGAGATTGAAGTATTCGTTTCCTTCGAGAAAAATTTCCCATTCTCGGATCTGAACCCCTTTGAGTTGACCTGTGTCGGAATTCATTCCGTCCGTATACATTGTGCGGGCGCGTTTTTCGAAAAGGTCCTGCGTTTTATCTCCACTGAATTGTCCCGGAGTGATCGCAAGCAAAGGATTATACGCAAGAACCCATTTGTTGAACTCGTTCATCTTTCTCGTATTTTCGGGAGAAAGATAGAAGTTCAGATAAGCCACGACCAGAGCCATCACCAAGCCGAACGCAAGAAAGTTAATATAAATTCTCGGGAAGCTGACTCCCGCAGAACGAATCGCTGTGATTTCCGAATCCCCTGAAAGTCTTCCAGCGGCCATGATTCCACTCATCAAACAGGCCATCGGAATTGTCATCGGAAGAGTATTGGCAAGAAGATAACCGAAGTAATCCAAAAGACGAAGCGGGTCCACTCCCTTTCCCACAAAAAGACCGATCATCTTTTGCAGAGCGAGAACCATATAAACCATAGTAAAAAATGCAAGAGCCACTAAAAACGGGGAAAGGATTTCCCCTAAAATATAACGATTCAAAATCGGAATCACCATATAAAACTTACGTTTGTCCGTATGAACCTTAAAGTCGGGAGGAAGGTCCTCTACGCCGCTCAAACGAACGGTTCTCAGATCTTTTCCGGTGTTTGCCGAACTACTGGAACCGGAAGTGTTCCGATTCGAGCCGCTTTTTGTTTCAGAGCTCGCGCCGCGATTGGAGATGGTTGTTTTATCGTCGGAACCCCGACTTGCCCCCGTCGTCCGACTCGAACTCGTGTCGCTCTTGGACTTTGCGTTTTTTTTCGGAGAAGAAGAATCGCCATTCTTCTTTAAAGAGGAAATTTTTTTTGTCTTCGAATCGTTGTCGGAGAATTTTTTTAACTTTGATTCCTTGTCGGGAGAATTCGATTCGGTTGAGGACGCGCGTTCCGTCCGCTTTTTAGCGGAGGCTTTTTTCCGATTGTCGCCATTCTTCAAGCAAGGATCCTTCCTTTCAGAGTCGCACTGGTCGCGCTTTCGATTTGAACACCAACCGTAACGCCGATCATATCGACGGCGTTTTTATCTTCGGGAAGAGGAAACACCGTCATTCTTCCGCAAGGAGTTCTACCGCAGAGTTGTTTCTCCGACTTGCGGGAAGTGTTTTCAATCAAAATGGAATATACTCTTCCGATTCGAGCGCGATTTTGTTCGTGGGAAATTGAAGTCTGTAGGTCGACGAGTTTGGTAAGTCTTGCGGACTTTGTTTCTTCGGGAACGTTGTCGGGAAGTTTCTTTCGAGCCATCGTACCTTCACGCTCGGAATACTTGAACATGAACGCCATATCGAATTGCACTTCACGAACGACCTCGAGAGTGTCTTCAAATTCCTCGTCGGTTTCATTCGGAAAACCTACGATGATGTCAGTCGTAATTCCCACATCGGGAACGATGTTTCTGATTTCACGAACCACATCCAAAAATTCTTCTTTGGAATAAGAACGTTTCATTTCTTCCAACACTCTCGTGTTTCCCGCTTGCAAAGGAAGATGAATGTTCGGACAAAAACGGGGATTCTCCGCCATCAACTTCAGAAGATGAACCGGAAAGTCCTTCGGGTGCGGGGAAGTAAAACGGATTCTTTCGATGGAAGTTTCATCGAGGAGCATCTGGATCAAACCGGCAAAATCCCGTCCTTGTTCTTTGTAAGAATTTACATTCTGTCCCAATAGAGTGACCTGACGAATTCCCTTCTCCGTGAGGTCCTGAATTTCTCGGACGATACTTTTTGGATCCCTACTTCTTTCCCTTCCTCGAGTATAAGGAACCACACAGAAAGTACAAAAATTATTACAACCTCTCATGATGGTGACAAAGGCTTGGATTCCGTTGACGACCCTTGGTTCGATTTCGTCGTAGGTTTCGATTTTCGAAAGACGGGTGAGAGAGATGGAATTCTCCCCGCTTCGAATTCTTTGGATCAGTTCGGGAAGGCTTCTGTAATTATCCGGTCCTACGACCAAATCGAGGGGAAGCTCCTGATGGAAAAGATCGTCTCCTAAATTCTGAGCCATACACCCTAGAACTCCGATGACAAGTTTCGGGTTCCTTTTTTTCAGATATCCGAGCGACTGAAGGCGGTTGTAAATTTTTGCGTGGGCATTCTCCCTGATCGCACAAGTGTTTAAAAAGATAATGTCGGAATTCTCCGGGTCGGGAGAAGAAGAATATTCAGCGTCTTTCATCAAACTGGAAACGATTCCGGAGTCGTATTCATTCATTTGACAGCCATATGTCTCAATATAGACTTTTCCTGTCTTTTTTTCCAGTTCCAGAACGCTCATAGGACTGAATTTCTGCTTGCAGGACCGGCTGTAAAGGGGTTTTCCATAGATAGGAGAAAGGGACCTATCGGACAAAAAGTCGGAATTTCCTTTCAAAAAATCCCATGGCAGTGAATACCAAACTGGATTATTATAGGCTTTTGGATGTTTCCCGGAATTCCGACTTCGAGAAAATCGAAACCGCGTATCGGGAGTATTTGGAAAAACTGGAGTCAGATCCTTGGAATCCTTCCAGGGAATTGGATCGGGAAGAAGGAACCCGAGCCTACCTGACCTTAAGTTCTCCGGAATCGAGAGAAGAATACGATAAAACTCTAAACTATG
>NZ_AHMT02000015.1:37500-57500 GCF_000243815.2 Leptospira alexanderi serovar Manhao 3 str. L 60 | reverse complement strand
ATTGGATCCCTCGCCCACAAATACGAGAGCGCCCGGGACCAGGTTTGGAGTATTGCTGATTCTTCCTCCACCTAACAAGACGTCTTCTTGAAAATCGGAAGAGTAAGGAGCATACCCTTCCGGCAACACCTTGTCTTTGGAAAGAATCAAATCAACGATATAACCTTCGCTACCGGGACGATTCCCAGCCGCGAAAGCGCTTCCAAAGTTGGCAACTTGAAGACTTATTTTTCGGGAAATATCTTCTCCAGGTTTCATTTGTCTTGAGCCGCCGAAATAAACATAAACCATAAGATCAGGTTTCGAAGAATTGCCAGATTCGCTGATTTCAAATTCTGGCCCAACTTGATTTACATCTGTATTTTGGGAATCTGGAACCATGGTTTCGAAAGAATAAGTCGAGGTGCCTGAAAATCGCTCAGAATCTAAAAGCATCAACAAAGAGGAAGGATCGACTTGTTTTTCTCCCCCACAATTCCAAGTTACATAGAATATCAAAACAACACTCATTCCTGTTATTATCTTTCGTAAGAACTCTTTCATTTGAATCTCCTCAAAAATACCTCAGGCATTTTTGTTATTTAAATAAACGACAGCTCTCCCAATATTGAGACAGCGAAAATGAATCGAGTTATAATATGGAATTAAAATTTATTCTAAACCTTCAGATGTGGGAACTCCCGCTTTAGAGGCCAAGATGAATCTACAATTGTAATGTAAGGTCTTAAATCCCTAACTATTCGAAAAAGTTGTCAAAAAGAAAAACTCAAGCACGGTTGTTCCCGATATAGATCGTAACCTAAGCCACTATCCGCTAACTCCTATTTCTCTTCAGGTTTTGGGACGGGTTCTTGATATATACCAACTTGGAATTCGTGGCCATTATCTGTTCTAATCTGTTTAATTCTAAATGGTATTTCGCAATAACATAATTGATGAAAATGAATTGCATTTTTCTGAGTATGCTTATCGTAAATTTTTAATATTCTAACTCGAGTCACATCGCCAATCGCCTCACATTGGAGTCGTTTGATTGTTTTTCTACCAGAGATCTTAAAATTTAGAAATTTAATATCCATTCGCAAATGAGCCCGAGGATCTGTTTTTCATATCGAAGTAGACTCTGGTGGTGCATAACCCGGGAACGAACTTTGTGTTCTCGGGGAATCGATTCAGGAGGTGTCTTATTACTTAGATCTAGTCGCACAACCTCGAATGCAGGAACTACTACAATTTTAAATACGCACAAAAGCGATATAAACCGTCAATACAACTCAGCCTATGGGAACTCATACATCTTTTAAAAATTTGCCGGACGTTTAGAAATATTTTTTGGGACTTTGAGACGGGCTCTAGCTAACTCTATTTAGTGCGTCGTGAATTTTAACGCAAGTTCGTCCTTGAGGCGCAGAATTCCTGACACTCTATTACGCAGAACTCAATAGTCGATTCGAGTTCTCTGGTTTTGATCGAAAAATTTCCCTTGGACAAGGATCAAAATATTCTTCGCAAACTTTCCGAACCGAAAAAAATCGGTATTTTAAAAAGATACTTTACCCGAACAAAAAAAAATAAATTCTAACAATCGGAACTTTTATGAAAATAAAAATCGAATACATTCTTATTTTATTATATAGTATTTTGTTCATTGATTGTGGCAAAAACCTCAGAGGAAAACCAATCCCTCCGAATCCGGATCTGGCCGGATTTTATCTCTCTTCCGAGACGGCGGAATGGACTAAAGACGGCAAAATGAAAATCGAAGTATTAAGCATCTTTCCGAAATCAAACGGAGATCTTTCCTTCGAAAGAAAAACCATCGTAAGACTCAGCTTTATCACAAGTGATAACAGAGAGGAATGGAGAATCAGAACCGGCGGAGTCGTAACTAGTGAAAGCGAAATCCTTTTACAAGAAGCTCTTTATCAAGAATTTCACCAGCCTCATATGGGGGCAAGAGAATCCGACCCAAAACGTTGGAAACTCAGCGAGATGGGAGCCGCTTCCAAGGTCAGAGAGGTAGGTAATGTAACGTTAAGCGGAAATCTGCTCGGAGAGATTTCTCCCGACAACAAGACTTTAAAATTTTCCAAGATAACATTCACAAAAATCGGAGGTTCGTTTCAAGGAAGAATTACGACTCATGTGAATCAAAAAAGCGTAACAATTGACAACGAAATCGCAGGAGTCGTATTTTACAAGGCGGCCGTAAGCGCTGCGGAACAAATTGTTTCCGTTTTTTCAAGGTCGGAACTCATCAAGCCCGGAATGATCTTTCTTGTGGGAAAAGACCAAGTTCCGTGCAAGATCGTGGAAGTCTTCCAACACTCCGGCGTCTTAGAACCAGTTGAGAACGGAAAAATTCTCTCCGTATCCGTAGGAGATCCGGTAATTTTAAAAGGAAACATCGATACAAAAGCGATCAACAAAAGAGCAACCGCAGACGAACTCATTCGTAAACTCAAATCCGATCCGAACGTAAATAAAGAAGAACTCATCCGGGAAATCGAAAAATTAAAGGACTTACGATAACACCCAACTAACGACCTGATCTACAATTAAAACCAGATTTGTTTTCGTTTACGTCGTCCGCATCTTCCACATTTCTAAAAAAACAAAAATCCACACAAGAGTTCGCTAAAACAAAGTCGTTTATCAATTCTCTTCCAAAATTTCGCAATCGCCCTACCGTTTTTTTCGATCAAAACGAATTCGTAAAAATCAAATGGAAGACTCCGATTGAACTTGAAACGACTTCTCGCTCGATTTTTTTTTAAGAAGAATTTTTGTTTTCAAATATTGAAACGGATACTCGATCAAAGCGTAAAAAGGAATCGAAAGAATAACGACCAGAACCAACACGAAAATAAATTGAGATAAGAGTACCAAGGTGGAACTAGGCTCTGTTCGAATTTTTAAAATCGATAGAGAAATTCCGATCAGAATCAAATGCCAAAGATAAATTGTGAAACTCAACCTCGCCACGGGAACAAAAAGTCTCAGACTTAGAAAACGACTCAATAAGCCTTCCGAACGAACCACCGCAAACAATAGGATTCCCGCAAAACCTATGTTCAAAAGATTGTATTTGAAAGTATGAGTAAAAAAGCTGTCCGTACGCAGATTTACCCAATGCGCCACACATAAGAAAAAAAGAATAAAAATAAAAGTGGATAATACAATCGATTATCGGTCTTCAACCGACTCATCAAATCCTTATGACCTACATAAAGATCCATCGCGATCACTCCCATCACCAAAGAATCGAATCGAGTGTGAAAAGGAAAATAAATCTCATTAAAATATTCCGGGGTCAAAGGTATGGTCGTAGTCATGTAAACGATCACGCGAGACGTAGTAGGAATCAAAAGCAAACACCATAGGAAAAGTTGCCTATGTTTAGGATTCATCTTAAACAGCAAGAGACTGCAGAAAAGAGGAAAAACCAAATAGAACTGCTCTTCTATGGACAAAGACCAGGTATGAATATTCATTCCCGGAAAATAATTTCCTAAAAATACGAAATCCCCCCACGCATTGGAAAGTTTAAAAGAAAGCACATAGGCTTCCTGTTCGAGTCCTTTCTTCTCTGCGATTTTGAGCACAAAACTGGAAGCGATCAAACTAAACGTGATAAAAAAATAGTAGGCCGGAAAAATTCGGAACGTGCGTTTCAGATAGAATTTTTGAAAATTGATCGCTCCGCTTCGAGTCCAATCACTCAGAAGCCCTTTTGAAATCAAAAAGCCGCTGAGAACAAAAGACAAATCCACCCCCGACCAAAAAAGGGAATCAGATTGAAGTGTCCCGATTTTTTTCCAAGCAAGAGCATAATGATTTAAAATGACTAAAATAATTGCAAATGCCCTCAGGCCGTTTAGAGACTGAATCTCGTTATCACGATGAAACCAAAGATCTTTAATGAAAGCTTTCATTACTTTTTTTCAATTTCCAATTAGAGTGTTTCCCTTCATTTCCCGTTTCGTAAAATCGCTTTTTATTCAGAACCCAACCCAAAAATAACCGATAATACCAACTTCAAGCGAAAATAAGAAACTATTAAAATGAATTTTAAATATCTTCTATCTTCTAACATTTTAATAAACAATATAATTCATGAATCTCTATTATTTGTAAACCTCGTCGTTAAAATTTGAAATAAAAAATCAAACCGCAAGACGTATAAAATGATTGAATAATCTACTCATATCCGGACGAAAAAGCTTCCACAGAAGCGCAATATGTTTCATTCTACAAATTTCTTATTCTTATAAAATTACAGGTCGTAATCCGAAGGGTTTATATGAATTCCTCCTCGGTCCTTTAAATCATCTGTCTTTTACCGAGAAAGTTCATAAGAACAAATTTCATTTCAATGATAACGAGGTTTTCAAATAACTTTTAAAGAAAACGAACTCGAATATAGAAACACAATCAAGAAAAGAACATTTAAAAACAGAAAAGATTTAAAAAATGATAAAGCAAAAATGGGACAGAGGAAATAACGATCGCAAAGAAGCCCTATATCTCGAAAATTTTCTAAGACTCTTGGATTTGATCCTACTTATTGCGCTTACGCATATTTGCATCTAAAAATTTCTTACGAAGACGTAAACTTGCGGGAGTTACTTCCAAAAGTTCGTCGTCGTCTAAAAATTCTATATTTTGTTCCAGAGAAAATTTTCTAGGAGGAACCAGACGAATCGCCTCATCCGCACCGGAGGAACGAACGTTACTTAGCTTCTTCTCTTTTACAGGATTCACTTCGAGATCATTTTCGCGAGAATGAATTCCGATAATCATTCCAGGATAAACCGCCGTGTTTGGTCCGATGACCAATTCCCCTCTCTCCTGAATTTTCCAAAGTGCATACGCCGTAGATTCGCCCGAGTCCATGGAAATCAAAGCACCGTTCTTACGACCGGGGATCTCACCTTTGTAGAGGTCGAATCTAAGAAAACGAGAAGACATTACTCCTTCACCGCGTGTTTCGGAGATAAAAAATCCTCTGAACCCGATGATTCCGCGTGTCGGAATTACAAATTCAACACGAGTCATTCCGGACGGATGCGCGTCCATAAGCTGAAGCTCTCCTTTTCTGCGGTTGAGTTCTGCGATGATCGTTCCCGTAAATTGATCCGGAATGTCCATTACCAAATACTCATATGGTTCGAGTTTTTGTCCTTGTTCGTTGGTTTTTAAGATCACTTCAGGACGAGAAACTTGGATCTCAAATCCCTCCCTTCTCATCGTTTCGATCAGAACCGACAAGTGAAGTTCTCCACGTCCTAAAACTTTAAAACGATCCTTGTCTTCGGTTTCTTCGAGTCTCATCGCCACGTTGGTTTCAAGTTCTCGATCCAGACGTTCACGAATGTTTCGAGTCGTTACGAACTTTCCTTCCTTACCGGCAAACGGAGAATTATTTACCATAAAGAACATGGATACGGTCGGTTCTTCGACCTCGATCGCCGGTCTTGGAGCCGGTTTTCCAGGTTCGCAGATCGTATCTCCGATAAATACGTCCGGAAGTCCTGCGATCGCGACGATATCGCCCGCTTCCGCAGCGTTGACTTCGTTTCGTTTTAATCCTTCAAAGTTGTATAATTTAGTAATTCTAAATAGAGCCGTGTCGGCAGGCGTGGTCGTCGTATCCGATTTTTTCGCCGCAAGTTGGATCACATTCATTCCAAGCGCCATCTTTCCCGCATAGATTTTCCCGACCGCAATTCTTCCTACATAGTCGTTATAATCCAAGGAAGTCACTTGGAATTGAAGCGGAGCTTCCGTGTCCGCTTGAACAGGTGGAACATGTTTCAGAACCGTATCTAAAAGTGGGTCCAAGTTTGTTCCCGGAGAATCGCTTAGATTATATACCGCCCAACCTTGTTTCGCGGATGCATATACGATCGGAAAGTCAAGTTGCTCGTCAGTCGCTCCTAAATCGGAGAATAAGTCAAACGCCATGTCTACGACCGCTTCCGGTCTTGCGCCTGGTCGATCAATCTTATTGATTACTAGAATAGGTTTGTGCCCAAGCTGCAGGGATTTTCCCAATACGAATCGAGTTTGAGGCATTGGGCCATCGAAAGCGTCTACGAGTAATAAACAGGAATCCGCAGTTGCGAGAACACGTTCCACTTCTCCGCCAAAATCCGCGTGACCGGGAGTATCCACAACGTTGATTCTGGTTCCTTTGTAAACCACTGCAGTATTTTTTGCTTTGATCGTGATTCCTTTTTCCTTTTCCAAGTCATTGGAGTCCATGATCCTTTCTCCGTCTTCTTTGGCGGTAACGGCACCTGTTTGACGGAGAATTCCGTCCAAAAGTGTGGTTTTCCCATGGTCTACGTGAGCGATGATAGCGATGTTGCGGATTTCCATTCTAAGACCAAAAATTTCGGAAGCCTTCCTGTGTAAACATTTATTTTATTATTTTGACATTTATGGATTCCAAGATTGTTATACTAAATAACGTGGGTTCGAGCACGATCCATTTTTCTAAAAAAGGAACCTTTATATGAAGTTACATTTCATCCTCTGCTTTTTAATTCTAATTCCATTGGTCTTTTGTAACGAACAAAAGAATGAGAAAAATTCCGATCTTTTACTTTCCTTAGTAGCGTTGCAAGCTTTACAACCCGATCGGGCAGAGAACTATGATCGGGATGTACAAATCATTACAAATCTTTCCTCCTTCAAAAATTCGGCAGAAGTTGAGATTATTTGCGATCTCAACTACGACTCTCAGGAAGATATTGATTATTATGTGGAACTTCTGAAAAAAGAAATCGCCAGATATCCAAGAGGGTATTGGATCAAAGCCGGTGTGGAAAAAATTGTGCTTTGTAGAACTATGACAACGTCCTATGGAAGGACAGTGCTTGCATTTTCCGATGTTAATCTTCTTGCTACTATCGTAACAAGTACTAAACTTGTTATGAGCGTTAGCACGACTACATGCGGAGGGACTCCCAATTTCAGAGTTGTTGAATGTTATGATGTACCAACAATGCATCATGAACTGACACATTCCGTAGATCGTAAACTTTTAGGCCACCACCGTCATCATTACTCGGATCCGGATTGGGAAAAACTGAATGCTCCCGGATTTCAATACTACGGATTCAATAATATCCTTCAAATACCAAATGTTTGGCACCCTATGCCTGGGATTATGCTGCCTTACGGGGCGTCACATTTTGGAGAGGATAAAGCTGTATTGGGAGCCTTGGTCATGGGTTGGCCGACCTCTTACAATCTTTTAGTCCAAACTTGTCGGACTGATCCGTTCGTTGCGGCAAAGGTGCGTTTAACCGTTTCCAGATGGAAACAATTTTGGCCCTTTCCGGGCGCGGAAAACACCGAGTGGAACATGAGAATGGCTCAGGCGGAACAAGATTGTCGTTGAGGACATCTATAAAATAGATAGATTGAAAAATCGCATTCTATAATAGCCCTTAGATTCGGTTTTTGACCGTAAATTGTAGCTTTGAGTCTGTCCCAAAACAATCGTCACGATTCACGGAGATTCCGATAAAATCAGATAGTTTTGGGACAAACTCTTTAGTAAATCTTGATAAAATGAATTTCTAATCAATGGCATTCATCAAACAAAGATTTAATACGAAAACGGTTTGTTATATTTTAGAGTTATATAATACTATAAAACTTTATTTCAAAAAGCCAATTGAAATGAAAATATTGGTATTCCTTAGAATATCAGTAAAGTTTTAAAGCTATCTATCAAAAATTAGGTTTCCAATTACTCATCTCTATAAAATAGAATACCGTTAATTTGAGTATAAATCCAGCGTTTAGACGTAGAATTTTAGACACTCTATTTTGTAGAGATGAGTAAAGATAGAATCAAAATTTGAAAAAATATTCTAATTCATTTTTCCGGAAGAGGAATTCGTTCCGTTTCACCAGGAACCGCCGCAAAACGTTCCTCCTTCCATTCAAGTTTAGCCCGTTCGATTCTTTCCAAAGAGGTGGATACGAAATTCCACCAAAGATGACGATGTTCCGGAAACGGAATACCTCCTAAAAGAATCGCACGGCTTCCTTCTTCCGAAGAAAATGAAATCGTTTCTCCGGGATCAAACACCGCCATCTGACCAAGTCCGATCTTTTGACCTCGTATCTCTAAACTTCCGCGCGCGACATACAAAGCCGATTCTTGATCGGAAGCAATATCCCATTCTCCCTTGGCTCCGGGCTTCGCGTCCAAGTCGGCATAAAAAAGAGAAGAATACACTTTTACCGGCGAACGTTTTCCTAAAAATTCTCCCGCGACAAGTCGAAGCTCCCAAGCCTCTCCCTCGATAATCGGAATGTCCTTTCGATCAAGATGAAAAAATTCCGCGCTCACTTCTTCCGATTCTTTGGGAAGCGCAACCCAAGTTTGTATTCCTTCCAAGATAGAATACTGAGAATCCAATTGAGAACGTTCGCTGTGTGCGATCCCCGAGCCCGCAGTCATCCAGTTCACTTCATAAGGGCGAATCGGCATCTCCGATCCGATACTGTCTCTATGAAGTATCACTCCGTCATAGAGATACGTAATCGTCGCAAGTCCGATATGAGGATGAGAACGTACCGTTAGCTCTTTTCCGGTTTGAATCGGAACGGGACCCAGATGATCCACAAATACGAACGGACCTACCTGACGAGCCTCGATGGAAGGAAGAATTCTCCGAACTCGGAAATTGTCTCCGAGTTCTTTTATAACCGCAGAAATGATTTTCATAGGTTAAAGTTTAGATTGATTGTTTCGAATTTCAAGATTTTTGAATAGAAGAACACTCGCTCGTATGAGAAAATCTCCTAGGATATTTCCGCGTCTTTTCGATATGTTCCGTTTCTAAAGTCGCAAACTCGTATGTTTTCAAGATCGATTTTGACTGTTTTTCTATTCCTTTTTCGAATTCGGTATAAACCGTTTTATTTGTTAGCTTTTAACTTACAACACGTCCCGTCGAGCGCCAATAGGAAAGCTCCGCGCCTGAGTTTCCCCCACGTTTTAGTGGATAGATGTTAGGGGTCAGTGGTTAGGACTTTACATACATTACATACCATCACCTTACCCACAAGTAATGGGATCTCAAGATCAATTTGTCGGAATTACGACAAAATCCTCTGTGAAACTTAGTTCCCACCCTTATTTTTGGGTGGGGGTGGAAAGGCTCGGGAGGTTTTTCTCTATCAGAAAATTATACTTTTTGCAAGTAAAAAGCCTCATTCTCGTCGGAACACTTGCGTTTTATTGTATGTAACGTTCTATCCACTAAAATCTAACCCCTAATCACTAACACGTCTGAACACTTGCGTTTTATTGTATGTAATGTTCTATCCACTAAAATCTAACCCCTAATCACTAACACGTCTGAACACTTGCGTTTTATTGTATGTAAAGTTCTATCCACTAAAATCTAATCCCTAATCACTAACACGTCGGAACACTTGAAAAATCTGCGTTTTTGATCCTTCTTATTCCAAAATCCTCCTTAATTTGTGGGTAACGTTATGATAGAGAGCAGTGCCACTTTAGTTTCTTTCGGGACAGTTTTTTATAAAAAATTAATCAAGATTTTAGAATATTCTTCTTTTATTATTTAAGAATGATGCTTTCTTAGGGAACCCACGGAAATCCAGAGACTCGCTGCAGTCAATATCGTTCCCATCCAAAGTGGGGCTTCTGGAGAATAAATCGGAGTTTCTCTGGCTGTAAAATAAGAAAATAGTCCCGTCATCAAAATCGGTCCGATGATCGCGGTAACGCTCATTAAACTTGTAAGCGCTCCTTGCAATTCCCCTTGTTCTCTTGGAGGAACCTGAGAGGACATGATTCCTTGAAGTGGGGGCATCGCAATCCCTCCCAAACAATAAGGAATTAAAAATACGAACATCATCCAACTTTGTGTTGCAAGAGCAAATAACGCATATCCGAGCGCGCTCAAGGCCAAACCCAGATAGATACTCCGATTCTGACCCAACACAGGAAGAATGATTCTAATCAGCCCTCCTTGCGTGACCGCATAAACAAGCCCAACGACCCCGAGTGAATAACCTACCATCACCTCGTTCCATTGAAATTTTTCCATCGTATAATAATTCCAAGTTCCTTGGACAGCGTGCGCCGCGGTATTTATTAGAAAAAATGCAACCACTAAGCCGATAATCATCGGATAACGTTTTAAATTGATAAGCGAACCTATCGGATTTGCTTTTTTCCATTCGAATTTTCTTCGATTTTCTTTGGTCAATGATTCCGGAAGAACAAAAAATCCGAACAACCAATTTACCAACGTAAGAACGGCCGCAGCTAAAAAAGGTGCCCTAGAACCGAATTGTCCAAGGAAACCTCCAATCACGGGCCCAATGATAAATCCCAATCCGAACGCGGCTCCGAGAATTCCGAAATTTTGCGCCCTTTTTTCGGGAGGGCTGATATCCGCAATGTAGGCATAACCTGTCGTAAAACTTGCTCCCATGATGCCCGACACAACTCTTCCGACAAACAACCAAAAAATGGAAGGTGCAAACGCTAAGAATAAATAATCCAACGTAAAGCCGAACAGAGACCCGAGTAAAACAGGCCTTCTCCCATATCGGTCGCTCAATCCTCCGACAAATGGCGCACTGATAAACTGAACGAACGAATAAGCGAACATCAAGAGACCTCCGTACCAAGCGGCGTCACTCAAAGATCCGTGAGTTAATTCCTGAATGAGCTTCGGTAAAACGGGGATGATGACTCCGAAACCTATTACGTCAATGAGAACAGTTACAAAAATAAAGCCTAAGGCGGCGGGACGTTGGGGATTCATAAATCCCACCAAACAAATTATAAGCCTGTTGGCAATCAAAAAATAACGCCTTAAGTAGTCTTACAATGATTCCCTAGAATCTTCAAATTGGAAAGATGTCATCAAATCTTATCTAACGTGAGTTCGGCCTAAGGAGAGAGTAAAAGTTGTAAATTGTCTTTGGATCTCAAATTCAAAGAAGGTTTTTTTGGAAAAAATGAAAATGCAACTAAACCGCTTAATAGATTAACGGCCCAATTGAAAAAGCTTCGATGTATAGTATGTTGAATCTGACAGATATTTTTAAGTTCATCATTAACTGCTTCAATGATAGCTCTTTTTCTTAAAAGAATTTTATCAACTAAGGGCATTCATTTATTTTTCATATTCTTTTTAAGTTTTGTAATGAGTTGAATTCCTTTTTCATAAAGACTTTCAAACAAAGATTGACTGATATAACCTCTATCTCCGAAAAGTTTATCGTGAATATTCTTAACTTTATTTTACTTTATTAGAAAGATCAAGCTGCAAGGTTCTGTCAGTTCCGGTTTTTTCCGTAAGAAAAAATCGAGACTGGACAGGTCTTATGAGAATGGATTCTTCTGTTGTCGCATACTTTGAGAATCGTAGAATCAATGAACGATATTCCGGAACATTTTCCCAGACAAGAATTTGATAGAAAGGAAGCTATGACAGATAACGCGTTAGGCATCAGTTCAACAAAACGATTGTAACTTACAGCTTTTGGAAATTCCGATTTTAAATTCTTTTTTATTTCTATCAGATAATAATTTTTAAATTCTCTATAATGAGAAAGATGAAAACAGACAACAATCGTTGCTACTTCACTCAGGCTTAACTGAAATTTTCGGTTTCTTTTTCGAACCACCGGACAAAAGTATTTTCACGTTCCAGTTTATTTTTTGTTGTGTACAATAATCGTCTATCGCACAAAATATCTCTGTCAGATCCATATTTAACCCCTTTCTTGCTGGAAATTTAGTTCAATATGTGATCTGGCGCTTTTCTGTACAAGATTTTTCTCTTTTTTCCTCCTTAGGCCGAACTCACGTTATCTACCAAATAAAGACTGATTTGATTTCTTCCGAGTAGTATCTGTCTGAAAAGCTAAAAAACTTTTAATCGTTTTTTTCGGAACGGTTAATCCAAACACAGAAACGATATGATGTATCTAAAAAAGAGATATAAAATTCACAAAAGAAGTCAGAGACAACTACAATCTAGAATACATTTTTGTTAAGCGACATCAGATTCAAAAAACATCATTAAAGCGGCAATGTGCTTGATACCAAGAAAGTTTGAATTGGATTTCCATTCGTTTTAATTTCTTTAAGATTCGTTTCGCTTCGTGTTTGAATGCTTCAGGACTGTAGTTAGAAAGAAGATATCTTTTCTGTTTGCACCAAACATTTTCAATCGGACTTACTACTCGGACGCATGAATAAAATACTATGATAAACTATTTCGAAAATTAGAATGTTGGAATCTTCCTCTAAAAAGTCGAGATTTCCCGATTTGACTTAACTTTTGAGAACCGTTGTACTTTTGCAAAACCGACCGCTTATTTTCGAGTATCATTTTCATGTGTCCGAGTAGTAATTTCTGTGCGTATAGCGAGTAAAAACTCTATAGCGATTCGATCATTCAAGTGAAGTAATAAATCCGGTGACGACAAACGAACGATGAATATTGATTCGATCCCAGACGATCATCAGTTTTCCAAGTATTTGACGAAATAGAAACTTTGAAAAGTTAGCAATGTCTTTTTGCTTTTTTATCTTTGATTCAATCATCGAGTAGCTTTTCGAAATAAAAATTCCGCATAACAACCGTTCGTTTTTTTTAGCAGGATCTATCTTGAGATAAATTCTAAAATCAACAGTTATTTTTGAAATCTAAATTTACTTTTGAATAGGGAACTCCTACCTATCTTGAACATATTCTCTTTTTCAAATTATGTATTAATATATATAAAAATTTGAATGGAGATGTGAAAATGATACAGAAAATTTTTCGAAAGGAAAAAGCGAAAAAAACAAATAAATTAAAAATGTCGAAGTACTTTGGAGGCTATTGTGTCCTCCTCTTCTTGTTTCTTTTTAACTGTCTACCGGATCAACAATCACCAGAAAACAATTTACTTCTGTCTTTACTTTCCCTTCCAAATGATCAAAGTTTAGAATTGGCAAACGACAAATCTATGAGAAAAGCAAAACCTCGACCCAGGCCTAAACGAAAATACGATGGGGTTACTTTTATATCCGATGCAACCGGCAAAAGAATTCAAGCCAATAGCAAGGCTCCGAACGGATGGTTGAAAGTGGACGCTGTGCGAGACACGTATTTTACGAGATTCAATTTATATCAGGATGGAGGTGATCCCAACTGTATAGAAAGCGGGCGTATCCGAGTCGAAACCTCTGCAAATCCGAAGTATTATTGGAATTGGTGGGCCGGTGGTGGTGGAGGCAATTACGCATACTATCCGAAATACAATGATGGTTCTAATCGCCTTGTAATCTTCGTTATGGACGGAGGATGTTTAAAATCCGGGGGCAAGGTCTCATTTTCAGATCATGATACTCTAGGTGCTGGATATGATTATTCTATCACGAATTGGAAGGGAGGGAGGTGGAATGAATATCTCTTTCTTTGGGCGAAGTCACTTAATCCCGGTCCAAGAGAAACTTTTACCGTTATATTGAGTCCAACACCACCGGAAGCAGCAGCATCAAAATAACGTAAACAGAGGTAGATATATAGGACTTTATATAAACAGCCCATTGAATACAAGTATGATTTGCCATATTTCTCTGGAAGTGGCTTAACCGTCAAAATATATAATAAATAATGTATATTCTAAAAAACAAATTAAGAATATGCATTATTTTAATTATTTAAAGGAATTACAAGATTCGTTAGGGTAATCCAATTATAACCTCTTGTTATGTTCTGAATTTATAATGTGATCCTCACCCCGGTTCCGCATATTTATTTGTCACTTCGGTTCGCATGCGAGGCTTACTTAGAGTGCTTGAATCTCGTACCAACTATGCCTCTTACGGACGTAATATCGAGAAGTCTATTTCGTTAAACGTAATCCGTAAAATGTTATAGTATTACTCATCTCTACATAATAGAGTGTCCAAAATTCTGCGTCGAAACGCGGGATTTGTGCTTAATTAACGGTATTCTATTTTATAGGGATCAGTAGCTTATGGACAAAAACATACAGAAAAAAAATGATTCGAGTGGCCTATCTCCAAAAATAGAATGTTGGAAAACCTTTAATAACAACTAAAACTTGGAGGAAACGATGAAGATATGTTTCATAGGAAGAAATTCACAAGAAATTGAAAAAATTGGAAACAGGCCCCCGCCGAAAGATAAAGACTTAAATGGATTTTATGCCCGTTTTCTTTTGGCCAGGGAGAAGATTTCGAATATTATCAATGACTGTAAACGTTTCGCATCGGTAACAAACCAAAATTCTCAATTACCTTGATACGACTAGTAACGAAATATCTGGATCCCATAGTCTTCCGAAACAATTCGTTGCGAACAATAATTCTGAATTTGTATCGAAACCTTTTTTGAAATGGGCTTTGAAGTTGAGATTCATTTCATACCTACTGAAAATGTTTTTATCGAAAGTTTTAACAGAAAAGATGCGAAACGAATCTTTCAATAAAAACTAATTTAGAAGTATGAAAGACACTCAACAGCTTATCAAAGTATGGCTAGTCTTTTATATTTCTAAACGACCACAGTTCTCTTGGAGGGTTAACTAATATTTTAGGCAATCTGCTTAGAGGTTTTTCACACTTTCAATTGGTTTTAAAATAAGGCATCTTACTTTTACTCTTTTCAATTTTGTTTTTGGCTACTTCCCTTTTTTCAGCAGAAAAAAGTCATTGTGTCTCAGATGTTTATTGCTAGTGACAATATCTTCAAACACAAAACCCAAAAATAGATTGCAAAAAATCCGGATTTATCCTACACAAGTTTGGCCCTTTTCCCCATACACGTGGGGTTGAATGGAAACAGGATAGATTTTGATTTAAAACCCTAACCACTGATTCCTAACCACTAACATCTTGAAACCCACACGTGGGGTTGAAATTTTCATTCAAAAAAAACCTTTTCTCAAGTTAATCCCGTATTCCAAATACGCTTTGAGACAACAACTCATGTTCATCCAACCTTGACAGTTCATATAAGAACCGTCTAACGCAGCTTGAGATACCTTCCAACCGGATTCGGTAATTTTCACAAGAGTATTGTTTTGATTCAAGGATTCGAAAATCATTTCCGTTTTGGTTTTGTACCCGCCAACAGTTAGAAGTTCGTTTTCACCCTCATAACTTCCTTCGTGAGCATCCCATTCCAAAACAATCTTGGAATTGGGAACCACTTCGACTACGTTCACGACCACTCCCTCATCTTCCCCCTCCATCGAAGGGAAATCCGCAAACTTCCAAACCACTTTACTTCCCGCCACCAAAGGGCCACTTGCACCTCCGGTTGTAAAGTATCCGCTTAAATGTTTCGGGTCGTAAACGGCTTGAAAAACCACTTCCAAAGGTTTTTGGATCTTGGTCTGTACCGTGAATCTTAAATCCATATAAATTCCTTTTGAAATAATTATATTTTTAATATGTTATATTATATTAATATGTATAAACTTGACAAGCAGGATCTAATTTTTAAGGCACTTGCAGATTCTAAAAGAAGAGAAATTTTGGATCTTCTTAGGAAAAAACCTAAAACAACGGGAGAAATCTGTTCTTATTTCGAATCATTAGATCGCTGTACTATAATTCAACACCTGAAGATTTTGGAAAATGCAGGCTTATTAATCGTAAAAAGAAAAGGACGGGTTCGATGGAATTATTTGGACAATGTACCTATTCAAGAAATCTACGATCGTTGGATCAGTAAATACGCAAAACCAACTTTGAAAAGATTGGCAGTGTTTAAGAAACAAATGGGATCGGGATAAAATCGAAAAACCAGCCAAAATAAAAGGAACACGGGTCAAAAAGAAAACTCAAACACATTGCTTCTTTATGAGTCGCAACGTGGGTCAACCCCCCTCCTAGGCAAGGTCAGGTCACCTGATTTCTATCCACTGATTCCTAAAACCCTGACATCTGATCCCTAAAACCTATCCACTAAAACGTGGGAACTGCTATGATTTACGATACCCACCTCATCAAATGAACGGAACTCTTACTTCCTATTTATACGACGGCAAGAGACAAAACATTCTATTTTTATAATATGACTTCCGCTTTTTTAGGAACTCTGGATGCGATTTCTTCGAACTTTTCCTTGTATTTTTCGTGATTGGTACCCATGATTCTATCCCAAAAATTGAAATAGAGGGAATAGTTGCAGTTGAAGTATTTATGATGCATGTTGTGGTGTGTAGTCGTGTTATGCCAATTCGTGAACCCACTTTTTAAAAACCAGGAAGGAAAAAATTCATAAGAAAGATGACCCAGCACATTTAACGAAGTCATATAAATGAAAAATACGATTATCACCCCTGGATGTAAAGGAAGTACAAACGACGCAAGCGGAACAATTCCGGATTCTACAATCGCTTCCAAAGGATGAAATGAAAACGCCGCCCAAGGAGAAGGATTAGTGGACTTATGATGGACAAGATGAAAATATTTAAAGAAAAGTTTATGATGCATCATTCGATGTGTCCAATAAAAATAAGTATCATGCAAAAGAATCAACATAAACACGCTGAAGATAAGATACCCGAACCCGTAATCGCCGACATTTTCGTAGATCAGATTGTACCCTTTTATGTGAGACCAGACGATAAATACTCCGGACAACGCGAAAATTAGGAAGGTTATCAGGGAATATTTGACTTCGTGAATGATTTTTTTCTTTTCCGGTCTTTTGCCCTGAATGAGTTTGTGGGAAAGTTTTTTACCCAAAAAAACCCAAACGATCAAAAACACAATCCCCGAAAAGAGCAAATAACGTATCAGCAAAATTCCCCAAATGATTCCGAAAAAACCAGAATAACCGAACTTTAAAAGTAATTCTTCCATATTCATTCTCTCCGTATCATAGATCACAGATTCGATTTAATTATGGACTTAAATTCTCATCTAAGCTTGCTCTTTTCAAAATCGTTTGGGATTTATTTTCGAATTCGTGCGACTTTTTCCATATTCCGTTTCCGGATAGGAATTCGAACGCAAACGCCCGAGTCCAAAATCAAATAGGAAAGAATTGCGAAAATGAAACAAACCGTAATTTTTCCGCGGATATCGGACCAATAACGTACGAAGCAAAAAATCAAAAAGGAAACAAATCCACCTATGGAAAAAAATGGAGAATAGAGTTGTTGAAAAATTCCATGATTTCAGTTTAACAAAACCGCTTCAAACGCCCATTTCAATAGGGCAGAAACGGACAGAGGATTACTACTCGGACGCATAAGAATACTGTAATAAGTTCGTTTCAAAAGTTAGAATGTTAGATCTTCTTTAAAAAAGCCAACAATTCTGGATTCGGCACAATTTTGTGAGGACTTCTATATCTCTGCAAAAATCGCTCGTTAATTCTTGGTACTATTTTCATACGTCCGAGGATTAATTTTTCAACTCTAATACTCGTAATTTCGTCAATCACCGATTCCTTCCAGATTTTCTAATTCTACCCAAAAGTTTTTGGTTTGTAAATCGGGAAGTAAGGATCGAATCAATTCACTGTCGATAAAACCATCCTCTTTAGGCGATTCTTCAATTTGAGTTTTGGAAATTTTTTCATGCTCTTCTAAAAAGGAAAATATTTCTTTCCAAGTATGCCATTGGTTGTCCGACAGATTGAGAACGTGCGGAAGCGTATCCCAACCCGCCGTTTGAATTTTGCGAATCAAAAGAGAAATCGTAAGAGCCACATCGTCACCGTGAATCAGATTGAGTTGTCTTGAACACTTTTTCACGAGTCCTTTTCTTGCCCAATCCCCAGGATTTCGAAGAGGTCCGTAAATTCCGCAAAGTCTGAGAATTTTTCCGCCTCTCCCGATCCATTCATTCTCAACCGCAAAACGATCGTGCTCTTCTACGAGAGGAGTGGATTCGACAATGTCCGGAACTCTTTTATAAATACTCGTCGTTCCCAGAAGAATAAATTTTTTGCCTATAGAAAACAAAAGATTGATAAACGAAATCGGATCGGAAAGTTTTTGAACAGGGAATGTGACTACGCACAAATCGAAATTTTCTCTCGAAAATTTTTTCCCAAATTCCTCCAAAGCAGAAGGATTCGAAAAATCAAAAACTTCGGTTCCTTCCACGCGGGTTTTGGCAGAGAAAGTTTTGAGTTGGATCTCCGCTTGCAACTTCAATCTCTTCGCAATTCGGATTCCGGTATATCCTAAACCGAAGATTCCGACCAGCATTTATTCAAGGCCCAAACGTTTGTAAATCAATCCCACTTTTTCAAGATACGGTTCGATTTTAAAAATATCTTCGAGGTCTTTTCGGGTTAAAACCTGACTGACTCGATTGTCTTTTTCCAGTCTAGTCCTGAGAGTTTCGGACGGATTGGCCCAAACCGCCATTGCGTGTTCTTGAACGATCAGATAAGCTTCTTCTCTTACGATCTTTCCTTTTTCGATCAGAGCCAGCAAAACCTTTTGAGAGAAGATCAATCCCCGTGTGACGCCTAACGTTCTTTCGATCGCATCCGGATACACATGAAGATTTTTGATTACGAATAACATCTTATCCAAAATGTATTCGAGCGCGATGGTGGAATCGGGAAGTACGACCCTTTCCGCCGAAGAATGGGAAATATCTCTTTCATGCCAAAGAGCTACATCCTGCAAACCCACGTTTACATTTGCACGGATCACCCTGGAAAGACCGGAAATCCTTTCGCAGATCACAGGATTCCTTTTATGAGGCATCGCGGACGAACCCTTTTGTCCCGCGGAGAAAGGCTCTTCCACTTCCCTTCCCTCCGTCTTTTGCAAAAGACGAATCTCTGTCGCCATACGATCCAAAGAAGAAGCTGTAACCCCGAGAACGGAAAGATAAAACGCGTGACGATCCCTGGAAACGACTTGTGTGGAGATCGAATCGATTTTTAAGCCCATCTTTTCGCAGACATAGACTTCGATTTCTGGATCGATATTGGAATAAGTCCCGACAGCTCCCGAAAGTTTTCCGACCGCAATCTCGTTTCTGGCCTCAGACATCCTTTTTCGATTTCGATTTAATTCTTCAAAAAATAATGCGAATTTGAGTCCAAGGGTCATCGGTTCCGCATGAATTCCGTGGGAACGTCCGATACAAGGCAGATCTCTGTATTGAATCGCCTTTTCTTTGACTACGGAGATGAGTGCGTCCGTTTTTTTCAGGATCAAGTCCATGGCCTGAACCATCTGCACGCAAAGCGCAGTATCTCCGATATCGGAGGAAGTCAGACCGTAGTGAACGTGTCTTCCCGCAGGCCCGATGTACGAATTCATGTTTGTCAAAAACGCGATCACGTCGTGATGAACCTTACTTTCGATTTCCAGGATCTCGTCCACATTGAACTTTGCCATCGTTTTGATCTCCTGAAAATCCTCAGGTGGAATTTCTCCCCGTTTCATACGGATCTCGCAGGCGAGTATTTCTATTTCCTTCCAAATTTCAAACTTGTTCTCTAATTCCCAGATTTTGGAAATTTCGGGATTGGAATAACGATCGATCATTTCTTAAGATTCCTTTTTGTATTCTCATCCACTCTTCCAAGGAAGTATATTCTGTAAAAAAAAAAACAAAACCAGTAAAAAAAGCGTTTGAGATACGATCCTTTGTTTTTTGTACAATAGAGTTGTTGAAAAATTAATTCCGAATGACTTTTATTTCATTACAACAGACGAGTCATACGGTTTGGTACTATAAATTAACGTGAGCAGGGTCGGTCGTAAGAAAGTTTGGGCGAATAAGAAACTAAAGTGCAACGACTCCCTGAACTCAGGCGCAGGGCTTTCCTGAACTCAGCAAACACCTTCCTATGGGTCGGTGTTTAGGTCGCTCTGCGGGTCGTCGTCGCAGCTCGCGAATTTCATAGATAAAATGGCTCGCGACCGCGCTTTAACTCAATGTGCTGCCTACGATCGCAACATAATGCTCCAATTCC
>NZ_AHMT02000015.1:0-32500 GCF_000243815.2 Leptospira alexanderi serovar Manhao 3 str. L 60 | reverse complement strand
AGCGATTCTTCTTTGTTTTTCCGGAAGTTGGAACGAAAGAGTTCTCATATTATGAGTTTTATCCGCAAGTTTGATGAGAATAACCCGGATATCTTTGATTGTCGCTACGATAATCTTTCGGATATTCTCCGCCGCCTCGGTCTCCTTGGATTGGCTTTTGATCTTAGAGATTTTAGTGACACCTTCCACTAGATCGGTGATGTCTTCTCCGAAATCTCGGATCATATCGTCTCGAGAATACTGGGTGTCCTCAATGACGTCATGAAGAAGACCGGCGCAGATGACTTTTTCGTCCAGACCTAGCTCGTAAAGAATAAATCCCACTTGAAGCGGGTGGACGATATAAGGTTCTCCCGAAAGACGAAATTGTCCCTGATGTGCTCGTTCGGAAACGTCATACGCCTTTTGAACGGACTCATAGGCGCGCTCTCCGAGCGTTTCACGAACTCCTTCCAGAAGCATATCTTTAGTTGCAGGAGCTTTCACAAATCCCATAGTTGTTAGTGTTGCTCTATATCCAAACCGAGATCTAGAAAACGAGTCGTATGCGTTAGATAACCCATACTAACACCGGCTCCCGAAAATTCCGAGAGTGCTTCTAATTTTTCGGGAGTGATTCCTCCGGAAAACTCAATTTGAACGTTAGGCGCCTTTTGTTTGAGAATAGAATACGCAGACTTCGTATCTTCCAAAGAAAAATTATCGAGTAGAATCACATCGGCCCCCGAACCTATCGCTTCTTCGAGTTGTAAGAGAGAATCGACTTCAACTTCCACAATTTTACCCGGAAAACGAGCTTTGATTTTTTCCACAGGTTCACGAAAGGAAGAATACATCGCGAGATGATTATCTTTAATCATTGCCATCTCGGAAAGATTAAGTCTATGATTGCTCCCGCCCCCACAATAAACCGCATATTTTGCGAGTTTGCGATACCCCGGAAGAGTTTTGCGCGTATCGAGAATCATCAGACCTTTTTGTCCGTATTTTTGAACGACTTCTCCGGTTCGAGTGGAAATTCCGGAAAGATATTGAAGAAAGTTTAATAAAATTCGTTCTATTCTGAGGATTTGAACGAGATTGCCTTGGACTCTCAAAAGGGTATCGCCTTTTTGGAAACTTTCTGCATCTTGTTTTAAAAGTTCCGACCGGATTTGATTCTCCGAAAAAACATTCAATACTTCTAATACACCGGTCCCACAAAGGATTCCGGACTCTCTCGCGTTCAAACTCGCCGTGGCTTTCTGATCAGGAGTAAAAAGAGAAACGGAGGTGATATCTTCTTCCGGACAATCCTCTTCCCAAGCGAGTTTTACCAAGGTTTCATAGTCTTGATAACTTACGGACGAAACCGGATGAGTATAGGCGCGTTTCATTTGAATCCAAAAGAGAGTTTTACAATCGGAAAACCACAATCAAGTGAATTTCCGGTTAAAATCTCAAAATAAGCGATCGTCGTAGATTTTTGGGTACCGGAATTCCGACCAGGATTCGGTTGGAGTGCCGGATTTTTTTGAAACCGGAGGAATTGACGAAGCGAATTTACTCTCATCCAATCTGTTGATTTCTATATATTAGAGTTGTTGAAAAATTCCATGATTTCAGTTTAACAAAACCGCTTCAAATGCCCATTTCAATAGGGTAGAAACGGACAGAGGATTAATTTTTCAACAACTCTATTCTTATTAAAGGAGAATCAAATTTTTGAATTCAAAAGCAAATGAAAAATTAAGAAAACAAGGTGGAACGAATATTGTTGCAGCCATGATCGCTACATTGCCGATTCTGCTTGGAATTCTAATGGAATTCGTTTCTGCCTAAAGCGAATATTTATTTTTCACGAGTAAAAATTCTTCTGTAAAAAGTGGAGTAGTGGTAACCACAAACAAAAAGGCCCGGTTTTACAACCGGGCCTTTTTTTCATGAAACCTCTTTCACAATTATTGAAGATTTTCCGGATTTTCTTCCTCTCCTCCATTCTCTTCTTCAGGAGTGATTTCATCATTTTCCGCAGACTCATCTTCAGTCGTTGGAGGAGTCATTGTTTCGGCCTTTTTCTTATTATCCACGTCCCCGGATTCAGACTCTTCTGCAGGAGATGCAGGTTTCTGGTCGGCTTCAATCGCTTCCACTTCTTCCGTAGCAGGTTTCTTTTTACGCGAATCCCGAACCTTGTTAAGTTGAGTTGGACCTTTCTTAGGTGGAATCAACAGCACTTGTTTCGGATAAATCAAATTCGGATTTCTGATTTTGTTACGATTTGCCTCGTAAATTCTTCTCCACAGTTTCGCAGTTCCATAATGCCTTTTATCTTTTGCGATTCTCCAAAGACAATCGGCTGGAACTTTTTTACGAACCACATAACGTTTCCAACCTTCCGGCAAACCGTCTTTCCCCATTTTTGTAGAGGAATTTTTACCATCCGTTGTGGATTGATTTTTAGGATCCCTTTGACCGTCAGTTCCAGTTTTTGTATCACGGCCCGCAACACTATCACTAGCCATTTTTCTTTCTATTCTTTCAGCTAGTTCAATAACCTGGTCTACGACAATTCTAGAAAGACGGATCGCTTCTTCGGAACGAGAAATTGAATCTTCGTATTTTTCAGAAGTATATAAATCTTCCGCGGATACTCTGGACTCTTCCGCGGCTTTTAGGTTTTCCTCCGCTCTTTGGTAAGAAACCTGAAAATCTCTAGATGCATTGATTTTATTTCTATCAAAAGAAGCCAATTTTGTAGTGGCTGATGCTACACTTTGTTTTGCAAGTTCCTTCTGCTTTTCAGCATAAACCTTAATATTCTTTGCAACAAGCTCTCCGGATTTTTTACGGATATCATCGATCTCCGCGTATCCATCCCGAATCTTCCCTTCTTCGATCTTGGCCTTGGCGGACTCCAAGCGATTTCTCGTTTCAGAAACTTCCGGATCGTTTCCTTCTGCGTATTTATCCGCATCGTTTAAATTCTTTTCGATATCCGCAAGAGAATCGATTAATTGTTGTTTTTGAGAAAGTGCTAACACTTTCGATTCGTCCGCAGCTTTTTTAGAATCCGTATATTTTTGGCGAGAAGCTTCGTATTGATCGAATGCCGCGAGCCTCATTCTAAGTTTTCCATCGTCTCCGGATTCTTTAGGATAAGATTCCAAAGTACGATCCGCAGTTTCACGAAGCGCATCGCCTTCTTTACGAAGTTGTACAGAAGTATTATAAGGTTCCGAAGCGAGTTGAGAAGCATAAGCCTCTTCAGCCGATTCGATTGCGACACTGGATTCTTTACGAACCTCATCTACGGAAAACGGAAAAGACTTCTCAGAAGCATCCAGAGCTTTTGCTCTCGCATACAACGCGGATTTTTTTGTCTCTGCAAGATTTTCTTCCGAGGCCTTTTGATGTGCAGTAAGTAGGTTTTTACGAGCTTCCTCTAATTCCGCCGGAGCATATTTTTCAGCACCTGCGGACTTCGCTCTTGTGATGGAGTTTTTCGCATCACTTAACTCTTGAATCGGAAGTTCGGCTCCACAGGAAATAAAAAATCCTGCAAGTAAGATTATAAAAGAAGAAAGTATTTTTCTTTGAGTTGATTTCATTGCAGCACCAGGTTTCAGAAAAGGTAGGATAAAATTATGATCCGATCTCATTTAAAGGCAGACACTGCCTCTGACTCATTATCAAAAATCTCAAAAAAAGAAGTCAGCTTAGTTAGCTCAAACACTTTTCTTACGGATCCGGAGACGTTGATAATTTTAAGTCCGCCCTGATATTTCTTCAGGTTGGAAAGACTGGAAATTAGAGCGCCAATACCAGAAGAATCAATGTAGGAAACTTTTTCCAGGTTGATGATTGTATAATATTTTTGTTCCTCGATGAGTTTAGCGATGACATCTTTAATTTCTGGGGCATTGTAGAGATCGATTTCTCCGTTTATGTCCAGAATGACAATGTTCCCGCTTTCTCTTCTGGTTATTTCCATAAATGATCAGCAACTCCTTTCTATTTCTTTCCAGCCAGCTTACTAAGGGAAAGTCGATTCTTTAAATAGTCAACCGGAAAATTCAGGCTTTTCGTACAAATTTTTCCACTTGGCATAGATCTTTAAAAATTCACCCGCTTGAATAGACTTCTGAATCTCTGAAAGAAAATTTTTCATAAAGTACAAATTATGATATGTCGAAAGCGAGAATGCGGTGATCTCCCCCACGTGATGTAAGTGTCTGATATATCCGATGCTATATCTTTTGCACACCTTACAGCCGCAATGCGGATCCATAGGCGCATCGGAACTCTTCCATTTTTCATTTCTAAGATTGATTTTTCCTAAAGATGTAAAAACCTGACCGTTTCTTGCATTTCGAGTCGGAAGCACGCAGTCGAACATATCAACTCCATTCTTCACTCCATCCAAAATATCCGGAACGGTTCCCACTCCCATCAAATAGAGAGGACGATTTCGATCCGTATAAGCAGAAACTCCTTCCAAAATTCGAATGAAATCCTTACGCGGTTCTCCGACTGAAAGCCCTCCGATTGCAACTCCATCGAATGGAAGAGAGACGATCTTTTGCAAACTCTCCAATCGAAGACCAAGATCAATTCCACCTTGAAAGATTCCGAAAAGATGAGAGGAATTCTTATTCTTTTCCCAATATTCCACCGACATTTCCGCCCATCGATGCGTTCGGTCCAAAGATTGTCTCAGTCTTTCCGGACTGGAATCGAAAGGTGCGCAGTCGTCCAAGACCATCATGATATCGGAGCCGATACTCCTTTGTATGTCTATAACCGAATTAGGAGTAAAATAATGCCTGCTTCCGTCGATGTGAGATTGAAAACGAACCCCGTCTTGCTCGTACTTAAATAGAGAGTTAAGACTGAAAACCTGATAGCCTCCGCTATCGGTAAGGAGCGCCCGTTTCCAGGTCGAAAATTTCTTAAGCCCTCCAAAACGTTCCAGCACAGAAGTCCCGGGCCTGAGATAAAGATGATACGTATTTCCTAATATTAAAGAATACTCAAGTTCTTCCAGATCGTCGGTAGAAAGGGTTTTTACGACCCCCCTTGTTCCTACGGGCATGAACACCGGAGTTTCCAGCGTCACTCCATTGAGATTTAGAATTCCGGTTCTGGCTCTAGTTCGAAGATCTTCGGAAGTGGTCTGAAAAATCATCTACCGGCAGAATGTTCGTTGCAAGTTCCATAGATGTTAAGGCTATGACCCGTGATTTTAAAACCGTTGTCTTTTGCGGCCTGTTCTTGAAGTTGTTCGATTCTTTCATCCATAAATTCCACGATTTTTCCGCAGACCGTACAGATGATATGGTCGTGATGCTTGTGTCCTATGATATGTTCGTAATATTTATAATCCTTTCCGAAATTATGCTCTTGCAATAAGCCCGCAGAAACCATTATGGAAAGAATCCTATAAATTGTAGCTTTGGAAATTTGATCTCTTTGATCCTTGAATTCCTCTAAAAGTCCTTCCGCTGTGAAATGATTGTGAAGGGAAAATATTCTTTCAGCGACCAGCATTCTCTGGTTGGTAATTTTTAAACCTTCTTTCTGTAGATATTCTGAAAAGGTCTGCATTTCCATACGGACCGCGGGTTCCGCTTTGTTTAGAATGGCTTCCTGTTTTTCTCGATTCATATAAGATTGTCCAAGGAACGGGTCAAGATTATCAGGGATCGATCTTTCCGGCAATAGAAAAATACCAAGCTCGTTCCACCTCTTCCGCAATTCGAATCGCCATAATTTTCAAAAGTCTGGCTTGAGCCTGAATTTCGCTCTCCCTAAACCCAACTTGATCAGAAAATATGATTCTTACCGGTATCTCCTCTCTTTCTAATAGTATTTTTTGCCCTCCCACCTTTTGAAGTTCAAGTCGAACAATTACGAGCATCTCTCTAGAAATAGATTGCCCCCCTTGATCGAGTAGATTTCCGACAAGCTGATAGTGCACTACTTCTCCGTAAAGTCGATAACTCGCGATTGATTTTTCTCTAGTCTGAAGGAATCTTCCTCTGGTATCTATCTCAGCTCGAACGAGTTCCGTAAGTAAAGTTTGAATTCCCATTCCGTACGAATTGTTTCTGAAATTTTGGACATAAAGTCTTCGCTGATCGTCCGGAATCGGAACCCCGTCAATTTTCGGAGGATTTCCGGGTTCTCTCATGAAATAAGTGCAGTGATAAAATTGTAATACGACTACAATCAGGACCGCCAGTCGGACAATAAACATAGTTAGAAAGGTCTTTTGTGGTCGGACCTCCGCGCAAGGAGTTTTTTTACGGCTCCTTTTCGGCTTTACAAATTCCGATTTTTGGCTCAGTTTTTTCGGAAGATGAAAAGATTTTTTGCTTTTTCGACTTATGCTGTTCTTCTCTTTGCTTTCATCTTACTAGCGAAAGGATTGAAAGCGGAAGACCGACCAGAATCACTTCTTTTTCCTGAATTACAAGGAAAACTTCGATTTCCAATGGAAATTCAAACTCCGGTCTCCGGTTCTTTTGCAGAATATAGAACACATCACCTCCACATGGGAGCCGATTTTAAAACCTTTCATCTCAATGGTTTTCCGGCAATCGCTCCTTTTAACGGGATTGTGGAATCCGTCTCCGAATCTCCTACAGGATACGGACTCAACTTAATGCTTCGTTCTTCTTCCGGGTTACGGGCTAAATTTGCGCACCTATTCAATTTAGAAGGCGTCAAGAAAGAACTGGAAAATTTAAGACAGGCACTTCATCTTTTAAACGATGGAATCTTTTCCGTAAAGTTTCTAGATCATCAATTCTCCATAAAACAAGGACAGTCAATTGCGAGAATCGGAGAATCAGGAACGGGAGTTCCCCATTTACACTTTGAACTTCACGGAAACGGAAGCACATTCAACCCGCTTGCGTATCTTAAGATGAACGATCGAGACAAAACTCCGCCTGAATTACTGGTTCTATACATCGATTCTTCAGACGGCCAAAAATTTAGAATTCCTCTTAAAAAAAAAGAAGATGGAATCTATGAATTGAATGATTCCGAACCTTTGAAACTCGGTGGGGAAGTGAGAATCAAACTCGGTGCGTTTGATAGAATGAACTCCCATAACAAGAACAACCTTTATTCCGCAAAATTCATGTTTGATGGAAAAATTCTCTATGAAAGAAAGTTTGAAAAGATGAGTTATGCGGAAGCAAGAGACCATCAGTCAATTTATGATTCAAACCGTTCATCCCTCAATCCCCCTGTTTATGTTTATAATCTTTTTCCTTCTTTAAGATCCAGCATCGACCTGAGAGAATTTTCAGAAAACCAAGAAATCTCTTTGGAAATTATAGCCGAAGACAAAGAAGAAAACCGCTCTTCCTTGAAGTTCAAAATTTTCAATTCCGGTTTCAAAGGACATGTAACAAAAACAACCCCAACGGAATATTCCTCTCAAGACAATAAATTCCTACTCAAGACTCCGAAAGGGAATACATTCGGAAAAGGGAATATTCTCTTTGAAAAGGTCGGAACTCCTCGCGAAAACCTGTTACCCGAAGGTTTAATTTTAAAAAGCGAGCTCATTGAAATCGAATCGACCGGAATTAGTTGGTCGGGAGATGCAAAATTTCTATGGAAAGGGAAAAAACTTGGTAGAGGAGAAAACCTTTATTTACTCGAAGAAGGCACCAAACGCTGGATAATTTTAAAAACGACTTCTGAAAATGGAGGAACAAGCGCAGTTTTGAATAAGATCGGGATCATTGCCGTCCTAGAAGATCGTTCCAAACCAAGAATCGGTCATCCGTTTTTAATCTCCCGTCATAGATTTACGCCGGAGGTCCGACCATCTTCAGTGATAGAAAGAATGTATTCCGTATCCGATGTCGGTTCAGGTTATGCGGGCGGGGCCGAAATCTTTTTAGATGGACAAATATTTCCGTACGAATTTGAACCCGATCGTAAAGTGATCCTTGTCAAAATTCCGAGTTCTTTCGGAAAATTCAAAAGAAGACTTTTACTTCAAGCAAGAATTAAAGATAGAGCCGGTAATCTTTCCGACTGGTTAACCGACCTTATTGATTTGGAAAAAATACCGGAGAATGATCAAGGATAAATTTTTCGTATTGCTCTTCGACAACCCTTCGTCTATCGAATGATTCTTTTTAAAGAAGTCGGTTTACCGACCTCTTTAAAAAAATACTCCATCTAAGAAATTCAGTTATTTTTTTGAATCCATATAAACTCCGCCGGCAGAAGAATTATAATTAATTTCAAAAATATCATAATCCGATTTTCTCCAACCGGTCGCAAAAGCTACAGAAATGCCAATATAGTATTTAGTTCCAAACTTCATCGTATTCCAAGCAAACGCGGCAATCTCCTCGTTGGTTATAGAAAAAGGATGGACCTTACCACGAACTTCATCCAGATACAAACCTTCATAAGTTCCAATTACAGTTCCTTGATATTCTAATTTAAGAATTCTTCCAGAAACGGAAAAATTTCTTTTTGATCCGGATTTACCCACGATAATTTTATCCGGCGCCTCTTTTGGAATCGTAGTAATTTGTTTTTGTGCTCCGATTATTTCAAAATCCGTAGAAAGGGCAATTGGCTCAATTTTATGAATCCTATACTGAACTAAAATTTCTTGGTTTACATTATTATTTAAAAAATTTACGACTTCTCCATTTTCAGGGCGAACGGAAAATTCGATCTTTTCTTTCAAAGGAGTAAAACATTCATCTTTCGACGCTTCACACTTTTCAGATTTATCATAAGTGGTAAATTCTAAAAGACCTTCATGAGAATCGAAAATTATTCCTCGACTTTCAAACTGAATAAGTCTCACAACTGCCCAACCTTCCGAATAAGTTCCTAAAGCGAAAACCGAAGAAAAAGAAAAAAACAAAGACCCGATAGAGAAAAACAAAGCACTAGTTTTTTTAAAATTCCTGAACATTATACACTCCAAAATTTTCTTAAGTTTTTAAGATTCAAACAATGTAAGGATAACATTTCATTTTCAAGAAATATTTAACCGATTCAAAAAATTAAACCCTTTCCTAAAAAACTGGTATCATCTCAACAGCACTTAGATGTTCGGCTGATTCATAGAAAGAATATTTGCCAGGGCTCCTACTTCTTACAAGGTAGATTGTAGCATTTAACGATTGCTGACTGCAACTTGTTTAGAACCATAACGCTGAGGAATCCACCATAATTTACAACGTGATTCTTGAAAAACGTCATTTGAATTTTGAGAAGTAAAGGTCCACCGAGTTTTTTCGAATCCCGAGTCTCTTCGCAATAAAAATCTGAGTTTTCAAAAAAGCCGTGATTACTTTTGAACAGTTCCTCGACTATTTTTTCAGAATAATAAACAGACTTCCTCGTTTTAAGTTCCTGCCTTTTGTTTTATTACTTGATTGATATGAAAACTCTGAAGTTCATCTTGAACCGGTTTTTCTGCATATTTGGGTTCTGGGTAAAATTCCGTTTCGTTTCTACAGTGGAAAGACAACCGACCCCAATCTCTTTCCTTAGCTCCAGAAACACAAAGTAAGAAATTCAGTAAAATGAGGATCGCTCATGAACTGAATTTACCCACCCCCATTCAGCCTGTTCGCTCTCAACCTCTAACTGAACTTCCCCCGAATTAGTGGACACGGTCGTGCAAAAGAAAAAGGATAAAAAGCATGGCTCGTAAAACCCAATATGACGAAGAATTTAAGAAGAACACGGTTGAACTCCTGATAAAGTCCAGGAAATCAATGACTCAGATCTCAAAAGATTTGGGAGTCTCCGTGAATACCTTGATAAACTGGAAGAAAAAGTATCTGACGGATGATGGCCCGTTCCAAGATGAACTTCGAGCAGAGAATGAACGTTTAAGGAAAGAACTCTTGGAAGTGGCGGAGGAGAGGGAGATTTTAAAAAAGTCCGTGGCCATCTTCTTGAAACCAAGGAAATGAAATATACATATATAGAAAAGAATCATTTCCCAGTAAAGAAGATATGCAAGATTCTGAATGTATCCAAGAGCGGCTATTATGATTGGTTGAAACGAGAAGATAGCGAAAGAGTAAAGTCAAATCAAGAGTTAGACGAAAGAATTCGCCGTCTATTTGAAGAGCATGAGGGTAGATCTGGATATTTACGAGTTCATCAAGACTTACGATCGGAAGGGATTGTCGTATCTAAGAATCGAGTTTACAGAAGAATGTATAAAATGGGTTTAAAAGCCGATCGGAAGCGTTCTTTTCGTCCTGTGACCACGAACTCGAAGCACAAACTTCCTGTTGCTCCTAATCTTTTGGATCAAGTTTTCAAGTCGGATGGATTGAATCAGATTTGGCTCTCAGATATTACTTACATACCGATCAACGGGAAATGGATTTATCTATTTGCGATCAAAGATCTTTTCAATCGAGAGATCATTGGTTGGGAATTGGGTTCGACATTGGAAACGGAACATCTCTTGAAGGCCTTTGAGAAAGCTCTTTCTCGTAGGAGATATCCAAAAGAAGTCATATTTCATTCCGATAGAGGAGTTCAATATGCAAGCGATGACTTTAGANAAGTATTAAATACGAATGAGTTCGTCCAGAGTATGAGTAGAAAAGGCAACTGCTATGACAATGCTCCCGGAACGCGATTCATAGAAAGCGTTCCGTTGAGTTTCCTGGAATCGTTCTTTAAAACTTTGAAAGTTGAGGAGGTTTACAGAAGGAAATTCAACACAATAAGGGAGGCACAATATTTTCTGTTTGACTATATCGAAAGATATTACAACAGAAAGAGAAGACACTCGGCTTTAGGCTATCTTACACCAGTCGAGTTCAGAGAAAGAATTACTGCATAGCCATGTCCGTTTTCTTGGGGGAAGTCCAAACATCAGCACAGCTTAAAGATAAGCGCAACAACCCAGCAATCAACATTGATTTCTTTATGAACCTCACTAAGAAGATCCTGAATGACTTCTACCCGAAATATTGCCCTAACTGTCCAGGCAAACTGCTGACTAAAGAGATATCAACTCAACCTGAATTGATCCGCTGTGAGGGATGCAGATATCTAGTCGTCCCTGAAAAAGTGAGCTCCTAATTAAAATGGTTGCACCAAAGAGAAATTTGAAAAAGGCGCACGCGAAAAAGAGCAATTTGATCCAGAAACAAAAAGAAAGCTCGGAATAGCTTTCTGAAATTACAACCGGCAGCGGATAGGATGGCATTGATACGATCTCCTTCTTGACCTTTCAGAAAGTTCCGATCCATCTTGTGACCCTGTTTCAAATGAGAAATGATCGGTTCAATAGCGGCTCTTCTGTTCATCCATTTCCTTTGCCAACGAGACATTTTCTTTCTGCTTTTATTGGAAAGGTGAACTTCCACATCGACCGGATGATGATCGTTTCCTTTGTAACCTTGATCCACATAACACTCCTTAGGTCGAAAGCCGGTTATCTTTTCCATCTGGTTGATGGCATTCTTCAAAGTATGACCGTCATACGGATTACCGTGCAAGGCTTGAACGCCAACAATCCAATTGGATTTACTGGTAGTAACTAAACTTGTCTTACAACCGAATTCATACTTCTTATGAATTTTACCTTTAGAGATACACTCCACTTCCGGAGCATGAACGCTGTAGATTTTACCTTTACTATTTTTTTCTTGCGTTAGAATCTTCTCGGAAATTTCTAAAAGAGATTGAAGTCGTTTATTAGGATTTTCTACTTTTCGCTCTATGTCGCGTTTTACTCGAGCTAAATACGTTTTTAAACGTTTCGTTTCTTTCTTGGCCCGTTTACTTTGTTTTGCATGTGAATAACGTCCTTGTTTAATGAGTGCTAATTTACTCTTTCGTTTATAACTTTGTCTTAGTTTGATGCCTTCTTTTACGGCTTATTCAACTAACGTGTGTCTGGCTTTATGATACAGCTTCGCATCCGTTGGAAAAGTGATCGCTTTCTCCTGAACCGTCGTATCTACATTCACTCTCGTAAATTCTTGATGCGTTATCTGACCTTCTCGTTGTCCTAACAAGATTGTCTCTTCTAAGAATTTCTCTACACCTTCACTGCCGATTCGTTTTCTCCATTTTACTAAACTCGTCGGATCACAAGGAAAATCGTGTTCGAAATATTCATTCCCGCAGAAATATTGCCAATAGGGATTCTCTAAATATTTTTCTACTACACCTTCATCCGATACGTTATACGCGTATTTCAAGTAATGCAGGCCGACTAACAAGCGAATCGGCAATCCAGGTCGACCCGTTTTCTCTGTGTAGTGCTTCCCAAATTCTTTCTCAAATTTTCCCCAGTCTATCTTCTTCGCTAATTGATACAACGGATGTTTATGATCGAGTATCTGGTCTAATCTATTTCGAAAAAGTTCACTTTGATTCTGGCGTTGCGAGGTTGTTTCTGGTTTCATTTTCACCGGGTTTTGGATGCGCTTCTGCTTCTTTCCGGTGATTTTGTTTTTTATTCTTTCCCTTTGGATAGCGTTTTATTCACGTTATTCGTATTTTTAACCCTTTTTCAGGGACGACTAAGTAACTTCACGTCTGAGCTACACGCCTCTTCATCACATGAAACTTCCCTTATGGATGTTCAGTTACGTTTTCTACGAAAGTATGATTCAATTTCCAAAAGTCCTTACTTCAACAGAGATCAGTAAGAGACTGAGAATCTCCTACAACGCTGCTTCCCTTCTTAAGAGACGTCTCCAACTGTTTGCCTCACAGCAATTACCGAAATACAAACAACTGACGTATGACGCACTTGATCGAGAGTTCAAAGGCTTCACCCTACCACCTGACGAAAACACTGATATCACCCATTTAATGGAAAACAGACCCTACGTTTCAGCTGATACAATGGTGCTTTTTTCTGCTTCTGAGAGAGCAAATGACGGGAGAAAACGCTACAGACATGGTGGATCCACAGCCTCTATTTACCTTTCTGATAGCTTAGGAGGAAGGCAAGTCGGCACTCTAGTCCACACAATTGGAGTGAAGAAAGGTCCTGTTTTCTTCAATTCAGTTCCCAGCCAGAAGGCAAACACCCTAGGACCAATCATCAAGGATCACCTTCCTTTACATACACCTCTGATGACTGATGAAGGATATCCTTGGCTTTGGGGAATTTATTCTAACCATCGATCCGTAAACCACTCTGCAAGGTCCAAAGACATTCGTTACAGATGGGCTAAAGATCGATGGAGTCGCTGTGGTGTCTCTAATGCTGTATCAGAGGGGAACCAACGTCTGCTCAAGACAGCTTTTGCTTCGTACTATTATATCCGTCCCGAAAACTCAACTCGCTATTTGAATGAATTCTCCTTCTTGAAGAATGCTCAAATCTTCGGGTTGGATGTGCTGGTTGGTGGTGATGGGAGTAATTGTTGGAAATGGAATTTTTTCTCTGACGAATCCGGGAAGCCGAAGGCGGTTGGGATTCGGGGGAACAAATATCAGCTGAAAAGAAGTGGGATTAAAACAGAAAATTGGCTTTCCACTTCAATTGATTCCTACTCCTACATTATTCAAAAAGAGGAATCAGAATTCAATTCTCGGAATCGAAATGATTACGTTTTACTGAATGAATCTTCAAATTTTAACGAGTTTGGTCCTTCCATAAAGAAGGAAATGGACCTCCATAATCAATTTTGGTCAAGTCCACGTGTTCCGAATTTTCAGAGAAAGAAAGAACAAGAGTATCAAAAGACTGCATCAAAGATGTGGCGTCTGATTCATTCAAAGCAAGCAGAGACAAAATATCATTCAATATCCGAAGTTTGTTCCATTCTAAACATTCATAAGCAAACGGCTATGCTTATCATTAGAAAGTGGCTCAAACTAAAGTTGATTGAAAAACGAAGGTTGCATAAGACTTGGTATGATCAAAGAATCGATTTCTTTTTAAAACCAAAAAAGGAAAATCTTCCTCTTATCCTATACACCCGATTTCAAAAAGTCAATTTCAAAAATCTTGCTGGTTGTTCTAAATGAGCAAGAAGGACAATGAGAAGGTTTATAAATTTAAAGCAGAAGATTTTTATCGGATCTTAAACCAACAGGAGAAAAAGTGCATGTTATCAGGAAGGGAGCTTACACCAGAAAATACAAATGCAGAACATATTATGCCATTAAGACGAGGAGGTAAACACGAGCAAAAGAATATTTGTTTGGTCGTAGAAGAACTTTCAAAACTGAAGCGATATTACAATGAAGAAGAAATAGTGCAGTTGGCAATCGATATCATCAATTTTAAAGGAAAAGACTATGGCTATGCTTGCAAGAAGATTCATAAAAGTAAATAGATATGATTTTTATTATTCTCGTGTTAAAGGCATCGCAGAAAACTTAAATGGAAAACACAATTTCTCTGAAAGAGAAGAAAATTTAACTGAAAGCTGGATTTCCTGGTCTTATGCATCAAACAAGGCGATTCAAAAATTCTCAATGCTGTTAAAGAGAACTGAGTTAGAAATTTCAGAATCTCCTCACATAAACTCCTCCTGGAAAGAACGATTTTATTATATAGTCAATCTTCTTCGAAGAGACTCAATCAAGATCAATAAAAAAAGAGTAATAAATAGAATCGCTGATTCCTTAAACAAGTTTAGTTTTTCGAATGAGTCCGTTACTCAGAAATCTATTCCATTCTCGTATTCGGCTTTTCTTGAAACTGCTAAATTGAATGCCTTCAATAGAGAAAATCAGCAAAATGAGATAAACCGCAAACCTCTAAAATGGTCACAATCTGCTAAAAGTAATTATAATAAGATAAATTTTAAAATATTAATAAACCCAAATCCACCTCGACAACTTTCCGCCTGGGACCATTGTTTTCATCGATCGGATATAAGTTTAAAGCATTTGTATGAGGATTCTTGGCAAAAAGCATATAGGCAGTGCTGGAATTCTGTTGAAAGAATTTCAAAATACTGGGAAAAAAGACTAAATTCCGAATATGAAACTCCTGACTTCGAAAATCAATGTGAAAGCCTGTCCTACTGATCCATATAAAAATGAGTACCTAAATACCAGCTTGTCTCCAATAACTATCGAAACTGATTGTATTTGATTTCAATATACCTAAAGTAGATTTAGTTCTTTGAATCAATTGGCTAAGATTCTCCGGAACAAAAATTAGCCATATAGTTTTTCTTCCAACGACACCAGATATATTCTTGCGGATTTAACTCCGGAGCATAAGGAGGCAAAAATTCTACTCGAAGCCTTTTCTCATTTGCTTTTAAAAATTCATTCATTGCTTTGCTTTTATGAGCAGATAGATTATCCCAAACTATTAAAATCTTTTTGCGATTTCCCTTTAAAAGTATATTTAAAAAATAATTAAGATCCCGGCTTTTAACAGAGCCTGTTATGATCTGAAAGTGAAAATCTTTTTTAGAAATAGCACCGATTACTGATAACTTTTTCCAAGACATCTTGTGACGAAGGATCGGTGTCTTTCCGATTAAGCTCCAAGTTTTTATCGTATATGGATTCTGGCTGATTCCGCTTTCATCTAAAAATATGACCTTAAACCCTTCATTCTCTGCTTTTTTTTATACCGGGCCAAGTTTTCGTTTTCCAAGTTTCGATTGCCTTTTCATCTCTTTCCAACACTCTTCTTTTAGGTTTTTGATACGAAAATCCTAATTGATGTAAGAGAATTCCTACGTAATCTTGATGATACGTTACTCCGAATTCTTTTCGTATGATTTCCGATACGCGATACGTTGACCAAAGTTCATTCGGATAACCGTTACTGATCGGACCTTTCAAGATGATTCTTTTTAATTCTTTCTTCTCTGAAATGCTCAATTTGGTCGGTCGACCTCGTCGACCATTCCATTTTACTCCTTCGATTCCTTCCGATTCATATCTTTCTCGCCAACGCATTACCGATTGCTTACTGACTCCAAGCTTTTTTGATACTCCGTAGCACGTGTAGCCTTTCTTCAATAGAGCAATTCCCTTCAACCTACGCTTTTCCAAACGTTTTAACTTTTCCCTTTCTAAGTTTTGCATTATGACAATGGGATATTATTGTTATATTTTTGGTACTCTTTTTTGTAGGGATCAGTAACTGTAATCACTGGTTCGGCATAGTCACTAAGAAACGATTCATTCGGGAGGATAATGTATGGTTTTTTAAAATTGTATGTAAGTCTTGCGACCTCAGTTCAAATGAATTTATTCTACTTGATGAAGCAAGACTGGATTGGAATAAGTTTTCATCAGAATGTAGTTCTTAATTTTATTTGATGAACTCAAATAGTCTGCGCTCTGCGAATTTCATCCCTTCCTTAATAACCAAAACTCATTCTCTATAGTAGCAAATTAAGTTCATTTTGAGCTACAATATCATGGCCATTTTTAAGTCTTAATGTTTACAAGGTCAATAAGGCTTTTCAAGATATTTTTACTAATGAAAAAGGTAACGGGGGCTAACTCATAGCAAAGCTCGGATTTGGTTGAAAAAACTTTACGACCTCATTCAGATATCCTTCAGGGGAATAGCAGAATAATTTATTGGACTACAGGGAAAATGGTAAACATCTAATCAAACCAGGCCACCCAAGTTGAGTAAATGCTAATTCAACAAGAATCAGTATTCTCCAATCGGAACCGAGAGATAGCTATTTTACCGAGGAAGACTATTTTTTTTAAGACCTGAATCCAAAAAAAATAATTCTACGGACTGTCGAAAAGGAGCTTCAGGCATACTTCGAATTAGATTGATCCATGCAAAGGGCAATAATAAAAAATGTGTTATCGAATACATGCTTGGTTGATACTGGAAAATACCGTTTCTCCTTTCATCAATAATAATTTCAAATCGAATATCACTTGTCGATCTACCCCAAAATGGAATAATCCCAAAACTCATCGCTGTAAAATATCCCCATATCTTACACCCATTAATTTCAGTCACACTTAAATCTCTCGAACAATCTGGATACGTATTTACTTCCAATGAAATTTGGATTCTTTCTTTTGCCTTTGAGCCTTGAAAGCAGCTTCTTATTGTCGAATTTTCGAAAAAATAATTTTGAATTTCATTTTTAATTTTTTGAAAATAGTTAATATAATATTTTTTAAAATCACCCTGCATAACTTCGAGTGTTTTGCCATTCATTGATTCAAAAATAAATTCATAACAAATTTCATTTTGACTAAAACTATGGAATTTAACTTCATTTTCGGTAAGTTTTGACGAGACAAAAGGAAACTGAAGACAACCATATACCGCCAAATGAACCAGAAACAATAATTCAATTCTTTTCATCTAATTAATTCGTATTATACGGTCGCCCATCTTCTGCTTCTTCACCAACAATTCTTTCTATAATTAAGCTTGGCAGCAGTAAAAACTAAACTTGCCACGGTCGCACCTTCGAACACTAAGTAACGGCTGCTACGATTCTTACTTAGGTTTATCAGAAGTTCTCGACAAACCCGATTCCATTAGAAAAAGTTCAATTGACTGACGGATAGATTCTTCTGGTGCGGAATAAAAAACATTAATCCAAAAAATTGGCAATAGAAAAACCGAGATAATCGTGTAAACACGCGGGTTATATTGATATTTTTTTGAACCATAACTATTTAACCTTAACGCAATCTCACTTGTTGCCGGACCCCAAAAAGGAATAACACCAAAAGTTAACCCAGATACAAAATTCCAAACCCGACAACCGTTAAATTCTTCTGATACGTTTTTATTGATGCAATCCGGCTTGATGTTCCAATTAAAGGAAATAAGAATCTTCGAATTGGAAGCATTATCATTCCCACAAGCGTACAGAGAAGCTTTCTCAATTAATAAACTTCGAATTATTTGCTCATATCTATAATAACGTTCCTCTAATGCGGAGTCGTAACGATTTTCGCTATGCCCAATTTGTTTTCCATTGATTTGCCGAGACTCAAATTCAAAACAAATTTTCTTTCCAAATTGAGTTTGAATTTCTTCGTGTAAGTCATTTTCCGTTTCAATTCTTTGTGAAAATTGCAAACAACCAAATATCGAAGAAATCAAAAAAGCAATGAATAATATTCTCATCTATGTAAAATAACTAATTCGTATTATACGGTTGTCCATCTTCCGTTTTCCCACCAGCGATTCCTTGATAATCCTTTTATGCTGTAAAGATCGCATATGTATTTTATGCCCAAAATAAAAAGCTGAGTTACATAAACGATAATAATTTTGAAGCTATATTTTTAATGATTTCTTACCGATATACCAGAATCATTCAAAAAGGTTTCCACAGTTTCTACAAAAGAGTCTTTTTTAACTGATCGCAAAAAGACAATCCAGGAAATCGGCAGCAATAGTATATGATCAATAATGTATATACTTGGTTTATAATTAAATAAATATTTATTCGAATCAGAATCCACAATTTCGTATGTTACTTCACTGCTGGATTTTCCCCAAAATGGTATAATAAAGAAACTCATTAACGAGGCGTATCCCCAAACTTCACATCCATTGAACTCTTCAGGGTTTCGCCTTGTTAAACAGTCCCCATTTACATTCAGAGATATTCGTATGACAGTATAATTTGATTGTTTTGGGGTTGCACAGTGTAAAATCCCGGAAAGTTCGAAGAATGCGTCTTCAATAGATCTCCGATAAACGTTGAACATCTTCTCATTTGCTTTTTCAAATCGAGACCCGGTTTTCAGAATTTCTATTCCATTCATCTCTTCTCTTTTGAATTCAAAACAAAACTTTTCACTTTTAAATTTAGAATTTATTTTTGAATATTTTTCTCCGAAAACGAGAGGTTGCCTAAAATGCAAGCAACCTAAAATAAAGAATACTATAAAAAATAATCTTTGGAACATTAGTTAAATTCAATTGGTATTATACGGTCGCCCATCTTCCGCTTCCTCACCAGCAATTCCCTCTATTATTAATTTTGCCGCAGTGAAAATCATTGAAGCCACGACACTCCCAGCTAAAGCCTCTAATCCTAGTAATTCCAATCCGACCAATATAACTTCTGGAAAAAATACGATGACAACAACGATTGCGACACCCACTAAAATTTTTCCCCAATCCCATCCTAAAACATCCTGCCAAGCATGTCCAAGAAACTTTCCAACAATACTGTGATCCAAACTCCACAATCGAGCATTATGATTTCTTGAATAGCTACCTCCTGACAAAATTTTTCTTACGGCTCCGTCGATTCCGCGCCCCATTTCTCTTCCTACGTGGGTTGCATTATCTAAGAGCCGGTCTCAAAACTGCTTGTACTGAGAAAGCATAATAATATCAATGTGAAATGGACAAATATTATTCAGAGATACCCGATGCCCTTTGGCAAAAAATCGCATCTTTTATCCCTAAAGAAAAGGTCAATCCCCAAGGGGGGCGCAATCGTGTACCTGCAAGAGTGGTAATGGCAGGGATTATCTATCGAATGAAAACGGGATGTCAGTGGCGTGCAATTCCGAATGACTTTGGGTCCGGTCAAACTTGTCATAGAAGATTTCAAGAATGGGAACGAGCGGGAGTATTTAAAAAGATCTATAAATCTATTTTAAAATATTATGATGTGAAGAATAAGATAGCATGGGACTGGGCTTCGATGGATTCCGCAATGGTTAAAGCTCCCAAAGGGGGAGCTTAACCGGAAAGAACCCTACAGACCGTGCCAAATTAGGGGTTAAACGGCATATTCTTACGGATGGAAATGGTATTCCTTTGGCAATTACGTTGACTGGAGCTAACGTTCATGACAAACGCGGTGTAAAAGATACGTTGAATTCAATCTTAGTTTTTTCCGGAAGAAAAAGAAAAAAACCGAAGCATCTTTGTTTAGATAAAGGTTATGACTTCAAAGATATAGAAGCATTCATCAAGAAAAGAAACATTCGAGCTCATATTCGGAAAAAAGGTGAGAAGCCTCTCATCGGCAAATATAAAGGAAAACCAAGGCGTTGGGTCGTTGAAAGAACAAACAGTTGGCACAATCGATTCAGAGCTATTCTAATTCGCTGGGATAGAAAAGCGGAAAATTATCTGGCATCTCTTTATCTCGCAAGCTCCATCATTGCTTTTAACTTTTTTAATAGGTAGTTTTGAGACCGGCCCTAAGACCTCCTTCCAAGAGTGATCGACAGATCTCATCATCGCTCGTCCTGCATGGTCAATCAAATGCAATTGCTTATAGAACCGAGCTTGAATATTGTGATTCATACCAGCGGCTCCCCTGCCAATTGATCTCCAGTAATGATCAATATTTCTTCCTATGGCTCTAACATTCTGCTCCACGGTCGCCTTTGACGGCAGATTTTTATTAGCAAACCCGATAAGATGCTTTATTATTTGATTAAACATATGAATTATAGCATTCTGTCCGCCGGGATCTCTGTAACTCATCGGATTTCCGTCTACATACAGATACAGATTACTTCCCGAAAGAACCTCTCCATTCACAACCGAATCTGCCTGTAAGAATCTTGCAATCTCCGGATCATAATATCTGGATTTGTAATATAAGAGACCCGTTTCTTTATCTTCTTCCTGTCCTGAATATTTATTTCTAAAAACATCAGGGCCGTAAGAATCGGTTCTTAAAATTCCACCATAAGGTTTGTAAGAAACATAACTGGTTCCAATTGCAGATCCACCGGACAAAGGCTTCCCTGCACCATTGGTAGCCATAGAAATCGATCCAAGATGATTTGGATGAAAGAAAATCATTCCTGGAACAGGAGTTCCTCCAATTGGACCACCTTCAGCGCCATTTCCAGGATAGGATACCGACGGAGTATCAGAGGGAATTGTAGATGGAAACACAACCCAAGGAGGATCTCCATTTTTACTTCCAGTTCCTGGTAAGAGACCACAGGAATAAAAATTGAATCCCATAAAAACACTTAAGAGAAGAATTGGAGTTACCCCTGCTCTTGCCAATTCAAACATTTGAAGTGACTTCGTGTTAAACACAAGATAACCAACAAATCCCAACAAACAAACGCCAAAAAGAGAAATCATTGTTAAACGAAATTGATTTCCAATTCTTCCATTCTTGATTGCGAATAAAGATTCAATTCCTGAAAGATATAGATCATGGGTCTTATTCTTATAATAATCTCCGCAATCTTTAGCCACTCCCTTACAAAATGTATCCTTAGGATTCAAAATCAAGCTTGCAAAAGTAGATTTTTCTTCCGTCTCGAATTGAGAATTCGTTAACAAACTTACACTGTCTAAAGTCAACTGAGATACTAAATCTCCACTCAATCCCTTAATGTAAAGGGAATGCAATGGTGAAAATCCAGGTCTTAGACTTACTTCGTAGGTTCCATCTATACTTACTACACTGGTACCATCTGACTGCTTGCTCTTTCGAACTCTTACACCCTTGTAATCGTAATCATAAGTGAGAGTTTCACCATCTTTCGTAAGAATTCTTTGGAGCTTACCCATCGGATCATATTCCAGCGCGTCTCCATCTCGATTTGTCATCAAACCGGAACTATCATAGGAATAAGTTTTGGTTCCTTGTGGAGATGTAATCTGTGTTACAGCATGCAAATTACTTCCACCATAAGAATAATTGCTGGCACCTTTCTTAATTAAATTTCCACCATCGGAGTATTGATAGTCTTCCGAACCGTATTTTCCGGATGCATTTGTAATTCGGTTGAATTGATCGTATTGAAAATTCTGAGTCCTTCCCGGATTTCTCAAATCGTCAATCTTAGTAATGTTTCCCGATAAATCGTAATCGTATTTTAGACTTTCGTATATATCGGAGTCCAAGCCGGTAACAATCTCAGTCAGCCTCTGGCTGATCGGATCAAAATAAATATTCGTTTGAACCCCGTTTCCTACGGTTCTCTGTACTTTAAATTTCGAACCTTCTACTAAAGGACCTACGTAATTAACCACAGACTGACCGGAACTACTTCCATCGGAAGAATCCATTGTAATGGAGGTTAAATAACCTGCAGGAGTATATTGGTTATGAATTACGGTTCCATCAGGATATGTTAAAGTGATAATACGATTTCCCAAATCATAGTCTCTCAAGAAAATTAAAGTTAAATCTTCTTGATTTAAATACTTACGAATCTTGGTCTGATTTCCTCTTGCGTCATATTGAAAATCAGTCTTTCCAATCGAGTCGATGATAGAAGTAATCTTACCGACCCCATTTGGGACGCCGGACTCATCATAGGTCAATTGGATATTTTGAGTTGATCCATTGGAATGATTTCCGGTCACTCGAATCAATCGATCCAAAGCATCATATTGATATGTTAGATAAGAACCGTTTGCGTTTCTTTGCTCTATGACTTTACCGGAAATAGAAAATTGAAACGTCGTATTTCCAGTATTCACAGTTGTTTGCGATAACTTATTACCCAATAAATCGTAAGTGAAATTTACGTTTTTCCCTTCGGGATCTCGGACTTGCGTTGTCTTAGAATTCGCATCGTAGGTATATTGAATCGTTTTTCCATTCTCCGTTTTGGATAGAATTTCCCCGAGTGCATTCTTTGTAGTCGAAATCGTAGAAAGCGGATTCGAGTTTACGGAAGTAGCAGAACTAGTTGTAAATCCTGAATATGTAATATCCGCTTTTTTCCCGGAAGTATCTGAAATCGAGATCATTTTATTTTCTGAATCATACAGATAAGTCGCGGTTAAAAACGGAGAGGTTCCGATGTATGGTTCGGTCTTTGTTTTCAAAAGACCGTTCGAGTAATAAGTATTTTCTTCCGTTAAGACAATGGCATCTACAGCAAGTGCCTCCGTTTTAATTACTCTTCCGTAAGGGTCGTGAGTTTCTTGAGCCCAAGAATCGCCGGACTTTGGATCGCCGACGGTCTTTTTGACTTTTTCACCAGTCGGACTTCCAGTTTGGATATATTCTACAACTTCAGACCAATCGGATTCGCCGGGATATTTAGTTCCGATCAATCTCCCATAAACATCATATAGTTTTTCAGATCGATTCCCATTTGTATCGATGCTCGTCAATTCACGACCGAAGACATAGTCATACGTTTTTTGAATTCCCATTCCCAAAGAATTTGTGAGACGCGTTGCATAGTTATGAGTGATTAGATCATATTCGATTAGATTGATGTTTCCATTGGCTTCTCTAATTGATGTAGGATTCCCAAAGCTATCATAAGAAAGAACCGATTGAACCAAATACTGAGTAGTTCCAGCCTTAACCAAGGTTTTGATATCGCTCGGTAAATGATTTGTGTATGTAATATCTACCTGAGAGGATACACTTCCACCTTTCGATTTCTTCTTTTGAACGAATTCGGACAAAACCCAATCTGTCAGCGATGGATTATAAATTGTATCCTCTCTTAGAGTTAGAGATGGATTCGAATTGATCTGTGTCACTTTTGAAAGAATATTTTCGTAGACATCATACGTATAATCGACTTGAGAAGAAGTAAGAATAGCGCCATTTTGATACTGCGCAATAGCATCCTGCGATTTACGAACATTCAACGTTCCAAATGGACTTGCGACCGAGACAAATGTAGACGTCGTCGTCGACATTAAATTGTTATTGAGATATTCATCCCGTCTTGTCTCTAAATTTGCGAAATTCGGGTTCGTTCCTTGATAATAGGAAATCGTTTTCTCTCCGGTCTTACTATTTGCAGTTGTGATTTTTGCAAATCCCATTAAAGCACGGTTATCCTGATCCTGGATGTAGATTCTTCCATTTTCATAGATATAAGATTCAGATTCCCCATATCCATTGGCAACTTGAGAATAGACATTCGTTGCCACAGAATAAGGATTCAAATTCGGTTTTAAAAACGCTCCTGGGGTTCCAAAATTAATCGCATTGATTACACTTGGATTCGTTGAATCGTAAGTATTTGCGTAACTAATCTGAATCCCCTTTTCTTGTGTTCCCGATATATCGGTTAAGAGGCCCTGTGAAATTTGTCTGGAGAACACAGGCTCAATATAATCGATATTCACCGCATTGTCATGAGCCGTTGTATTTCTTTCAAAAGAGGCAAAATTGTTAAATAAAGTCGGAACTACCAAGTCTTTCATAGGAGCGCGAAATCCTATGAAATCTGCGCGCCCATCCTGATTTGTGTCCACTGCAACGGAAAAGGACGAAGCTGGAAAACTTGAATCGCCGGCATTTGAGTAAAATAGACTATTGTTTTTACTTCGAGAAAAAGAAACATAAATGACGCCATTCGAAAAGCGAATGAAATCCGCCTTACCATCTCCATCAACATCTGCTAAGGATTTGGTATTCACAAAATTACTGTACATAAAGTTTCGATCAACGGTATAGAGAGCAGGGTTCACGGGTACAGGAAGCGTTTCATTATGATCGAAAACCACGTCCGTGTTGCTATCGTCCGTTCCATTCTTAACATGAAACCCAGTTCCATTGAAAAAGAATGTGTAAAAAGAAATGGAGTCCGTATTCCCATCCCAATTCACATCAAATTGAGAAACAACGGCTCCGTTATTAGAAACCTGAAAACTTGAATCAAAAGAGCCGGTATTTGGATTGAAAAGATCGATCTGAAAACCATCGGTAGTCAATGAAATCCTATCCGTAATTCCATCCCAATTCATATCTCTCATTGAGTAACGTTTACTATTTGCCCCACCGTTTATAACCTCCATATATGGGGTCGCGTGACTAACTGGAAAACTTAAAGGTGACCTTACGCTATGCCCATCGGATAGATATACGAATAGCGTATCGCTGGAAAAAGTAACAAGATCTAGATATCCATCCCCATTAGAATCTGCGAGAAAACGATCTCCCTCTGTTCCTGGAACTCCGATATAGCTGGAAGTATTTGATCTGACAGAGATCGTTCCGGCATTATAGCTTAGAAAAGAAATATTTAAATTTTTACTCCCATCCGGATTGTCAGTCATCCTCACATAGTCCGCAATTCCATCGGAATCCATATCTACAAACTGACGAAAAGAAGACCCGATACCGGGAATACTCAACGTTATCGGGTTTGTATTTAAGCTTCCAGCCGAAGCAATATAAACTAAAAAATTATTTGATGAGTCCGTCTGAATGAATTCGGCTTTTCCATCAGCTGTTAAATCCACTAAACCTTGATACGAATTCGGATTTGAATTCAAAATTGCTGGGATTCCAATATCACTAAAATCACTATTTCTACCTAACTTTAAACTGATAGAAACATTGTCATTTTCTAATACGATAAAATCTGAGAGCATGTCGCCATCAACATCTCCTTGCAAAACTTTCGATTTTTCATTCAGGTTAAATGATTGCGAACCTATTGGAATCTCAGTACCTGGACTCGAACTTGAATATTGACGGAGTGTATTATTCCCTTTTGCTCCTGAAATCCAAACTGGCTCCGGAGCTTTGTTAGTCTGTAAGGTCGCCAGAAAGGTTTGAGAGCCTACAATTCCATTCGAACACATATCGCCAAAAGCATTTACGAAGCCAATACAAACATAACCGGCGAATCCACCAGACAATGCCATACACGCAGGATTTGCAGAACATGCACAAACCGAGGTGGTAAAATCACAATCAGATTTTATTGCAGTATTCTCAAAACGATAACTCATGTCGATCGAAGTAGGAGACGATTTCGATGTAGAGCCGGATCCAACAGGTGAACTGTTATTGTAATTAAAGGATACCGGTCCGAAATTTTTACGATCCAAACCAGTAAATCTATCTTTCTTATCAAATAAGTTATTGCTATAGTTGAGAGTATATTTTTCAGATTCGACAGTACTGCCATCATCTTGTTTTTGATGAACGGAAATCGAACGAATTCGTTTTGTTAACTTAGCTTGAATGTTTAAAAAAGCGGTTTCGATAGCGTCAGTGCGATCTTCAATCCCAAATAAAATTACCGTATTTCCTTGATTGTATTCGATTCGATCCGGAATCGGAATTCCATTCACCGAACTATAAGGTTGATATTTAATTATATACCCATTCCCATTCAGATCTCTTACCCTATTGAGAGCCCATATCCGCGAATTTCCACTCAAGTTTCGAATGGTCGCATTCGAATTCGTATTTTCTGTAGAAGCGTCCTCACCAAAATAATAAGTTACGCCATTACGATCTTGAACGACCCAAGAATCTGCGAGTTTCTTAAATTGAAAAAAAGATTCTATCTTCGTATGATAAATACCGGGAGAGGTTTTCACTAACTTCCCGGCAAAGCTAACGTAAGAATCATTTGTATCATTGTGAATCCCTTCCGATGGATCGAGAGAAATCGTTAAGATTCCTGAAAGATCCCAACCTCCTCCTACAACAAGCCCATCATTCTGTAAGGAACTATATTGAAGTTCTAAGGAAGGTGTAATCCTTTTTGTTCCTTTAGGAACTTGAATCGGAACGGACGCGTTAGCCGCTCCCAATGAATCGACCGTTACATCCGGAAGCGGTTGCGGAATCCCCGTCTCCGAACTCGGCCCACTCAGCGCAAACATCTGTAAGAACGGAAAAGCAGCGACACTTGAAAAAGCGATTAAAAGGATAAGAGCGTATCTAACGGCAAATTTACGATTCCTAGTTTGGAGATTCAATTTCATGCTTCTAGTTCATTCCCATAAAAGTTCCAGATGAATAACAGGTGGACCTTTCAAGACAACGTAAGTCAATGAATTTTTTTGACATACTTTATCGCATTTTGTTACTAAAAAAATATTAATTTATCATTTGAGCCTTTTATTCAATGTCTGTAGCCCAAATTCTCTTGACTATAAATACTTAGGTGCATTTTTGTTTTAAGTAATCGATTTTATCGCAGATCGACTACTTCCTTTATAATTTGAAACTAAAATATTAATTCTGAGCCATATAATTCTCTCTAAAAACTCCCATCATGTTAAAACTTCAATTTCCTTCCGCTTCTTACCCTTTCGTATTTTTATTCCTGATGGTCTTCAGCTCCATTACCCTCTTCCCCGCCGAAATCGTGATGAAAGATGGTTCAGCCTTCATTGGAAAGGTACAGGAAGAATCCGACATTCGAGTAAGATTTCAGTGGAAGGAAAAGACCTACGAGATCCCGAGGAAAGATATAGCTTCTATCGATTTATCGAAAAATGGATCGGATACTTCCTATCATTATACTTCATTTCAATTGAAAGACGGTAGTATGATCAAAGGAATCGTGGCGGAAGATTCTGAAAAAGAACTCATGATCAAAACTGATCTTGGCTTCATTCATTTAGATAAAAATAAGATTCGATCTTCCGACGCGCCTGAAATTGCTAATCCAAATTTAAATCCAAAGTATCTCAATGCTGGAGAAAAAAATTGGAATCACAAATTTGGATTTTCTCTTTCCGGTTTAGCCAATGGTGCCCCGCTCGGCGCTTCCAACCCTTCTACGTTTGGAGCTGGAATTTATTTAGAACCTGCGTTCTTTGAAATCTTGAAATTTCGTCCCGGACTCAGACTGGAATATCAAGAATCAAACTCCGGCTCATCATATTACTCTTTCTTAAACCAATTTTTCTACTTCAATCGATCGTTTCGAATCGGTGAAAGTTTACTCTGGGATTTTTATACCAACTTTGGAATTGGTTCTTCTACGGTTCAGTATTCAGGAAATAGCCAGAGATTTTCTGGAACTAATCCGGCAACTTATTTAGAGTTCGGCTGGCAAGGTCTTCAATACAGATCGATTGTTTTTCGAACCGGTATTCGTTCTACATGCATTTTCGAATCCAGCAGTCAGGTTTGTAACGTGGGTATTGAGTTAGGTGCCTTGCTGATATTATGAGCTACTTTATCATTTGTACAAATATGGGAGAAAAGAGATGAAACTTATGCTAAGAATATTAAAGAATTCTTTTTGTATTCTCTTCTTGATGGGGACTATCTTTACTTGTAAGCATGAAAAGAAAGGGATGGATGATCTAACAATCCTCTCCTTAATTCAATTGCTTTCTGGCATAACAACGCCCGGACCAAAGCCAGAATGGACTCGACTATTGGGTACAAGTTCGAATGGAGGAATACAATCGAATTCAATTATTTCCGACTCAAATAATAATGTTTATGTTACAGGACAAGCTTCCGGCAATTTCGACGGACAAGTCCTCACTGGGATCTATGATCTTTTCGTAACAAAATATAATTCATCAGGTGCCAAACAATGGACACGCTTAATGGGCGTTGCTGGCGATGAAACCACGGCTTATGGCATCGCCTCTGATACATCTGGCAATGTATATTCAGTTGGGACCACAAATGGAGCTTTGGACGGACAAACATTTATTGGTTCAGCTCCCGACTTTATTGATTCAGATTTATTTATAGTAAAATATGATTCCAATGGCAATAAGCAATGGACCAGATTACTTGGTATAGCTGCAAACAGTAATGCTGTGGCAAAAGCAGTCGCTACTGATTCTTCAGGAAACATTTTTGCAACGGGCAGCTCAAACAGCGGTCTTGATGGACAAACCTTTGGCGGCGGAGGAACAGGCTATTTTATAGTAAAGTATAATTCTGCTGGAGCAAAACAGTGGACTAAACTATTCGCAGGTCCCGCCCCTTCCGGAATCACTTACGATAATTCTAATGGAAAGATCTATTTAGTCGGCACCACTTTAAATATGACTACTATGGATGGCATCCCTGTTTCTGGAGCTAACGATTCTTTTCTCATTCAATTTGATAATAATGGAAATAGAATATGGACGAAATTAACCGGAGCCTCCGGGAAAGATACCAAATCCAATGGAGCAACGTTAGACGGTCAAGGAAACATTTATATTACTGGATCCACAAATGGAAATATTGATGATCAAATAGAATCAGGAAACAACACAAGAGATCTACTCGTAATTAAATTCGATAGTAATGGGAATCGCATTTGGACCCGACAGTTAGGATTTACGGGATCAATTTTTGAAGTTTCAAGCAAAAGCGCAATAGGGACAGGAATTGTTTTCGATAAGAATCAAAGCCTTTACATTACAGGTTACACAACTGGAAATTTAGACAAACAAACTCATTCTGATCCAAGCAATTCAAAGCATAATGTGTTTATTTCGAAATATGACTTAAATGGAAATAAAATTTGGACATCGATTTCCGGCACAAAAGGGTTTTATTCCGATGCATATTCGATCACTATCGATCAATTAGGTCATCCCTATTTAACTGGTTACACCAATGGACCTCTAAACGGCGAACCTTTTGTTGGGACGCCGAATCATACTTCTGATCTGTTAATTATAAAATATTAATGTAGTATATACGTATAAAATCTGGAACCATCGAATGAAATCTATTTTCTCCATTTTTATCCTTCTAACTTTTGTTAACTGTGGGAATTCTCCTCTGATCGATGGTTCGAACTTGGATACGCACAAACTCGACGGTTTTCCTCTCGTAATTCCAGGAGCCACAAGCGCGACCTTTGTCTTTAAGTGTAAGGCAGAGTCTACTGCTGCTATTGCATATGGGAAATCAAGTATTGAAGGGATCATGCCGAGCATTACGAATTCGAAAGACCATATCGTAGTAATCAATAACCTTGAAACTCAGACCAATTACTTTTACTCAGCCTTTTGCGGAGACTTACAATCCCCTCCGAATCCATTGATGCTGACCTTCCAAACACTTGTAAGTGATCAACCTCAGAAAACACGAGGGATTTGGATCGTAGGTGGTCTCGGAGCTGGAATTTCGCCCATAGCACAAGTAGATTTGTATGATCCAGTGACAAACCAGTGGATTCCATCAATTACAAGTGTTCCCACTCCGAGAGCATATTCCAATATTGTTTCTCATCAGAATAAGATCTACGTTATGGGTGGCTTGATAAAATCAGGAGTAACGTTCACAGCTGTTAATACCGTAAACGAATACGATCCCTTCAATAATGTTTGGAAAACAATGGCTTCGATGCCTGACACTCATCAAGGCGGAATCGCCTTCTCATCCGGAAACGATATCTATATTATATCCGGAACAACGTCCGCAGATATGACGACTGGAACCCTTGCAAACACGGTTTACAAGTTCACTCCTTCTTTAGGAACAAATGGAACTTGGCTAAAGTATGTTTCCAACAGCGCGATTTTTCAAAGAGTAGATATGCCGGGATGTGCGATACACGATACCTTATTTTTTTCCGGCGGAAGACGGAACACTGACGGTCTCCCATTTAACACATCAGATGCCTATATTCCGAGTGGAAATACAACCACATCGTTAACTGAAGCGACTATCAGTCAGGCAAAGTATGGAGCCGCAATGGCTTGTTATCGCCCTAATCCCAAAGATGCCTACCCTGTTGATCCAGCCTCTATCTTAATTGCAGGGGGATCGACAACTGCTGATGTATTTCAACCCCCTACTTCAGTTACATCTTCTAATACATTTGATTACAGTCTGGCAACGACTTCCAATTATACAGCAGGTGGAATTTTACCAACCGCTCTTTATTATCCTGCAATGGAAGTTTCCTACGAACTCAGGAGAGCGTTTCTTTTTGGTGGAGCAAACCTCACGAATGTTCCGCAGGACAAGGTTTACTCAATGGATTTAGGTAGCCCTACAACGACTCCATGGAGAACAGAGACTATTACCTTACCTGTAGCTCGATACGGCCACAAAGCGGTAATTTTGAGTAGATGAAGATGAAAAATATTATAGCTTCAATCCTACTTTCATCATCTTCTCTGCTTCTATCTATTCACAAAGCACAGATGAGAACACTTCTTACCAACAAATCAAAGACTTGATTGATTCGAATCGCTCTACGGAGGCACAATCCCTCCTGGATGAATGGATCAAAATCAATCCTAATGATGTGACTCTCCAACTGTATCAAACCGAAGTTTGGATTAAAGTAGCTGATCAGAAATACAAGGATCGGAAATTTAAAACCGCGTTCTCTTATTATGAAAAGGCTTTCTCCAATTGGCCAAACAACCCGTCTCTTCGAGCCAGATATATGGAGTTAAAAGACAAGAAACTCGTAGATCATGTTTCTTCTTCACCGATTCTTAAAACTCGATATTCAGGATTTGGCTCTCAATCTGGTGAGAACGGTGTTTTAAATATTCCGTTTCAAGAAATGAATGAGTCTTTAAAACAAATTCGTGATGAAATTCATCATTTGCAAGAGAAGTCATATCATTTCTACCTTACGTTAAGTTTGATTTCTATTTCTATACTACTACAGTGTTTTATTCTTCTAAAGTTAGGATTTCGTAGAAACTAATGCTAAGAACTTTTATAAATCTATTTATACTGATCATTTTCGCTTCCTGCATTACCTTCCCTTCTACTTTTTATAAACCCGATGAAGAAAAACCAAACAAGTCGGCCGTAAGCAAAAGAATGGTGATCAAAATTTTCGATGATCGTCGTGAAAAAGGAAATGAAAACCGAGGCGGCCTCGGGTTAATCCCATTTTTCCCTTACGGTGAAAATTCAAGAAATATTCCCGAAGATACGCAATTTGGATTAAGCACTCCTATAAAATATTATTTAGCAGATTCTTTAAAACAAGAGCTAAACAGTCGTTATAGATTTTCAAAACTAAATATCATCGACGGTCCAATAGATGCTTCTGATTACTTTCAAATTGAAGGTGAAATCAATAAGTATAAATGTAGTGAATATATTTATTTCTACGGCCTAAGCTTTTTCGGTGTTGCCCTCTGGTATTTAGGTTTACCGATGTCACAATATGAGTGCGAAGCCGACCTAACCATTCGCTTAAAGAACAAGGATAGAACTCTCTTACTGATCTCTACATAAAGGAGTACCGCCAATTTTAGCACAAATCCCCGTTTAAATGTAGAATTTTGGACACTCTATTATGTAGGAATGAGTAGAAGAAACTTATAAGGGAAAGGATTCCCTATTGTCCGGATTGTATTATATAAAAATTGATAGAGTAAATCGGGTTCATAAGACAATTGTTAAAAAGATAATCACTGAATTTCTAAATACTTCGGATCAACATCTAAGCAAAACTAAACATTTCAATCTCGACTGATCCTGACCTAAATTCTTTACCTAACAAAACTCAATCTTAATGAGGAAAAAATGACTAAGATAATAAAAATTTCTGTAATCGGAATCATGTTTATTTCGTACGGGTTAGTAGCGGAAAATAAAAGAGGACCATTCTTCTTTGAAGTTACTTAGTCGTCCCTGAAAAAGGGTTAAAAAGACGAATAACGTGAATAAAACGCTATCCAAAGGGAAAGAATAAAAAACAAAATCACCGGAAAGAAGCAGAAGCCCATCCAAAACCCGGTGAAAATGAAACCAGAAACAACCTCGCAACGCCAGAATCAAAGTGAACTTTTTCGAAATAGATTAGACCAGATACTCAATCATAAACATCCGTTGTATCAATTAGCGAAGAAGATAGACTGGGGAAAATTTGAGAAAGAATTTGGGAAGCACTACACAGAGAAAACGGGTCGACCTGGATTGCCGATTCGCTTGTTAGT
>NZ_AHMT02000016.1:122500-152287 GCF_000243815.2 Leptospira alexanderi serovar Manhao 3 str. L 60 | reverse complement strand
GAAGAGAAGTTTCCTCTTTTACCGTAATTTCTTGGTTTCCTAGTTTGTATATCCATTCCTTCCGTTTCAAAATGTGATTTGGATCCCAGCCCGTCTGAAGTAATTTTTCCACTAAATCAGGATATTTTAATATATGCTGTATGTTTGTTTCGTGCAATTGATCTAAAGGAAAACTGTCCGCATCCTTTAGATTTTTTACGATGATATCTATGGATTGGCGATTTTGACTTTTGTATGCGGCCACAAATAGATTTAGAGCGGACTTTGCGCTTTCCATCGGAAACTCTCGAAATGCCCTTTCAAGTAGGGGAGGACGATAGGCGATGACACCGGAAGAAATGGCGGAGATCCACGCCGTGCGTTTCCATTCTTTTTGCAGTTCCGGATTTTTTTGCAGGAATTTGTCCAGTTCCGATAAAAGTTCGACTCGATTGTACCAAAACTCTGAAAATTTTTGAGTTTCCGCTTTATTGAAAGAGTAATAGGGATCATGAAAGGGATCTTGAAATTGTTTGTATTCTTTTTCAGAATATCTTTGAGCAATTGGCTCAAACAAATCAGAGGTTTCTTTTCTTTCGGAAAATTCTTGAAGCACTTTTTTTAATACTTTAGGATTTTCAATGAGCACTCCCGAGGAAAAAACAAGTTTTCCAAACTACATCATAGTATCTTTTTTCTAATATAGGATCTTTTCGAAATTCTTCATAAAGAGTATATACAACTTCAAGCCGATCTCCTGGATTAAGAATCTTAGGAACAATCTTTCTGTAAGTTGTTTGTGTAGAAAAAAAAGAGGCCATGTAATCTATGATCCCGATTTTATGAGAATATAAATCGGACCTCCATTTATGTTCGTAAGGGAGTAAATCCTCTTGTTGCAAGAAATTGATCTTTTTTTCAAGGGCGACAACATCGTATAACTTTAAGAATTTTTGAAGAGCCGCTAAATCGTTGGTGGCAAGAATCGACTTCAAAGCATTATAAGGCGGATTTTGATCTCGGAAGGACGTTACCCTTTGTTCGTATTTTCCATGATACCAACCACTGGACCAAGGTCTGCCTGACTTTACATAAATGAAATAGGGAAGAGTTCCCGGTAATAGAACCGTATCCGCAATCAGACAAAGAGGCAAATCAATACACGAGCAAGCCAATATTCAAGAATACCCAAATTCCCTTGCTCTGGAAACTTACCAGGTAAGGATGTATTCGGTTAAAACGAAAAGTGGTCCAAGCAAAATATCGAAACGTTACTTAAGGTTCCTAAGTATGGAAAGTAAGCTTCGTCCGAGTTACTACTGCTATTCGCTGATTTCATATAAGTGAGCGTTAGACAGTTTAAATTTAAAACGATTAAAAGTGGGATAATAGTTTTTCGAATCATAAAGAAGCCTGAGTGTTTGGTTTCGAATCAATAATTCATAGCGGGAATTTTACTTTGATATTGAAATCCATTTTAAATTAATATGACTTAGGTGCAAGAAAATTAGAGTTATTGAAAAATTGCTATTTCCTGAAAGTAAAATTGTTTAAATCGCCCGATTCATAAAATATAAAAGTACTGTCCCAAAACTCAAAGCAATTGCAGCGATTCGCGAGATTCTGATAAAATCGGATGGTTTTGGGACAAGCTCTAAGCCAATTCAAGAATTTATTTTTCAACTAAGATGAATTCGACGGTTGAAAGTTTGGGCGAATAAGAAACTAAAGTGCAACGATTCCCTGCCGAATGATCCATAGATTAGTATGATTCTTGGACGTAAGACAGTTCCGAATGTGATATTCTTGATTCGACGGAGTCAAGAAGGCCGGTGGCAGATTGATCGCTTCTGATGAACTCAATTTCACTCCCTGAATTGCGCCCCTTAGGAAGCAATTCACAGTATTCAAGTAAAGTTTAATGGAACTTAGCAAACACCTTCCTATGGGTCGGTGTTTAGGTCGTTCGATAGGGCTTAGACCCCGGTCCATAGATAAATCTAAATCGGCCACCGCAAACCAAAGTGTGGCGGCTTAACAAAGTCGACCGCGAAGGAAACTCAACATCTCACTCCCCACGGGTCGTTCGATGGGAGTGCTGGTGATATCACCGGACTTTGTTAAGACCTTCCGCCCTCTGTCATTTTAGGAGAAAAGAAATGAAAAGTCAAGATGGCAAATATGTAGGAATTGATTGTGGAAAGAAAACTTTAGAGGTTGTTCGAATCAATTCGGAGAACTCGCTCGAACGTCGACAATTTAGTACAACAGAAAGTGGTATTAACAATTTACTAAAATGGTTAACCTTGAATGATATAGTCGGTCTGGGTTTTTCAGCTACGCTGAAAGCTAACACCAACGCTTCGCTGGCTTTTAGCAATCTCGCTCTCCATGGATCGCTCGATTGGCTCTCAATCTTTTAGAATCGCAAAATCAATATTAAACAAAGGGATTCAAGTAATTGTCCTGAATCCCGGAGACTTAGCAACAATCTATCAATCTTTAAAAAAGACCGATAAAGAAGACAGTTTAAAAATAGCCAGGCTCATTCAACGTTTTCCAATAGAAGAGTTACCGGTTGTTCCAATTCCAACTGACGAAGAGGAAGACAATCGAAGACTTTGCACGGAACATGAGAACTGGACAAGACAACTAACGCAAGGCAAAAATCGACTTCATAGTTTATTCACTCAAGCAGGTTTGACTGAAATTACCAAAAAGCATTTGCGAATAAAAGCATCCAGAGAAGCTTCCGTAACTCTACTTCCTGATCGATACAAAAGAGAAGCAGAACGAATCTTAAAAGTTTTAGATTTAGTCGAACTAAATCTAAAACTAATAGAAGAAGAAATTAAAGAGGCTCTGAAAAAAAATCAGAGTTATGTTCAAACGATCATGTCCATGCCTGGGATCGGTATGATTACTTCTTTGGCGATCATGAGCTATATGGGTGATTGTAAACGATTCTCTTCGGCTAAACAAGCCGCTTACTATGTGGGCTTAGTTCCGAGTGTTGATATTTCGGGAGATACGGTTCGATACGGAAGAATTGTATCTCGTGGTTGTCATGCAATTCGAAGAGTAATTGTTCAAGCGGCCTGGAGTCTGGTTCGATGTCAGCATGGCGGAAAGATAAAAGAATTCTATCAAAGGTTATACCTTAAAAAAGGAGCTAAAAAATCGATCATCACTACTTCACGCAAAATGATCGAAGTTCTTTATTCAATGATTCGAACGGGAGATCTTTTTGATTCTATGCCTGAAGAAGTATGGAATCGAAAATTAGCTCAATATGGTCTTATGTAAAAAAATAGCGGGAGGGCTTGACACAAGAAACATAGGAGAAGTGAGGCATCTATTTCAATTGATCACTCTCTGAACTCAGTGAAACGCTCTCTAAGGATCACGTTTCAGGTCGTTCGATAGGCGCAGTTTCAGATCGCAACATAATAATCGCTTTCATATTTGTTATACCGAACTCACGTTAAAAAATATAGATTTTTTGAATCTTTTGTTTCAGATAGAACGTTTTGTCGACTGGGTTTTCCGGAATAGAGGGATTCTTTTCCACACAAAATTTGATCCCACGAAAAGAATGTTTGAATCCATATCTTATACATAAATAAAGTTTTTCCTCAATATTCCAAGTCGCATATTCTCCCGATATATCTGCCGCTTTTCCATAGATATCCATCACTTCTTGTAATGTACTTTTTCCTAATACGATTCCTTTGGAGGTAATTGCCAAAAAGGGAGGTTGTATTTTTATTTCGCGTATTTCTTCTCTATAATCGTCGAAAACAAAGGAAAGCCCCAGAGATTCGTAGTGTATTTCTATAACTTCATCATTAAAGTGATTCCTAATATATTGATTTCCGAATTTAGATTCCACGTCTCTAAATTGAGTTTTATCTATAACTAGGTCTAAAATTCCGACTCCATCTTTGATCGTTACAAGCGGGGAATTAGGAGCGCTGGTTTGCTTTCGTTTTTCCGAAATTTTTTCCTCTTGGAAATTCTGTTTTTTCAATCCTTCAACCACGTAGATTCGTCTGTCAAAATCGTTGAATTTGGTTCTACAACTAAATCCCAACAAACAAAAGATCCATAAGAATTTTTGAATATTACTTGGAGTCATAAGCAGAAAAGTTCCATTTATTATTGTAGAATTTTATTCACTCTAAATCATCGCCGTTGACATACGTAAGTCCCGAATCCTATTTCTTTTGAATCGGGTGTAAGTAAATTTTTATCGGCTCCGGAAGCTTTTAAAATTTGGAGAAGCCTTTTATCCGAACCCGAGATAAAATTTAGAGGATAGATTGAAACGGTTTTTTGAGTTTTCCCCGAAATTATTTCCGTAGAAAGATTTGGATTTGCTCCATACTTCAGAAGCAATTGAACCAATCTTTCCCTTCCGTCCCAAGAATTGCGCGATGCCAGAGCTGTCAGAAGCAATGGGCAACCGGAAGGAACAGTATGTTCTTTTTTACCGAGAGAATTCGGATTCATTCCTTTCTTTAAAAATAATTCTAAAATTCTAGAATCACCCAGCAGAAAGTTTACGTACTCGCTCGAAAAATTTTGATAATCATTTCCAGAAAAGTATTTCAAAGCGACTTCCGCTGACTTTGGATTTCCACAAACTAGAGAAACGGCCACTATTTTCTGTTTCAGACCCGTTTCCATTTTAGAATCCTGTTTCATCAAAAGTTCTAAGGCGCTTCCATGTTGTACTAAATTCTCCAAGTCGAATCCGGACCAATCAATCCTATCTCCCGATAAAAGTTTCGGAATTTGTTCGGAAAAAATCGGCTCTTCCCAAAAGGCTCCGTTCTTTTTTAAGTTTTCCAAAAAAGATCGTTTCAAATCTTCATCGTTTCGGATGGAATTGTAATATATTTTTTGAATTTCGACCGCTTCCGCGTATTTTCCCGAGGCCCAACACTCTGGCCAATATTCATATTTGAAATGTACTTTCGCGAGAGAAGATACGCTTCCTAAAAGACTCGTTTTATCGGATCCAGATCTACCTTCTCTAGGAATTTCCGTAGGCACAATATATTCTTTTTGAAGTCGATACATTTCTTTTTCCATGGGAACAAGATCGATACCGGCTAACGTTTTTTGAAAGTCTCGAACATTTTGGTTTTCCGCATACGATTTAAGAACTGAATAAATAGGATATTTTGTATGAAATTCTTTTAAAGGTCCTTCTGTTAGGGTCTTCTGTTTGAGAGACTTTTGTGTATCATCGAAATTGTTGGCTCTTTCTAGTTTTTTTTCGATGCCATCGCCATCCTTCGGATAAACCAAACGATATTCTTGTTTGTAATGATCGTATTGTTTTACTCCTAAATCAAGTTTAGCGCCATATTTCAATAAAATCCGAATCGTTTCCATCGGAACGGAATCGTTTTGTATTGAAAGGATGAGAAGAGAGGTTTCCTCTTTTTCAATAAATTCTTTTCCTCCTCTAAATTTGCGTTTTTCCCATTCCAAAATCAGATTTGGATCCCAACCGGTCTGAAGAAGCTTTTCTAGTAAATTAGGATATTTTAATATATGCTGTATGTTTGTTTCGTGCAATTGATCTAAAGGAAAACTGTCCGCATCCTTTAGATTTTTTACGATGATATCTATGGATTGGCGATTTTTACTTTTGTATGCGGCCACGAATAAACTGAAGCTTGATTTTGCGGTTTCCATGGGAAACTCTCGAAATGCCCTTTCAAGTAGGGGAGGACGATAGGCGATGACACCGGAAGAAATGGCGGAGATCCACGCCGTGCGTTTCCATTCTTTTTGCAGTTCCGGATTTTTTTGCAGGAATTTGTCCAGTTCCGATAAAAGTTCGACTCGATTGTACCAAAACTCTGAAAATTTTTGAGTTTCCGCTTTATTGAAAGAGTAATAGGGATCATGAAAGGGATCTTGAAATTGTTTATACTCTTTTTCAGAATATCTTTGAGCAATTGGCTCAAACAAATCAGAGATTTCTTTTCTTTCCGAAAATTCTTGAAGCACTTTTTTTAATACTTTAGGATTTTCAATGAGCACTCCCGAGGAAAAACAAGTTTTCCAAACTACATCATAGTATCTTTTTTCTAATATAGGATCTTTTCGAAATTCTTCATAAAGAGTATATACAACTTCAAGCCGATCTCCTGGATTAAGAATCTTAGGAACAATCTTTCTGTAAGTTGTTTGTGTAGAAAAAAAAGAGGCCATGTAATCTATGATCCCGATTTTATGAGAATATAAATCGGACCTCCATTTATGTTCGTAAGGGAGTAAATCCTCTTGTTGCAAGAAATTGATCTTTTTTTCAAGGGCGACAACATCATATAATTTTAAAAATTTTTGAAGAGCTGCTAAATCGTTGGTGGCAAGAATCGACTTCAAAGCATTATAAGGCGGATTTTGATCTCGAAAGGACGTTACCCTTTGTTCGTATTTTCCATGATACCAACCACTGGACCAAGGTCTGCCTGACTTTACATAAATGAAATAGGGAAGAGTTCCCGGTAATAGAACCGTATCCGCAATCAGACAAAGAGGCAAATCGAATACACGAGCAAGCCAATATTCAAGAATACCCAAATTCCCTTGCTCTGGAAACTTACCATGTACGGGCGAAAAGATTAAAAGTGGGTAAAACAAAATAATCGAAACGTTACTTAAGGTTCCTAAGTATGGAAAATAAGCACTACTATCTGAGCCGTCAAGATTCGCTGATTTCATATAAGTGAGCGTTAGGCAGTTTAAATTTAAAACGATTAAAAGTGAGATAATAGTTTTTCGAATCATGTTTGTATTAGTGGGAGATGTGAAAAGGCGGTCAAGTCATTTGAAATTTACTAATTGAACGTGCAGAAACCCTCTCACAGTATTTTGGCTTGTGGTGTTTCAAAGAATATTTACACTTTCCATGGCAATAGCTTTTGATTCATGTTATACGGCATTTCAGTTTTTTTCAGGGACGATCAAATAGTAGTTAGGACTTTATGTCTGTAAATCGAAGTGGGAGATCCTACTTTTTTCGTTCCGCCAACTTTTGACAAGATTCCTAACTTTTTTTCGTTTCAATGGTTTTTTCTGCAATTGGAAAGAACCGGTTTGAGTATGGGGAAAATCTTTTTAAATACGGATCAAAAAATCCAATCTGCTTTAGTTGAATCCAGAATGGGAGTAGAGACCATTCTTTTTCCAAAATCGTATTGGAACACTTTAACTGTCGAACAAAGAAAAGCGCTTCCGAAACGGATTCTGCCTCTTCTCAAGAGATACCAAAAGTTCATGTTATCGAAAAGAAGGATCAACCGCAAAGCCGGGAAAACATTGTATCAAAAAAGTCAAGGGATGGTTCGGGTGAATATGAGAATCGATTCTAAAACTTGGGTTCTTCTCGGTGTGCTTTCGGCAACTCACGGTGTTTCCAGATGTTTTATGGTAAACTATCTTCTCTGGTTGGAAGATTCGAAGGTCGGTGATTCTATTGATAAAGCTTTGAATGTGGGATGTCCATTTTAGTGGATAGGAATTCTTCTGTAAAAGTAGGATCTCCTGAATTACAAAAAAACATCTGATCCCTAAAACGTAGGAACTTCCGTATTACAGAAAAAATACCCTGACATCTGGCTCCTATTCACTGATTCCTAGTATGTAAAGTCCTAAACCACTATTCACTAATTCCTATCCACTAGTACTGGCACCTCAATCTCGTCAAAAACGAGATTACTCGAAGGATAGAATTCAATCCCAATCCACTCTGGGCAGTTTCCACGGCCCCTTTTCCTTAAAATCTTGGCCTGTTAAAAAGAAATGAGAACTGTTCCATTTTAAATCGATTGTCTTTCCGGAATATTATGTTTTAGGACGAGTCTCTTATTCAAAAGCATAATATTCTAAAATAAAAAATTGCTTTTTTGATAAGTTCTTGAATTTACAAAATTTTTTGATAGAGAAGGGGACTTGAAGTCCCCAGGGTCGATGATAGCTCTCAGTCTTCGATCACACTCATCGCGTATTCGGAGATCGCGTCTCTTCTTTGTTCCGCAAAGTCCTTATGGAACCAGAGGTTCTGAATTTTAGAAGCGTCTTTTTTATTTCCGATCGTGATCTTGGTCATACATTCGTCGACCGCAAACTTCATCGCTTCCTTACCGGTTTCTCCGAGTCCTTTATTTCGTTTTTTGCGGGTAATTTCTCCGCCGTTTTTTTCCACACGCTTGATTAGATCTTCGTAATCCTTATCATCGATGCAGAACACGGTTTCTTTCTTCTTATCTCCGAATTTTACGTCCACTTCGTAAAGAGGAGCGCTGGAAATATGAATAAAACCAAGCTCAAAAAGTTCGGGCCAGTATTCGTAAAAGAAGGAAAGCATCAAGGATCGGATCGCATATCCGTCAAAGTCCGCATCGGTAATGATGCTGACCTTATCGTAGTTTAATTCGTCTACGGATTTTACTTTCTGATCCAATGGTAGACCGACGATCGCGACGATATTTTTCAATTCTTCGTTTGCGATCGCTTTAGCGATGCTTAAACCTTTACAGTTCAACGGCTTTCCTCTTAGAGGGAATAAGCCATGCAACTTCGGGTTTCTTGCAGGACGAAGACCTGCGATTGCGGAATCCCCTTCCGCAACAAACAACACCCTTCCCGGATCTCCCGGTTTTCCGGTCGGAGGCATGAGTTTTGGAATGTTCATGCGGCTCGCTTTTTTAAGACCTTTTTGAGCGTCTTCAAAGGCCTTGAGTTGAGTTCGTTTTTCCATCTGAAGTTTGATCTCTTCCAGAAGTCCCGTCTTTTTGATAAACTTTTCAAGATGTTTATCCACGGCGTTGCGGATATCTTCATTCAGATCGTTTATGAGATAAGATTTGTCCTGAGATTTAAAGCGAGGATTTAAGAGCCTTGCATTCACATACATGTGAAAGCAGTTTCTAACGTCGTTACGAGTGGAACTGGTTTTGAGTTTTTTCTCAAGAGCCACGATCTGGCTTTTTTTACGAACCTCGTCGCAGATTCTGTTTTCCAGATATTCGATCGCGGAACCGCCTTGCGGTGCAAAGATGGAATTTACCCAAGTGAGATTTTTGTTTTGCCCGATTACCAGATAAGTTTCCAAATGAAGTTGGGAAGCGGAACCCGGTGCGGCATAATCCATTTTGTAATAAACAAGATCCGAGTGGGAAAAAATTTCATCCAGACCCTTCTTGAATTTATACTTCTCTTTTTTACCTTTAAAAACGAACTGAACTTCCAAACCCGGATTCGTCATTGCGATATCTTGCAGATACTGTTTCATCAGATCCACGTTAAACGAAATATCCAGGTTGTTGAAGTATTTAGGATTGAGTTCGAACTCGACCGAAGTTCCGTGGTCTTCCTTGGAAGCTTTTTCGATTAATTCCTGCATATTCGTTTTCTTTAATAAAGGATTGAGTTTGTCGATTTGATCCTTAGTAAGAAGGTTACAGTCGGTGAACTTTCCGTGTTCGTCGAAATAGAGAAACACGCGATCGGTATCCTCTTTGGAAAGTTTGTAGGAACGAATTTGTTTTTTTACGTCGTCGTGAACGGTAAACAATTTCTTAAAAGAACTTCCGTTGTTTACGGTTTTTACTTTGAAGTAGTTGGAGACCATTCTCACAAGGGAGATACCCACGCCGTTTTGACCCGCAACATGATCTTGTTTTACGTGATCGTCGAAATTCTCCCCATACATCAAATGGAGATAAACACCTTCAGCGTTTGCTGCGGGAATTCCTCGTCCGTTATCTGCGATCGTCACACATTTACGATCGGAGGAAAGTTGAACGATTAATTTGGACATTTTGTCCTTTTCAGGAATTGTTTTATCCTTTTGATTTTTACGATATTCGTCCACTGCGTTCATGCAAGCTTCGTCCAGACATTTCAGTTTTGCCGGAACATCCTCAAGCTCTTCGTGAACGATCTCGTATTTTCCTTCGTTGTTTTTACGAAAAAAATGTTGTTCGAATGTGGAAGCGGAATTTTGTCCTAACCACATACCGGTTCTCATTCGAACGTGTTCTACATTGGATAACTTTTTAAAATTTCTTTCTTGGGATGATTTTTCTTTTATTTTGGTTTTGTCAGCGCTCATACTTTATCCCATTTATTTTGAAGTTCTTCTAACTCAATGATCATAAACTCGGTCAGTTTTTTATCCTCTTTGACCAAACCTTGATAACGAGCCAGGGTCGTTTTGGCTTCTACGATCGCTTCTTCGCATTTTTTAACTTCTTCAATGGTCATTCTGTAGACCGGAATTGTGGACAACCACTCGAAGTACTTAAATTTAGAAGCCTTGAGTTTGTCCTCGAAGTCCTTTTTGGATTTGATTCCGATTACTTTTTCGTTCCATTTCTCTTTAATAAAACGGATCAATTCCGAGTTTCTTTCAATCTTTTCTTCTTCCAAACCGGATAAACGTTTGAATCTACGGATGAGGTGGGTTTTACGGAAGTCGCAAAAACGTTTGATGATTTCTTCCGGTTTGAAGTTCTTCAGTTTACCGTCATACGTAATAACGTTCATCGCAAGAGTTTGAATATCTTCCTTATTGAAGAGAGCCATGATTTCTTTTTGGCTTGGCTTTTCACCCTTTTTGTATTGAAGTTCGATTCTAAAAGTCTGGCTGGAATAATCCACGTATTCCTTTAACCAGGAATCTTTTCTCTCCAAAATATCATCGAGCAAAGAAATGACCTTCTCGCGGTTCCAATTCATCGGAGAGTCGGTGAGATAAAGAGTGTCACCTTCCCACTTGAATGCGAACGTCGTGGACATAGTGATATTGCCGGTTTCGGTTTCCGCCATTTTCACTTCGCCATTGAAATCTTTGTACCAAGGTTTTAAAGGAAGAGGTTTTTTGGTTTTGAGATAATTGACCTGAGACTTGACGATGTCCGCAAGTCTATGACCCGGAATAAAACAACGAAATCCGGTCGCAATCCCTTGGATATTGTTAAGAAGGACGATCGGAACTTTTCCTACAAAATGAATCGGTTCGTCTTCTGTCTCGTCATAATTCTTAACATAATCGATATCCGGCAAACTTTCAAAGAATCCCAAATCTTTTACAAAGTCGGATAATTTTACTTCCGTATAGCGGGGAGAAGCGATCGCGCTCGGATCCAAAACGTCACCGAAAGTCCCTTCTCCGGAAACGAGCGGAATATTATTGGCGAAGGTAAAATCCTGGGCCATTTGCGAAAGTGCGTCTTGGATCGATTTATCCCCGTGAGGATGATATCCCATTGCAAGACCGGCAACTTTTACGGTTTTCGTATAACGGTTTCTTGCGTCGGAGTTCCACATCGCCCAAAGAATTCTTCTCTGAACGGGTTTCAGGCCGTCGATTTCGTGCGGAATCGCCCGAGAATCGCATACATAACGCGAATATTTTCTCTGATCGTCATTAACTTGATCTTCAAAAGGACGTTTGGGGAACGAGTCCTTTAATTTTGGTGGATTGGAATTCTTCATACGGTTTTGGCCAACGAAATTCTAGAAGACTATCCTGTCAACTGTAAAAAATTGACCGGATTTAATTACAGTATTTTCGGAGCGAATATTTGAACAATTCGCTTTTGCATTAGCAGACCCTCGGTTTTTGTAAAGAAAGTTTTACTTTTGAGTTTTTCCTTGCAGATTTTTTGAAAAATCAAGATTTACAATACAATGAAAACCGTATTCAGAATTTTGCAGCCGATTCCGATTCGATCCGGGATTTTTAATATCCATATTCTTATCATACACGTTTTTTTCTTTTTGTTTCAATGCGGAAATATCCAGGAAATTTTATGGAGGGATTCAAAATCCCTTTCCGAAAATTACGCCTCGCAAATTTTCTTTACGGTCTCTCCATTTGTTTCGTTATACTACGAACCGTCCAGTTTTCAAGCTCGTTACGTCATTTTGAGATCTCAATTCGGAAAGAACGAGATGATTCAAGGAAATTTAAAATATCTGGAATTGTCCCGAAAGAGTGAACAATCGGGAAAAATTCTCTTAGAGGTTTCGGAATGGAAAGGAACAACGACGCGAAATCCAGACGATAATCGAAAAATCGAATTTTCTCCCGCCCTCGTAATCAAACGTCTTGAAACTTCTTCAAACAAATCCGAAAGTTCCACTCTGGAACCGAGAAAGGAAGTTCTCAATGATGTAAGAAAAGAATTTGTCCTCAGCGACGAAGGAAGACTGAGAGAAGCCGAAGAAATTAGAATTGTTCCCGGAATCGGAACGCTTAAATGGAAACATAGCCCAAGAGGAATCCTTTTTAAAGTCATGCAGACCGAATTTATTTCTGCAAACGGAACCACAACTTCTTCCAGAGATTACGATTACGATTCGCTCGAGTATCCTCCGGCGATCAGGTTGACCGGGATGATTCCAATTCTTCCACTTCGAAAAACAGAAGTTTCTACGGAATATTACTGTTTAGATTTTCCTTCCGAAATCGATTTGATGACTCTGAAAGAGAATGAAGTCAAAAAATCCGTTTCATTTTACGATCTTACCGTAAATAAACCATTTACCACAACGGCTAATTTCAAAAATTATCCTATCATAAGAATTTCTAACGAGAAAAACCAATTCCCATGAATCAAAATAGAGAAGTTCGTACCCGGTTTGCGCCGTCTCCCAGCGGATTTTTACACGTAGGCGGAGCGAGGACCGCCCTTTTTAATTATTTATACGCAAAATCCCAAGGTGGTAAATTTATTTTAAGAATCGAAGACACGGATCAAAATAGATCCACCGAAGATTCTTTTAAAATCATATTAGAATCTTTGAAATGGTTGGGAGTCAATTGGGACGAGGGGCCGGAGATAGGAGGGGAATACGGCCCTTATATTCAGAGCCAACGTCTAGGCATCTATAAAGAATATACGGAAAAACTTCTGAAAGAAAAAAAAGCCTATCGTTGTTTTTGTACACAGGAAGAGTTAGAGGCAAAAAAGAAACAAGCTGAAGCGATGGGAGTTCCTTACGTCTACGACGGATTACACGCAAACATGTCCGACGAGGAAGTGGAGGAAAAACTCAAACAAGGAGTTCCGCATTCGATTCGATTCAAAACCCCTTCTAAAACTCTCATCGTCGACGACATCATTCAAGGAAAAGTGAAATTCGAAACCAAGTTGGTCGGAGATTTTATCATCGTTAAGTCGGACGGGTTTCCCTCTTACAACTACGCGGTTGTAGTTGACGACGCTCTTATGAAGATTACGCATGTGATTCGCGGAGTAGGTCATCTTTCCAACACTCCTAGACAGATCTTATTGTACGAAGCTTTGGGTTATGAAGTTCCCGAGTTCGCACATGCATCCGAAATTGTAGGAATGGACGGAAAAAAACTTTCCAAACGCGCGGGTGCGACTTCGATTCTCGCGTTTAGAGATTTAGGATATCTTCCGGAAACGTTTCGAAATTACATGGCTCTTCTCGGATGGACTTCCTCCGACGGGAGAGAATTTCTTCCTGAAGACGAACTCGAAAAAATTTTCGATGTGCATCGTTGCTCCAAATCTCCCTCCACATTTGATGTATTCAAAAAACCAAAAGGTGGAGAAGAAGAAGTCGTAACAAACTTTTCGGACTTAACTCAAATTGCGGAAGCAATGAACCCGAAATCAAAACTCAATTGGTTATCGAATCGAACGATCAGAGATTTGAAAATATCCAAAGTATTAGAAAATTTATTACCGTTCCTGAAAGATAGAAAGGATATTCCTGAGGAGGTGAAAAATATAAATAGCCCCGTGCTTACTTCCATAATCGAATCTATAAGAGTATATCTGGACAATCTCACTCAAGCTCCGGACTACATCGCGGAATTTTTCGTTACCGACCTAAAGATCCAATCGGAAGAGACGGCAGGATTTTTGAAAGACGGGGATGGCGCCAAAGTAATCAAGGAGTTTTACGAAATACTGAAGGATTCCAATCCGAAGACCGATGAGAATTATAAGGATCTAATGTCCAAAGTCGGAGAAGTTACCGGGCAAAAAGGAAAAACTCTCTATATGCCGATCCGAGCGGCGACTACCGGAAAATCGGCTGGGTTGGAGTTACCGATTTTATTCCCTCTTTTGGGGAAAGAAAAGCTCCTTCAGAGAATTGAAAAAACCGCCAAAGAAGCGGGAATTCCGTTGTCGACTTGAAAAATCCGATATATTTCGTTCAAATCGTCCACTTTTAAGTTGTTAATCGTGGAGACGTACACGGGAACAGAGATGAAGGATTCCAAGAAATTATTGCTAGTGAAACATAATGAAGGTTCTTACGTTATGTTTCTTTCCAGTGATTTAACTAGTATCAGAGAACTCCGGTCGGCTTTGAAAAGTTCCCTTTTAGAAAATTCTTTTTCAAACAAAGCCGTCATTGATATCGAATTGGCAGCGGACGAAGCGCTTACAAATTCGATTTCGGCTAATGTCATATCGGGTTCTAAAGAAATGATCATCTGCCGTTGGAAGATCAAGGATCATAAGTTTACAATGTGGATCATGGATTACGGTTCCGGACTCAAATCCCCAAAACTGGAATCTTTTCCCGTAGACATTCGGGTAACCAACCTCGATGAATATTTAAACCGCGTCAAACAACACCAGGAAAAAAAACGCGAAACCCTTCCTCTGAAGGGAGTTCGAATCCCACATCGGAATGTAGGAAGAGGACTTCAGATCATTCAGTCGTTGATGGATACTTTCAAAATCACGTATCATTGTGGAGAGGGGCAAATCTCGTCTGACCCTGATGAGAGAAACATCCAAGGATCCATCATCGAACTTGGTTTTGATTCTTCCAAACATCTCGTATAAAACATGACCTTAAATGAGTTCGCGAGAAATGTGCTTCTCGGTTCCAGTCTTGAAGATAAGTTGTTTTCACCCTCCCTTCCACCGATCGACGTTCGTTCTTTCAATTTTTTGAATATACCTTCCTTACCGGTTCGGGAAAAAAAATTCGGACCTCCGAACAAAAGAGTAAAATTCCAAGACTGGAGCAGTTATTCAAGGAAGAGAATCGTTTTATCACTCTGCATCATTTTGCGAATCACGAATTGATGGCGATCGAACTTTTTGCCTGGGCCATTCTTAAGTTTCAAGATGCGGCGTCTTCTGTCCGATTCGGTTTGTATAGAACTCTTTTGGAAGAGCAGACTCACCTAAGAATGTATCTTTCCGAAATGAAAAAGGGCGGAATGGAACTGGGAGATCGGCCTCTCAATTCCATTTTTTGGAAACAGGTTCCGAGAATGCAAACCCTCGAAAAGTTTTACGCGATCATGGCGATCTCTTTTGAGGGAGCTAATCTTGATTTTTCAAAGATTTACACAATGGCTTTCGAACGTTTCAAAGATTTGGAAAAAGCCAATATTATGAAAAAGGTTTACGAAGACGAGATCAAACACGTCCGTCGTGGTTATCACTATGTCAAAAAACGGATTCCCGATTCTAAAGACGAATGGGACTATTATCTTTCTTTGATCGAGTTTCCGTTTACTCCGAGAAGGGCCAAAGGATATCATTACTTTCCGGAAACGAGAATTCAGGCCGGATTTTCGGAAGAATTTGCAACGAAGCTGGGAAGATACGAAGACGAGTATACCGGAAAAGTAAATTCTCGAATTTTAAAAGAGGTTTTGGATCTGAGTTAAAGAATATAGGAAAATCATAGACAGACTTTTTTTATTCCTCAATTTTGTTATCGAACCATGAACACATTCTCATTTCGTTTTAGAAGAATCTTTTCCGTTTCGTTTACGACCCGCGTTAAAACTCAAGTTTCCCATTCCAAAACAATCTTACATCAGAAGTTCAGAATCGTTTATTCTACATGCCGAGTTTTGTTCGTTTTAGGTCAGATTCTATTTATCATTTTTTTATCTGTCGGTTGTTCTCCCAAAATGCCTTCCGATTCTCGGATCGTCGAACTTCTGTTTTCATCCGCTGACCAAAAGAATCCTAATGTACTATTGAAAAAAGTGGGCAATTTGGACGAGGATCAGGAGCTAGAATCTTTCTCATTGGTTCGCAACGGAACAGAAGAGGTTTTGGGAATTTTCAAAAAGAAAGAAGGAGAATGGTTTTTACTCGGGAAATTCTCCTTTTCCCTACTGAATATCGGTCCGCTTCACTACGACTCCTCTAAGTCTTCCTGGCTTTCCGGAGAATCCGATTCCGGGAAAAAGGAATCAGGTTTCGTAGTTAAGAGAATTCTAATGGAAGAGCTTCCCGGAGACGGATTTAATTCTCTTTTTTTGGAAGTATTAAGCGAAGAACCTCCTCTCGGACTTTTTTCGGTGCCTTATGCGATCCGTAAAGGTCAAAAGATTTTGGACGGTCTTTTGTCTTTGAAAGATCACGAATTTTTAATAAAGTCCAAACGAGCCGATTTCGATTACAATAAAACCGAAAAGAACATTACGATTTTTCCTTCTAACCGCAGTTATGCTCAGAATTTTATCTTTAACGGCTGGGAAATGGTTCCGGATATACCGCGAGTGGCGGTACCTTCTCTTCTTTCTTTAGAAGCTCCCAAAGAATGGAAAAAGGGAATTCCGGGAGAGGTGACTCTTTGGTTTAAAAATCGAGGTTCTTACGCAGGCGTGACGTATCTTTCCCTTTCATTTCCCGAGGGTGGAAAAGTAACCATAGATACGACAAAAGAAGGACAAAGAATTTATTCTCCCGGTTCAAACGTATTTTCTTCAGCGGGTAAATACATCAGTTCCGTATTTCCTCTTATTGAAGTTACGAAAGAAAGCTGGGGAAGAAATCATAAATACGGAATTCGATTTTCTTTAACTCCGGATAAGGACGGTACTCCGAGCATTTTATTTCGCTCTTCAACACGAATGGGAAAAGAGGTCGTCAATCTTCCGAATCAATTCGGATCGATTCAAAAACAAACCGATCAACAAGGTTTCGTTTCCTACAAATTGGATTTGGTTTCTAAACAAGAATGAGCGATCTTGCAGTTAAAAAACTAAAAGCGGCAAGAGCGGAAGTTGTTCGAGCACAAGTGGAACGGTTTCGGGTTTTTTACGCGAGCTATTTTCATCTGGAAGAAACGATTCCAATGGTCGAGTATTTCTTTGAAAAGATCTATAACTTAGAAGGAAGAGAAGTCTGGCTTCATCTTGCAATGGATACATACCAAAAAGTAAAAGGTATGATGAAAGAAACTTCCCGCGAGAACATTGAGTATCTAATCGAACTCAACAATCTTACGGAAGAGCTGGATACTATCTTTGCCAAACATCTAGTGGATTCGGGTTGGGACGGCAAACGTTTGAGCAGGGAAGAGTATGATCTTCACTACGGACAAATGGGCCACTATAAAGAACGAATGAGACAGTTGGAGATCGTTTTACGGAACTTAAAAGTTTTTTATGAATTGGCCCATCGGCCGATTAGCGCTTATTTAATCAAACCAGCTCGATTTATGGCTTCTCTTTTCGGAGTATCCGCCTTATTTCAAAGCGTAGAAGAGGCGTATAACGCGACTCTTCCCGTTTCCGCAAACATATTCAATTCTTTTTATGAAGAAGTGAAAAAGAAAGAAACGGAATACATTCATACTTTATTGGGAGAAAATCGAAAAGAAGCATGAGTCGACTTCGTAGGCAACTTCTGGAAAGAGCGCACCGCAAGGGGGAATCTCATGAGAACCGAGAGCGTTGGCTTCTGACTTATGCGGATATGATCACACTCCTTTTGGGTTTATTCATCATTATGTATTCGATCTCTCAAGTCGATCAGGTAAAGCTCAAACAAGTCGCCGATGTGATCCGGGGTGGTTTCGGTTTGGGGGAATCTTTCTTTCAAGGAAGTGCGGTTATAATTGAAGACGATCCTATGCTTCAACCTAAAACCCAGCTTTATCGTTTTTGGGAAAGAATCAGTTACACTTTAAAGAGACTTAAAGAAAAAGCCAAACTCAATATTGGAATCCAAGAAACCGAAGAGATCAAAATTGTACTTTTCGGTTCCTCTTTGGGAGAAGGTCGATTCCAACCGGACGAAGAAATGGTTTTTGCATTTCAGAAAATATCTGAATTATCTTCCGCGATGGACGTGGATATCACTCTTAAAGTTCAAATTCCTTACGGAAATGAAGCCGCCCAAAAAGGTTTTAGAAACGTTTGGGAATACAACGCGTATCGTGCAGAATTGATCGCAGATTCGTTGTCTCAAAATTATAAGATTCCCAAGGAAAAAATTTCCATCGAAGCTTCCAGTTCGTATAAACCCGTACAATCTTCCACAGCAACTCCAGAAGGAAAAGCGTCCGGGGAAAGAATAGAAATTTTTATCCGTAAAAAATCAGAACACTGAGTGGAGAAATTATGAAACGGAATATATTATTATTTACAATTTATACTTTTGGAATATTCATCTTTTTGAGTTCATCTTTCTGCAAAAAAAACAACTTACCACCTGGAATTCAGGACGACAAATGGAGAGGGGAGTCTTCTGAACTCGCTTCCATGTATTGTCAAAAACTTGCAAGTTGTGCGGAAGGAGTTTCTACAGATTTGAAAGATTCTTCAAAAGCATTAATTCAGGAAAGATTGAACCCCGCAAATTGCGCCGAAAAATTTCGAAGTTCGAACGCGTACTTATTGGCAAACGAAAATCCGGAAACAATCAAAAAAACAGTCAGAGGTTGCTTCCAAGCAGTGATCGACGGAAATTGTGAAAAAATTCAAAAAGGAGTTTTAAAACTCTCCGAGGATTGTATTCGACTCCAGGCTATCCAATTCAAACGGAATTAGAATCGAATATGTTGCGCGGTCTTAAAAGGCTCAACCGATATGATAAAAAAATTCTGAAAATTTTAAAATTAGGGGGGTAAACTTCATAACCTTACCCACAAATTAAGAAGGTTTTTGGGATCATAAGGATCAAAAACTGATATTTTTCAAGTGTTCCGACGAGAATGAGGCTTTTTACTTGCAAAAAGTATAATTTTCTGATAGAGAAAAATCTCCCGAGTTTTCCCGCCGCCTCTCCCCACCACCCAAAATCAGGGTGGGGCGTAAGTTTCACAGAGGATTTGTCGTAATTCCGACAGATTTATCTTCGGATCCAAGTACTTGTGGGTAAGGTTATGGGTAAACTTGCATCCCTCAGGCAAATCGGATTTTCCAGAAAAACTTCGGAAGGATTTCGATTTCCGATTCATGCGTTAAAAATCGGAACGGAAAAGGGCATCAAAGAACATCCTGTCGGAATTGTGGCCGGAGTTCATGGACTCGAGACGATAGGTATTTTGATTCTTCTCGACTTTTTAGAATACGTTCTGCATCCGAATTCTACGGGATATATTCCTGAATTAGAAAAAGGTAAATTAGGAATTATTGTATTACCGATCGTCAACCCGGGTGGGCTTGTGCTTAAACAAAGATCCAATCCAGCACGTTGATCTTATGAGGAATTCCGGAATTGCGGCGATAAAACCTTTTCTTTTTTTCGGCGGACAAAAAATTTCCAAACACTTGCCTTACTTTCGCGGAAACGGATTGGAACCAGAATCCAAAGCGTTGTTTCGCCTCGTTTACGAATCTTTTTTTACGGTTAAGGACGCGATCATTCCCGTTTTGGATCTGCATTCTGGTTTCGGAACAGTTGACAACGTTTGGTGGCCTTACGCTTTTACAAAAGTCCCTTGTCCGGATATATCCTTGTATCAAAAAATCGAAAAACATTTAAAACATCATTGTGGTCATATTCATTTTCAATACGGACCTCAAAGTGAAACCTATACGACGCACGGTGATCTTTGGGACAAGCTTTACGATCAATACAGAGATTATCACAAGGATTCGCGGAACTGGAATTCTAAATTGCTTCCTCTAACCTTGGAAGTGGGAACCTGGTCCGATATCAAGGAAGATCCTTTCAAATTGTTTCGCAAACGGGGAATTTTTAATCCCGCTTCGTTTAACAAAATCGAAACCGTCGGAAGATATAGAGGTTTTTTGAGAGATTTTGTTCGTCTTGGTTTAACGAAACCGAAAGATTGGGAAGGGAACTTTGTGTATCATAAAAAAGACAATTGAACCCTTTGGGGATCTTATTAAAACAAAAACATAAAGTTGTTGGTAAAGATGCTGCTGATCAGGTTATTTGTACGTTTCGGTTATTTCTTGAGCAACTGCTGTTTCCATTGCGGATTTGTAGGAAACTGTGGTGTTTCATTCAATACATTTCAAGTGCTCAAAAATTTTTTACGTTTTATAGCAACCACTAATTCTTGCTTCGTGGGAGAGTTCCCGTATGCGGGCTTGTAACCAAATAGAAAATTAAAGCCAAATCGAAACTTTCAGGAGAATTGTAGGATCTCTTTTAAGCCTGTCTCGAACGGTTCGGTTTCTGTCAAAAGACTCAGGACGATTCTTCCCAGGTTCTTTTCGTTCGGAAAACCGAACATTTCTCCGGGATGAACATATACTTTTTTTTCCTTTAATAAACGAAGTGAGAATTCCTCTTCCGGAAAAAATTTTTCGCTCTCTAAAACGCAATACCAACCTGCATTCGGAAAGTCGCATCGAACTGTTTTAGAAACATTCACATTTCCCAAAGTTCGTTTTAAAAAAGAAAGATTCCTTTGAATCCGTTTGGTAATTTGAGATTGAATTAAATTCTTCCATTGCAATAGATCGGAAAGTACGTTTTGAACGGGAGTGTTCACCGAAAGATAAGTATCGGATATGAGTTCTAAATATTCTTTCGCCTTTTGTTTCCAAAACTCCGGTCCGCTGAGTAAAATCCAAGATAGTTTCATTCCCGGAAGCCCCAGAATTTTAGACAATCCGTTTACGGTGATCACTGGCGTATCCGAATCCATTAAAGTCTTATGGAGATCTTCCCCATAAACGTAATCCGAAAAAACTTCGTCTATGATTAACGGTATATTATAACTTTTTAAAGTATTCTTTAAGGAATAAAAATCAGATTCGTTTAACACGGAACCCGTGGGATTGTTGGGACTAACGACTAAAATCAATTTGCATTTTGATAAATCCTTCGAGTTCAGATCCGATTCCTTTAATTTCCAACCATTATCTTTTTTTGTGAAATAAGGGACGGTTTGCAATCCTTCCATCACGGAAAGAAATTCGAACAAAGGATAACCGGGTGCAGGAATCAAAATCCAATCGCCTGGGTCGCAAAATAACTTAAACAAATACGAATATACTTCCGAAGAAGAGGAAGTTAAAAACAAATCGTCTGGGTCTACCTTCACTCCTTTCGAGTAGTAATATTCTTGAATTTTTCTTCGGGCCTCTATGTTTCCTCGAGGATCGGGGTGATAAGTGATCAGATCAGTGTTTCCAAAACTGTGTCGAATCGCTTCCAGCGGATATTGAAGACCGACTTGAGTCGGGTTGGAAATCGTCAGATCGGAATAAAGAATTTGGTTTTTTTTATACTCGGATAAAATTGCGACGAATTCGTTTTCCCCTTCTTGAAACGAAAAACGGGAACTAAAAGAAAAAGGTTTTTTCACGGAGAACCACTTTTGAATTTTTGAATCAAAAAAAGAATCAGAGAGATTAGGATGCTCGCTAGTATCGAGGTAGTCAAAGGAAAATAAAACCGAAAGTTTTCCTTTTCAATGCGGATATCACCTGGCAGTTTTCCTAAATAATTTAGAAAAGGAATTTTATTTCCGTAAAGAATCAAGAGGCCGGCACACAAAAACAAAAAACCTAAAATCAAAAACGGTTTGGCAAAATTTTCCATCAGCGGTTTTGATTTTAATTTTTAGATTTCCAAAGTCAAGAAGCAATTTTATTCATTCGGTATATATATGCAAATTTATTGATATGATTAGTTATTTACCATAAAACCGCGCAAGTACGACTAGAATGATATTTTTGAAATGTGGAAACTCGCACAATTTCTGTGTATCAAAACAATATGTTTTAAAGCGAAGTGATTCGATTTTTAACTTACGAGGTTAAACACTGTTCTAACGGTCGCTAAACTTAGCGAATGCCCACTATAAATGGGATAACAAAGATAACTTCCCCGATCCTAATTCTAGTAGTTCCGAGATGAAAACTTAATCTTCTAGAATGAATTTAGCCGCTTGTTTACTAAACGCCATGATCGTATAGCTTGGGTCCACCGAAACTCCGGTCGGAAATACGCTGGAATCGGAAACGTATAAGTTTTTCAAACCGTGAACTTTGTGCTTCCAATCCACAACGGATCTGGAAGGGTCCTGTCCCATTCTGCATCCTCCTGCCGGATGCGGGGCGGCCATTGTCATCGAAGCAGGGCGGAGTTCAAGTCGATCAATCTTATCCATTTCTTTCTCGGAAAAAATTTTCGTTCTTTTAAGATCGGGTAAAAGAATCCACTTGGCTCCGGCTCTAAAATTCAATTGAACTTGTTTGCGGATACAGTCTTTCAAAACTTCCCTCGTTAATTTTCCGAAGTGATACGTAACCGTACGTTTACCGGAGGAACTTACAGAAATATTTCCAAGTTCCGAAGGAACGTCGTCAATCCATCCGATCGTACCTCCTATATGAGTAAGTTGTTTCATGACTTCTCTGTGTTCAACTCCGAAGCCGGGGATCAACGCAGCGAGACTTCCGGGTTGAAGTTGATTAGCCATGATTAAAAATCCGCCTTCGATATAACTTCCGTTTTCTTTAAAACGGGTTAAACGAAATTCTTCCACGCCGAATGCGGAAGGAATATTTCTCCACTGAACGATCGGTTCTTCATAAAACGCATGTACGAACGGAGACGGATTGATCGCAAGATATTCCCCAAGAGCGGGAAGTTTTTTCTTCCATCCGTTTTTCAGCAAGAATGTGGAACTTCCGAAACCGCCGGCCGCAATCGCAAAAACGGATGCTTCGAATCTTAACGTAATTCCGGATTCTTTTCCGGAAGGTCGGTCAATCATAACCGCTTCTAAAAATTCCACCTTGTCACCTTTGAGTTCCAAACGAATCGCCTTACAGTCCGCGTAGATGTCGGTTCCTAAAGCCATCGCCTTAGGAATGTGAGTCACCAACTGGCTTTGTTTGGCTCCATACATGCAACCCTGCATACAGTGACCGGATTTCTGACAGTTCTTTCTTGCTTGCGGAACCGGGTTACCTTTCCAGCCGAGAGACTGACAGGCTTTTCTCACAAGCTGATTCATTTTATTATAATATTCTTCTTTAGCAGGATGAACGTTTAAGATCTCGTCCAACTCTTTCCAATGAGAACTTAGATCTTCGGATGAATGACCGTAAATTCCGTATTCTTTTTTCCAAAGATCAAGCCTGTCTTCCGGAGTTTTATAACTATCAGCCCAATAATGAACCGAAGCTCCGCCTACGTTTTTTCCATAAACAAGATTGATCGTTCCGGTAGTGTCGGTGGCCATATTTCTTTCCGCAGAAATTTTTCCGGCCATGTTGAGTTCGTGGTTGTCGAAAGTTCCCGTATGATAGTAACCACCTTCTTCTATAAGAATTACTTTTTTGCCGTTTTTGGAAAGTTCGTAAGCGAGCGTAGAACCGCCGCACCCAGTTCCTATGATAACTACGTCCGCCTTTACGGTTTTGGAATTTCCCAGATTTTTCCATTCGTAAACGCGACCACTCATGACTCCCCCAGGATTTTTTTATAATAGATTCTGGATTCGCTTAATTTTTCGGGAGGGTTTCCGAAAGGTCCGTCATACGAAATCGCTTTGAAAGAAGATTCGTGTCCATAATAAACCAAGTAAATGGGTAATTTAAGATTTGTTAATGCGGCTCGGATCGTATCAGATTCGGTTGTTTCTTGGGAAAGTAGAAAATTCTTTCGATTTTCTTCGCTTAATCTGGAAAAACGACCCCAATAACCTTTAACCAGAGGAAGATATTCTAAAATAAGAATGAGAGATCTGAAATCATCAGAGACGCCTGGGTCCACAAAAAAAAATTCTTCGTCCAATCTGCGGATTACTTCCGCTTTTTCGATATCGGGAAAGCCTGGTTCTTGAGGCAAAAGGGTTTGAGAGTAAGCTGATAAAAATTCAACTTCGGATATGGAAAAGAATAAGGTTTTGGGTAAGGATTGACTTTTAAACCGACAAAAAAAGAAAGTTCCGACTCCGATGCTTAGTAATCCTCCAAGGCCGAAACCGAATAATTTTCGTCTCGATATTTTTTCCGTCCATAAGTTCATAACTTCGGTGAATATCCCTGAATCGAAACGGGTGTCAATTCTGAAAAGTGGTTGACGCAACAATCGTTCGATAAACTTTGTCAAGCATGGCTGATAAAAACGACAAAGTCAAACAGAACGCGCCTGGAAAATACTACATCGATAATAGCTGTGTTCCTTGTAACGACTGTTTGGAAGAAGCTCCTATGCTTCTCAAATACACCGACGACGAATCGAAAGTTTATTTCCACAGACAACCTACTTCTCCTGAAGAGGAAATTGCGGCAAGAAAAGCGATGGAAATTTGTCCTGTTGAAGCTCTGGGGGACGACGGAGAATAAGTTTAAAAATTTGTCGGGTTTTATTTCAGCCTCGGTGGTTTATCCTTAAACTTTTGGAAAGTTTCTAATCTTCACAATTTCTTTCTTCTTACCTTCATCCAACAAATTCTTCGATTAAAATCCTTAAAAAAAACTGTCTATTCATCTACGGGTTTCTACGAATAAAAAGGTCAATATAAGTAGGTCGGTTTGTATTAAAGGCTTGCGGTTTGGACGCGAACAAAAACGTAAAAATCTACGTTTCAATTTCGTAATGGATTGTCTTTTCCAAAATAGGACCTATTTTAAGGAAAACCAAAGGTGCGTACTTTGAGCGAATTCGATTTTCAATCGGCTGATTTTTATAAATTTCTAATCGAAAGAAGTCCTGAGTTGATTAGTTTTCATGATCCGGATGGAATCTTTCTTTATGTCAGTCCTTCGGTAACTTCTATTTTAGGTTATCAGCCAGAAGAATTAATCGGCAAAAACCCCTACGATTATTTTAGCCCTCTCGATAAGAGCAGAATTTTTGAAAATTCTCACCAGCCGATTTTAAAAGGAAGAGAAATCGAACACGTCGAATATCAGTTTCTCAGAAAAGACGGAAAATATGTTTGGTTGCAAACAATTACTCAATCGATTCGGGATGATCAGGAAACTGTAATCGCTCTTTTTAGTACCTCCAGAGAATATTTAGGGCTCAATGCAATTATTGACGAGGCGGAAAAAAAACAGGTTCTCGATGAGATTCGTCTTTCGGAAGAAAAGTTTTTCAATGCGTTTTATTATTCGGGTGTCGGTATGGCTCTCGTTTCTTTAGAAGGAAAATGGCTAGAAGTAAATTCAAGTCTTTTGGATATAATCGGCTACTCGAGGGACGAGATTTTAAAACTTACCTTTCAAGATATAACCCATCCGGATGATCTTACCGCCGATTTAAATCTTTTACAGGAGACACTAGAAGGTAAAAGAGATAGTTATAGAATGGAGAAAAGATACTTCCATAAAAACGGAAGTACGATATGGATTTTATTGATAGTGTCTCTTGTGAGGGATTCCCAAAAGAAACCTTTATTTTTCATCTCCCAGATCCAAGATATTACCGATCGTAAAAACATGCTTTCTGCTTTAATCGAAAAGAACGAAACCCTACAGGCGTTGAGCAATCACTTAACAGAAAGAAATTCTCAATTGGAAGAATTCAATCAGATCGTTTCCCACAATCTACGTGCGCCAATTGGAAATATTTTTACGCTTACGACCATGTTGAGTGAGAAATACGGTACGGATAAAGATGAGCTTCTCCAATCTTTGGAAATGAGCGTAAAAGATTTGATGACCACATTGAGCGATATCGTGGAAGTGATCAAAATTCGCAGAAATCGGAATGTGGATAAACAACCTATTCTTTTTAAGGATGCCTTTAATAAGATTCAGAATCTTCTCTCCACTGAGATCAAGAAGATGAGTGTGGAAATTCAAACGGACTTTACCGCGGCCCCGGAAATTCTTTATTCAAAGGTATATCTGGAAAGTATATTATTGAATTTATTGAGCAATGCTTTAAAATATTCCGATCCTAATAGAAAGTCGGAGATTTCTTTCGTCTCATATATAAAAGACAAAAAAATCTTTTTAATAGTTCGCGATAATGGTTTAGGAATCGATCTCCGAAAATACGGTCACCAAATCTTTAAAATGAATAAAACGTTCCACCGAGAAAAAGAAGGGCAAGGAATCGGATTATTTATGACGAAAAATCAAATAGAATCCCTGGGGGGTGAAATAACGGTTGAAAGTTCTCCCGGTAAAGGTACATCTTTCCTCATCAATTTCGATAAATACAATGATTTCGAACAGCGGTAATATGAACTTCTGGTTGATCGATGATGATTCCATCTACATCATGATCGCAAGACGTTTTTTGGAAAAAGACGGTAGGATCACGAAACTACGCGATTTCCAAGATGGTGAATTGGCTCTTCAGGAACTTCAAACATTGAGTTCCGATCGGGAAGAACTCCCTGATGCAATCTTGTTGGATATCAATATGCCTTTTATGGATGGTTGGCAATTTCTAGACGAATTCAAAAAAATCCAAGGAGCCTTGGCAAAAAAAATAACCATTTTTATGGTAAGTTCTTCCGTGGATGAAAGAGATATATTGAAAGCGAATTCTTTTCCCGAAGTCAAGGGTTATCTTTCCAAACCTCTCACGCAAGATCATATTCAAAAACTTTATAGCGAGCTTGTGTAAGTTATCGGATTGAATTTCAAAATACGGGTTCCGTCGTGAAATTCGTCAAATATTTCATCGGATTTTAACTCAATGTTTCTCCCTACGGGTCGAAACATATAATCGCTTTCGCATTTTGTTATATCGAACTCACGTTATTTTATAATAAGTCGATCGTTGCTTTCCATTTCAGCCGATATCTTTTTGGGAATAGAGTTTATTTGTTAAAAATAAGAGTATTAAACTTATTGAATTTACTAAGATTGCTTTCATTTTATCGGGAAAATAATTCGTAAGAGCTCAATTGGCTTTTACGATTGGACATGTAATTGCGGTTTTTTATTCATTCTCCCTGCCCCAAAGAAAATGCCCTTTTTCCGTTAAAATAATATAAGTTTTCCGTTTTTATGGTATCAAAACCAGCTGAGTCCAGTTTTAAGAGAAGTTCCGCAATTTGTTTGTGAGAGATCGGATGATACGAAGGATCTTCCTGTTTAATCAGGGCGTTCTTGCTCACGAATCTACATCTCCAATGGTCGATTAAAAACGTTTCAGGTTGTCCCTCGGGATAAACTTTTACTCCTCGATTGGTAATGATTTTTAACATTAGATCGTTTGAAAGAGATTTAAGTTTGTTTGCAAGTTCGTTCGGATCGTTGCCGATCCAATCTAGAAAAATATCGACTCCGACCAGATCTTTCTTTTCAACAATTCTATTATATTCTGGAATTGTAATTTTCTTTGCCTTGCCGAAAGAAACGGGTTTGAATTTTTCGGGAAGATGACCCAAATTTCCGATTACCGCATCAGCAAATTCCTTAGTTCCGACTTTGATTCTACTTACGCCGGGTTTAAAAATATCTCCGGTGTGAATTCCCTCTTCGATTGTGAGAAGCCAAGCGTTGTTGATTTTTGCCGCGATATCGGGTTGTCCTATATGAACAAGCATCATCACTGCGGCATTGAGTAAGCCGGATGGATTTGCGAGATTTTTCCCCGCAATATCGGGGGCAGAGCCGTGAATCGCTTCGAACATAGAAACGATTTCACCGATATTGGAAGAACCAGCCATTCCAACCGATCCCGCAATTTGCGCGACGATATCGGAAATGATGTCTCCGTACAAGTTCAAAGTTACGACAACATCAAAGTTTTGCGGTCTATCCGCAAGATTTGCGGCACCGATGTCAATGATCTGTGAATTTGCTTCGAGTTCGGGATATTCTTGTGCAATTTCCTTGAAGATATCATGAAACAAACCGTCAGTTTGTTTCATGATATTGTCCTTTACCATTGCTGTTACTTTTTTTCTTCCGTAGGCTTTAGCGTATTCGAAAGCGTAACGAATGATTTTTTCCGAGCCTGGACGGGAAATCAGTTTGAGACATTGAACCGTATCGTTGGTTTGTCTATGTTCGATTCCGGTATAAAGGTCTTCCTCGTTTTCACGGATGATGACAATGTCGAGAGAAGGGTGTTTGGTTTCCACATACGGATATAGAGAAAAACAGGGCCTGACGTTGGCAAAAAGTCCCAAAGTGGTTCTTACGGTTACGTTCAAACTTTTGTAGCCGCCGCCTTGAGGAGTAGTAATGGGGGCCTTCAAGAATACTTTAGTTTGTCTGAGAACGTCCCAAGCCTCGGGTTTAATTCCGGAAGAATGTCCATCCTTATAAACTCTTTCTCCAATTTCTATTTCGATCGGATCGATCTTTGCTCCGGCCGCATTGAGAATTTTGAGAGTTGCGTCCATAATTTCAGGACCGATTCCGTCTCCGTGTGCGATTGCAATTTTAGTTTTTTCGGACATTCTCATCTCCTAATACTTCTATTAGAACGAGGACGGTAAATAGGTCAATTCTTATCGAGCTCTCATCGATAAACCTATACCAACTATCGTAAAAGTTATGTGCGGTAGGCGATCATAAATACTAATACATCCATCAGATAGGTTTGTTAACTATATAACAATATTCGCTTTATACTTGATCGTTCGAGAAGAGTTTGTCTCAAGTTTTCAATTTTGCCGGATTTCATGGACACTTTATCTAATCTTTAGAAAATATTCTTACATTGAGATTTGCCTTAAAACCTTAAGAAAAAATTAGTTACAATGGTCCGCTGTAAACTCGTAACAAAACTTAGGAGTTTTCACAGATTACGTCGCTTTGTGTAGTTTATGGGTTCTGAAACAACCTTTTTCGTTGTTAAACTCTTATAGGAGTTTCTGACATAAACGCTTTGGAAATAGATTCTAAACCATATGATCGATTACGATTGTTATATTTATTAGAAAGAGATGAAAAATCGAAAAGAGAAAAAATTTTCTCGCGGCTTGACGCTCTGGATTTTGGATCAATCGATAGGAGAGAATTCCCATCCAGATACAAACGAGCAGTACAATAACGAGATACAAGAGGCCCATCGAAGGTTCTAAAAAGTAAAAGCTAACACAAGAAAGAGAATAGAGAATCGTATAAAAGAATATGGATTTTGTCGTTTGATTAATTCCTTTGACGACGGGTAACATCGGGAAATCTGCGTCGGAATAATCTTCCTTAAGAAAGATTGCCAAGGCCCAAAAGTGTGCCGGAGTCCATAAGAAAATCATTGTGAACAAAATCCATGCTTGAATTGGAAGTGAGTTCCCGATAGCCGCATAGCCGATCAAAGGTCCCACACATCCGGCCACTCCGCCGATAACGATATTCTGGGTAGTTCTAGGTTTTAAAAAAATCGTATAAAGAAAAACGTAGGAGATCAGAGCCGTGAGAGCGCATAAGGCCGTCAAAAGATTTACATAAACGGTCAGCATATAAAAGGATAATCCCATCATAGAAATGCCGACTAATGTTGCTTGTGGAATGCTGATTCTTTCCGAAGGAATTGGACGATTGGAGGTTCGTTTCATTTTCGCGTCTCGATCCTTTTCGATCACCTGATTGAAAATAAACGAGGCCGAGGACATCAAAAACGTTCCAAATAAAGTGACTGTGATCAGAAATCCGGAAGGGGGTTGTTCACTTGC
>NZ_AHMT02000016.1:100000-112500 GCF_000243815.2 Leptospira alexanderi serovar Manhao 3 str. L 60 | reverse complement strand
TCTTCTGGAGAATGTGGTTTACGATCCTCAAACGAAAGTGGTGGATTATTCTTCCGCCGCAAAAACAGAAAACACTCGTGTTTCTTATCCTATTTTTCACATCAATAATATTCAAGTTCCTTCCAAAGGAGGACATCCAAAAACCATTATATTCTTAACGTATGATGCGTTTGGAGTTCTTCCGCCTGTTTCCAAATTAAGCATTGAACAGGCGATGTATCATTTCCTTTCCGGCTACACTGCGAAGGTTGCGGGAACTGAAAGAGGAATCAAAGAACCTACCGCTACTTTCTCTGCTTGTTTTGGGGCTGCGTTTATGACTCTTCACCCGACCAAATATGCTAAGTTACTCGGTGAGAAAATGAAAAAGCATAATGTAAGAGCGTATTTGATGAACACTGGTCTTGTAGGCGGATCTTACGGGGTTGGAAAGCGTATGAACCTTCCTTCCACTCGTAAAATCATCGATGAAATCTTAAACGGAAACATCGAGAAGTCCGAGTTCGTGACTCACCCGGTTTTTCAAGTAGCTTATCCTAAGACAATCAACGGAGTCGATAGCGCGATACTAGATCCGAGAGAGGCTTGGACTGACAAAGCTGCTTACGATGCGACTGCTAAGAAGTTAGGGGAAATGTTCATTAAGAACTTTAAGCAGTACGCAGAAGGTTCTAAAGATTTCGATTTCACTGCTTTTGGTCCAAAAATCTAAAACAATTTAGATGCAGGAGATCTTAAAGGATCTCCTGTTTATCTTTTCTTTTATAATCCCTTATCTTTGAAAGCATACAAACTTCTGTATTTGCTTACACAATCGGTTCTAACTAAACGTTTCGTGGATTTGTTTTGTGATAACTTGCGTCATAAAGTCCTTTGAGGGAGTTCTGTTCCTTTTTAAGGAGATAACTGTAAGATTTACAAGATATGGGCTTTCTATTTATCGTATCTATGATAGATTACCGGTTCAAAAATTGAGAAATTTTCTTTGTAAGAAGTTTCCAATCTTTTTCGAAGAAGTAAAGTATCTTCTAAATTTATGAGATTGGTTCGAAAATGATTAGCCGTCCAACGAAAACAAGTTTAAACTTTAAAGGTTCGTTACAAAGAGATTGGTTGTTAATTACTCGTCCCTGAAAAAGTCGTGAAATGAGGAATAACGTTCATAAAACGCTTTCCAAAGGAAAAGTTTGAAAAACAAAATCACCGGAAAGAGTCAAAAAAACCACGTAAAGCCCGGTGAAAATGAAATCAGAAAATATCTGAAAAACTAAAATAACCCTATTTCGAAATAGATTAGGAAGCTATCTCAAAAATATCTTAGAATGATTGGAATCGGCGTTTTAAACAAAGATAAAGTATTTTTGAGATAGCTTCTGGAGTGGATGAAAAGATAATAGAGGCTTTTTCTACCGAAAAGAAGTTTAAGCGAATTTAGGCCACAAAGGGAACAATCGTCATTCAGAGGATATCAAGTTCATCTTTTAGAATCTACTCATTTCCGTCTTTTCTCGTTTTAAATCGACTTCTCGACACTTTTTCAGAGATGACTAATAATTCAACCCACTTGTCGAAAATAAAGATTCAGGCAAGTAACGACAAATAAATGAAGAATTGTAACAAAAAGGTAAAACTTTAAGTTTAGATACTCTCTAAAAGTTTGAAAAAATCCTATATGAACTATTGAGAACGCAGAAAGCAAAATCCAAAGATTAAAGATGGTCAGTGAAAAATAGAAACTGAGATAGACTACGAGAAGGAAAAAAATTCCGCAGATCGTTTTCACGGTTTTTATTTTTTAAAATGCGTTAAGGATTGGCAAACTGAATCGAAACCTTTTTTGATTTTGCAGTTGATCGTTCCGTCAGGAAGATACGTCGTTCTGGAAGTAAAACCACCGTTGTCATCGAAAACCTCAATTGCTTCCGTTTTATGAGTTGGATAATAATAAAACCAGGTTCTTACCTTCAGTCCGTTTTTATAATAACCGGTGTATTCCAATTCGCCGTCTTGAAAATATTTCTGCCAAAGACCGTTTCTATAACCTTCCGTATAATTTCCTTTGAGTTCAACTTGACCGTTCTCGTAAAATCTTTCATAGAGGCCTTCTTCGTTTCCTTCGTCTCCATTCATCATTACTTCGGGTTTGCGGGAACTTTTCCCAAAATTCTGGCGGATATAAATATTGCCGCTGTCAAAGTTCCAGATCCATTTTCCTCTGCGAACCCCGTTTTCAAAATTACCTTGTGCTAATACACGACCATCGTATTTGGAATAGAATTTACAAAGACCGTTCTCTTGACCAAGTTCGTTTATAGAACAATCTTGATAAATTTTTCCATTGTCGTAATAGACTCTTCTTCTTTTGGGTTCGGAAAAAACGTATGTGTTGAATTCTTTTTGAAACTTTGCTCCGGCGGGAACATTTGCGGGAATCGGCTCTTTGATACAAGAGAACAAGAAGGCAACTGCAAAGAATACAACCACGTTCTTGAGTGGGAAAACGGAAATTCTTCCGAGAAAAAAATTCAATTTTGAGTTCATTCGATTTCTATTATATATTCAATCGTTTGCGGGATTCAATCGATAGTAAATTTTTTATTTACGAGTAGTTCTCCGTCTTCGTCTCGAATTTCTACTTCATAAGAACCTTGTTGATCAAAAAAAGTATCATCGTAGTAAGTTTGGAATTTTTCGAAACTCTTACGGAAATCTTTTTCTTGAACTGAAAATTCCTCTTTTCCGCCGTCAGTGCGATAGATAGAAAGACGAACTCGTTTCGGAGTGGACCAACCCTTTTTGTAATAGATAAAGAAATCTTGCCCATGAGAAAAATGATATTCTTTTTGAGAACTCATTCCGGAAACTTTTTCGGGAGTCATCTTATCGATGTCCATATAGATTTCGTGTTTTGCGGGCCAGAAAAACCAAATGGCAAACGCTAAAAGAATTATTCCCGCAATTTTCAAGAAACGCGAGGAACCTTCTCTTTCGGTGGATTCCGGTCTTGTATAGTCTTCCAATCTCATGACACTGCTTATCCTGTGGAGGTGGTTCTTTTTGGGCAAATGTTTTTCCTCTCTTGCCTCGGAAGAGGATGAATTCCGAATCGGAGAATTTTCCCTTGGATACGTCGTTGTGAAAGATTCATCCGATTTCGTTGCGGAAGAATCGGATTCTTTGTTATAAGATCGGTTTTGGTTTTGCTCGACGTGAGAAGTTTCACTTTCTGAAGAAACAAATTCTTCCGAAGCGACAACATTCTCGTTTGAAGACTCCGCCTTAGGCTCGGATGAAGAAGGAGATGCGACGGATTCATTCTGAATCGTTTCTCCGCCCAATGTCTTTCGAACATGTGCATCTGCGGCTTGTTTTAAAAGATCCTTTTTAGCCAAGTGCAAGAACCTCTTCCACAAAATCCTGATAAGATTTAGCCGCCTTGCCTTTCGGTTGGTATTCGAAGAGTGTTTGTTTCATCATGTGGGCTTCTTCCACGCTAACGGAAGGCGGAATTCTAGATGAAAACAATTTCAAATAAGGTTCGATCATTGGTTCGAGAGTTTGAGAAAGAGTCGTTCTGGGATTGAACATCGTAAGCAAGGCGCCTAAAATTTGAAGAGAAGGATTAAATCGTTTTACGATATTCTTATGAGCTTCCAAGATCGCTTCGATTCCATCGAGAGAAAATTTAGAAACCTGTAAAGGAACGAGCAAACCGGTCGACGCGACAAACGCGTTGAGAGTAATCATGGAAAGATTCGGAGGACAATCGATGACCGCATAATCGAACTCGTTCTTGATAAATTCCAGAGAATCTCTGAGATGAAAAAATCCGTCGATCTTCCCTGAGAGCATCACATCTACTTCTGAGAGGGAAGAATGAGACGGAGCGATCTTTAAACCTTGGATTCGAGTCGGAATCAAAACGTCCCTAAGATCGCCTGAGTCTCTAAAAATTTTATAGAGACTTTTTTCTCTTCCCTCATCCGAATTGAAATAAGGAAAATTCTTCTCGATGAAAACAGAGGTGGCGTTGCCTTGTGCGTCCAGATCCAAAAGGACGACTCGTTTTCCTTTGAGGGCCAACCCGAAGGCAAGATGTACTGTCGTTGTTGTTTTGCCAACTCCACCTTTTTGGTTTGCAATACAGAGGATCTGTTTCATAAAAAATCCGTTGCCCGTAGATTCCGCTTTCTCGAGACTACATTTAGGGTCGTTCTCCAGGGATTAAGGATAAGAATCCTCAATCGGTTTTGGATGACAATCCGGAAAAGGAGATACAATTGGCGGAATTTGAAACGATCATCGGGCTGGAAGTTCATGCACAGCTCAATACGGAATCGAAAATATTCTCTACAAGTGCGACCAAGTTCGGTTCTCCTCCGAACTCACAAACCAATCCGGTTTGTTTGGGATTGCCGGGCGCACTTCCGGTTCTCAACGAGTCCGCTTTGGAAAAAGCTATCATGGCGGGGATTGCGTTCGGGTGTGATATCGCTTTATTTACTAAATTCGATCGTAAGAATTATTTTTATCCCGATCTTCCAAAAGGTTATCAGATTTCTCAATTCGATAAACCTATTTGTACTGGAGGCGGAGTCACTTTTACGATCAAAGGGGAAGAATCTCCTCGTTATGTGAGACTGACTCGGATTCACATGGAAGAGGATGCGGGAAAGCTGATACATTCTGCGGACCCGAACATTCCTCAGTCGTATGTCGATCTAAATAGAGCAGGAACTCCCCTCATCGAAATTGTTTCGGAACCTGACATGCGTTCTTCGGATGAGGCGTATTATTATCTTAATTCTTTGAAGTCGGTTTTAAAATATATTCGCGTTTCGGATTGTAACATGGAGGAAGGTTCTCTTCGTTGCGACGCAAATGTTTCGATTCGACCGAAAGGTTCGGATAAATTCGGAACCAGAGTCGAAATTAAGAATCTAAATTCTTTCAAAGCGGTCAAAGCGGCAATCGATTACGAGGTAGAATGGCAAACTGAAATGGCGCTCGAAGGAAAAACTTTCCAACAACAAACTAAACTCTGGGATTCTGTGGCAAATAAAACCGTAACGATGAGAACCAAAGAGATGAGTCACGATTATCGTTATTTTCCGGATCCAGATCTTCCGGTAATCATTCTTCAAAAAGAAACGGTGGAATCTGTTCGCTCGAAATTGCCCGAGCTGCCGAACGAAAGAAAAAATCGTTTTGTGGAAAAGTTAGGACTTCCAAAATACGATGCCGAAGTTCTGACTGCCGAAAGAGAAATTGCGGATTACTTTGAAGACGCTTTGAAAGTTTCCGGGGATGCAAAGAAGACGTCCAACTGGGTCAAAGACGAAGTTCTTGGTGTAGTAAATAAAGAAAGTATTACGATTTCTGAATTCTCTGTTTCTGCTCAAAGGATCGGTGGACTCGTAAAATTAATTGCGGATGGAAAAATTTCCGGAAAAATCGCCAAGACGGTTTTTGAAGAACTTCTCACTTCCGATAAAGATGCCGAGGCCATCGTCGTCGAAAAAAACCTAATCGTGGTCCGAGACGATAAGGAAATCGAAAGAATTGTGGACGAGGCGATCTCTAATAATCAAGACGCCGTGACCAAATACAAAAGTGGTAAAGATCGCGCATTAGGCGCCATTGTAGGTTATGTGATGAAAGTTTCCAAAGGGAAAGCGGATCCTGAACTCGTCAATCGGATGCTTTTGGATAAGTTGGGACCGTTGCCGCCGAAGGGTTAAGAAGAATCGATTATAGCTAATTTCAGATTTATCTCACAGAAAATTTTTGTTTTTATTTTTGGAATGGCTTTGTTCGTTTCACCTTTACCGTCTCAAAATTCATCCTCATATCCCTTGCATTTCGATGTGATGATAAAAGGTTCATTTTTCTTGTACCAACCGGCAATGAAAACGAAAATCAGCAAGAGGGTTTCGAGAAGCAAGGATTCAAACAAGATGATTCTGCGGAAACTGCCAGGGGATTTTCAGGGATGTTTTTATGGAAAGCCGATGAAACTTTCCTAAAACAATATCCAGTGTTGCTTGAACGGTTACACGCTCGTAACTCTTTGAGCATCAGGACCAATCGTAATACGACACACCATTGAAAAATTTGCGGTGGCAAATATGCAATGTGACTGGTCAATCGCTACGATTTGTTTAATTGATAAAAACGAGCAAACTACATTCAAAAGTATTCGTGAGAAATACTACCTGAAAATAGAGGAAATACAATTAAAATCCGCAGACAAGAAAGAACGAACTTCCAGTTCATAGGTAGAATTTATTAACAAAGATTTTAAACTGAATGCGTCGGCACCAATCAAAAAACATCTGGAAATGATCCTTCAGAAACGAATGCAGCAAGAGTTGATAAAAGTTCGAAAGGAATTAAAGCCTGAGTATTCTAGTCAACGAAAAGAATCTTGAGTTCAAGAATGGAAAACATACGATGAGCGACTCGCACACGGCGAGGGCAAATTTGTTTATGATGTGCAAACTCTTCGACTGACACCTGACCAACGACCTCGGCTCTATGTACGCGCGCAATGGAAATTAAAAAACAAAGTTGTTTTTCTGTTAAGTGCTTGGATTTGTCCTGATAAAAATATGCTCGTTGAGGTTATTGATCCCAGCAAATCCAGCGCTCTGAGAATATCCGAATATCAGCATATGTCTTTAAATTTTAAAGACCTTGGAACCATTCTCAATGTATTTGATGAAGACGGTGATGGATGGAGAGAAGTTCTTATGTATAACATGGGATACGAGAGCGAAAGCATTGATCTTTTGGAATATTCCAAACAAGGACCTAAAGAAAACCACTACTCTAGCGGCCATGGTTGTTAGAGTGCGAAATTTAGGAAGGGTATTTTTCTTAAATATTTGACCGCCGGTTTTTCCCATAAAATCCGCGCTTCCATTTTCCATACTCGAATGGAAATTTCTCTTCTTATAAAAGTTTAAGAATTCTGTCTAACCAATAGATTTCTGTCGATTAGACTCTTGACGTCGGGTTCACTAAAATTCTATTATGTCCCTTATAATGCAGGATTTCGCCCACTTACATCTGCACACGACTTATTCCATGCTCGATGGAGCCATTCGTATCAAAGAATTGATGCAGCACGTCAAAGAGCAAGGTATGTCATCGGTTGCGATGACCGACCACGGAAACATGTTTGGTGCCGTTGAATTTTACAATGAAGCGATAAAACAAGGTATCAAACCGATTATCGGTAGCGAGTTTTACGTTTCTCCGAATCGAAAGCAGGAAACGGAGATGGTAAAGATCGCGGACGGAAGTGCATATCATCTGATCCTTCTTGCGAAGAACGAGGAAGGTTACAAAAATTTAATACGTCTTTCAAGCAAATCCTATACAGAAGGTTTCTATAAAAAGGCGAGAATTGACTATGACCTCCTCGCTCAACACAATCAGGGCCTTGTCTGTTTGACGGCTTGTCTTGCGGGTGAAGTCAATCGGAAGATTCTGGAAGGAAAAATCGACGAGTCTTTTCAATTAGCCGGAAAATTAAATGAGATCTTCCGTAAAGAGGATTTTTATATGGAAATCCAAAACCACGGAATTCCGGAACAGATGACTGTGGCAAAACAAATCTACGACTTTGGAAAAAGAACCGGCATTCCTTTAGTAGTTACAAACGATTCTCATTTTCTAAAAAAAGACGATCAAGAGGCTCAGGATATTCTTCTGAGAATCGGGATGCAAAAGCGTATTACAGACCCGATGGAATTCGGCTTTAACGGAGAATTCTATGTAAAAAGTCCGGATGAAATGGCGAGGGTTTTTCCCGAAATCCCGGAAGCCTTTTATAATACATTAGAAATTAGTAATAAAGTGGATTTGAAACTTCAATTCGGAAACTATCTTCTCCCCGAATTCGAGGTTCCGGAAGGATACGATGCTGATTCTTATCTTGAAAAATTGATCTGGGAAGGGATCGGAAGAAAGTATCCTAACCTTTCTCCGGAAATCAAAGATAGAGTCGTCTTCGAACTCAATACGATTAAGAATATGAAGTTCGCCGGTTACTTCTTAATTGTTCAGGATTATATCAATTATGCAAAAAGAAATGGAATTCCTGTCGGTCCGGGAAGAGGTTCTGCCGCAGGTTCCATCGTAGCCTACGCGCTCGGAATCACGAATGTGGAACCTCTCCAGCATAATCTTCTTTTTGAAAGATTTTTAAATCCCGATCGTAAGGATATGCCTGATATCGATACCGATTTTTGTGTGGAACGACGGGAAGAAGTCATCAATTACATTCGCAGAAGATACGGGGAAGAAAAAGTCGGTCAAATTATCACGTTCAATTCTCTCGCGGCAAAAGCTGCTCTCAAAGACGTTGCTCGCGTATTGAATCTTCCTTTCGGAGAGGCGAATGAGATGACCAAAGCATTCCCGAACAAACTCGGGATGTCCATTGCGGAAGCGCTCACAACTTCTTCCGAATTGAAAAACTTTTCTGAAAAAGACGATATCAATCATAAGATCTTTGCCATCGCCCAAAGACTTGAAGGAAACTATCGTCAGCCCGGAAGGCACGCTGCCGGTGTTGTGATTTCTCCTTATCCATTGGAAGAAGTCGTTCCACTTTCCACGGTTGCGGAAAAAGAAAGACCGGGCTTTCGATCCATCGTGACCCAATACGATAAGAACAACTTAGAAAGTATTGGTTTGATCAAGATGGATATTTTAGGTCTGAAGAACTTAACGACCTTGGACTACGCGATCAAGCTTATCGAACGAAGAAGAGGGGTTCGAATCGATCTCGACGAAATTTCTTACAATGACGCGAACACATATGCGCTTCTTAGAAAAGCCAACACACTCGGTATATTCCAGTTAGAATCCACGGGGATCACCGATCTAGTTGCTAAGAGTCAAGTGAACAACTTTGACGAGATTGTCGCTTTGATCGCATTGTATCGTCCCGGCCCTATGGGTGAAGGAATGTTGGACGAATATTTGGATCGTAAATCCGGAAGAAAGCAAGTCACGTATCCGCATCCTTCTTGCGAACCGATTCTGAAAGAGACTTTCGGAGTTCCCGTTTATCAAGAGCAAGTGATGAGTATCTCCCGAGTTGTCGGAGGATTTTCAGTCGGAGATTCGGACGTATTGCGGAAGGCGATGGCAAAAAAGAAAGCTGATCTTATGGAAAAGCTTAAATACCAGTTTGTGGAAGGGGCCATAAAACAAGGCATTCAAGAAAAGGTTGCAAAAGATCTCTTCGAACAATTGGAAAGATTTGGTGGTTACGGGTTTAACAAGTCCCATTCGGTAGCTTACGCGATCATTACGTATCAAACCGCTTATTTAAAAGCGAACTATACGATCGAATATCTTACCGCACTTCTTGCATCGGATCACGGTAAAACAACTGATATCGTAAAATACATTAACAACGCGAGAGAGATGGGAATTCGAATTCTCAATCCGGACGTTTCCGAATCACAAGCCTCTTTCAATGTGATCGACGATACCACGATTCGGTTCGGACTTTCCGCAATGAAAGGTGTGGGTGAGGCCGCGGCAAACAGCATCATCGAAGCAAGAGATAAGGCCGGAAGTTTCAAAACTCTTCAGGACTTTGCTCTCAACATAGATACGAGGTTGATTAATAAAAAGGTTTTCGAAGCTCTCATCCAAGCGGGAGCTTTGGATTCTTTTGGATACACTCGGAAATGCCTTTTCGAATCCGTAGACTCTATTCTTACTTTTGCTCAAAGAGAGCAGGAAAGGGCAAACGAAGGACAATTTTCTCTTTTTGGGGGAACGGAAAGTTCTTTTACGCTCAATCTTCCGAAAGACGCGCTCGAATGGGAAATCGACGAAAAACTCAAACGGGAGAAAATGGTCGCCGGGCTTTATCTCTCCGGTCACCCACTTGATAAATACGAAAAACAGTTGAAAAGTTTAAAGACGATTCCGATTGAAAAATTCGACAACCTGAAATCGGGAAGTAAGGTGGAAGTTGCGGGAATTATCTCTTCCAAGAACATAAAACTCAGTAAACGAAACGAAGAATTCGCAAATTTCAAACTCGAAGATAGAACCGGAGAGATCGAATGTGTCGCATTCGCAAAGACGTATCAGAAATATAAGGAATTCATAAAAGAAGATCAAGCAATCTTTATCAAAGGGGACTTGGACAAAATCGAAGTGGGGGATACGGAACTCCGCGGACAGGTTAAAGTTAACAATATCGAAATTTTAGATGATGCGACGATTGAAGATAAACTCGAAAAATCACTTCATCTTCGACTGGAAGAAAGACACACGGAAGATCCAGAACTGATTCCGAAATTGTACGCTTTACTTGCCTGTTATAAGGGAGAATCTTCCGTTTATTTTCACATCGTGGAAAATAGGGAGGAAAAAAGAGTCATTCGTGCTCACGATACGTATTCGATCCAACCGATCAATGAACTCTTTCTCCGATTGGCGGATCTTTTAGGAGATCGTTCCGTTTTTTACTCCGTTGGGGAACAGATGAAGGTTTACAACAAGGCCGCCTCCGGAAATTTTCGATAGTCCTTTAAGGCGTTTCTATAAAATGAATTTTTCATCTGAAGGCAATCTCGCCGAACGACCGTTTGGTGTAACTTGATCGGAAAGTTGCCTTTTTGGATGGAAAATCATCAAAAGCCCTATAGGAGAACTTAAAGTTACGAATAGAGTTGTTGAAAAATTAATTCTCGGACGCATGAAAATGATACTCGAAAATAAGCGGTCGGTTTTGCAAAAGTACAACGGTTCTCAAAAATTAAGTCAAATCGGGAAATCTCGACTTTTTAGAGGAAGATTCCAACATTCTAATTTTCGAAATAGTTTATCATAGTATTTTATTCATGCGTCCGAGTAGTAATGACGGTTGCATCGCAGACTTTTGCGGGACACGGGTTTTTCTTGACAATTTATAACAAAACCGCATTAACACTCAGGACCCTTGCGGCTACTGAGGTAAATTGTATGAGCACCTATGGCGGACTTTCGGGCCTGACAATACCTCCCTTTAGTCAGTCCCAACAAATATACGTCGAAATAACGCAAACGATCCCCACTGATTGCAGAGGGAATTATGACGGACATAACGTAACCCTTCCCATTGTATTTTTCGATACTGGTGCGAATAACGGCGTTACAAAATCTTTCGTTCTCAATTTCATCGGCTTGATCGGCGGGCCTTATTATTGTGCATCGACTTTTAAGGATGATGAATCTGGAAATTATATGTTTGCGGCTAGCACGGTACTAGCGAATGACGATCAGACGACATGCAATCTTTTTGCGGCAGTTCCGGCATATTCCAAAGGTAAAAAATAGATTATAGAGAAATCTCTATAAAACGTACTTTTATCGAATGACACAAACTGCTCTCTTTGGTGCAGAAGTTTGATCTTTTATTTTGGGATTTTATAGAGATTTTTTATAGTTTATTGCCGGTAACAAATTTATGTATTGAGCTATAAAATAAATTAGAGTTTGATAAAGGAACAATTTTCCTCAAACGCTTTTCCGCTTGTGGAATGCTTGTTTATGTCAAAGACGATTCACATAAAAGGTGAAACTTCTTTCATTCATGTTTCCTCTAAAATCCCAGGCGACTATTTTGATTGTATTTTCACCGGACTTTAAATTCAGATTTCCGATTAAATACTGGTCTTTATGATAAAGATTTATAAAGGAAAAACCGTCCGGATTTTTCCACTCAGAAGAATAATACTGTAATGCTCCGAAATCGGCGGATCGAAGCGTTTCACCGTTTAGAAAGAATTGAACCTTACTGACTCCCCTTCTTTGGGATTTTTTTTCTCCTGCATCTACGATCGAAACCGTGAAGGGAAATTCTCTTGAGAGGTTGATATTATCGCCATCATTGATGTTTGTAAACTTTCCGTTCACGTGAACCAGTAAGCTTGAAATTTCAGGGGGAGTGTTGTCCGGAATTGGAGAAAGAAATTTCATAGGATCCAAAATTTCTAGCCCGTATTTACGAAGCACAACAAAGTGAAGGTGGGCTCCGCTTGAGTGACCGGAATTGCCACTGACTCCGATTTTATCACCGGCTTTGATCCAATCAGATTTTAATAATTTAGAAATCCTGCTATCTTTTAAGTGGTAATAGGCGGTAAAATTTCCGGATCCGTGGTCCAGCCAAACCGAATTTCCGGTTCCCAGTTCGTCTTCGAAAGGATGATCCTCCGTATAACGACTGTACAAAACCTTTCCATCCCCCATTGCAATTACGGATTCGTTTATGGAAGAAATATCCATTCCATTGTGGAAGTGATCTCCCCTGGATTCTCCAAAGGTAGAGGTGATTTTGTTTTCTAGTTGATCGGTTTTAACAGGGACGAGATAATTTATTACTTTATTATTTTCCGCTTCCATGCTCAGATGGAACGCGGTCCAGGCGACAATAAAGAGAAATTTTTTCATGCGGGACTCAGACCTAAGTGCAAGTAACT
>NZ_AHMT02000016.1:75000-95000 GCF_000243815.2 Leptospira alexanderi serovar Manhao 3 str. L 60 | reverse complement strand
CTAAAATATTCAACTTACTACACCCAAAGCTCGAATTTTCCACTGTAAGAAATCAAAAACGTGGAATTTAAGCCATAAAATTTTATGCCTAAACTTAGCGTTTTCCCTGAACTCCGTTTATTTTTGTCTCAGAACCAATCTATGGAGAGATTGCATCAAGCTTATTGTTACCATAACGCGTGTTCGGTTAATTCTTGTTTCGTAAAAAGCTCTTTGTCTTCTCGTTATAGGACCTCACTTTTATGGAACTTGGCTTCAAGTTTTGACCCGAATTTAATTCGTAAATTGGATAGCGTTTGCTTGAGTTGTTTTGGACGATACTACGGACTTAAAGCTTTAAAATGTGGGAACTCTCCTACGAAATTGAACAACGAAAAAGAAGGACTGTTTGAACACAGTATTTTCCTAAGAGACAATCTATGGGAACTCCCCGCGCTTTGAATGGTAAAGATTAAAATGAGAATATACAACTGCAATGTTGTCTTGGCTCCTTGAAATATGGGAGTTCCCATATTTTATTTGCGGAAATATTAGGACGGTTATCTACGTCGAACTCACGTTACTTTAAGGTTCTGAAGCGATAGATTTGAAAGTTATGGAATCAATATGATTTTTTTCGGTTCAAAAGCGTTTCTAAAAGTCCTAATTCCAGAAGATTCTGGAAGTTTTCAAAGTTAGTTGTAAAAAAGAATTTGTTTCCTATAAACCTTTACTGGAAGCAAAGTCGAGAACCCAGGTATTTATCGATAAAATTGTAAAAAGAAGAACTACAAAAAGAGTAACTCCTACGACTGTGAACACAATAAAGATCGTATTTCGAATCACTCTAAATTGTAGATAGCTTACGGATAACGTAATATTTCCGGTCGAAGTTAGTTCGTTGTTCTTCCCCATTCTGAAGTAATTTCGGATGTAAAAAGCCATCATCAACAAAAGGAGAACGATCAATAGGATTCCGAACTCGAACGAATAATGCTTTTGTAGAAGAAAAATCGGAATATAAACCAAATTTCCCAGAAGGATTCCCGCCAACATGATTCCTCCAAAATGAAACAGCATGGGAACCCACGAAATTCTCGAAGAAGACGCAGATTGAAATTCTCTCTCCTCTCCGTCTTGTATGGTTTGAAAAACGTTAAAGCGATCAGCTTTGTCTTCGTAAACTTTCGAGATCATAAAAAGCATATAGATTAATAAAATCGTTAATACGAACAGAAAAACGGATGAAATCGCTCCGATTATGGGAGTTTGCGGTATACTTCTTAAGGGATGTTGAAGAGACATTAAAACAGGAAGAATAGAAATCAAATACAAACTTCTGTTTAAATAAGTATAAAACCACGCTTTATAATAAAGGGCTAAAAAGGAAGTAATGGAAAGTAATATTAAAAATCCGTAAATAAACAACATTATCTTCTGTCCGAGAAGAATTCGGCTTATCCTATCTACGGTCGCTTCGAGTTGCGCATCAGCCGGAATCGTTTTTTCGTTTAATTCTTCCATAACTGTGGAAGTGAGTCGGATTTTCGAAATCAGTCCTCTTTCAATTCCCCATTGCGGAGCCAATTCTCTTCCAGATCCCTCTAAAAGAACTTCCATGGAATCCATGTCTTTAGGATCGTAAAAGATCGGTTCGAAAGACATGTTAATAATACAAAAAGACAAAATGATAAAGGGGATGATTTGGGCTAGTTTTGTTTTCATGATTTGGCTTTATTAAAAAAGAAATAAAAAAATTGCTGTCATGGCAATTCCCAAAACTCCAAGCGCGATGAAGATCGTAATCAATAATCCCGAATCCTCGGAAGTTTTGGAACTTCGTGAAGAACTTTTAGAAGTGGAACGTTTCTCTTCGATCAGGGTCGGTTTTTCTCCCGAATAAGGCCGGACCTTAATCGAATTTTCTTCTTCATAAATTTTTCCGAATACATCTGAACCGATTTGAATGACGGTTTCGTTTTCGACTCCGTTGTTTTTAGAAGCGACGACGGTTCCGGGTAAGGGACGGATTTGTCCTTCCGGAGTTTCCAATTTCATCGATTCGATGATACTTTGAGAGGAAGAATCTGATTTTAATAATTGAATCATGATCTTGTCTCCGGGTTTTAAAGTGTTGATCTGGATTCCGGAAACGGGAGAAAGAACGTATTTCATCGGAATGACTCTGGAGCCCGAAGGAATGAATTTTTCCAAAGTTTCCGTTGGTTTTTTTGTTTCGAACGAAGCTGGTTCTAAAGGTGGAAGATCTTCGTCTACTTCTTCGGAAGAAGTATCTTCTAAAAGACCTTCTTGGCTTTCTTCATTAAGTTTCGATCGATCTAAAATAGTATAAAAAAATTGAATATCGGGTTTTAAGTTCCCGGCGGCCTGGTTGATTACCTGATTAAGAATATACTTGATTTGATCGTTGTCCTCACTATTAAAGTAGTGAATCAATTGTTCCATAAAGTCATCCGACTTACCGTTCGTCTGAAAAAGCTCAGTTAATTTATTCGTGAGGCTCTTAAGTTGTTTACCTTCGTATTTCAGTTTTTGGCAAAGTTTCACAATGTCTTTATGGGTTGAAACGGAGAGTTGAACGGATCCTAAATTTTCCACTTGCCCAACTGCTATGACTTCGAATTTCTCCATCTTTGCTTGTTGGGTATCGATAACGCTCGTAAATAAAATGTAAGTGGATGAAGGCGTATCTTTTGAAATGAATTGAAGTGTATAAACCTGATTGGGACTCATGTATTTTTAATTTAAAAGGTCTACGTTTGAGGAACTTTCTTCTTTATTTTTGACATTCTGGTTCGGATTCAGAGAATTGTCAAACTAAGGAAGGATTTCACCTTCTAATTTTAAGAGTTTTTTGATGAAGGTAAGTTTGTTCCGAGGTTCTTTAATATTTCTGATAACCTCCCGTTATATTCGAGGGTCCCGGGTAGCAGGTCTTCTCTCATTGAAGTCTAGATTGTCTTTTATCGTTATGACAGTCGGAGTTTCTCTTTTGATTGTCGTCTTATCTATATTCAACGGCTTTCAACGGCAAGTAAAAGAATCTCTTTGGCAAGGGGGACCTCATATCACGGTTGAAAATAAATTCGATTCTGGTGATATTCAAAATTACGAAAAGATAATCGCTTGGATCCGTAAGAATCCTTATCTTAAAGATAGGATCGTTTCCATCGGCGGAAGTATTACAAGTCACGGTTTGATTCAAAACGCCAATTCGTTTATTCCCATTATGGTGCGTGCGCTTCCCGTTGAAAACATTCATGATCTCATCGCGAACCGTCTTACTAATTTTCCTAGAATCGTTCATCACAATAGGGAAGAGATCGAGAAATACAATATCGACAATCAGGTTTTGATCGGAAAAGAAATGGCCGGTCTTTATGATTTTAATCTTGGAGCTAATTTAACCATGGCCGTTCCAGGCGGTAGGTTTTCCCTTGGGAAAGGCGTGGACGTTTCCATCAAAACATTTCGCACGGTGGGATTTTTTAAAACCGGTTATTATAATTACGACACACATTACGTTTTTCTTTCGCTTCCGGTCGCACAGAAATTTTTTAATTTGAAGGATTCCGTAAATCAGATTGCGATCAAAGTGAAGTCTCTGGACGATTTGCAAAATTGTAAAAGGGAAATTTTGAAAGAATTTAGGGATCCTGAATTTGAAAACGAGATCGGTTATTCTGCATCTTTTAGTGTGAGAACGATCGCAGAGGAACAGGAAAATTTTTTCACGGCTTTGAAGCTGGAAAAGACAATCATTTCTATCATTGTTTTCTTATTTATCATTCTCGCTGCACTGGGAATGGTCGCGAGCGTTTATAGTTTAGTGAGAGCGAAAAGAAAATCGATCGGAGTATTAAAGGCTCTCGGGTTACCTTCATCCGGAATCTTACTGATCTTTACCTTAAACGCGATGGTTGTCGGAGTTCTTGCTTCTCTTGTCGGAGGGGTTTCCGGGATTTTTATAGCAAGTAATTTGGAAACGATCGTAAATGGAATTTCCGAGCTAATCAATATGGTCGGATTTTATTTTTATCATTCCGAGTGGACTAACGTAGAACTGGTTCCGAAAGACGTTTATTACTTCGATCATATCCCCGTCGATATAGACATTTCATTTATCTTTATGGTGACTACGGCCGCTACGATTTTATCTGGGATCGCGGGTTATTTTCCCGCAAGATGGGCCGCCGGTCTTAACCCAGTGGATACGATAAGGAACGACTAACGTGAGTCTGATTAAAGTAAGAAATCTGGTAAAAAATTATCATATTCTCGATAAGGAATTTAAGATTTTGGATCACCTTGATCTGGACGTGGAAGAAGGTGAGATCGTTTCCGTGGAAGGAAAATCCGGTATTGGAAAGTCCACTCTTTTGAACATTTTAGGTTCCATGGATTCCTCCGACGCGGGTGAGGTCAACGTTTGCGGAGTTTCACTGGATCAAATTTCCGAAACCGGAAAAGAAAAATTTAGAGCTGAAAAGGTTGCCTTTATCTTTCAGCATCATCTTCTACTTCCGGATTTTACCGCGCTTGAAAATGTAAGTATTCCTCTTTTGATCAACGGAGTTCAACCGGGGAAGGCGCGGCAACTTTCGATTGAAATGTTGGATCGGGTTGGTCTTAAAGATCGTCATGATAACTTTCCTTCTCAACTTTCCGGCGGAGAAAGCGCTAGAGTTGGGGTTGCGAGGGCGCTCGTGGCCGGAAAAAAGCTTATTCTTGCGGATGAGCCTACGGGTAATTTGGATCGGGAAAATTCTCGCAATCTGATGGCGTTGATTTTAGAGCTGCAAAAGGAATTTCGTTTTTCGATGGTTATCGTCACACATGATATGGAACTTGCTTCCTTGGCTCATAAAAGAAATCAAATGGCGGGTGGTAAGCTGCAGCCTATTCTAGTGGATAGGTTTTAGGGGTTCAGAGATCAGTGATTTTATTACGAACTACTGAATGATTGTAACTGATTTTTTTCAGGTTTTGGGACAGGCTTTTATATCCTTTATGGGATTCCTATTGGAAACTTTGGTTTTAAGATTAAGAAACTCCTCGCTTTTTTATAAAAGATTCTAAGAAGTTTATCAACGTATGAATTCCGAGAAGTGTTTGTACTGCGGAACCGACCGAGTCACTTGGAATGAAAAAGGAAAGATTGGTTGTATTCATTGCCTCAAATTCTTTCGAAAAGAATATCAAGAACATCTGAGGCCAAAAGACTTCAAATTTTCTACTCGATTTTTGCAAGGTAAGGAATTTGAAGATTTGCTTCGATTCGAATCTTTTTCGGAATCACGGAAGATTCTCGAATTGGATCGTATTACATCTCCGTTTACATATCGCTTGAGAATCGGGCGAAATCTTTCCGGTAGGATCTATCCAACTGCCACCAGAACAACTGTTGGAGTTCCTACAAAAATCCTCAAAGAATTTTTAATACATATTTTAAATGTCGATCCTATTTTCTTTGAAACTAAAGATTTCCCGACTCGGATCCCTTGGGGGGAAGGAAATTTATTTTTCGGAGATGAAGACCATCTCCGTTGGGAAGTTTTAGCACCTACGATTTCCGAATTATTCCGACAAATTGAAAGTTCTCCTTTGGAGAAATTGGAAGATCAAAATCTTTTTGATTACGATCCTGAATTTGGTTATGTCACTTCTTGTCCAACGAATGCAGGTTCGGGAGTTAAAATTAGTTTCAAGCTTTCCATGAAGTCCTGGAGAAATCGGAAAAACACTTCTTTTAAAATACCCGGTTTTTTGGAATTCTATCCGGAAAATTCATCCGAATTTGCCGTTTTTTATTTAAAAAATTTTACTTTTTCTCAAAAAAATTCCTTTTTAAATTTAGTTTATTATTTAGCCTTACAGGTGGAACTGGCATTTTAAGCCCGGAATTAATTTTACGCTAACTTCCCCGCTTCTTTTTTGAAAATGTTCCGATACTTAATTTAAATCGATGATCCGTTCCCTTGGGTGGGAATTTCAAAGCGAATTTAGTCTAATCTTTACAAATAAAATACAAAGGCGCTTGATATGCTGGAATTTACGAAACGAGCCAAAAGAGTTATCAATGAGATTGCTCAGGATGAGGCGAAGCGTCTTGGTAGCGACTATATCGGGCCGGAGCACATCCTGCTTGGTCTTCTGAAAGAGGAAGATTCGGTTGCTATCAAAATCCTGAACAACCTCAATATTAACCTCAACGAATTACGAAAAGAGGTGGAAAGAAGAACACGGGAAGCTTCTGGAGCCTTGCTCATGGATGTGGCCGGAGGCCAGGATCGTTATCAAAAAATCATCGAACTTTCCAAAGAAGAGGCCAAACGTCTCAAACACAATTACGTGGGAACGGAGCACATCCTTCTTGCGTTGTTAAGAGATAACAACAACATAGCAGGTGGCGCGCTTTATTCTTTTAGCGTAAATTATAATGTTATAAAGAGCGAAATCTTGCGTTTGCTCGGAGCTCCTCCTACTAGTTCCGTTGGTGTAAGTTCCGCCGCCCAATCTGGACCACAAGGGACTCCGTCTCGCCAGGAGAAAACGAAAACTCCGATCTTAGACGAATTTGCGCGCGACCTAACTCAGCTTGCAAAGGATAAGAAGCTGGATCCAGTCGTAGGAAGAGCTACTGAAATTCAGAGAGTGATCCAAATTCTTTCCAGGAAAACCAAAAACAATCCTGTTCTCGTGGGAGAGTCCGGAGTTGGTAAAACCGCGATCGTAGAAGGGTTGGCACTTGCGATCGTAGAAAAAAGCGTTCCTGATCTATTGTTCGACAAGAGAGTTCTTTCTTTGGATCTTGCGTCCTTAATTGCGGGAACCAAATACAGAGGGGAATTTGAAGAACGTCTGAAAAAGATTATGAAGGAGATTACTTCTTCCACGAATATTATCATTTTGATCGACGAGCTTCACACTCTGATCGGAGCGGGTGCTGCAGAAGGGGCCGTTGACGCGGCGAATATTCTCAAACCTGCTCTTGCAAGAGGAGAACTTCAATGTATCGGCGCGACTACAAGCGCGGAATACCGGAAATACATTGAAAAAGATTCCGCGTTGGAAAGAAGATTTCAAGTCGTGAAAGTTGCGGAGCCTTCCGTGAGCGACGCGATTCAGATTCTCCAGGGCCTTAAGAAAGCCTATGAAGCTCATCATAAAGTGCGGTACTCCAATAAAGCTTTGGAGCAATCCGTAAAACTTTCTCACAGATATATCAATGATCGATATCTACCAGACAAAGCGATCGATATCATTGACGAAGCGGGAGCAAAGGCCCGTTTAGCGAACTGTGCGCGTCCTCAAACGATCAAAGATCTGGAAGAGGAAATCAAATCACTTGCCTCTAAAAAAGAGGAATTGGTTCGCGCCCAAGAATACGAGAAAGCCGCAGGCGTTCGTGATGAAGTGAATCGGAAAAAACAGGCAATGGAAGAAAAGATTCGTGCTTGGCAAGAGAAGATGGAAGACTTTGCGGTCAATATCGATGAAGACGATATTCTTTCCGTAGTATCTTTGTGGACTGGAATTCCTTTGGAGAAAATGGAAGAATCCGAATCGGATAAACTTCTTCGTTTGGAAGACGAGTTGAAAAAACGAATTGTCGGTCAGGAAGAAGCGATCGAAAAAATCGCAAAAGCGGTTCGCCGTGCTAGAACCGGGTTCAAAAGCGAAAGACGTCCTACCGGGTCTTTTATTTTCTTAGGACCTACGGGAGTCGGTAAAACCGAACTTGCAAAAGCTCTTGCAAATTTCCTTTTCGGAAATGACGATGCTATGCTTCGTGTGGACATGTCCGAATATATGGAACCGCACGCGGTAAGCCGTTTGATCGGAGCTCCGCCCGGTTATGTGGGATATGATGACGGAGGTCAATTGACCGAGTTCGTCAGAAAGAGACCTTATTCCATTATTCTTTTGGATGAAATTGAAAAAGCGCACCATGACATTTTCAATATTCTCCTCCAAATTATGGAAGAAGGAAACCTGACCGATACGAAGGGACGGAAAGTAAACTTCCGAGACACGATCATCATTATGACTTCCAACATTGGTGCGAAAGAAATCCAAGCCGGAGGAAGACTCGGGTTCGAAGATCGCAAGGACGAAGCGTTGAAATATAAATCGGATCAGACACGTGATCAATTGAAAAAATATTTCAATCCCGAGTTCTTAAATCGCGTAGATGAAGTTATCTATTTCGGTTCCCTCACCAAAGAAAATATCATGTCCATCATCGATATTATGGTGACCGATACGAACAAAAGACTTCGTGAAAAAATGATTCAAGTTTCCGTTACTCAAGCGGCAAAGGATCATATCATGGATATCGGCTATGATGAGAAGTTTGGCGCAAGGCCGCTTCGAAGAGTTTTCCAAAGAGAATTGGAAGATCATATGGCAGTACAAACACTTAAGGGAGCTTATAAGGAACCTACAAAAATTGAAATCGATTTCAAAGAAGGCAAGCTCGAGTTTGTGGAGACTCCATGGACGGACTATAAACCGGCCGATTCCAAGGCTGGAGGAGACGACAATTCTTCCGGTAATCCCGAAAGGTCGGAAGAAATTGCCTTAGTCTAAGGATGCCTATACTCATTCCCGTATTGATTTTGGTTTCCTATCTTCTGATTCGGAAGATCTGGTTTCACCTTAGGAAAATCAGGACCATTGCGGGGATCGAGAAAATTTCTCTCTGTGTTTTTTACCCCGATTTATTTCTTCCCGAAGTACGGGTCTTTTATAAGTATTACTTTCAGGGAGGAATTTACTACGGCTCTGGATACATGCTTTTGACCGATTTTCTCGGTCAGGAAGAATATTCAATTTATCGAAATGCGGACGGCCTTCCGGTTCTTGAAATGGAAGACCAAGTCGTTCTTTCGGAGGAACAGATTGAGCATTTTTTGATGCAGAAGTATCCTAGTATTATCGTTTATATCGATCCGGTGGAACCTTTTCATTCTCTCATCGATTGCATTAATGCGAAATCAATGAGTATGACCGCCTAAGGAATTCAAAAGAGCGTATTATGTAAAACCATACCATGAAGTTTGCAATTTTATTTGTATCAAGCATTTGTCTTTCCATTTTGTCTTTTTCCGTATCGACGCAATCGAATGAGGAATATTATACCTCTGCTCTCAAGGAATTCGAAGCGAAGAACTACGAGAAATCTTTAGAAATTATTCGCGCTCTTCATGAAAGAGGAAAGCGTTCTTATGAATCTCATTATCTTGCGGGCCATTGTCATTTCGCTTTAGGTAGGACTAAGTCCGCTGGTTCTCATTGGTCCGAAGCCCTTTCAATCAAACCCGGAGACGCGGCGGTCAGTTTGGACTACACAAAATATCTTTTAAACAGCGGAAGGGAATTTGACGGTTTGCAAGTGATTGCTCGCGCGTTCGAACTTAATCCGCGTAATAAGGACATTCGTCTTCTTTTCGGAACTGCGCTTCTTTATAATGGGAAAGTGAGAGATGCCCTTAATATCACTGAAAAATTAAAGGCGGAAGATTCCAATGACTATCGTCCTTTGGTGTTGGAAGGACAGATTTATTATTATCTGGGGAGTATCGAAAAAGCAGAAGTAAGTCTGAAATGGGCTAACTCTCTTGTTCCGAACAATGCGAACGTGTTAAATAATCTTGCGTTGGTTTATGAGAAGGCTTCCAATCAAGAAAATAAAAAAGGCAGATTCGGTAACGCGAAGAATTTTTTAAATTCCGCAAAAGAACAAATCGAATCCGCACTGAAACTCGAACCTGAAAATTCTCACTTTAAAGATAATCTAAAAAGAATTGAAGCTAAGCTCAATGCCCTTATCACCAATAGCTGAAAGAACGGTTCTTTTTAATACTCTAGGATGCAGGCTCAACTTTTTCGAGTCGGATGGTTTGTTTTCGTCCTTGAGCAAACACGGATTTCGTTCCGTAGAAGTAGGAGAATATCCTGAAGTAGTTATCATCAATACTTGCACCGTGACGAATAAAGCCGATTCTAAAAATCGAAATACAATTCGAAATGCGATCAAAAAGTTTCCAGGTTCTCAAATCTGGGTTACCGGTTGTTATGCTGAAACGGATCGTGAGTTAATCGAAGCGATTCCAGGTGTGGTCGGAGTTGTCGGAAATACGGAAAAATCGAAACTTCCCGCCATGATCTTGGAAAAGAAGGGTTTGATCGATTCGAATCAACTGATTCAATTTTCTTACGATCGTTTTTCTTATTCGGACGTTTTACCGAACGGTCATACGCGCGCTTATTTGAAAATCCAAGATGGATGTAATCGTAAATGTTCGTATTGTAAAATTCCACAGGCGCGCGGTATTGGAGTCAGCAGAAAATATCAAGACGTATTGGATCAAGTTCATTTTTTACAAGACCATGGGGTTGGTGAGATCGTTCTGACTGGCGTGAATCTCGGCTGGTATAGAGACGACGAAAATAAGAAAGCCTTCAACAAAATTCTGGCAGATATTTTAAATGTTTTAGAATATTCAAGAATTCGAATTTCTTCGATAGAACCCCCCGATGTGGGAAACGAGCTTGCGGAACTGATGACTCATCCCCGGTTTACTCCTTTTCTCCATATACCTTTGCAGAGCGGAAGTAAGCAAATTCTAAAAAAAATGAAACGAACGTATACGCCGGAAACTTTTCGTAAACGAGTGGAAGCCGTAAGGGAAAAAATTCCCGATTTATTCTTGGGAACGGACGTGATTGTGGGTTTTCCGGGCGAAACTGAGGAAATGTTTAATGAAAGCGTTCGAGTGGTAAGGGAACTTGGTTTTGCAAAAATTCATGTGTTTCCTTTTTCCGTACGAAGAAACACGTTAGCTGAAACATTTACCGATTCAATAAGCAAGGAAACCAAAAAAGAGAGAGTTTATATTTTGAACGCGCTTTCAAGAGATCTTCATAAAAAATATTCTTTATCTGTCATCGGTCAGGTTCGAGAAGCGATTTTGGAACAGGGAGGGATTGCGGTTACGGACAATTATCTCAAAGTAAAGCTGAATGAGTCGGAACTCAGAAGTCTTAAAGTGGGCCAATTCTTAAACGTGGAACTTCAGAATTACGAAACGGAAGAAGACAAGGAAGGGACCTTTGTAGGTCGTGTTTCCAGATAAGGTCGAACAAAGTGGTCGTCTCCTTCCTTCTCCACTATAGCTGCATTCCGACGGGACTGTGGTTTTTAAAATTCGAAAAGGATTACGTCCGATTTTGGAAAGAGTAGATTTCACGGAAAGTGATAAGGACCATTCTCAAATCATCCAAGTATCTGATAGTCACGGAAGCGCTTATGGTTATGATCCTATTCAAAATGATTATTGGTACATTTTTAAATGAATCGAATGAAAATTTTTCGAGGTTGATTATTCGGATCGATTTGCACTTTCTCGATTTTTTTATAAAAATTCCAAGAGCGTGTCCCGAAACAATTCGATCTTATCAGAATCCCCGCGGATCACTGCAATTGTTCCTACGTTTTGGGACAGACTCTAAAGTTACGAACGAATGAATTCGTCCGTTATGTCTTCTTCCTCTCTGAGGTCGTAAAATCCGTATTCGAAGTCTTTACCTGCGATTACTTCGAGACCATAGACATATTCGGAAACCCGAATGTTTTTTACAATATCCAAGTGATACATTTCGGCTAAGAATTTCATTTTATCTAAGGAAATCTTATCATTGATTTTTGGGCCGATTGTGTATTCATTCTTCACCCAGTCTAAAACAATCAATTTTCCTCCTCTTTTTATCGAGCGCATAAGTCCGTCCATGGCAAGCCCAGGATCTGGAAATGTGGATAGAACTAAAGATGCAAAAACCGCATCAGGTGTTGGAATCCATTCCGGTAAAAGTGGATGGTCCGATTTTTCGATAAAAAATGGAGTGAAATTAGAAATCTCGTCTCGGTTTTTCCAATGAAGGACTTCGTCGATTAAGTCTTGTTGGCATTCCCCACCCCAGATCCAAGCGTCTTTGGGAAGTTGTTTTTTTAACTCTAGCGTAAAATAGCCGAGTCCCATTCCGAAATCGACCAAGTTTGCTACTTCTTTAAGACTAAAGTGTTTGAATACAATTTCTGGAGGAGTGAGTTCGCGGCGTTTGCTGGAAATCAGAAAATTCTGATACTCAGGGTTTTCGTAATAATCCAGATCGCTCATAATTCTTACTTGGATTATGTCTAATTGATCGTTTCGGAAATGTCAAATCCGAAATAATGAATCTTATATTATTGCATGTTTAAAACGAATTTCTCTTCGAATCAGTGTTAAATTACTCAGTTTAGACTGTCGATATAAGTACCAAAGACAATTCTTTTATGGAAATTCGTACTCGTATATTGCTCCTATTCTCGTTTATAACGTTGGTTTCCTTTCCAAAAGCTCAGGAGAACACGTTCAATCAGAATCAGGTGGAGAATTATAGCGTGGCAAATTCCATCCATGCGGAAATTTTAAAAAAGGATGAAAATTCGATTCGAATCTTCTGGGATGCCCCGAAAGAAACCGGTGAAATCATCGTTGCTCGCGCTTCATCTATGATCGATACTCCCGAGAAATGTATGATTGCTGATTCATTGGGTAAGTATCCGAGTGGAATCGCTGGCGGAGTGACCCAGATTTTCGATTACAATCTCAAACCGGGAACTTATTACTACGCGGTCGTTTTAGCGCATCGCGTTAAAAAGAATATGATCAAACTGATTCCTGGAAAAAACTTCACAACGATTCCGGTCGTCATCGAACACGCACTTGCGCCGGGAGTTTCGAACGCAGACAATAAAATTCCTGAAATTCCAGATGACGCAAGAGTGATCGATCTGACGGTTAAAAGAGAAGGCAAATATCTTCGATTGAATTGGACTCCGTATGAAAAGGCGATTCCGAACGCGACCGTTTATACTGTTTATCGTTCTTCGGAACCCATGTCTTCCTTATCTTTGATGAGAAAAGCGGAAAAGTTGACCGAATTGAGTCATCCCGAATCCACGTTCTTGGACCAGGATCTGAACAAATCTCGAACGATCTATTACGGTGTCAGCGTCCGATCCGGTGCAAAAGAAGTTTTACCCCTGATAAACGGACAATCCTTTACTCGATTTTTTTATATCGGAAATCCGAATAAGGATGGTTCCAATGATATTGCATCTTCTGAATATTCGGAAGATGAAATGCATGTAAAGGATATTAAAGCAACCGTTGAAGACCTTGATGTAAAACTCGAATGGAAGGCTCCTGAAAAAGCGGATGCGAATACAGTTTACACGATATATCAGGCTCTCAAACCCTTGAGCGGCGGAACCGCTACTTTTCTCGGGGGAAGTGTCCGTAAATTGGGCGAGATAAATCACCCGGATACGGTAGCACAGGTTCGGATGAAATCTTTAGATTCGAAAATCTATTTCGGAGTTACGGTAAAACATCAGGATAAGGAAGGATTCAATCTAGTCGAAAATGAATCCTTTGTTGCGATTAATTCGAATAATGTTCAAAATTCGGAGGAAAACGAACAATCGAAAGTAAAGGATAATCAGGAAGAAGATTCGGTAGATAATAAACAACAGGAAGAGGGTTCGATAGATAAGCAACAGGAAGAGAATGCTAAAGATAAACAGGAGGAGGAAGAATTTTCCGCAACCGACGACGAACTCGATAGGATCTTAAAGAGAACCTACTGGAAAAAAGAATATTCGGACGCGATTCACTACTTGAAATCGTACGCTAAAGACGGAAATTCCGTGTACTTAAAAGGGAAAGCTAAATTTTTCACTGGACTCTCTTACTATAAAAAAGGGAATTATCAAGAAGCCCTTAAGTATTTCATCAATAAAGATAGTAAATTTTATAACACAGAACGCTCAGAATTTTGGTCGAAGCGTTGCCTGTCTCGGATCTCCGGAGGAAATCCATGAACCGCTCTATCATCTTAATTACTGGATTTTTATTCATTTGTGCCGGTCTTTTAATCGGAGTTTACCAGACCACGGTTCAAGACGAGGGTTCTAAACGGATGTCGGTTCTCGAAAGAATTAAAGAAGGGGAAGAGTACTTAAAACAAACTAATCCCAGTGCGGCTGAAAAAGCAGTGGATATCTTCTCCGAACTTTCCGCAAAAGAGATTCCCGAGGAATATTCATTTCGAGTGAAATACGATATGGGAAGGGCCCTGGAAAGAAACCAAGACAGTCTTTTGGCTCTCGGAATCTATCGTGAATTGAACCAGAAAGAAGGTCTTTCCAGAGATGAACGTTCTAAGGTCGCTTATTCAATGGGAAATCTTCTTTTACAGCTCAATCGAGACGAGGAGGGAAAGGGACATCTTGAGGAAGTTCTCAGAATTTCCGCCGATTCGAAATTTCGTTCTAACGCGTTATCCGCCATTGCGGACTATTATATGAAGAAGGGTAATTACGATCTTTCTCGTAAAAACTATGTTCTTGCATTGCAAGAGGATCCTGAAAATGTAAAGGCACGTGTTCGCTGGGGAAAATCCCTTCGCAGAATGGGAAAGGATTGGTCCGCATACGATGTATACGATGACTACGCCCAAGCCGGGTTCTATTTTGATCCGGAAAAAGAAAAAGTCACTTCGGAATTTCGAAGCGGAATTTTAGAGAAGGCAAGACAACTTTACGTTCGTAAACAGTATTATGGGGCAATCGATACTTTCAAGAAAGCTCTTGAAATGGGAATTAGTCCTAAAGCCGAAGAACAGGCTTTGTTCTACATTGCCGAAAGTTACGAAGCAATTGGCAAATCCGATTCCGCTCTTCAATATTTGAACCGAGTTTTGGGAAATCAAGACGGTTCCTTGGATCAAACGGCTCTTTTTCGCAAAGGTACGATCTATTTCAAAAGCGGAAAATATGAAAAGGCGGCGGCTTTATTTCAAGAAGCTTCGGATAGATATCCGGATTCTCCGGTCGGAAGAAAAGCGAGCGCATGGAAAAAGGAATCTTTGGATCAAGTGGAAGATAATCTTCATTATAAGGAATCCGACAAGGCGAAAAGCAAAGAGGATTTGGAAACTGAAAGATTGGATTGAGATTTAAAAGAACGAATTTATTTCCAAATTTAAAGTAAATTCGAATCTATTGATTCTTAAGAATTTCAGTTTGTACATAGACCGAACATTTTTCCGAACTTAAAGTCCCGCCGTACTCGTAATTCGTTTTGAATACAATTCGATCGATGTTTCTTTCGGTAATTACAATTGATTCTATGTGACAATCGGAAATATAACAATTCTCCACGGAGCAATTTCGTATAGAAACGGTTTTAAGATTACAAGAAATGAATTTAGAATTTTTAAAATTGCATTTTTCTAAATTCTATGTTTTCTAAGAGCCTGTCCCAAAACGTAGGAACAATCCCCAGAGATGCTGATAAAATCGGATAGTTTTGGGACAAGCTTTAAATCGTAATTCCTGAGCGTAAAGTTGAAATCTTCAAATACGTTCGTAATTTTTTTCTCGATAAGCTGAACAAATTCTTAAACGGAAAAATCATGAATCATTTTCAGGAAACCTCTATAAAATCTAAGACAAATTGTAGTTTTATCAAAATTTTGCCTTAACCTAACTCGCATTAGATCATTCCGCCTTTATAAATTCCTCGTCCCTGAGTTCAATATCGATTCCTAAAACGTCGTAGATTGCGGAAGGAATATCCACAATCGACCGAATCTTTTTTTTCATTTGTGAAGTGTATTTTCCGTAAAGAATCGTTGGAACTTGGTTGAGTGTGTGAACGTCCACGCTTAAATCCTCTATGTTTCCGTGGTCGGAGGTTACGATTAATTGATCTTCTTCTGGATTCAATTCTTCTAATATTCCGATCAGAAAGGCTTCCAATTCCCCTATGTATTTTTGGGCTGCTTCCCAGTGCATCTTATGACCTACTTTGTCCGTTAGAAAAAACTCATAAATACAAAGGGTATAACTATCCTCTTTGCAATTACGGATAATGGATTTCCCGGTTTTATACGGATCTCTAATTTGAAACAATTCGTCGGAATCGTCCAAATAACCTTTGGAGAATTCTTTCAGATATTCGTGAGTAATGTCCATGTAGAGGCCTTTGCCTTGACGAAGATCTTCCATTCCCTTGAGGGGCTTATCACTCGCCATTTGAATTAAAGTGGAAGCCGAAAGGTGACGGGGATTTTTTTTCACGTGTTCACTGAATGCAGGAGTGTAACAATTCAGAAGATCTGCTTTAAAACCGTGTTCTTCCAAAACTCGAATGATGGAATATTTGCTAATGATTTTTTTGAGGGTAAATGTAGGAAATCCACTTAGATGTCTTTGGAGTATTTTACAAGCGTTGATTCCCGTCCAAAGAGAAGTCTGACCGGTAGCACTTTGAGGAAGGCCTTTGATCCCCATGCTTGCGTCTGTTTTTAGGAAAATCGTATTTTTAAGAGATTCGGGGGCGTTCTCCGGAATCGGTTTCCCCGCAAGCGGTAGGAAGAACGAATTTGCATATCTGGAAAATGGATTTGTTTTCGGATCGTCGGGTCCGAATCCGACCCCATCGATAAACATATAAAAGATCATAATATTCTATCCGATTTTCTTCTTTTAGGTTAGACCAAAAAGGCCGATACTAAGAGCAGTGACGTCCAATTTTCACAGAAAAATCGCCTTGGCTTTAACTCTGATTCTATTAGGGCTGATTCCAGTTTCCATCCCTTTTTTTAAGGAAGAGTGGAAAGAGTCTTCTATGAAGTTTCCCTTGAATCCGGCAGGAAACGAAGGATTTTTAAAGAGGGATGGCTTTTTAAAAGTTTGGTCGCAGGCCCAGAAAGTTCCTTTTTTCGAGGTGAGTTCCAAAATAGAATATACAATTCGAATTTTTTCCCTTCCGCGAGAAGCGAAGGAACTCGGCGAAAGTTTGCTAAAGAATTTGGGACTGCAATCGATCAAAGTATATGATTCATCGTATCGTCTCGTATATTCCAGCGAAAAGACGAAAGAAATTTTTAACGGGGATCTTCGTTTAGGGGATTTGAAAATCTTACCTTCTGAAATCAACTTTGACAGTTCCGGAATTCCGATCTATCGAAGCAAAAACGGAGAATGGTTTCTCTGGATGAAAGGTTTTGTTTTGGGGAAACATATATCGCTTCCGTTTAACATCAGAGATAAACAAGTCTATTGGATTTTTAAATCCGAAAACATCGGGAACAATTCTTTGATAGGCTCGAATGATCTTAGGTCGCTTAACTATCCTGATAATCTGGAAGAGATACTGACAGAGTTCAATAAACCTGCAATCGAATGGAAAGATCGTCCTCTTTGGGAAAAAAACAAAATCGGCGATCATGCGATTTTTCTTTCGTATGACAAGGGATCCAGAACAAAACAGTTGTTTCAGATTCTTGTGTTCCTGTCCTTTTTACTCGGAATCTGCGGATTGGGAATCATATCTTCCACTTTGGTTCAATCAATCATAGTGGAGAAGGAATTTGATCATAAGGAAAAAGTTCTTAAGCTGAGGGACATTTTTCTGAGGATTATACTGCTTCTGAAAAGGGATTTTTCATGACCGGACTCAAGCTAAGAATCGCAATTTTAACCGTATCGGTCCTTTCTTTTTTTTACTATATGCTCGTGCCGTACTTTCCGGATGGAGTATATTATAAAATTAAAATGAAGTCCGTTTTTTCGAATTTAAACGAAGAGCTTCGTCGTCTTGAAGCGGGACTTAGCAAAATAAATTCTTCTTCGGAATTGGAAAATCTACAGTTGGAATTTCCGATCGTTTCCGGTTTGAAGTTTGTCGCGGAGTCGGATCTCGTTTCCCGCAAAGATGCGGAAGGAAAACTTTTGGCGGAAATCTTAAAAGCGGGAACAAGTCGTTTATTATTTTTGAAACCCTCTTTGGTACTTTGTCTTCCCAATCTTAAGGAGAAAAAATTGATTCTCGCCGAGTTCAAAGAGGATTTGTTTCGTGTTTCTTTTTCCGGAACCGAATCCATGTTGATTCCGGACTTGAAATTCGGGGGTTATGTGGAGCCCGGAAAACAATACGACGGCTTGAATAAGGGTCGGATTTCTTTCCTTTTGATCGATGAGATGAATCGATCTCAAAGCGCTGTTCATCGGATTCAAATCGGTTCCGTTCCATTTATTGGGTATTATTACGCGATGCCCGAAAATTCTTACGGCTTTTTAAAGGGGATTCTCATCTTAAAACCGGGAAGTGAAGGACTTTTCTTTTTATTCCTTTCGGGGTTTCTCGCCATACTATTTTTGATCGACCTAATGATCAGAATTCTAAGAATAAAACGAAATCTTTTTACGAGTAAAGAAGGAAAAGAAATCCAGGAGATTGTAGGACAGATCTCGAAGGGAATCGACAGACTTCAAACTGCTAAGCAAAAAACTCTGGAGTTAGCAGAAACGGACAAAGTAGAAGAGATACAAACTTTAACCTCGGAAGAGGTGGACTCGGATTTAAATAATCCTTCGATCAGTCTGAAGGAGGTCAAACGGGAAGACGGTCCTTCCATTTTTGTTCTTCCTTTTGAGTTAAAAAAAGAAGGCTATATTTCCCCCGCTTTTTTAAGAGCCCCCGAAAAATTCAAAGCACATACGATTGTTCCGCCTGAAATTGAAAAGAAACGTTCCGAAATTTTTACTCCGGAATTGGAGGATTTGATCTCCAAAGTGAGCGAGCCTATCCGTGAAAAATCCACTTCTCCGGTAGAAGAAATCGCTAAATCGCAGTCGAAGCCGATCCGTTCCCGCAATATGGAGTTGGGTCCGGGTTATATGAAATGGTTGAATACTCTTCAGATTCGGGATCGAAGAAAAATTTTGGAAGTTTTGGACGAGCTTAGTTATGGGCTGGAATCTGAATATTCGTTTATTCTAAAATACTATACTTCTGTGTTTTCGAGCCTTAAACTTTTCGGATTTTCGATCCACTATTACAATAGAAGAAACGGAAGTTACAGTCCTTTTGTAACTTACGGACTGAAAGAGCGCACGTCCGAAAATATGATTTTTCTCTACGACGATCAATACATCGGAAAAGAATTGGGAACGTATTCTTACATCGAAATCACCGAAGAAAAAAAAATGGATCGTTTTTTTAGAAAGAAATTCGATCCGATTGATTTGGAATCTTGTATTTCCATTCTTACGATTCCCTTGTCCAATTTCGGAATTCCGTTTCGATTTTTTCTATTTTTCAAAGATCCGCTTATGGAAGAGAACGCTCAGGAAATCGAAAATTTGATCTTTCATTCTTTGGAACCTGTTATTCCCGCGTTCGAGGAACACGATCGAAAAATTCTGGGAGAGTTGTTCCGAGACAAACGAGACGTCGTTTCTTCCAGAATTCATTTGATGAGAATCGCAACCGACGGTGAAAGAGGACTTATGAAATTTTTTCGAATAGAATTTCATGGAAAGAATTTCAAAAAACTAGAATCGCTTCGTAAGAAAGTGATGTCTCAAGTTTTCGGAATCATCGGTCCCGAAGATATGTGTTTCGGAATCGGAGTCGGTGCGTTTGGTTTATACACGAAAAAGGATTTGGAAGAACGAATACGTTCTTTGACGGATCAAACCGGAAATGCCTACGATTTTATAGTGGACGTTTATCCGGAAAACGGAAAGAATCTTTTCACATACCTGTAAATTTCTTTCGATTTCATCATGATTCTTATTCGTTTATCAATCTGGTTTTTGTTCTTGGCATTTTTTTGTTCTTCGATTTTTGCGAACGAAGAGAATCGGAAAGAATGGAACCGTGCGGTTAAAGAAAAAATTCTCAAGATGAACGAAGCTCAGGAAGAGACGGAATCGATTCCTTATCTCCAAAAGTTCGTGGAAAAAAATCCAGCAGATTTGACCGTTAAACTCTGGTATGCGCGAGCCTTATTCTATCGTAAGGATTTGGAAATCCCTGGACATGCAGAGGACATTTTTTCTAGGATGGAAAAGCTTAAGAAGATCAAAGGGAATT
>NZ_AHMT02000016.1:60000-70000 GCF_000243815.2 Leptospira alexanderi serovar Manhao 3 str. L 60 | reverse complement strand
GAGAATAATATATTCTCCGATCAAACGAGTCTTTCACTTCGGGAAATAAAAGGAGAATTTTAGAATGTTCAGAATCTGGTTCATGTTTGTATGTTTTGGTTTTTCTTTATCGTTATTTTCTCAGGATAATTCCAAGCTCGGAGAAAAGGAAATTCGATCTTCTCAGAGAGTTCGGTTTATCAATCGATCTTCTGCGCGAGCCGGTGAGGAAGTGCGAGGAACAAACGAGAAAGTAGGCTTAGGTCTTGCGGACATTCTGAAAAAAGAACCCGATAAAACTCATACACAAGGCGGAATTAGCGTAACCAGAATCGCTCCCGAGGAAAAGAAATTCGGAGCGGACGTTTTTGCGATTTCAGAAGATTCCGATTACGGACATGTCAATTCGATTCAAAGAATCCTAGCCGGATTCGTGAAATCTAATTTCGGTTATGATGACAAAAATTCCGACATTCTCGCCACTTATATTTTATATTACAATGCCATTCATAGAAAAGATAAGAGTTATATCGGAAGGAAATATTCCAATTCTGTAATTAAGTTTGTAAACCCGAACTCCATCGGAATTTCCAGACGTTATTCCGAATGGCCAGGAAAAACTCAGATTTTGATTCCTCTTGTCGAAGACGTTCTCGGTAAGGACGTTCATACGGACGAATTGGAAGACGAGGTCAATAAGGAGTTGGATAAGAAGAAGGAAGGGCAGTCCGAAAAGGATAAGTTCGGCGATCTTCAGAACGAAAAAAACAAGAAAGAATTAGAAGAAGTAAAGCGCAGAAAAGAAGAGAACCAGAACAAACAAAAAGAAATTTCCGATAGGGAAATAAAAACCGATAAGGAACTCCAAGAGCTCAATAAAGATCCTGTAAAAAATAAAACTCAGATCGCAGAAAAGAAAAAAGAAAAAGAGCAGATTCAGAAAGAAAAGGAATCCGCTCAGAAAGAAGAGCAAAAGTTAAAAGAAAAGGAAAAAGAAGTCGTTAAAAAAGACGAAGAAAGGAAGAATAATAAGACCGATCCTTCTACTTCTTCCAGTTCTTCAAGCTCCTCTAAATCCGATTCTAAGAGCAATTCCGGTGATAATAAATCCGGAAGTGATAATCAATCTTCTAACAAGAAATCGGAGGCGGAGTTAAAGAAAGAGCTCGCGGAAACTAAGAAGGAATTAGAAATCAAAAAGGAAGAGGAAAAGAAAAAAGAAGAATTCGATAAAAACGTGGTCGGAGGAAAAATTCTTTTCTTAAAAACTCTGAAATACCTGGATAAAGGACATTATAATAACGAGCTCCAAGTTTTAGATCCCACCAAAGACGACACGATTTTTAGAGGAGACTTCAACAAGATCTGCGGTAGGACTTTCGAGATCGTGGATGGAAAAGCTTTGGTCATAGGCTTTGAAGACGGCCACTCTTCCAATCATAAGTTGATTTTGATCGATCAGGAAACTTTGAAACCGACTCTTTCGTCGTCGGACAATATTTTCTGGAGATCTCCTATGATCGTAAAAGGTGATGAGATCTACGCTTTTGAAGAAGTTGAGGAAAAATATTATCTTTCGCGTTTCGGCAAGGATCTGAAAAAACAAGCCAAGTCTTCGGAAGAGATCAGCCCGAATTCGAACGTCACTTTCTACGGTGAAAAAATTTATGTCACCGGTAAGGAAGAAAGTTCAGGCAACATTCAAATTACCGTTTTTAACAAAGCGGATCTGAAACTGATTAAGAAGATCAAACCGTAATTCCGACCTGTCGAGCGCCAATAGATTACTGATCTCTACATAAAGGAGTACCGCCAATTTTAGTTTAGCACAAATCCCCGTTTAGATGTAGAATTTTGGACACTCTATTATGTAGGGATGAGTAAAGAAGAATAACAGGATTCAACTTTTTGAATCATCTTTTCTGTAAACTGAGTATCCGATTGTCCGGTCTCAACACATTATGAAATGATCATGTTTGATTTATAATCGACCGCCGCCTGCGCATTGTAACCTACGATAAAGCCGCTTCTTCTTTTTTGTAGATCGCAATTTCTCTCATAGAGATGAACCCGACGACGGTCTTTGTGCTTTTTTAAGAATTTTACAGCTTCCTTGAGCTTGTCTGTTTTCCGTTCGAATTCTTTTCTCTTGTTTTGTATTTTAGAATGTTCCAAATCTGCGGACGCTTCCCATTCTTTGAATTTTCTTTTACTCACTTTTTCGATTTGTTTAAGTCTGGTTTCGAATTTTTTTACTACTGGACGCATGAATAAAATACTATGATAAACTATTTCGAAAATTAGAATGTTGGAATCTTCCTCTAAAAAGTCGAGATTTCCCGATTTGACTTAATTTTTGAGAACCGTTGTACTTTTGCAAAACCGACCGTTTATTTTCGAGTATCATTTTCATGCGTCCGAGTAGTAAGTCTCCAATATCGTCAGGATTTGCGTTCGCTTTGATCTTCGTTCCGTCGATGGAAATCGTTTCAAAGCCGATAAAACCACTTTAAGATAGATCAACTCGGCTCTGAGTTTCGATAACCTACACAGTTCTCTCATCGAGAGATTTCCGATTAATATCGAATAGAAAAGTGCTGAAATTACTTTCTTAGGTGATATTGCAGGTCGACCTGTTTCATCGTTTTGGTAATTCTTTTCAAAATTCTCAAAATCTAAACGATCTATAACTTTCTTAAATCCGTGGATCGGATGTCCCTCTCCGATCAATTCCTGAAAATCTAAAACATGCATCCTAAGTTGATTCGGGTCCGTGTTATTGAACTTTGCCATTATGCAAATCTAACTGCTTCACAAATTTTGCATCTCTTTTTCAACAGGCTCCTCCGAGCCAAACACGGGGAAACTCAGGCACAACGCTTCCTAAATTGCGATCCGTAGAGAGCAATTTATTGAATTCCGATTATTGTTTATCGGAATAATAATGTCTCAACTCCCTGCGGGTCGCTCGAAGAAAACTCAGCAAACACCTTCCTATGGGTCGGTGTTTAGGGCGCGAAAGGTATAACTCAGGCACAACGCTTCCTGAACTCAGCAAACACCTTCCTATGGGTCGGTGTTTAGGGCGCGTTGTGGGTTTCACAGAGGATTTGTCGTACTTCCGACGAATTTTATCTTCAGGTCCAAATACTTATGTGGGTTCTTACGGGATACAAGTTTAAAACTTATTGGTGAAACTTCGTATTCATTCACAAATGTCTTTTATTTTCCAGAAGTTCCCCTTCCGAAGGAGATGAATTTCTCCCCACTTCCTCATTGCCTTTTTCGATTTAAAATCGATCGGTCAAAACTCTACGAAGAATTTTATGAGTTTCCGGATGTGTTATCACCTGATAATGAGAAGTTTCAAGCAAGCAATTAACCCGGGATTCAGGATCGGATTTTTTTCGATATACCCTGTCGCTTAACAAAGTAAGGCTCGGCTTTTCAACGATTCCGTCGCCGATCCATGAGGACCATTTGGATTCTTCTTTTGTTACTAGACTGTATATCTGAGTTGCATTCACTTTGTCCAACTCTTTGAAATACAAATCGTTTACGTACCTCTTGATTTGATTATTTTGAACCCAATCTTCTTCTCGGATAATTCCGTGAGAAAGATCTTTGATTGCATCGCTTCTTTGATTTCCGATAAAACCTAAGATATTAACTGGAAGGATAGGTAATGACTCCGCTCCAAGTCCGAGCCAAAAACCAATTTTTTCGATATACGATCCTCCGTCGGGAGAATTGATCACAAGTGCGTGACGAATTCTATCTGAAAAGGACGAATTTTTTTGTCTAGCCTGATACAAGGCGCTTCTGAAAATCAAACCGCCCTGACTATAAGATATAACGTCTAACGTGTCTCCTTTTACTTCGGGGGAATTCAAAAGCGTCTCCACAAGATTCAACATCAGCTTTGCGTTTGTGGAAAGATGAATCCCTGGATTGAAACGAAGATAGATCGGGTAATAACCGCATTCTTTCATCGTATCGGAAATGGGAACTTCTCCTTTTGCGTTCCAAAGCCCTTCGTCGCAGAAAAGTCCCGGAATACAAAGGATCAAACGCGGGAGTTTCGACTTTTTCCAATCCATTAGGATTTCTTGAACTCCCACGTCCTTTCCCTCAAGCCGAAAAGACGCCTGAATATGGGAAGTAGTCACGAGTCCCGCGAAGGATTCTCCTACTATACTGGAAACGGGGATGTTTTCAAAAAAAATTCGTTTAACAACTACGTCCGCTTTTTCAAGAGCGTCTAACGTTGTGTGCATCGCCTTTGCCGTGGAACTTAAAGCCCGAGTCAATTCTTGTTCCGTTTTTTCACTCGCGTTTTTGAGAGATTCCACGGATTTGGAAAAAAATTCCGCAAGACTCGTATTCTGAACCAAAGGAATTCCGGAAAGCTGCGACAACTGTTTGGATGACCAATCGAAGGATTGGGTAAGTATCGAACGAACGCTTTCTAAAGTCCCTACCGAAGTATCTTTTGCGAACTGAACTAGCGATTTACTCAAGTCCATACCCGGTTGTGTGGGTTTATAAGGCATGCCGGAACTCCTTTTATTGCTTGCGAAGTATAACTCGGAAATCCTTTAGGGTCAACGGATAAAATTCGATTCGTCCGTTTCCGATTGGGACGAAGAGGCTTGATCTTGTGATTCTTTTTGTTTCTATGGTGACATGCGGCTTTTACTCATTCAACCGCCAGTGGAAGATTTTTACGATACCGATATCCGATTGCAACCGATTGGGCTTTGTTATCTCAAAGGAGCTGTACAAAAATTTTTGCCAAACGTAGAAGTCATCATCCGCGATTTTCATAGAGGACTGGGAGACAAACTTGCGGGAAGAAGAACGGTTCCGATTCCGAGTGAGCTCAAATACTTAAAGGAATACTATCCAGTTCCGGATAAAGGTCCATTCTCCACATTTTTTGAATACTTTCATTTTGGAGCACCTTACGAAGACATAGCAAACGAAGTAAAATCTCTGGCACCTGATCTTGTGGGTATTTCCTCTTTGTTTTCCCCTTATTACAGAGAGGCTTTGAAAACGGCAGAAGCCGTGAAGAAAGTATTAGACGTTCCCGTTTTAATGGGAGGTTCTCATGTATCCGCTTGTCCGGAACTAATGCTCTCGAATCCGAACGTGGATTTTATCATTCGAGGAGAAGGTGAGAAACCGATCTGCGATTTTTTGAGGGAATTTCAAGCACATAAACGTTATGCGATCGTTGATTCTCTCGGATGGAAAGAAAATGGAACTCTTCGTTTAAATCCGATCGGGGATAATTTTCCGATTCAAGAACTCCCGCCTCCTGACGTATCTTCCTTATTGAAAGAACATTATCTTTTCGAAGGAAAGCCGATACGTTTTGTTATCACTTCCAGAAGTTGTCCGCATCGTTGCAGTTTTTGTTCGGTTCACACGACCTTTGGAACCAAGTATAGAAGAAATACGGTTGAGAATGTGTTAAGCGAAATCAAAGAATCTTATGAACTTGGTTACCGGGTATTCGATTTCGAAGACGACAATTTAACTTTCTTCCGTCCCGAAATGAAGAAACTCTGTGAAGAATTGATCCGAGCCTTTCCTAAAAAGGACGTTCGGTTCGTCGCAATGAACGGAATCTCTTATATCAGTTTGGATAGTGAACTTCTTCGTTTGATGAAGGATGCGGGATTTACGAATCTGAACCTTGCCTTGGTCAGTTCCGATAAACTCGTTAGAGAGACTACGAAAAGACCGCATACGATCGAAAAGTATCTTCAAATCGTTCGGGAGAGTTTCGAACTTGGATTTCAAATCACTTCATATCAAATCCTCGGACTTCCGATGGAAACTTTGGAGTCTATGATTCAAACGCTTCGGTTTAACGCGGCCCAACCCGTTTTGATGGGTGCTTCGCTTTTTTATCTTACTCCGAATTCTCCGATTGCTTCGGATTTTCCGGAAAGAAGCGAATCCGACGTTTTTCTTTCGAGATTAACTTCGATGGCGATTCTTTCCGAACATTTTGAAAGAGAGGATATTTATTCCCTTTTTATTGTTACTCGCATTCTAAATTTTCTGAAAAGCGTTTCTGTTTCCAAAGGAAATACCGTTTCCTTAAATGAGGCTTTGAGAATATTAGAAAAATGCGGAATAAGATCCTTGATCGGAGTGAGACTTTTTGAAAAGTTACTCGAAGAGAAAAAGTTATACGCTTCCACGAGCCAAGATTGGATACTTTTGGAAAAATTCCGTTACGAAGTTTTTGAAAAAGTTTTTTCCGGCTTGGACGGGATTTGCACCCTTTCCGGCGGAAAAATCGATCTGCAAGATTTAAATCAGCTTTTGCCTTTGTGTAATACAAATTCCGAACTGAGTCCGAGTTCGTATTAAAACGGAGAGATTCGATTTGTTACCGATTGTGTTTTTCTTTCCCATTTCGGAGATGGTTCGTTTGGTTTATTAGGAATTCATAAAGCAGTTTAAAACCCGGATTGGAAAGGGACTAAATTCGGTTTAAAAAAACATGGCGTCTTTTCGGTTCGAATATTACTGATCCCTACATAATTGAATACCTTGAATTTTGAGATAAATCTCTGTTTTACTACTCGGACGCATGAATAAAATACTGTGATAAACTATTTCGAAAATTAGAATGTTGGAATCTTCCTCTAAAAAGTCGAGATTTCCCGATTTGACTTAATTTTTGAGAACCGTTGTATTTTTGCAAAACCGACCGCTTATTTTCGAGTATCATTTTCATGCGTCCGAGTAGTAAAACAGAATTCTAAGTACTATATTATATAGCTCTGAGTAATGAGTCAGTGGATCGGATTTCACTGGTATGATATAAAAAAGAACCGGAAAAAAGTTTCTGATTTTTGGAAACTAGGATAGAATTTTACGTAGGTAGAAACCCGGTTTATAAACGGAAATGGTTAACTTTGAGAGCGAGTTAGATAAGCCCAAAATTCTAGGATGACGTAAGATAACTTATGAATTCACAATGGAAAACTCGAAACAAACCCTACGAAGTTTTTTCGGAAAAGGAAAAAACTGGAAAGATCATTCAGTGGATTCGATTTTGGGACAATCGAATTCGGAATCGATTTCCATACTTATCGAAATATCAGGATCAAATCGGTTTAAGTATCACGATCGGTTCTGCATCTGGTATGATTCTTTTCGCTGTACTTTATATAACAAATCTAATTCCCTTTTGGCTTTGTATTGTTCTCAACGCGATTCTTGCATCCTTTTTGCACGAGATAGAACACGATCTCATCCATAATCTTTACTACAAGGGAAGAGTAAAAGTTCAGAATTTGATGTTCTGGGTGGTTTGGCTTTTTAGAGCCAACACGGTCAATCCTTGGTTTCGAAGAGAAATCCACCTTTTACATCATAAGTTGTCCGGAAACAAAGAGGACGTGGAAGAAAGAATGATCGGTAATGGAGTACCTTTCGGTTTAAAAAGAGTTTTAATCATGATCGACGGAAACTTAGCATTGATTTTACAGGGAAGAAAAGTTGCAAAAGACGCGTATCTCCAGCTTAGAAAAATCAAGGTTCCGAGAACTATAGGACCTTATCGGGAAATTTTCTTTCTGCTCTGGTATTCCTTTTTATCCATAAACGCATTCCATATTTTGAATCTATTATTCGGAAATCCGATTTTGGAGCCTTCGTTTTTGGAAACGAATCGATCGATTTTGAACTCGGCTGCTGTCGTTTATTTGATCCCGAATTGGATTCGTCAAACTTCGATCCAAGTTGTTTCTTCAAATATGCACTACTACGGAAATATTCCGAACGTTTATCACCAAACCCAAGTTTTAAATTCTTGGCTGGTTTTTCCGTTCCATCTTTTTTGCTTCAATTTCGGAGCGACTCATGGAATCCATCACTTTGTTGTAAATCAGCCGTTTTATCTTAGACAATGGGCCGCATTTTACGTCCTTTCCGCGATGAAACGTTATGGAATTCGGTTTAACGATTTTCAAAGTATGTGGAAAGCAAATTCTGAACGTCTTTCGGAAGAAAACGGAATCTATTTTTCCAAAATAACAAACTCTCCGGTTTCTAATTCAAAATAATCGATGTTATTCACCGTTGCAAAATTAGTGTTTGTCTCACTTTATAAGGATGAACGAAACGGGATATGAGCGTAAGGAACAAAAGATTACGGTTTGTGGAAAGGCTTTTATTATTTCCAATGAGAGATTTTTACATGATCGGACCAGAAATCCAAGGTCTTTTTGAGAAGAGGCAAATCTAAAGGTTTGGTCAGGTAATCGTTCATACCTTTAGAAATGTATACTTCCTTGTTACTTTCGATCACGTCTGCGGTTAGGGCGATGATAATTGGAAATCCCGTGTTTTGTTTTTGTGAACGAATCCATTTCGTAGCTTCAATTCCGTCCACCTCGGGCATATGAATATCCATAAGGATCATATCGAAAACATTCAATTGCATTTTTTCGATCACTTCTCTGCCATTGTGAACAACGACCGGATCGTAACCTAATTTTTTAAGCGCTCTTTCGATTAAAAGACAATTGGTTTCGTTGTCCTCTGCTACGAGAATTCTCATACTTTTAGAAGTCGCATTCGAATAAGCGCTTTCCAAGTCCTTCGTTTTTTCTGCTTCGAGAATCTTTTCGATTTCCGATTCGGAGGGTATACCATAAGTAATTGCGAATGTAAACTTGGAGCCATAACCTTCCTTACTTTCCAAGTTCAAAGTTCCGCCTTGGAGTTCCACAAGTTGTTTCGTGATACTGAGACCCAAACCGGAACCTCCGAATTTTCTCGCAGTGGATGTGTCGCTTTGCGAAAATGCGTCGAATACTTGTTTTTGTTTTTCTAAAGGAATTCCGATACCGGAATCTGAAACTGTGAACTCTATCGAAATTTTATCTTTCGAAATATTTTTTTGGGACACGTTCAGAACTACTTCTCCGTGATTGGTGAATTTAATTCCGTTGCCGGTAAGATTCCATAAAATTTGTCGAAGCCTGAGTTGGTCTCCGTAAACATATTCTTGAATTTCGAATTTACCTTCCAGGCGAAGACCTATTCGTTTTTGTTTTGCAAGAGGATGTAAAAGATCGTGTATCTCGTTCAAAACGGAACGAATCGAAAATACTTCCTTATCCAGGGAAATTTTTCCGGCTTCGATTTTGGAAAAGTCGAGAATATCGTTGATAATCTGTAACAATGATTTGGCGGAAACGGAAAGAATTTGAATGTATTCCTTCTGTTCGTCGTTAAGTTTTGTAGTTCCTAGAAGCTGAACCATTCCCAACACTCCGTTCATGGGAGTTCGGATCTCGTGACTCATATTTGCAAGAAAACTACTTTTTACTTTGGAGGCTTTTTCTGCGATTTCCTTTGCTTGAATCAGTTCCCATTCGGTTTCTCTTCTTTGTTGGATTTCTTTTTTGAGAAGAATGATGTTTTTATGAATCTCGGATTGTAAACCCTCCTTGAGCTTAAATTCCAGTTCCTTTATTCTTTGAACGAGCATGATGGAAAAAAGAACGGATTGGGAAACGAAGGCTAACTTTAAGAGATGAAGAGAAAGATAATTGATCGAAATCGCGCCCGTGGTACTTAAATTCGCAAGAATTCCGGCGATGGGAAATACCATATGGATCAGCAGAAATTTTTTTGCGGGCTTAAAACCGTCCCTGATCCTCACGATACAAAAATAAACAATGATTAAGTTGATAATCAACCCCAGATAATATGAGAACTGATTCAGTTGGATCGGATAAAAAATCGAAAGCGGAATCAGAAGAAGATTGGAGACGACATAGATGGCCGTTACAATTTTGGCTTCTTTATCCTTTTTTTCCGGGTACAAAAATTCCAGAGAAAATAAAAACAAGAACAAGGTGGAGGCATAAATAAAAACCAAAGCGAAAGAAAGATAATATTGTCCGTATGCCGGTTTAAACAGTGGTAAAGTCAAACCGTCCCAAGACGTCAGATAGGCTGTGGAAAATAAAATCATAATAAA
>NZ_AHMT02000016.1:47500-55000 GCF_000243815.2 Leptospira alexanderi serovar Manhao 3 str. L 60 | reverse complement strand
ATCGATACCATCGATACTAATCTTTTGGAATATCTTTTCGAAAATCGATACGACGTTTGGCTTTTCGATTATAGAACCTCAATTGCCCTTCCTTCGGCTCCTCTACCTAACACCGGAGACGTGATCGCAACGAAAGATTACCCTGCCGCGGTGAATAAGGTTCGAGAGCTTACCAAAGTAGATAAAATTCAAGTAGTCGCTCATTGTTTTGGCGCGACCACGTTTACGATGGCGTTGCTTGCGGGTCTGGAAGGAGTTCGTTCCGTGGTTCTTTCTCAAATTTCAGCGGATGTGGAGGTTCCCACTTCTATGGATATCAAAGTGGGACTTCATACGGCGGAGATTTTGGATGCGCTGGGAATCGAAGACATGACGGCGTATACGAGCGATAAAGACGGATGGTTGGATAAATTTTTCAATAGCGTTTTGGCGCTACAACCTCAGTCTCTTTTCTCTCACGATGTAAATCCGGTCAGTAGAAGAATTTCTTTTCTTTACGGAAGCCTTTATAGATTAGAAAATTTGAATGAAGAGACCTATCGATACGGTTTGGGAGAAATGTTCGGAGTGTCCAACATAAAAGCGTTTGAACATTTGTCCAAGATGATCCGTGCCCACAAGGTTGTGAACTCGGAAGGAAAAGACGTGTATGTTCCGAATTGGGATCGACTTAATCTGCCGATCACGTTCATTCATGGAGCGGAGAATCGTTGTTATCTTCCGGAAAGTACGGAGCTGACTTACAAAAAACTAATCGATCGGTTCGATCCGAATCAATATAACCGTCATGTGATTCCTGATTACGGACATATCGATTGTATATTTGGTAAAAACGCTCACAAGGACGTATATCCTTTGATACTTCAGTCTTTAAATCTGTATTGAAGAGTTTTTAATTTTATAAATCACTAATATAACTTCACGGAAGAAAGCATGTCAAAAGACAATATATACTACGACGCAATTGTAATCGGCTCCGGTTTCGGAGGTTCCATCAGCGCCTTAAGACTTTCCGAAAAAGGTCAAAAGGTTCTTGTTTTAGAAAGGGGAAAAAAATATTCTCCGGGAGATTTCCCGCGGGACGTGCGCCAAACTGATAATCTCCTCTGGCGTTATCCTAAAAAAAGAAAATCCTTGGGACTTTATGAACTCAATTTTTTCAGCGGGCTCGGAACCGTGACGGCTTCCGGTTTGGGGGGAGGGTCGCTTATCTATGCCAACATTCATATCCGTCCCGACCATAAGGTATTTGAAGATCCTCGCTGGCCTGCTCCGTTCAATCGAAACTATCTGGATCCTTATTACGATAAAGTCGCGGCCAAGTTCGACGTAAAGCCAGTTCCACCGGAGTGGGATCTTCCGAAAAGGAATAAATTTCGAGCCGCCGCGGAATTGAATCAGCACACTTATTTCGATCCGGATGAGGCTGCTAGCTGGCTAAAACCTTCTAGACCGGGACAATCCACATGTGTACGTTGTGCGGAGTGTGAATTCGGGTGTAATCACGGGGCTAAAAATACATTAGATTTTAATTATATTGCTGACGCTCAAAAAAACGGGGCCGTATTTCAAATCAATTCTCTGGTATCTCATATCGCTCCCGATCCAAAAAACGGTTATGTGGTTTACTACGAAAATACGGAAACTGGAGAAAAACGGTCTGTATATGCCAAAAGAGTTGTTCTTTCCGCGGGAACGTTGGGAACCAATCGAATTCTTTTCAATAGTAGAGACAAATACAAAACCTTACCGAATCTTAGTAAACAGCTTGGAAAAGGATATTCCGGAAACGGGGATTTTCTGGGAGGGATCGAATCGAGTAAAACCGAACTCAAACCTTGGGATGGCCCGGACGTTACAACGGTAATCAATTATTTTCCGAAGGGATTTCAGTTTACGATGGCGGCGCCCACATTCAACCAACCCGTAATGACGGTGCTCGCTTCATTAGGAATTTCTAAACCGAATTGGTTGTTAAGAATGATCGGTCCTCTTTTTTGGAAAAGTTTGGAATGGATTTTGCCCTTCGTATTTAAAAGGGGGCTACTTTCAAAACCGTTGCCGCCGGGGCTTCCGGGTGCGGGCGACCCTACTTATATGACCAACTTATTTGCGATCGGAAGGGATAACGCAAACGGAAAAATCGTTCGTCGAGGTAAGAATATAGATGTGAAGTGGAAGTATTCCAAAGAAAATAAGACCCTCATCCAAAATATGACCACCTCCATGCAACAAGTTGGAGATGCATACGGCGGACAATTCGGACCGCTGGCAACCTTTTTGTTGTTTAATCGGATTATTTCAGTACATTCTCTTGGGGGTTGTATTCTCGCCTCTAATCCGGATAAGGGGGTCGTATCTGAAACTGGAGAAGTATTCGGTTATAAAAATTTATTCATCGCCGACGGATCTGCAATCCCGTCTTCGATCGGATTTCACCCGGTGATGACGATTTCTGCGGTGGCCGAACATACGGCCGCTTCGATCTGTGCCGGACTATGATCCGGTGCGGAAAGTTTTGCGTTCTGTGATAATATTCCATATTTTTTGAATACAATAATAAAATAATGTGATTCGGGAATATACTTGAAAGATTTGAGGAAAGAATAAATCATTCCTTATACACGGTAAATTCCGGAATACAAAAAGGATTAAAAATGCAACAAAATCAACTGTATATCGATCTTGGTATGTCTGAAAATCAGTACAGCCAGGAAGTTATAAAAGGACAACAGGTTTATACTCCGAGTTTTCTGAGGTTTTACGACCTCTTCGTCTTACATATCATCAGTAGGTGGTTTTGGCGCTGTGTTCCGCAGAATATGATCGATTTATACAGTCGAAATCTAAGCGGTAATCATTTGGATATAGGAGTGGGAACGGGTTATCTTCTGCAAAATGCGAAGTTTCCGGTAGAAAAGCCGATCATCTCGGTAATGGATTTAAATCCGAATACTCTGATAGAATCTAGAAGAAGGCTTTCCAAAATAGCGGGGCAGTTCAACGCTTATAGGGCTAACATATTGGAACCGATCCATATAAAGGAAAAATTCGATTCGATCGGATTGAATTTCTTGTTTCACTGTGTTCCCGGACCCATCCGAAAAAAAGCCTCAATCGCATTCGAGAATCTTTTGAAAATCCGCAAACCGGACGGGGTCATCTTCGGATCCACCGGCTTACACGATTTAGGTCAGACTCATTTCTTATCCAAAATCGGAATGAAAAAATTAAACCGAAAAGGAGTGTTTCATAATACCGAAGACACACTTCCCGATTTGGAAGCGGCTCTCAAAGAGAATTTCAAAGAATATGAATTATACGTGATTGGTGCGATTGCGTTCTTTATCGGTAAAAAGGCAAAGTGAGAATTGCAAAATGAAATTAATTCTATAGTTTTAATATTCTAATGTTCGTATAAGATAGAATAGGAATCTGCAGAAATTGAAATAAAATTCTCAATCCGTAGCCTATTACTATCTACGATTTTCCTAGAATCGATTGATATATCCCATCCGATCAAATGAGTTCGAGAAAAATCGAAATCGTGAGATTGATTTCCGTGGAGCCGTTGGATCGTAAACGCCTTCCACGGAGGATAGTCGATCTCTGCTCCTAAGAAAAACCGGGATCGAATCGATTTGGCGATTTTAACAAACTTTCCGCAAATAGAAAGATTCAGGTGTTGATATTTTCCTTCGATAAATTTCGAAAGAATTCCGTTGGAAGTATTGCCTGCGATATCCAAAACCACGGTAGAACAACCTTCGGGATCGCTAAATACATTAAAGTAAACTTCCTCATTTTGAAATTCTTTCGAATGATAACACCATCTCCCCCGTTTCCGGCTTCGATCCTTGAAAGAAATTCTTCTCTGTCAGAAATCGAAAAAGTTTCCGGTTTCGTCCTCGATTTCATACTCTATTAATTCATTCATTTCTTTGTATAAACGTGAGTGATAATACACATCAACATTTGGAAAAACTTGGATCAGTTTTTTAGAAACCACGATTGGCTGCAAGGAACCGTTTCGAATACGATCGTATAATTCGGCTTCATAAAAGTGTTTCGCTTTCATTTCGGAGTTGGGATAAGCTCTGATATGGCGCCCCAACCGGAGCCGTAAATATTTTTTCGCATTTTTTATCATCCAATATGAACTCGTTAGAGAAAAGCCTTCACGACGATTGATCGGACTACTCAATCTCTACATAATAGAGTGTCCAAAATTCTGCGTCTAAATGTGTATTTGTGCTAAAACTGATGGTGCTCTTTTATGTAGAGATCAGTAATTACGTCGTAAGTCGGATAAGTTTTTAGATAAAAAAGAAAAAATTCTCTTCTATATCCTATAAGATTGATTTTCTGCCTTTTGTAAAATTATGTTTTATTTCTTCTTTTAAAGACAAATACGCAATACCAAATGAAACGTAGAGTGTTTTGAATTCTTGCTTGGAAACACCAAGCAATACTTGCGACATTCTGGGATTTTTTATATCGGACTTTATAACACTTCCGATAGACAAGTAGAATAACGTGAGTTCGGCGTAAGAAAGTTTGGGCGAATAAGAAACTAAAGTGCAACGACTCCCTATGGGTCGTCGTCGCAGCTCGCGAATTTCATAGATAAAATGGCTCGCGACCGCGCTTTTCGCTCCAATTCCTTTGGAATTTCCACTACAATCGCTTTCGCATTTTGTTATACCGAACTCACGTTATACTAAAAGCGAACGAGCCAAGTTACGCTGGAATTCCTTTTACATGGGATCCTAAAAAGAACAAAATCGCTGCTTATAATAATAGTTATTATTCTTGGAACTGGACCCCGAGCTACGGAGAATATATACTAGTTTCCAAAGACCATTTTCAACTTCCGGTTTGGCAGAATTTAGCGTATGATCCTATTTCGCCAACTATCCCAAGTTTAATAATGGTTCCAAGCTACTCGAAATGGTAGTAACGAATCAAGGATGTTTGGAGGATGGAGGTTCGGTCGTATTCAAAGATTTCGATACTTATGGGAAATATTATTATTTTCTTGTGGTTTGGGACAGAGGAAGTTGGAAAGACTATATCTATCTTTGGTACGAAAATGCCCAACCTAATTCATTCTTTAACGTTAAACTAAATACCTCACCCGAAAGAGATTGGAGTAAGGATTTAATTTATCGTAAACTTGGAGGCAGGTTCCTTTCGCCGTAACTTATTTGCAGATGCAGTAGGGGCCGTTTCAAATAAGATCTTACGGTCCTACGACACTTTTATATAATTGTCCTTTGAATTTGGAACTTACCACAAAACCTTCCAATGTGGGAGTTCCTATTTAACAACGAAAAAGACTTTCGAAAACTCATAAACTATCTCAGGTAATCTGCAGGAATTTCTGCGTATTAAGAACCTACTGAATGATTGAAACAGATTTGCTTTAAGGTTTTGGGACGACTTTGAAGCAAACGTTCAAACGATCGAACTTTCTTCCAAACGTTTTAAATCCGCCTTAGCTTCGAGTTGTTGTAGAATTCCCTTTGCGATCGAAATACGATTTTTATCTTCCAAAAGCAAGCCGGCTTCATACAGTGCAGTCGCGTATTCCCATTGATTCAACGTGTTGGACAAAAAGGATTCAGCTTTTTTAAAGATGGCTTCCGCACTTTTCCGATTTCCGTCGTGGAGCTTTAACTTTCCTTTGAGCATCAAAGCGGGGCCGTAAAGATAAGGAAGAGATTTCCCGAGTTTTAAACTGTGTTTTAAACCGTAATTAATGATTTTATCCAAGCTCTTATCGCCTAACTCTCTTTTTGCATAAAGAGCGGCTTCCGCGAGATAAACGTTTCCGATTTGAAGTTGAGGAAATTTCACTTCGCATTTTAGGAATCCCGCATAACTTCTTCTAGACCAATATGCGGCTTTTTCAGGCCAACCTTCGAGCATTGTGAGTTTCAACAATTTATTGATCGTGGAGAGCTCGTTCATGACGTCGTTTTCTAAAGCCGCTCTTTCGGCTTCGATTAACAATTTTTTTTCTAACTCGAAAGGTTCCATTTCGCCGAGAAGATATCCGAGGTACGGAGACCAAATTCGAGTCCATCGGAGTTGTAACTGAGCGCCTAAATCGCTCGCGAGTTCTCCGATATCGTCGAAATATTTCTTTGCGGTTCTAAAATCGGATTGAAGATAATAAAGAAAACCGCCCGAAGAAAGTGCGGAAAGCAAATCCCATTTTTCGCCGACCTGGCGATAAATCGAAATCGAATCGTGAAGAAAAGGAAGTCCTAAATCCGAACGGTTGAGCATCATGTAATACGCGCTTTGTACCAAAATACTGATCGCTTTTGCGTAAGGGTCTCCCGTTTTTTCGGCTAGTTCTCTTCCTCTGATCAGAAAATGTTTCGAGGGTCCAAAAAGATTCATTCCGACAAAAACCTGACCGAGTGCGCATTCCGCGAGAGATTGGCGTACCGGATCTTCAAATCTTTGTGTCGCGTTGTATTGGGTAAACACGGACCAACCGAATTTTTTAACGTCTTTCATGATGTATAATTTGGCTAAAGTAGTCAAAATGATACATCTAAGTTTCAATCGTTCTGCTTTGTTCGAGGACGTATAAGAAGAACCGAATATAGAAAAACGAAGAACAAAAGAAAGTTGTAATACGATTTTGAATATCGTATCCGGTCTGCTTTTTGGTGGACGGATGCCCGTAATACGAAGGGCTTTTTCCAAGGTATCCATCGCACGGGAAATGTCGTCCTGTTCTTGATAGACCTGACCCAATCCCGTATAAGAACGAATCAAATTGAGCGTGGATTTGTTTTCCAAACATTCTTTGAAGAGGACTTCTGCGATCGAATACTCTCCGAGGAGACGGTGGGCGTGTGCGAGCTCCTGTTTGATTTCGTAATAGACTTCTCCTTTCGTCGTTTCAAACTGAGAAATCATTTCCAATGCCTTGCTGTAGTGATAGATTGCGTCCCTGTTCGCATATTTACTTCTGGCTTTACGAGCGGCCATCAAAGAATATTTATATGCCTTTTCAAAGTCCGAACACTGCTGATAGTGAAACGCAAGAATATCCGCCATCTCTGTCACATTGTTTTCGTTTTCTTTTTCGATAAACGATGCGATTTTCTTGTGAAGGTCTTCTCTTGTGGAATGCAAAAGAGTGTTGTAGACAATATCCCGAATCACGATATGTTTGAAGATATATGTAAGAGGATCCGTAACCTCAAGAGGGGTTAGATCTAAACCTTCCAAACTTTGCAGAATGTTCTGGATCTCGGAGCGGAATTCGACCGGCAATAGATGATTGAGAGTATCCACGTTGATCAAGCGACCGATTACGGAAGCCGTTTTCAAAACGATTTTTTCTCTTTCTTGAAGGCGGTCCACACGAGCAAGCAAAACGTCGTTTAACGTATTCGGAATCTGGATATCTCGACTTTTGTCGGATGGGGAAAAAGTTCCGTTTTCTAGTTTTTTAAGAGTTCCTTCTTCGATTAA
>NZ_AHMT02000016.1:37500-45000 GCF_000243815.2 Leptospira alexanderi serovar Manhao 3 str. L 60 | reverse complement strand
ATCGGCCAAGACCAGGTCGGGAGCGGAAAATAAAAATCTGTTTTGATAAACGAAGCAAAGGCTTTCATCACGCCGAGAATCGCTTCATAAAGCGACATACTGTTCTTTTGAGGCCATTGAATCTGAAAACTTTTTTTACGATCCAAAACCATTTCGCCATCTGCGCGGTCGATTCCCATACACAATAATACCGCGGAAGTGTAAGAAAGGTCGCCTTTCATTAATTCGCTTATCAGATAACCAATTTTTCCGAAAATTTTGCCGTTTAAAAATCTTTTGAAAAGTTCCCCGAGCATATGAAAGAAAAATCCGATTCTTAAAAACCAGGGAACGGACGCCGCGGCAAAATAAGAAGCAAAAACGGGATAACTCGCGTCCTGAAGAATAAAAGCCTTTTTAGGATCGTAACTTTTGAACAAGTTATAGTCCGTATATTGTGTAATTACCGGGCCGTAGTTCGGGTTTGCGGGTTCTTTCCCTTTGATGGCAAAGGATAAAAAGTCGCCGTTGCCGGAGAATTGTTTTCCTAGGTGATCCGATATATCGGGAAGAGTTTTGAATTCCTCCTTACATCTTAAAAGAAGTTCGGTACTTCCTAACGTCCCTGCGGAAACTACGACTCGTTTTGTGACTACGGAAATCAAATCTTTGGTATGCGCGGAAAGATCTCTAAAATAAATTCGATAACCGTTTTCACCGTGATAAGAAGAATTATCGTTTCCGTCCGGTCCGAGAGGAACGATCTTTTGAACTAGATGTTCGGTTCTCACATCAGCCTTGTATTTGTTTTCCGCCGCAAAAAGGTAATTTAGATCCAAAGTGTTTTTGGAATGTGTATTACATCCGATATCGCATTCCGCACAATATGTGCAGGAAGTTTGGACGGCTCCGTAACGATTTTTTTCCTGAAGTCCTATCGGTGTGGGTTTCTTGAAATCGTTTCCGAAAAATACGTTGATATCCGCAAGTTTGGATTCTCTGCCGACGGATTTTGCAAATCTTTGATAGAGTTCGGTTCGAACGATTTTTCTTCGAGGATCGTTGTCCGTCGGAATTGGCCTGGAGCCCAAAATCTCTTTTACAATTTTATAATATGAAGTTAAGCTTCTCTTTTTCACGTTCGCAGGCCAACGTTCGTCGAAGATATGATCTGGCGGTTCTAGGAAAACATTGGCGTAAATCAAAGACCCACCGCCGAGTCCTGCAGAAATAACGACGTCCATGTTTTTGTAATTTCGAATGTCGAATAAACCCGTTTGATTCAATTTGGAAAGTTTTTTTGGACGAGCTTTGGAACTGTCTTCTTCGGGAACGTTCCAAAAATTTTTAGACATATCGTGAGGAGAACGGGGAAAGGAACCTTTGGGATAGCGTTTTCCACGTTCCAAAATCAAAACCCGGCCCGGCCATTTTTTGCTTAATCTACAACTGTTTACGGCACCGCCGAATCCGGTACCAATCACAACCGCTTCGTATTTTTTCATTACAACCCCAAAGAGTATATTTGTATATTAAAATAAATTAAATTCAAAACGATTTAAAAGATAGATGCCGATGAGTAGGGCTCCCAAAAAAGAAATGAACGAGAACAAGAAATGGAATTTATCCCATTTTTCCAAGGATCGAAATCCCTTATAAATTCGTTTCGAAGACCATTTAGGCAGTTCCTCAAGTTCGTCGCCTAATTTATGAAGGTCCACGAAAGTCAATATGATCAGAATCAAGGTTAAAATCAAAAGAAGAGGATTGATTCCTCCGGAAATGGTGCAAAAAACTTCTCTGGTATAACTCAAATTACCCCAACATACGAATGTGCGAAAGAAAATCCAAGCAATCAAAATCGGAAGACCTGCAAATACGATAAGGATTTCTCCCCAAATCGATTTCTTCTTAACTTTTCTTTTTCTTTTTTTCCGAGGGTGTTCTTCTCTTAAGGATTCTGCCATAAGTCGTCTCCGTCGTAGAGTTCGATTTGTTTACGGGATTTTTTGTCTTGAAAATAACCGAGGTCTTTCCAAACGCCCAGGGAAACTTGTTTGTAAATTTTCCAAGACTTACCACAATCCGGAATGTACGGAATGTCCTTTTGTTCGACTACCCTTTGAACGTATTCTTGGCAATTGGAGGCGGGATAACGTTCCTTTTGTAAGGGATTGTATTTTGGAAAAGAGTCGGACTCTCTCAATCGATGTAATAAAATTTTTCTGAGTCTGTCCTCGCATTTTGTTCCGAAAATACAATGCCAGGGATAGTTATTTCCGGTAAGTTCTCTTGCCTTTCTAAAATCTTCCTTGATTACGACTTCTTTCAGATCGGAACGAAATAAATTCGGAATATTCTTCGCATAATTTTCCCACTCGACAACACGATCATCGTTGTAAACCGGGTGATCGGGTAAGGTCATATCGGAAGCGTGTCCTCTTCCCGTAGGATACATTTTTTTAGGATTTAACAATTTACGATGTGCGAATGAATCTCCCAACAAATGAAAAGCGAAACCTAACGCACATAATCTTTCGGGAAGTCTTTCCTTTTTGGAAATAAGCTTTGTACGCAGTCGATCCAAGGTTGTGACGGCTACATTACGAAGGTGTTCGCTGTTTCCACCGGTTAAACCGTGTAACAGCTGTTGTATCTCGGCCATTCTCCCCAGAACCTTCGGTGAACCTTGGCTGTTAAGAACCCAAAGCATGTAATCGAAAGGATATTTAAACGCCAGTTTTTGATATACCGAAATCGCATCCAATTCGGGGACCTCGTCCGGAAGCTGAGTACAAAAAGCGATAAGAGCGATTTCGTCTTTGGTTAGTGGGGAAGAAGTTTGAAAGTTATTTAAAACGGTTTGAACGGTATAAAAATGTCCGTCCTCCTGATACGCATTCACGCTGTGACATAACGGTAGCAGGAGAATAAGCAAGTATTGGGCTAATTTCTTCCAAGACATAGATCGACAATGAATGCTTTTTTTAACAACAATTGCAACAATTGTTTCTCTTTCTGGTGGCTTTCTCGTCATTTTTTGAAATAAGTTTGAAGCAAGGAATAACGCAAATTTTGTGCTTGAGACTCGAAAATATATTTATCAAAGATAGAACGTAAAACAGGTCGGCAAAATCGATTGAAAATCTTGAAAAAATACGCCATTCTTTAAAACGTTGAAAAGCCGTTCGGATCGAATCATTTTGTAACTCCATATTATTTTAGAAAAGTCTAATAAAGAGAGATTCGTCCTCGATTCGTAAAACGGGGAATTTTTCTTTTAAAAGGACCGATTTTCAGTAAGGAGCGTATTTTTCTGTTTACAGGTTTATGGCTCCGCTATTTTGAGAAAGATATCATTTTAAACACCGGAAGGACTCATGGGGCATCACCATCGTCACTCGCATAATCATAATCATTCTCACGATCCCCACGACTATCATCCTGGAAGCGTGGGTAAAAGTCTTGTAATAGCGATATTTTTCAATCTCGTGTATGCGGGTATCGAGGCGGGAATCGGCCTTTGGTCCGGATCGCTTGCTTTGCTTTCGGATGCGGGTCATAATTTGATGGATGTGAGTTCTTTGCTTCTCGCCTGGATTGCGATTAAACTTCAAGAAAGGGGACCTTCTCCGGGGTTTACTTACGGTTGGAAAAAATCTTCGATCTTAGTCAGTCTTCTTAATTCTATTCTAATTTTCGGTACCGTAGGTTTTATCATTTACGAATCGATTGAAAAATTGTCCAGACCAACTTCTGTTCCCGGAGGAATGATCGCTGTCGTGGCTTTTGTGGGGGTTTTAGTAAATTTCTCCTCGTCCTTCTTATTTCGCAAAAGCAAAGACGAGGATGTGAATATGAAGGGCGCATATCTGCATCTTCTCGCGGATGGATTGGTATCTTTGGGGGTGATTGTTTCCGGTTTGTTGATTCAGTGGCTTGGATTTTTGTGGATCGACCCGGTAGTTGGTCTTTTAGTGGGACTCGTGATTCTGTACGGAAATATTCCGCTTTTTAGGCAAAGTCTCCGATTGAGTTTAGATTCCACTCCGGATACGATTCAATCGGAAATCGTGGAAAGCGAGCTTAAATCCATAGAAGGCGTATTAAATATTCATCATATTCACATTTGGTCTTTGAGTACTACGGAAAACGCCCTGACTGCGCATCTCGTTTTAAAAAACGGTCTCTCTTCCGATCGCCAGAGAATTATCAAGTATAAGGCAAGGGAAATTCTGAAAGGTTTAAAAATCGCGCATGTTACTCTGGAAACCGAAGAAGAACGGGAAAACTGCGGACAAGTCGATTGCAACTGACCGCAATGGAATCATCGATGAATCCCGTTTGATAAAGATTTATTCTTCCTGTTCCTGTTTGTTTGTCATTCTTTTGAGCATGGATTCTTGTAAAATCAAAACACTCGAAGTAGCGATTGCAATGAGTTTGTTTTTCGGGTTTCTGACTTCTGCCTGCATAGTTAGCATAGCGAGCGATTTAGAAATTACTTTCGCTTCGATCAAAATGTATTCGTCCTTTGGAAAGAAAGTTCTAAAAAACTGTGTAGATAAATCTGTGGTAACGCAGGGTTTTTTAGCGGCAAGATAAGAAAGAGGTCCGAAAGTATTATCTAACGCGGTGCAAAGCATTCCTCCTTGAAAAATTCCCATCGGATTTGCAAAACGATCATCGTAAGGAAACCGAACTACAATCCTTTTTGCTCCTTCGAATTCTACGAATTCGGCCTTCATTTCCTTAAAGGATTTCGGTGGAAGCTCTAGACTGAGATTATACTCTTTGGCCATTTTATCGGACAAGTTGTTCATCACTTCCCATGCTTTTGTAGTGGATTCAGAAACCTGCATTTTTATGCTCCTTCGTTTGTATCATCGATTTAAGACTTTGAATCATTTTTGGAAAATATTCCTTATCCTTTCGGATTCTTGAAATTTGCATTGCCCCTTGGATTGCGGAGATGAATAAATCAGCTGTATCACGAACACTGAGTGTAAGTGCAAAGGACCCGTCCTCTACCCCGTCGTACAAAGTTTGTATTAAAAAATCGCGATGTTGATCTTGAAGAATCAAGGTTTTGTCTCGGATCGTTTGAGAAAGGACATGGTATTCTGTGCCCACGACACCGAACGGACAAATATTTCCATTTTCACCGGCGTAACTCACATAAAGTTTAAAAAGCCCAAACAGTCTAACGCGGGGCGATCTTTCTTTTATGTTTTCTATATATTTTTTGAAGTCCTTATCGTATGCTTCCAGTATTTCAAGACCCAATTCCTCTTTGGAAGGGTAATAATAGTGGATACTCGCCTTTTTAATTCCTAAATCGTTGGCTATATCTTGGAAACTGAATGATCGGAAACCGACACTTTGAAAATAATCCTTGGCAATGGTAACGATTTTTTCCTTTGTACTTTCCCCAGATCCCATCAACCCACTTACCTATCGATAGGTAAGTGGGTCAATCTAAAATTCCATTCTAGAAACAATCTACAAAGCCTATTTCGATTTTAATGGGAATTTATCTTTACTGATCCCTACATAAAGAAGTCCGAAATTCTGTGTCTAAACGGAGATTTGTGCTAAAATTGGGTACTCCTTTATGTAGAGATTAGTAATGGTTTCGATAAACTTTCGTACGATAAAAAATCATTGGGCATCGAATTTTATGTTCCTTTGGTTTAGAATGAGGACAAAGTGATCTGTATAATAAGGCTGATTTTCCAATTCGATAGATGTTCTTGATTCTTATTAAAAACTTGCTCCAAAACCTTAATCTGTGGGAACTCCTGTATTTTATTGCAAATTTACCGAATGGATTGTGGGATTTCTCACAAGATTTTAAATTCTATACCGGAAAATTTTACGATAATACTCTTCAGAGCAGTAAGGATAAAATATTATCGAAACCAGGTTTTTGGCAAAAAATCTATCAAGGAATGAGTGAGAAATTAGAATCTCGGAAGTAAGGGAAGGTTTTTGAAAGGACGAATGAATTTGAAATCGTTGTAGAACCAATCGGGAGTCCCGATCGTTCCACAACCAAATACATTCGTATATTCTTATTTTCTTAAGGTTTCGGTTGCACTTCCATTTGCCCAAGTTCCTTCTAAAAGTTTACCGCCGTTTTTCACTTCGTAAATAACGGATTCCGATTCTCCCCAATTTACGGTTAACTTGGATCCTTCTAATGTTCCGGTTCCGGTAAAAGTCTTTCCGGCGACGTTCCAGGTAAAGAGGTATTCTCCGTTCGATTCTGTGACCGTAACGCTTCCACTATAAGCCGAGCCGTTCGGATTGGTTCCGGCAACTTTATACTTGCCGCTGATAGAGGAGGGAGTATTGGTTGTTGGGCTGCTAGTCTGCGCGTATGCGGTTGAAATAAAACCGAACACCATAAGAACTAAAAACAGTTTTGAAATGATTCGAAACATTTGCGTTTTCTCCTTAAGAGTGGGAGAATTTTGAGTGTATTTTCGAAAAAGTCAATTCATAATTCTAAAAAACAAATAGATTCTATAGGAAATTTATTATATTAAAATATAAGGCGAATTGAGTCGAAAGGAGTTTGAATGGCTTTTTATTCTGCAAAATGATTGGATTGAAAAATGAATTCTGAAAAATTCAATGACCCGTAGGGAGTGAGATGCCTGAGTTTCTTCGAACGTCAATAGATTAACGTGAGCTCGTGGAGAAAGTTTGGGCGAATAAGAAACTAAAGTGCAACGACTCCCTGAACTCAGCAAACACCTTCCTATGGGTCGGTGTTTAGGTCGCTCTGCGGGTCGTCGTCGCAGCTCGCGAATTTCATAGATAAAATAGCTCGCGACCGCGCTTTAACTCAATGTTGCTGTCTACGATCGCAACATAATGCTCCAATTCCTTCGGAATTTAACTCAATGTTTCTCCCTACGGGTCGAAACATATAATCGCTTTCGCATTTTGTTATATCGAACTTACGTTAGATTAGTATGATTCTTGGACGTAAGACAGTTCCGAATGTGATATTCTTGATTCGACGGAGTCAAGAAGGCCGGTGGAGTAACTCAAGCATCTCATTCTTTATGAATCGTTCGATGGATTGATCGCTCTCTGATGAACTCAAATCTCGCTCCCGTTTGGGTCGCGAGATAGGGCGCGTTTGAATTCTTATATAGAAACGAAAAAAAATCCCCAAAGGAATTTTCCTTTTATTGTTTCTTCTTTTCTTTCCAGCGGAATACAAACCAAATTTGGATTAAAATCGTTTTTATAATTATAACGAGGAAATAAATACGTATATTAAAAAATGCGCGTATTGAAGCGAATACGTATGCGCTTCTTTGAATACGAATCACTTTACTACTCGGACGCATAAAAAGAATACTGTAATAAGTTTGTTTCAAAAGTTAGAATGTTAGATCTTCTTTAAAAAAGCCAACAATTCTGGATTCGGCGCAATTTTGTGAGGACTTCTATATCTCTGCAAAAATCGCTCGTTAATTCTTGGTACCATTTTTATACGTCCGA
>NZ_AHMT02000016.1:0-32500 GCF_000243815.2 Leptospira alexanderi serovar Manhao 3 str. L 60 | reverse complement strand
GAATCCAACCGAAAGTTTGCAAATATCGGAGCCATCGCTCCGGATATATTTTATTTTTATCATGTATTTTCTCCTCGCAAAACGAAAAAAGCCACAATCTGGGGAGATATGAGTCATCATAACTCCGTTACGGAACTTGTTTTAAGTTTTTTAGATCTTATTCTACAAACAGAAGTGGGGATTCACAGGGATCGTTATATTGCGTTTACTCTCGGTTATATCTGTCACTGTGTTGTGGACATAGTCACTCATCCGTATATTTTTTACATCTCCGGAGACTTTTACAACAAGGACAAAAAAATCAGCAGTCTTGCACAATACAATCACATGAGAGTGGAGAACGCTCTGGATTCCTGGCTTCTTGACTATAGATGGGGAATGACTCCGAAGGAATACGACTTTGTCCATCACGTCGACGCGATTTTTAAGTCCGAAAAAAAAACCTGGAAGATGGATCCTATGCTTTGGCATTTTTGGCTTCGCGGTCTTAAAGCGACCTTTGTGGACGAATTCAAAAAATGTTATATAGGTTCGGAAGACAAGATCATTCCCGGAGATTTGTTAAACGAATCCTTTCTTGGTTATCTGGAATTTCACAGGGTTTTGGATTCCAGAAGCAGATGGATCCGGGGCACTTTGAAGTTTTTAGATCAGATTACGTTTCACAAAGTTCGATCCTCGGTTTTGATGCTTCCTCTCAAGGAACATATAGACAAACGGATCATGAACGAAGAAAAAAAGAAGTGGAATTACCCGGCCGACCCTTCCATCGTGCGAAACGACTCTTTTGTGGAACTGATTAACCGCTCGGCCCAAAATGGTAGGGACGCGCTTACACACGCATGGAATTATCTAGAGAATAAAATGAGTCGCTCCGCATTCTTAAAGGAATATCAAGGATATAATTTGGATACGGGACTTCGTTTTCAAGGAGTCGACAGTATGAAGGAATTTTCACCGTTGGAAGAAGTTTAATCGAACATGAAACAAGAACCAGTCAGTTATCTTTTCCGTTTTTTCGTCATTCATTTTCGGGATAGGATTCTTCGGAGGATTCTAAGTTCCGAAAATCCGTTGAAACAATTGGTTAAGCTCTGTGCGGGTTTGTTGTTTCTCAACGGATTTCTGTTCGTATTCTCCATCAAGGATTTATGGAAAGTTCCCGGATCCAATCAGTATGAAAAACCTTCCGTTCTTTATGGAATCAACGACAAGAGTGAATACGAGCCCATCGCGGAATTTTATCGTTTTTCCCGCGTCGTTTTAAACATCAAAGAACTTCCTCCCGAAGAAGACGGCAAACTCAACAAACTCATCCGTAGTTTTGTTTCTACCGAGGACAATCATTTTTATTCGCATTGGGGGCTCGATTTGCGCGGAATTTTCCGTGCTTTTATGGTCAATCTTTTGGCGGGTAGAATCAAAGAAGGTGCCTCGACAATTACACAGCAGGTTGCTCGTTTAAAATTCTTGAATACGGAACGTTCTTTCCTTCGAAAAGCCAGAGAGGCTTGGCTTGCGCTTCTTTTGGAAGCGGTTTTTGATAAGGACACGTTGATGGAAATTTATCTCAACGAAATTCCTCTTGGTCACGGAACGATCGGAGTCGGAGCGGCGGCTCGGTTTTATTTTCGTAAGGACGTAAAGGATTTGACCTGGGGGGAGTCTGCGTTACTCGCCAGTCTGACCACGAGACCCACGGAATTTTCTCCCTTGGTCAATCCTAATTCTTCCAGTGCGAAGGTTCGCGTCGTATTTAAGAAATTCGTGGAAAACGGAGTTCTCGACATCAAAACCGCGGAGAGGGAGTACGAAGCATTTTCAGAATATTATATTACTCTAAATCGTTCTCCGAATGATTCCGCGTTTGGCGATAGGTTGAATCGTTTCCCCTATTTCACGGAATACGTGCGTAAAAATTTGGCGCGTTACATTCCTATAACTACGTTATACAGCGGGGGACTCAAAATCTATTCCACTTTGAACATACAACACCAGACTCAAGCGGAGAAGGCTTTGTATGCCGGACTGAAAAATCAGACTGCTCAATCCAATCAGAGGATGTTCACGAAGATAGATGCGTTCGACGACGCCTACGGTGAGATCTACGATCTACTATCGATGTTAAACGACATCCCTGAGTTTAAGTTTAAGATTTCGAAGTCGGTTCGTACGTTTAATCGCACTTGGCAGGAAGATCTGAGGGATGAGCTTGGTGTTTTGAATCTTTTGAGCGGAACCGAATCTTTGGGCGAAGCAATCGATTGGAGTTATAGAAATCAACAAACCGAGGACTTTTTGCTTCCCGTCGAAGGCGCCTTGATTTCGATGCGTCCCGATACGGGGTATATCACGTCGATGGTGGGAGGTTCCGGTTTTCGATCGGATAATCAACAGATTCGCGCTTTCCAAGCCTATCGCCAACCCGGCTCGGCGTTTAAACCTTTGATATACGCGGCCGCGATGGAATATTATAATCAGCATCCGGATCCAAAGAAGAACATCACTGCGGCGTCTCTTTTTTCCGATTCTCCTCTCCAATACGTATTGGAAGACGGTGATGAATGGACCCCTTCCAATTATACGGGAGAATATTCTGGATTTATAAAACTTCGCGAAGCGCTCGAACTTTCCAGAAATAGTGTCGCAGTTCGGGTTTTGGATCACACTGGGATCAGCAACCTCGTGCCGGTTCTGGAAAAAATTCTTCAGGTTGAAAATAGATCCATTCCCAAAAACTATTCCATCTCTTTGGGAACTTTCGAAGTTTCTCCGTACGAATTGGCCCGCGCGTATGCAGTGATCGCTTCCGGAGGAAAACAGGTATTTCCGTTGAGCGTTCTTTATGTAGAAGATGATTCCGGAAATGTAATTAAGGATTTCAGAGAGGAAGCGAGTAAACAGGAAAGGAAACAGATTCTTTCTCCTGAAATTTGTTTTATTCTCACGTCGATGATGGAAGACGTAATCAAAAAAGGAACAGGAACCGGTGCCACTTCTTATGGTCTCAATCGTCCGGCCGCAGGAAAGACCGGAACGACGAATAACTTTCGAGATGCTTGGTTTGCGGGTTATTCCGCCGAATTAGTAAGTGTAGTTTGGCTCGGTTATGATACTGGAACTCTTTCGATGGGTAAAGGAATGTCCGGAGGTGTGGTTGCGGCTCCAATCTGGGGACGATTTATGTCGAATGCCCTTTCTCGGGAAAAATCGAAGCCGTTTCACTTTGGGGAAACGGGAATCGTTCGAAAACAAATCTGTTCCATTTCCGGGAAACTTCCCGGTTCTCACTGCAATCAAACCGAAGAAGAATATTTTACCAAAGAAACAGTACCCAAAGAAGTTTGTGACGATCATCGTGGAGCTGGTTTTATATCGGAACCCGATGCACCTCCTTCTCATCAAACTCAAGTGAAAAAGAAGCAGAAAACTAATATTTTCCAGGGTGACGATGATTTGATTCGATAATTCCAAACAAAAATACTTGTCGTTTTGGGATTGAGTACACAAATAGATTTACGGCGTGTCTCCGGTTAGGGGATAGGTTTTGATTGTTAGCAGGAGTTTTAGATGGCCATCGGCAGGGAAAATAATAACAGTGTAATCGGTCCAGGATCTATTTTCGAAGGAAAATTTTATATCGCGGGTTCTCTTCGTATCGACGGTAAATTCGAGGGAGAAATCAAAACGGACGATACTCTTTATATCGGAGAGACTGGAAAGGTAAGAACGAATATCGCGGCCAAAGAAGTAACCGTTTCCGGGACTATGATCGGAAACATCAAGGCTGAAAGCGAAGTTCGTCTGGAAGAAACCGGAAGGCTTCTTGGGGATATTGTCGCTCCTGCGCTTCACCTTGCTAAAGGAGTGGTTGCGAAGGGGAATATAACGATCACAGGCGGACAAAAGAAAGACGTAAAAAAAATCGTAGAAGAGTCTTTCGGCGGAACTCGGACTTTGGATAACGGAAAGGACGAATAAGCTCTTTTCTTCCTATAGAAAGAACTACAAAGCGGCCGATATTTTCCCTGTATGATCTTCAAAAAGCCCAGACAACTGACCGCAGGAAAAGAACTCCTTCGGACGGAAAATTTCACTCTGATTTACCTGGGCGCATTTCATTTTCACTATTCGTTTTATTTTAGAGGAAATCTCTATCACGGAAATCTGGACTTTCGGAGAAAAAAGTTCCGGTTTATTCCTATATTCGCATCTATGGCGCTTTTTCTCGCATTCTTGGGGTTCGGGATGAATCCAAGTAGTGCGATGATGGATTCTTCCGGACATGAAATCACCGAAAACGATTCCGAGGACTTAAAGGCAAAATCCGGGGATGAAAAGTTTTTGGAGGAATCCGAAAAGGCAAAACTTACGATTTTGATGGCAAAGGAACTCAAGAACCCTTCCGAAAAGAAGAAACAATTTAAAGTTACATCATATCGGGTGAAGCGAAATGAGACATTAGCTGAAATTGCTACCCGATTTAAGGTTTCGATGGAATCTATCGCGGGCTCTTCCAACATCAAAATTGAAGATACACTTTATCCCGGTCAAATATTAAGTATTCCGAATAAACAAGGTCTTCTCTACAAGATGAAAACGGGGGATACTGTCGCCAAAGTTGCCAGCCTTTATAAGGTTAACTTGGATGAAATTTTGTCGGAAAACAAATTGGAGGATCTGGATATTCTTAGACCTGGTCAGAAACTATTCTTACCGGGTGCGGTAATTCCTGATCCAGCTCCGAAGTGGGTAATCCCTGTTGCATCCAGAGTCGTAACTTCCAATTTCGGATTTAGGACTTTCCCCAGAAGAAAGTTTCACGAGGGGCTCGACCTAAAGGCCTTCTACGAGCCGATTGCCGCTGCGAGAAACGGTAAGGTGATTTACGCCGGCTGGATGGGCGGTTACGGAAACGTAGTCGTCATCGAACATACGGACGATTTTAAAACTCTCTATGCGCATAACTCCAAGCTTTTCGTTCAACGTGGGGATTATGTGCTGGCAGGGAAGAAAATTGCAAGATCCGGTTCCACCGGTTATTCGTTCGGGCCTCATTTACATTTCGAAGTCATCAAAAACGGAAAGCCTGTTAATCCTTCCAAATATTTAAAGGGGCTTACGTTTAGAAAGGGCGGACCTACGCATTGAGCTTGGTGATGTGAGAATTCTGCTTTTTATCCATTTTTTCGATTTTAGATCCTGTTCGATATCTTAAAAGAAATCGGCTAATCTTTCGGCAAGTTCATAACAAATGCTGAAGTTCCCACGTTTCAAATAGTGAGGTTGAGTCACTATAGGAATTAGGACTTACACGTTTGATTGATCGTTGTCATGGGACCTTCCTTTTCCTGACAACTTTTTCTAGGACGCTACACGCTACACTGAACCCTGATTTCTATCTACTGCCCCCTAATACGCTGGTTTTCTATTTTTTTCCGAAGAGCTTTTCGGGAAACGATCTATAAAAACTATGTTTAAAAAATACAAATTCGATATTAGAAAAATATTTTACGTTCAAGACGTTACGATAAAACGATTGATTTCAAATATGGGGTCGAACCAGAAATATTCAATTATAATAAAATACGATAATTAAAGTGTTAAAAGGAATGCTAAAACCGGATCTCATAATCTCATATTTGCAAACGTTTCTGCAAATGAAAAACAAAAGCGTTTTCGATGGGATTATTATGGATTGGAGAATTTTAAGACATAAATCGTTTGAAACCCGGAAAATAGAATAAAGATCTCAAAAGAAATCGTTTGGCAAGGCGTTCGTATATAAAATTAACGTAAAGTTCGAAGAAGTGATTTTAAAGTGAACAAGTCTAATACGACATCAAATTTCGGACAAGATGATGTATTTACTTAACTTGAAGTAAGTTGAGGTAGTTTACCGTCATCGTTCAAAGTAACGTATAAAACAATTCTTTCTCGATCCTGAGTTTTGATGCGATGAGTGATAACTCAGTGAATTCTTCCTTGATTTTGTCGGAAAGTTAGTGTACTTCTTGCGGAGTCACCTAACGGATGTTCACAAATTGTCTCATGGTAGAATCTTAAAAGAGACTTTTTATCCGAAAATTATTCGGAAGTGGAAATTGCATTCTCAGAAATTAAAAATTTTACTATGACTTTTTGTACGTTTTGACAAATACTTGTTGAATTCGGAGTTATTTTTAGTAACTAATGAGTATGCTTCAAAAACCCAAAATATTGGTGGTCGAGGATGAGATCATCGTCGCCGTCAATTTAGGTCAAAAACTGAAAAAATTGGGTTACGAACTCGTAGGGATTACTTCTTCAGGAGAGGAGGCGATTCAGAAAGCCGAGGAAAATCATCCGGATCTTGTTCTCATGGATATAAACATAGAGGGGAATCTAGATGGAATCGAAACCGCCGAAGTACTTCGGAATCGTTTTCACACTCCGGTGATTTATCTTACCGCATACGCCGACGAAAGCACTTTAGATAGAGCCAAAAAGACTCAGCCTCTTGGATATATCGTAAAACCTTTCGAATCCGATCAACTCCGTTCTTCGATCGAAGTAGCTCTTTATAAAAACGAAATTGAGCAGAGATCCAAACAAACTGAAGAAAAATTGAAAGGAGCATTGGATCAACTTGGGGCGGGAATCGTAACCACGGATGAAAATGGTTTTCTACTTTTTATGAACCCGGCAGCGGAAAAACTGACCGGTTGTAAATATAAGGATCATCTTGGAAAACCGGTTCGAGAAATTCTTTTTTTCGAGAATACAACCGGAGATACAATCGGGAACGTAGTGGAAGAAGTTCTCAAATCCGGACTTCCTAGGGAAAGCGGAAATCTATTCTTAATTTCGAAAAACGGAAATAGCCAAGAAATTCAGCTCCAAAGTTCTCCGATTTTAGGAGCGGAAGAAAAGTTAACCGGAACTTTTAATATTCTCAGAACCAAAGAACAGCATACGAGTACGACTGAAAAAGATACCTACCTCAAAGAAATTCATCATAGAATTAAGAATAACCTTACGATCATTTCCTCTATTTTTAGTCTTAGATCCGGGCAAGCCGACGAAGAATCCAATGGTCTCCTTCGGGAAAGTCAGAATCGTTTGCGCGCAGTCGCGCTTCTTCATGAAATTCTTTATGAAAGTAAGGATCTTTCCTCAATCAGCTTCGAACTCTATGTGAAAAAACTTACGGATGCACTTTTTGAAATTTACCAGGTGGATCGGGAAAAGATTCGGTTGGAGTTAAATATCCAAGAGGCAAAAGTGAAAGCCGAGATTGGAATGAATCTCGCTTTGATCATCAACGAACTCATTACGAATTCTTTAAAACACGGACTAGCGGGCTCTGAATCCGGTTTGATTCGGGTCAGTTTTACGAGAAAGAACGAAATGCTGACTCTTGAGATTTCGGATAGCGGAAAGGGGCTTCCTGAAAAGTCGATTCGAAATAGAAGTCCAAATTCGCTCGGCTTATCTCTTGTGGAATCCCTTGCAAAACAAATCGATGGGAAAGTCGATTTTCTCAATCAAGAAGGCGCCTGTATTCAACTAAGCTTTCCTGTTTCTGTTTGAAAAAGTAAGAATTCCTTTCTCGGTTTTCCGATCCAATTGATGGGAAACGGGCTCTCTAATTTTTTTCAAAGCTTGAATGGTTCTCAGGTAATGGAATTTCCTAAAAATCTGAAAAATGAGTTCCTAGTTTGAACTCGAACCCTTTTCAATTTGTTTTGTGTAGTGTCAGACAAAGAATGAATTTCCAATGGTCCCTTCTTTTGTTTTCTTCTCAACACATAGATGTTTTTTGGAAAATATGTGGGAACTTCCTCGTTTTCCTGTATAACATCTACCTTTTCTAAAAGCTTTTTCCATTCTTCCTTTGGATGCGGATGACGCATTTTTTCCCAACTGATGATCACTCTAATCCTCCTAAAGATTATGAGAATCATTCTCATAATATAAAAATTGTCCACCATTTCTTCCGACTAGGAATGGCTTGTAAGATTTTTTTTCATTCCCAGAGTGACTGGGATGAAAGCCCATTTTGAATTTTTTGAAATTGTCGTAAGACCCGAAGATAAAACCGCCGTTCTTTATCTCAATCGCCCTGAAAAAAGAAACGCAATGGATTGGCCTTTCTGGAGGGATCTGCCGGGTGTGATTGAAGAGATCAATTCGAATCCTGATATTCACGCGTTTGTGATCGCTGGAAGAGGAAAATCCTTTTCCATTGGTTTAGATCTGGATTCTTTTATCCGACAATTTGGCAATTTGATCCAAGCTCCCTTAGGTAGTGACCGTAGAAAATTCTTCGATCTCATTCTTAAAATGCAAAAAGGAATCAATGCCGTTTACGATTCTCCAAAACCGTCCATTGCCGCAGTTCAAAAACATTGTATTGGCGGGGGGTTGGATCTGATTTCCGCATGTGATATTCGTTATGCTACGATAGACGCGTCAATTTCTCTCAGGGAAGCAAAAGTTGCGATTGTTGCCGATATGGGTTCGATCAACAGACTTCCTTCTATCATTGGACAAGGTCATACACGAGAATTGGCTTTAACTGGGAAAGATATCGACGGAAGCGAGGCGGAGCGAATCGGGCTCGTAACCAAGGTTTTTCAGACCCAAGAAGAAATGATGGAAGTCGCCCTTGCAACTGCAAAGGAGATAGCCGAAAACCCTAAGATCGTCGTGTCCGGCGTGAAGGATGTGATGAGATATTCTGAAGGAAAACCGTTGGAAGCCGGTCTGAATTATGTTGCACTTTGGAATTCGAGTTTCCTCGATTCCGCGGATTTTAGAAAAGCGGTACAGTCTTTCCGGGAACGCAAACGTCCTGTTTACAATCAAGACTGATCTGGGAACTACGCATAAAGATCTAGGATTCTTTTTTGTCCTTCTTCTTTTGAATTTCGAATTCCCACTTCCACGGCGAGATTCAACATTTTTCGGTTCAGATCGCTTTGTACCTGAAAGATTTCCCTAGGCAGATTCGCGACTCTTTCCAAAAGTAAACTTTGGTTTGTATTTCCATTGATATTCATAAATTCCCTCTTCCGAGAATTTTGGGTTTTTCTCTCTTTTTCCCCCAATTCTATTTTCGGGTGATAAATAGAAAACTTGATTATTTTTTGAAAATTTTTAATCTGTCTAAACTGTGAGTTTCCCCGCACTGATCAGATCTGCGATTCAGAGGGAGAATCAAAGAGAATTCACCAAAGCCTTCAATCTCTACAAAGAAGCTCTCTCATTTACCGCTAATCCTAAAACGATTCTTAAGATACGTAATCGTCAAGCTTGGTGCCAGTATCATATTGGAAACACTCGGGAGACCTTAAATCTCTTTCACGAAATCATCACCAAGTATCCGAACGAGCCCGAAAGTTATTTATATTATTCCAACTATCTCATCAAAATCAGCAATTTCAAACAGGCTAAAAAGATTCTTACAAAAGGAATCGATCTCTATCCGGATCAATTGGAACTTTATCTGACTTTGGCTTCTCTTTTGAAAGATACCGATCGATCCAATGAGGCGATTGCCGTTTTGAAACAAGCCTTGGCTCAAGAAAAACTTTCAAGAGGAAGAGGAATTCTTCGTAAAGATATCTGGGCGGAACTAGGGCACCTTTATTATCAAAGAGGAAATTACAACTCCGCATTGGTTTCCCTCAAAACGTCGATGCGTATGGATAGCGACGAGAACTTTCTTCATTACGATATGATTGCTCAGTGTTATCTAAAGGTTTCTGATCATAAAAATGCCCTTAAGTTCATCGATTTATATGTTCAGTATTTTGGAGAATCCGATTCAGACATTCTAATTATCAAAGCGCGAGCGCACGCTCAGCTCGGTGAAAGTCATTTAGCCTGCGCATCCTTATTACAGGCGTATTCCATGGAAAACGGTCTCAAACTGAACGCGGAAGACATGATCGATTTTGCCCCTTTACTTCAAACCGGCTTTTTTGATACATTAGAAAACGTTGAAATAGAAGAGCCTTAAGCGAATTTGAAGGATTGTTCGGCGGATTCTTTTTTCGTTATTTTTATTACGAATTTATTGAATGATTGTAGTTGATTTATTGTAAGATCTTGGGACAGATTCTTAACTCTTCGTATTCTATGAAAATTTTTCTTAAAAACTTATGAAATGATTTTGTGAAGCGCTCTTTTGTTTTTAGATACATTAGAGTTGTTGAAAATTAATTCTCTATCCCTTTCTGCTTCGTTGAAATGGACGTTTGAAGCGGTTTTGTTAATCTAAATCATGAAATTTTTCAACAACTCTATTGATGGATTTGAAGTCAATTTTCGGTTTTTATGGAATTGTTTTCGAAATAATAAAATGTATATATTATATTCTTAATGTGATTTGGTTTGTAAGCGTAATGTAATCTGTCGGGCGTAAGCTTTCAAAAATCATCAAAAGATTAGGAATTGTTTCCATATGACATACGATTATCAAATTTATTCGTTTAATCTTGAAACATAATTTAAAAAGTAAACAAAGACTTTATTCGATTTTCATTGTTTATCTTTTTATATCTAAAACATTAGCGGTTACTTTAGGGATCTATATTTTCAATTTCAATTACTTGAGCATTATGTGAAATCGAATCGTTTTTTATAAAATACTATTCTTCTTGTTGAACTCTATGTTATAGTATGGCATTGATTTAAAAAGAATGGAGATAGTGCATGAGAATAATGAAATATACAAAAGTGAGACTTCTTATAAGTTGTTGTCTCTTATTGTTTTTTCTAATAGATTGTAAGGCCGATAGACGATCGTTGTATAACGATTTACTTGTGTCTCTGATGTACATTTCAGATAATAAGAACATTGGTTCTACAAATTCTGATTTAACTGGCTCTGGCTCTGCAAGTTCCAGTCCCGCAGATGCTGCTTCTACAAATTCAATTTCTGAGAATTCAATTTCTGAGAATTCTATTCCTGAGAATTCAATTTCTGAGAATTCAATTTCTGAGAATTCTATTCCTGAGAATTCTATTTCTGAGAATTCTATTTCTGAGAATTCCATTCCCAAGAATTCCATTTCTGAGAATTCAATTTCTGAGAATTCTATTCCTGAGAATTCTATTTCTGAGAATTCAATTTCTGAGAATTCTATTCCTGAGAATTCCATTTCTGAGAATTCTATTCCCGAGAATTCTATTCCCGAGAATTCTATTCCCGAGAATATGGGAATTAAAATTCTAAGTCACAACGTTTTCCTGTTGCCGAAAATGCTTCCAGGTTGGGGAAATTGGGGACAAAACGAAAGAGCACAACGTATCGTGAGTTCGAATTATATTCAAAACCAAGACGTCATTGTGTTCGATGAGGCTTTTGATACGAATGCAAGAAAAATTCTTTTGGACGGAGTTCGTTCGGAATATCCGTATCAAACCGATGTGATCGGAAGAACCAAAAAAGGTTGGGACGCTACTTTGGGTCTGTACAAATTTGATGCGCTCACTAACGGAGGAGTCGTTATCGTAAGTAAATGGCCCATTGAAGAGAAAATACAACATATCTTTAAAGAGAAAGGATGTGGTGCAGATTTTTTTTCTAATAAAGGATTTGCTTATGTGAGAATCAATAAAAACGGAAAAAAATTTCATATTATTGGAACTCATGTACAGGCACAAGACTCCATGTGCGCGAACTTAGGAATCGTCTCAAGAATAAATCAATTCAGTGAGATCAGGAGTTTTATCGATTCAAAAAAAATTCCGAAAAACGAAATGGTTCTGATCGCGGGAGATTTGAATGTAATCAAAGATAGTAGAGAATATTATCGGATGCTTTATATATTGAACGTAAACAATCCTAGGTATGTGGGAGTTCCTTTTACGTGGGATACAAAAACCAACGAAATTACCGCTTTTTATTATGAGAAAGAGGAGCCCGTATATTTGGATTATATACTCGTTTCAAGATCGCACTTCCAACCTCCGGTTTGGCAGAATTTAGCTTACGATCCAATTTCTGCAAAAACTTGGACCGTAGGGGGATATACGAGTGATGAATTTTCCGATCACTATCCCGTTTACGGTTTTATATATGCGGATTCGTCCACTCCGACGAAGTCCGGACGTAAAAGAAAATACGATCGAGTTTCCTTCGTATCCGCAGCTACCGGAAGAAGAATTCAAGCCAGTTCTAAAAAACCAAACGCATGGTTGAAGGTGGATGCCACGACAGAAACTGACTTAACAAAATTCAATTTGGTGCAGACTAACGATCCCGATTCGAATCCCTCTTGTATGAAAAGCGGACCTGTTCGGGTTGAATCTTCTTATTCTTTAAATTACTTTTGGAATTGGTGGCTCGGCGGAGGGAAAGGTAACTATGCGTACTATTCCAAGTTCAATGACGGGTCGAATCGAATCCAAATCATAAACTTAGACGGAGGGTGTTTGCGAGACGGGAGTCGAGTCGCATTCAAGGATTATGATACTATTTCAAAGAGACGATATTTTCTCACTGCTTGGGAAGGTGGTAAGTGGGATAAATATTTCTATCTTTGGAAGGATGAGTTAGGTCCGAGAGAAACTTTTTATCTCAAGTTAGATTCCTCTCCCGAAATAGATTGGAGTAAGGATCTAATTTATCGTTGAACTTTAAAAATCAAACAAAAGATGGCAGGGATGTCCTTGCCACCTTTCGTTGCTATGTGTTTACACATGCAGGAGCTTGTTATGTAGTTAATACATAGAATCTTACGTCGTTCCCAGGTTTTAAGCCCCAGAGAAGTCATCCATTTTATTTTACAGCTTAAACCCGCCGCCGATCATAAAAATTGGTTCGTTAAAATGATAAGATTGCGTCGCCCCAATTAAATCTGTTTTTCGATATTGTAAAGCTATATTAAAAAAGTAAGATTCTAATTCCCATTGAATACCCGTTCCCACAAAAAGAACCGTTTGTATCTTGGAATGCGTTCCACTTTCAGTACTTTTCCCGATTCCCAAGCCTACTTGAGTAAACCAAAGAATAGATTCGGAAAGAGGAAAATAATATTTTACTCCCGGCAAGAGTGAAAGAGTTTCTATGTCGAACTTACTGTGTTTCTCAAAATGAAAATTTCCTTCCAACAGAAACATATTTAAAGAAGTGCTGGATAAAGCTTGATATTCCGGGGTTGAGTTCAGATTGGCGCTTGTGAGAATTCCGATAAGTGGGGAAATCGTACGATCCGGAAAAGAATAAGAACTTAGTTCGAGTCCGAGTAAAAAGCTGAGATTCAAATTGTAACGATATTCGCCATTAAAGGAAGTTGTTTGAATGTTTACGGTATATCTTTTCTCAAGATAAGGATCTATATAGATTACGCCTGTGATAAGGTCCGTGATATTGTATCCGCGATTGAAATTCATCTTTTCCGTTACTTTGGAGTTCCAGCTCGACAAATTCCAAGAAAAATAGAATTTTTTAATATTATTATGTTCTTCTTTTTTCTCTTTGATTTCCGGCCTTTTGATTTCTGAAACAAGAATTTTTTCAACCAGAGTTAAATCGATTTTTTCGACCTTTCCTGTTTCGTCCTCGACTAAGACGTGATTCTCTCGTAGTGAAGTTCTAACGTTTTCTATCTTTTTTCCGTCTTTTAGAATCAAAGTATTTCCAAAAATCCAGATCGGATCTAATATGAGGCATATACAAAAAATTTCCGTGAGGGAGCCCTCCAGAACCTTTTTGAAAAAATGATTTGAATTTAGGGTCTTCAAAATGAAATCGATTCTATATTTGCGGATTCGATGATTCTTTTTTTTCCGTTTTCTTCCAAGATATATTGGTTTCCGTACTGTATTACATTTCCTTTGAGTATCGTTCCGTCTTTGAGTTGAATCGTTTTATTTCCTAAACGTAAAGGTTTTTCTTGGTTGTTTTCGGTATTTGTAGCGGTTGAAGTTTTTCTTTCGATCGGTTTTTGTTTTTCCTCTATCTCCGGAAGTTTTATAGGTTCGGAATTTCCAAGATGATTCGAAATATTTTCTAGATCTTTGATGTACGACTCATTCAAAGGAGCTTGCTTTTTTTGTGAGACGTTTTTTATGATTTGTTGTTGAATCTCTTTTAGAATATTCAAATTTTCTTGTGCGTTTTTTGTATCAAGCCGATTTTCTTTCAGAGTTTTAAATAAACTTTCTTCCAGACTTCCCGATAAATTGAGAGGTTTTATTTCAAAATAAGAATTAGAGATATCTTCCGAAGAAGTGTCCACCCATACTTCTTCCAATTCGGTCTTTTGCTCGGAGTTTGAACCCGTTTGTTTATTCAAAGAATGTTCTATCAGTTCTTCCTTTTTAGGATCCAGCAAGAACGGAAGTAGGTATTTGATTCCGGAGCGTATCCGCACGGAGCCGTCCCACACATTCACTTTGTAACGATTTTCCGCACTTTCGATCCATACTTTGGTCCCATTTAGTTGGATTGCGGTTCCGTTGAGATAAATCTTAGTTTGAGATGCCGTATTCGTTAACGTTTCGTTTACAAAAGATTTCCTTTTTGCAAAAAAATGGACAGACCGTAGCCTGATGTGGCAACTTCTTGAACGGTTTCGGCCAGTTTTAAAATGCGAACTTCCGAATTCGGAAAAATTCTAAAATGAACGAGACCTTGCTCTCCGTTGATTTTTACTTCGCAAAAAGAATTTTGATAGAGGCGAATCCAATCATGACGTAAAGTTTCCGGATTACAAGCACCTGTAACTTCCATAGGGATCGTCTCGGTTTTACGGAACATTTCCATCTTAAAAATTACGGATAAGGAAACAATGAAGGAAATAATTGCAGCGATAGCCAGAAATTGATTTCTAAAACTTCTTTGAAATAGATGTATTTTAGGAGAGGGTTTTGACGATTCTGAGAGAATCTGCTCGAGAACGAGTTTGTGTTGTTTTAAACCCGTTTGCATTTTCACGTAGTTGTGGTATCTCTTTTCAAATTCCGGATAAAGAGTTATGATTTCGTTTAGCCTTTTGTTTTCTTCCAACCCGGCTTCTTCAAAAAGAAACAAGGACATCAATTCTTCGAATTCTTCTTGTAGGTCTTTGTTTTCCATAATTACAATACCACTTTTTTTCTTTCTAATTCTTCTCTAAGTAGATCCAATGCTTTTAATAGTTTTCTACTTACGGTTCTCGAAGATATGTTCAACGCTTGTGATGTTTTTTCCAAAGTATAGTTGTTGATTTCTTTCAATAAGATGATGCTTTTTTCCGGCTCTGGTAAAGAGGAAATAATTTCTCTCAATTCATCCTCCACGATTTGTGTTTCTATTGTCCGAATAAAATCATCTTTTACTGCAAACGATTCTATAAAAGCACCGCCTCCCTCTATTAAAAAATCCTTCTTTCTTTTTTTTCGATAGGTATAGTAAGTATTTTTTGCAATCGTAGCTGCCCATGCGTAAAAACTTCCTGAGCGATATCTTCCACTTCTTCGGGATCGGAGGAAAGAAAACGGATTATTTTATAAATCGAATCCTTGTAGTTCCGATAAAATAGAGAAAAATCGTGATCTTGATTTAACTTCATAATTTATATTCTACGTATAAGAATTCAAACTGGATGGATTTTTCTCTTAAGAAAATTTCAGTTCGATTTCGACTATTGAAATTAAAAACGATTCTTCGAATAGAAGATTTTCAAAACACGAGGAATCAAGCTATAATTCCGTAAGAATTTATTTCTCCGAATAATGTGAATAATAACCCTCCTTTAACTTCGGATTCATTCGAGAAAGAATCTCATTGGATCCTTTCTCGATTTTTCCTGATCGTTTATAAACTGTGTGCGATCTTTTTCATTTTGTTTCACCGATAATTGTAGGCAAATGAAAGATCATATTTTTTCTCGCGAGGATTATCTCCGCCTAAATCTGTTAAAAATGCGGAACCCTGTCCGACCGAGTTTGGAAGTGTCAAAAAACGGGAAGAATCTTTGGTTCTTGCCGCAAGTAAGCTTGCCGTGTTTGAGAATTTAAACTCTGTTGTTCCGTTCGGACCCGTTAAAAGTGCTAAAGTTAATAACTGATTTTTGTCATCGTCCTTATCTTTCTTGCAACTCGTAATCGAGAATAACGCTACCATTGCAAAAACTGTAATTGATAACATTCCTTTCTGAGATTTAATTTTATCTTGTTTCATCGTATTGAACCTCCAATGAAGTCACGAAAGAAATATAGAGAGGTTTCAATGTAAGTGAGACAAACATTTATGAAATTTTATATAGTTTGAGCCTTAAAGGAGCGACTTTTTAATTTTTATTTGAATCCTCACGGCGAAATTTTGAAAAACGAATTCCGATAAAAAGTGAGAAGTTGTTTATTTAAGTATGTTTCTGACTAGAGGAGAAAATACATTATCCACTATGGTCGATTCCCAGAAGAGTGCGTTGTCTATGAAAACCTTAAATAACGTGAGTTCGGCCTAAGGAGGAAAAAAGAGAAAAATCTTGTACAGAAAAGCGCCAGATCACATATTGAACCAAATTTCCAGCAAGAAAAGGGTTAAATATGGATCTGACAGAGATATTTTGTGCGATAGACGATTATTGTACACAACAAAAAATAAACTGGAACGAGAAAATACTTTTGTCCGGTGGTTCGAAAAAGAAACCGAAAATTTCAGTTAAGCCTGAGTGAAGTAGCAACGATTGTTGTCTGTTTTCATCTTTCTCATTATAGAGAATTTAAAAATTATTATCTGATAGAAATAAAAAAGAATTTAAAATCGGAATTTCCAAAAGCGGTAAGTTACAATCGTTTTGTTGAACTGATGCCTAACGCGTTATCTGTCATAGCTTCCTTTCTATCAAATTCTTGTCTGGGAAAATGTTCGGGAATATCGTTCATTGATTCTACGATTCTCAAAGTATGCGACAACAGAAGAATCCATTCTCATAAAGTATTTAAAGATACTGCACAACGAGGGAAATCAAGCACAGGCTGGTTTTATGGCTTTAAATTGCATTTAATCGTAAATGATCAAGGTGAAATATTATCATTTATGATTACTCCTGGAAACGTCGACGACAGGAATTCGAAAGTGATTTTTCCACTTGTTAAGAATATTCACGATAAACTTTTCGGAGATAGAGGTTATATCAGTCAATCTTTGTTTGAAAGTCTTTATGAAAAGGGAATTCAACTCATTACAAAACTTAAAAAGAATATGAAAAATAAATTAATGCCCTTAGTTGATAAAATTCTTTTAAGAAAAAGAGCTATCATTGAAGCAGTTAATGATGAACTCAAAAATATCTGTCAGATTCAACATACTAGACATCGAAGCTTTTTCAATTGGGCTGTTAATTTATTAAGTGGGTTAGTTGCATTTTCTTTTTTTCCAAAAAACCTTCTTTGAATTTGAGATCCAAAGACAATTTACAACTTTTACTCTCTCCTTAGGCCGAACTCACGTTAAATAAGGTGCTTCTATTGGCGCTCGACGGGATTTGGGATAAGTTCTGATATTTTCAGATTTGAATTTTTCAACGAACTGTAAAATTGTATCCTTCATGTTTTCTTTTGAAAGTCTTGCAGAAAGAGATTTCAACTTATTTTTTAAACGCTGGGGGCCGCATGAGAGAATTTGAAAACGTAACGATCATTAAAAAGGCGAATGTTTACTACGACGGAAAGGTGACAAGTAGAACCGTTCTGTTCCAGGACGGAAGCAAAAAGACTTTGGGGATTTTAATGCCGGGTCAATATGATTTCGGAACCGACGAAAAGGAAATTATGGAAATCTTGGACGGGGATATGCTCGTCAAACTTCCGGGTGAGGATTGGAAGGAAATCAAAGGCGGCCAATCTTTTGAAGTTCCCGCAAAATCCAGATTTCAAATGGATGTGAAAAGGATCAGTGACTATTGCTGTTCTTACATTGGTTGATTGGATTTTAGATCTTTTTTGTTGATTTAAGTTGTCTTTTGGAATGTAGACTTTACTTTTAAAAATTTTGTATTAATTGCTATCAATAATAAAGTAGAACTAAAGATCCAAAATTTTATAGGAGCTTTAAAGATCCTTTACTACTCGGGCGCATGAAAATGGTATCAAAAACTAACGAGTGATTTTTGCAAAAATATAAAGTCCTCATAAAATTTCATCGAATCCGAAATTCTTAACTGTTTTGAAATGGAGTTTACATTCCAAATTTCGAAACAAGCACAGCTAGTATTCTTTTCATGTGTCCAGTTGTAAAATAAGTTTTATAAACAGAATGTTTATCGGAAGAATTATATTTCCGAATTGAAATTGGCTGAATTGTATAAACTACTTTCTTTAGAATTCAATCTCAAGATACTGGGCCGATGAAATTTTTATCTTTAATAACTCATCCGATTTTGATTGGGGAGGGTCTTGTATGTTTGCCGGTTGGATGGCGAATTATATATTAGAGTTGTTGAAAAATTCCATGATTCAGTTTAACAAAACCGCTTCAAACGCCCATTTCAATAAAGCAGAAACGGACAGAGGATTAATTTTTCAACAACTCTAATATTAAGTCAGTATTTTAGGACATTCTAAAATACTGACTTTGTGGATCATTAAGGGCTTGCTTTTTAACGTGAGCTCGGCGTAAGAAAATGAGAAAAAATTTTCTAAAAGTAGGAGTCCTTACTTTTAGAATTTGTTCGTAAAATCGCGATTTGTTTTAGCTCCCACATTTTAAGAATAGATTTACAAGGTTCAAATTCCAACTTTCTACAGAAATATGAATCATGGATTTCTTACACCGAGCTCACGTTTTTTAGGTTTTATCGAACTTCGTTTAACAAATCACTGATAACTTTCGATCGGAAGACAGGAACAAACCAAATTCCGATCCCCATATACGTTATCCACTCTCCCCACATAAGGCCAGAATTTGTGATTCTTGGTCCAAACCGCGGGATAAGCGGCGCGTTCCCTAGGATACAAATGATCCCAACGATCCGAAGTCACCATCGCCGCGGTGTGCGGAGAATTTTTCAGCGGGTTGTCCGTTTTATCCAGAGCGCCACTTTGAACGTCTACAATTTCTTGATGAATGAGAAGCATCGCTTCGCAGAAACGATCCAATTCTTCCAAAGACTCAGATTCCGTCGGCTCGATCATCAACGTTCCCGGAACGGGAAAAGACATAGTAGGCGCGTGAAAACCGTAGTCAATCAATCTCTTTGCAACGTCTTCCACTTCGATTTCTGCGGACTTTTTAAAAGGTCTTACGTCGAGAATACATTCGTGAGCGACAAAACCGTTCTTTCCTTTGTAGAGAACCGGGTAGGCTTTTTCCAAACGTTTTGCAATGTAATTTGCGTTTAAGATCGAAATCCGAGTCGCATTCGTAAGGCCTTCGGATCCCATCAGAGCGATGTAAATCCAAGAAATCAAAAGAATGCTCGCACTTCCCCAAGGTGCCGCGGAAACTGCCCCGTGTTCGTTACCGGTTGTATTATCGACTAGTACGTGTCCGGGTAAAAATGGAACGAGATGTTTTGCAACTCCGATCGGACCTACTCCGGGACCTCCCCCTCCGTGAGGTATGCAAAAAGTCTTATGTAAGTTGAGATGGCAAACATCCGCTCCGATCTCACCCGGACTTGTTAATCCGACTTGAGCGTTCATATTCGCTCCGTCCATATAAACCTGTCCGCCGCGGGAATGAACGATCTGGCAAATTTCTTTTACGGATTCTTCAAAAACTCCGTGAGTGGAAGGATAAGTGATCATCAAAGCGGCGAGATCGTTCTTATGTTCTTCTGCTTTTATTTTTAGATCTTCCAAATCTACGTTTCCGTTTTGATCGCAGGAAACGACTACGACCTTAAAGCCCGCCATAGCCGCGCTTGCAGGATTGGTTCCGTGGGCGGAGATTGGAATCAAACAAACGTTTCTATGGGCTTCTTTTCTACTTTCATGATATCTTCGAATAGCCAAAAGACCGGCGTATTCTCCTTGAGAACCCGCGTTTGGCTGTAAGGAAACTCCTGCGAACCCGGTAATCTCGCAGAGCCATTTTTCCAATTGCTCAAAGATGATCTTGTATCCTTTGGTTTGTTCAGAAGGCGCAAACGGATGAATTGCTCCGAATTCAGGCCAGGTAACCGGATACATTTCCGTCGTAGCGTTGAGTTTCATCGTACAAGAACCAAGCGGAATCATCGAGGTCGTTAAAGAAAGATCTCTAGATTCAAGTTTACGAATATACCGAAGCATCTTCGTCTCGGTATGAAATGATTGAAATACGGGATGGGTTAGATAAGAAGTGCTTCTTTTGAAGGAATCGGAAATATTTCCCGAATTTGAAAAAAGTTTTTCTATATCCGACTGCTTCACTTGGAAAATTTTGAACAGATCTTTGATATCCTCGAAATTAACGGTTTCATCTAACGCGATCCCGATCCTTCCGTCCTTGTATTCCCTTAGGTTGATCCTTTCGGAACGAGCTCTATTCAAAATATCTTTTGCTTTTGCGCCTGCTTGAATCGTAATCGTATCAAAAAAAGAATCGTTTGAAATCGTAAAACCCGAAGACTTTAACGCGTCTGCAAGAATTGAAGTGAATTTGTGAATTCGAGTCGCAATATTTTTAAGCCCTTCCGGCCCGTGATAAACCGCATACATAGAAGAAATAACCGCAAGTAAAACCTGGGCCGTGCAGATATTGCTTGTAGCCTTATCTCTTCGGATATGTTGTTCTCTGGTTTGAAGAGAAAGTCTGAGTCCCGGATTTCCTTGGGAATCTTTGGAAACTCCGATCAATCTTCCCGGCATACTCCGTTTGAATTCGTCCTTGGTGGCAAAGTAACCCGCGTGGGGGCCACCGAATCCCAAAGGAAGGCCGAATCTTTGAGAGGAACCGAGGGCGATATCGGCTCCCATTTCTCCGGGAGATTTAAGAAGAGTAAGAGCTAAAAGGTCTGCGGCAACGGCGGAAATCGCCCCAACGTTATGTGCTCTTTGAATAAAAGAAGTATAATCGATTATTCTTCCGTCGGTCGCAGGATATTGAAGAAGAACCCCAAAGAAATCCTCATTCAATTCAAGTATTTCATGGTTTCCGATTTCAACCTCGATTCCGAGCGGATTAGCTCTTGTAACGACTACGTCTATGGTTTGAGGATGACAGAGTTCCGACACAAAGAATTTTTTAGCCGTTTCGTTCTTACGGACGGAATAAGAGAGAAACATCGCTTCCGCTGCCGCGGTTCCTTCGTCCAAAAGGGAAGCATTCGAAATTTCTAATCCGGTTAGATCGATAATCATCGTCTGAAAATTCAAAAGTGCTTCGAGACGACCTTGGGAAATCTCCGCCTGATAAGGAGTGTACGCAGTATACCAACCCGGATTTTCCAGAATGTTCCTTTGAATTACGCCGGGAATGATACAGGCGTTATAACCCGCTCCGATGTAAGAACGAAAAACTTGATTTTGAGAAGCGATATTTTTCAAATCCCGAAGGATCTTGTGTTCGGTGGAAGCCTTTGGCAGATCCAGTTCCTTTTTGAGACGAATTCCCGCGGGAACCGCTTTATCGACCAACTCCTCCAGAGAAGAAAGTCCCAATTTTTTCAACATCTTACCGATCTGCTGTGAATCCGGTCCGATATGTCTTCTTGGAAAGGTATCTAAGGGATCCGTACTTACCCTTTCAAGATTCGTTATGTTTTGGTTCTGGAGCGTGGAGTTCATGTTCATCTGTTTCTATCCATATATTAGACTTTGATGTTATTCGAGTTTGGAGACGAGCGCTCTGTATTTTTCGGGACTCAAAAGTTTCTCCAATTCGGAGGTGGAGAAACCTTTCACCTTAATCATCCAAGAATCAAATGGCTTCGCGTTTACGTCGCCGGGATTTTTGGAAAGAGCCGAATTGGATTCGATTACTTCTCCGCCGACAGGCGCGTATAAATCTTCCGCCGCTTTGACCGATTCGATTGTGCCGAAGGTTTCAAACTGTTTGACGGCCTTTCCCGATTTTGGAAGATCCACAAAGACAATATCACCGAGAGCGGATTGAGCAAAATCTGAAATTCCGATAAGGGCCGTGTCTCCTTCTACTTTTACCCATTCGTGTTTTTCCGAGAAGAGATAACCTGCGGGTGCTTGTGTTTCTGCCATGATTCGTTTTTCCTGATTTAATTTTTTCTGATACTGCCCGGAATAAAAGGCTTTGTTGTTATGATAGCTTGTTTGAGTTGCTCGCGGATTTCAATCTGAATCGGTTCGCCATCTTTGATTTTTTCTGTTCGAATGGAAGCCAAACCGATTCCTTTTTTCAAAGAAGGAGAGAAGGTGCCGGACGTAGTTCTACCAATTTCATTTCCTTGAAAATCTAAAACTCTGAAGTTTTCTCTTGGAACGCCCGCTTCCGTTAATGCGAACGCTACAATTTTGAATTCAGTTCCATTTTTCTTTTGAGAAAGAATTTTCCCGGATGAGAAATAAGAATTCTCTTTTTCCTTCACAATCCAACCGATCCCGGATTCGATCGGAGTCCATTGGTTGTTGAGTTCATGTCCGTAAAGAGGATATTTTGCCTCAATTCTCAGAGTATCTCTTGCGCCGAGTCCACATGGAAGGAGTCCCTGAGGTTTTCCAAATTCTAAAAGTTCATTCCAAAGTTTTAAACCGAAAGGAACGGAAGAGTAAATTTCAAATCCGTCTTCGCCGGTGTATCCTGTTCTTGAGACGATGATTTCTTCTCCTTGATAGTCGAGAAGAACGAAATGATAGTACTGAATTGAATCCAATTCTCTACCTAAAAATTTAGAAAAGATCTCATTTGCTTTCGGACCTTGCAGGGCGATCTGGTGCCAGTTTGGACTTTGATCGTGTACTTTGACACCGGATGCGGGTAGATATTTGAGTAAATGTGCGGTCACTGTTTCGTAGTTGGAAGCGTTGGAACAGATCATGTATTTTTCAGTGGAGAATTTATAGATCGTCACGTCATCTACAAGTCCGCCGTTTTCATTCAAGATAGCGTTGTATTGAACCTGAAAATTGGAAAGAGAAGTGACCGAGTTGCAAGTGACCGATTCCAAAAAATCGAGAACCACTTTCGGCTCACCCGTTATGAAAATTTCTCCCATGTGAGAAACGTCGAAAAGTCCAGCCGCCTCTCTGGTTGCGTTATGCTCTGCGATAATTCCGGAATATTGAACCGGCATATCCCAACCCCCGAAAGGAATCATTTTGGCGCCGAGGGCGCGATGAATTTCATAAAGTGGTGTTCTCTTAACTTGGGACATAAAGCTTTCCGAATACCAATTTTTACGGGTTTTGTACCCGGACAAATGGATTTTTTGGGAAAATTTTCGATTCTAACCCGAAAATTCTCTCCTCCCGAAAGGTCCTGAATTTTTTATCGAGTAAATTAGTTACATCTTCTTGGATGTGGAAACTCCAGCGTTTTATTACTAAAATCTCATTTGTTTGAAAAACTTTTTCTCTTGAAACTGTTTGAACCCAAGGCATTTTGAATTACGACGACGAAGTATAAATCATTCAGGAAATAGGATATGAGTTTGAAAAATTACAACGGAAGCTGTCATTGCGGTAAGATTCGTTACGAGTTGGCTCTTGATCTTTCCAAGGGAACTAGCAAGTGCAATTGTTCTTTTTGTTCCAAAGTAAGAAATTGGAGTTCTATGGTAAAACCGGAAGCATTACGTCTGATCTCCGGCGAAAGCGAACTTCAAACCTATCAATTTGGAACAAAAAGTGCGATTCATAAATTTTGTAAAAACTGCGGAGTGAGAATGTTTACCGAAGGTTATCTTGAAGAACTAGGAGGAGCGTTTATCAGCGTAAGTTTAGCTACATTAGATAATATAGATCTTGAAGAATTGATTGCGGCACCTCTTTGGTATGCGGACGGACTTCATAACAACTGGCGAAAACAACCTGCTGAAATACGTCACCTTTGATCAATATTACATCAAATCGAACGAAAGAGGTGAAATCACATTATGATGAAGCTTATTTCAAAAGTTAGAATAGGAGATCTTTTTCAAAAAAAACGACAACTCCGAATTGGATGTGATTTTTGAGAGCTTCTGCCTCTTTGCAAGATTGCCCGTTTATTTTTGATTCCATTTTCATACGTCCGAGTCGTAATGTGAGTTTGGTGTAAGAAACTTATTTTTTAAAAGTTAACCTCTTTCGCAAAATAATAAAATTAAATGTGAGAACTCCTATATTTTTGGCCTTTAGAAACCGGAAGATAACCAAGTTCTATCTTCGCAACTATAGAAACTCTTACTTTTAGAAAGATTTTTCTAATCTTCTTATACCGAATAGATTGTGTTTAAGATAGCTCTAGTAATGTGAGTGGATTTAAAAAAATGCTTTTCCACAATTCGAAAATGGAAAAAAATCCGTTTAAGATGAATACAAAAACCAAAGCTAGATATTCTTTAAAGATATTATTCGTTCTAATCTTTTACTTTGGGGCAAATTCCTGTTCGAACACACCAATTATCAACAAACCCTTGGATAAAAGTTTGGATCTACAAGGCCACCGGGGTGCTAGAGGTTTAAGGCCTGAAAATACTTGGCCCGCTTTTGAAGAAGCGATTCGATATGGAATGACCACCTTGGAATTGGATACGGTCTTAACCAAAGATAAGAAAATTGTAATTCATCACGATTCGGAAACGAATCCTACGATTTGCCAAAAGAAGGACGGAACACCGATCGTTCCCGTTTCTCTCTACGACTTAACGTTTGCCGAGCTGAAAGAGCTGGATTGCGGAACGAAAAAGAATCCGAAATATCCCGAACAAATTTCCGTTCCCGGGACCGAATTGATTACGATCGAAGAATTTTTCGTTCTTGTTGCAAACATCGAAAAGAACAATCCGAATCGGCCGAAATTAAAATTCAACATTGAAGTAAAATTTCCGGACGAAGATCAAGCGGCGTTTTCCATTGAAAAAGTAAAGGATCACGTAGACTTATTGGTCCAAGCCGTAGAAAAAGCGAAAGTTGCGGACCGAACTACGATTCAATCTTTTTACATACAAGCGCTTCCCATCGTAAAAGAAAAAAATCCGAAGATTAGGACGAGTGCCCTTTTTTCTCTTACTTATTTTCAAGGAGCAATGATGAAATTTGGATTCGGAAATGGAACGCGCGAAGACATTCTCAAAAAGGCCCTTGAAGTAAAGGCGGATATTATTTCCCCTTATTTTTTATACGTAACGAAAGAATTTGTGCGGGAAGTTCATTCTCATAAAATATCCGTGATTCCTTGGACAGTCAATGATTGGGAAGAAATGAGAAGATTGATAGATGCGGGAGTCGACGGAATCATCAGCGATTATCCGGATCGACTGTCTCAAGTGATTAAGAATTAATTATATTATAAAATTTGAATCCATATTTCAAAGCTTCAGAAGCCATTCGGAGATAATTCTAAATGTTAGAGTTGTTGAAAAATTAATTCTTTGTCCGTTTCTGCCCTATTGAAGTAGGCGTTTGAAGCGGCTTTGTTAAATTGAATCATGGAATTTTTCAACAACTCTATTACATAAAACCTTTTGAAAACGAATAAAAAGTTTTTGAACGATTCTTATAAATCCATAATACTATACTTCAAAGTTGTCCGTTTATTTCGCGGTCGGTCGACATGACTATAAACGTCGTTCGATTTGAGAGGAATCTTTAAACTTCGCGCAAACGGATATTGATTCGAAACATCTGCTTATGCTACAAATTTTAAAAAGCTGGAAGCATTTACCCCTACACTGCGTGAAATCAAATCGAACGAATGTAAGCATCGACTTTCGTTCCGGTTTTGCGTTAGGTGGTGTTTCATAAGGTATTTTTATTGCCTTCAGCTTTTTCAATTCCGCGAGAGGGAGAATATCCTCAATACGATTTCCGTCCAACCAAAGCGTTTCGATCTTCGTAAGATTTACGGGGTTATTCAGCGCGTTTCAATATCTTAATAAACTCTTTTTCTTTTCGATACTGGTTAAAAATTTTTGAAGAAAACCAACTTTTGGTTTTGACAATCCTGTTGCTGTCTGAAGTCGTTGGGCATAATCTTCTTCTTCGTTTCCGGTCAAGCCGATCAAAATCGATTCGCAAGCGGTGCATAACTTGGTTAAAACAATTGTTTTGTCCTCTTTCGAGATTTTATCCAACAATTTTTCATCAACTTCCACGATTTCATGAAACTCGCTCGTATTGAGAAAATCGCCAATGGAATACATCTCAGCATTTGGAGACGCACTTTTTCCTTATGGATCAAATCAGATCAAACCGATCGGGATCGACCATCGTTCGTGTCTGGTCATCGTGATCCAAAACGGTTTTCTTTTTTTGAATTCGTTTTGGAGTTCCCATCGAGATATTTTTACAGGCTTCCCAGCCCAATCTGTAGTTCCAAATCTGGAATAAATCGATCAAAAGATCGTTCGCTTCTGAAAGATTTTTTTTCTTTTGTAAGGTTTTTTCTAAAAGAGGACGCAATTCATCTACGAAAAGATTGATTGCTTGATCGGTTGGGAGCTGTGAGAAGTCCTCATCGACTAAACTACCGTGTTTTAAATCGGATTCTATACCAGGAATTCCTTTCGGTCCCAAATCGGTTTCGGATAATTTTCCTTGGCCTATACATGAATCTAACGCAGTAAGCATAGGCTACGTCTACGGGGATCTCCTCCGTAATACCAGGAATAATCCAGCGCTTGGATTTTTTCATATTCGATGCAGAATTCGAGACCGGTTTTGATGCCCGTTATAAATTCGTTTAATATTTCATTTTTGTTAAGTGAATCAAGCAGTTCGTTGACCTGGGAATAAAAGTTTCCAGCGTCGTTTTCTTCCAACCATTTTCGGATTCCGTATTCACGACGTTCAAATCGTATCGGATCTAAATGTTCGCTCCAGGTTTGTACGATTTTCTTCCGTTCTTCGTTCATATTTCGGTCTCCTCGCTCTTGAATGTGACTATAGACTTTTCGACAATGGATATCTTTTCATATTATACCGTGAAATTGCGAAAGTAGGATCTCCTACATGATCGACACAGTCTTGGCCTTTATCATGATCTTGTACGAATGATTCTCCGGAATTTCAAATAATAAAAAAGCCGGACTTTTTACGGCCCGGCTTAAGACATTTTTGAAAAAAATGAAAATTTCTTAGGTTTCTTTCAGCGCCGTAACGATTTCTTGAGTCGCTTTTTTACCGTCTTGGAAATACATCAAAGCGTTGTCTTGGATGAACAAAGGATTGGGAACTCCCGCAAATCCAGGACTTAGACTTCGCTTAATAACGATGACAGTTTTCGCTTTGTCCACGTCCAAAATCGGCATTCCCGCGATCGGGCTACTTGGATCTGTTTTAGCGAGAGGATTTACCACATCGTTCGCACCGTTGACGATGACCACGTCGACTTGCTCAAAGGAAGGATTGATTTCGTCCATTTCTTTCATCTTGTCGTAGGGGATATCGGCTTCCGCCAAAAGAACGTTCATGTGACCGGGCATTCTTCCCGCAACGGGATGAATCGCAAATTCAACGTCGATTCCTTTATCCGTTAGAATATTATAAAGATCTCTTACGGCATGCTGAGCCTGTGCGACCGCCATTCCGTAGCCGGGAACGATGACAACTCTCTGAGCCATATCCAAGAGCATCGCAACTTCTTCCGCGGAAGTGCTTTTGGTTTTGCCTGCGTAGATATCCTCTCCGCCTTTGGAAGTGTCGACCGCTGCGCCGAGCCCGCCGAAAAGAACGTTCGGAAGAGAGCGGTTCATTGCCTTACACATAATCTGCGTTAGGATAATTCCGGAAGCTCCCACAAGAGAACCAGCGATGATGAGAACATTGTTTCCAAGTACGAATCCCGTCGCGGAGGCCGCGATTCCCGAATAGGAGTTCAAAAGCGCGATGACGACGGGCATATCCGCGCCACCGATCGGCATTACGAGTAAAATTCCTAGAATGGAACCTGCTACGACTACATACCAATACCATTCTATCTTTTCAGGTTGAATTACAACGAAGTAACTGAGAGCGATAGAACCGAGAAAGAAAAGAACTTTTACAAGTTGATCGCCCGGATAACGAACCGCTTTTTCGGACAAGAGCCCCTGGAGTTTTCCGTAAGCCACAAAACTTCCCGTAAGAGTTACCGCTCCGATGATTCCGGAAGCGGCAGTGGAAACCGTAAACTGATACGATTTTAAAATTGCGAGGTTGGTTCCTTGGTGAAGAACTTCCATGACCGCTGCGCCCGCAACGAGAAAAGAAGCAAGTCCGCCAAAACCGTTCAATGCTGCGACAAGTTGAGGCATCGCGGTCATTTCCACTTTCACGGAGAGATACACTCCGATTGCGGTTCCGACGATGAATCCCGCTAGGATGTATTCATATGCGAGACCTTTTTCAACAAGGGCCGCCGCTATCGCAAAGAACATTCCCACGGCGCCTGCAAAGTTTCCTTTGACTGCGGTCTTTGGATGAGAAAGAAGCTTTAATCCTACGATAAAAAGGACCGAGGATAGAAGATAAACTAGATTGATGATCGACTTTTCCATATTCTTATTTTTCTTTCTTCTTGAACATTCCTAACATTCTATGAGTCACTAAAAACCCGCCTACGACGTTGATCGTTGCGGCGACCATTGCGATAAATCCGATGATATTGATCAGCGGTCCATTTACGGAATGAAGAGAGAGAATCGCTCCAATGATCGTGATTCCGGAAATAGCGTTGGAACCTGACATCAGAGGAGTATGTAAAAGAGGAGGAATTCTTGTGATCACTTCGAAGCCGACAAATACGGCCAGTAAGAAGATCGTCAGGTAACCTACGAACTGTTCCATTTAAACTTTTCCTAAACAGAGATTCCTTCCTTTGGAGAGTTGAGGAAGGTCGGGTTGACAAATGTCAACCGATGAAATCACTTTTCAGAAACTCCGGTCTCCTGAAAACCTTTTTTTCTCAAGAGACAAGCATCGCATCTTCCGCACGCTTTCCTGTTCTTCGGGTCATAACAGGAGAATGTAAGATGGAAGGGTACTTGTAGTCGGTTTCCCAGAAGAACGATTTCTTTTTTAGAAAGATTTTGAAGGGGGGTCACGATTTTGATCGGAGAACCTTGACTTCCTTTTTTGGTTCCGAGTTGAATTGCCGTTTCGTACATCTTGATGAACTCCGGTCTGCAATCCGGATAACCGGAATAGTCCATTGCATTTACTCCGATATAGATAGAACTGGAACCGGTGCCTTCTGCGAGACAAACCGCAAAAGAAAGAAATAGAATATTTCGCCCGGGAACATAAGTGTTCGGAATCTCTTCTTTTCCTAAGGAATTTTTAGGAACTCTGAGCGATTTCTGAGTCAGTGACGAGCCTAAAAACAATTCCGGTTTTAACTTTTGAATTGCGTGAGAAATTCCTAACCGGCGGGTTATTTTTTTCGCATAAGACAATTCAATTTTATGTCTTTGTCCGTAGTCGAAGGAAAGAGCTTGGATTTTTTTTCCGTCTGCAATTGCTTGGTACAGACAAGTGGTCGAATCCAATCCTCCGGATAAGAGTACAACGGCCTTGTCATTTGCAGATTCCGAACTTGAATCGGAATTTTTTCGGCTCGAATTTTTATTTTCCCTGGAATTCAAAAACGATCCTCTTCAAACAGATCCTTTCGGACCTTCATAAATACAAGCACTTGTGCAAGTTTCATTCAGAGTGATTTTATAAAGCAAAGGTAATAAAGGTTTAAGGTGCTTCCAAAGCCAGATGGCTATGTTTTCGGAAGTCGGATTTTCAAGACCAGGAACTTCATTCAGATAATAATGATCCAGATGATCCTCAATCAAAGGTTTCACGATTCTACTGACCTCCGCGTAATCGATCAGCCAGCCAGTATTTGAGTCGATTCTTCCCTTTAAATGAAGTTTGAATCGAAAACTATGACCGTGTAGTCGTTTGCATTTATGGCCGTCGGATACATTCGGAAGGAGATGAGCGGCGTCGAAGTGGAATTCTTTGGTGAGTTCGATTTCTTCCATGAGGTCCTGCCCGGTTTTATAAATTCGGAAGATCTAAAAATTAACCGGGATCAGGTTGAAAAGACTAAAAAAAGCCGATTTATTTCACCAGTTCTTTCAAAATCTCCTGTCTTTTTTGATCTTTCTGATGTTCGTTCAAAACTAACCATTCTCTTTTGATTTGTTTAGAACTTACACCCTTAAGTTCTGCGTATTTGTTAAGAAGTTTTGCAGTTTTCTGATTCATATCGACCAAAAAACCGGAAAGAGTGTCTCTGTCAAGCAACTCCAATAGGAAACGTTTCTTTCACTTTCGTTAATTCTTTTTCAAGACGATCCAATTTCTCTTGAAGCGTATCTTTAAACGGTCCATCATCCGTCAGATACAGTTGTTCAGTGTGTGTTTACCGAGACTCCCAAGTCTTTGGATCTGAGTTATTGACTTTTTCGTTTTTATCGATAACTCAACGGCGTTCTTCTTAAAGTTTTCATCATATTGCCTTTTTCTAGCCATACTTTCTTGGCCTTTGTTGATGCACTCTCGTGTTCATCAATTCGGGGGAGTTCATCCTGAAAGCGTAGGAACTCCTAATTTTTTCAATTCTACGGAAGAAATTTTTTTCGAACTTGGAATTTTATTTGTAAAAGAACCTCCTTTTCCGAAACAATCGGAAATCAAAAATCGTAAACGAATTAGATCCTGAAAAGGAGGGTTTTTATTATGATTCTAAAACAAATAGCAGTCATATCGTTTTTTTTGTTCTTTTTTTTCGTAAACTGTCAAAAGGAAAAAGAAGCGGAGCATCTGCTGCCGATTTTCAATTTAGCTAATTCTTCAAAGTCAAATAGTCCTACGAGTACACAAACTCCCGGCTCCAATTCCGGAAATGAGAGCGGGGGAGTGTTACCGACTCCACCTCCGGATCCGGAAACTCCGACCGCAGCCTGCACAACGAACCTGCGCCAATGGACTGAAAATGAATTACCCGGAACAGGATCGATGCAAACTTTCACTGGGCTCGGTAACGGAATCGCCGTTGCCGCCGCCGGATGGGACTCTTGGAACGGGAACAACCTAACAAAAGTGACTCGCTTCTATAATATCGCAAATGGAGCGATATGGGCCGGTCCGGACCTGAATATAGCGAAAGGAGAGGCCGCGGCGGTTCCTATCTCCGCCTCTAGAGTTCTGATAACCGGAGGATTCGATTTTGCATCCAATGAATTGAATGTCGCTGAAATTATCGATACCGCTGCAAATCCGGTTTTTGATCCAAACACAGGACAGATCATCAACGACCCGAGGCACCTGAATACAAACCCAATGAACACCGGGCGTGCTGCACACACATTGACAGTGCTTGCAGACGGTAGGGTGCTTGCGGTTGGAGGAACGTTTATGAGCGGAGTCGACGCAAGAGCCGAAATCTATAACCCTGCGACGGGACAATGGACTGAAACAGGTCCGTCTCTCTCGGAAAGAATTTATCATACTGCTACTCTTTTGAACGACGGAAGGGTAATGATTGTCGGTGGAATGGATAATAACGAAACAGGAATCAGTGCCACACTCATTTACAATCCACAGACGGATCAGTGGGTGAACGGTCCGGACTTAAATGAACGCCGCGAGTCTCATACTGCGACATTATTACAAGACGGTCGCCTGCTCGTTGCAGGGGGAGGGTCCCGTTATATGGTCGGAGGAACAGGGGTTCTTAGAAATAGAAATACACTGGAGATCTATGATCCCAATACAAATCAATGGACAGTATTTACTATGCCGGGGCGTCGGACGGAGCACGGTGCCTTTCTGGAAGTGGACGGTTCTGTCGTGATGGTCGGTGGAATAAGCAGCGGAATGAGCGGCGGTGCGACACATTCTCCCACACTCCGCTATGCACCGAACACGAACACTTGGTGCCACTTGTCCGATCCGCCTCCCTTTGGAATCATGATCCTGTCTCCCCGGATACTTCTTTTCCCTACAGGAGGAGCGGGTTTCGTCAACGGAGATTCTAACATATCTTTGAGATGAGAATTTTTACCGGAAAAGCTCAATGTTTCATGCGATAAAAGTTTCCTCTCCGGGGCAATGGTTTTGTAAAAAATGCTCCGGAGATCCCAACTCTCGTACACGCAATTTTCAGGATGAGCAAGTAAATCACTAGATTGCTTGAGATTTTCTAACCAACGAAAGCTTTCCTTTTCCTCGATCGGTATTCTTGTCGGATTAATTTTCTTTTTTGATGCGTTGCAACCTTTAAACTTTTTCCTATTCCAAAATCTAATTGAGGCTAATCCAAGCGGAAGTCCTTCCGTTGTAATAACTAAACTTGAATTCATAGTCGGATCCCTGTCCCGATGAGGGAGGTCTGTTGAAAAAGAGATACAAAATTTGTGAACCTGCTAGATTTGCGTAATGGTAAAGTTCAAGAATACGGACCCGAATCAACTTAGGATGCATGTTTTAGACTTTCAGG
>NZ_AHMT02000017.1:100000-172500 GCF_000243815.2 Leptospira alexanderi serovar Manhao 3 str. L 60 | reverse complement strand
TTGATATTGGCTACATCTTTTAAATCGAATGGATTTACATCTTTGATCGCAAGGAGAACCTCTTCGTAACCTTCCTTGAGTTTTGTTTGAACAAGACTTTCGATTTTCTTTTGACAAAGTTCTTCAAATTCAAAGGCCTATTTCTCAGATTCGGCTTCTCCACGTCCTTGTCCCTAAGCTGTGTTCAGAGGTTTCGAATCGACACCGATTTCGATACTCCAGAATTTTTCCGATCTTCCTTTTTGATAAATAAAGTGACGAACCATACATAACGTCCTAAAAGATGTTGCGTCGTTTTACACGAAGATATCTATCGCAAAAACAACAACTAAATTCAGACTTTTTTTATGATTAGAGTTGTTGAAAAATTCCGTGATTCAGATTAACAAAACCGCTTCAAACGTCCATTTCAATGGAGTAGAAACGGATAGAGAATTAATTTTTCAACAACTCTATTTTAGAAAAAAGAAAAATAAAAGAAGCGAACTTTCCACTCACTTTAAAAAAGTATAAAGGTTATCCGTCGATAAGCTTTACATCCAAATCATATAACAATATACTATATGCTTCTAGTTGGATGGGATCAAGTCTAACGTATTGTTCGAAATCTCTTGCACGGCATCCAATAAAAGATCACTCGAATAATCGCAGTACATTCTTTCCGTGAGGATTCTTCTAAAACTACGAGCGCCTTTCTCTCCATGAAACAAGCCCAACATATGCCTAAGTGCATGATGCGGTTTACCATTTTTCTCTTTCAAAACAACTTCTTCGATATAATCTCTCATTCGAAGCAAAACCTCTCTCCTGCTCAAGGAAGGAGAATTATCGCGGAAAAATAAGGAATCCACTTCCGAAAAAAGATAAGGAGTTTCGTATGCGGCCCTTCCGATCATCACCCCGTCGTTCTTTTTGAGTCTATCCTGCATTTCGGCAAGAGTTCGAATTCCTCCGTTGATCTCGATCAAAAGATCCGGAAATTGTTCCTTTAAGGATTCAACGTACGCATAACGTAACGGGGGAATTTGACGATTCTGAGCCGGAGAAAGTCCGCCTAAGACCGCGATTCTTGCATGAACGATAAATCGCCTAACTCCCGCTTGGCGGACACATTCTATAAACCGACACAAGTCTTCCAAAGTTTCTTTACCGGGAATTCCGATCCTACATTTTACAGTTACAGGAATAGAAACATTACTGTCCATTGCGCAGACCAGTTCGGCGACCTTCTCCGGGGTTTCCATCAAACAAGCGCCGAAGTTTCCCTCCCTCACCCGATCGCTCGGACAACCCACATTCAGATTGATCTCAGAGTATCCATAGTCTTCACCGATTTTGGAAGATTCCGCGAGGGCTTTCGGATCATCTCCTCCCAACTGAATCGCAAGTGGTAATTCTTCCGGACTATACGACAAAAATCGACGACGATCCCCATGAAGAATGGCGCCGGTATGAATCATCTCCGTGTATAGAAATGTATGTTTGGAAATAAGTCTTAAAAAATATCGAAAATGCCGATCGGTGCAATCCATCATCGGAGCAAGCGAAACCGGATACCGCTTCGGAATTTTAGCGCCTTTCTCTGACATAAGAGGATTCCATTGCCAGAATTCCCCTCCAAACCTCTTCGGTCAAGAATCCTCTTTTTCAATTACGACTTGGAACTCAGAATGAATCATAAAAAAATGTCAGGAAAAGATGAGCCTTTCAGACGATCAGAAATCGAGAGCATTGATATCGAAAAAAATTGCCGTTTTATCAATATGGATCTGTTGTACAGTCCATTCCTCTTGTCGAACCCTCGAATCTTTTTTTGAAACCGTGATTCTTACCGGAGGAGTAGTGGATTCCACGGAATTGAATTTTTTTACGAAATACACTCCGTTGGAAAACCTCATTCGAACAAATGCTGGCTTTAAAACGCCGAAAAATAATGATCTCCCGGTCAATCATGATCCTCCGAAATCGGTACCTTTCTATACGGTCGATTCCATTCCTAGAAGACTACCCGGCTTTCCTTTTACGGGCTATTTCAAATTTTTGAACTACGTCGCTTATGGCTTTACGATCACATCTCCTAGAAGCTTTCGAGGAAATCTTCTCAACTTTCCGGATGACGGAAGAATCTATTCAAATCCGATAGAACAAGCCTTATACGGATTATATCCCCTTTCCGACCCTTTTGCCAGAAAAGCGGAATACTTATATATAGATTACCAATTCTACGGAACTCTCTATCTAGGATTTTTGGAATTTCAAAATTGGAATTTAGGAGTCGGAATCAACCTCGGTTATAGTATCTACGATTTTGATATTTTGGAAAGGGGTTTTAGAGTTTCCACCACACGAAACCAAACAAGGGGTATTGCAGGATTCAAAGTATTATACGAATATAATATTGGTCGATTTTTTGAAGATACCATTTTCTACAATTTGTATTTGTACCTGGAATTATCAAGTATCGGAAATAGAGAATACGATAACCGGGACCTACTCCGTATTGGAAACTTTGGTAAAGCTCCGATCACTCAGACAATACCCACTTCCAACGGGGAAGGTTATCACGATCTTTACCTCACAATGAACACTTTCCGAATTGGAATTCGAAAAGAAATCCAATTATCCAGACTGACATCGGATGATTTACTGCGTAAAGAAAGCGGTCCCGGTGTAGAATCCGCCCCTCCAAAACCAACGGAACCCGTGCCCCCGAAAATCTAATGCTGTCCTGGAAAAACAATCACACTCCCGTATCGGATCGATTCGATGATATCTACTTTTCCCCCGAAAACGGCTTAGAAGAAACCAAACACGTTTTTATCGGAGGAAACGATCTTCCCAATCGTTGGAGAAATTCGAATATTCAAAATTCATTTTGTATCTTGGAACTAGGCTTCGGAACCGGGCTTAATTTTTTTACGACTTGGAAAGAATATTTGGAACACAAAAACCGGTTTCGACTTCATTTTATATCGGTTGAAAAATTCCCTCTCAGTCGGGAAGAAATCTCAAAAGCCATTTCCGCGTTTTCCGAATTGGAGGAAATCAAAGAGGAATTTTTATACTCTTATCAAAATCTTATTCCAGGAATGAACTACTTCCGATTTTTAGAAGGAAAAATCCGCCTAACTCTTTTCTTAGGAAACGTTGCAGACGCGTTATGCGAAATTTCTGGAAAAGTGGACGCGATTTTTTTAGACGGTTTTGCTCCTTCTAAAAACCCCGAGATGTGGGAAGAATCGGTTCTGGGAAACTTAAAAAACGTTTCCAAACCCGGAACCACATTTTCCACTTTTACCGTCGCTAGAACGGTCCGGGATTCTTTATCCTCCGCTGGTTTTACGCTGGAAAAACGCCCCGGTTTCGGAAGGAAAAAGGAAATGCTGACCGGAAAATATTCGAATCACCCTTTTGAAACGAAAGAATCGATTCCGAAAGAAAAACCCTGGTGCAAACGTTCCGATCCCGAATCACAAATCAAAACCGCGGCGATTGTCGGAGCCGGGATCGCAGGTTCGACGCTTGCTTATTCTTTGTCAAAACGAGGAATTCAAGTTTTCCTAATCGACCCGTCCGGAATCGCAAACGAAACCTCCGGAATCCCGAGAGCGATTTCCCATCCTCATCTCACGAAAACTCCGGGATCAGTCAGTTTGTTTACGTTACGCGCATTTCGATATGCGCTTTTCTTTCTTTCCTCATTTGCCGACAAAGATCAATTTGGAAAAGTCGGATTGTTTCATGGCGTAACAGAGGAGATGAATCCCGAAAGATTCCGAAAGAGCATAGAGAACCATAGACTTACCGAAGAAATCGCCTCCTGGAAACCGAACGACTCCGATTTCCACAAAAACAACCAATTTATCAAAGAAATAGGAGTTTTTTTCGAAAACGGTTTCTGGACCCAACCCGGATCTATCGCAAGAAAATGCGCCGATCAGCCCGGAATCAAATTGATACAAGCTACGGCAAATTCCTTCGAACGAACCGAGACTTTCTGGAAACTCGGTTTGAAAGAATCAAACCAGAAAATACTTGCAGATTCTGTTATATTCTGTAATTCTTATTTGATTGGAAAATTAGTATCTTCTCTATTTGAAGGAGAAGAGATATTTCCGATAAACAAAGTCCGGGGACAACTTATATCCTTAAAAGAAACAGAAAATTCCTCTCGTGTTCCGAACATTCTTTGTGCAGAACACTATTTGACGCCTTCCGTTCAAGGAGAACACATTCTAGGTTCCACATTCGACGAATTCGACTTGAATCCGGAGCCCCGAAAAGAGGATACGGACTTGCTTTTGCAATACGTTCAAACCAAATACCCTACTCTAAGATTCGATTCGAACTGCGTTCTTTCCGAAAAAACGGGATTCCGGGCTCAAACTCCGGATCGGTTCCCGATCATTGGTCCGATCTTCGATCCGAAAGCATTTCGGGAAACTTACAAAGAAATCGATTTACCTCGAAATCAACGCAAAACGTTTCCAAACCTCAAAGCGATCCCGAACTTATACGTTTTCGGAGGTTTGGGTTCGAGAGGGGTTTTGAGTTCTTTTTTAGGTGCGGAGATTCTTGCGTCTTTAATACTGGGAGAACCCGCTCCCGTCGAATCCTCTATCTTGGAATCGTTGCATCCGGCTCGATTCCTCTATCGAAGAATTCGTAAGTAAGATGAGTTCAATATAAAAAAACGTGAAAGCGATTGTATTTCAAATGTTTGAATTGATTTACCTCTCCTCTTACACTCTAAAAAATTCAATACGGAGCTTGCCTATGGATCCCATTACAAAGCGTACTTTAGACCTTTCGGCAGAAGCAAACTACACGCAAGAAAGTTTTTTCGGTTGGAATTAAATGAATTCGGAACAAAACAATCATATTCTAAATTTAGAATCCTCTCTTAAGGAAATCTGGGGAATGTCCCGATTTCGAATTGGTCAAAAGGAATCAATCGAATCCGTTCTAAGCGGGAAAGATACATTAGTTATTCTTCCTACCGGAGGAGGAAAATCGCTCATCTATCAGCTTCCCGCGGTTTTAGACCGATCTTCTTTGACGCTTGTCATTTCTCCTTTAATTGCACTGATGAAAGATCAAGTAGATTCTCTCAAAGCGAAAGGGATCGCCGCGGAATTCTGCAATTCAACCCAAGACGATCTGGAGCAACTTAGAATCCTAAGCAGAGCAAGCACAGGTAAAATTCGAATTTTATATCTATCACCGGAAAAAGCTCTGAGCAGACAGGTGTTCGAAATTCTTCCGAAACTTCCTCTAGGTAGGATCGCCGTCGACGAAGCACACTGCGTATCCCAATGGGGACACGATTTCAGACCGGAATATCGAAAACTCTACGAACTTAGGGATAAATATCAACACCAAATACCGATCGTCGCGTTAACCGCCACTGCAACTCCCAAAGTCATCGAAGACATATCCAACTCCCTCGGACTCAAAAACCCTACTTTGATCAAAGGGAGTTTTTACAGGGAAAATCTTAACTTCTCTGTACGATTCCCTCAAAATGAAACTTCTAAGGAAAACGAGCTCTTAAAACTTTTAATCCAAGGAAATTTTCAAAAAATCGAAAGCGGGAAAGTAATTATTTACTGCGCAACCCGACAAAAGGTGGAATCAATCTACAATTTCCTAAAGAAAAACGGGTTTAAAGTCGGTAAATATCACGCGGGCAGAACCGATTCAAGTCGGGAAAAAACTCAAAACGGATATAATATCGGAAAAACAAACGTACTTGTGGCGACTAACGCGTTCGGTATGGGTTTGGACAATCCGGACGTTCGTTTGGTCATTCATTATCAAATCCCCGCATCTTTGGAAAGTTATTACCAAGAAGCGGGAAGAGCCGGAAGGGATGGAAAGTCTTCGAACTGTATACTTTTTTACCATCCCTCCGATCTGGTAACTCAGAATTTCATTATCGGAAAAGAAAATAATCGGAAAGGGGGAGAAACGTTACTCTCCTTTGTAAAAGAATATGCGATCTCCGACCGATGCAGACAACAAATTCTTTGTTCTTACTTCGGCGAAGAAATCAAATCTTGTAAAACCTGCGACATCTGCTCGGAAAAAGAATCTTCGAATATTTCATTCGCTAACGGAAGGGATCAATTCCTTGAAAGAGAAAAGGCTAAAAAACAAAAACAAGAAGAAAGAGAAAGATACGATTTTTCCGAAGATGAATTGGAAACGATAGAACAAGTTTTAGAACAGATTCCCGGTAAATTCGGTAAAAGGATGATCACCGGAGTTCTACGAGGTTCCAGATCAAACGAAATCTTGAGAAAAAAATTAGATCGTCTAGTCGGATACGGTTCTTTGCGCTCGATTCCGGAAGAAGCGATTTTAAAAACTTTGGACGAATGGATTGCGAAAAAAAAAGTAAAAATCGTAGGAAACAAATACCCGAAACTTATCCTTTCATCAACCGTAATCGTTAAAACTCCGAGAAAGAAAAAAGAACCGGATATTGGCGGAGAAAAGAAAACCCTTTCCGCAAAAAACGTTATCCAAGAATTGAAAAACTTTCGTGATAGAGAAGCCAGAAGAAGGAAATGGAAAAAATTTATGGTGCTTCAAAATCCAGTGATCGCTCAAATCGCAAAAGTAATGCCATCAACCCCGGAAGAGTTATCTCTCGTTAAAGGGATGGGTTCCGCTAAAGTTGAAAAATTCGGGAACGATATTTTGAAAATTCTAGAAAAATGGAAATGATTTATAAATCTTTTCTTGAGAGAATCCCAAGATTTACATTTCTATTAAAAGTATGCCCAAATCCCATCGAGCGCCAATAGAAGACCGCCTGAGTTTCTAAAAAAATGTAGGAGTTCCCGCAGATTGTGTCCGTATGAACTTTCTAACGGACTTTATTGTGAGAACACTTCCGTAGGAGTTCCGCATTTGAAGTTTTAGGACAGGTTCTGAATCAAATAGGTCTGGCAATTTCTCTTTCATTATACATTACTTATATTTCTAAATATCTTTGAGTTCTCTTTTTGGAGATTTTAGAAAAGCTCCCATAACGCACTTCTAAACAAAATTGACACCGATCGAGTATTTCCGATCCGAAAAAAATAAGATACAAAAGATACCTCGAAAAAATATCCATTGAAATAATATTTGGTATAAATACTACTGTTGTAAAAATTGTTGGTTCCGTAAAAAAGAGCGCAAGGAAAGAACTTCAAAATCCATATTGGTCTTGAGTTTTTGTTGTATGAAAAGGACTTATTTTCGAAAGATTTTTCGAAAACGTCAATCAGCTTGCCACCGTTTTTCCTTTACTCGCAAAAAGGTTTCCCTACGGTTCCCAATAAAAGAAAACCGACAAAAATCGTTAAAATTCTTTTCATACGCTTTACCTTTTTCAATTTTTTGCATTTTCCACAAAAAGGGAATAGATTCTCATTGTGACATGCAGTCGGTTGCTATTTATTTTTAAATAATATATTCTATTTTTATTATATATTTCTTAAGGAGTACCGAAAGATGCAGATCTGCTCTCAGTTCGTCTCAATTTCAAATTTGATCTTAAAGTATGTTCATTGAGTATCCATGCCAGATTCTAACACAAATCGATTTTATTTTTGCAAAAGATTTTTTTATTTGAGGATCATTTTTATCGAATATATCGTTGAATATTTTATTATGAAATCTTCCACAAAATGAAATTATAAGCTTGATAAGACTCATCAATCGACAATTTTATCTAATAGATTTCTATTTTTAGGTTCAGTATAGATTCCGTTATATTAGAAAAATTTAAAAAGCCAATTCCGGCTTGACTTGGAGTTTTAAAAAATGGAATTGATTCAGGAAGTTTTAGACAACATAGAGGATAAAATCAGTTTCGTGGAATTGATTCCGTATCCCGTGTTGCTCTCGAGAGTGAAAGGAGATCAATTCCAAACTCTTTATCTGAATCGAAGTTTTCGAGAAATCATAGGTTATAAAGTTAAGGAAATCCCCACCATAGAAGATTTGTTTGTCCAAGCCTATCCGGACGAGAATTATAGAGAGAAGGTCAAATTAGATTGGCTGACCGAAGTCGATGAAGTAAGAAAAAGAGAAAAACATAATATTTTAATGAAGACAAAAATTCGGACCAAATCGAACGGAGAAAGATGGTTCCACCTACGGAGCACGGAGTTCGGAGAGTTAAATGCGTTTGCATTTCAGGACATTCACGATCTTGAAACTTTAAACTTAGAGCTAATTCGCAGCAATTCCTTCAAATCTCAATTACTCTCTATTCTTGCACATGACTTAAGAACGCCTCTGATACAGATCATTTCTTTGATTTCTTTGTTTAAAAATGAGGAAATCCCTTCCGTCGATCTTTATCAGCATCTTTCAAAATTAAACATTCAAACTCATCTTACGATCGACTTGATTGACAACACGTTGAATTGGGTGAAAACGAACTCGAAAAGTATCGTAGCGAACAAGATTTCCTTCAATCCGATCCCGATCATGCAGGAAATCACGATGCTTTATAACGATTACATCCGACTTAAATGTCTTCAAGTTAATCTGGAGTTTGACGAGAATTTTAAAGTATTTAGTGACGTGAATATTTTCAAAATGATTGTTCGTAATTTATTCGTAAATGCACTTAAATTCTCAAATTCCGGTGGAAAGATTTTTCTAAGAGGAACAATTTTTCCGGATTATCAACGTATTTCAGTAGTCGACGAAGGTATAGGAATGTCCGCCGAGGAATTAGAAAAGATTTTTTCCAAAGAATTCTATTCCTCAATCGGAACTCTCAATGAAAACGGATCCGGGCTCGGAATTAAACTTTGTAGAGATTTTGCTCAATTGATCGATGCAGAATTTTGCCTGAAAAGTGAAAAGCACAAAGGAACTTGTGCGAGTTTGGTTTTTAAGGCGATGGACTGATAAGAGTCTGTCCCTCACCCCGTCGAGCGCCAATAGAATGAGACGCTCGAGTTCTATCGAGCGACCTGTAGAGAGTCATAACGTTACCCACAAATTAAGAAGGCTTTTGAGCAGAGCTCTAAGCGAGAACGGCTTGTTTGGAAGCCCTTTCCAACTTGATCAGATTGGCACTTGCCGTCGCGACGCTATCCAAATGATAGGCTTGTGTGATCGCTTTTCGTTTTTGAAGTTCCTTTCCGCTCAATGCCTTGAGTGACCTTTCTAAAAGCATTCCGCAAAGAAAACGAGCGGCGATTTCCACCACCTCAAATGCCAAAGAATCTTTCACATTTCCGTCATGAATCGATTTATAAAGTCCCACACTCGTATCGAGATCGCTCCAAACTTTTTTGAGATCTTCCGACGGGGAGAATTTAGAAAGTTCTTCCTCCGCGTATTGTCTAAGCTGTCCGGTCGGAGACATTCCTGATACGACACCGCCGATTGCAGCCACGATTTGCAATTGGGTTGTTCCTTCGTAAATTGTAGTGATTCTACTATCCCTATAGATCCGAGCTACGTCGTAGTCTTCGGTGTAACCACTCCCTCCGTGAATCTGCAACGCATCCGATGAAATTGTCACGCATCCTTCGGACGCATAATACTTACTGAGCGGCGTGAACAGATCCGCAAGTTTTTCCCAACGACGAATCGTTTCGTCCTGACTCACATCTTTTTCGGATTTGCCTTCGATTTTAATAAGGTGCTCTTTCGGCCAGTGATAGAGATCGATCGCCTTTCCGGTTTCAACAATAAGAACTCTGGTAGCTAGAATTTCCCTTTCCATTCGATCCAAAATTTTTCTAACCGCAGGAATTTGTTCGATCGGTTTACCGAATTGAATTCTTTCCGAAGCGTATTTTTTTCCTTCGTAATAAGCGGCAGTCGCAATCCCTAAAGATTGAGTCGCGATTGTAAGTCTCGCCGCATTCATCATTCCCATAGAATACTTCACAAGACCGTATCCAGTTTTTCCGATCAGTTCTCCCGGAGAATTATCGAAAACAACTTCACAAGTCGGAGAACAATGAAGTCCCATCTTATGTTCCACTCCGGCTATATGAACATCGTTTCCTTTTACGAGAAAAAAAGACAATCCTCTCGCGCCACTTTCGGGTGATCCAGTTCTCGCCAATGTAAGAATTACCGAAGGTGCATCGATATAACCGCAGGCGTGTGTGATAAAACGTTTCGCTCCATTGACTCTCCAGACACCGTTTGTATCTTGAGTTGCTTTTGTTTGAACGTTCGGAAGATCCGATCCGTAGTTTGGTTCGGTAAGCGCCATCGCCGCACTGTATTTTCCGGCGGAAATTTCAGGGAGCCATTTCTCGCACATTTCGGAAGAAGCGTATCTTTCCATAATCTCGACAATGTTTATATTTCCGTATGCAAGACAAAACGCCGCATCAGCCCTCGCCGCAATTTCCATCATAAAAGATTGAACAGTTGCAGGTAGTCCCATTCCGCCGTATTTCCTGCTGATCGAAATCGGCATGAGTCCCGCGTCTCGGAGAGTATTGTAACATTCTTCCTGAGCCGTCGGAAACGTTACCTTTCCATTCGCATACTTGAGTCCGATTTGATCCATTTCCTTACTGCGGGGAGCCACAAATTCTCCCATAATTTCACCTAAGGATTCCAATACGGATTTATAGTATTCTTTAGCCTCCTCCACACTTGAAGGAGCATAAGCCAATCTTTCATTACCGGTCTTTTTATATTCTTCCGCATCTTCGAATTTGTGTTCGTAAGCGTGAATAATCTTTTCCCAATCGATCAACTCGTCGAAAACGAGTTTAAGATCCTCGTTGTCCTGAAAATAATTACTGATAATCATGGGATTTCGTACCTCAACTATGCCCAATAGTTAAAACCATCTCGGAGATATGTCAAGCACACAAAGAAAACTAATCCCTAGTCTTATCTTCTTCTTTCAATTTTTTTAATTTTGGTAGTTCCCCGATCGCAACGGAATACCAAATCGTATTCAAAGAATGTTGATAAAACACCCTTCTATACGCGATTTCAGAATCCAAAAAAGAAATTTCCGATATCAGAAGTTCAAGACGGGAAACTGTTTTGAAACTAAAACCCCTTCTTTGACTACTCAGATTGGATTCTACGGAATTAAGAGCTTTTGAATATAAGGACAATAATCGAGCGGAATTCTGAGAACTTTCGTAGGCTTTTCGAATTTCATCCGTTGCGATTCGTTTTGTTTGCGATAATTGTAATTCCGCCTGTCTAACGGCCGATTCCGCTTGTTTTACTCCCGCAGTGATCGTTCCGGCGGACAACAAAGGAACGTTAATTGATAACTGCATCGTGATATCTTTATTCGGAGTCGTGTTATGCTCCGGAATCGTATAATAATTGTTTAATGTAACCGAAGGCAAATGTCCCCCCCAGGCCTTTTTCAGATTGAGCTCCGCCATCTTAAGATTTTCTTTTGCCGCAATCACGTCGTATCGTTTTGCGATCCTTTCTTCGGGTAATAGGTATTGAGGAATGGAAATCACTCCCTTAGGAATCGACAATCGAAGTCCCCCTTCTCCTATTCCCACAAGACTTTCCAACGCCATTTCGGCCTGTTTCAATTGGTATTTAAAATCCTCGAGATTTGCTTCGGATCTGGAAAAATCCGCTTCGGCCCCGCTCAAGTCGGCCCTGGTGATTTTTCCCAAAGAAAAAAGCCTTCGTCTTTCCAAAATCATTTTACGGACGAGATCTTTTTTTTTCTCCTCCAACGAAAGAACCTCTTTTAATTGTAGAACATTATAATATGCTTGTGCAATTTCCAGATAGAGGCGCCCGGACTCGTATTTAGCCTCGTTCATTCTCACATTGGCGAGAGCGCCCGCGGCTTTATAAGTTGTGTACTGGCTTACTCCGTTTAAGATGGGGATACTCAAAAGTAATCTCGTTCCGGGACCGACGGTCGGAGGCAGGCTACTCGTAGAAGATCCTCCCGTAAGAGGATTCGGTTCCGTATAAAACGGGTTAAATTGAGAATTCGGTCCGGGAATCCTATAAAATTTATTATACACCAAAGACAAGGAAGGAAAGAAGGAAGCAAACGCCGCCGCCTTTTGAGAATCCGCTTGCTGAATCGCTTCTTCCTTAAGTGCAATTCTTTCCGTTCTTTCCACCGCATACGAGTAGAGTTCGTCGATGCTCAGCTCTTGCTCGGGAGAAATGTTCCGAATCTTTTCGGTCGTAACTCCGGTGACTTCTTCCAGACTGGATTCGACAACTCCATCGCCCGTTCGAATCTTCGAATCGTCGATACAGCCAAAGCCAAACGCCAAGGTTGTAAAAAAAAGAAAAATAAATTCACTTTTTTGAATGTATTTTTAAAACCGAGTCTCGACCATAAGCTCCGATGCAATAGAGCCGATCTTTTGACTTGCAGCAAAGACGGATTTATAAATTCTATTTTTATAAAATTTTTTCGATTCATTATTTGTTTCTACGATTTGTTTAAATCTAAATTACAAAGAACCTATTTTTAGTTTATATTTCGTTGTCTTTGCAATATCATTTTACAGATATTTGTCTATGGAAAGACATCTATTCAACTTTGGGCTCTCTAGGAAATTTAATATCCGGTTCTCTACGGATCCGTGTTGCAAATCGTTTGAAGGAACTCATCGTTTTTCCTTTTCTCCGAGATAATACGCCGCGGGAACGACCAAAAGTGTAATCAAGGTGGAAAGGGTCATTCCTCCCAAAATCGTCACCGCCATTGGGATTCTAGTTTCCGCTCCGGGTCCTAGAGCCAAGGCGGGAGGAATCGCAGCCGCAATCGAACTGAAAGAAGTCATAAGCACCGGTCTCAAACGGATCGGGCAGCCTTCTTTGACGGATTCTCGAATGCTTTTTCCAGTCGATCGAATGTGGTTTACAAACTCCACAAGAAGAATCGAATTTTTTTTTACCAAACCCAAAAGGAGAATGAGCCCGATAAAGCTGTACATATTGAACGACTGACCGAACACATAAAGAGAGACTAACGCTCCCGTAAAACTAAAAGGCATTGCAAGAAGAATATAAAGCGGTTGTTTTAAACTGTTGAACTGACTAGCGAGAATCATATAAGAAAGAAGAATTCCAAACGTCAAAGCAAGCGTAAGACTTTCGCCTGATTCTTTAGCGGTTTTGGCCGAACCAGTAATTGAAACGGAATAACCGTCTGGAAGAATCTCTCTGGCAATCTCAAGCGCCTTCTCCGTTGATACAGTCTGCCCTAAGGCGGGAGCCGGATTTCCAAAAACACGAATTGCTCTTTCCCGATTGATCCGAGTGATCGTTTTAAGCGCTTCCTTTTCTTGAATGCTCACAATTTCTTTGAGTTTGACGAATTCACCGAAGGTGTTTCGAACACCAATGTCTGGAATGATCGCTATCGTTTCTCCCTGATCCTTTCGGATTTTTACTCTTACGTCGTAACTTCTTCCGTTTTCCGTAAAACGACTTACATTCTTTCCGCCCATCAATGTTCCAACCGTGTTTCCAACGTTCGCCATACTCACACCTCGGAGTGCGGCGGCTTCTCGATTGGTAATAAGTCTGAGTTCTTTTTGTCCGGCGACGTAATCCGTATCCACGTCTAAAACGACCTTACTTTCCCTGAGCTTATCCAAGATCCGAACCGAAAGAGCGGATAACGTTTTCCAATCTGGACCAGTTAACACGAGTTCGACGGGATAACCTCTCCCTGCGGAAAATCCTCTCTGGGAGAGATCCTGCATAGAGAAGATCGCTTCGGGCACGAGTTCCTTTAAATCCTTTCTCAAAATTCCGAAAAGCGCCGACTGAGTGAACTCTTTTCCGGTTTTAGGATTTTTCGGTCTGTGTCCCATTTCCTTCATCGTGACAAAGAACATTCCAGTGTTCGCTTCGGTTCCTCCGAATCCTCCCACGTTGGATATGTATTTTTCGATTTCCTTTCGGTTGATCAAATACAGTTCCACTTTTTTCATCATCTCGTCCGTTCTCTGCAAAGAAGAACCCAATGGTAGTCTGGCTCGAACGATAAAACGACCCATATCCTGAGGCGGAATAAATTCTTTTTTCAAAAGGAAAAAAAATCCGAGAGACAAAATAAACAATGCGGTCGATCCGAATACGATCCAACGCGGATATTTTAATACGAAGTCGATCGAACGCGCGTATAAGTCCGTGCTGTAATCGAGAAATCGTTCGATCGTCGGGTCCATCCTTTTAAAAACGGAAATTCTCGAAATCCAAAGATTCCAAGATTCACGCGCATCGACCGAAAACATCGAGGAAAGATGGGACTTCTTCTCGTTCCCTTTTTTAATTTCTCCGTACAAGGAAACACGCATCGGCGTAAAACTCAGCGCTTCAAATAGAGACAGCAAAACGGCGATGGAAATCGTAACTCCGAATTCCAAAAAGTATCTTCCGATGATTCCTTTCATAAAGGCTACCGGAAGAAAGATCGCAACGACAGCTAACGTAGCCGCTAAAGCCGCAAATCGAATTTCCAAAGCCCCTTCCAATGCGGCTTTAAACCAGGACTTTCCCATCTCATGATGTCTCGTAATATTTTCCAGAACCATGATCGCGTCATCTACGACGATCCCAGTCGCAAGAGATAAACCTAACATCGTAAAGGTGTTTACCGTAAAACCCGCAAAGTATAAAAATAAAAACGTTCCGATCACCGAAGTCGGAATTGCAAGAAGAACGTTTCCGGTACTCTTCCAATTTCCCAAAAACAGCCTACACACGAAACCGGTGAGAATTGCGGAAAAGATCAGAGTGAATTCGAGCTCGTTTACGCTGTCTCGGATATAACCCGTGTTATCGTTCGAAATCGTAAGATCGTAACCTTTCGGAAGCCTCAGCTTTAATTCTTTGACCTTCGCTTTAACGAGATCTCCCACTTGAACCGCGTTGGCTCCTTTGAGTTTTTTGATCCCAATCGCAACGGCAGAAATTCCGTTAAACCGGGAAATTCTTCTGATCTCGCCTAACCCGTCTTCGACGGTTGCGATATCTTTGAGTCGAATCGATCTAAAAAGAGGAGAGCCACTTCTTGAATTTAAAAATATGTTTCCAAATTGTTCCGCGGTGGGAACCTCCCCCACCGCTCGAAGACTGATTTCATTCGTTCTGTTTTCCAATCTTCCCGAAGGAACTTCCAAGTTCTGTTCCTTGAGCGTGTTGACAATATCGTCCACGGCGATTTCGTTTCTGGAAAGTTTGAGCGGATCCAAATAGACGTTGATCGTTCGATCGACGTAACCTCCGAGGATGATTTCACCGACTCCCGAAATTTCCTGAAACTTATCTTTCAGAAAATCCTTCACGAAAAGCATCTTTTCCTTTTCGGTCTTATCGACCGCGGTCACGGAAACCCAGATGATCGGAACATCGTCCGGATTGGATTTTGTAATCACCGCCGGGTCCAATTCTTCCGGAAGTTTATTGGAAACCTGAGCCAGTTTTGTTTGAATCTCCTGAACGGCAACATCCACGTTCCGACTGAGTTCCAACTCTACGGTTATAGTTGCGGAACCGTCCGAAGAAATTGAACGAACCTCGGTAACTCCTTCGACAGCCATTAAAGCTTCTTCGATCGGATCAACTACGTCGGTTTCCATAACTTGGGCGTTGGCGCCGACGAGTGTGAGCGAGACGTTGACTACCGGAAAGTCAACGTCGGGCATTTGAGAAACGCCCATTCTGGAAAATCCGACCGATCCAAAAATAATAATCGCGGCCATCATCATCCAAGAGAAGATCGGATTTTGTATCGATACAGTGGAGAGCAAGAAAAACCTCTTCAGAATTTAACAAAAACAAAAGTTCTAAAGCAAACTTTGAATATCAATTCGACCTGACTTTTCGACCTCGGGTCCTATTTTTTATCCAGCGAATCTATTATAATTAATTCTCAACTCCCCTTGACAGGAAAAACAATACGATCTCATTCTGGAAGATATGGAACAACTTAGCTCCAGAGAACGATTGATACAAACCACAGCGCAACTTTTGCAAGAGAAAGGTTATCACGGAACCGGGTTGAAGGACATTCTTAAATTAAGCGGAACTCCGAGCGGTTCGCTTTATCATCATTTTCCCGATGGAAAGGAAGAATTAACTGCAGCCGCGATTCAGAGAGCGGGGGAACGTCTCGAAAAACAAATCGAAGCTACCATTGAAAATCATCCCGATCTTTATAGAGCTTTGCGAGAATTTACGAATCATCTTTCGCAGGAACTAATCGACTCCCGCTTTCAAAAAGGTTGTCCTATTGCAACTGTGGTTTTGGAAATCGCAGCTGAAAACGATCGAATCCAAAAGGTTTGCTCGAGTATATATCTCAAATGGCAAAATTTATTGAGCTCTTTCCTACAAAAATCGGAAATGAAAGAAGATCAGGTGAAATCTGTCTCGATTCTTCTTTTGGCAGTCGTAGAAGGGGCTTTGGTATTATGTCGTGCTCACCGTAGCATAGAACCCTTGGAAATCGTTAGAAAACAACTGGAAAGTATTTTGAGCACTCTAATTCCTGCTTAAGGGAATGTAATTGACCGCTTTTATCTTCCAATAAAATCAGTAGATCGATCTATTTACTTTTAGGGAGCGAAGAATGAATATTTTTATCACAGGAGCTTCCGGTTTTGTAGGGGAAGCGGCGACCCGAATTTTATCTAAAAAACATACTGTTAAAGCAATGTCCCGGTCGGAAAAAGCCGACGCCATTATTTCCATGGTAGGAGGAAAGCCGGTTCGTTGTGAACTCAATTCCGTGGATTCAAATTCTTTGAAAGGAATCGACGTCGTCATTCACAGCGCGGCTTATGTGGAACAATGGGGACCGTTTCAGGATTTTTGGAAGGTCAACGTGGACGGAACCGCTCAACTTCTGGAGGCGTCTCGCAAAGCGGGAGTCAAACGATTCATCTTTATTGGAACCGAAGCCGCCCTCTTTTACGGACAACCGATGATCGACATCGATGAGTCGTATCCTTATCCGAAAAACTCTCCCTTTCCCTATTCAAAGACCAAAGCCGAAGCAGAGAAGCTTGTATTAAAAGCGAATTCTTCTGAAATGCAAACTCTTTCCATCCGTCCTCGTTTGATTTGGGGACCAGGTGATAAAACAGTTCTCCCCGTTCTTTTAAAGATGATCGCAGATGGGAATTTTTCTTGGATCGACGGCGGCAAGGCTCTTACCAATACGACTCACATTTATAATCTAATTCATTCGATCGAACTTGCTCTTACAAAAGGCCAGGGCGGTAAGGCTTATTTTGTCACCGACGACGAAGTATTCAATTTTCGTAATTTTCTAGAATCTCTTCTCGCGACTCAGAAGGTAGTTGCTCCGAATCGTTCTATCCCGGGTTGGCTTGCTCGTTTTTTAGCGAGGATTTTAGAAGGAGTTTGGAAACTTTTTAGAATTAAAAACGAACCTCCTTTGACTCGTTTTAGTGCGAGTATCATGTCCCGAGATTGTACGATCAAAATCGATCATGCTAAAAAAGATTTGGGTTATTCTCCCCTGCTGACGGTTCACCAAGGTCTTGCAGAAATGCCGATTCTTGGTTCTTAAATCTCGGAATTTTTTCGTTTTTGGTATCGGAAATTCCGATCAAGATATAGGATTTTTCTTGTACTTTTTTGATTCTCCCAAAACCTGCATTTTATAAGGCATTGAAAAAGGTCTTTACGAAATCGAATTCAAATATAAAATGCGACATAATAAAATTATAAGAGCCCAAGTTGGATATGAGTAGCATCGAAACTGAAATTTCGGAAAAAAATCTTAAGAAAAAGACAGAAATCGAATTTCACAAACCTACTCTATCCAGGGAAGATTTGAAAACAGTTCTTGAATGTCTAGTTGAAGACCACCTCACAACCGGAAACGTGACGATACGTTTCGAAAAAGCGTTCGCTTCCACCTTTCGTTATAAACAAGTCATTTCCAGCAACAACCTCACCTCTGCATATCACCTTGTCCTTCTCGCACTTGATATCCAAGCAGGTGACAAAGTAGCCCTCTCCACCTTTGCGCCCGTTTCCGCGCTAGATGCGATTTTTCTCTTAAAAGCAATTCCAGTCGTAATCGATTTGGATAAAAATTCTTTTCATTTGAGTCCAGAAGGACTCACAAAAGCACTCCAAAACTCTTCCATAAAAGCGGTTCTTTTGGATCATCCTTTCGGGTCCGTTGTAGACGCAAAACGTTACGATTTTCAGGAAATTCCAGTCATCGAAGACATTTCCGAAGTTTTAGGCGCTCAAAGCGCAACATTCACTCCGGGAAAACAGGGTAATATCGCTGTTTGCGGACTTTCCGTAGATCAGATGATTACAACCGGAAACGGTGCGATGATTATTACCGATCAAGAATCTTTGGCTAAAAAAATCCGCACAATGAAGGCCGGTAAAGAACCTTACCAAAGAAAAGAAGGACAACCTAAATTAGACTACAATCTCATCGACTACCAAGCCGCTCTCGGAATCGAACAACTTTCCAAAATCGGAATCATCTTAGAAAGAAAAAGAAAGATCGCACAAGTTTATCTTCAGTCTATTTCGGGAAGTTCGGTAAAAACTTGGTATGGGGATCCGAATCTGGATACGTTTAACCGTTTTATCATTCTTGCACCGGGAAGTTACGAACAGGTTGAAAGATACTTTCGTTCCTTACAGATTGGAACCCAAAAAGTAGCAGAAGAACCGATTCATCATATTTTGGAACTTCCAAATTCGGATTTCCCGAATGGAGAAAAACTCTTTCAAAGAGGTCACTGCATTCCAATTTATCCCAACCTGACAAAAGATAATATCCAAAGAATCTCTCAGGCGATCCGTAGAATTTATTGAACGATTACCCTAAACCAATGTGGCTGGCGTGAGCCATAGAAGAACAATGGGATTAAACTCTAAAGAGTAAAATTTAGTTCTTTATATCAAGAATCTTCCATCACAAATACAGATTTTAACAAAATCGAATTCTTTTCGAATTTGTCTTCGAACAAGCTCATCTCCAAGCTAAACATACTCACTTACTGAATTCGTAGATTCGACAAAACATTTTAAAATGCGCTCCAAAAGTCCCTTCTTCCCGAAGCGCTTGTTTCAAAAATATGATCAATTATTTTTAAGAGATGCTTAAAATTTCCTCACAGAAATTTGATATTGATTTCTTTTTTAAGAAGCTCGACGTTCCTTGGTAAGTTATACTGAGGTAGTCCATGAATATCGCCCAGCTTTCGATCAAACGACCTATTTTTATTTGTAGTATCGTTCTTCTGATGCTTCTCACTGGTTGGGTGGCTCTGGGAAGAATGGGAGTGGACCTTTTTCCAGACGTAAACATCCCGATTGTTTCCGTTACCACAATTTACCCGGGAGCGGGTCCCGAAGAAATAGAAGAACTCGTTTCTAAACCTTTAGAGGAAGAACTCTCCTCTATTGCCGGTTTGAAAAAAATTTCTTCCAGAAATCAGGAAGGCGTTTCCGTCGTATTCGGCGAGTTTACACTTGCAACAGACATCAAATACGCGGAACAACAATTCAGAGATAAAGTCGGGCTCGTAAAACCGAAACTCCCGACCGGAATCAAAGAACCGAAGGTAGTCCGTTTCGATCCGGCGGATCAACCGATCGTTCGACTCGCACTTTTCGCGGAACTAGATCAAGCAAAACTCTACGACATCGCTAAAGAAACGGTAAAATCTAAATTAGAACAAGTTGCGGGCGTCGGTTCAGTTAAGATCGTCGGTGGAACTCGAAGAGAAATCCAAATCGAATTAGATAGAAACAAACTAACTTCTTATCAAATGCCCGCGGTTGTAATTGCAAACCGTCTGAAAACCGCAGGTTTAAACGTTCCAGTCGGAAAATTTGAAGCAGGTGTTAAAGAAACTTCTTATAGAACTCTGGGAAGATACGAATCCTTATCTCAAATTGAAAATACAATCGTTTCCTTCAGCGGTGAAGTTGGAAATGCAGTTCTCATCAAACAACTGGGAATCGTTCGAGATGGAACGGAAGACGAAGAAACGATCGGTTACCTTTGGGCGTCGAAGGAAGGAGCCGTCGAGGAAAAAGTTTCGTTCTTCACCAAGATCGGAAATTTCTTCAGAGGTAAGAAAGAAAATACCGCCATTGCTAAAGAAACAAAACCTGCTTTGTTCATCGACGTTTACAAACAATCGGGAGCCAATACAGTCGCGGTTGCGGACGAAGTTCTAAAACGAATCGTTAAACTCAACGAAGGAATTCAAAACTTAGACGGAAAACCAAGGATCCGTTTGATTCGTGACGGATCCAGATGGATTCGTTACAACGTCGAGGACGTGACCGAAGCGATCATAATCGGGATTCTTCTCGCTGTCATTACGGTTTATTTCTTTTTAGGAAATTTCCGTTCTACGATCATTACGGGACTTGCTCTTCCGAACTCCATGCTCGGCGCATTCGTTTTAATGTGGGCGATGGGTTTTACCATCAACGTGATGACTCTTTTAGCTCTTTCCTTGGCGGTAGGTCTTCTCATAGACGACGCAATTGTAGTTCGAGAGAATATCTTCCGGAAACTGGAGGAAGGAAAAGGGGTAATGGAAGCGGCCGAAACGGGGACCACGGAAGTAACGTTAGCCGTTATCGGAACGTCTTTAACGGTGATCGCCGTGTTCTTACCTGTAGGGTTTCTTTCCGGTATTGTAGGTCAGTTTTTCAAACAGTTCGGCTTAACCGTAGTTTTCGCAATGCTCATTTCTCTCTTCGACGGACTTGCAGTAGCACCGATGCTTTCCGCCTATTTCGCCGGTAAGATTGATCACCATGCAAAACCGAATAAGGCAGTAGAACTTTTCGATAAATTCCAAACCTGGCTCGAAAGACAGTATGGGAAAGTAATGAAAGTCGCTCTGAAAAGACCAGGAATGGTACTTTTGGCCTCCCTTGGAATTTTCATTCTTTCGATTTTATCTTTGAAGCTTGTAAAGAGCACGTTTTTACCCGCAAACGATCAGGGAGAATTTCTAGTTACCTTGGACCTTCCTCCCGGAACGAGTCTTCAAGGAACCAAACAAGTCGCGGATCAAGTTCTTGAAATTTTGAAGAAAATTCCCGAAATGGATATGATCGCGGTTACGATAGGCAAACCGGACGGAGGAGAGCCAAACGCGGGAACTCTTGCAGTTGCATTAGTACATTCTAAAAAACGAAAACGCACTACAACTCAGGTCAAGGACGATATTCGTGAACTTTTAAAACCGTTCGCATACGCAAGACCAGCAGTATCCGATTATAGCGCGGTCGGAGGCGGAATTCAGTATCCGTATCAGCTTGTAATCAAAGGGGAAGATCTGGCTGAGATGGACGCGTATTCCAAAAAGGTCGTAGCGAGATTGAAATCTCTTTCCGATCTGGCGGATATCGATACGGATTACAGAGCGGGAAAACCGGAATATCAAATTCATTTGGACAATTTGAAAATGCAACTTGTCGGGGTGCTGCCTGGCGTCGCAGGTTCCGAACTTCGTTATCAGATTGCGGGGGATCAAGTCAGTAAATTTTACGACAATGGAATCGAATACGAAGTGAAGATGAGACTTCGTCCCGACCAAAGAAACCTAAAAATGGCCTACGGACAAACCAAAGTGCCGAATATCGCCAATAAACTCATTCCACTTTCCGCAATCAGCGTTGGAAAGGAAGCGGCAGGTCCCTCTCGAATCAACCGGATTGACAGAGCGAGAACGATCGTCATCAATGCGAACTTAGCACCGGGAGGAGCGGTTCAGGATGCGACTAAGATCACCGATGAAATTTTAAAGAAAGAACTTCCTCCGCCTCCGGGGATTCGATATAATTTCCAAGGACAATCGGAAGACTTCAAAGAACTTTTGGCAAATATCGTACTCGCGTTCGGACTGGCGCTCGTATTTATCTATCTCGTGCTCGCCTCCCTATACGAATCGTTTATCACTCCGATCACGATTCTATTTGCAATTCCTCCGGCAATTTCCGGAGCATTCTTCGCGCTCGCATTGACGAACGAGATGCTCAACCTCTTCTCAATGATCGGTTTGATTCTCCTCATGGGACTTGTGGCAAAAAACTCGATTCTTCTTGTGGATTATGCGATGCAAGCAATGAGAGAAGGAGGAAAATCTCGAAACGACGCGATTTACGAAGCGGGGCTCGTTCGACTCAGGCCGATTTTAATGACTTCCCTTGCGATGATTATGGGAACGGTTCCGATCGCTCTTGGATTCGGGGAAGCGGCAAAATCCAGAACCGCTATGGGGATTGCGATCATCGGAGGGTTGATTCTTTCAACCATCGTAACACTCGTGGTCGTACCTGCGATCTTCGGATTCATCGATCGATTTAGAGAATGGATCGAAAGTAAATTCCGACCGGACTACGATATGAACGCTTCGTTGATTGAACACGAACATTTTTCCAACGGACAAGAGTTCTACAAAAAAGAATGGGCTGTCACTCCGGAAGTGAAAGTGGAACTTCCTAAAAAATCAGTTTCCAAAAGATCTAAAAAATAATATTAAAATTCTTGAATGGAAAATTCGCTTGAAGCGAATTTTCCGTAGATTTCCAACCGTTTACGAACAAACCTAATTGAAACAACATCGAAATCACATTTCTTTCCGAAAATTTTGATCGATATATGACAAAATGATATTCTTTATGATTTTAATTTGTTCGTAAGAATTACGTAAAAACGGAGAGAAAAACCAAAGTTGATCTTGAAAAAACAAAATCCATTCCGGTTATTCTCCTAAATGAACAACATTGCCAAACCCTTTTGAACTTTCTGTAAAAAAGAGCCACTCTACGAGTCGTTCGACAAATTGTGTAGAGTTCATTAAAAAAATGGAATAAAAAAATTCAATTTTGAAATAAACCGTAATTTGGAATCAAGTATGACAAGGCTTCGGAAAGATATGTTACTTCCTACGAAACATTTAAGAATCAAATTCCTGAATATCATTCATTCTTCTCCGTCCAATAAAAAAAGTATCTCTAAGAAAAAATTAAAATTTGAATCCTAAAATTTCAGTTATCATAGAAGAGACGTTCTTTACCAAATAACTTTTTCCATATTGATTTGTGAGTTTCTTTTTGAGATATTTCTTATAGCTCAAAATCAGGGGAAGATTTTTGTAAAAAATAGAAAGCTCTAAGCAGTTCAGCGGAGTCACTTTTTTCGGAGACGATGAGAGAGTTCAGAGATTGGAAAATTGATCAATAGAGTTGTTGAAAAATTAATTCTCTATCCGTTTCTGCCCTATTGAAATGGACGTTTGAAGCAGTTTTGTTAATCTGAATCATGGAATTTTTCAACAACTCTAATAATCGGTTCCAACAACTTTTAGGCATAGGAGTAGAATCCACAAAACAAATATACTGTTACGATTTTAAAATAAGAATATACGAGTTCACTTAAATCCGACCAAAGAATAAAAAGACTGCCGGAATCCTCATATTTTTCAAGACATCAGCAAGCAAATCGAGTTATCCGAACAACGGGGGAAACTAAAAAGCACTGATGGAAAACACGCAAAACGCAATCTGGTCCGTGGACAAAAATTACAGGATTCTAACGACGAATCGTCTTTTTCAAGAATTCATATTCAATATATATAAAATAGATCTGAAAATAGGAAATAACGCTTTAGAACAATTCGGGTTCGATACCTCCGCCACTTGGAAGGATATCTACGATTCCACTTTCGACGGCGTTCCAGTTCGAAAAGAGTGGGAAATTCCAAATCAAGAGGGAAATTCAAGTTATTATGAAATTCTAACTTCTCCTATTTATAGTTCAACTGAAAACACTCGAATATCATATCCGAAAGATCAGGCATCTCTTTCGGATATTTTATGCGACGAAGGATCAAAAAACGTAGGAGAGATCCTCGGAGCGACGCTTTACATTCGAGACATCACCGAAAAAAAGGTATTAGAACAAAAAACCGCCAACCTCATCAAGAATAAGAACCGGCTGTTGACTACGGTAGTGCATGATCTTAAGAATCCGATTAACGGAATTCTGAGTCTAATCGAACTTTTAAAAGAACAAACTGATAATCAAAACAGCACGGGACTTCTCAACATGATATCTCGAGCGGCCAATAAATCCTTAAACATCGTACAAGATCTGTTACAGATTGCGGAGATGGAAAATGAAAATTTCAAACTTAAAACGGAAAAAACGAATTTAAACTATCTTATTGAATCGCTCGTAAAACAAAATTGCCCTGAAGCTGAAAATAAAAAGATCAAACTTCACACAAGACAGGAAATCAATCCACTCCCAGTAAAGATCGAACTGTTGAAATTCCAAAGAGTTTTGGAAAACCTAATTTCCAATTCATTAAAGTTCACGAAAGAAGGCGGAGAAATCCTCATTCATTCTTACACTCAAAATAATAAAGCGATGATGATAGTGAAAGACACGGGGATCGGAATTCCTTACGGCCTTCAGTCCTCAATCTTCGATCAGTTCACAAAAGCCAGAAGACAAGGACTTAAAGGAGAAGAGACTACAGGGCTCGGAATGTTCATCGTCAAAGTTATCGTGGAACTTCATAAAGGAAAAATCACTTTAGAAAGTGAAGAAGGACTCGGAACTAAATTCATTGTAGAAATTCCATTGGATGCTTGAATCAATAGTTTAAATTCCAAACCATTTATTTCTTTTTGCAGAAGGAATTAAATTTGATCTAAAAATATCAAACATCAATTTTGGAAATCAAGAAAACCAACGGATTCAAAAATCCGGAGAAATCGAGAGGAATCGTATGAAACTTGCAAAGGAAATGATTACTTCTAAGGATTCAAAAATCGGAGTGATGAAGTTAGTGCCGGAGGGACCGATGACGCTGACACTTCCGTTGATACATGAGATGGGTAACATTCTAGGAGAATTCGCCACGGATCAGGATATCCGAGCAGGAATCATTTCTGGACCCGACGGAGACTTTTGTCTCGGGCTCGATCCGGACGCAATTCTCAATTCTTCTACCGACGAAATTTCAAAGATAATGGCCGGAATTTTTGAAATGTTCGGATCACTCATTAGCTTTCCAAAACCTTTGATCGCGGAAGTCGGCGGAAACGCCGTCGGAGGCGGAGCGATCATTGTGTACACATGTGATTACAGATACATGGTGGATGGAAAAGGAAGAATCGGATTTGCGGAACCTCTGGTCGGCTTGCCCATCACAAAAACGTTGATCCTTAGGATGAGACAGGTTATGGTACCTTCCTCCGTATCCGAAGCAGCAATGGAAGGCGCGCTTTACAAACCGGCGGATGCGGTTCAAAACGGATTGTTAAGCGAAGTAGGAACTTCTTTGGAAGAACTGAGAAAAAAATCGCTGAGTAAAATCAACGTCCTTAACCGAATTCCCGCGTCGGCAATGGTCGAAACAAAAAGAACTTTGAACAAAGAAGCCTTAGAAGCGGCAAAAGCCGCACCGAAAGAACTCGCGGAACTTTTTAAAAAGCAACCCGCAATGATCAAAAACCTTCTGGAAGCGATGAAGGCAAACAAAGAAAAAAGAAGGCCTTCGCTGACTCATGAAGCAAATTACACATAAACCGATCATAAAAATTGAAAACTCAAAGAGTAAGCTATACGATCGATAAACTACGCTCAAAAATGATTTTGAACTCTCACAAATCATTTCGGGCGTTCCCGCTTTAATTTTCCCAAATTGAATATCCGAAAAAAACGCGGGGCCAGGCTGTTCCAGGTTCCTCGCGAACGACTCATCTCTCGCCGAAGTAATCGATAAGATAAAGTAAAACGCTCGGAAACGACAACGTTGTGTGCCTTTCACATCTCCGCAATAATCCTCAGAGTCCGGCGCTTGAGTTCAAAGAACGAAGTGAGTGGCCGCAATCTGAAAAAATCAATACGATTCTCTCAAACGGATTGCAATTTCAATACTTAGAACATTACTTTTTTCTTCTATAAAACTTCAATCCAGACCAAATATCCGAAACGGCACATACTTTTACGTCCACGATTCCCAATTCCAATCCGATATTACGAACGATATTTTCATTCAGATCGGTCGGGACCTTGGAAGAACCCTTCGGCCAGGAAATCCAAATCATCCCCTTTTCACTCAAATGCTCAACCAGTTTCGGAAATCGTTTCCGAAGTTTTTCGGATTCTTTTACAAATACATGCAAATAATCTAATGAATCTTTTAGAGTTTTTGAAATTTCCACATCTGCAAGATGATCCTTAAGTTCTTTTCGAACGTCCTCTGGCAGATCTTCGAAAAAAACTTTCATACCGGCCTTGAGCCCGAGTTTATCTCCTAATGATTTATTCGAATATCCGGCCATCACCTTTTTCCCTTTTCCATTCTATCTTCAACTACCGATTGTGCGGCCGATCCTCTTCGAGTTTCTTAAATCTAGAAAGATGGTCCTCTTTAAGTTTTTTATCCATAAAGTCCAAATATTCTTGTATCGAAGTCGTATGACCAAAAACGAATTTAGAAAAGAAACGAAATATCGGAGAATAGACTTTGCCGTTTTCTGTAATTTTCAGTTTGGTTCCGCTGTAAAACGGAATGATTTCAAAAGTCCAAGAACCGCTGAAAGGTTTATCTTCATCCATAATTTTAGATTCGATCTTTTCATTTTTTTGATCTTGAACGAAAGAATACGTCAATATTTCATTATAAGAATCCGTTTCTTTCCAAGAAGTAGAAGAAATCTCTTCTATGTTTTTTAGGTTCGGTCTCCAAGACGGATATTGTTTGAAATCCCGAATCGCAGAATAGATCGTTTGAGGCGAAGTCGAAAAAACTTTTTCTAAAGAAGCGGAATGTTCGATCGGAAGTGCGGAACCGATTCCATAAATACTCAAAATCAAAAGTATTAAAAATCCGACTACATACATTAAAATCGAATAAATCATCCGTTTAACTTCCGGTTATTTTACAAATATTGAATTCGTTTCTATTAAAATTTATCTTTAAAGTTCACTAACTTACGTTTAATATCGACTTGAATCATTGCAAGATATGCAAACATTACTTTCTTTTCGACCAGTATCTATAAATACTTTTGTTTTTAAAGTTTGATTTCGAATTCATTTCACTGATGAATATAACCCCAACTTTCCAAAATCTTACGCACCTCTTGCCCCATAGCGACCTCTTCTTCGGATTCCTTTCCACCGGAAAAACCCGTGTGATAGTATAAAAACGGAATTTCAGAGGAAGAATATCGATACGGACTTTTTCCGAGAGAAACGTAATTTGGTTCGCTCAAAAGAATTTCTGCTACGACATCGGAACGAATCCCCCATTTACCGACGCGATAATACTCTGGTCTTCCATTTTTCAAGATCTGAAGTTTGAAATTTGGGGAAGGATCTACTGTCTTTACCGCAAGTATTTGATCGGAACTACCTGATTCATTCAAAATCTTTAAAGTAATATTTTTCGAATCCTCCTGTAAGACATTCAAACTTCCTGTAAAATCGTAACGATAAATTCCTCCCTTTGCAAAAAGCCGAATTTCTCTTTCACAGATTTTCTCACATTTCGGAAGTCTTAAAAAGAAGGCATTTTTATTAAGTTGATTTTCTTTTAAGATAGATCTCGCTTCGCTTAACAATTGAAAATCAACAGCAGAGACATTTTGCAATTCTTTCGGATCTTTTTTGAGATCGTAGAGTTCTTCGGACATTTTGTGAGGCGCGCCTTCTCGCGTTCTGCGAACGGAATCGTAACCGGGATATCTTCGTATGTATTTAAAATCCTGGGTCAAAATGGATTCGGAATATCTTCCCTCCGTATAAATGACAGGCTCAAACTCCGGTCCTTTTTTACCGAAGATCGCGTTAGAATAATCGTTTCCTTTTAATTTTCCTTCCGGATAAGAAATCTGATTGAGCCCGAGCAACGTCGGCATTAAGGAAAGAAGTGAAACCTGGTCTTTAAATTCTTTTTTTTGAATCTGTTTCTGAAACGATTTGGGTGGACGAATGATCCAAGGGACTCGAATTTCTTTTTCATAATGCGTTTCTCCGTGTGCATAAACGGTTTCGGTGATAAAATGATGGTGATAATAATGCGACCTCTCTAGAAGTTCCCCATGATCGCTCGTAATTACGATCCAAGAATCTTCGAAAAGTCCCTGTCTTTTTAGTTCTTCGAAAATTTTTCCTAAAAGAGCATCCGTATAACGAACCTCTCCCAGATATTTTTGTTGGTATTCGTCCAGTTCTTTCCAAAGTAAAGAATCGGACCGATCTTTTAATTCTTGCAAATATTTTGGGGGAGGTCGGTAACCCCAATGCGGAGTATTCAAGTTTAAATGTAAAAAGAACAGATCTTCTTTGTGTTCTTGAAAGAATGTTCTCGCTCTAGAAACTAATTCTTCCGTATCCAAAGTGTCTTTGCCTACCTGTTGAATTTTATGAAATCCTAAATCAACTCCTACTGAGGTATAGTCCATTAGAAAAACGTTATTCATTATGCTTTCCGTGAAATACCCTTCCGCCCGAAAAGCGTTCGGTAATGTTAAGGGTTTTTTGGAATAGAAAAGTTTTCTTTGTTGGCTGGAAGTGTAAAACCAAGCATTTCCAAGTCCGAGATTGGATGCAATTTCCGACGTAAAAAAGGAAATCATGGATGGTTTGGTCCAATTTCCGTTTGCGATCGTTTTTTTGAAGACGATCGATTCCTTCGATAAGGAATCCAAAATCGGAGTCGTAGGGAACGGAGAACCGCCCGAAGACAAAGAATCCTGTCTAAGCGCGTCGATCACGATCAAAATCACGTTCTTTTTTTGAGTATTCTGTTTTTCTAATATAATAGGTGAACCTAAAAATAATCCAGAACCGAAATCCGAATCCCATCGGATTTTAAGAAGGGAATTCGGTTTACAATTCTTTTTTTCTTGTACATCTTTTCTTTCGAAAAGTTTCCAACTTTTCGGATTCGACTTTTCACTTTTTCCTAAGTTGTTATCATTCTGATATTTCAAAAGAACGGAATAATAAGTCCAATTTTCTTTCTGCGACTTCAAGTTTTGCTCGAAGATTTTAGAATCATCCAAAAAAAAACGTAAATTTCCTTGACCGAAAAATCCATTTGCTCCGTTCGAAAGCAACCCGGCATAAAATTGAAAAAAATTTCCACAAACATCCGAAGACAAATTCTCCAATTTCAGAACACATTCTCCTCCGGACGGAATGAACAGGGAATCTTGTGATTCGTTGATATAAAGAGACTCGTCCGTATAGAAAGTCATTTGAACGTTCTTCCAACGATCTTGAGAATTCAGATTAGAATATCTTCCCGGATTTTTTTTCCAATGATAACGGAATTTTTCGATTTCACGATTCGTATCACCCTTGCAGATAAAATCACCACCTTTCAGCAAACGGGTCAAATCCCCTTTCACAACGTTTTTGTTCGAACTTGGAATTTGATTACATCCTTCAAAAACTGGAATCGAAAGTGTAAGAATCAAAAACATTCCGCAATGGAAGAATGTTCTGTAGGAAGACATGAGTCCAAGAAAATCATTTCGCTTTATGAGACAACAGAAAAGAACCTTCTCATTGGAATGAATTTTTTCCAAATGAAATTTTTTTCTCTTTTCAAAGGACCGTTTGTGTTTATAACACGTTTCGCTATGTCATGGATTAATTCTTACAATTTAGAAGACGATACCTTCGCGGGAAGCGAAGGAACCAAGATTTTCTATCGAACCTACCAACCCAAGGAAGGTAGGAAAGAAAACCGAGTGCTCGTGGTACAACATGGGATAGGAGAGCACAGCGGACGCTATGAATTCTTAGTGGAAGCTTTTGCAGGAACCGGAACGGTGTTTTATCTTATCGACTCTCGTGGACACGGACGTTCCGAAGGGAAACGAGGCGCGGTGGATTCTTTTTCGGATTATCTTTCCGACTTGGATAAGCTCATTGAAATCGCAAGGGAAAAAGAAAAAGTTTCCAAAGTTACTCTTCTCGGCCATTCGATGGGGGCCGCTATTTCCACTTTCTATGCAGAAGAAGGAACAAATCAAGGTAACTTGAATGCGCTGATTATTTCCGCCCTTCCTATAAAAGTAAAATTAGACCTCCTGATGAAACTCAAAAAAGGAATCGCGCCCTTGATGGCCGACATTTTTCCGAATCTTACTCTTCCGACCGGTTTGAACGTAAATCATTTAAGTCATGATAAGACGGTGGTCGACGCTTACGTGAAAGATCCTTTGGTTCATGGAATGGCTTCGACTTATCTTGGAAACATGCTTCTAAACAGCGAAGAACCGATTCTCACCAACGCAGGGAAAATCAAAATTCCGATTTATATCTTTCACGGAAAAGAAGACCAAATCGCCGATTCTGCTGGAAGCGAGGTCTTCTTTGAAGTTGTAGGCTCTTCCGATAAAACCCTCAAAATCTACGAAGGACTTTATCACGAAACGATGAACGAACGTATAGAAGATAGAACCAAGGTTTTAACCGATTTAAAGAAATGGTTTGAATCTCACGCGAACTGACAGACAGAACGTTTGTTCTGTTTTTCTCTAAAAAAATCATCGACCGGGGCTTCCCCTTTGATAAGATTGAATTCGGTCAAAAGCCTTTTTTAAAAATAAAATTCAGGAATTTTATATGTCAGCAAAAGGAATATCCAAAGACCTGATCGGTACCAAGTTGGATCGCTACGAATTCGACGTAGAAAGAGGAAAGATTCGCGAGTTCTGTCAGGCGATCGGGGAAACAAATCCGATCTACTTCGATGTAGAGGCCGCTAAGAAAGCGGGTTACGAAGACACTCCCGCTCCTCCAACGTATCCGACCGTAATTCAATTTTGGGGTTATCCTAAAATTTGGCAGGATATGGAAAATATGGGAGTAGACACTTCTAGAATTCTCCACTTAAAAGAAAAATACACATACCTGAAACCGATCTATCCGGGAAGAGTATCTTCCCAAGGAGAATGTATCAACGTTACAGTCGGTAAAATGGACACGATGACGTTTAAAACCACGGTCAAAAACGCAAAAGGCGAAACGATCGTAGAACAAGAGATGTCCATCTTTATCAGAAAACCGGAGGCATGATAATGAGTAAAATTGATTTTGATAAAATCGAGGTCGGACAGGAACTTACTCCCTTAAAAACGGACGTAATCACTCATGCAAATTTAGTTCGTTACGCTGGCGCATCCGGAGATTTTAATCCGATTCATAATGATCCCGACTTCGCTCGTAAAACGGGACTGGATGGGACAATCGCACACGGTATGTATGTGATGGCCCAGCTCGGAAGACTTTGCACTTCTTGGGCAGATCAAAAACAAATCAAAGAATTCGGGGTTACATTTAAGAACATGACCAAGCCGGGTCAGAAACTTACTTGTACTGGAAAAGTAAAACGTAAGAAAGAGGAAAACGGCGAGAAACTAATTACGGTTGCAGTCGAGGCTGCCGATGATTCCGGAGAAATAAAATGCTCCGGCGAAATGGTAGTTATTGCTTAAACGAACCTAACTTTCTCGAAATCGGAAAATAAAAAAAATTCGAATCCGATTTCGAGAAGGTTCCTTACTCTCCTCTTTTCCCAACGCCGAAAAAGAAATTAACATTTTTTTAAAGATACAGATAGGATGCCTCATGTTTCAGTCTAATGCCTTATTCTTTGAATCGTTTTGTTTTTGATTCAATGCTCTGCAAATCACCTCGCAAAGACAGAAGCAGTGTCGGTCGAAAGCCAAAACAATTCGAACCCCGGACGGTTCACTTCGGAAAACCTAACTTCTTTTAATCGGATAGGACTCCACGGCTATGACGGTGATATCGTCGTAGCGTGGATTTTCTCCTCTTGTTAACTCTTCTATTTTAATGAGTTCTTGGATCAAGGCGTTCAGTTTACTTTCTCTTCTTTCGTGAAGAGCTTTTGTGATCAGTTCCATATTGTGCTGTTTTGTATTTAAGGAATCCTTCATGCGATTTTCGATAAGTCCGTCCGAAAACAATAAAAGCCTTGAGCCCGCCGGAAATAGAACGGTCTTAGAAACGATTTCGAGAGATTCAAACAAACCGAGGATCGGGCCGGTTTTTTGAAGTAAGGAAGGAAACTCCCCAGGTGGTTGAAGAATCTGGTCAGGGTGTCCGGCGGATGCGTAGGTAAACTCCTCTTTTTTTGTATCTATGTCTCCTATCATACAAGGGAATATACTTTCCAACGAATCGAATTTCTTTAAGAATCTAGAATTCAATTCTTTAAGAATCTGAGCCGGGTTCTCCAAATTTTTCAATTCTTCATACTCCGTTTTCAAAGCCATGGTCATCAAGGAAGCCTGTACTCCATGGCCGACCGCATCGGCGATCAACACTCTTACTTTTCCTGGAAGAATTTCGGATATGTCCAAAAAGTCGCCTCCCACTTTTTCAAGCGGCATATATTCGTAATAAAACCGTATTCCCGAAATATCTCGATCCAAGGGAGTCAAAATCTTCCTTTGGACGTTCTGAGCGATTTCTAATTCCCGATTGATCTGAGCGATATTATCGTTTAAAACACGAGTTCGATCCTCGATTTTTTGAACCAACTGTTCCTTCATCTCGAAAAGTTCCAGATTCGAAGTTCTGAGATTGAGAGCCAACTCTCTCGTTTCGGCGAACTTTCTCGATCTTTCAGAAGCGAGAAGAAGCGATTGTAGAAATACGAAAAGGACAAGAGCATAATGTGAGGTTTGAATACTTCCCGTTTTTAAAACTCTCACGTAAAAAAGATCCACAAGAACCGCGATAAAAAGAATTCCGGAGCCGTAGAGAATATACGTGTAATTCCTTTCCTTATCAAAATCGATTTTCAGAATCGCGTAAAACAAATAACAAATCGTAATAAGAATAAAATAATGATAGATTGAAATATTCTGGTTATTGAATTGCATATTACCGAACAAGGTTACAACAGAGAATAAAATCGAAAAAACCACTCCCGCATTGATAAGCTTTCGGTTCACATACGGAGGAAATAACGAACTAAAAAACAAAAGAAAAAATGGAACACTCATCGACAAAGTCAGATGATTGAGCTTATTAACCCAAGGCCAAGGAATTTGAGGAAAGAATAACATTAAAATTTTAGAATTTATTAAAGAAGATCTGAGACAGATCACAAGGCTATACATTCCGAAATAAAGCGGGGATACACTGCTTCTTAAATAAAGATACTGGAATATATGATAAATTCCCATGATTAGAAGACTGCTGAAGGAGAATATATCGAAAAATAGAGTGATCGCTTTCGAAACTCCCGCGGAATCGGAAGGCCCTATGGAAATCGGAAGTAAAACTCCGGCCATCGTGGAGCTGTAGTTCGATGTGAAAATTTCGATTTGTATTTCGTTTTGATCCGCAAAAAATAAAAATTCTTTCGGCTCGACTCTTGAAATCGTAGAACCGGCGTCGATACCGGGTACTCCGCATTCTCCGATGATCTGACCGTTGATTTTAACTCGATACGCGGAAGCAATCGCTCCTAAGGATATGGAAAGAATTTTCTTTTTCCAAACTTCCGGAAGAAAAACCTTAAGTCCGTACTTCGCATAACCGAATTTCGGATAAGCCCGATAATTTTTGAATTCGTTAGTCCAAGAACCGGGAACTTCAATAAATCCTTTGGAATGACTTTCAATTCCTTCATCCGGCTCTTGAAGCCAATTAAATTCCCATTCTCCGTTGAGTTTTGCCATCCCGGAATCGGGGTTTTGTATTCCTCTAAGATCGATTTTACCTTGATAGGCCTTGAATCCATCTCCCGTCTGCCAAGGAGAAGCAATCATGACAAGAATAATAAGTGCAAACGGACCAACTAAGAAAAAAAATATTTTTGAAAATTGCATTTCGAATTTAAATCCGCTCTGAATTAAAATTGAAATTCAAATCAGGGGCGTCAATTGCATATAACAACTGACGCAAGATTAAAGTTAAAAAAAATACAAAGAGTTTAAGTCTTTTTTGTTTTTTTAAATAATATTATGTAAAAATAAACAGAATATTGTCAAAATATTGGAATTATTTTCATACCAAACAAAACCTAAAGAAATTTACCCTTCTTTGAAAAAAATGAATCGGCCTTTACATCGTCGGATCACGGTGGAAAAACAAGGATCGGTTTCTAGAAGAAACTCTGAAAGCAGCCCTATCACATATCGGCATGATTCGATTTTTTCGAATGAGGCTTATAAGTATCTCACTTTCAAACTTCTGATAAAAATACGAAGCAGCCATTACAAACGTAAATCACCATAACTTATTCTTGTTCCGTTTTTTGGAAAAGAATAATCTTTACTCATCTCTACATAATAGAGTGTCCAAAATTCTGCGTCTAAACGTGGGATTTGTGCTCAAATTAACGATATTCTATTTTATAGGGATCAGTAATAAAAACAAAGAATGAGAAATTAAAACGTCCAGGGTCGTGTTCGAAAATACTAACGTTATACAAATCTTATTAATCGGACGTATGAAAATAGTACCAAGAATTAACGAGCGATTTTTGCAAAGATATAAAAGCGCTCACAAAATTGCACCGAATCCAGAATTGTTGGCTTTTTTGAAGAAGATCTAACATTCTAAATTTTGAAACAAACTGATTATAGTATTTTTCTCATGCGCCCGAGTACTAATCAATAAATCGCCGGAGATTGTCGGATACTATCGACCTACAATCCAAAAAGATATGTCCAGTGGAATTTTCTAGAGAGCCAAAGAACGAATCGAAACAAGAAAAAACCTGTCGAATCGGTCATTGAATTTCCGAAGAACCCGTATGAATTCTTTTTTCGGATTGCGTTTATCAAAACGATCTTGGATTCTTTCTGAGTGGGGAGGATCATCGGGCTCCGCGAAATTTTGAACAGTCGTATAACTAAAAAGATAGGATTCGAGATAAAATATGAACAGATTCAATCTTCGCTTAAAAATTCTTTTGAATACCTTCTTTGTCACAATTGAATTATTTTTTTCGATCGTAAATTGTAATAAAAAAGAATCGATCCCCATCTTGGAAATCCGGGATCTTACCGAAAAAGAAAATCTCGTGGAAGCGCTTCAAAAAGCGGAAGAAAATCTGAAACTCAAAGGTAATACCGCCGAGTTACTTTACATCCGCGGTTGGATTCGTTATCTTCAAAAGAATCAAATCGCGGCGATGAACGATTTCAAAAAATGTCTTGCTCTCGATCCTAAATCTTTGGATTGCAAAAGAGGGCTCGGTCTGATATACGAATCCAACAAAGAATACAAAGAAGCGGCAACCACTTACCAAGAGGCCCTCATACTCGCAAAGAAAAAAGGACCGGACTTTGAAGCGCTTATTCATGAGAATATCGGAAGCCTTTACCTCAGGCAGAATTTGAGAAAAGAAAGTTTAGGCGAATTTCAAAACGCGATTTCCCTTTCCGATAAAGGAGACGCGTACTACGGTTTTAGTTTGTGCCTGATCATGGAAGGGAATTGGGAAGAAGCAATTTCTTATTTGGAAAAAGGAGTTTCCAAATCGTTTCGCGCCAAAGCGTTTCAATCCGAATCTCATTTCCTATTATCCAAGTTCTACTTTGAAAAGAAAAAAGATCCTGTAAAAGCGGAAGCGGAAATTAAAAAAGCAATCGAGATTTTCCCTCTTCATAAGGAATACTTGGATGCGTTACAAACTTATATGGGGGAAAGAATTAAATCCGGTCTCTGATTTCAAATATGATAAAAGCAGTATATAGATTCATTCATCAACAAGTAATAGTTCCCTTTCAAAAATCGCACGCTCCCGTTCAAGAAGTATGCCTAGGTACGTCCATCGGACTTTTCTGGTCGCTTACACCTTTGGTCGGAATTCAGATGTATCTCGGATTAATTACCTGGATGCTTTTGGGATTGATCGGAATCCGTTTTTATATGCCGATCTCGATCGCCATGATCTGGATCACAAACCCGATTACTTTTCCTTTTTTCTATTACATCTTTTACATCACAGGAATTGCCGCATACAACGTGTTAGGTTGGAATATGTCCGCCATGAACTTTGCGAGAATTTCGAAAGTCATTGATCATTCCGACTCCTTGGGATTCTACGAAGGTTTGAAATATTGGAGTGTGTTTTTGATAAACGATATGGGGGCGCCTATGTTTTTAGGCGGTTTTTTAATTGGAGTTCCGTCGGCAATCGTCGGTTATCCGCTTACAAAAGTTCTTCTCAACGGGTTTCGTAAAAAACAAGCAACAAAAGAGGGAATCAGCCTGAAAGAATGGGAAGATAAATACGTCCGAAAAGAGGCAAACAAAAATGTATCGATTTGGAATATTCTAAAAAGTTAATTTAATTTGATCTCCAGTTTTTCGGCTAAATCTTCCAAGCTCAGATTTAAAATTTCAGGATTCGATTCCGCTTCTTTAATCAATCTTACAATTTCCCGATTTAAAGGAGCGGGATGTCCCATAACGTCCGCGAGTTTAACCACTTCCCCGTTCAAAGAATCGATTTCTGTCGATCTTTTTTGAACCAGATCTTCCCACATAGAAGATCGCGCCTCTGGATCGATTTTTACCATGCTCGAAGCGATTTTGAAAAACAGAAAGTCCGGGAGATTCAAAATGGTCGGAGCCAGACTTGGAATCATCCTTCCGGAACGAATCGGTCTAATTTCAGCAAGTCTTAAAATATCAAGGGATTCTTTCATCAATTTAGAAAGAATTTTTCGATAACCCAGTTTTGATATTTCGGTTTTTAAGGTGAGCCCCGAAAGTGCGTTCAAGGAATTATTCAAATTGAAGATGAGTTTGCCCCAAAGAATTCCACCTATATTTTTATGAGTGTTGGTCGGAAGTCCAGCCCGATTAAAAATCCTCTTCAGAGAACGAGAAGATTTGGAATGTTCGATCACGAGATTTCCGCTCGTACCTCTGTGAAAATGACCCTTTCCTTTGGAAACAACGTTGAAGGGAACCATTCCCGCTAAAACTTCCACAGGAATACCTTCGAGCCCTTTCTTTAAAATTTCAGCGTTTCGAACTCCGTTTTGAAAGCTGACTATGACGGGAATTGAATACGAAATGGAATGTTTACTTTGCCTTTTTTCAAGAATTCCTTTGAGTTCCCCGACAAGATCCTTAGTGTCCTTGGACTTTACGGTAACTAAAAAAACGTCTGCGTCTGAGACGCTCGAAAGGGAGGTAGGAAAAAGAAATCGAACTGGGAGGGAGAAAAATCTCTTTATTCGTATAATCGGTGATTTTCGCGCCGAAAGTTTTCAGTTCATTCCGAATTCTTTCCCTACCGTAAAGCGTCACTACATTCCCCGCCGCCGACAACCTACAACCAATATATGTTCCAATACTTCCGGAACCTAAAACTGCAAAAGAAAGACTCATGGGAATACGCATCAAATCAGAATTTAAGATTTAATTCTACAACTATTGCAATTAATCGGGAAAAAAATAAAAAGCTCACCCTTCATAAAATTAATTCGTAATAGTTTGAATTATTCCGGTTTCAAATCAGATTGCTGAAAAGAGTATGCTCTTTCGGATTCTGAGCCTACGCGATCGCTCAAAAGTTTGCGGGATACCCTTCCGCGCTTTACAGGCAAGTCGGTGTTTAGTCTTTGCCCGAAATACGCTGACTTTTTTCGAGTGGAAAAAGGGAAAATGAACAAAAAGCAAAAGTTAAAACAGCCGAGATAAGAATCCAGTCGTCAATTGCGAAAGTATAACAAAAAGGACTTGTAGCGTTTAGATAAGTTCATGGACCCGATCAGGTCTGTATTCAAAAATAGGAAAGTTTATCGTAAATTCTACCCATTTCGATGATCCGGAATCGAAGAATCTAATTGAATCCTGATCTTCTTCGCATTAGGATTGTTCGGATCCAATCGTTCGGCTGCTTCCAACAACTTAAGAGTCGCTTCCCTTTTATGGACTAAAAGATAAGATTCCGCAAGATGCACAACGTTATCCAAGAATTCCGGTTCTCTTAATAAAACTCTCTCACCTAATTCAATCGCCTGATGAAAACGTTCGAATCTTTTGTAAATCAAAGAAGCGTTAAATATCATTTCCACATCTTCCGGAAATTCCGAAATTAACTCCTCAAATAAAGATAAAGCTTCTTCATACTTTCCGGCTTTATAATATACCTTAGCCAGTTCTTTTTTAAAAACGGGAGGCATTGTTTCGCTAGAAATCTTACTTGTTATATTTTCGAGGTGATAAATCGTGTCTTCCCAGTTTTCGAGTCGAAGATATTTGAAATACGTTTCGTCCGGAAATTTAAAAGAAAGGTTATTATTGGAAATAGACCCCAAACGAACGGGCTCCTTGAGATAGGATAATTTGACGATACTCAAATCGTCCGTTAGTTCTCCATAATTCTGGATTCCCTTAACCAGCAAGTCAAGATCGCCTTTGGATTCTTCTATCCTTTTTAAGAATTGAAGTTCGTCTTCGTTGATCACAGGAATCCCCTCCGGACCGACTCCCAATAAAAGATCGTCCCTTCCGTCCGAACCGACAAAAATAGAATCTCCTTTTTCGAGAAAAAAGGTCTTTACTTTCATCTTACTTTCCAAACCGGTAATCCCTATTTTACGGAGTTCTAATTTATCCTCAATGAAGGAAGCAACTCCGTTTCTATAAAGAACCGTCGGAGGATGTTCTGCATTTAGAAAAAACAGGATCCCGGACTTCAAATCCACTAAACCTAATACGACGGAAACTAACATCGAGCCATCAAAAGCCTCAAAAATATTTTGAAGCTCCAAAAAGCATTCATTGAGCCATAGCTCGGGAGGCTGGGAATAGTAAGAAGAAACGGTTTTCGTTCTAGACACAAAAGAACGAAATACAACTCCTAAAACTAAGGCTCCGCTAGCTCCTTGAATGGATTTTCCCATCGCATCACCGTTTACAAAAACGAGATACTTTCTATCTTTTAAAACGATCTCATCGGCGATAACAATATCTCCGCCGATTTCTTTTTTCCACTGTTTAAATTCGAATCTTTTTTTTTGACGACTAAAACCTTCCACGACGATGAAATCATTTCGAACATTATATCGATTTAAAGGGTCCAGAATAAGAGAAGTTAAAAAATAATCCCCGTCCTGATGAATCTTAAGCTCCCGAATTTGATTTAATGTATCTTGCAACCGGCTTGTTCTTTCTTTCACTTTTCGGTCCAGGTTTAAATTCAATTCCTCCACCTGGTTATGAACTCTCAAAAACCGATTCGCCAAAATGAACACAATTCCGAGTTCGAACGCAAAAAAACCATACTTTAGAAGTCCATAATTTTCTAAACCAGGAACCAACCGCATCGAACCTAAGAGATCGGCGATCGCCGAAGCCAACAGAATGATAAAACCCGCAATCAAACGAATGGAATCCCGATTCTTTCGAATCAAAGCCCGTACCATGATGAGGAGAGAATACAGAGCAAATACAAAAACGGAAAGTTGCCAAATCTGTAAAAGAAATAAACAAACAGCTCTACTTGAAAAAGGTATTAAAGACGTAAGTATAAGCGCGAAAAATTGATAGAACCTAGAGACAAAACTCACCTTCGATTCAAAAAACGTATCCAGAAACAAAAGAAAAAAAGCCGTTATGTTGAAAATGACCATATATTCCAACTTCATCTGCAAAAGCGGATCTAAGTCGAGCTCGTAGACGGCGTTACTTCTAAGGTAGATATAAACCGAAAAGAACATCGAAAACAATCCGAAGAACAGATCGTACCTTTGCTTGGGACGTTTAAAATAAAACAAGAAGTGGTAAAATCCAACGAATAGATATAAGAACGACAATATAAGTCTAGGACGTTCGGACAAAATCGATAGGTTCCGAGATTGCAAATCCACCACAAGAGGCGCGGAATCAAAACTCGCATAAACATCCAATTCCTCACCCGGATTCCACGACAAAATTATTCTGATTTCATTGCTACCGATCTTCACTTTATTTTCGGGAATCGAAAGAATTACGTGCCTCTTAAATCCGTTCCTAACGATCTTCCCATTTAAAATGAAACCCCCTTCGCCGATTTTTTCTCCGTTAAAGAAAACTTCGTAGACATTCGACAATAAAGGGAAATGAACCGAAAGTCCGTCTAAAGCAAGTTCTTGAACTTCCTGTGCGGAAATTTCAAAAGTTTTCAATAAAGTTAAAGTATAAATTGTATCTTTCGTCAAAGAAAACGATTGAACCGTCTCTTTTGGAATCGGAAGGGATTTTAATTCTTTCCAGGAAATATCTTCGACCGAAGCATCTAGATTTCTTCCCGAAACGAGTTTCCAATCCTTTGTGAGATTAATCGGAAATGCAAAAACCGGAGTGGATATAAACAATATAACAAGCCAAAGAAATCGATCGTAAAAAAATTTCCCATTCGGTTTCATAACGTTATTCTACATTTTCCCTTCAAAAAATAAATGATAGCATAACGTATGATTCTTATTTTGCAAGGATTAATAAACGTATTTCAAAATAAGAACCCGCTCCAGAAGAATCGGATGGCTGCCTTATTTCCACACTCAAATCAAACGCCCTCAATACCCAAAACCCATCCAGTGAGGCGTTACTTGAGTTTGTCACTGGATAATTACAATATTCTCGAAAGTGAAATCACTTCTTCTCGAGTGTAAGCATCAGGTCTTTTTAAGATTTGAATCAATGCTTTAAATTGATTTGTGTCCAAATCGATGGGCTTTTTTTTAAAATAATATCGAGACGCCCGATTCAAACCGTTCATTCCTCTACCCCAATAAACGCAATTGAGGTAATATTCCAAAACTATGTTCTTTCCGAGTTCATCTTCCAACGCGGAAGCGATCTGAATTTCCTTCCATTTCCTAGATAAAGATTTTTCTCTAGATAAAAAAAGCGTTCTGGCCAATTGTTGAGTGATCGTGCTCGCGCCTCTCATTTTTCGAAAAAATAAGATGGAGGAAATAAACGCAGAATGAATATCCGAAATGGAATACCCTTTGTGGGAATAAAACCTTTTATCCTCTACCTGAACGGTATATAAAATCCATTCTTCAGGAATCTCCGAAAGCCGAATCCATTCCAATTCGAGCGGAACCGATTCTTTTTGATCCGGCAAATAGACCAATCGATCCTGCCGCACCAAAATTTTTCTTTCCGGAAAGAATTGTTCATAAATTAAAACAGATACAAAAAAAATCGGGAGAGTTCTCAAAAAAAAAGCGTAAAATAATTCCTTTTTTTCCATAAATTCAGAGTTTAATTTTAGAACTTCGAAGATTTTTGATATATTAGAAAAACTTCATTTTCTAATACTTCCGAAGAAATTAGGTCCCATTTTTTTCGATCAAAATTCAAATACTCCTTAGGCCCGCCAGTAATCGAAGGAAGATCCTTTTGCCCGATTAGAAAAGGAACGATCGTGAGATAAATTCTCGAGATAAGTTCCAATCGAAAAAAGGAATCGTTAAGAGAAGGACCGCCTTCCAAAAGAATCTCTCGATAACCCATTTCAGAGAGAACCTTAAGAACCTCCAGAGGACTCAAATCGTTTCCGGGAAGAGAAATAATTTCCGCAACAGAACAAAGGTTATTTAACACAGAAGAATAATTCTCATTCAGACAAAAAATCAACGGAGGCTGTTTAGAAAAACGGAATACTTTTTTATCTTCCGGAAGAGTTCCCGATCTGAGAAGAATCACGGGTCGCGGATCTTTAGCGTTTTGAACGTAACGAAGATGAATGACCGGATCGTCGTTGAGAATAGAATTTTTCCCAAGAATTAAAGCGTCCGCCTTGGAACGAATCTCATCCATTCTCTTCTTATCGTTTCTGGAAGAAAGTCCGTACCACCTTTTATCCGGACGAGAAACTTTCCCGTCAAGGGTCATCGCCATATTGATTGATACGTTAGGAAGTGAAGTCATATCCTCGGAACGTTCAGTTCTCGAGCCAAGATTTTACAGATCGAATTCATGCAGGTTCCGCAGCCGGTAGAAGCGCCAGTATCGTCCATGAGTTTTTGCAAGGTATTGTTTCCGTTTCGAATCGACATTAGAATTTCTTCCTCAGATACTTGATTGCATACACAAACCTTACGAGGACGCATAAGTTGACATAGGTCTACTTGACTAAAAAAAGAGGAATCCATATTCTTATACTTAATTGGACAATCAAAAAGTGATTTCTCATTCAGATTAGAGACTCTAAAAATCTTATGCAAGAGAAATTTTTTAAGGTTTTCATTTGACACTCGGTTTTCGAAAAAATATATTTCGAAATTTCTAGTTAGAAACAAAAAGGCAAGCTATGCAGAATATCAAAAGAGCCCCATTTCGAGAAATTCTCGGCTGGTGCATGTTCGATTTTGCGAACTCATCTTATACGACCGTCATTATCAGCGTAACATACGGAATCATTTTCAGTCAATTGGTAGTTCCTTCCTCCTCAAACCAAGAAAATCCGTTTGAATACGGAAATCTCCTCTGGTCGATCGCTCTTGCAATTTCTTACCTTCTCGTGGTCATAACGGGGCCCGTTTTTGGGGCAATTACCGACTATTCCGCGCGTAAAAAGCAGTTCCTATTTTACAGCTATATCTTTTGCATTATTTCAACGGGCGCCCTCTGGTTCGTAATTACTCCCGGGCAATATCTATTGGCCTTCATTCTCATCATCTGTTCCAATTTCTTTTTTGCCTCCGGAGAAAACTTTGCTTCCAGCTTTCTTCCCTACTTAGGACCGAAAGAAGATCTGGGCAAAATCTCAGGTTACGCTTGGGGAATCGGATACTTCGGCGGAATCGCTGCCGTAGCATTAGTCAATACTTTGGGTCCTAAGACCATGGCAAATTTCAATAGCCTTCGTTTGGTCGGTCCTTATACCGCATTTTTCTTTTTGTTTGCGGGAGTTCCCACCTTCCTTCTTTTGAGAGAATACACCGCAGGAAAAGAAAAACCGGAAGGACTTTCCTATCTCAAAATCGGAATCGAAAGAGTAGCTTCCACAATGAAAGAAATTCACAAGTTCCGCGATATGGCCTTATATCTTGTGTCTCTGTTTTTTGCGATGGCCGCACTTGGAATCGTAATCAGTTTCGCCTTTATTTACGGCGCACAGGAGATCAAAACGGAAGAAAAACACGAGATCGCAATGTTTCTATTGATCCAACTTTTTGCCGCAGTCGGAGCGATTGTATTCGGCTACATTCAAGATAAAATCGGTGCGAAGAGAACCTTCAATATTACGCTTTTATTATGGATCATCTGCTTGTTATTAATCTATTGGGTGAAAGACCTAACCGCGTTTTTGGTCGAAATCGGGGTTCCGACAACACAACAATGGGTGTTCGTAGGAACAACTGTATTTGCAGGAACCGGACTCGGAGCCACACAATCCGCAAGCCGCGCGATCATAGGTCTTTTTGCTCCGGAATCCAAATCGGGAGAATTTTTCGGTCTTTGGGGCTTATCCGGAAAGATAGCGGGAGCATTTGGTCTCGTTGCAGTCGGGGGATTGCAAGTTCTCTTCGATTTAAGAAATTCCTTTTTGGTAGTTTCCGTTTTTTTTATCGTCTCTCTTCTCATCAACTTTCTCGTAGATGAGGAAAGAGGAATTCAAGCCGCTATCGATTATCAGGAAACGTAATCGTATCTCAGTTCAATTAAAAATTTAAACTTGTACCAAAAGCTGGTTCTAAACCCTTAGAATGTGGGAACTACTATAAGAATTTAACAACGAAAAAGACTGTTCGAGAACCATAAATATCTTACTTTACTTCTATGAAGTAAAGTGGCTTGCTTTTTTCCGGAATTACGCTATCCTTTCGTAAAGGTAAAGGATCGGAATGGCTTTTCAAATCGAGGACGAGTTCGAATCACATCAGAGTCAGCGTAAATTAGCCTTATCTACGATTGACGAGTTGACTCAAACGAAATTGGATTTATTGGAAGCTGGAAAAGAAATTCCAAGATTTATCAACCTCGCAATTTCCTATCTCAATAAGAAATATCTTACCGAAGAAAAAGTCATCAGCGACTTCCTAATCAAAAAGTAATCTCAGATCGATTTTCCCTCTTTTCCTGATTATCATCGAATTAACAACTTCATCCAAAAACGCCTACTTACTACTTCGGACGCATGAATAAAATACTATGATAAACTATTTCGAAAATTAGAATGTTGGAATCTTCCTCTAAAAAGTCGAGATTTCTCGATTTGACTTAATTTTTGAGAACCGTTGTACTTTTGCAAAACCGACCGCCTATTTTCGAGTATCATTTTCATGCGTCCGAGTAGTAACTCTAATACTATTTTGACGTGTCTACAAAGTAAGGTTCCTTTTTTAGGCAAATAGTTTATTTGTGGGAACTATCACAAATCACGATTTTACGAACAATTCTAAAATTGTAGGAACTCCTACTTTTAGAGAATTCTTTCTCATTTTCTCCACGAACTCACGTTAAATTAACATTTTTTAATGAATAGATTCCAAATAAAAAAACGAAAATCAATGAAACTCGAGCATTTTGGAAATCATGATTTTTTGATCCAACTCCATCGCGTGGAGTTTAAGAGCTACCATCTTATCCACTTTTCTCAAATATCTTTTGTATTGAAGAATGATCTGTCTTTGTTTATTATAAGGAAGAGGATTCGTAGCATCGTGCAATTTTGTGACCACACTTGCCGGAACGGGTTGAATCGGATTATCTGGCCAAAGGAAATCCGTGTCATGGCTCGAAAAGAACTCCAAAAGAATTTCACTGTTGTTGTTCGGAGTTCTTTTTCCATCCCCTAAAAAAGTCGGTCCTTTGGGAGAATTATTAATCAGACGTCTCATCTCTCGTATAAAAACTTCCCCTTTTGCGTTCGTTCTTTTAAACTGAAGAATGATTTTGTCCAAAGATTGTCCGTCCGTTCCCGGATAAATATAAATTTTGGATTGATAGAGATACGTTTTGGGATAATCGGCAAATGATTGACCGAGACCTAAATCAAGTTCAAGATATTGTTTATTCTCTTTATCCTGAAATAAAAACTTTACGGCTTTACGAGGTTCGTCCTCGATATAACGAAGGGCTTTTTTATAGGTTTCGTTTCCAAGAAGATTATTGATCCTTAGAATATTCCCGGCAATCGACGCGTGAAGATTATCCACTTCGATATCCGTAAAACCGCCTTTGCGCACGGTTTCGATCTGCTTTAATTCTTCCTTTTCTTCCAGAGTTAGTACCTTATTTGGCGCGGCTCCCAAACCTGCGATGGAAAGAATTACCAGAAATGATAAAATACGGATGTTCATAGGTTTACTCTTATCCAAATTATCGAAATTCTGATCCCCCATTCTTGATTTTACAAACCAAAAATTTTCAGGATATTATGACTCGTTATTGTAGATTCAACGGATTTTTTGAGGAAGAGTTAAGGTCCGAAAATATCGCTCCGGAAAAACTGGATTTAAAAAACCGATCCTTGGAAAATCTATTTTTTCTCTTCCAATCGATTTATGACACATCAACGACGGTTTTCTTAAGTGAACCTCCCGATCCAAATTGGATCCGATTTTGGGAAAAAAGAGGAATTCGATTTTGCAAGTCTCAATTCTTAAAAAGAAACTCTAACAAAAATCTTCAATCTTTACCGATCGATCCGATCCGAACTTGGGAAGAATGGGGCTCGATTTCCGATCTGAATGATTCGGGTGAAATTCTTTATTCTCCTCAAAAAGCGGAACTTTCTAAAAGGCTAAATTCCAAAATCCTTTTGACCCGTTGGAAATCGGAACGGGGTTTTCAAGATATTCCCGCCGTGATTTTGGAAAAACCTCCTTACCTTTCCGCGTTAATCTCGGAACTACCACCGGACAAAATTGTCCTCAAACCGGAGTTTAGTTTTTCAGGGAGACATAAAATTTTTCAATTCTCTTCCATTGCTTTGGAGAATTGGGAAGAGCTTGATTCAAAGAAAGTTTTTTCTTGGTTTCCCTGTGTCGCGGAACCTTGGGTTTTAAGAACGTATGATTTTTCAGGTCTCTATGATTTTTCCCACGGAGTTTCCACCTTTTGCGGAAGTACGATCCAAATCTGCGATGAAAAAGGAAAGTACAACGGCGCTTATCTTCCTTCGAAAAAAGAATCCGAACTTTTCTTTTCTCTTCTTGAGCCAGTCGTGAAAGAACTATCCAAAAGTTTTTCTCCCAAGTACGAAGGACCAGTTTCACTCGACGGCTTTGAGTTCTATTCTCAAAATACGAAAAAAATACAAAGAATCAGTGAAACGAACCATAGATGGTCCATGGGAAGAATTTTGCTCGAACTTTCAAAATTCCCTATTCTTAAAGAAAGAAGAAAGGAATTCGGTAAGAATCTTTCTATTCTTCCTTTACAACTGAAAGAAACAATTCCGGAATATTCGGAATGGATTTCAGACTGGGGTAAAACAAGAGGAATTGAAATTCTCCCTTTAACTCCAGATCGATTTACATCCGGAAAACCTTACGGAATTTCTTGGATTCTTTTGAGCTTTTTAGAAAATTCTCAAGAAACGATGCAAAGGAGAATTGAAAAGTTTTATTACGAGTGGAGGAAACGGATTCTCCACTGAAATGTACTTGAGGCTTTTTTAGACCTTGCCAAGATGTCCTTTAAGGTTGCGGTTTACCCGCCCGGAAACCATCCGCAATTTCTGCGGTTCACATTCAGGATAAAAAATGGAACTGTTTTTAAACTACGCTCTTTACATAATCGTTAGCATCGGGTTTCTGATTCCCTTTACCGGGTTTGTAATCGGAGCCGGAGCAATCGTCAACGCGACTCTCGCGGGGTTTACTATTAACTTTCTTTCCCAAGTTTTAGAAGAAAATAAACTCCAAGACTTCATCGCTAGAAATAAAGATAATAAATTTGGAAAGGCTCTTCAAGACGCAATTTCAAAAGGTCAGGAAAAGTTAAAAGGCTCTGCGACGGCCCCCGCTCATGCGGAAGAAAGCCATGGCTCACACCACATCATTTCGGTAAAAACCTATTCTATAATTTTTGCTACTTTGATTTTCTTCACTTTCGTTACTGTGTGGGTTGCCGGAATCGACTTCGGAGCTATGAACGTAATTATTGCGATGGCCGTAGCAACCGCAAAAGCTTCTTTGGTGCTTGGTTATTTTATGCACCTTAAATACGATACGATCATGAACCGAGTAATTTTCGGTTCCGGTTTTTTCTTTCTTCTTCTCCTCTTCGGATTTTCCGCTGCGGATATCTTTACAAGATTTAAGGTCTTACTTTCTTTCGCGTTTTAATCGATAAACCGATTCATTTTTGAAAATCCGAAAAGCCGATCTTTAAGGTCGGCTTTTTTATTCCTTCGAATATATTTCAAAATCCAGAGAACAACTACCGACAAAGTTCTTCCTCCCCTTATTTTAGTGAATTGGAATAAATTGATTGACTCGCTATTCCCACCGAAGAAGTTCTTTTTCATTTTCTAGGAGCATTTATCGTATGGAACAAAGTTTAATTCGTATTCTCTCGATATCCTTTATCTTAGCACTTGCCATACTCAATTGTAAAAAGGAACACGTACAGAATCCAAACGCGAAAATAGTCGAAATTCCATCTCTCGGGCTCGGACTCGATTACGAAAATTGGAATTTTAACGACGATCCAAAACTCATAAACCAAGCCGAACAAATGGCATCAAACTCGGATAACTCAACCACAATTAAAAAAGCTTTAGAAGTCGTAGGAATCAACTTTTTTCTTTTTGAATATCCCCAAGGAAGTCCGGAAGTGAGAACATTCAATACGAATATCAATTATACGATGGAAGATCTTTCCAAACAACCGAGAAAGTTTACGTTAGACGATTACATTGCCGCAATCACAGGTCTTTATCCTTCCGTGTTTCAAAAGTACGAAATGACCAATCCTCCAAAAAAATCAAAAATTCACGGTATAGAAAGTGCGCTTTTAGAAAGTAGATTCGAACAATCGGTCGACGGTAAAAATCTAAAACTTCACAACTATCAAAGAATTTTTATCGTGAACCAAAAAGCTCACGTCTTTACCGGAACTTTTTTGGAAACAGACATACAATCCAAAGGACCGAAAGTCCGTGAAACTTTAGGAAAATTCGTGAAATTGTAAGTTAAGCGACATGGGCGAAAACCGATTGACAATGCACGAAAATCGTGCTTAAAATGAACTATGAAAAATATTACTTTTAGAGCAGACGATCAATTGCTTGAAAAAGCGAGACTACGCGCGGCAAGTGAACGAAAGTCTTTAACTGACGTTTTTAATGAATTTCTTAAAAACTACTCAAACTCTGTTAAGGACGTTTCCGATTATGAAAATCTTTTACAAAAACTAAATTACGTTAAAGTTGGTCGAAAATTTTCTAGGGAAGAGATGAATGAAAGATAAAGTATTCTTGGATACTAATCTGTTCGTTTATAATTTCGATACAGAAAACAAAACGAAATATGAGAAATCAAAGGAAATCGTTTCAACTGCTTTGGCAGAAAATAATTACGTAATCAGCTATCAAGTTATCCAAGAGTTCTCAAATGTTGCATTGAAAAAGTTTCAGATACCTCTAAAACCAAAAGACTTAGAAATATATTTGAAAAGAGTTATGTTTCCATTATGCAGTGTTTATTATACTAATGAGAATATTCTAAATGCAATTGAAATCAGGGACCGATATAAACTTTCTTTCTACGATTCTGTTCTTATCAGCTCCGCTATTGAAGCAAATTGTAAAATATTATTAAGCGAAGATTTGCAAGATAGACTTCAAATCAAGGGCCTGCAAATTGCTAACCCGTTTCATAATACAATAAAAAAGAAAAAGTAGTTTGATACCCACTTCGACTTCTCGCTTCGGGAACGCAAACGTCGAGAAGCCTACTTTGTTAAGCGACATTCCCAAAAAGTTAAGGGCGGTATTTAAGGATGAAACTTTTTCAATCAAAACGAATTTAATTACTCTTATGGATATTTCTTCTGTCTCCATTTTCAACGGACAAAATATGGAGTCATGATATTACTCTTCCGGATTATTTTAAAGAAGAAGAAACTTCCAGTTATCCATTTTATTTAAACTTCAAACTGAATAACAATCTTTCTGCGATGGTTCGATTACCCACTAAAATACCGGGCAATTATCGGATCGTACTTGGCGGAAACATTCGGTTTCCCTCCGAATTTATATCTTTATTCAAAATTTCGTTAAACGGAGAAGGTCACAAAGAACTTCCGTTTCAAATCAGAAAGCCAACCAAACAAGGTAGAATTTTTTCGAGCATTGATTTTTCAATTCAGGAAGAAGACGCTTATCGAAATGATTACGTCGATTTTAGTATTGGGGTTATAGAAAAAAAAGTGAAACTTCTCAGTCCGAAAAACGCAGCCTTATTTCGCAAAAACTTCTTGGAATTCGGGTTCGGGAAAAAAGACTGATCCAAAATTTGAAGGCCGTCCCAAAACCTTAAAAAACGTGAGTTCGATGTAACCCAATGCGAAAGTGATTGAAATCCTGTTCAACACAAATTGGAACGACGAAAAGTATTTCATTTTCCAAAGGATTTGTTGATCAGAGCAAAATTAGGAAACTCAATGTAGAGCTTTCCTATGGGTCGCGTTGATTTTACAACTACGTTGTAAGCCTATCACGTCGCTTTTGCTGTTCGATGGATTTTTAGGAATACTACACTTCCTATGAAACATTTTCGAGCAAAACAAATTCACCTTCTTAATTTCAGTTTCATTCAACGGAAAACATTACAAGAAACTCAATTCCAAAAAATAATTCAACGAAGAGTAAGTATTCAAAGGTCGCTCAATCATTTTCCTTCAGGTTCAGCAGTACAGCTCCCCCTTTTTCCATTTGGTAATGTCATATACCCTAATCCACCGAGATACAATGTAAGTTTATAATTCCCGGAAGAGGTAGTAAATTCAATATCATACCAATGACTATAATGCCCCTCATTAACATTTTATCGCCTGGTCGAATTCTTTCGGCCTGTCAAGTAGTGTTAAAAATTTTGTTCGATTCAAAACCGATTTTACACTAGAAAGAGACCTCATTCTAAATGTATTTATCTCATTCGATCTCGGTAATTTTTCTATGAAAATAAAATGGTCCGTAAGGGTTTGTCTCTTGGGAAGGCAAATAACTGCTCATAAACAAAATTACAGTGCGTGTAATTTTAAATAAGGATATCATTTTTATAGTTTCTAAAATCCTAATATTATATATTAACGATATTCTTGTTTCGAATTAGCCAATACATCTTATTCATTCTTCATTATCCCCATTCCCTTTAAAATTTCTTTTGCCTTGTTCTGAAATTCAATTTCTTCTTCCGATGTGAAAGGACCGAAAATTCCTTTTTTAAATCGATCGGAAAGAGCGATGTATTCCAAACATCCGGCTACGCTCAAAACGGGCTTTGCTTTTCCTTCGAAAATTTTTAGTTCTCCATTCTTTTGTATGACCATGGCCCTAGGTGGAATCTTCTTCCCACCGCGAATCATACAACCGGCCATCACCATTGCACCGTCTCCGATTTCGGCCTCGTCTAAAACGATACTTCCGATACCGATCAGACAACCTCTTCCGATTTTACAACCATGCAACATTGTGTTATGGCCGACTAACGTATAATCTCCGATCGTAATTCCTCGACTCGAATCCGTATGTAGAGTAGAATTATCCTGAATGTTCACTCCTTCCCCTAAAACAATCCGATTCATATCCGCGCGGACGACCGTTCCTGGCCAAAGGGAAGAATACGGTCCCATTTCCACAAGGCCTATCACAGCCGCTTGAGGATGAATAAATGCAGTTTTATGAATATTCATGTTTTTTTATGTCCTTCCCGAAACCGGGTATTTCCCGTTCGAAAAGACGGAATACGTTCAAAAATTAATCTCGAAACTTAACAAACCAAAATTAGGAAAGAGACTCTTCAATGACACTGAAAAATAAAACTCTTCGAATTTTATCTCGAAAGAATTAGAGTACAGTTTCGAGCAATTTTTCAGAGCGACAATCTGCTGAAATAGGTAAAAATAAATTTCTACCTAAACAAAAAAGCGAAATTTTAAAAAATCTCCTTTGAACAAAGACTATCTTAAAACGAACCCGTTCTTTCCGGCAAGAGCAACTAATTGATCGGAAATTTCCTTGATTCTTTCCTGAGTGAATGTCTTCTCGTAATTCACCAATCGAAAACGATAACTCACGGATCTCTTTCCATCCGGAACGCTACCACCTGCAAATTGGGAATATACCCAACCCTCCTGAAGTTCCGGAATATTTTCTTTTTTTACGAGATCGGTAAACAAGTTGGTGTTTTCCTTTTCTCCTATCAAAATCGAAAGATCAATTTCAGCTTCTGGAAATTGGGAAGGGGTGTTAAATCGCGAAACCTTACGGTTGGCATTCCAAATTTCCACAAGCTTTTCGAATTCTAAAGAACCATAGATCACTCTTTTTTTGAGCTCGAAAGAATCCAAAACCGCGGGATGAACGTACCCTAAATTTCCGATCTGCTTAGAATCCACGATCAAGGACAAACTCGCTCCAGGATGAAAGAAAGTTTCCGGTTTGGCTTTCCATACATATTCGAAGATACTAATATATTCCAAAAGAGATTCGATTTGCTTTCTCACTTTTAGGAAATCATCTTCCAGAAGTCTTAGATCCGATTCGGAATTTTTTCTATCAAAGGAAATCGCAAAAGAAAAAAACTTTTTTTCGTTATCCGGTTCGGGTATATTAAAATAAGCGCGACCGAATTCAAAAATTTTGATTTCTGAAAATCGGTCCTGATTTGTGCGAACGTTTTTCAAAAGAGAAGGTAAAAGAGAATTTCGAAGTACCGATTGTTCTTCCGGCATTTCATTTTTAATCTTTACCGAAAATTTAGGATCTCCATCCAATTCGTTTTCTCTGGGAGATTGGAACGAGTAATTGAAAACTTCGTGATAACCAAGGTTTCCTGCAAAAAATAACTTGCACTTCTTTTCCAACTCCCTGCTCAGATTTCTAATCGGAGTTTTGACTTCAGCTAACAAAGGAGCAACTTGAATCGTATCGTAACCTCTGGTTCTTCCGATTTCCTCCACAAGGTCCTCCGGGATAGTCACGTCGTAGTTATGGCGAAATTTTGGAACCAACGCTTCAAGATGGTCTCCCTTCCAAGAAACCACAAAATGCAATCTTTCTAATATATCCGTTACGTCCCCTTGAGACAAGGTAATTCCTAACTTTGTATTGATAAAATGAATATCCGTGTGGATACGAACTTCCTTATGTGGAGTATGTAAAAATCCGACCGGCTCGGAAGCCTTCAAAGACGGACAACCGTTTTCTTTCAAAAGATTGAGGGCGCGACGAATTACAGGAAGAGTCGTAGTAGCTTCGAGTCCCTTTTCGTAACGAACGGAAGAATCGGAACGAATTCCAGTAGAACGAATGGACTTACGAATTTTTTCTCTTGCAAACACGGCGGATTCCATCACGATTTCCGTCGTAGTATTTTGAACGGCGGATTCCTTTCCACCCATGATACCGGCAACCGCAACCGGTTTTCCTTGATTACGAATGAGAAGAATTTCCTCTTCTAAAGAAGGTGATGTTTCGTCTAAAAGCGCAAAACTTTCCCCTTTCTTCGCGTAGGAAACTTCAAGAGAAACCCCACCTTGACTTTCCAAAAACTTCTTATCAAAAAAATGGGTCGGCTGTCCCATCTCCAACATTACGTAATTGGAAACGTCTACAACATTGTTGATGACTCGAATCCCGCATTTCTGCAATCGAGATTGAAATTTTCTTTTGGAAGGAATTACGGAAATCTCGCAAATCGAAGAGGCATAGTAGGAATGCGCATTCTGATTTTCTAATACTCTTGGAAGTTCGACCGAAAGATCAAAGTTCCAAAGAGATTCGAACGGATTGAACACAACAGGCAATCGAAGTTGAGAAGCGAGTTCTCTCGCAAAACCGAAATGACTCCAAAGATCCGGCCTGTGTGTTATAGATTTATTATCGATGTCGAATATAATATCATCATAATGTAACAAAGAACGAATCGTTTTGCCAATCTCGGCTCCTTCGATTCCGTTCAAAATCCAGACTCCACTACTTTCTTCCGACAAGGAAAGTTCCTTTTCCGAACAGAGCATTCCCGAACTTTTGATTCCTCTGAGCTCCGATTCTAAAATTTCCCTATCTCCCAGTTTCGCTCCCGGAATCGCAAGAGGAACCGAATCTCCCACTTTTACGTTAGTCGCTCCAGTTACGATTTGAGATTTAGAACTTCCGTCGAACACTTCCGCAATCTGAAGTTTATCCGCAGAAGGATGTTTGTCCAAAGATTCTATTCTTACAATTTTTACGAAGTCCAGTTCGGGACGAAACGGTATGGCGCCGTCGATCTCACAAACGGAGACCGCGATCTTCTTTAAGATCACATCAAGCCCCACCTCCTTCAAAGGTGTAAAATCATTCATCCAATCTAAGGAAAGTTTCACGTCGTCGACTCCGTTCCAATTACTAAGGTCCAGAAACTTCGATTAAAATCGGATGTCGAGCAGGAAAACTCTTCTAGACTCAGTTCGGAAGATATACTTGAAAGAGCTGAAAACGATGCTGAATGGTTTTACCGTTTCTCACCTTACGAAGCTCAAGATCAAAATCTTCTTTTACCTTTTGAATCTCGTTTCGAGTCCGATTCATTGCCGATTTTTTTTCGGGCTTTCCTTCCCATTTGAAAGCGGCTTCTTGACGCATCAATTTTTCTTCAAGCTGTCGAAGCGTGTTTTGATTGCTCGTTCTGATTTTGAATTCTTCCTTTTGGAAAAGATCCAAAGTTTGATCCCCGAGTTCCTTTTTTCTAAATTCAACAATTTCATCCAAAACCAAAAAAGTCCGAATTAAACTCTCTTCTAAATTAGTAGGAAGTCCGACATGAGAAGACGTGGAAACAGAAGACTTTGAGAGAGAATGAGATTTTCTAAGTTCTTCGGGTAGTTCTTCGATTTGTCTCACCGAACCTGTTTTTGGATTCGTCTCGAAATAGAAAAGTTCCGCTCGATTGAGGGTAAACTGAAACTCCACAAGAAAAACATAATATTCCTTATTGGAAACAGAGTGAAAAGAAGTACTCCACCCTTTTTGATTCTGAATCAGATACGAAACGGTTTTGTCGATCAGCGGGTGCCCGAAGGCCAAAAACTCCAAACTATCGTTCTGAAGCGCGAGTTCGGAATCGAAGGTTCCGTATTTCCCCTTATACTGGGGAGAATCGATCTCGTAAATCTGAGGTTTTTTCCGAACCAGTTTAAAACCCGCTTCTTCCGGAAAGATCTCGGTAAAACGAGAAATAAATTCTTCCAGGTGAGTATTATTAAACGAACGTTCTTCGAGTGTGTGATTGTAATAATCCAAAAGATTAAAGTCAATCAGCTTCGGAGTTACAAGAGCGCCTAACTTTTCAAAACCTTTCTTGGCGATTTTGATACGATTATCAATCTCTTCCTCCATTTCCGTTCTGGATTTATTTCCGGTGACAAATTTCATAAAGGAAGAATTAAAATCCAATTCGTCCTCAATTGCACCGAGCAATTCGTCTGAAGACCCGATCGATTCTTCAAAAAGACGGATTTTATTCGTGAGCACTTCCAAAATTCTTTCCGCAACTGTATCCTTGCTAGCAAAGTTGAAGATGAACACGTTGTCCTTCTGACCAAACCTATGGATCCTCCCAATTCTTTGTTCGATTTTGAGCGGACTCCAGGGCAGATCGTAATTGAATAAAACGTTCGCAAATTGAAGATTTCTTCCTTCTCCGCCCGCCTCCGTGCAGATCAGAATTTCCGTTTTCGTTTTAAATTCTACGATCGCCCTTTCCTTTGCGTCGGCGCTAAGAGAACCGTGAAACAGAGTGACTTGAAAATCGGAAAGAACGGAGGCCAGAAAATCCTGAGTCGTCCTAAATTGGGTAAATATAATGAATTTCAAATGTCCTTCTTTTCGAAGCTTGAGGATCGTTTCTTTTAACTTGATCGACTTTTTGTCTTCTTTAATTTTTTTTCCCAAAAGAATCAGTCGATTCAAAGAAAGAAGCTCCCTTTTTAAACTTTGAAGATCGAGTTGCACGGATTCGTCCAAACCGGAAACAAATTCTTCCACGTCCTCGGTTTCGTCCAAATCCCATTCTTCCAATTTAGATTCCATTTGCTGAATATGATGAAATCGATTTTCCAAAAGGAACTTTCTTTTGGTAAGGGCGGAAATAAGCGCAAACACGGAAGAATCCAATAACTTTTGGAATACGATCATTACGAACCCGATCGCCCGGTTTTGTGTTCTCATCGCAAGATTGTATTCTCGTCTAACGTAGTTCGTAGTCTCTTCGTAAAATTCCCTTTCAACGGTAGAAAGCTCGATTTTTACAGTTTTAGCGAATCGCTTCGTAAACCCGCCGACCTCTATTTTCCTTCTCCTTAAAAGAACCTTGGAGATTTTATCTTTGAGGTCGGTTTTGTTTCCTAGAATATAATCGTTTACGAATGTATGGTACGGACCCAAAATATTCGGATCAATCAGATGCATAAGATAATAAAGCTCTTCGAGTTTTCCTCGAAACGGAGTCGCGGTCAAGAGAAGAAGACATTCGCACTTTTTGGAGATTTTTTCGGCAAAAAGATAAGAACGAGTAATTTTATGATAATCCCTTCTGAGCCGATGGGCCTCGTCGAAGATAACAATATCCCACTTCGTTTTGAGAATTTCTTCTGCGTACTTCGGATTTTTGATAAAGTCTACGGAAGTGATGATGTGTTGAAAATTTTTCCAGTTTTTGTCGCCGTCAGTGCTAAAGTTCCTTCGTTTAACAATTTCAAAATCTTCGTTAAACTTATTCTTTAACTCTTGCTGCCACTGGACCAAAAGTGGAGAAGGTGTTACGATCAAAACTTTCTTGTAACCTCTTCGAAAGATCAGCTCCTTCATCACAAGAGCGGCTTCGATCGTTTTTCCTAGACCAACTTCGTCCGCGAGAATAAAACGAGGACGAAGACTATTGACTACGATGTAAGTCGACTCGATCTGATGCGGAAGAAGCCTAGTTCTCGAATTGGAAAGAGCGGAAAGTTTATCGAATGCATGGGTCAGCTTCAACTCGTACGCGGTCAGGGCGAGATCCATCAATTCTCCCCATTCACCTACGTTTCTCAAAGGAGAGGGATAATCCGGAAGAATTTTTAAATACGGGGAATTTTCCGAAACCGTCTTTTTAGAAGAGATCGCCGCAAACTCGATCGTAACCTTCCCATCAATCGAAGAGACAATCTTTCCAATTCCAGACTCCGGAGAATTAGTAAGATAACAAAAATCCCCTCTATATCCCGAACGCGATTTGGATTCAAAATCGAGACTGAGTTGTAAAGCGCCTTCCAACTAAACTCCCCTCTTATCGCCCCAAATGTATTTATGAGTTTGAAGGGAAAGGCGGAGTCCCGAACTTAAAGAGGATTTCAACCATTCTGAAAGAATTTCGGGAGACAATTCTCCTTGTACCGGAGAAGCCAGGAGATTCCCGGATAATCGATGAGTTTCAATCACTTCAAGGCATCTTTTAAAATCGTTTTTATCGCGGATCACGAACTTAATCTCATCCAATTCGTTCTTTCGTTTATTATAAATTTCTAAATTTTTTAAATTCATCCGATTTTCCATTCCCGAACCCGGAAGCTTATAATCCAAAGTAAAAACGAATTGATCCAATCCCTCGATCGATTCCGCTCCATTAGTTTCTACTCTCGGTCTCGGATATATATTGGAGGATTTTCTAGTTCTAAAAATTTCGTTACCTAAAACGAGGCTAAAATCTCGATTTCTTCCTTCAAGAGGCTCTCCTCCCGTTAGAAGAACCTGTGTATATACCGGACTCAACTCCTGAATTCGATTCAAAACCCGTTTTAAATCCATTTCCTCACCAGCGCTCGGAGACAAAGCATACGGTGTATCGCACCACAATTTTCTTCCGGTCACCATTCCGCACCGAAGAGAACATCCCGCCATACGTACAAATACTGTCGGGATACCCGTCGAAATTCCTTCTCCGGAAAGAGAAAGATAAATTTCATGTACGGAAGTTTTCAAATTGTCCATGGGTTCTTTCAAGTACAAGGTTTTTCTTCGAGTAAACAATAAGATCGTAAAAAAATAAAAAGGCAAATTCCAGAATTTCCGACCCACCCTTTAAGGTCAACTCCCGGAGCTTTCATTTTCAAAACGTGGATTTTTTTCCTTAGACAAAATGGCGATCTTGCCTAGAAGACGTTGACCTTTTTTTGACTTGATAAAAGGAAAAATACTTTTCTACAAACAGCGGGAACTCAGTAGGTTTATCGTAAATCCACCTTATACTACAGAATTTCTCGTAGAAAAGTCAAATGACGAAATCATTTCTTCTGTCTCTAAATAGTCGATCTTTTGCTTGTCAATCCGGACAGTAATCGTTCCTTTTGTATTAAAAGAATGATCTCGGAGTCCTCTTGATTCGTTATATACCATCATTTATCTTTGTTTATTTATTTTATCTTCCGTTTCGAATCCTACCATATCGTTTCTGTCTTTTATATGGAAGGTTCCTGGTTTTTCTTCTTTATCCGTTTGCAAAAAAACACAGAAGAATTGCCTACGAAAATATTACTCACGCGTTCCCCGAATATACGGAAACACAAAAGAAAGAACTCGTTTGGAAGAGTATTCTTCACATTGGAAATCTTGTCGCAGGCACTTTATTCGCTCCTCGTTTGAATCAAAAATGGATGGATCGTTATCTCGTTTATGATCCCGAATCTTTAGCGATCGAAAAGAAAACAAACGAAGAAGGTATCGGAGTCGTTTTAATTTCGGGTCACTTCGGAACTTGGGAAATTTTAGTTCAATTTATGGGAATTCGTATGAAAGGCGGAGGGATTTATAAAAAAGTAAGAAATCCGTTCGTGGATAAATTGATCTACAAACTCAGAACGAAAAACGGAATCAAACTCGTTTCCACAGAAGAATCCAGTCAAGTAACCAAGATGTTAAAGCAAGGTTATTGGGTAGGATTCGGTTCAGACCAAAACGCTGGCAAAGTCGGTATTTTCGTAAACTTTTTCAATCGCCCCGCATCCACCTATCAAGGTCCCGCCTTGATGGCTTATCTCACAGGAGCAAAAATGCTTTTGTATTCGGTTCTCTGTGGTGAGAACGGAAAGGTAATTGTTCGAGTCAAAGACTTAGGTTGTGTAGATAAAAAAGCCTTTCCGGATCGCGAAACGGCCATTCGTCATTACACAGAGGTCTGGACAAAAGCCTTAGAAGAAGAAGTAAAACTCTATCCCGAACAATACTTCTGGGTTCACAGACGTTGGAGAACAAAACCGGGAGATTTCCCGAGTCAAATTTGAGTTATCGTAGTTAGGAATGCCTTCTCTCAAATATTAATATATTATAATATATAAATAATAGAGATGTTCTATTGCTGTAAAAAATAAAGTTTTGAAAAATTACCAATTAAAACGTTTACCAAAAAATAAATGAAGGTTCCAAAGTCCTGCGGCTAAAACAAAAACGAGATATTTAAAATATTTTCTTAGGGCTATTTTTCGGTTTGATAATATTCGTTTTCTTTGATGTCTTTTCAATTCCTTCAAAACTAGACGCCTAGGCACATGCAAAAGAGGAATTTACAAAGCATATTTATCATCTTTGGGCCTTTCTGTTTGTTCGGTCTGCCGGGCGGTGCAATTTTGCATTACGACGCTTTTGAAATCAAAGCCGGTCTGATCCCAGGACGGAAAATTTCTTTTATCAATCGGGTTGTTTCTAAACCTTTTTTAAAGCTCATGAGAAAGTTAGATCCGATGAGATTCGTCCAAAAAAGTTCAAAGGCAAAAGAGGAAATCACGAGACAAATTCTGATTCAAGACTTTCATCTTGCCGAAAGTACCGGTGAAATATCGGTCGATGAAAGGGTCAAAATTCTTTCTAGAAGATTCGGAAAGTATTTTAAATAGTTTTATTCTATGTAGAATTCGAAAATCCACATCTGTGATAACATATATTGATACTTATCATAGATGTGGAATATCCTATCGTATGTGCGACTTTTTCGAACCTATATCAGAATCAACTTTTTGTAATGGAATCCGGATAAACGAACTCGATCTGAACCGATATACAAGCAACTCCCGGATACTAAAAGTCGTCGATATTGCTCGCGCAAACGGAGGCGGCTATGTCGAAGTGGTATGACTCTTCAAGGCTAGAGAATTATTTAGGCTCGTTGCCGAAGTTTCGAAACCGACTCGGTCTCGTGATCCAGTATAAAGATCGTCGAGAGAAAGTCCCAAAGGAACTGAGATTCGTCATCCTGATTCAAAGTTTGTATCCACAAAAGAAAATTCTTTTAAGACGAGCTTTCAGAACTTATTCGATTATTTTTTTGGAAACGTTTTTTTATACAATTCCAAAGAATCTAAAACGATCTTACGAGCAAGAATTGCGTTTTGGAATTCTTCAATAACGACAGTTTTATTTTCCAGTTTTTTATAATCTTCAAAGAAATGTTTTAGTTCCAATGTGAAATGAGGAGGAAGTTCCGAAATGTCGTTGATATGGTTAATCGACATATCGTTTGCAGCAACCGCAATAATCTTATCGTCTTCTTCTCCCGAATCTAACATTCTCATTACACCGATTACTTTAGCTTTCACTAAACAAAGGGGTTCCAATTCCACTTGGGAAAGAACCAAAATATCCAAAGGATCGTGATCTCCACAGTAAGACTGAGGAATAAATCCGTAATTTGCAGGATAATAAAAGGAAGAATATAAAACTCGATCCAGTTTCAAAATTCCGTATTCTTTATCGACCTCATATTTAGCGCGACTACCGCGCTTGATTTCAATGACGCCGTTTACAAATTCCGGAATTTGATCGCCCGGAGAAATATCATGCCAAGGGTGTACCATATCAGAAAACTATTTAAACGTTCCGATGAAAGGCAAGTTTAAAATATGATCTTACTCCAATAGAAAAACGGTTCTTGCCGCAATATGTCGAAATCAATCATAAATATCATAAATGTAAGATTTAAAACCAAATTAAGCCTTCGGTTTCCAACTCCAAGTAATAGCCAGCAAAGCGAGAGCGATCAAAGTTGCACCTATGATAAGATACAAGGATTGTTCCCAATGAAATCCTGGTTGTTTACTCAGCCATCCCACTACTTTTGAAAGAGCAGTTCTTCCCAAATATCCGAACAAGCCGATAAAACCCGCCGCAGTTCCGACCGCTTTCTTCGAGGTAAAATCAAGCCCGGCAACACCTAACAGCATAACAGGCGGATAGATAAAAAAACCGATGATGCCGAATAAAGTAAGATCCAGCCAAAGAAAACCGGGAGGCGTAAATAATAATGCGACAAGAGCCGATAGAATCGGGAGTATACACAAGAAGCTCACCATTCCTCTTTTTCCACCCAATTTATCCGAACCCCAACCGACAAGAAGGGTAGAACCGATCCCGGCAAATTCGTAGATGAAGGTGCTAATCCCTCCTCCTTCCAAGGAAGCTCCTTTGGCGAATTTTAAGTAAGTCGGACCTATATCCGTTAAGCTATAACGAACCACATAAACAAAAAAGTTTGCAAAAGCGAAGGTCCAAACATAATAATTTTTTAATACCGATTGGAAAATAATTTCCCGAAAAGACAATTCCTTCTCTTGTTCTTCGGAGGAAAGTCTAGATTCTTTTTCAGGATCTTCCTGATATTCTTCAATAGGAGGAAGACCCACCGACTGAGGAGTATCCACTAATCGAAATAGAAGATAAATTGCAGTTACGATCGCTATTGAGGCTGGAATGTAAAATGCGTTCCTCCATCCCCACCAAGAAGCACTATAAGCAGCCACAACCCCCACTAAACCGCCACCCACGTTATGAGCTATATTCCAAATTGCGAATTTAGCTCCTCTTTCCGATACCCCGAACCAATGACCCAAAGAACGCCCGCAAGGAGGCCATCCCATTCCTTGAAACAATCCGTTCAAAGCCCAAAGATAAAAGTGAACTTCGTAATTACTCGAAGCTCCGAACAACAAATTACATATCGCGGTTAAAATCAAACCCAATGACATGAAGTATTTTGGATTACTTCGATCGGATAAGGCTCCCATCACAAATTTTCCGATCCCGTAAGTAATCGCGGTCACCGCCAAAATATTTGTGATTTGTTCCTGATCATAGTGCAGAACTTCTCCCATTTCTTTGGAAATAACCGGAAAATTATTCCTTACGAGATAAAATACCGCATAACCGATAAAAGTCGCCTCTAAAACCCTCCATCTAAAACGAGGATAAGATCGATCAATCATTTCTTTCGGTAAGAGAGGTTTTGGTTTTGCGGGAAGTATCCAACGTAACGGTGAAATCATTAGGTCAATCTCAAGGATATAGAATCTCTTACAAGGTCATTTTCACCGATGAATGACTGTTTCATTGTTAGTAACGTTGAAAAAGATCGTTAGAATTTTACGGAATTTGTAAATCATACAATGGAAATTCTCCGAGATTTTAGAAAGTTTTACTAAGAAAAACTTATTAAGCCGATTCGCGGCTCGTTTCATGGAAATCGAATTTATATTTCCTTTTTTCATTTGCATTTTTTAAAAATCTACATTTTCTTGCGCCTTATGATAGATTTGAATCCGGACTTAATCAAAAAGATGAAATTCAAGGAAGGGAACCGACTGATCGTCATCAATAAAGAAAAAGTACATAAGCCCTCTCCTATAGGAGGAATTATAACTACAAATGAGATTTCCGAAGCAGACAGAATTCTACTTTTTGCGGATTCGACTTCCTCTCTCCAATCTTCTTTTTTAAAAATTCTCAAATCGATTTGTAAGGAAACCATTCTATGGATTGCGTACCCTAAAAAATCTTCCGGAATCAAAACAGACTTAGATAGGGACCACGGTTGGGAAATCCTTTCCAAAAACGGATACGAAGGAGTTGCGTTGATTTCCTTAAACGATACTTGGTCTGCGGTTCGCTTTAAAAAAGCCGACGAAGTCAAAAAAGGAGGTTCTAAAGCGGAAAAACAAAAACGTCCGGAACTATCCAAATACATCAACTACGAAACGAAAATCGTAAAACTTCCGGAAGACGTAAACAAAGTTCTTTCCAAAGATAAGAATGCGAAAAAATCTTTCGAATCCTTGTCTTGGTCTCATAAAAGAGAATACATCGAAGCGATCTTAGACGCGAAATCATCGGAAACCAGATCAAAACGAATTCAAAAATTAGTTCAAGCAATGAGTTCTCAAAAAGATCAAAAGAAGAAATAAGAGTTAAAAAATCCCGTCAAATTTAAAGAATACGAAACCTACCAATTTTGAGTTTATAAAAATACAGGGCACCTCTTTTCGATCTACGATCGAAAGGATTACGTTCTTTTCGCGACTCAACTCAATCTCAGTCTCCACGGGGTCGACAGTGCTTTTGCTTCGATCGCTTCGTGACCGCGCTTCGCCTCACTCCAGTGGTGTATCGGATAACAGATAGAAAAATTCCGTAATCAGTTATAGAAGTATTTACTGAATTTCCATAGCGCAATGCCTTATTATAAAGAGACAACGTCCACTTAAAGAAACGTCTCTACGGATCAGTGCTTCAGTTCAACCTCTCTTAGGCAAGATCAGTCCATACCCGCCAGCTATCCACCAATAAACACCTTAAAACATCAAACTGGGACTATCCGACATAATCTATAAAAATTTTTCATCGTTCTATTCGTCCATTTACCCATAACGCTCCATATTCAATTTTTAATTTTATCATATTTATTTTTTATAATATGATAAATTAGAATTATAAATATTTGGGGCAATTCGATGGTTTACGAATATTAGTTTATAACGTTGCTCTTACGTAATTTCTTCCATAGCCATCCAGAAAGGAAATAAAATTAAGAGAGGCTCAAATTGAAAACTTACAAATTGAGAATCATCCAACTTTCGCTCATTCTTATTGTTTTCTTATTTTCGGAAATTGACGCAAAAAAAACGAGAAGGGTCAAACGCCTGAAAGTTCGTAATACTGCAACACAAAGAATTCAAAAACCGGTCGAAGTTCAAAAACAGAAAGCGGATACTCAAATCGTCCCAATTGAAACCGAAATTAAAGAATCTAAAAAAGAAACTCTCTGGCACGAATCGGTTAAACTTGGCGGCTTGATTCGAATTCGCCCGGAAGCGCGATACAATTACGATTTTGATAAATTCAAAAATGATAATATTTCTTTCGTTGGAGCCAAAGCTCAAATTTGGATCGAAAAAGAATTTACCCAAAATATGAAAGCAAGAATCGTCCTACAAGACTCCGCACTTTGGGGAGGAGAAAAAGGTTCTCTTATTGGAATCGATACCGCAAACGACAATACAAGACAATCTGTAGGAATTCGAGAGGCTTGGGTAGAATCCAAGGAATTAATCGGCCCAGTTACATTACAAGCGGGAAGACAAATTCTAAAATACGGAGACGAAAGACTCGTAGGCGCATTGGAATGGAATAACGTAGGAAGAAGTTTTAACGGTTTTCGTTTGAAAATCGACAAAGAACTTTTTTCCACTCACGCTTGGGTTATGATCGTCGGAGAGCAGGATTCGGACGTAGCGGGCAATTCTACAAATTTAGGAAAAAGAAATTCATTCCCGATTCAATACAATTGTCCCCCCAATTCTCTTTCACCTTCGGCCTGTACATTGTCTGCTGAACTTTCAAAACAACAACAAGGAGACGCAACTTTCACCGGTTTTTACAACACGTTTAAACCTTCCGACTTACTTCACATAGACACCTATTACATCGGATTGTATAAGAAATGGCTTCCTCAGAACAACTCTACGATTTTGCTTTTTCCCAATCCGGAGACGATTCCGAAAAATTCCAGGTACGACCAATTACATACATTCGGACTCAGACTTTCCAATAGAACAACTCCCGATAAAAAGGCAAAAATACCATTCGATTTTTCGATCGAATACGCGATACAAAGCGGAAAAAACGGGCTGAACGTCACACCAAGTTGGGACACTTTAAACACAAACGTTTCCACCGTCGACCCCCTTACCGGCAAGACAGTAACCAATAGCATTTACAAAGAAAAACAAAGTTACGATGCTTATGCGTTCGCATTCGATGTCGGTTATACGATCGGGTCTTTTCGGTTTGGAGGGACTTACGACGTCGGTAGCGGAGATCCAAATCGAAAAGACGGAAAAGTTGCGACCTTTTCAAATTTATTCCACTCTAATCACGGATTCTTAGGAGAAGCGGACCAAGTAAGTTGGGTCAACATGGTTGGTAAATCCGCAAACCTTACATGGGACGGTGGGGAATTTGGTAAATTAAGGATCGCATATTGGATCATTGATAAGCAAAAAAGACAAGACGGTTGGTATGATGTCACGGGAAACCTCAAAGAAGGAGCCAGTACGGAATCAACCACAAATGAACGTTTTAAGGATCCTTATGTTCAAAGTGAAAAAGGCGCCCTAGATCAAAGAGGGGTCGGAACTCTCGGAAAAAATTTATTTAGAGAAATCGATGTGACTTATTCGTTCAAATACAAAGATATTCTTTGGTCGTTTGGTGGGAGTTGGATTTTTGCAGGCGATGCGGTTCGGCGTAAACTCAACGACGACTCAATGTATCCCGAATTCAGAAAAACCAATTTTCTTCCGCAAGCGCAGTTCGGTTACTTGATGATGACGGTTCAATTTTAAATCGAAACGAAAATAACTTTAATAATTTTGAATGTCTGTGATAAATCTGAAAATAAAATTTCGCTAGTATATTTTCAAATAGAATCCATCTTGAAATCGATGAGTTTCGTTTCGAAGTTTAGCTTTTAATAGATTCGAATTTATTTTTGAAATCGATTTCACAACTCTCTCGAAACCATCGGATACAAATCGTTTTGCTCTTTTGTCCTTGTATAAATAACCGATTCTAAAATCGTAGTAAAAATAAACGTCTCATTAACGAAGACGCAGAATTTTTCCTGGTTCCAATTTTCCTCTCTTCGATCCGCTTTTTAATCTTCCGGATAGTTATCTTGAAAATTCAAAGTATTAGAGGTTCCCGGAAGCGGGCGATTCATCGTTTTAAAAGGAACACCTCTATGAAAAAACTCAAGTTTAGCGAACTAAACTTATCCGCCGAAATCCAAAACGCGATCCTGGAAATGGGCTTTGAAGAAGCCTCTCCCATTCAGTCAGAAGCGATTCCAGTCATATTAAAAGGAAAAGATATCATCGGACACGCTCAAACCGGCACCGGTAAAACAGCCGCATTTGCAATTCCGACGATCGAACTTCTCGAAGTGGAAAGTAAACATTTACAAGCCTTGATTCTTTGTCCGACTAGAGAGTTAGTCATCCAAGTCAGCGAACAATTCCGTAAACTGATGAAATACAAAGGAAACTTCGAAGTCGTCCCCGTTTATGGCGGTCAAGAAATAGAAAGACAACTCAAAGCGCTTCGTAAAAATCCCCAGATTGTAATCGCAACTCCCGGAAGAATGATGGACCACATGAGAAGAGGTTCCATCCGTCTCGACGATATTAAGATCGTGATTTTGGACGAAGCCGACGAAATGTTGGATATGGGTTTTCGCGAAGACATGGAATTCATTCTAAAAGACACTCCCATAGATCGCCAAACGATCATGTTTTCCGCTACGATGACGGACGATATTCTTACCTTGATGAAAAGATTTCAAAAACATCCTCAGATCATCGACGTAACTCACCAGAAATTGAGCGCTCCCAAAATCGAACAAATCTACTATGAAATTCAAGAGAACACCAAAGGAGAAGCTCTCGCGAGATTGATCGAATACAGAAACGTAAAACTCGCATTAGTATTTTGTAATACAAAAGCGCAAGTAGATACCGTCGTAGAATTGTTGAAATCGAGGGGTTACTTTGCGGAAGCCCTTCACGGAGATCTGAATCAGAAACAAAGGGATAAAGTAATGAACGGATTTCGAAACGGAAATATCGAAATCTTAGTCGCGACCGACGTTGCCGGAAGAGGAATCGACGTCAACAATGTCGAGGCGGTATTCAACTACGATCTTCCAAGAGACGGGGAAGACTACGTCCACAGGATCGGAAGAACAGGAAGAGCCGGTAAAAAAGGGATCGCATTCTCCTTTATCGTCGGAAAACAGATCTACAATCTTAAAAAAATAGAACGGATCAACGGAATCAAAATTGAGGCAGGAAAAATTCCTACGTTAGACGATCTCGAAGAAACCAAAATCCATTCTTACACTTCCAAGGTTAGGTCCATCGTGGATGCGGGTCATATTAGTAAGTATGTAAACCAAGTGGAAAAATTGATGGGGAATGACTATACCGCGTTGGACATCGCCGCCGCTTTGTTTAAAATGACGATTCTCAAGGACAGCGTCACTTTCGATGATTCCGTACAATTCGAATCCGATTTTAAATACGAAGAAAGAAATTCTTTCAAAAAGAAACCCGGAAATGGCAGAAAATACAAGGATCGGAATTTTGGAAGACCCGGTTCGGGATCTAGAACCAAATCAAATTCGGGTTCACACTCCGGCAACAGTTCCAATAACGGATCCCATTCTAAATTCTCCAAAGGAGATAAAAATCAAAAATCAGGCGGACCATCTTCCTTCAAAAAAAAGAAGAAATAAGATTCGATTTCAAGGAAAGAATTCGCTTAAAATTCTTTTTTAAACCGGAAATTTTTGCCGAAATTAGAAATAGAAAATCGTCCTTCTGTCGAAAGGACGATCGGGCATTATGATTTTCAACTCCATTCTTAAACTCAAACGACTGATCGTAATTCTTTTCGTTTTTTCCTTAGGATCGTTCATACAAGCTCAAGAAAAGGAAGAATCTTCTCTTAATACGAGAATGGTTCCCCTTTGGAAAGGAGAAGTAGAAGCGGTTTATAGCGGAAAAGGTAAAGTGAAAATTCGAATCCGAAAAGGTTCTATATTTTACGGAAAGGAAGAAGAGGAAATCAAAACCATCCTTGAGAAAAAAAATCAATATACAGTCTTACAAAAAAATCCCGAAAAAGAAATCGGCTCCTTTTACATTCGTCAAATCTCCGTTTCCTATCAAACTAATTTAGGAGGAAAGAAAGCCTCGGAAATCGAACTCTACGGTTCATTTACCGCAAATCCGGGAGTGCCCGAACATCTTCTTACAGCGGGAACCTTCATTCAAGATTATAAACAAGAAATAGCTTACATAGAACCCGGAGCATTTTTCGCGGAAGACAGAAGAAGAACTAGACCCGCAAGACAATTCAGACATCCGAAAGACGGAAAAGAAATGGTCTTCGTATCCGGGGGATACGAACAAAACGGAGAATTGTTTTACGAGTCGATGGGATTCTTTCTTCACGGACAAGGGAACGAACCTTCGGAAGACAACTACAATCCGTTTTACTTTAAACCCGAACGAGGTAACCTTCAAGACATCTCCTCTTTTTACATCGATAAATATGAGGTTACAAATCAGGAATATTCAAAATTTCTAAAAGAAACAAATACCGTTCCGCCTCCTCATTGGAAAGGCGGAAAATACCCGATCGGAAAAGAACATCATCCCGTAAACGGAATCACCTATAGAGAAGCGGAAGCATACGCGCGTTGGTCCGGTAAACGACTTCCGACCGAGATGGAATGGGAAAAAGCCGCCCGTGGAACCGGAATGACTTGGAAGATCAATCGAGACGAATCTTATTCTTTTTTTCCAAATACATTGGAATATCCGTTCGGAAACGATTTTGATTCTTCCTTATGCAATACTATCGAAAGTAAAAAAATGGATACGATCTCCGTTTACGAACTAGCAAAAAAATCAGCAAGTCCCTACGGAGCAATCGGAATGTGCGGGAACGTAGCCGAATGGACGAGTTCCGACTATCTTCCGTATCAAGGACACTCACTCAAAAGAAACGCATTCGGAAAAATGCATAAAGTCATCCGAGGCGGATCGTTTTCATCTACAAAAGAAGAATCCACAACGTATTTCAGGTCCTTCGGAGGAATTCCGAATTTAAAAACGGATCGCAGAGCCGGAATTCGACTCGTTTGGGATCTTCCCGGAAAATAAAAATAGAACCGCAAATTAAGTAACTCTCGCTCTTTTCAAAAGTTTATCCAAAAGCGAAGGTGAAAATCGACTGATCCAATACGCTAACATCTCTCTAAATTGAGAAGGATATACGTCTCTTTTCTTTGATTCGATCGCTTTTAAAATGATAGAAGCCACTTTCTCGGTAGACAATCCGTTTTTAATTCCTTCATCCATGATTCCGTAGGTGGATCCGTCACCGGACAAAGCCTTCACAGAAATATCGGTTTTCACGTAACCCGGAGAGACCGTCATAACGTGCATTCCGCTTTCGGATGTTTCCAGTCGAATACTATCCATAAACGCTTGTACCGCGTGTTTACTCGCCGCGTAACCCGAACGGTACTGAGTGGCAAATCGTCCTTGTAAAGAAGAAACCGCAATAAAATGGCCCTGATTCTGTCTAAGTTCCGACTCCAAAAGTCTGAATAGATGAATCAAAGGGTAGAAATTTATATTCATTAGACTTTCATAAACTTTAATATCAGTCTCCCTCGCAAGACCACGCATGCTGATTCCAGCGCTATGAATCATTCCATCAATACGTCGAACTTTCTTTCTAAACTCTTCCGCAATTTTCTTGAGTTGAAAAGAATCGGAAACATCTCCGGGAAGAGAGATCACCTTATCCGGAAATTGGACTTCGTTTTTTAATTCTTTTAATAACTCTTTCCTCCGGGCAACCGCACCGACCACGGCTCCGTTTCGATTCAGTTCTAAGACGAGAGCCTTTCCGATCCCAGAACTTGCACCGGTAACCAAAAACGATTTTTCTAAAAAGAATGAAGTCATCATAAAATCGAACTGAAAGTACCAAAAGGTCACAAAAAAGCAAATGAAAATAAACGGAAAAATCTTTTAGCGAATCCGGTCTTATTAAAAGATGCCCCAGAAGAATCCGAAAAATGTTTTGTTTAAAAATGTTCCTTCGGAAAAGAGGTTTTAATGAATACGTTGCAGGAACTCAAGGAGCAAATTCGTTTTCGGAACACGGACTTTCAAAGAAATTATGAAAGCAGATACTATTGGTTTCCGGAAGAATCTCCCCCATTTTGCATCATCGAAGTCAATCAATACGACCCCTATCACGATATCACTTTGTATCTCGAAGTCGATCTAACCACGATGAAAATTGTAAAATCAGGGGTAGAAGAAAAAAGGGTTCCATACGAAACCTGTCCCGCCGCAATTAAAGCATACGATTATTTGGTGGGAGAGGATATGTCTTATGTAAAACTTATGAATCGTTTTCCTACAGATAAAACGTTAGGCTGCCTTCATATCAACGAATTGATCCAAAATGCCGCTATGAATTTTCATTCCGCATATGCTTTTTATCTCAAAGAAAGAAATTTTCCGGCTCGATTCGACGAATATAAAATGTACGAGGGGGACCTTCCCGCTCAAGAAAGAAGAGAAATCGGAAGACATTGGTGGATGAAAGACAGAGGAGTCAGAAATTCTTGCTATTCTTTTTCAGGACGTCACGAAAAACCAGAACTCAAGGATCAGGTGAAACATCTTGACAGTATCACGGCAATGATGGTAAAAGAATTTAAGAAGTCGAAGAAAGACGGTCCCTAAATTATTTCCGTTGTTCTTGTTTACAACCGATCTATAATACTTAGGTATAGTTTTCATGAACACGACCGATAATACTGTAGTCTTCTAAAGCGAACGTTGAATCCTATTTTTACGGAAACTACAGCAAAGGTTCTTCTTGCTTCGGATGACCCAATGCCCGCTTAGCTCAGGGGTAGAGCATTTCCCTCGTAATGAAAAGGTCGCCGGTTCAATTCCGGCAGCGGGCTAATCCTAAATCTCTTGCCCTATCACGTCTGCCGTAAACTCTGTACATGTGTCTCATCTAATACTCATTCCGGTTTGTATTGCAGGAGGTTGGATACTCAAACGAGGAAAAATTTTTCCGGAAAATACGGGACTCGTGCTCGGAAATTTCGTAGTTTATATTTCTCTTCCTTCTCTTATTTTAGCCAACGTCCCAACGATGAGACTGGAAACCTCTCTGATTTATTTGGCCTCGATGCCATGGATTCTCTTCGGACTTTCAGTCGTATTTTTTTATATAATCGGAAAATTCTTTCATTGGAATTCGGAAACAAGAATCGTAACGACACTTTGTTGCGGATTGGGAAACACGTCTTTTTTAGGACTTCCCATTTTAAGGGTGTTTTACGGAGAAGAAATCACCAACTCGGTGCTGATCATCGATCAATTCGGAACTTTTCTCTGCCTTGCAATTCCGGGATTTATCCTTTCGCTGAGTATCTTATCCAAAAACGATCGAGAAAGAAACGGAAAACCGGTCGAATCCATTCTGAAAAAGCTCTTTACTTTTCCTCCTTTTCTTGCTTTACTTTTTTCGTTTTTGCTCAGATTTTTCACCATTTCGGAATTGATCCATTCCGTACTAAAAATTTTGGGAGAAACATTAGTGCCAATCGCTTTATTTACCGTTGGATTTCAAATGGAATTCCCTACGTTAGATTCTAAATCCGAAAAATCAGAGAATTTCATACAACCTTTATTCATCGGCCTTATTTATAAATTGCTTCTTGCTCCGATGGTGATATTTCTAACCTATCGTTTTTTAAACGTAAACCTAAATCATCTGCGAGTAGTTGTATTAGAAGCGGCAATGGCGCCTATGATTACCGCGTCTATCGTTTCTATTCAAATGGGTTTCAGACCCGCTCTTTCGGCAGTTTTCCCAGGGGTTGGTATCTTAATTTCGATTCCGACTTTATTTTTATTTTATATGTTCTTGGAGAATTTTTTCTGACTGATTTTTCCGAATCACTGATCGATCTATTTTCCGCAGTCAAAACCGGAAAAACGGATGAAATTCAAAAACTCCTTACTTCTATGGAAGGAGAAGAAATCCTCATCGATTGGCTGAGAAACTATAGAGACAATTACGGATCAGGAGTTTTATCCTGGGCCGTAAAGAATTCGGATCAGGAAACGGTCAAACTACTACTTGAGGCCGGGGCCGAGCCCGACGAAACAAACGCAAGGGGAGAAACTCCACTCTTAACCTCTTTGGATCAGGGTAATGAAGATTTAATTCGAATCTTTTTGGAAGCGGGCGCAGACACCGGAAAAAAAGATTTCGCCGGAAATACCCCACTTACAAAAGCGGTGAGCACAGGAAACGTTCGGATCGTAGAAATGGTTTTCGTAAACGATCACCCAACCCCGAACTTGGAAGAAAGAAACGGAGAAGGATATACCCCGCTTCTCTTAGCTGTGGATCTAGGACACTTTGAAATCGTGGAATATCTTCTCGACAAAGGTGCCGACTTTTTAAAAAAGAACTCAGAGGGAAGAACCATTCTCCATCTTACAGCTCTTCATAACGATTCCGAAATATTGGATCTATTTTTAGAAAAAGAAGAAACGAAAACAATTTTAGAAGATAGAGACGCGGACGGAAATACCGCCCTTCTTCTCGCTGCTTCACACGATAGTGTTGAATGTTTAGAAAAACTTCTTAAAATCGAAGCAAACTTTTTACAAGTAAACGCATCTGGAAAAACCGGATTAGAAGAAGCGGAAAGACAGAAATACCATCACGTTTCTAAAATTCTTAAGAAAGCTCTTGCCGAAAAATTATTCTTTGCCGCCAAACACGGAGAAGACGAATTATGCCGAACTATTCTTAAGCTTGGAATTTCTCCAAACCCGATTGATCAGGATGGGAACACACCTCTTCATATCGCGGCCATTCATGATCAGATTTCCACGGCTCAATTACTGTTGGACTTACACGCGTCTCAGTTTTTAAAAAACTTGGAAGGAAAGTCCGCTTTGGATATCGCGAAAGAAAAAAATAAGGAAGAATTGATTCAGCTGTTGGAACTAGAAAAAGAATAAGGGCTTATCCCAAAATCTGTCGAGCGGCCGTAGAGAAGCAAGACGTTTTAGGGGTCAGATTTCAGTAAATTTACAGAAGAGGAAAAATTAACCTTTGTTAAAGTCTGATCCATCTATTAGGAAAATGTAGCTAAACCCTGAAATCTGAAATCTAAAACGTGGGAACTACTGCATTTTGTTATTAACGAATTGACAATAATCATGATCGTGGTTCCTCCTAAAAAATTCTAAACTTTGTTTTTCACGGTTCGAACTAAAAATATAATTTTGCGTTTTTAAAAACGTATTGTTACGATTCGACACAACCTCTTCA
>NZ_AHMT02000017.1:67500-97500 GCF_000243815.2 Leptospira alexanderi serovar Manhao 3 str. L 60 | reverse complement strand
CTCATAAAAAGGGCACATACAGGAAGCAACAGAGACAACTTTTTAGAAACAAAATGGGCTCCCGCAAAAAGAGAAACCGCAAGAATTGGTGTAAAATTAGCCGGATGTGGAAAATAACGACTCGCAATCGCAATCAGAATGAGTGAAAGAACAATAAGACTTTTTGAACGTATCATAGAGGGCCTATAAAGTATTTTTTTGAACTATACTTCAACTTTACGACTCCCGTCAATCCAATCCCGATTTCAAAACAATTGAAAAAGAGTGCAGATTCAGCTTGGAGATTAAAAATTGGAACAAATCTCCGTCGTTTTTGGAGGAACTCATATGCAGGCAAAATCACTCGCAGAGGAAATTGATAAACTTCAAGAAATCACGGCCACTCTCCGAGGAGAAAACGGATGTCCTTGGGATAAGGAACAGGATCACCAAACTTTGATTCCTTATCTCATTGAAGAATCCCAAGAAGTCATCGAAGCAATCCTAAAAAACGACGACGAACTTCTCAAAGAAGAATTGGGTGATCTACTGTTTCAAGTTGTGTTTCATGCAAAACTTGCTGAAGAAAGACATTCATTCAATTTAGGAGACATTGCAAAAAGCGTTTCCGATAAACTAATTTTCAGACATCCGCACGTTTTTAGACCGGAAGAACTCACCCTTTCTTCTTCTCAGGAAGTTTTGGAAAATTGGGAGAAAATCAAGGATAAGGAAAAAAAGAAATCAAACGACTCATCCATTTTTTCGAATATCCCGGAGAATTTCTCTTCCCTTTTAAAAGCGGAAAAGTATCAAAAGAAAGCCGCCAAAGTCGGATTTGATTGGAAGAACATTTCAGACGTGCAAGCAAAAGTTAGAGAAGAAATGGAAGAGTTCTTAATCGAATTTGGTCGTGTCAAAGCAAACGGAAGCAATCAGGTTCGTATCGAAGAAGAATTCGGAGATTTATTATTCAGCTTAGTAAATTTAGGAAGACATCTTGGAATTTCCTCCGAATCCGCACTCACAAGAACGAATGCAAAATTTAAGAAAAGATTTCAATACATAGAACAAACCTTAAAAAACCGAGGTAAAACCCCGAAAGAATCCGACTTAAAAGAAATGGATCGACTTTGGAACGAGGCAAAAGAATCGGAAACATGAACGGACCGGATTCACTCGAAAAAAGAATTGAACAAACCGAAACTTTGATTTCTATCCTCTCCAAAGAGTTTTTTTTGAAGTTAAAATCGGATTTAGAAGAATGGCCACGAACGTATGAATTTACGTATCTGGAAAAAAATTACAAAGCGATGTTTTCCGTTTTCGGTTCCTTTACTTTGATTCCGAGCGATATAAAACAGGTAGCAGGATCTTTTCCGATTTATTATCTCAGTTTATGTAATAATGTTTACCAACGGCTTGTTTGGACCAAACCGGACGGAGAAATCATGGACGACCCAAAACAAATCTTTGATGAATTGAGAAAATATATTCAAATTTTCGAAACTTCGATTTCAAAAATCGATCCGAGAGAAAAACAGGCTTGAAAGTACTCGTTTTAGATTCCGGTTCAACATTCAGAAAAATCATATCTTCTTTTTTTCCCACGGAAGACTTTCAGATCGTCGAAGCGGGTTCGGCAAAAGAAGGATTGGATCTTACGTTTCGGGAAAATTTCGATCTAATTACGATCGGAATGATTCTTCCAGACTCCGACGGATTTACGGTCTGTAAAACCATACGAAACGGTTTACGGGAAAATAAACATAATGCATGCAAAAATTCTAAAATATATCTCATTACTTCCGGAGATGTCGAATCAAACCGCACAAAATCCATGGAATTCGGATTTGACGGAATTTTTCCGAAACCCTCGGGAATCGACGAATTGAAATTGGTAATTAAGGAAATTATAAAATTCTCTTACCAAAAGAATTCTATAGAACAACGAAAAGTCGGAAAAATCCTCATTGTAGACGACTCGGAACTCAACTTACTTCTTTTAGGAAAAATTCTGGAAAGGAACGGTTATTCCTTTCAGGCATTTACAGAAGGAAAAAAGGCGTACGAATACCTTCAATCTTCCGGGGAAAATATTTCTTACATTCTCACCGACTGGATCATGCCCGGCTTTTCAGGACAAGAACTCGTGGAGGCAATCCGCAAACAGGAAAAATTCGACAAAATTCCGATCACGGTGATTACGGGACTTGAGGAAAATGTGGGTTTGAATATCTCAGTCTCTCAGAAAAACGTTTCCATTCTTCAAAAACCGTATTTTGAAAGAAAAATTTTAGAATACATTCGCAAAGTTTAATTTACGGCGAGAAATTGAATTTCCCGAACCACATCCGAGTGACAGTCCGTTCTGAATTCTCCCAAAAAAGGTTTTAAACCGGAAAACCACTGTCCGTTTTCATACTGCAAGTCGTTCCAATACAAAAACAACGTTGTATCTCCAAACTGATTGCTGAAGGAGATCTGCTGAATCTCGCCCGTCGGAGAAGGCTCCTTGAAAAAGATTTCTCCCGACAAAGAAATTATCTGGATCTGATAAGGCTCAGCTCGATAGGGAATTCCTTCCTTTCGTTTATTGGAAGATTTCAATTTCCAACCCGTAATTTTGATTTTGGAAATCTCATCGAGCTTTAGAGATTTTGAATATGTTATATTGTTTTTTTTGTGCTGAAACTTAAATTCAATCGGAGGATTTTTCCAAAAACCTTCCACGTCTCGACCGTCGCAAAAAATCACTTTGATCTTTTTTTCTCCCTTTTCATCCACCCCGGTACCGGTTTGTTTTTCGGCTTCTCCCCTTTGATTTCTGGAATCTCCAACCGTCGGCTCCACGGGTAATGTCGGTTCTTTGGGAGCTTTTTGAGAATCAAGGGAAACCGCGAAAAGTAAAAAGAAGAATACGAACAGCCGTTCCAAACAAAGAATCCGATTCAGAATCAAAGTCTTACGTTTCATGGTTATAGTTGAAATTCCCGACCCGGCAAACCCGCGTAAAATGATTACTACGAGCAGCCCCGACCTGGCGTGTTTAAAAACCGGCCACGGTCGGGATTTTGTTTTTAAACGATTAAAGCTTTTTCTGGATCGCTTCCATAAACTGAAAGGTATCCAGAGCTTTTGCATTTGGATCTGTACAAAGAAGTGTTAAATCCTTTGTCATTTCCCCGCTTTCGATCGTGTCGATCACGGCCTTTTCGAGTTTATGACCAAAAGCGACTACATCCGGAGTTCCATCCAATTCTCCCCTTTTGATCAACGCTCCCGTCCAAGCAAAAATGGAAGCGACTGAGTTTGTGGAAGTAGTTTCACCCTGTTGGTATTTACGGTAATGTCTGGTTACGGTTCCGTGAGCGGCTTCGTATTCGAATTTTCCGTCCGGAGAAACAAGTACGGAAGTCATAAGTCCCAAAGATCCGAATCCGGATGCGACCATGTCGCTCATCACGTCTCCGTCGTAATTCATCAGAGCCCAGAGCATTCCGCCCTCGTTTTTCATAATTTGAGCGACCGCATCGTCTATGAGATAATACGAATATTCGATTCCGGCTTTTTTGAGATCTCCGGCTTTGGCTTTTGCAAGTTCGTCGAAAATCGCCCGAAACCTAGCATGATACTTTTTAGAAATGGTGTCTTTTGTCGCGAACCAAAGATCGATCTTTTCGGAAATCGCATAATTGAAACAAGCCTGAGCAAAACTAAGAATAGACTTATCTAAGTTATGCTGACCCATAATCACACCCGCTCCGTCGAAGTCGTGGATCAAGGCTCTTTGTTTTTCCTTTCCGTCTTTTCCGGTATAAACGAGTTCCACTTTTCCGGCTTCCGGAATGTAAAGCTCGGTATCCTTATAAAGATCCCCGTAAGCATGACGTCCGACCGTAATTGGTTTTTTCCAAGAACGAACCGCCGGAGGAATATTTTTTACGATGATCGGTTTACGGAAAACGGTTCCGTCGAGAATGGAACGAATGGTTCCGTTAGGCGATTTCCATTCTTGTTTGAGATTGTATTCTTTAACTCTGTCTTGGTTCGGGGTGATGGTAGCGCACTTAACGCCGACTCCGTATTTTTGAATTGCGTGTGCGGAATCTACGGTGACCTTATCGTCCGTCTTGTCCCTATACTCCACGCCTAAATCATAATAGTCCAGTTCGATATCGAGATAAGGATGAATGAACCTATCCTTGATCTCCTTCCAGATGATCCTGGTCATCTCGTCCCCGTCAAGCTCAACAAGCGGGGTTTTTACCTTAATCTTTGTCATTGAATTCTCCTTAAGATTTTGCGATGATATAATAATAGAATATTATTCTGTTCTAAAGTCCCAACCGTCATCGGGAAGGAAAATTAGGATTTTCCGTAATTCTCATAATCCCATTTCTGAGCCAAGCAAGATTCTGCATTTCGAAATAATTGATCGCAACCGGAAGTGAAACAATTCCTATCACGGAAAAATAACGATACTTTAAAGAATCCCTCACGCTAAGCGCTTGGATCGTTTTTTCAAGTCTGACAAGAATTTTTTTCCAACGAAGAAAAAGCGGTTTTAGTTCCGAATTACAATCTTCGAAAAAAAGTTCTTCCGCACTTTGAGTGATGATTTCCTTGAGACCGATTGGCAATGCAGGAGAGCCGAATTGATCCCGAAAACGGACCAAATCTTTTTCAATCTCTTCTTCGGATTGTCTTGAAATGGGAAGAATGGAGCTAATTCCAACGGAAATCGGAAGGGAAACCCGAAGAAAAAAATCGCCTGCCACCATATCTTGCAGATAGGAGCGGATCGATTTTCTCGACGTAATCGAAAAATCGAGCTGATTGGAACTAAAATTCTTGGTGGTTTGAATGATATATTGGGTCAGCTTGATTTTTTCTGTCCAAAATACTGCCAATAGATCGGATTCCATAGCTCTGAATGATACTATTTTGATTTTCGCTTTTTTAGCAAGATTTATTAAAAGGAAGTCTCTTCAATGCAAAAAGTTAAAATCCCTCAAAGAATATCCCTTCTGTTCAATTCCGAAAACAACGATTTTCCTTTTGAAAAAGAAAAGTTTCGAATTCCGCAATCTCTGCTTCGAACGTCGATCTTCTTCCACAGCAGTTTCTTTTTATTTTAAAAAAATCGGGTTTCTTACCTTCCTCTGAATTTTCCTCTCAGAACCGCTTTTAAAGAGGTAAAAAAATGAAAGGTACAATCGATCCAAATCGAGAAAAATGGATGAAGTTGATTTCAAGAAAAAATGACTTTCGAAAAATAGTCTCAACATTAAACAACTTCTACATTCCGAAAATTCCCTTTTCAAAACTGGCCGAGGGTCAAAAGATGAGAATCAGACTTGCTCAAAAAAAAGTTAAAAAATTCGAAGCCTTTCTCAAAAAGATAAGCGACTATGAATTTATAATTTTCCTACAAATAGAAAATCAATTCGAATCCTGGATACACCTGGACGGGATTCGGGAAGAAAAGGATCGATTTTTAAAGGAAGGGAAAGGCGATCATCCGATTTTCGAACACATTAGTATTTCCGATCTTTACGAAAATAACTGTGTTTTTGCAAACGCAGAAGAAACGAAAATTCTGAATCTAAAAGATTCTGCTTGATCAATTCTTTCCGAGTTTAAGGATTTTTGGAATGTTCCAACCAACTTATTCGGGAAAGAGTTCAGATCCGGTTCTGTCTTTTTCTAAACTCAGGGTTCTTTCGTTTTTGGTCCTTAGTTTCTTATGCGTTTTTCAAGGTACTCTCAAAGCTGAAAGCACGGCGCTTCTCAAAAGAACGGGACTCAAGAACTATTCTTTCCAACCCTATACGCAAGAAGGTTACTTTCAGGCTTGGAACTATTCCTATCAAGACGGTAAAATTTTTATCTACGCGACTTTTTTGGTAAGTAATTTAGGTCCGGGAACAAAAAACTGCGGAGTCAGTTTAGTTATTCATACGTTAGGAGAAGGGACTCAATTCATCACGAAAGAATTCTCCTCAAAAAATTTAATCGCAGAAAAGGGTAAATTTGATCTCAAAATAGAAAACAATCGTATGTCCCTCAATTCTGAAGGAATTGAAATCCAACAAGAAATTGAAAATATTAAATTATTCTTATCTTTTAAATCAGACTTGAAACAGGGAATTTCCCTTTCCGGAGGAAAACATACGGTCGAGGAACCGCATAAATTCGTTCAAGCCGATATTGCGTACTCGTTTCAATCCGCTTGGGGTTATTTAATCCAAGACGGAAAAAAAAAGGAACTTCTCGGAACCGGGGGATTGGAACATCTTCTCACAAACTACGAAGTATACAAATACAGCCGAAGATGGGAATTATTTCGGTCGATTAATGGAAAAGAATTTCGTTTTTATATTGGAGGTTTTTTAGGAAACGATTCATTTCCTGGAGGTTATTTCAAAACAGCCGCGCTTTTAAATTCAGAAGGGAAAACAATTTTTTTCGGCAAAGTCGATAAGTTTGAAGTGTTAGAAACAGAAAAAGAACCTTTTTCGGGATACGATCTTCCTCTTCGAGAAAAAATTTATTTTGAAGACGGCTGCTCCGCCGAACTCGTTCGTAAACAATCGGTAGGTAGCATTAATGTTCTTTCCAACATTTCTTCCGTACTTCGATTTTTTATTCGTTTGTTTTTTGCAAAACCGTATCAGATCTATTCATTAGCGGATTTAAATCTTCAATGTCCTGGTAAAAATTTACCTCCCGGTTCGTTTGAAACCTTTAATGGAATCCTTTCGTATTATCTGATCAATCCTTGAAGTTGGTTTTAAGAATCAAAAATTTAGTTCTTTTTTAATCCGATGAGAGTCGTCAAAACTTGGATTTGTAGTACGTAGAAATTTAATTCTTACCGATCCCGACACATAGGTAGACGGCATCCCTGATGAAACGTAATTTGTGAAAACTTTTACAACACTCAGACTTCCTGTAAAACACGAGAGTAGCAATCAAGCGGCATTTCTAAACCGATTGCCCTTGCAAATGATACTATGAGTTTGTTTGTCCAACAAGTTAGAATTACTCAACAAAAGCCATAAATTCCAAAATAGGAGCAATCCGTAAAATCTCTACATTTTTTCACAAAAATCCAACTTTAATTTTTCAGTACCGTAAGAGCTTGCTCTTATCTATCCTAAAACTTCAAAATACAGGAACACATACGAAAACTTTAATAGTAAGAAGACTATAAAAATCTAATATATTACTCATTCCTACATAATAGAGTTCCCAAAATTCTGCGCATAAACGGGAATTTGTGCCAAAATTGGCGGCATTCCTTCATGTAAAGATCAGTAGCAAAGAGAGGGCTTCTGTGGAATTACCACAATCGTTCAACAAAATTCTCAAACCAAAATTTAAGTACATTTTAAAAATGGAATATTTAAAAAAACGTAAATACATAGAGTAAATAAAATAGCGGAATAATTTCTCACCCGCCATCTAAACTACTTTTCGAAATCGGATTTTTCTATATTTCTAAAAAATAGAATATTCTAAAATTATCATTCTATCTTATTTCTCACTGCTCCACACAGACAAGGCCTAAGTTATACGGACCATAGGATGTACGAGTAATGGAACAAGATGTGGTAAAACTTCCTCCCGTCGAAATCTTCGCTGTAAGAATGTCCGAATCCGTACGAGTCGAACTCCCGAACGATCCATAAAGAGCAGCAATAGAACCATTCCAGGAGTCACAAGCAATCGGCACTCCCCCAGGTTTCCAAGTTGTCCAATTCGAATTTAAGCCGGTCCACTGACCAGACTCACCCTGAAGTGTAAACGGATTTTCCAGTTTTGCGCCGTTTGCAAAATCAAACATACCAGAACTATTCGTGGTCATTACAATCGCACCGTCCTCAGCTCTTTGATATTTTTGATTCGGTTGGAACACCCAGTTTACTTGTCCATTCGTAGAGTTAGGACCCACTGTTGTCGCTACCCTATTGACTCCATCCGTTAGCATTGCTTTGTATATTCCAGCACGAGGAAGATTCGAAGGAATATTGCTCTGACAAAACGCATCCGCTCCAGAAATTCCTCCAAAGTTTCCATGGTGAACAACACCAAAAGATGATGTCGTAAAGATATACGGAGTGATGCCAGATGGAAAAGCTGACTGTAGATTTTGTCCGCCCTGAAACTGATTGCCACTCGCAATTCGATCTCTTGCCATACGATTTTTAGTACAATCTAATCCGACACATCCCTGTTCGTTAGAGACAAGCGAAAGTAATCCGCTTAAAACCGCATTATCATCAGATGACTTATTCAAACACGCGACAAATACCAGCGTGAAAGCTGATAAGATCGTAAATTTATATTTAATCTTCATAATCGTTTATTTACTCCTAAAATTACGAGTAATTCTGAATCTAATATATAAGCATTAATGACTTAAAAAACATAAAAGACTCATTTTTATCGCATATGCGATAACCTAACAAACGTAAGTTGATTTTTTTCAAAAATTTTGAAATATAATTATTTTTTACATATTTGATACAGAATAAATCTTTTTAACTACACCGTTTAAGTTTCAGCTAACACTAATTTAACGTTCCAAAAATCGATTTATTTAAAAGTAAAATCGAAAGATTAAAACTATTATATTTTTTAGCCCTTAAAAATTGAAAAATTAAGCATAAAAGTCTATTTTCAGAAAATTAGAAAATATTAATATTTTGAAAAATTTTTCTAATTCGTTTAACACAAAGGAATGTTTAAGTTCGCTTATAAGTATTACTTACTTTTTTGCGAATTGATACATTTATGAATTACCAATAGTGTTATTGAAAAATTCCATGATTCAGATTACTACTCGGACGCATGAAAATGATACTCGAAAATAAGCGGTCGGTTTTGCAAAAACACAACGGTTCTCAAAAATTAAGTCAAATCGGGAAATCTCGACTTTTTAGAGAAAGATTCCAACATTCTAATTTTCGAAATAGTTTATCATAGTATTTTATTCATGCATCCGAGTAGTAACAAAGCCGCTTCAAACGTCCATTTCAATGAAGCAGAAATGGATAGAAAAATTAATTTTTCAACAACTCTAATATAGAAAAATAGAATTTTCTAAAGATAAGAATTCCTACATTTTTAAGATTTCAGTGTGAGATTTTAGATTTGCAAGAGTTTCTACAAATAATTTTCTTACGAATTTTTAAACATTCATTTTTTGTAATTAAGTTTGCATGAGTTTCTACGTTTGGAACGTTAAAACAAGTTCCCACCCTTGTTTAAAATACCTTAAAGCTTACTTTATTAAACCCTATAAAAATAGACGCCATTACTCATCTCTACATAATAGAGTGTCTAAAATTCTGCGTCTAAACGCGGGATTTGTGCTCAAATTAACAATACTCTATTTTATAGGGATCAGTAATGTTGATCACAAAATGCTATTTTAACGTGAGTTCGACCTAATAAAATGAGAAAGGATTTTCTAAAAGTAGGAGTTCCTACTTTTAGAATTTGTTCGTAAAATCGCGATTGTTGTAGTTCCCGCATTTTAAAAATAAATTTACAAAGCTCAAATTCCAACTTCCTACAGAAGAATAAATCACGGATTTCTTGCGTCTTGCGCAGAACTTACGTTATTTTATTACAAAATATTAATACTTTATTATGTAGCTTTTAATAGAGTGAAAAATTTTTAAATCTTCTTTGATACCGATAATTCTTCCGCCAAAATACGGATCACATTATAACCCCAAGTAGAAAAAGTTGGATAAAGACCCGATTCATCTTTTGTCAGAAGCCTGATTTCTTTAAATCCATTTTTCCTAAAAGAATTTTTCAATTAGGAGGACTTTCCTCTTCGAATTCCGATCAAAAGATTCAGATAATAAAGTCCCGTTAAAAAAAGCATCAACCAAGGAACTATATTTCCGTACTGTGTATAAAACGTAGGTGGAGAATCAATTACTTCGATCGTTTCGGAAATAGTTTCCGCAGTCATCAAACCCGTTTTCTTCCCACCGACCAATCTACCTAAATGGTCTATGTTTGCGGAAATTCCCGAATTTGTAGAACGCACCATCCATCTTCGAAGTTCAATCGAACGCAATCTTCCAAGTTCCATGTGTTGATCACTTTCGGTCGTTGTTCCATACCATTTATCGTTTGTAAGGTTTACGATAAATTCAGAATTACCTGAGTTTCTAAATTCTCTTACAAACTCAGGAAGAATCACTTCGTAACAAATCAAAGGAAGAAATTTGCCAGACTCCCGAACTTCCACTTTCGCCGACTCATAATAAGAGCGAACCGCCTCGTGACTTAGATTCTCCGTATCATGCCAATTCAAATGCAATCCCTTCGGCGACTTTTCTTTATCAGCGGGAGTATAATATCGAATCAGATTATGAGTCGGCCCCGGTTCAAATCTTCCGGTTTGTTGACTGAGTTCATAGAGAAAATCAAAGGGCATATATTCTCCGAACATTAAAAGAAATTTCTTTTGATAGGAATCTCTACGATCTCCGTTCGGATCGTATAATACGTTATTATTATAATATCTTAAATTACGCGCGCTCGGATTTCCCTTATATCCGGCATCGATTTCGTTAAAAAATACGTTGGCCTTATATCGATTGGCAAGCAGAAATATCAAAGAATCGAAACGATGCCAATACAACCTGCGTGCAACCGTCGTAACCGCAGTATTGTTGGCCGAAAAAAACGGAACTCCCGCTTCGGGAAGAACGATAAGATCTGGTTTTTTTCCCATTCTTGCGACGCCTTCATCGGCCAGCTTTTCGATCCGAACCATAAGGGCTTCAATCGACTCTTTGACCTCCCTTCCATCCCTAAAACTCAATGGAGCGTCCGGTTGAACGATCAACACACTTAAAGATTTAACGGGCTTTACATTCTCCCATTTTTTATAAAGGACAAAGCCCGAAACGATAAAGCTCAAAAGCAAAAGAACGGGTAACGATAAAAAACGAATATACTGTTTTCTTTTTTCCTTAGAATGAAGGATTTCTTTCCAATGCCAAGGATTGGATTGAAAGAGAGTGTAAGAAACAACAAACACCAAGAAACTGATTCCGTAAACTCCGGTGATCTCCACGTTCTGTGCAAGGATGATATTTCCGGCCGCAAGATTTCCCCAATACCAAGGAAACAGCTGAGGTCCCACCAACTCGGATAAAAGTCCGCAAAAACCCGCGACCCAAACGGAATGACGACCGATCTTTCCCGAAAGAAAAGAAAAACTCATCATAAAAATCGGAAACTTTAAACTAAATAAAGCCCCGGCAAACAGAAGAATAAGAACCGCAACCACATACGGAAAATTTCCGAAGGTGATCGACATATGAACAATCCAATGAAAAGAGATCGCGTAAAAAACAATTCCGACGATAAGCCCTTGATAAAATAATTTTTTATACTTTCCATGGTATTTCAAACTCAACCAGAAAAAACCGAAAGGCGCAATCCATACGAAATGAGTTAGAGAAACTGGAGCAAATGCTAAGAAAGAAAAAAAACCGGTCCAAAAATAACAGAATATGTTGAACCAGATTGTTTTCTGGAACTTCTGAAAACGATTGTGTAAATTATCCATGAATAAAACGTTTATCTCCTCTTTGGAATGGGAAGTCAACAGAATTCATTGAGAACGGACACTGATTCAATCGGATGTAAACAATTTCGGAGAAACGGGTTTGAAACTAACCAAAAACTGAAATGAAAACGATTTGAAAGTAGCGTTACAATTCGATTGCCAGAAAGACCGTATCCTACAGCTTATCATTATGAGATCTTCGTATTTCAAGATCATTGGAAAAACCCCTCTTCATGGAACGGTAATTCCACAGGGAAATAAAAATGAAGCCTTACCATTACTCGGCGCAGTTTGTATGGTTTCGGGAACCGTTCGTATTAGCAACATTCCGGTTATCTCAGACGTACTCATGCTCATGGAAGTTCTTCGTCACTTAGGTATGGAAATCACCGAAGAAGAACCCGGAACTTATATTTTCAAACATGACGGTAATCTAAAAAATCAACTCCCCGAAGAGCTTTGTTCTCGCATTCGCGGCGCCGTCACTTTAGCGGGTCCGATTCTTGCAATTACGGGAAGAGTTTTCTTACCGAAACCCGGAGGAGATAAAATAGGAAGAAGAAGATTAGATACCCACCTTCTCGCATTACAAGCGTTAGGTGCCAATATAGAAGTTTTTCCGGACGGTTACGAAATCAAAGCCGATCGATTGAAGGGAGCGGATATTCTAATGGATGAGGCTTCCGTAACCGGAACGGAAAACGCAGTGATGGCCGCAGTCCTTGCGGAAGGAGTCACGATTCTTCGACACGCGGCGAGCGAACCGCATGTACAAAGACTTTGTCATTTTTTAAATTCCACGGGAGCAAAAATTTCCGGAATCGGTTCAAACATCCTTACAATCGAAGGAGTAACATCTTTAAAACCTCCCGCAAAAGAACACAAGATCGGATCAGATTATCTCGAAGTCGGCTCGTTTATCAGTTTGGCCGCTGTCACTGGCGGCGAACTGATGATTCGAGATGTGGAACTCGAAGACATTCGTATGATTCGAATGGTTTATTCCCGACTTGGAATAGAGGTGCGTCCACATGAAAATGGAATCCTGGTTCCTTCCGATCAGAAGATGGAAATCATTCCGGATTATCATGGAGCTACGCCGAAGATAGACGATTCTCCCTGGCCGGGCTTCCCCGCGGATATGACCTCGGTTGCTCTTGTAACTGCAACTCAATGCAAAGGAACGGTTTTGATCCATGAGAAAATGTTTGAATCAAGACTCTTCTTTGTAGATAATATTATCGCAATGGGAGCTCAAATCATTCTCTGCGATCCTCATAGAGCCCTTGTTATCGGACATTCTAGATTGTATGGACAAAAAGTTGCCAGTCCCGACATACGCGCCGGGATGGCGATGATCATTGCCGCTCTTTGTGCGGAAGGAACGAGTTACATCCATAACATAGGTCAGATTGATCGGGGTTTTGAAAACATAGACACACGTTTAAGAGCCTTAGGCGCAAGAATCGAAAGAGTAAATGCAGATTGAACCGAAAAGATTTTTTTAAAAAAGGTTTTGCAAAGATATTCGACTTTGCTCAGGAAAATGCAGCAGATCTCGTTTCCGGTTTTCAAAAAATCGCTTCGAAAGAAACTTCCGCTCGTCAACCCGCTCCTAAAAAAACAAAGTCAAAAAATATCAAAAAAAAAACAGAGTTTCTTCTTCCCCAACAAATCAAACCGAATAGAAAAAGAAAGATTGGAAACGTCCAAACTCCCCCGGGTGCGTTATCCGAAATCGAATTTCTCAAAAAATGCACGGGTTGCGGAGATTGTATCTACGCTTGTCCCTACAGCGTTTTGTTTCCGGTCTTCGACGAGACCACGGAAAAACATATTCCTCGAATGGACGTCAATCTCAACGCTTGTATGCTTTGTAAGGATTGGCCTTGTATCAACGCGTGTAAGGACGAAGCGTTGATCCCTTTCGCATCGAACCCTAAATTCGGCCAAGCAAAAAGATTTTTCGAGTTCTGTATCAACTTTAAAACCGAAGAACTCACTTGTTCCAATTGTAAGGACAGTTGTCCCGTGGAAGGAGTGGTCAACTTTAAAGGAAATAAACCTTCTTTCTCAAAAAACTGCACAGGTTGCGGTCAGTGTGTTAGCGCTTGTCCTACGTTTCCGAAAGCGATTCGAGTCGAGCAAGGGCATGCAAATTAATTAGAATTTCATAAATCTTTTTACTATCAATTTCTAATGAATCCGAGCTCAGAACAAAAACCGAACTTTTATAAAACTGAATTTTTCCGTAAAAAAGTTAGACGCAGAAACTACTACAAGAAGTTCAATGATAAAAAACCTTAAACGCTTAGAAGAAATGCAATTTGTGGGAACTACTACAAATCGCGATTTTACGGCTATATGCTGAAAGTGTAGGAATTTATACTCGCAGAAAGGTTTCTCTAATTTTCTTACCACTCGGACAAATGAAAATGGCATCAAAAATTAACAGGCCATTTTGCAAAGAGGCAGACGCTCTCAAGAATTACGCCTAATTCGGAATTGTGGCTTTTTGAAGAAGATCTCACACTCTAACTTTTGAAATAAACTTATCATAGTATTATTTTCATACGTTCGAGTGCTAACATCTACCATGGATTGCAAATTATCTTAATATAATAAATTTCTAATTATTTGTTTTAAAAAATCTTAGTAACCTAAATTTTTTCGGACCTTTTCGGGAATATCTTCGAAATGTCTGTATTTATGTTTTTTACCGTCCGGAAAAATCACATAATAAATTCCGTTTAAAATTTCCATATAATACTTACCTGCTTTTTTTTCGCCGGTAGCGCGATGATCCATTTCTTTCACCATTCTTTGATAACGGGAAGGAAGAGCCTGCCAAGAACCGTAGACTTCGATTTCACCGCCCGTATTGACGGTATAAATTCCATTCTCGTGCATAATCTTAATTCCATTGTAATCGAACACTTCCAAAACATTTGTTTTAGAATTTTTATTTTCTTCGGGATCAGAAATTCGATTGATAGAAGAATTCAAATCATCTTTAGGAAAAGAATATTTTACGATCGAATTATGAGCGCTTTTTTCTTTCCTCCTCACAAAAAGAAGAAACAGATAAATAAAACCCGCAAACAAAAGGCTCAGTACAAAAAACCATTCCGCAGGCTTCATTTTATTTCCTCAATATCGAAACTCAATCGACTTACAAGTCGTCGGAGTGGCGTCCGTAGAAACGGAAGCCCAAGACTGACAACTTACCGCAAGGACCGCGTTCACACAAAGATCGATTTCTTTTTTCGAGAACGCCCTGGAACAAACGCGGTGAGTCTCCGATTTGTGTTACAAATCACGTCTTTCGATTCGTACACAGAGATCAATTTCGTATTCGCTTCTTCAAACGTATAAAAATCCTCATCCGTATTTTTCTGATAGCATCCAATACTCAGAAACAAAGATAAAATGAGAATTGCGAATCGGAATTTTTGTATCATACGTTTCACGCTTATTTTAGTAAGTTTCGGTAATAAATCAGATTTCATCCGGCAACTTTTCGGACATATGAGTTCAAAAACCTATCAACTCTTAAGTAAGGTAGTCTGGGGAACTCGCATTTTATCCAAGACCGAAGTATGATTTTTTTATATTTTCGAGATAGGTTGTAAAGTAACTTCACGTTGTTTTTATCAAAGAGTTCGTTTTAAAACTCAAAAAATATCTTGAATTCCCGCAAAACACAGTAGCTGCTTAGAATCTGTCTTCAATACGGTAATTTACGGATTTTAAAATGTCCCTCTCTCATCAAAAGATCGAATCGTAAAAAAATTTTCAAATTCCCAAATCGCCCCTCGTTTTCAAAGGAATCTTTTCGTTCACCGGAATCTGAACAGGACCAAAAATCGTTTCGTATTCGAAACTTCCTCGAATCGAAAAATTAAGTTCTTTTCCCGACAACCCCGCCTGTAAAATCCCTAAAGCGATTTGTAGAAGATTGCGATCCATTTTCTTTTCAAAAAGGGTTTCCACTTGAAGGTCCACCGTTTTTTTTTGTAAAGCGGGAACGGTTATTTTCTCTTCGGATTGCACTCTCGCAAATACAGATTCCTTTTCGGCATCCTGCAGAATGAAAAAAGAAAGATCAAACTTATGAAGAATTACCTCGGTTTCGTTCGGATTTGTGATTTCAACTTTTGCTAAAAAAATAATTTTCGGGACCGGCGGAAAAGAAATCAATTCCGCCTTTAAAGTTTCCAAAGACAAAACCTGAAATCTGCATTTCTGAAGGGCCTTGTAATTGTCCTTCAAAGCGGAACAGGAATAAAAAATCGAAATTCCGCATAAAAGAATCAATTCGATTCGAAGTCTAGAATATAGATTCCTCAATTTCTCAATTACCTTCCGTAAATAAAGTCTGAATTAAAACCTTTCCTTTGGTCATATTGGCAGAGTAATAATCAATCGCCTCAACCGCTTTTTCCAAAGGAAATCTTGCGGAGATATCGGTTTTCAATTCCTTTTTAGCCAAGGATTTTAATTGTCTTGAAAGTTTCCAGATTCTATAGGGAGTTTGTTGCGGAGCCCAAGCGGAAAGCCAAAATCCTTCCAACTTCTTATCCTGGAATATCATCATTCCTGCATGTAATGGAATTTCTTTTTCCGAAAGACCTCCATAGATAATCGCACGACTTCCGTAAGGCATCGCTGACAAAACTCTGGACGTCAATTCCCCCGCAACTGCATCCAAACAGACCGTGGCATTCAGTTCTTTGGAAAGAATCCGAAGCTGTCTTTCGAAGTTCGAAGTTTCCGAATTCAAAATATATTCCGCCCCAACCGCTTTCAAAGCCTCCTCCTGCTCGGACTTTCGAACGATATTGATCACCTTTATACTTTTGCGAGCCGCAATCCCCACGACCATTTTTCCTAAAGCACTCGCCGCGGCTGTTTGAACCAAAGCTTTAGCCCCTATCTTTTGCGTTCTCTCTACCAATGCGATTGCCGTAATCGGATTCACATAAAGACAGGCTCCCTGTTCTAATGAAAGATCTTTTCCGATCGGAAGACAAGCAAAAGCGTCTGTAATCATATATTCCGCGTAAACTCCGTCTCCTCTACCAGCGGTGCACGCCACATTCTTTCCTTTTAAATAAGAGGCGTAAAAACCACCGCCGGAAGCGACAACGTTTCCACTTCCTTCAAAGCCCGGAACAACCGGAAGTTTTTTTTTAATTCCGTAAAGACCTCTCAAAAACATTAAGTCGGAAGGATTGATAGGAGCGGAATGCATACGAATCAATACCTCTCCTTTTTTCAACGGGCGAATCGTCTTATCAACAATGGCTAACCTGTTCTTATTTTCGCCGTATTCTCTGAGTTCTAATGCTTTGTACGTTTTCGGGAGATTCATTGGTTTTCCTTTATGATCAAATGTTCTATCTTTTCCATTTGTTCAGATTGTATATAATATTTTAAGAATATATCTACGTCTTCCTCAGTCTTTAAAGAGAACCATCTTCCTTCCGGATAACTCACCTGAACGGGTCCTAGCTCACATCGATCCAGACAACCGGCTCTTTGAATTCTCACTTTTCCTTCCACCGAAAGATCCTTCATTTTTTTCTTGAGGGAAGCCAATAACTGAATCGAACCGGAACGACCGCAAGAAACCCTCTCTCCTTCGGCTCTCACATTCTCACACACAAAAACGTGTTTGGTATAAAAGTTCGGCATTAAGTAAGATCCTCGACTTTCATTTTCAGTAGAATCCGATGCCTGGTCGATTGCGCAATCCGTTTCCGGAGAAAAAGCAGTATGATAATTTATCATTCTGAATAATTTTGATACGATTTGCTCCTTTTAAAAACCTGAGGAATACGAAGAAATGTCAAACCTATCGCAAAAGTAACTTATAATACCGAACAACAACGTTCTAAACTAAAGTAGAGAGTTTTTGAGATGAATTCTAGTATTTTTTAGATTTTAAAGGATTCCGTACTTTACACCAAGGTTTTTTCAAGAATTGTAGGATTTAAGTTTACACACTTTTTACCGGAGATTTGAAGAATGCAGAAAACTCTAATCCTATTAATCAGTATTCTTATCTTTTTATCCTCCTGCAAAAAAACTCCTCCCGTTATAACGGAATCTGAAAAAGATATCTTACAACAAATTCTCGTGGAAAACGAATCCATTCATAGTTTTTTAATGAAAGAGGAAGGTAAAATTCCCGACACGAGCAAATTGATCTCTCGTATAAAAGAACTCATTTCCTTAAACGGAGGACTTAAAAGTTCGGCCGAAAAGATGGAAAATTTTCTACAAAATAAAAATACCAAAGACATTGAAAAGTTCTTTCAAGCCTATTCTTCTTTCTCTGAAAACCTCGCAGATAGTCTAAAACTTGCAGGTGGAACCGGAGTTTTTAATCGATTCTATTGCCCGATGGTAAATAAAACCTGGGTGAGCCATGGAACCAAAATTAAAAATCCCTACGCTCCCGAAATGAGAGATTGTGGGGATTTAGTCCGGTAAAAGTGGAAGTTTATCTGGATAAAGAAATTAAAATCTGTTGTAAAATCGGTACCTCTATAGGAGAACCGTGCCTTGCCAATTGTAAACAAAACTTATTGCCCAACGAATGGAGTCGGGAAATCCGGGAATCCTGTATCGCGAGTGAAAAAATGCAAGCATTTGCCGAAGGAAAAATTGGAATCAACGTCGGCGCTTCTGCTTTTTTACAAGCTCATCCTCTCGTCCTGGAGGAATTTATTTCCAAAGGATCGGTTTATTTCGAAGTTCTAAGATATTTTCTCACACTCATCGAACCTCAAAAGATCAAAGAGACTATAGATTCGTTTGGCAACAAATTACTTTATAAAATAATAATTTATGAATATGGAATATACAAACAAACCGAGGACGAAAGAAGAAGCCTGAGAAAGACCACTTCTTTTTTAGACTTAAAATCGAACGCGTATTGGAGTTCGCTATCTCCAAAAAGAATATGCAGTTTTATCTCATACTGCCTGAAAGAAGCGAAAGATCCGGAATTCGCTTCTCAATTTTTAACCGTTCTTCCTCCGGAAGCAGTTTCCGATTTAAAAAATCTCGCGGGATTGAACATAGAAGAAGAAAAAGAACTTTATCTTTCTCTCAAAGACGGAATCTACGAATTACCGATCCAAAGTCCGGGAATTTATCGACATATACTGCAATTATTCGAGGACGATCCGGAAATTTTTTTGATCTTATCCACGATGGAAGAACTTGTTTTGAGGAAACAACAAATTATTGAATCCTCGCATGTAATTATAGAAAAATACAAATCCGGAAAACTCAATCATCAATCCTTGTTCGGGGACTTATCCGTCTTAGAACCAGAAATTACGATGGAAATCTTGGGAATATTCGAAGAAAAAGGAATTTTAGGAAGATCCGAAAAAAATCTCATTAAGGAACTCCTTTCCAAACACAAAAACTTCAAAAGCCATACTCCTTGAACCTTTTAAGGAACGGCTCTTTCTTCCACTTGGTATTCTTTAAAAAGACTTTTCTGATTTCCTAATTCGCTCTGAAACTCTACGGGATATTGAGCTGTAAAACAAGCGTTGCAAAATCCACCGCCTTTATGATCCATTACCGCACGGTTCATAGATTCGACCGAAAGATAAGCGATACTATCCACCCTCAGATACTTTCTAATTTCTTCGATCGTGTGAGTCGCGGCGATTAGCTCGTTGTGTGTGGGAATATCGATTCCATAATAACAAGGCGAGATAGTAGGAGGCGCGGAAACTCTGAGATGGATTTCCTTAGCGCCCGCGCTTCGGATCATCTTGATGATCTTTCGGCTCGTAGTTCCCCTCATAATGGAATCGTCTACTACGATAACTCTTTTTCCTTCGACTACGTTTCGAACCACGTTGTATTTGATCTTGGCTCCGAAATCCCGAATTTTCTGATCGGGTTCAATAAAAGTCCTACCGATGTAATGAGAACGAATCAAACCGGACTGATAAGAAATTCCGGATTCTTCCGCATAACCCAAGGCCGCGATGTTCGCAGAATCCGGAACCGGAATCACAACATCCGCTTCGACCGGCAATTCTCGGGCTAAAAATCTTCCTAAATTCTTCCGAACCTTATAAACAGATTCCCCAAAGATACTGGAATCGGGCCTTGCAAAATAAATATATTCAAAAATACAAAGACTTGGAGTCGCTTTCGGAAACGGATAGTAAGAATTGACTCCGTTCTTATCGACTACAATCATCTCGCCCGGCTCAACGTCTCTTTCATACTTTGTATCCGTGATATCGAAAGCGCAGGTTTCGGAAGCAAAAACGATAGCCCCGTCCTCTCGACGACCCATCACCAATGGACGAAACCCGTTCGGATCCCGCACTGCGATCAATTGGGTTTTCGTCAGAATCACAAGAGAATACGCGCCCCTCACTTTTTTAAGAGCCGAAGAAAGCGCCGAGAGAAAATCAGTTTCTCCGGAACGAGCCATCAAGTGAACGATCACTTCTGAATCAATCGTAGTCTGAAAGATACTTCCTTCCTTCTCAAGCTGGCTTCTCACTTCCCAAGAGTTGACCAAATTTCCATTGTGAGCGAGAGAAACGGCTCCGAGATGGGATTCGACTCGAAGAGGTTGAGCATTTCTTAAAAAACTCGCTCCGGTAGTAGAATATCGATTGTGCCCAATGGCAGAAGTACCCTGAAGTTCCTTGAGTTTGGCTTCCGTAAAGATACTGGCTACCAGCCCCATACCTGCGTATCGATAGAGATGTTCTCCGTCCGAGGAAACGATCCCGCTGGATTCCTGGCCCCGATGTTGCATCGAGTAAAGACCTAAATATGTGAAATTAGAGGCTTCCGATGAATTAAATATACCAAAAATCGCACATTCATCTTTTGGTTTGTCATCCTGGGCTTGTCTTCTTACTCTGGATTTATCGGGAATTCGACTCATTCTCTGCCTTCTTAAGCTTAAAATCTCAGGTCGCGTTTTTCATGCAAATAAATTCCGATTACATAGTCGTAGATACAATTCGAAGCCTACAACTCGTTCTCATCACCTTGAGTCAGGCCGATTCCATCTCCATCGATACGGAGTCCTCCGGTTATTATACCTATTTCTCAAAGGTCTGTCTGATCCAAATTTCGGCTAAGGGAAAAAATTACATCATCGATCCTTTGAAGTTACAAAATTTAGATGGCCTTGGAAACTTATTTGAAGATAAAAAAATTCTAAAAATATTCCACTCCGCCATTGATGATATTAAAGCGCTTAAAAAAGACTTCGGTTTTAAATTTCAAAACATCGCAGATACCGGATTCAGTTCCCGTCTTTTAGATCACGAACAATATTCTTTAACTTATCTTGTGGATTATTACCATAAGATCAAACTTTCTAAGAAGGAACAGAAGTCTAACTGGGAAAAGCGGCCTCTCGAAAAAAGCCAACTTCAATACGCCGCTTTGGATACGGTTTATTTGGAAACGATTTGGGAAAAGATGAAGGAAGAACTTACAAAGAGAAATCTTTACGAGGAAGCGCTTTCCGAGTTTGAAAAGATCGCATGCGAAGAACCGGGCGCAGAAGGAAATTCCATCTCCATGGATAAGTTTCCCGAGATTTTGGAATATAGCGCTGATGAAAGAAGATTTATCTACGACACTTTGGTCTTTAGAGACGATAAATCTAGAAAGTTGAATAAAGCTCCCTTTCGAGTATTTAACAACGAAAAGGTGATTCTTCTCGTAAAGTCGAGAAGAGATATAGCAAAGTTAACCGAAATTGTCGGTAAAAAAGACGCGGAAAGTTTATTTCAAATTTATGCGAATCCAAGCGGACCTCCGATTCAAAAATCCGAGCTTTTTAAAAAACCGGGTGAGAACTTGACGAACGAAGAAGGCGAACGTTTCAAACGTCTGAGAATTTGGAGAGAAACGATCATGTCTATCAGAAGAATGAGTCATCAAATGATGCCTTCGAACAAAATGATCGCGGAGTTAGCCCAAAGAAATCCGAAAACTTTAGACGAGTTGAGAGAGATGAATCTTTTTTCAGAGTGGAAAGTGATTCACTACGGCCCCTCTATTTTGGCCGCATTAGAAAATGTACCTTACGAATCGAATATCAAGGGACTCATTCCGATTAATAAAAAATTCGAATAAAAATATTTAACTCTTCAAATGCAGGTAAAAAAAATGAGACTTGATTTTCAGTCGCTCAAAAATCAACTTGCAGTTCCTCAGAAAATTTTTACCGGAATTCCAACTCCGCCGATCGGAGAAGAAAAGTCCAAGGCTTCATCCGTTATTCTTCCTATTTATGAAAAGGAAAATTCGGCACAAGGCCTGATTCTACAAAAAAGAAATTTCAATCTAAAAGCACACCCCGGACAAATTTCCTTTCCCGGAGGAGCTTATTCCAAAACGGATAAAAATCTTTTGAACACAGCTCTAAGAGAATGGGAAGAAGAAATGGGAGAATCCAGTTCCGTTCTGGAAGTCTTAGGAGAATATGACGGAATTTTTACTCATACCGGATTTCATATTTCTCCCTTCATTGCACGTTACAACGGTTCGTTTCTATTTAACACAAATCCGGAAGAAGTAGAACGTTCTATCCTCTTGGATCTCAATCGTCTGGAAACGGCTCCGTTTTATTCCATTCGGATTCGGAGATCGGGTGCGAAAGAAATTGAAATTTATTACTTCGACCTCGAAGAAGAATTACTTTGGGGAGTTACCGGAAAAATCATCGTAAACTTTCTAAGAGACTACGCGAACTTTGAAAGGGAACCTATTTTAGCGGAACCGAATTTAAGTAGCCCTCCTTTTTTCGATCCCGCCCGTAAATTCTTCCAAAAAAATTAAAAAGACATTTTTTTCTTCATTTAGTTTGCCATCTAAAAATTGTGGATAAAATGACATGTTGCTTTAACTTGAATCCTTTCTGGAAAAAGTTCCGATTAGGATAAGTTGTAAGATCCCGTCGATACACAATATAATACGAATGTCTTAAAGTTTTAAATTCAAAGACGAAAAACATATCTTACGAATCGAGAAATCATACTACGAATTGTTCGAATCTGCCGATAGTTTTATAAGACATAAGAACCGATTCCGAAAACTATAACTTTACGGTTTTTATCGTTTGAATTGACATTTGATTCTTAGAGCGTGCCATAATTTTCAAAGGAGGTAAAAAGTTATGAAGATGATTAAAAACCTGTTTCAACCCGAAATTCGGAATTCTTTCTTAAAAGAAAGTTTTCAAGAAGAAGAATGGTATCAATCTTTGATCAACCGCCCAGGCATAGAAGAAAGAATTCCTTACTTCAAAACCAAAGCGGAACATAGAAAAATGACAGCGATTGCAAGATGAATCCAGAAGAAAAAGCAAAATTATTAGAAACGCTGGACTTGATTCTGAAACACCTTCAGAATCAAAGTTCCAACTCCGGATCCGACTATAAAGTGGTTCTTTACTTAGTTCCTATCTTTGGAATTGTATTCGGTTGTGCGTTGCTATTTTTTGTTTTTTATTGGTGGTACAGACAACGGATTGAAATCATCAAAGCCGGACTTTATAAAAAAGAAATTTTCGATCTGAGAACTTATTCTTTCTTTTTAGGATTGATTTTCACCTTCGTTGGAATCGCACTTTCCATCGGATTCATTTCCGTATTAGGACAATCTCTCGCCATGTTAGGCGGACTTGTTCCGCTCGGAACCGGTCTGGGATTACTCTGTTACTATAAATTCTCCCGATCCCGATGAGGGAAAACATTCCAATTGTATGCAATCAGGAAGACTGGGATTGCATTCAAAAAGTTTTACACGGCGATTTTAATTCCTTTGAAATACTGATGAACCGGTATCAAGGATTAATTTATTCTCAAGCGATCAAAGCCTTTCGCAACGAAACCGAAGCTGAAGATTTTACTCAGGATATTTTCTTAAAAGCCTTTGAAAGTCTATCTACGTTTCAAGGTAGGTCTCAATTCTCCACTTGGTTGTTTGTAATCGCAAGAAACGACATCATTCGAAGATACCGCAAGGAACACCCGGAGATATCCGGACTAGATACACTTCTACTCGTAGAAAATGAAATAGAAAAGAAAAACGAAATCTCATCCGAACAGGAAACAAAACTTCTGAAACAGGAAATCTCCGAAAAAATCAGAAGTCTCGTGGAAAGTTTACCGGAACTCTATCGTAAGCCGATCATGCTTCACTACTTCGAAAACATGTCCTATAAAGAAATTTCCAAAAAATTAAACTTGAAAATGAATACTTTAAAGAGTTATATTTTTAGGGGTAAGGAAATCATGAGAGATTGGTTAAACAAAGAAGAGAATGAAAAACAAGAATAATTCCCATCCCAAAGAAATAGATTCCGTTCCGACCGAACTTGAAGAAAAACTGCATTTTTTTGAAGAAGGCCCCCTAAATCCTCCGGAAAATACTACGACTGTCCCACCGGACTTAAAACGAAGGGTAATGCTGCATATCGTTCCCGTACGTCACATTAAAATTATCTTATCCGGTTTATTTTTCCTGGGATTTTCACCCTTATCCGTTTTGTTCTTTTTGGATTTTAGATTTTTGGTCGAAACGAATCTCCTTCCTTTCATTTTAGTCACGAGCAGTATTCTCTTTTGTGTTTTCTCTATTTTAGCAGGAATCTATCTTGTCCATTACAGAAATCCATATACCAAAGAATGGAAAAACAAATTAGGTTTTTTTGAATGAATTCGAGTACTTTAAAAACTTCTCTCTTTTCTCTTTTAATTCTCTCCGTCCTGACAACGACAAACAACGTGTTTGCAGATAACTCTCTTTCCGATAACGGAGAACCAAAACCGATTATGGGGGCGAGAGAATATCTTAATTCCGATTTAGATCAGATTTTCCCCATCCTCCAAAAGATGAAAAAAGAAGAGGCGGCGATTCTAATCACTCAAATTCGGGAAGAATCTAGGAAAGAGTGGCCTAAGACGGACAAATTTTATTTTTTAATTTCTCACTTGGAAAGCATCAAAGCAATCGAAGAAGAACATGAAAGATTGAAAAGTCTGAACGAAGTTTATTTCATCGGAGCTTTGTTACTTTCCGGTTTCCTCGTTTTTTCAATTTTCCGCCAAAGAACACTAGTGCGAAAGATCAACGCACAATTGGGCGACAAAGAGTAATTTTTATTTTCTCTCTGCCATATAAATTCGATGAGGGGAACAATAGGGAAAATCGAATTTCTGTTGTTTGTAATTTTTTCGTATTCTAATTGTAACGAATTTCTGGAATATTAAGATTATAGACTTTGCCCGGTCGAAATAGAAATCTCATGGTTTCTGATTTTCTAAAAAAGGAAAGTCGGTTTGTAAAATAATAACGATAGGCCGGCAAAAAAAGAATAGGACTTCATGAAAAACCAATCAGGGAACCCAGGGCAAAAAGTCCTCGTCGTAGATGATGAGGAAGACATCGCCGAACTGATCCGATTTCACCTCGAAGAAAACGGCTACCAAGTAGATACATGTCAGAACGGATTAGAAGTACTTCCAAAACTGGAAAAGAATACTCCGGATCTAGTCATTTTAGATCTTATGCTTCCGGGAATAGGAGGTATGGATCTTTGTAAAAAAATCAAAGAAAAATATTCCATGCCGATCATTATGGTCACCGCCAAATCCGGTGAAACCGAAGCAGTTCTCGGACTCGAACTCGGTGCGGACGATTATGTTCGCAAACCTTTCAGCACTAGAGAATTAATCGCAAGAGTACGTTCCGTTTTAAGAAGAACGAAAGAAGGCGAGGAAGAAGAGCAATTCGAAGGAAACATAACCATCGGAAACATCTTTCTTAATCTAAAAGCACATAAAGCATTTATCAATAACTCCGAAGTCGATTTAACGTTAATCGAGTATAAAATTCTGAATCTTTTCATGACCAACCCCGGCGTAGCTTTTACAAGGGATAAATTATTAGATCGGGTTTGGGGAAAAGACATTTACGTCACCGACAGAGCCGTCGACGTAAATATTAAAAGATTACGCGATAAACTCGGAGACGAAAAGGAAAGACTCGAAACGATACGCGGAATCGGCTATAGATTCAATGAGGCGTAGCTTATTTTCAAAACTTCTTCTCAGTAACTGGTTACTTTTGCTAGTCCTTCTCGTTGTCGCCGGGATAGTTCTTTTTGTGGAAAAGTTTGTTCATTCCGATTTTAAAGTTCTTCTGTTTTCGTTTTACGTTCTTTTCGCAATGTTCGGAACATTCTACATGTCGTATTCGATCGCCAAAAGTGTAGCGGAACCTTTGGATAGAATCGAAAAAAAGACAGGAGAGATCAATGCAGGCGACTTCGGATCCGAGTTGGCTCTGTCGGACATTCGAGAACTCGCGGACCTCGCTTCTTCCATCAACTTAATGTCTACAAGACTTAAAAGCCAGTTTGTGGATCTCACGATCGAAAAAGAAAAATTCGATTCCGTTTTACAAAACTTAAAGGAAGGAGTTTTTGCGATCGATCCCGAAAATGCTTCTATTCTTTTTCAAAACAAAAGTATTCCAGGATCTCTCATAGAACCGAATTCCAGATCTAGAAAAGTCGCAGACGCAACCCGAGATCCGAGGCTTTTGGAGTTTGTATCAAACCACCTCAGAGGATCAGGCGATTCTAAAATGGAACTGGACCTCGGACAAAATTTTTACACAATCAAAATGTATCCTCTGAAAACGAACGGGAAAACTCTCATGTACATCGGAGTGATCAGAAACATTACCGAAGAAAAACAGTCCCACATCATAAGAGAACAATTCGTTCAGAACGCTTCTCATGAACTCAAGACCCCGATTACATCCATTAAGGGATACACCGAAACTCTACTCGATCGTTTACGTCTCTCTCCTGAAAGTCACGAGAAAAGATTCTTGGACGCAATTTCAAGAAATACAGATCGTATGGTTCGTATTGTGGAAGATATGCTCACGATTACTCGGATCGAAAATCAAACCAAAATCTCCGGAGAAGAAGAATTCTCCTTAAAATCTCTTGTGGAAAATTTAAGTTATACAGTCGAAGGAGTTGTGTCGCCTAAAGGACAGAAGTTCTTAGTGGAGATGCCGGAGCCTCTAATGATCGCGGCCGATTGGGTCCTTTTGGAGCACATGCTTTTGAATCTAATCTCGAATGCTTCCGCTTATTCCCCCGAAGGTAAAACAATTACCCTGAAAATTCTTTCTTTCGAATCGGATCAGGTCCAGTTTCAAGTAATCGACCAAGGAATCGGAATTCAAGACGAGGATAAAAGTAGAATTTTTGAAAGATTTTTCCGAGTTGATAAGAACCGTTCCAGAAAAGAAGGCGGAACCGGCTTAGGCCTCTCCATCGTAAAACATATCGTTCGCCTTCACCACGGCTCCGTAAAAGTTTTCGACAATTCAGAAGGCGGAACTATTTTTGCAGTTACGATTCCCATTCGTTATCAGGCTGAAACATTTTGAATTCTTCTTTTCGGCAGAGATAATTTCCCAAAGATAGATCCAACTGACACGTTGAGGGATCTTATGACAATGCCCAAAGGCTTTTCATCTTTCGGAATCAATATAGGAATTAAAGACAACACGAAAGATTTCGGCGTTATTTACTCCGATGTACCTTGCAAAGCGGCGGCCATGTTTACGAAAAACAACTACCCCGGTGCTCCAGTGATCGTTGGAAAAGAGCACGTTCAATCCGGAATCCTTCAAGCGGTCGTCATTAATTCCAAAAACTCCAACGCTGCGACAGGAGAAAAAGGAATTCAAAACTCCAGAGAAATCTGCAAAGCAATCGGAGAATCTCTCGGCATCAACGAAAAGTTAGTCCTCCCTTCCTCCACTGGCGTGATCGGAATTCCTCTAAAAATGGAAATCATTCTTCCCGCTTGCAAAAAAGCGAAATCTCTTTTAAAACCGGGAAATTTGGAAGAAGTCGCCGAAGCAATCATGACTACAGATAAGAGAAAAAAAATTTCTTTCCGAAAAATTAAAACCAAATCAGGAGAAGGCACAATTTACGGAATCGCAAAAGGTGCGGGAATGATCGAACCGAATATGGCGACGATGCTCTGCTACATTCTTTCCGATGTTTCTCTTCCGAAAGGAACCGATCTCTATTCAGTTTTAAAATCATCGGTCGATCAGAGTTTCAATTGTTTGACCGTCGATTCGGATACTTCCACTTCGGATACGGTCGCGTTACTCTGCAACGGTTTGTCCGGTGAAAGTTCGATGGAAGATTTTTCTCAAGCTCTTACCGAAATCTGCATCGATCTTACGAAACTCATCGCAATCGACGGGGAAGGTGCGACTAAATTAATCGAACTCACAATCAAAGGCGCGAAAAACGAAACCCAAGCAAAAAAAATCGGTAAGTCCATCCTCAACTCTCCCTTAGTAAAAACAGCGATCTATGGCGGAGATCCGAATTGGGGAAGATTGGTGATGGCTGTGGGTAAGGTTTTCGACGAACCGATTCCGTTCGAAAGTCTCCAAATTTATTTCGGGACCCTTCCTGTTAAAGAAGCAAGCCCGGAAACCCTAAAAAAGCTTTCCGAATATTTAAAAAATAATACTGAAATTTCTTTAAATGTAATGTTGAATATTGGAACGGTTTCCATGAAATTTTGGGGCTGCGATTTTTCGGAAGAGTATATAAAAGAGAATGCTTACTACACTACCTGAAAGTAAAAACACTCAACGAGGATTTAAGGAAACGTTTCGTTCTCTTGTAACGGATTATTATCTGATTTCCGGAATCATCAATCTATTCGCAAAGGGAACCTCTGTTCTCATCGCGTTAGGGTTCTATTTCTTTATCCTCTCCGTATTCCCGACGGCAATCGAATACTACATGGAAGTAAGTTTACTTTCTACTTTGATTTTTGCTGTTTTTATCATTTTTCCTCTCCAGGAAAAACTCAGCGGTAAACTTAAGTCCATTCTGATTTCAGAATATTTAAGCGACGATCCCCGTTCTTCTCGATTAGCTTATCGCAAGTTCGACCACGAAGGTTTGATTAAAAACGTTTTTCCCGATCTTGTTCGATTGACCGAAAGTAATTACGGTAAACTGGCATTACTCAACAACGATTTGAAAACGTTCGAACTCTATATGTACGCAAAAAAGAAACAAAGAAAAGTAATTACCCATGACGGAATCAATCCCGAAGCAAAGCTTTTAAAATACATTTTGAATAAAAAGAACGGCTCGATCATAGGAGAACCGGATCAAAATCACGAGATCAACGAAGACTTTGTGAGCCTCAGAGCCAATTTCATCTTACCTTTCGTTTATAGAGAAACTCTCTTCGGTTTTCTCGCCGTATCCAATATTCCCAAGGATTCGGTCAGACAGGATCTGAGCTTTCTTTCCGGAAAATGCGGGATCGCTGTTCACAATCATATCCTGTCTTCCCAAGTTGCAGAAAATAAAAAATACAGAAAGGAATTGGAAACCGCCGGTAAAATCCGAAAATTCTTGGAAGCGGCTGCAGAACCTCCTATAATCGGCAATATCCGCATAGAAATTCTTTCCAGAGAACCGGGAGAACTCGTGGAATTTCTCAATTCGGAGGGTGACGAGACCTACTTTGTCATTTTAAAACTGGGGATCACAAATCAGGTCTCCGTATTAGTTCTTTGTTATATACTGGGAGTATTATATTCTGCAAGAACTTCCAGATCCGTTCAAAATTTGAGCTACGTTAAAAATCTTGTAGAATCCTACCTCAAAGAAATATCTTGGAATGAAGAATACGATCTTCTCGTCGGAGTCATTCGAAGAAGCGAGAATACGATTTCTTTAAAAACGTCGGGGAAAAATTTCAAGGTTCATAGAAACTCCAACTTCGGCAAAAACCTTCTTTCAACGGGATGGGAAGTAGAAGAAAATATCGAAAATGATCCTCTGGTTATTACTTGGAAAAACCGCACTATGATTTCGATTCACGATCTGAGGTTTTCGTAGTGAGAAACATACTTTTATTATTTATCTCTCTGATTTTGCTCAGCATCGTTCTCCTCGTCGGTGTTTTACAAACTTCTTCCGAAACGTTAAAACCTCCCTTCTATTATTATCCGAATGGAACAATCATTCAAAGTAGCGAAGAGTTTCCAAACATTCTGGGGAAAAAGGTCGACCTTTTGGAATTGGAAATCGCTGTAAAGATGGCTGAGTCTGGAAAATCTTACGAAAACGGAATACACGTTTACGGCAAGGGTGTGAGTGAAACGATTCCGGTTATTTTAGCGCCGAAATCGTATTACTCCGTCATCCAAGAATTTACAAGGGATATTCTTATCTCTTTACTATATCTTTCCGTAGCGATTTGGTTTTTCTTTTATACGAGAGATCTCTATATGCTTTTGTTATTCGGATC
>NZ_AHMT02000017.1:32500-62500 GCF_000243815.2 Leptospira alexanderi serovar Manhao 3 str. L 60 | reverse complement strand
CTTGAGTTTCATACGATTTCCAGAAGTCAATTTAGCCATAATTTCGATCGTTTTTACGAATTCTTCTGCCGCAAGATCCAACATATCCGAAAGTCGGATATCATTCTTTTTTATCGAAGGATTTGCGGAACCTTTATTTTTTTTAGGAGCCGCTTTCTGAACTTTGGTCTTTTTCTTCTGGACCATGATTGAATTCCCCTAGGAAAAAATACTTCATTACGGATTCTATTTTTGTATGAGTTCGAATCCAGCAGAAAGTGATTCTTATTCCAAAAATATTCCCATCACTCGGTAACAATCGATCTTACTTTCGGAAATTTCAAAAACGGATCCGTCCGGCCCGACTTCTTGCAATTTAATCGTATCGGGAAATCCTGTTTTAGAGACAAAATCAGAAACTACAAAGAAGGTGGAATATTTTCTGAGATTTAGACAGTTTTCAACCTTTTTTCCCTGAAGAAACATAGTTCCTTCTTTTTCATTGGAAGAATCAGGAATTAAAATCAGATCGGAACCATTAAAAATTCGAACCTGACCTGTTTGAATATTCTCGGCCTTTATATGCATAAATCGATCCAGTCCTGAATTTTGCAGAGTCTTGGGAACTGTCTGACTTATCATTTTGGAAATTTCTTTCAGGCTAAATTAAAATTCCTTTCAAAAAACCGTTTTCATTTACGATTTTTAATTCCGAAGAATCGAATTGCAACATATGATCCGTTTTTAAAAGTTTTCCTTGGAAGTCGAATACGTTAACCATTACATATCCCCCTGCTTTCATCTTTACAAGAGCCAACGAATAAGGTACTTTCGTAAAGGAACCCGGATTCATATTTACAGTAGTTGAAGAATAAACGGTTCCGATTTCGTTATTCTTGGCTTCGTTTTGATTGAGGAAAAGGCGTTTCGGTTTTATTTTCTTCGGTTTGAATTTGGAACGTGTCGAGGAAAAAATAGCGACCGTATTAATACTATCCACTCCTCCGTTACCGCCAACTAAAGATTTTCCTGGCCGAGTTATTTGAACATTCGACACCGATCGAGAATACAATCCGTAATGTGCCGCAACATCTATCAAACCGGTGGCCGCGGATATGGACATAGCCGCTTGGTAATTTAAAATTCCACCCATCTCGTTGATTTTGATTTTTTTTCCGCTTTTGAGTCGTAATTCTCCATTCTTTAAATGTTCCATAGCGTCTCTTTTAGAAATTCCAAAATATTCGGATGACTGGAGAATCACCATTCCCGTAAAACAATCATAAACCCAAGCGTAATCGATATCCTCCCTTTTGATCCCCGCGGATGCGAACGCAAGATCACTCGCCCTTCCCGCAGGAGTTGCAAAGTCTCCCTTCAACATAAAGTACTCCGCATGCGCGGCGTGACCGACTCCAATAAGGTACATAGGATCGATTCCTTTTTTAATCTTTCCCTGTAATTGAAGCCTTTTCGCCTTTTTTTCTGACATGAGTAGCGTCGCAAACCCATGATCCGTAACGATCGCAATCATAGGTGCAGAATAAGGATCTGCTATGGTTCGGGAAAGTTGTTTGTCCGTGATTTCTTGCTGATAAACATATGCTCTCGGATTATTTATCGCGTTCGTTCTGAATCGTTTTGTGATCGTTTCGAGATCTTTCCGAGTAATGTCATTTTCAAACATCATTCTTTTCATCAGAAGTCCGTACATCGCAATCAAGGTTGCTCCGTAGCTAAGTTCATATATAGGATGACAAACGGTTTCGTTCAAACGTTTCATGTCAGAAACTTGTCTAAATGTGGACTTGGGAACGTCCGCGGCGGCGATCAATACGACTGCTTCCGTATCGGAGTGAAGGATACTCTTTGCCTGCCCGAGCGCTCCCGTTACGCTCGCTCCTCCCAAATCTACGAGATGAGAACGAAATCCAGTATAACCAAGCTCGTTAGCGATCCGAACACTATGTCCGTAGCCGGATTTTCCCAAAGACGCCGGTTCGATACTGACGAAATCGGTAAGAATATCTTTGAGTGTTTCGGGCTTCATTTCCAGAAATTGAAGCAAATCATATATTGATTTTCTATAATGTTCTAATACTCTTCTTTCTCCCGACCATTCTTTATAATCTTCCGAAAAGTCGGACGCAACGGAATCGCTTATTCCTAACAAAACAGGATTCATAGATTTACCTTGAAAACTTTACTTTTGATCGTGCGCAACGGATTCTGAATTCGAACTGGGGGAGAACTTTGCATTTATCCTTTCCAATTGTCTCTCCTTTTTGATTATTCCAGAGGACTTTTCATCTCTACCACTTTCATTTTTTGTATCTTATTCTTTACTTCCATGGTACAAGTTACGACATCATCGGGATAAACCAGTTTTCAAAACTTAGTCATGGTTCCCAAGTCAACAGTTTCAAGACTCGACAGTTTCATACCGAAAACCGATGCAAGAAGAGAAATCGCAAATTCCCGTTTAGATGTAGAATTTTGGACACTCTATTATGTAGGGATGAGTAATTTCCACGAATATACAAATGCCGGTCTCCGCAAGAAGAGGTTGTAAACATATCTGTATTCTAAAGTTTTGAGACAGATTTTTAATGAACAAATCTGTTTTTGGCATCCAATAAATTCTATTTAGTAAATTTTAAATCGGATTCTTAAAGTGAATTTTCAAAGATTTCAACAAATCTAGAAATTGTTTCTCATTGTAGACCACAATTCCGAGTTCATTCGCTTTTTCTAACTTAGATCCAGCACCTGGGCCAGCCAAAAGATGAGTAGTTTTGGAACTTACGGCGCTGACTTTCCTTCCTCCATAATAGACAACCAAATCCATTGCTTTGTCTCTAGGTTGAAAATTTTCGAAAGAGCCCGTAACACACCAAGACTGTCCTGCAAACGGTTGTTGATCAGCGACTTTTATTGGATCGGCTTTTAACTTAAGTCCCGCATCTTTAAGACGATCAATCAGTTTTAAGATCCGTTTATCGGAAAAATTCTCTTCAAACGCTCGAATCGTGGAAGGTCCGATACCCGGAATTTCCAAAAGAGATTCGATTCTTTTTTTATCTTTGGCTATGGAAAGAATCTCATCCATGGAATCAATTCCATGCTCGATCAATAATTCCGTTACTTTGTGGCCGAGTTCCGGAAGTCCGATCGAAGGAAGTAAAAAACGGAAATCCTTTTGTTTGGAGTGCTCAATCCCATTGAAAATAATGGCGAGACTTTTCTCTCCAAAACCTTCTTCCTCCATCAATTTCTCTTTCTGATCCTTCAGATTATACAAGTCAGCGACGGATCGGATATAACCGTGATCGTATAAGAACTCGATCTGCTTATCACCGAGCCCTTCGATATCCATCTGCTTTCTTTGACAATAAAAGATGATTCCGTTTTTCACTCGATCAGGACAATCCGGGTTCGGACAAAACAGATCGACTAAATTTTCTTTTTTGATCGTTTTTGTTTTACAAGAAGGACAACAATCCGGAATCTTAAAGACGTCTTTGCCTGGAGTAATTACCTCTTCCACAGCGGGAATGATTTCTCCACGTTTTGCAACTCTTACGATCGCTCCGATCCCCACCCCGAGCTCATTTATATAATCTTGATTGTGAAGAGTCGCAAACGTAACAGTCGTCCCCGCAAGATTCACTGGCTCGATCTCGGCTCTTGGAGTAATCTTTCCGGTTCGGCCGACCGCATAAGTGATATCAACGATCTTACTTTCCTTCATTATTGTGTCGAATTTATACGCCCTCGCCCATCGGGGAGAATGAGAAGTATAACCCTGCGCATCTCTTTTGGAAATGTCGTTAAGTTTGATTACAAGTCCATCGGTTGGAAATCCTAAAGTATCCTTTTTCTTTTTAAAATCCTTGACCGTTTCTGCAATCTTCGATCCATTCACAAAAACTGTGTCAGGCGGAACTGGAAACGTAAGTTTTTCGAGTTTGGAAAGAATTTCCTGATGTGTTTTGAATTTTTTTGTGACTCCCGGGAAGGTTGCATCGTACGTAAAAATCCGAAGAGGACGTTTTGCGGTATCCGCAGAATTTTTTTGTTTGATGGACCCTGCAGATAAATTTCGGGGATTTGCATATTTACCGGAAGAAAGTTCGTTGAATTCCTCGAAGTCCTTGAAAGTCATAAATACTTCGCCTCTAAGATAAACCGTAATCGGTTCCGATAGACGAAGAGGAATATTACGAACCGTCCGGATATTATCGGTAACGTCGTCTCCGATCCCTCCGGAACCTCGAGTGACTCCGTTTTTAAGCATTCCATTTTCATAATATAATACGATGGAAGCTCCGTCTATTTTCCATTCCACGGAATAAAGTCCATCCGGTTCGGTTTTATTAACCCAATCCAATAACTCGTCGTCGTTGTAGGTATTGATGAGAGATAGGACCGGAAGTTTATGCTGGAACTTTTCGAAATCCTTATCCAGATCGGAACCGATCACCAAAGTCGGACTATTCAAATCTTTAAACTGCGGAAATTCTTCCTCCAAATCTTGAAGCCGTTTGAAGAGCTGATCGAAGTCAAAATCCGATATTTCCGGTTGATTCTTTACGTAATATAAATACTGATGATGCCGAATCTCATCGGCAAGTTTTGCGATTACTTTCTTCGCCTCTTTCTCCGAAAGAGTTTTCTGATAAGCGTTTTTTTTCTTGGACATATTCGACCCCGGCTAAATCAATAAACGGGAACTTTGAGGTATTCTATAGGATCCGTACGATTGGATTCCCCAATCCATACTTCGTAGTGTAAATGCGGCCCAGTTACGTTTCCCGTGGAACCGACCGTTGCGATCAGATTTCCTTTTCGAACTTGTTGTCCGTCTTTTACGAATATCTTCGTACAATGCCCGAAGAGGGAAAAATAACCATTTGCATGTTGAATCACGATATGATTTCCGTAACCGCGGTTCGAATAGACGACTCGATGAATTCTTCCATTACCGGTCGCATAAATCGGAGTTCCTGGAACGTTTGCGAGATCGATCCCGTCGTGATATTCCATATAACCAGTAGTAGGCGATCGCCTAGTTCCAAAGTAAGAAGTGAGATTATAAGAATACAAAGGTTCCCCGAAAGGAATCGCGTCCATCACGTCATATCTGAGGTTTAAAAAATCGTAAATGCTATCCATTAAAGGGCGGTGTTTGTCCATGTAAACTCGCGCGGTGCGATATCCATAAATTTCGGAAAGATAACTTCTACCCAACATGAGATCCTTATCCGCCGATTCCTCCGTCTTCAGCTCTGCGAGTGCAATTGTTTCGATATCTGACTCATCGGGAAGTTTCAACATCTCGTCGCCATGCCCATCTATGAGAGAATAAATTTCCTCTAAATTCTCCGTAAGCGCAAGAAAGTCATCTTCAACTCCTTCAAGTTGTTTTGAATATTCGATGTATTCGTCGAAGTATTTTCCATAAACTTGAGCTAAGGCGTTGATTTGTTTTCTCGTATTGTTATATTTTACGATTCCGAAAACCGCAATTCCCAAAATGGTAACCAAAAGACTGAACAAAAAGAAAATCGTAAAAACCGAAATTTGAAAATGAAATGACTTATCAAAACCGTGAGGAATGAGAAGCACCGTTAATCTTTGATGCCCCTTCTCCTTAACCCGATCTAATCGTTTGCGGATTTCTTTTTCCATGGATATGATTCCAGATTAAGGGTCTATCCGGGGGAAATATAGGTCAAGTGGAAACCAAATTCATTCACGCCCCATACTTCGGTCTTGATGTGACTAAAGGTTCTATTTTGACGTTATGACCAAAAAAACCGGCTTTAAATCGTATTTCCAAAGAACCATATTCAAGATCAAAATTCCTTTCGTCATAGCAAAACATGTTTCCAATATGCGCCCTTAAACCAATTGCCCCGACGGGAATTAATGGGGATTTCGGGCGACTTTGGATTTTCCCTCAAAAAATCTTTCCGACCAAAATTTTTACGGCTCTCGCAAAACCGGAAATGGAATAGATATAAATTGAAACGTTAGTTCACTATAGAACCACAATTACGCCTCTTTGGTGATTCTATAGACTTCAAACAGGCTTTATCATTGTTAAATTCTCGTGGAGTTCTGAGGTTTTGGGACGGACTCTTTATCTGAGTTTTGAGTACTTAATTTATATTCAAATTTTCTAATTGATCATCTTCGGTCCAACGAAGCCTCGATCAACGTGTCGACATCCAAGAAAACGGGGCCATTTCTCGCAGTATTTTCTTCTTTATAGATTGTACTTTGCACTTTAGATTCGGCTTCCACAGTCGCTCCATAAATCTGCTCTTGAATCCAAGTATGAAGTTCGTTACGAGCAAGCCCAGCTTTTTGATTTTCAAAAAAAATCAACCAAACCATAGAGCTGGAAAAGAAAGCGGATAAAAATGCAATCAACGCTAATTGGATCGTTCTCCAACGGCGTTTTTTGTAAACTGCGTCGCAGATTCTAGAATTCCAAACATTACTACAAAGTCTGTCCGAAATTTCTTTTTCGAATCTGTTCGATTTCATGCTGACTTAATCCTACTTATCTACGAAAAATTTTTTCAGTATCTGTTTTCCACGAAACGCTCGGGATTTTACCGTTCCTTCGGGGATACTTAGTTTTTCGGCGATCTGTTGTTCCTTATATCCTTCACCTACAAGACTCAACACCGATTTATACTTCCATGGAAGTATGGCTAAAAGATCTTTTAATTCAAAATCGGTAAAGCCGACCGATACGGCTTCTTTTTCCTGGAGGGAATTGTCCAAGATCACTTTCTCTTTCAACTTGCTCGCAAGCGCAGTTTGTCTCGATCTTTTTTGATTCATTCTTAAAGACTCGTTTCTTGCGATCGTATAAAGCCAAGTGCTTACGGAAGAATCTCCACGGAACTTATTTGCGGAAAGACTTTTGTACGCACGAAAATAAGTTTCCTGAACTACGTCATCGATGGAATCGTGAAATTCGTCGAATAAATTCTTTTTAATCGCCGAAAGTACGATATGTTTGGTCGAATCGATTAACTCGGTAAATTCTTTTTGGTCCATGAATACCTCAGTGTAAGATCCCTTGAATGGGAAGGATAATTCTTTCCGGAGAAAAAAGATTCACGGGGAATCCGGGCTCCGAACGAGTAGAAGGTTCTTTAATTTTGGATTTTTGATCCTGAGTAAGTACTTTTTCGATAGCAAGACGATGCGAAATTTGATTGATCCGAATTTCAGCGGTATATCTTCCAATCTCGACGAGAAGCTTTCTAATTTTCGTGAGATCAACGTTAGACTCCATTAAAAGCCCTTCAAGTTCGATTTCAATCGGTGAAATTTTTTGAAGCCATTTAAAATGTTCTTGTTTATATTTCTCATTGATCTTCGAGATCTCATCCAATTGCTTTTCGGAAAGAGCAAATCTTTCTCTCATCGTGTCTACGTTTCCGAACACCAAACCGAAACTTCTCAATTGGCGAATCGGCGCCAATTGTCGACCCGGAGGAAGATTAGAATCCACGCCGGAACGAAGCCCCATCAATTCCTGGGAAAAAATGACCATAGGAGCGAAAAAACAACCGGCAACGGTAATTTTGACAAATGAATTCAGGAATTTCATGAGATTTCTACTCAATCAATAGGACCCGTGGTTCAAAAGTTTATTTCCTATTTCGAAGATTTTTTCCGCTCAAAGCCGTTGAAAAGAAAAAAAGAATTTTCTCCTTTGAAATTTGTCTTGTAGCCTATCAAAAAAAGCTTCTTGATTTTGCCAGATTTTCAATCCTGTGTTTGACTTAAGTTTTCTCAAAAAATCCAAATTTTATATCCGAAGTCTTTTCGTCTTTTGCGTCATTGCAGCGCCCCCGATCGCGATCGATTTCAGTTTCGAAGAGTTATATTTTCGCACGGAGAAATTTCAGAATCACAGATCCGCAAGATTCGCCACAGTAGCCATAGTTCCCGGGGCTTCAGTCTACAAAAACGAACCTTCCGCCATTTTAAAAGATCGGTTGGACTGTGCTCTGGAACTGTATCATCAGGGAAAAGTAAAAAAGATTCTCCTCTCGGGAGATAACGGTTCGATTTACTATAACGAAGTAAAACCGATGTTGCTTTACATTCTTAAAAACGAAGTGAACGAAAAGGATATATTTGTCGATCATGCAGGCTTTAGAACGTTAGACACATTGGTTCGTGCAAAAGAAATTTTTCAGATAAAAGATCTGATCTTTGTTAGTCAGAAAGTATATCAACCTCGGGCCGCTTTTCTTGCGAATAAAATCGGTCTTAGATTTCAAGCTTTCGAATCGGATCGAAAAATTTATACAAGTGGACCCTTCAGTCGATTCAGAGAATTTTTCGCAAGAACCCTTGCCTGGATCGACATGAATTTATTCAAGACGAATCCGAAATATCTGGGTAATCCGTTCCCAATCGAAGGAAGCGGCGTTAAAACTTGGAAAGGCTCAGTACTTTAAAATTTTATAATCCGATTTTCGATTTAGATTTTACGAATCGTTATCCAGTGTTTCAAAATATTAGAGTTGTTGAAAAATTCCATGATTCAGTTTAACAAAACCGCTTCAAATGCCCATTTCAATGAAGCAGAAACGGACAGAGGATTAATTTTTCAACAACTCTTTTGAAAAAAGAAATAAAACATAATTTTACAAAAGGTAGAAAATCAATCTTATAGGATATAGAAGAGAATTTATTTTTTATCTAAAAACTTATCCGACTTACAACGTTTTTGGAATGGATAGCACTTTACATTAACTTCTTATAAAGTCCTAAATCAGGATTCAAGAAGCGCAATGAAGAATAAAATAACCTATTACCTCTTCCTGACAATTTTTCTAGAACGCTACACTATCAACTAAAACTGACATCTAAAACGTGGGAACTTTTGTGTTTTATCACGAACTTGTTGAATGATTGTAGCGGATTTCTTTAAGGTTTTGGAACAGACTCTGTGTATAAAAACAAAACGCAGAAGTAAATGGAGAATTCGGCTAATAACTGTAAATTCAATTTACAAATGAGAGGCAGTATTTCAGATCGTTCGATACCAATGATAAACGTCTTGAATCGTATCCGATAAATCGAAATTAGGTACCCAACCTAGTTTTTGAAGTTTATCTTTGTTTCCGAAAAGGCGTTTCATTTCCACAGGACGAAAACGAGAAGAATCCACTTCCACCGGAATCTTCCGACCGGAAGCGGAAATAACTTTATCCAAAACGTCTCGAATTAGAATTTCTTTACCCGAACAAATATTGTAAATTTCTCCGGGTTTTCCTTTTTCGGAAAGGATTCGATACGCACGCACAACGTCTCTTACATCCAAAAAATCTCTTGTAGACGATAAATCCCCGACTAAAATTTTTCTTTCGGATTCAGGACGTTTCAGAGCTTCTAAAACCTGAAAACAAAAATTAGGAACCACAAAATTAGAATTTTGTTTTGGACCCGTATGATTAAATGGTCTAGCAATCACAACTTCAAGTTCGGGAATCCATCGGTGATATTGCAGGCAATAAATTTCCGCACAAAACTTCGAGGAAGAATACGGATTCAGCGGGGCCGGAACAACGGACTCTTGAACGGGCAGACAAGATTCCGGAACGTTTCCATACACATCGGAAGAGGAAATGTAAATAAAACGAACTCTCTTTTTCAAGGAACGCAGAGATTCTAACAGATTCAACGTTCCTTGCACGTTGATTTCTAACGTTTCACCCGGATCCTCTACCGCTCTAGGAACAAAGGGTTGTGCAGCAAGATGAAAGACTGTGTTTGGTGAAAACTCATGAATGACGGAATGAACCTGGTCTAGATTTCGTATATCACAGACGACGAATCGATACGATTGAGGAAGTTCAGGATCATTTCCAATATCGGGGCCCGGTTGAATTCCAATCCCTAAAAAATCGGTATAAGATTCTTTCAGCTCCTTCAGTAGGTAACTGCCTACAAATCCCGCCGCTCCCGTAATAAGGCATTTCATAGAATTCTTACTTTTCCGTAAAAATACTGTTGTTTTAGAAAATGAATAAAAAACAATCGAATAAAATTCTTTCCCCTTTTTGAGTATGGAAGATAAATTTCAGGAATTATTCGAAATCAGAGATTCTCGGATCAATGTACGAGAAATCATGGAAGAAATCGAATCCAAACTCAAAAAAAATCCTTCCACAAAGGAAGACATCGAAAAACTCACTCATTGGAAATTTTCCCCTCCGAGTCCGGAAGGTTATCGAGATTTTGACCCTGCCGAAATTGCTCATCTTTTCGAAAAAGGAATTTCTCCTCCTAAATTTTCCAATCCTAAACTTCGGTTTGTACGGGGGCCTCTCAAATGGCTTTTGATTCGTTTTGCAGAATTCTATTCGTTTTTAGATAAGAAACTTTCAGAAAACAGAACCCGCGCGTTCTACAGCGTGTTACACGAATTGATTCTAATTCGCTGCGAAAATCAAAATCTAAAAAGAAAGATGGAGTCTTTTTATTCCGAATTTCTAGAATGGAATCAAGCCATCGGAAAAGAAATCAGACCCGAATTCCTTTGGGCGAATGAAGATCTTTACTCGGAAAATACCGTTGAAGAAAGCGAAAACTTCCTGTTGGAATCCATCGATCCTTCCGAAAAGGTTTTAGTCCTGTCGCCGGGTTGGGGAAAAATACTCAAACAACTTTTAAAATTAGGTTCCAAATTCGATTCGGTCAGTTGGAATAAATCCTGCTCGGAATTTATCGGAAATTCAATAACCACAAACATTTATCTAGAAGAACCGGGAGCAATTCCGAAAGATTGTTCAGAATATTCTAAAATTTTAATATATGAAAATTTATCGATTCATCCGCACTGGCTGATCGAAAAGACCCTCCGAGCTCTTAGTCTAGGTGTATCTTCCGGCACGGAAATCCGTTTTCGATTTTCAAACGAAAACTCCAATTATCCCTCTCCATTTTTGCCTTTAAGGCTTACAAAAATTCAGGAACCGTTAATTCGAAATTATCTCAAACAACTCGGTTTTAGAAACATTATAGAAAAAAAATCGGAAGACGGTTTTACCGTTCTTTCGTTTCGAAAATGAAAGTCTATCAGCACGTCACTGAATTCCGAGACGGGGACGGAATCGGAAACGACATCAAAGGGATTCGAAACGTTCTCGAAAGTTTAAACGTTTCTAACTCCGTCATCTGTATCAAAAATTTTTCCAAAGAACCATTTCCAATAGAAACCCATTCGTCGATCTTTTCCCGTTTTTCTCGGAATGACGTACATATATTGAACTACGGAGGCTGCGGCTATCCTCTAAATTGGTTTCGAAATCTCCCCGGAAAAAAAATCGTTCGTTATCAAAGTTTTACCCCGGCGATTTATTTTAAGAATTTCGTAAGTCCTGAAATTTACAATACCCTTCAGTTGGACGAAAAACGCTCTCTATTGGAACTGTATTCCCTTAAAAATGAAACGGATTTGTTTTTACCATCCTCCGAATTTAATGCGAATTTTCTGCGATTTCTTGGTGCAACAAACATCCTAGTCCTTCCCATCGTAAAAAAATATTCAATTCGGGAAATCGTCATTAAGGATAAAAGGGAATATACGATCGGTTTTATCGGAAGAGTTGCTCCCAATAAAAAAATAGAGGATCTTTTGGAATTGCTCGAATCGATTTTAAAATTCAGACAAAACGTCCAACTTTTGATTTGCGGAAACGTTCCAAAGATTTTTGAAGAATATTATAATTTTCTTAAGAAACTCATTTTACGAAAGCGACTTACCGGAAACGTCCAAATTCGCTTGAATGCAAACGACTCTGAAATGATATCCTTTTTAAATTCCATGGATTTATACGTTTGTATGAGCCAACATGAAGGATTTAACATTCCCATTCTGGACGCGTTCGGAGCCGGGATTCCCGCAATCTCTTACTATGCCGGAGCAACCCCGGAAACGATGAAAACCGGAGGAGTTCTTTTCAAAGATAAATCTTCTTCATCCATGAGTTTACTCACAGGTCTGATCGATAACATTTTGGAAAAGAAAACCTTGCGCGGACAGATCTCGGAAAAGGAGCAGGAAATCGCTAAAGAATACAATTCCTTTCCGTTCGAGATTTTTTTTAGAGACAAAATTCTGACATGAGACAGATCCAACAATTTTCCGCGGGCTTCAATCCGGGCGATGCCATCAGCAATCAAATGTTGGAGATTCGCAATCATTTAAGAGATTTGGAATATAAAGGAGATATTTTTTCCGAAAACATAGGCGCATCCAAATTACCCTTCGTAAAAAAATACAAAACCTACGGTAAATCCTCAAAAGACATTTTATTTTATCACCATTCGATTCATTCGGGTGTGTTCGATTTTTTAAGAAGTTTCCGATCTCCCAGAATACTGATTTACCATAATGTGACTCCCCATCACTTTTTCGAATCCTACGACTTAAAGATGAGTTATCTTTTAAAAAAAGGAAGAGAAGAATTGAAGGAGATGATAGACAGATTCGATCTCGTTTTGGCCGTTTCCAAGTTCAATCAGAAAGAGTTAGAAGAATTAGGTTTTCAGAATGTTAGAATTCTTCCCATCACGTATCAGTTGGCTAAAAATCCTGCGAAAACCGAAAAGACGGATTCGCCGATCAAGAAAATTCTTTTTGTCGGAAGAATTACTCCAAACAAAAGACAAGACGATTTAATCCGACTTGCATACGCATATAAGTCGATGATTTCCGATCAATTTGAATTCTATCTCGCTGGTTTTAGTTCGAGAGAGTTATATCTCTATCGGGAAGAGTTGGAAAGAATGTTGGATTTTTACGATCTCAGAAAAAACATTTTGATCACCGGTTTTCTTTCCGATATTGAACTGAAAAATCTCTATCAAGAAGCAGACGTTTTCGTTTCCATGAGCGAGCATGAAGGTTTCTGTGTCCCTTTGATCGAGGCAATGATTCACAGAATTCCGATTCTTGCATATTCCGGCGGCGCGGTTCCAGAAACCTTAAACGGTGCGGGAATTCTTTTTAAGGAAAAAAAATTTCCGGATTTAGCGATTTTACTCAATAAAATTTTGACGGATATCCCTTTTAAGAACCGAATTTTAACGAATCAAGACCTTCGTTTAGAAGAATTCAAAAAAACGGATTTTAGATTCGTTCTTAGGACAATTATTGAAACCCTCTCTTAAAAAAATCGCGGTCGTTTCTCCGATTTTTTCGGACAAGGTTTCCGGAGGATCGGAAAAACTCATCTTTCAACTCGTGGAATTATTGGCTATGGATTTTGAGATCACAGTTTTAACGACTCGCAGTTTGGATTATATCACTTGGAAAAATTCGATTCCGATTCAAAAAAAGAATTTTTTTTACGAAGGAACAAATCATTCCAAACCGATCCGATTCGAAGAAAAAACTTCTTCCTTAGGCGGAAAATACAAGGTTCTTCAGTTTACCGTTGAAAAACAAAGAAACATGGAACGATTCAACCGTCTTTCCAAAAAAATTTTGGAAAGACCTTCTCTACAAAACAAAGAAAACATCAATCATTGGCTTATAGAACAAGGTCCTTATACTCCGGAATTGATTCAATTTATTGAATCCAGAAAAAGCGAGTATGACATTTTTTTCTTCGTGAGCTACCTCTACTATCCTTTGGTTTTCGGAATACCTCTGGTCGCAGAAAAGTCGATCATCATTCCTACGTTTCACGACGAACCTCCCGCTTATCTTCCGGTATATAAAGAAATTCTAACGGATCAAAGTTCTTATTCGTTTAACACTCCAGAAGAATTGAATGTTTTTCGGAACGTTCTCGGATATAAACCGAGCACGTATTCCATAACCGGGATGAACCTCAATTTAGATCAATGTTCGAGTGGCCCCGTGGAAAATAATTACGCGGATCATCATAAGTCTTCCGTTGCAAAAAATTCAAACAGAGAAAAAACACCCTTCCTACTCTACGTAGGTAGAGTAGACCAAGGAAAGGGTTTTCTGGAAATGGCAGAATGGTTCTTAGAATGGAAAAAAAATTCAAAACTTCCTCACAAACTCAAAATCGCCGGAAAGATCGCTTCTAAAATTCCAAACAGAATATTAGAGGATCAAAATATAGAATTTTTGGGATTTGTCGAAGAACAGATCAAATTTGAACTTCTTCAAAATTGTGCGTGCTTGATAAATTCTTCTCCTTTGGAAAGTTTCTCCATCGTTCTGATGGAAGTTTGGTTAAAAGGAAAACCGGCACTCGTCAACGGAAGATCAGACGTCCTCAAAGGTCATTGTCTCAGAAGTAATGGCGGACTTTTTTACTTCGATCGAAAGAGTTTTTTTGCGACCTTGGACTTCATTTTGAACCACCCGAAAGAATCGTTCGAAATGGGCATAAATGGAAAAAAATACGTGGAACAAAATTTCAACCCGAAAACAGTGAGAGAAAAATTACTCCGATTGATCGATAAGACGATTCAAAAAAAATACGCGAGTTCGTAAGAGACTTCTCGTTTTTCCGCAGACCGAAAAAACGATCCATAACATGGATGAATCCCTAACTCAAGTCGTGAAGATAATCCCCCATTCTTTCCACCATCTTTTCGTGAAGGAATCCGTTACTTGCAATCAAATTCGGAACGTAGGAAGAAAACGCATCACCATCGTAAGTCGACATCCTTCCGCCCGCTTCGGCGAGTATTACGGATGGGGCGGCCATGTCCCAAGGTTTTAAATCTTCTTCCCAAAACGCGTCAAAACGTCCTTCGGCAACCCAACAAAGATCAAGTCCGGCCGCTCCGATTCTTCGAACCCCTCTCGCCTTCAATAAAAAGTTTTTATGAAAAAACGTAAGTCGATCAATTTTCTTTTCTCGATCGTACGGGAAACCCGTACAAAGTAAAGATTGTTTCAGATCTTTCGTTTTTGAAACGGAAATCGGTTTTTGATTTTTAAACGCACCTTGACCTTTACGTGCGTGATAAATCTCATTCATTGCAGGAAAGGGAACAATTCCCATAACAACTTCCTTATTTTCCTGATTCTCCAAACCGATACAAGCGCAATACAAAGGAAGTCTATGAGAATAATTGACAGTTCCATCAAGAGGATCAATGATCCATTTGAATACGGAACTTCCTTTTTTATCGGTTCCTTCTTCGCCTAAAATACTATCCGAAGGAAACATTCTTTCGATTTCATCGATGATTCTCTCTTCGGAACCTTTGTCCGCTTTTGTAACGAGATCGGTCTCTCCTTTATAAGCGATGTCGAGATCTGCCTCTTCTTGAGTTATCGTTAAAAATTCCATTACTTTTGGAACAAAGTTTAGGAAGTGTTCGTACCTAATTTTGATTTCGTTGTCTAAATTCATTTTTTCTCCAAAAACTTTCGGGCCATTTCTCTATGTTCTTCTCGAATCGCCGATTGTACACTTGCCAGTACCGCTGCAATTACTCCCGCGTCATCCAGAAATCCCGCGCCCGGAATAAAATCCGGAACAGCATCCAAAGGAAAAATAAAATAAGCAAGTGCACCCGCGATAATGAGCTTGGTTCGAAGTGGAGTTTCTGAATCCATCATGGAATAATAAAGTGCCACAAGATCCCCCGTAAACGGAATCTTGAACATTACGGATTTTAACTTCGGCCAAAATTCCCTTTTTACTTTTTCAATCAGATCCATAAAAGGCTCCTTTTCTTTCCTTAGAGACGATTTCTCTCTTGTCCCCAATTCCAGGCCAAGATATCAAGAAAGAAAGATGATTTTTATTTCCGCCGCACTTTTCCCGGAAGCAAAACCTTTGATCGAAACGTTGGGTTTGAAAATTCTCCGGAACAAAACCCCTTTTCCGATCTATCGAAACGAAAAATACATCTTGGTCGTTTCCGGAACGGGCAAAATTTTTTCGGCGATGTCTGTTGCATTTTTGTTAAACGAATTTAAGAATTCGGTGGTGGATTCATCCTGGATTTTGAACTTCGGAATCTGCGGTGCCCCGAAAGAATCCTTCAAAATCGGAGAATCGTTTTTAATCCATAAAATCAAAGACGAAGGATCATCAAGGAGCGTTTATCCGGATATTCTTTTTAAATCTCCGATTCCCGAGTCGGTTTTATTGACGGTCGATAAACCCGTATTTCGAAACGAAATTTCCGAACTTCCAAACACGTTAGTCGACATGGAGGCTTTCGGTTTTTTTCAAGCTTCGAGAAAATTCTTTTCTTCGGATAAAATTCGGATTGTTAAAACGATTTCGGATCATTTTACGAAATTGGAATCTGAAAAAGAAATCGGAGTCGTAGATACGATTTCTCTTAGAATTAAGGAGGCCCTTCCGAATATCCTTTCGATTTTGTCGATCCCGGTTTCAAAAGGAAACGAAGTCGAACTCCAACAAAACGAAATTGCCGCGTTTTTATTTATAACCGAATTTTTACGTTTATCGGAAACCGAAAAGATTCAACTGAAAGATTGGATGATCGGTTATAAAATCAGAACCGGAAATTCTTCCGAACAAGGTCTTAATATTTTGAAAAGTGTAAACGGAACCTTAAACTTGAAAGAAACCGAAGTTAGGACAAGAGAAGAAGGGAGGAAAGGATTGTATGCGCTCAGACAATTTTATCAGTCCTAAAAGATTCTCTCATATCTACGTGGAAAAATCCGCGAAGTACCATCCGAAAACTTCGGAAATTCTTTCCAAGTTTCCTGAATCGCATATGATCGCGATCGATTCTTACAAAGAAGTATTCAATCCATCCGCCCAAAGCTTCCAAGCTCAGAAACGAAGCCCAAAACTTATATTAGCAAAACGAAAAGAACAATTCTTATATCCAGGCTCGGGAATTGCTCCGAGCTTCGGATATCAATTCTTCTATTACAACGCCCTCGTACTAAACTGCCTTTACAACTGTTCCTACTGTTATCTTCAAGGAATGTATCCTTCAGCTAATATTGTGGTTTTTGTAAACAACGAAGAATATATCCAAAAAACCCAAGAACAACTCAAACTTTCTAAATCCCTTTATCTTTGTATTTCTTACGATACGGATCTTTTGGCCCTGGAAAATATATTAGGGTATTGTAAAGAATGGATTTTGTTCGCGAGTTCCAATCCCGACTTGATCGTCGAAATCCGAACCAAAAGCGCCAATTTCAAATCCATCGCCGATCTTAAGCCGACTTCGAATATAATTCTTGCTTGGACTCTTTCGCCGGATTCCGTGATCGAGGAACATGAACCTCTGACTCCGAAACTTTCCTCCCGATTGAAAAATATCAAAGACGCTTTGAACGCGGGCTGGCAGGTCCGACTTTGTTTCGATCCAATCTTAAACGTCCCGAATTGGAAATCCGTTTATTCGGAATTCGTTCGGAAAATTTTCGAAGAAATTCCAGGAGAAAAACTGAGAGACATCAGTCTCGGCATATTTCGGATGAATTCGGATTATTTTAAGAATTCCAAAAAACGAAGACCGGACTCTTATTTGTTTTACCTTCCGATGAATACTCACGGTGGAATAAAATCGTATTCGGAAGTATTAGAAAAAGAAATGTTTACAGTACTTGAAAAAGAACTGGAAACATTTGTCCCTCGAGAAAAAATCCACAGACTCGTCGCCGACCAAACGGAATCCAAATGAAAACGAATTCGGAACCAAACAACTCGTTGGCGATCGTCACAGGTTCTTCCAAAGGAATCGGAAAAGCGATTTCAGAATTTTTAATTTCCGAAGGTTATAGAGTAATTGGGATCTCCAGAACGGAACCGAAATCCATTCTTTTGGAAAATTCTCCTTTGTATCGCCACGTTACACTTGATCTTTCGAATACAAAGGAGATCGGACTTCGATTATCAAATATTCTCAAGGAAGAACCTCCTTTGAAAATCTTAGTAAACAATGCCGGCTTTGGCAATTTTTCTCCGCATGAAGAAATCCCTTTCGAAGAATTGGAAAAAATGCTCATCGTCAATTTTGTTTCCCCGATTCTAATCACTAAATTATTTCTAAGAGACCTAAAGAAGAACGGAGGTTGGATCATTCAAATTCATTCGATCGCGGCATTGAAAGAATCAGTTCGAGGGGCGGCTTACGCGGGAACCAAGGCCGGACTTAGACATTTCGGATTAAATTTATTCGAAGAAACTCGAAAATCGGGAGTCAAATTTATGAGCATCAATCCCGATATCTCGGATACCGAGTTTTACAATCTTCTGGATTTCGAAAAGGATTCCGATTCGGATTCTTATTTGAACATTTCCGAAATTTTGAGCGCTTTCAAGTATGCTCTTTCAAGCCCGGAGAATTTGGGTTTTACCGAAATTACGATTCGCCCTAAATACCATCGAGTTTCGAAAAAACCTTTTGTCCGAAAGAATCAAATCCGAAACGCTCCTTCGGAAGAATGAAATTGCTCAAGGAGGAAAAACAAAATTGAATCCAGGTGAACTGAATATTGCTCTTGTACAATGTGATCTTTCCTGGGAAAACCAGGAAGCAAACTACGAACACGTTCGTGAACTAATCCATTCCGCTCTTGAAAAAAAGTCGGATGAAAATCCTGATTTGATTTTGCTTCCGGAAACTTTTGCGACCGGATTTACGATGAGATCGGAAAGAATCGCGGAACCGGACGAAGGTCCAACCGAAACGTTCTTAAAGGAAATAGCAAAAGACACCAAAACAACGATCTGCGGCGGTTGGATTCGAAAAAACCCGGAAGGAAAACCCTTTAATACCGTAAGCGTCGTAAGTCCAAAAGGAGAAATTATATTACGTTATTCTAAAATTCATCCCTTTACTTTCGGAGGTGAGGATCGACATTACAGCCCCGGCTCGGAAATTGTCAGTTATAATCTCAACGGCTTTAGAATTACCCCTTTTATCTGTTACGATATCCGTTTTCCGGAAATTTTTCGAAGACTCGCGGGAGAAACGGATATTTTTACCGTTCACGCAAACTGGCCGACTCCGAGAATCCATCATTGGGAATTGATCCTAAAAACGAGGGCGATTGAAAATCAGGCTTACGTTTTCGGAATCAATCGGATCGGAATCGCAGGGTATAATAAAAGCGTTCATCACAACGGTCATTCTCTCGCTGTAGCACCTAATGGAGATTTTATGGACGCAGGCGAGGGAATAGAAACCATCTTATTCTATAATGCTTGTAAAAGATCGATTTTGGATTATAGGGAGAATTTCCCGGTTCTCGCCGATCGCAAGGACCAAAGCTTGATTCGAGTCAGAACAGCGGAGCATTCTTCTCAAATCTAAGAAACCTTTCACTGAGGGCAAGAGTCGCTTCAATCATTTCCCCCGTAAACGGGTCTTTGAACTTGAGATAATAAGATAAAAGTTGCAATCCGTACGATTCAAACTGAGAGCCAGCCCTCGAATACAATAAGTCTCCGACAACAGGGCACCTTTGGCTTTGAAAATGAATTCTGATTTGATGAGTCCTTCCCGTTTCCAAACCTACTTCGACAAAGCTGAATTTTCTTCCGGAACGGGAGTTGATGTATTTTAGAACTTTATAATGAGTTACAGACTTCCTTCCTTTAGGAGAAACGGTCATCTTTAACCTTTCAATCGGATGCCTCGCAATCGGAAGATCAATCGTGCCTGTCTCTGCGGGAAGATGTCCTTGAATCCAAGCATAATATTTTTTTTCGATTTCTCTTTTTCTAAAAAGTTCGGAAAGTTTTCCGTGCGCTTGATCGTTTTTAGCGATGAGCATCAATCCCTCCGTGGGCTTATCCAATCTATGGACGATTCCCGGCCTCGTTTCTCCTCCGACCTTTGACAATTCTTTGAAATGATGAAGAAGCCCGTTGACCAAACTTGGAGAACGATCCCCCGGCCCACTGTGACTTGCAATTCCGGGCGGCTTATGAATGATAAGATAATCTTCTCTTTCTAAAACAACAGGTAATACCATCGGAACCGGTTCCAAGTTGAGAGGTGGTCTTGGAGGGATAGAGAGAAGGTATTGTTCTCCCGTTTTTACTTTCCAGGAACTTTTATCGCAAATTTTTCGGTCCTGATTGCGAACATACCCGCATTCAATCCATTTTTGAATCGTGGCTCGGGACATTTCATCCCCAAAAGAAAATTTTAAAAATCGATCCAATCGATTTCCGGAGAATTCTTCCAATACTTCTGCTTTCAGTTCTAAGTTCATCGAAAATGAAAAAGGATTCCAGATTTTTATTCCGCACGTTTTTAGCATTCTAAAAAAAAAGTTTCCATTTTCCTTCCTAAACCTTAATGTGACACATTGAAACCAAAACCCCTTAAGATTCTAAGGAAGGAAAGAAACATGGTCAAAAAAATTTTGAATCTGATTCTGCTCGGTGCAATTGCATTTTCATTCACTCTTTGCTCCTCTGCTGAAAAAAAAGAGGAACCTGCAGCTCCTGAGCCATCAGCCCAAGAGCAATCCGCCGCTGCAAATAGAAGTGTCGACGTTAACTCTCCGGAAGCGATTGCCGATTCCTTAAACGAAAAATTGAAAGACTTTAGATATCCTGATGGAATAACTCGCCCAGGATTCAGCTACAAAAAAGCGGATGTCAATCCGGGTGATTTCAGCGGATGGTCTAAGGCAAACGTTCCAGTGATCAAAGAAGGTCTTGGAAAACTTCCCGATAGTTACGCTCTTGAAATTACAGGACATACCGATGCTGTCGGGCCTGAACAGGCTGAAGGAGCTAAAAAGGGAAATATTTTTTATTCCGAACTTCGTGCAAATGCCGTTAAACAGGCTTTGATCAAACAAGGAATCCCCGCGAATCGTATTGTTACGAAAGGTTCAGGCTCCTCAGAACCTGTTTCCGGACTCGATGCCAAAGACGCTAGAAACAGAAGGGTCACTTTCCGTTTTGCAACTTCCGCTCCACAACAATAATCCTAAATAAATTTCCCTGATGCTGTTTTAATCGATTACAGTATCAGGGTTAAAAATTATCTAATCTACTTCGCGCTTTTTTATTCGATTGTTAATTTCGAATAGATTTAAACTCGATTGTAAAATTTTGCTTCTTAAAGTAAAACCGTGGTTTCAATAAAATATACGAGGAATTTTACAGTCATAACAATGATCCCCAAAACTTCCAAGTCATTCATTTGAATCGTTTCAAATTCCAGATTAGAAAGAATTTCAATCTTCGAGAACGTATTTGCATGCGACACTAAAAAACAAAAGGTATTTTGAAAAACATTCGTTCCGATCAAAACAATCATAGTTTTGAATATTAAAATTATATACATCTTTGTTTTAAAATTCAGAAACATTTTTCTGAAAAAGGAAAAAATTCATAATGCCTGGCCTGCACTTTAAATCAGACAAAGATATTTTATTTGAATTTTTAGATTCTTTGAATTGATCCAAAAGATCATCTAAAATCCATTTTTTAGAATTCGGATTTTCGCTGATTCTTTTTCCCAAATACAAGGTTCCTACAGCTTCATAAAAAACAATCCACTATCGAAATGAAGAAGTTTTAGCAAATCTGGAAAAAAATCGAAAGAACAGACAAAGCAAGCAGATAAAAGACAACCCGCACAACTGCTCAATCACTTCCGATTGGAAGCAAAGAATAAGTTCTTTTTGAAATAAAGAACGGAACGGAATTCACTCCGTCCGTTCTGCTTCTAATTTTTCAAATGAGTGGGTAAAAAAATTCGCTCTCCTTGCGCAAAGAAAACAAACAATTAATAAATTTATTTTTTTGTCTTACGGGAAAGGACGACCTTATCCAAATCGCCAATCATAAATCTTCGAACACGGGGACTCCACTGTATAAACGGAATCTCGTGATCGATTACGTACTGATTGAAAGTCCTTACGGAAAGATTTAAATACCGAGCGGCTTCTTTTGCTTTTAAAGCTTGAGTTTTATCCTTTGCAGAAGAAACTTCTCGAATCGGATTTTCTTTTTCCGAATCAGAAAATTGAGCATTTTTCAGCAAAGATCCTTTTCTTGTATTACCACTGATTACAAACATAGTGTAATGTTTTGACACTTAAAAAAAGTCCCAAATAATTGTTTCGATTTCGTCCATAGAAAAAATACATCGAAGAAGAAAAGGTATCGATATACCACATTTTTACTTACCAAAATTCCTCTTGTTCTGACTTATCTTAAAAACAACTCATAATTCCCCAAAATGACACTTCAAAATGGAATGAAAATTCTCAAGGATTATACAAGAAATCTCAACTACAGACGGGTTACTGAAATTTCATCACATTGAACGAACATATTTTTAGCGATGAGACATATGGAAATTATAGTCTTGAATTCGAAATGAATTTGAAAATAAAAATGAATCGGACAAAAAAGAGTCACATTTTTGGAATTAGGATGGATTTTGTCAGGGGCAAAAATATACTAAACATACATATAGTCTACTTGTTGGAGCAAAAATTTGGAGACCATAGAAAATCTACGCGAAACTCTTTATTGGAAAGTGGAAAGGACTCTAAAAAAATTCGAGTACGACTTTCAAATTTCTCCGGAACCGATTCAGGTTCTTAGACACACGTATTCACAAGAAATCGTAAATTTCATATTCGAATCTCTGGAAAAAAAGTAATCACTTCTTCTTTCGAAATTTTTCTATGACAAGGCTAAGAGCTTCCAATTCCGAATCCGGAACTTCCAAAAGACTTTCCAACAATGCTTCAACCTGTGGACGGGTTCGAATCTTTTTAAGAATCGTCCGATAACGATCCGTTTCAAAATCCGTTTTTATTTCAATCTCAGTGATTAGCATTTCACCTTCACCCGCAATGAGCCAAAGAGGGTTTACATTATGTACGGTTCGAAGCCGCAGTAAGGATTCTTGTGAAAAACTCTTTGCCCTTTCATTAATAAGATCACTGATAAATGCGGGTTTAAGATCGATGGATCTTGCAAATTCGGCCTGAGAAAATCCTAAAGTTTCAATAAGCCTTTTTAAACGGTCTGAAAATTTTTTATTCACTTTATACATTTTAAACGTATTAAATCATTGACAAAAATACATTTTAGACGTATGGTCATTTGACACGGGGCGAAACTCGTCAAAATCGATTTCGAAATGGAGTTCGGTCTTTTGCACGACCAAAACTCGCAAATGAAAGTGAAATCGCAATCACAAAAAGGAGGCTCGATGATCATCATTAACGGAAACGAATACAAAGATTTCATTTGTATCACATTAGAAATGAAAACCCTCTCTAAGTTCGCAAAGGAAGCGGAAGTGAATTACGATCACCTTTCGAAAAGTTTAAATGGACAACAGTCTTATGCAGAAATCGGAGAGGTATTCAAAAAATGGAATGTTCCGTATCGTACTATTTGCTTAACGCGTTTCTACGATAAACGAAAAAACAGGAGAATTTCATTATGAAACAGCACAATCTTACTAAAATTACCAATAAAAATCCGATCCCAAGCAGGGATAATTTGTGTCCGATTGTTCTTTCCGAAATAGAAAAAAAAGCGGTCGTTCAAATCGCCGAATATGTAAGAGAACAATTTACGACATTCGATTGGAGATGGAACGATCATACCAAAATGCAAGATAAAGAAGTTACCTTTCTTTTTCTTGTAAAAAACGACATCGTCCAAATCTGCGAAAGAAAACCGAACAAGATCAAAGAGTTTATTAGTATTCTTGAGTATATCTTGGAAGAAGAATTCGGCGAATAATTCAAACTAAAAAATTATTAAGGAGAACTTTACTATGATGACTAACTTATGTATTCAATGCAACCAAAAAGAATCAATGCGCCAAACTGACCTTTGCGAGGAATGTTTGATCGAAAATTTCAAGCCTTTAATCCTTCTTTCAAATGAAATTCGTTCCCTTAATTCGAACGATATAGGCAATACTACACCAGAAGAACCCAAAACATCGGTATAAAATTAGAATTATGCACTCTGAAAAAATCAAAAGATTTATTATAAACAGCGAAGTTGTTCACAACGGAAAATTTTGGAGAAGAGGAAGAAAACTTTCTCTAAGTTTGAAGCAAATCGTTATCGAATCACAACTCAATCTCAAAGACATAGCGTTTAAATATTCCCAAAACTTCTGCGAGGACCATTTGGAGCATACCGCTCCTCTTTATCGCGAACACCTTGCAGACGTCATCAAAGGGACTCGTAATACCATACTTTACGTAAGGGCAATCGAAGAATCCTGGAAACTCCCGATCGAAACGGTCCGTTCCATTTATCGAGAAGATAAGGAAGCGGAAAGAAAATCGGAAAAGTTAGATCCGGATTCCCTTCGAGACTTTATAAATTGGTATAGGGAAATTCTACATTCCAAAAAAGAAGTTCCGAACGATCCGCAAAATCAAAACGCGAGAGAACTCGCTGCCTGAAAGCAAAATCGAAAAGTTAATCTGGAGAATCTAAAATGGCAGAACAAAAATCGATAAAAGTAAACGTTCAAAATAGTAAGAAAAAAGTTCCTACGAAGAAGATTGTTTCCGTTACGATTTTTTCTCTTTCGTCTAACGGAATCACTATGGGCACGATTCCAAAAGATCGAAATAGGAAGAATAATGTCGAAATTAAAGGATTCGGTTAACAAAGCCAATTCAATCAACTTGCCGAATAATCGCATAGATATATAGCGCAGGCAAACTAGCGACTGGAATTTTAAAACTTCGTAAAATTCTGTAAAAATCAAAGAAACCGCAAAGTTTAAAGTTTTATGAAAAAATTCTTACGCAAAATGATCTTTTGGAAAAATTCAACCGTCTTGTTTCTAAGCTAAACAGAGTTTACTTGAAAATAAAACTTGAATTGAATAAAGAGCAGACCCTCTCGAAACGTTTGTACATTGTTCCAAACGAAGCCGAAATAAAAATAGAAGCCGTGGAGAATATCGTATAATTGTAGTTACTACTCGGACGCATGAATAAAATACTATGATAAACTATTTCGAAAATTAGAATGTTGGAATATTCCTCTAAAAAGTCGAGATTTCTAGATTTGACTTAATTTTTGAGAACCGTTGTACTTTTGCAAAACCGACCGCTTATTTTCGAGTATCATTTTCATGCGTCCGAGTAGTAAATATTTGAAAACTTTCGGATCTCCAAAAAAGCGAGGAAGAAGGAAAAAATGGATCATATCGTATATAAAAATCTAAAGAACTATAAATACCAGCTCGTAAAACCTTGTAGTTTTCAAACAACGATCATAACCAATACGCCGATTCAAATCGGAATTACAGGAGTAAAAGTTTTTGTGAATCTAAATCGGGAGGGTTTATTGAATATCGACGCCGGATACGCTTGGGATGGTCCTAGCGGCCCGGCGATAGATACAAAAACTTTTATACGTGCTTCCCTTATTCATGACGCCTTATATCAGTTAATGCGTGAGGAAAAATTGGATCGGATAAAATATCGAGAAAATGCAGATCAACTTCTTAGAAAAATTTGCTTAGAAGACGGCATGAATTTTTTTAGAGCGACATATGTATATAAATTCGTTCGCTGGTTCGGCGAATCTTCTGCAAAACCGAAAGATGAAGCTAAAGAATGGGAAACAGCGCCTTGAAAACCTTCGACATCATCGTATTAGTTTTCGGTTATACCTTTTTTTGGACACTTCTGATTTGGTTTTTAATTGGTATTTTGATAGGCTTATTTTGGTATTCATTACAATTTTTCGAAAAAAGAAACAAAACCAATAATTGAAAAATACATTAGAGTTGTTGAAAAATTCCATGATTCAGTTTAACAAAACCGCTTCAAATGCCCATTTCAATGAAGCAGAAATGGACAGAGGATTAATTTTTCAACAACTCTATTGATTTAACATGAGTTCGTGGAGAAAATTAGAAAAATTTCTCTAAAAATAGGGACTCCATATTTGCGAAGATAGAACTTGATTATCTTCTGATTTCTGAAGGCTAAAAATATGAGAGTTACACATTTAATTTTATTATTTTGCGAAAAAGGTTAACTTTTATAAAATAGGCTTCTTACTGCGAATTTATTTTAGTTTAGAATATATTTTTATTCGAATTATCTTAAAAATGAACTTTTTTCGAAACGATGCAAAACTACGAAATCTGGCCTATCTTCATTTATAATGACATTCATATATTATGAAATTATAATGTAAAAATAATCAAATTTAATTGCAGAGTTTTTAAAATGGATTTTTGGAAACCCTTCCGTTTCAAAATTCTATTCCGAACATTTAGATTTGCAATATTATCTTAGAGTTTGTCTCAAAACCTGAAAAGAAATCATTCCATAAATTCGTAATAAAACGTAGGAGTTCCCACGTTTTAGTGGCGAGGGTTTGATAGGTGTTAGGACGCTACAGGGACTGTAAGTCCCTGCCCAACTTAATCCACCGAAGGATGAATCATCTTTTCGGGAAGAACCCACTGATCGAATTGTTCATTCGTCAAAAGACCCAGTTCGATTCCAGATTCTTTCAGAGTCGATCCTTTCTTATGCGCATTTTTTGCGATCTTAGCCGCGTTATCATAGCCGATATGCGGATTCAACGCTGTCACAAGCATCAAAGAATTATTCAAGTGTTCGTCGAGTTTCTCCTTGTTCGGAGTAATACCACGCGCACAGTGTTCTTCAAAAGAAACACAAGAATCGGAAAGTAATCGAATAGAATTCAAAACGTTATGAATAATCAGCGGTTTGAAAACATTCAATTCAAAGTTTCCGGAAGCGCCACCGATATTGACTGCGACATCGTTTGCAATCACTTGTGCAGATACCATCGTCATCTGTTCCGATTGAGTCGGGTTCACTTTCCCAGGCATAATGGAAGAACCAGGCTCGTTTTCCGGAATACTTATTTCACCAATCCCACAACGAGGACCGGAAGAAAGCCAACGTATGTCGTTCGCGATTTTCATCAAAGAAGCCGCAATCGTTTTCAAAACCCCACTCACCTCCACAAGAGAATCATGAGCCGCAAGAGCTTCGAATTTATTTTCCGCGCTCACAAAAGGAAGCCCGGTTTCTTTAGCTATCTGAGCCGCCGCTTTCACAGCAAACTGAGGATGTGTGTTGAGTCCGGTTCCGACTGCCGTCCCGCCTAACGCAAGCCTGTAAACCGCCGGCAAAACCGCTTTCACTCTTGCGATGTTGTAATTCAATTGTTGAACATAACCGGAAAACTCCTGGCCTAAAGTCAAAGGAGTCGCGTCCTGAAGATGAGTTCTTCCAATTTTTATAATATTCTTAAATTCATCCGCCTTCTTTTCAAGCGCATCCTTGAGTTGAACCAATGCGGGAATCAATTTTTGATTCAACTGTTCTGCTGCAGCGATGTGCATCGCAGTGGGAAAAGTATCGTTCGAAGATTGGGCCTTGTTCACGTCGTCGTTCGGATGAATCGGCTTTTTAGAACCTTTCACTCCGCCGGCGATTTCGATCGCACGGTTCGAAATCACTTCGTTGGAATTCATGTTCGTCTGAGTTCCGGAACCGGTCTGCCAAACGGAAAGAGGGAAATGATCGTCCAACGCACCGGAAATCACTTCGTCGGCGGCTTGGACGATGAGTTTCTTTTTATCTTCGGTAAGAAGACCGAGTTCTGCATTTACAATTGCGGCCGATTTTTTTAAAATTCCCAAAGCACGAATCATTTCTCTTGGAAATCGATCGTTTCCGATATGGAAATGATGCAGAGAACGTTCGGTTTGCGCACCCCAATATTTGGAATCATCTACCGTGATTTCACCCATTGAATCCGTTTCGATTCTGGTTTTCATGAATCCTCCGAAAGATCACAATTTAATTGAAACGCAAGATCTCTCAAGCGAAATGTCAATATTCAATAAAATTATAATATACTTAAATTTTTATTCGCTTTGGAATCTTCTTAGAGTATCCGCAAGCGCAGAGAACTCCGGTTTTTTGGCGGAAACATTGTCCATATAATCCAAAGTAGTTTGGATCCACGCAGGATCGGACTCCAATTCCCTCCGCATAAAAACGTGTCTTACCTGATTCATCGCTCGGATTTCTAGATATCTCCGTTTTTGGTCATAGTATATAAGATCGGCCACCTTGTCTTTTCCGAATTCTGGAGAAGATATGGCAGCAACAACTTCATCGAGCCAAATCAGTCCGTTATTTTTGCGATCCACATAGTCGATCGCCTTCTGAACACGAGCTGGAATGAGCATTTCTTTTTCTTTGGGTCCAACGATTACGCCGAGAGACTTTTTCTTTTTCGGTTTAGAGGACTCATGAAAAATATGATCCGTTTCCGTATTTTTAAAATCCCTTTTAACTTGACCCTTGTTTGTAACTTCCCGTTCTTTGGGAGAAAATTTGATCCCGAATAAACTTAGAATGAATTCGATGATTCTTTCCAAGATCGATTTGGAAGCCTTTTCGGAGCGAATTCTTTCTTTTTCAATATCTTCTTCCCATTCGGCAATCGCCTTACTCAAACGAATCTGTTCGTCGACGGCAACTTGCCCGTCCTTTACGTCGGAAACTTCTTTTAAAAATTCATAGATTCCGCGCGGATATCCGTTTTGACGAATCAAATTATGAACCGAAGTTCTTCTCGAGCGAACCTCCACAAAAGCGTGAAGAATCATAGCCTTCGCTAAAATCATAAGCCCGATCGTTTCCCCACTCGCACTTTTCCTTTCCTTTTTCAGGAAATCTTCTCTAACACGAATTCGCTCCAAAACTTCACGGAACAATTCGACTCTACTCATACCGACACTTTTAATTGCGGCATCATCCACTTCAAAATTGGAAAGATCGAAATGTACCGGTTCTTTGGATTCTTTAAAACGAAATAGATTTTCAGCCGTGATTAGATTAATCAAAGACTCTTTTTTAAGGTGTTCGAGAGCTCTTACGGTCTGTAGTAACACTTCGTAAGATTTGATAAAATCTCCTCCCCCCATCCAACTTTTTCCGAATGTAAACGCAGGATGTTTTTTTAACTCCTGCAAGTATCTTTCTGCTTGAAAACTTTCGGTCAATTCGATCCAGGAAGATTCTTCTCCCGGGAGAATTTGGAGAAGTATTTTGCGAGCGATTACGGTAAACAAATCGAATATGATTTCCAATTCCGTAAACTTGCCTTCTTCTCCTTTTTCTTTGGAAGCATGTCTAAAACTCAAAAGTTCGTCCAGAGAAGGTTGAAACAAATGAAAGCGGGGATGCAATTGCAACAGCGGAGCCCTTGATCCTCTTTTTTCAATTGCCTGTAAAACTTCCGGTTCTACCTTGATAATAGAAAGTTGATTTAATATCTCTCCGGGTTTTTGATTTAACACTTGAAAGATATTGCTGAATAAATCGCCACGAACCTGCAAACGACCGAGAAGAAATTCCAAAGAAAGAGATTCCAAATTTTGCATGGACTTTTCTAAAAATTTAGAGTCCGACAAATTGATCTGTACTCCTTTGTCGTCTACATTGAGATAATTCTGATGAACCCAGTCTTCGATCTCGGCATTTTTGGAAGCGTTCAGAATGAACTGATCTCTTGCATACAACATTTCAAGAACCGCCGCTACACTTTGAAGAAGGCAACCCCGTTTTACTTTTACGATCTGATCGGCTTTTAAAGAAGCGGGACGAATAATTACGTCTGCGATTTGGAGTTCCCTAATTTCCTTTTGAAAGTGAAGGAACTGATAAGATTGAATTCCTTTCCTTTCTTCTAAAAATTTAAGGTCGTGCAGTTTGAGATGTTGAAGTTGTTCGACTTTTGTAAGAGCAAACGGAGATTGATTGAATAAGAAATAATTTTCCACTCCCTTTTCAATCAAATCGATATCCTTGAACGCTCCCGGATTGAATTGAAGCATCAGAACTTTGAGTTCCTGATCCCCAATCATATCCTGAGTATCCTCCGAACTTAAAGTGAAGGTTTCGGGGGTAGGTATTTGATTTTCAGATTTGGACATAATCCACCAAGTCCCCAAAGGATATATCATCAGGAGACTGTAGGAAATTAGAAAAGTCTATTACTG
>NZ_AHMT02000017.1:17500-25000 GCF_000243815.2 Leptospira alexanderi serovar Manhao 3 str. L 60 | reverse complement strand
AGAAACGCCTTTCCTGCAGCGTAATTCCCCAAGGCTGTGAGTTGGAAGGGGGCAAATTTAGAACCGTTGAAAAGAAGCGAGATCTGTCCGGGTATCGCGTCGCCTGTTGCATAATTGAGAAGACCACCTAACTGACCGTATACGTCTCCATGTGCAATATTGAAACCGCCTGAGATTTGGGGTCCATGGACGCCTTTCTTCGAATAATTTCCGATTCCGGCTAACTGACCGGGGCTAGAGTCCGCGAAATTAAGTCCGAGTCCGAATTGAGGCAGTAAAAAATTCTTACCGGAATTCAAAAGGAACCCGATTTGCATCCCATTTACGTCTTCTCCGGTTATTGCAATAGCGGCCATTGAAAACCCATAAAAGAATTTTCGATTGTATTGTCCTACCCCGATCTGTAGACCATAGAAATCTTCCATTACGTCATTGTACAAACCGATCTGAAGTCCTGCCGCGCCATTTTCGATTTTGTTAAATGCTCCGACCGATATACCCTTCGTTTCGGAAGTGTGATTAAAAAATCCAAAATCTAATCCATAAATCCGATCGTTTCTTCCATAAAGAAAATTCAGACGAAGTCCGTAGATGCTCGTTTCTTGTGAAAAAATCTGTAAGGGTGAAAAAATACTCAATTGAAACGGGGACCAGGAACTATTCACGATTCCACTGAAATTCTTACTAGGATTTTTTTCATAATTCGAATTGTAAAATAGCATGATCGGGAAAATTCCATTTTTGGCAACGTTTAACAACCCTATTTGAAAACCGGTCAAATCGCGACTTTCGTTGAAAAGGCCGATCATGAACCCTTCGGTTTTAGCGGAACGATTTAAGATTCCTATCTGGCTCCTAACCTCGTCACTTTGATTAAATCCGCCAATCTGCACATTCGCGTTCTCCGCCCAATTGATCAATCCGAACTGAAAACTCGTCCTGATCGCATAATTCGAAAGAACGGCTATTTGACTTCCCGCCAGACATTCCGGTTTATTACAATTTCTGTAATTTAAAATAGTAGAAAATTGTAATTTACTTTGATTTCCGAAGTTGGACAACGCGGAGATTTGAAATGTGCTTTTCTCTTTTGCTTGATTAGCCAAAAGAGCAAGTTGAAAAAAGGAAGACGAGCTAGAGGAATTTCCGATCAACGCGATCTGTATTGAAGGCTCTTTTGAAAAATTCCATATTCCTGCAACCTGAAGGAAGGATCGTTGCGACGCACTATTTACTCCCAAAGCCATCTGGAGATAGATTGGTTTATGATATCCTGCGCTGTTATAAATTCCCGCTATTTGAAACAAACCTTCATCTACATAATTTATCCCTACTGCAATCTGTAAATATCCCTTTCTGGAGCCGTTGAGGATTCCGGCGAACTGATATGGACTTTCTTTGGAAAAATTGAGACCGGCGCTAATTTGACCTAAATAAGATTCATCGGAGGAGTTAGCTAAAGCTCCGAACATCGGTAAGTACGTTTGACCCGTAATGTTGATCCCGCCAATTTGAAATCCATAGGGTTTCTTAGAATAGTTTACAACTCCAACCTGAAACCCTTGTAATTCTTTACTCACTACGTTCACAACTCCAGCCTGGATTCCGACATGACTATCCCCTGTAAAATTTCCAAACCCTGCCGCCACACCTCCTGAATTCTTTTCGGTAACATTAAAAAGTCCTAAATCAATACCGGACATTCTACGATTAACTCCATAAAACAAATTAAACCTAATTCCGAACACTTCGGTATTTTTATCAGCCAATTGCATAGGACTCAAAATAGAAATTTGAAGCGGTGTAACGCGTTCCGCCATTAATTGGATCGGAAAAAGGAGGATAAAAAATATTATATAATACATCGGGATTAATTTTCATCTATAGTCGATTTTAATCAAAGGACAAGCAAGAATAATTTTGAGAATATACTATAGCTGTTGAAAAATTCAATTGTGAGGATCAAGAAAACTGATTCTGTCGTCCGATTTTTTCGAATAGATCTTCGAGCTTACATCGGATTATCGATCTATAAATTTTTTCCATCGATTGAAAACTTCCACAGGTTCTTCCCACTGAAGCCAATGACCCGAATTCGGATAAATTTCAAATTCACAACGGGCTTTGACAAACTTGCAGGACAGTGCGGCCATCTCACTCATCATATAATTATCTTTAGCACCCCAAAGAACAAGAGTATCCACTTGCACTGGACCGGCTGTTTTAAAATGTTTCAGGATAGAATCCCCATGCAATGCAAGTTCTCGATAATATTCCAAAGGTCCGAACATTTCTTCGGGTGTATTAAAAGCCGCTTGATAAACGGGAATGTCCGAATCACGCAGAGCAGTATCTTTCTGCAACTCGTTCAAATAAAAGATTCTTGCACGCAATTCTTGACTAAGCCCGGCTAGAAGGCGGGCAGAACGAGGTGCAATCAATTGATATACGAAATAGCGATATTCTCTTTGCTTCGAATCAAGAGCAATCTGTTCTTCAAATGCGCTTGGATGAGGTATATCCAGAACGGTCGCGGTTCTGAATCGCTGTGGTTTTTCCGTAATTGCAAACCATGTGATAGAAGCGCCCCAATCATGTCCGATAACGTGTACAGAATTATCAGGATTACGGTTTTCTTCTTTATTTGTCTCTTCTATGAAAGCGAACAAATCTTCGCTCAGAGATCGTAGATCATAACCGTCCTCAGGTTTATCCGTTCCGGCATAACCCCGTAAATCGGGGACCAAAACCCTATATTGTTTCGAAAGTAAAGGAATCACATAACGCCATCCGTAAGATGTATCCGGAAAACCGTGTAACAAAACTACAACGGGCGAAGTTAAAGATCCCGCACTCAGATAATGCACTCGAAAAGTCGAAGAACCGTTTCGTTTTGGCAATTCGATTACCGAATTTTTCCAAGGGCCCGGAATATGAAATAAATCCACACCTTCCGGATCTGGCGAAAGGGGTAACAAAATACGCAAAACAATTTCAAAAATTCCTATAAAGATCAAAATGGATAGAAAAATCAAAAGAAATATTTTTTTCAGCTTTGAGCCGCTTTTACTATTTGTATGTTTCATATTCATTGCTTATGAAACGTTATTTTTTCTTTCGGCTCGGAAGATATTTATAGTATTCCACTTCAATCGTATTAATTAGAAATGTATAATATTTAAGGAGCTTTTTATCGTATTGTTTCTTTTGAGCTTCATTTCGTAAAAATTCGGCGATCTGATCCCGGATCAAAGGAGCTTTTAAATCATTGTGGCTAAGAATGATAGAACCGGGCATCCCTTGTGGAACTATATCATCCGGAACCAGGATTGTAGCCGAATTCTGCAAAAGAGCATATTCGATCGTGGAGGCAACCTTGTCGTCGTCCTTTTCTCCTTTGAGATGAGCTACGTTATTTCTAATGTTATCTAAATTCTCGAAGATTTTTTTACGTAAAGAACGGGAATCGTGAATCTTATCCGTGATCTTCGTAAAACGATTTGGAAAAACAAAACGTTCCGCACCCTTTGCTATCAAATTTACTTTCTTTTCCTTAGGAGTTTCTCCCTTAGACTGAAAGTGCTCGTCTTCGGAATCATCTCCGGAAGGATAATCATCCGAAGAAGGCATGAATTCTCCTTTAAAACCGGATCCGATTGAGACAGCGGAATTTCCGTTGGAAAGAATATCCGATTTTTCTTTATTTCTAAAATGGAATGCGAGCATCAGTCCTAAAAATAAACTGACCGGAATTCCCACGAATAGAATTCCAGTGGTTCTAAAATGTACGGATGCGATCAAAAATAAGATCATACTTGCAACAAAACCTAACATTCCCATCGGAAGGTTGAATTTTTTTGCGAATTCTTGGGAACGTTGTCTTTCCACTTCCAACTGTTCCATCGTCTGGATTCCCTGTTGGAGTTTTACAATACTTTCGGCTTTGAGTTTTGCATTTAATCCCGGATGTTTTGGATTATTTAGACTCGCGTTGATCTCCTTTGCAATTTCCAATTCTTTTTGATAAGCAATATTTTTCGTCGCCATACTACTCAATTTATGAAGAACCGCGGCCATATATCCCGGATCTACCGCGTATATCTCTGAAGTCTGATCTGGTTTTTCGATCACCTTCATTCCATATTGATCAGAAATCTCTTTTTTTAATTCATCAATCAATGCCGGATAACGTATTACGTCCGACAAACCCGACGACTTCAATTTTTGCTCCGGAGAAAAACTATATAAAGTTTGTTCCTGAAGAGTATGTTCTCCTATTTTATGAAGAATTTTCGACTTCAAAGACTTAAATACGCTCTCTTCTTTTCTTTGAACAAGTTTTTCTTTTTCCTCCATCAGCTTGGATATGATTTGAACGGAAAGTCTACAGGTTTCGGATACCTTCTTACCCAATTCATCCGTCTCCCGTTCGAACGGATAATCGTTTATAAGCGAGATCAACGCTTTTACTTTTTCGCGGTTTTGTTTTTTTCCAGGCTCTACCATTTGAATATGCGTCTGTTCGAACTCCGCAATCCGTGTTCCGAACAGTCCGTAACCAGCTCTTCCGCTAAGTTCCTTCAAATAAGGAATTGCAAATTTTTCAAGAGCATCCGCCTGACAACGATAATGCGCGATGATTTCGGGTTGATTCACGTAAGAACCGTCCGGATTCAACTGAAGATCATCCAAAATGATATGATAATCCGGAAGAATTTTCATCACATACTTTTTCTTGGTCGCATACGTAAGAAAATCTCTTAGGAAGTCCGTCATAGGAATATAACTGTAAGGTTGAAATCCTCTTTTTAAAAGGGTGGAAAATTCGGCCTCAAGCGAAGCCAACTTCGGAAAAAGCCAATTTTTTCCTGCCTTATTTTTATGAAGCAAAAACGCACCCGGGCTATCTTCATCTGGAAGTTTTGGCTTTTTAGTTCGATTTTGAAGTATAAGATCAATCATCTCTTCCGAAAATTCAAAACAAGCGGCTCGATACGGACTTACATCCGTTTTCGCTTCTTTCTGAGGGCTTGCAATTGCGATTCGAGCCTGAATCTTAGCTCCGTTACGAACCAAAAACGGATAGATAAATGCGGACTTATTCTTACCTCTTTTTTCATAATCGACCAACTGCCTTAAGGCAAGATCGACGCTCGGCGGGGACTTTGCTTGTTCACTCAGGTTTCTATATTTATTCAGAAGTTCCGCAAGTTTATCTAACGTAAGTAAGTAAGACGGATGAATACTTTTAGAACCGTGTTTCTCTGTCTTCTTATGCCAATCCCTAAGTTCGTCTAAAATACAACGTGCGGTTGCGGATAAGCCGACCGCTCCCTCGTTCAAAAAAATATAATCAGGCGCAAGAGACTGTATTTCGGTAGGTTTACTCTCCGCCAATTCCTCAAAGCTTATGTTTTGTTCGCTGCTTTCCATGTTTCTTATCAAATCGACAATACAGTTCTTTTTAATTGAATCTTTTTATTGTCCAGTATTCCTCTTAAATGGTTAAACAAAACCATTTATTTCGAGAATTTTTCCAATACCTTCCCGATTCTCAGAATTCCTTCTTCGATCTCTTTATTTTCCCGAACAAAGCTCAATCGAAAACATTCCTGTCTATGAGACCAGTTCGGATCGGCTCCCGGAAAAAAAGTTCCACCGGGAACGATAATTACGCCCGCTTTCTTCAAAATTGGATAAAGATCGTTAACAGGCAAAGATAAATTTTTTACCCAAATCCAAAGAAAAAAAGCACCCTCGCTTTGATGAATCCGATAGTCGACCTTGGAACTCCAATTTTTTAGAATTACCTCCTGAGCAAAAACCGATTTCTTATGATAAAAAGGTAATATTACTTTTTCACATAAATCTTTCCAACGGCCCGAACGAAAAAGATCCAACGCAATAAACTGCCCCGGACTGGCACTCGTCAAATTGACAACCGAATTGGCCTTACGTAACATGGCGATCGTTTTCGAATCACCCAGTACAAAACCGGTACGGACTCCCGGAAGACCCAACTTAGAAAGACTAAATCCCTGGATCATTCCCGGCCTGTGAATAAAGGAACTTTTTCCAAAAACCACGTTGGGAAATGGAAATCCGTAAGCATTGTCTACTAACAAAGGAATCTCCGCATCGTTTGCTCTTTCAATCAAAAACCCAAGCTCCCGATCCGTGATCACGTTACCGGTCGGATTCGTAGGTCGTGAAACGCAGATACAACCGGCATCCTGTTGCCAATTTTGAACCGAATTGAACTTTTCCAAAGATATAAAATATTTATAATATTTATCCCCGATTTCTTGAATCTCAGGTGTAAAGGACAAGAATGAATCGGACTCCAAAGTTTGATCCGTGTAACCGATATATTCGGGAAGAATGGGAAAAAAAATTTTTTTCTCTGGCCGTTTCCGAAATTCCCTGAGAAAAAGTTTAATAAGAAATAAAACGCGTTCTGACTCCCATTCGTGATTGCGATTTGGTCTTCGGTGATCTTTGTTCCGGATTCTTCCGATAAAATCGAAGCGATCGTTTCTCGAAGTTCCGGAATTCCGGAAGGTGATTCGTAACTTCCTATAATTCTCTGTATACTTCCGGACTCGATTTGTTTAGATATAATCTCCTTCCATACCTCGGTCACTTCTGGGATGAAAGCCGGATTTCCTCCACCCAACAAACAAGAACCAGGATGAAAGCACCCCAAATCGTCCATCAATTGTCCAATCCCAGTTTGTTCTGAGAATTTCCGACCAAAAATAGAATATTGCATATCGTACCAAATTTCTTTCGAACCTTAATCCAGGAACTATAATCTAAACGAAAAGAGAAATTTTGTAGATTCTTTTCTCAAGAATCGGATCATCTTTACATATTTTTTAATTGAGAAGGAATTTCCGAATGTGTTGTTTCTTCTTATTGAAAAATATCTACAAAGGGATTTTCGAATTAACAGAGATTCGCTCGAATGGAAAACGAAAATTGAATATAGAAGTAAACAAAATCAAATCCTCAAAAATATCGGATCTTACCGATTATTTAAATAAATATCCTTGGTCGCCAGAATGGACTCAATTTGCAAAACCGATTGATTCCCTTTGGGAATTCGAACTCGACGTAAAAGTTGAAGCTCTTTGGCCTTGGCTCATAGACACTTCTTCGTTTAACAAAAGGATCGGAATTCCGGAAATGAAGTTTGTCGAAAAAGAGGGAAAACTTTTCGGCAGTTCCAAAAATGCAGGAATTCTAATGGAGTGGGAAGAAATTCCTTGGGAATGGGAATATTGCAAGGGGCTGAACAACGCAAGAATTTATAAGAAAGGTTTGGCTCGTTATGTTAGAACCAGATACATACTGGAAAAACTTTCGGAAAATAAAACGAAACTCATCGTATATTTCGGATGGATTCCCAAAGGCCTTCTCGGCAAACTCATTCTACCCTTTGAAATGAAACGGTTATATCAAAGTTACCGAAAAGGTCTTGCCGGAGTTTTAGAAGAC
>NZ_AHMT02000017.1:0-12500 GCF_000243815.2 Leptospira alexanderi serovar Manhao 3 str. L 60 | reverse complement strand
CGCCTACGATTTGCATCATTCTTTCTTTAGTTAATATTAAGTCTTCTCGGTTATCAGTCGCCATTTCACCGGGGCCATCCAGATAGATCGCACCTTTCGGACAAGCTTCCTCACACAAGCCGCAAAAAATACAACGTAGCAAATCGATCTCAAATTTTTTCGCGTATTTGTCTTCGGGATGAAGATGTTGAATTTCAGGAGTTACTTCTCCCGCTTCGATATAAATTGCGTCAGCGGGACAAATCCACATACAACAAAAGCAACTTGTACATCGTTCACGACCTTGCTCATCCCGTTTCATTGTATGCATTCCGCGGAAACGTGTGGAGTATTTTCTTTTTTCCTCCGGATATTCGATCGTGACCGTTCTTCTTAAAATCGCCGCTTTGATAAAATGTTTGAGTGTGATCCAAAGCCCTTTGCCGATGGAATAAAAATAAAACTTTTCATACCAGGAAAGTTTATGAAGACTTGCTACACGTACTACGTTAACGGTTCCCAACGCCAACCTCCTTAGGAGAAGACATAGATTCTTTGACCAGTTCCGCCAACTTCCGGAAAACAGAACCCGAATTCAATAAACCTTTAGGCGGTTCCATCGCTTTTTGAAAATGTTGGTTTAACCCGTTCTTATTCGTAAAAGAACCCGATTGCTCTGCGAACGTTTGAATTGGAATTCCAAATGCGACTTCGCCAATTTCCTGAGTTAAATTAGTCTCCAACAATACAACAGTCGCATTAGAAAAAATAGAAGGTAAAAACTCTTTTATATTCTCCTTAATTATAAAGACCAAATCGACCTCCCCCGATTCGATGGCCTTGCGAACCGCGTTTATTCCCTGAGAAGAAACAAAACCGGAATCCACGGCACCTCTCGTATTCGGTCTTAAATCCGTAGTCATCAAGAAGTCTTTCTGTTCGGGGACTTTGTATTGAACCTCGTTTATTCTCACTTCCAGAATAACCGATTTTCCAAAAGACTCCACACTTTGTAGAATTGTTTTCAAATTCTCGTTCGATTCGGCCGCCCCGCCGAGGACCGCTATCTTTTTTGAATTCAAAATTTTTTCCGCAATTGCGGGTAATACGATCGCACTTTCCGAAATATTTCCGTTTCGATAATAAGCGAATAAACGATTTTCATTCAACCAATCGATATCAAAACGTCCTATATCGCAAAGAAAGTACATGTCTTTTTCCTCGTCAATTCGGGGCATGTATCGATACATTTTATTATCTCTTACGTTAGTTGTAATGTTACAACCAGTACTACAACCGTGGCAAATCGATTCTGCGTTTTTATACCACCATACTCTCGATTTAAATAAGGTCTTGTTGTTAAGAAGCGCCCCGGTCGGACAAAGATCCGCAAGTGCGCCTTGAAAGTTATGTTGAATCGGTTCGCTTTTTGCAAGACCGATGATGGAATGATATCCTCTTTCAAAAAGACCGAGATTGGATTCCCCTACTATTTCTTCTTCGAAACGGACGCAACGATAACAAACGATACAACGATTATGATTGATGATCAGATTAGTGCCGATTTCCTCCTGAGGAACATTCCTTTTTTCTAATGTAAACCTAGAATTACCGTTCCCTTCCTGAAAGGCATTGTCTTGGAGTTGACATTCTCCGGCTTTATCGCAAACGGGACAATCCAACGGATGATTGGCTAAAAGAAACTCCATTGTTCCTTCCCTCGCTTCTTTGATACGATCGTTTTTTGTGAAAATGGAAAGACCTTCCGTCACCTTTGTATTGCAAGCCGCTTGAAGTCTAGGAACTCCTTCGATTTCGATCAGACACATTCTACACATGCCCACAATGGAAAGTTTAGGGTGATAACAGAAGAAAGGAATATCGATCCCGACATCTTTAGCCGCCGATATGAGGTTCTTTTTTTCATCCACCTCATACTCGATTCCGTCGATCTTGATTTTTACCATGGAATCATCCTTTTGATCGTTGCCCGATACCGGGAAACAATTCTATAGAAACGTACTATTCTCATTCTGGCAACCCGTTTCTAAAAAGTTACTCGTTTGTCACTTTTCTTCCTAGGTTCTACTTTAAATTTATCGGATTCTTTCCATACGAATTGATTCCCATATCGATTTTAGATTTTAGAACCTGCCCCGGATCGTCTTGGCGTTCTTGGATGAAAATTTTAAAACATCCACATCCATTTTGAGACTGATTCTTAGAGTTCTAAATCTTTGTAATAATCGGGAATGTGGGCCCATTTTTGAAACCATTGAGGGTTGATCGCCCGTTGATAAAGGTACGCGTCCACGAGTACCAAATTAACTACAGCTTCAATAATAGGGACAGCCCTTGGAAGAACACAAGGATCATGACGGCCTTTGGCTTCCAGAGTGGTCTCCTCTCCTTTAAGATTTATCGTATTTTGTTTTTTAAAAATCGTGGAGGTCGGTTTAAAAGCGGCACGAATTACCAGTTCTTCCCCATTTGAAATGCCACCTTGTAATCCTCCAGAATTGTTCGTTTTCGTCCTGACTTTTCCGGTTTCTTCTTCCACATAAAATTCATCGTTATGCGAGCTTCCAGTCAAAAGTGTTCCCGAAAATCCGGAACCAACCTCAAATCCCTTACACGCAGGAATGGAAAGAATAGCCTTTGCAAGGTCTCCGTCTAATTTATCGTAAACGGGATCGCCTAATCCGGGAGGAAGATTATAGGACACACATTTGATTGTTCCTCCGACACTATCCCCCACTTCTTTCATTTTGAGAATTAAAGAGCGCATTTGATCCGCACTTGCGGCGTCCGGACAACGAACTTCGTTTTGATCCACTTCTTCCCTCGATTTGGGATACTTTTCGCCGATGGTAGATTGAATCGTTCCAATCGAATCTACCCATGCAACGGTTTCAATTCCAAGATCGTCTTTGAGGATCATTCTCGCGATAGCGGCAGCCGCAACCCGGCCGATTGTTTCTCTAACGGAAGAACGACCTCCTCCCACATGGGCACGGAAACCGTATTTCATCTGATATGTATAATCTGCATGAGAAGGCCTGTATGTGGTTCTTAAATTTTCGTAATCTTTAGAATTCGTATTTTGATTTTCCACGACTAGAGCAATCGGAGATCCGATCGTTTTACCTTCAAAAACTCCGGAAACCACACGAACCGTGTCGGTTTCATCTCGAGGGGTCGTAAGATTACTCTGGCCCGGTCTTCTTCGATTTAAGTCTTTTTGAATTTCTTCCAAACGAATGGGGATTCCTGCAGGAACTCCTTCAATGATAACTCCCACGGATTTTCCATGAGATTCTCCAAACGTACCGATTTTAAAAATTTTTCCCCAACTAGAAGGCATAAATACCAAGAAAATAAGATAAAGTCCAGGGATAAAGGAGTTTCTAAAAGAAAGCTTTAGTTTTGTCAGGCCACAGAACGAGGAATTGTTCCTCTAAAATTTTGATCAACTTTCTCGTAAAGATTCGGTTCCAATTCTGGATCGATAATGTAAATGACCCTTCTCGGATCCATACTGTTATTCAAATCGAAAATCGCTTTTCTTTTATCCTGACGGAAAGAATACGGATCATAACCTTGAATTTTAATCTTTCCCTTACTGGTAATCACTGGCCGGATTGTCCCGATTCTTTCTAGAATCGGTCTTGTTTGATGTTTGAAAATTTCTTTGATAACACAGGTTTCAAAGTGCACTTTTTTTTGAGAATCCATCGAAACGACTATGACGTAGTCACCCGGATTGAGAACGCTACGATTCTCGCAAAGACTCAAAGACATCAGATCGAAAAAGTCTCGAACAATCTTTTCGTTGTAAGAAAAGAAACTGTTATTCAAAATTAGTTTCATCGAAACAACAGCGTCGTATGCAGGACGCCATTCTTGATTTGAACTGAGAGAAGCGAATTCCCCGGAGATCGAGATAATTCCAGGATCTTCGTCCGTGTAAATATTGCCTAGAATATGATGAATCTGTTTCTCAATGTCTTTGATCAAAATTTGCTTTGATTTATCGTCTTTATACTTTTGAAGATACTCGGTCAGTTTTCGGATAATCATATTTGTCGAAGGATAATTATTATTCAAACCTTCTCCACGGAAAGTCCTATGACTATTGAGTACCGCCGATTTGACTTCCGAATTGACTCCACTTAAATTTGCAATCATAAGATAACTGATGATCGGATGATTTTTGATATAGTCAAATTCCTCTGGACGAAGATCGATATGATTCGGAAGTTTCATCCTGGATTTACCGATATCCACCATAAAGGAAGCAAGCATAACGTTGAGTTGTTTAGTTTTTTGAATTTCGTTATCGTTTTTACTGAGAGCTTTCATTCCTCTTAATTTCATCGCCATGGCAATGACTGTACGTTTGGTCATCATCTCAGAAGCCGCTCTAACACCGGCCTGTCCCATCACTTCAATCACGTTTACAAGTCCCAGTTCCATATCCGAACTTGCCTTAAAGTCGGCGAGAATATCGTCGATACCTTTCTGAACCAAACGGATATGATTGTTGGTCAACGGAAAATGTTTGAGTTCCTCCAAAAGACCAGAAGCTTCTTTAGCAAGGGCTATCGTAAGATCCGGATTTACGAGTTTGGTAAAGGAAACTTCTCTTCCGTGGACCGCATCCGGATTTTTCGGTTTGATAAATTTATCTTTTTCCGAAATAAGAAAATAAATCCCCTGACTTTCAAATTTTTGAAGCCTTGTAACGTCTTCTTCAGATGCATCCGATTTTTTGTGGATTAAGATCTGGCCGTTTTTATTATAAAAATCGACCGGTACTTCACTCTGACTGATAAAACTCTTGATAACTTCAGAATTGAATTCGAATTTTTCCAGAAGTTCCTTATTAACCGAATGTGAGCTATGATTCATATTAGAATTCATTTTATCAAATACCTTTAGTTCCGTTTCGAAAAAGGTCTGCGTACCATGGAATCCATTCACAATTTCTACTCAGGAAGAATACAGAATCGGACTGGAAAAAAATTATTTATGAAACGTACATTTTAACTCAAAATCGGTTTGAATCAAAAAAAATTAATTAATAAATTATTTCCAAAAAACAATAACTTCTCTCTCAAAAATAGCGAACAACACACAAAAATGAAATCTCAGCGACAATGTGAGGATTTTTTAGAAACTTACCTGAATTTAGGAAGAATATCCCTTTTCAATTCAAGTTGGAAGGCCTTAAGGTCTGCCCAAACCTGTTTCGCGCCAATAGAAGAGTTTTATCGAGCGCAAGAGAAGCGAGAATTTAGGGGTCAGTGAATAGGAATTACTCATCCCTACATAATAGAGTGTCCAGAATTCTACATCTAAACGGGGATTTGTGCTAAAATTGGCGGTACTCCTTTATATAGAGATCAGTAGATGTCAGGGGCGTGTATGTAATGTAATGTATGTAAAGTCCTAACCACTGCCCCCTAACTCCTATCCACTAAAACGTGGGAACTCCTACGTTTTATTACAGACCGAATGATTGTAACTGATTTCTTTTAATGTTTTGGGACAAACGCTAAAGGAAAACATAGGCTTTCCGTAAAAACGACTGACACTTTTGGAATCGAAAAGAGCGATTTCAGGCGCTTTCTTTGGGAAGTTCGCCAGTCTGCTTAGCTAATTCTTCGTAAAGACGAGCATCCATATTTGGATCTAGGACATAAACGATCCTTCTCGGATCTTGATTTTTCTCAAGATTGTAAATCGCTCTTCTTCGATCGAGTTTTAACGAAGAAATATCAAATCCGGAAATCCTTAGTTTTCCCATATTGCTGAAATTTGGTCGGATGGTTCCGATCCTTTCCAGCATAGGGCGAATCTGAGTTTTATACATCTCCCGAATGATACAAACCTCGAAAAACACTTTCTGATTGGAATCCTGTGTAACTACAATTACAAAATCTCCTTCTTGAATAAAAGGTTGATTATTGCACAAGGAAAGACCGATGTGATCGTAAAAATCCCTCAGAGTCTTTTCATTATATGCAAAAAAACTATTATTCAAAATGAGCTTCATCGCAACCAAAGGCTCAAACGGTTCTCTCCATTCCTGTCTTGTGGTTAAAGAAGCAAATTCTCCCGCAATGGAAATAACCCCAATATCTTCTATGGGAAGGTTATTGGTGAGAATATTCCGTATCTGCTTTTGAATATCACCGACCAAAACGGTCTTCATCGGATCATCCTTATATTTTTCCTTATAAAGATTGAGCTTATGAACAAGAACTTTTGGCTGAGGGTAATTATTGTTCATCCCCTCGCCTTTGTGAGGACGATGGTGATTGAGAACCAGAGTTTTGATGTTATCATCTAAATCTGGAAGGTTAGCCACCATAAGATAACTGATGATCGGATGATTTTTGATGTATTCGAATTCTTCCGTCTTCAGATCCTTTTGCACCGGAATTTTCATTTGAGTATAACCCACATCCGCAAGATAAGAAGACATCATCAGGTTCATCTGATCTAACTTCTTCTGTTCCATATCCACTTTGGTAAAAACCTTTCCCGCTCTTACCTTCATCGCCATGGAGATTACGGTGCGTTTCGTGAGTATCTCGGAATCCATTGGAACTCCAGCATTACTCATAACTTCAATGATGTTGACTAACCCGTTTTCCATATCGGGCGTAGATTTAAAGTCTTCTAATATTCCGTCGATAGATTTATTAAGATGTCTTATCTGATTTCCGTGAAGAGGAAATTTTTTTAACTCGGATAAAAAACCTGAGGCATTTCTTGCAAGCTCGACAGTTAGTTCAGCGTTAACTAACTTAGCAAAACTTACTTCCCGACCATTTACGGTATCCGATCCGGAACCTTGTTTTCCACCGGCAATTTTCTCAAATTCGGATTTTAGAAAGTAGATCCCTTGGTTTTCAAACCTTAGTAATTTTGTAATGTCTTCTCCGTCGGCATTTTCCTTTTTATGAATGAGAATTTGCCCGTTTCTGTTGTAGAAATCAACCGGAATGACACTGTTGATTTTAAAGTGTTGAATGATCTCTTCCGTAAAATCGAATTTCTGTAAGTCTTTTTGGGCGTCCATGAGAATAATCTTAAATAGTGAATTTATCTTTTGAATACAGTGGTACTAGCTAACGTACATTAAATAGCGGCTCAAGAATTCCATTGTTAATCCATGAAAAGGTGGGAATAAACTGTTTGCACTGAATATTTTTTATAAGAGACGAAAAAAAAAATTATTTTATCGATTATTTCCAAGAAGAATTTAAACTGATCTCAAGTATATTTCGGTTTACGCGATCCTCTAATGCCGAACCAGCAAAACCCTTTCCTCCTTTTGTATCGGAAAGTATAAAGGTATCTTGAGCTCGATTTCCGGTCCGATCCGTTCGAATCGTCGCGGAATGAATGTTAATTCCGTTTTCTTTGAGCACTCCAGTAACAAAGTAAAGAAGACCTTTTCTATCTGGAGCTTCGAGGGTAAATTTAGTTTTAGTTCCCAATTCTATATCTTCAAATTCCAACTTGGAATCGGGGCCGAGGTGATAAGTATTTCTAAGATCAACTTCGCTTGAATGATGAATAATTTCTTCCAAAGCGAAATCGTCGGTAAATACGGAAGACATGAGAACCCCCAATTTAGAAGCCTTGATTTTAGAATCTGTTTCATCTGATTTTAATGTAAAAATATCGTAGCTATAAAATTGGCCTTCCTCTTCTATCGTCTTGATGTCGCCGGAAACGATTTCCCAACCCATAAAAAACATCGCTTTCACCATTTTATGGAGAGTGCCGGGGGCAGTTTCGGTAGTTTTTAAAGTAACCGTATAAAACCCATCGTTCTCTTTATAGTGAAAATGAATCATTCTATAGACCTGGTTACAAAGATAATTGTGCGTTTCAAAAAAAACGACTCTTTTCTAGACGCATTCTGTCTCTTATCCGGTGAAAAATTCTTGCCTCAGGGTTTCGAAGGAAAACAATCAAAGTAGAGTGGAAATGAAAGATATTTGCCAAAAATAAAAGGAACGACATTTCCCAAAACGGTATGAAAAGACCTCTTGAATACAATCCGGACCTGATCCAAAAATCGGAACATTTGCCGCTGGAAAAGGAAAAAGGCTCCGCTAAAAAATGGAAAGCCCTGAATCCGAAAAAGGAAAAACCGAACTCGGAAACAGAGGGCGCACCAGGTCTTTTGATTTTCGGATTATTTCGGTTCGCCAAAAAATATAAGGGAAGAATTTCCGTTATCATCGGGCTTCTCTGCTTCGAGATCGGATTTTATGCGAGTATCCCTTTTAGTTTTAAATATTTAATCGACGAAGCTCTCATCAATCGAAATCAAAACGCACTTTATTGGATCGGAGCTTATCTTGCGATCGGAACGATTACTTTTACAATTCTTGGAACCGTGAGAGATTATCTTTATAACTGGGCTTCCGCAAGAATTATCCAAGACCTTCGATTGCAGATGTACGAACATTTGGATCGATTGAATTTGGATTTTTTTTCCAACAATAAGTTAGGGGATATTCTTTCCAGGTTTTTCAACGATCTTGCGGCATTAGAACACGCCCTTCTAGCGTTTATTCCTTGGGGACTCGGTCCTCTTTTAGAGGCGATCTTTGGGACTATTCTACTTTTTTTATTGGATTGGAAGCTTGCTTTGATCGCATTACTCATCTGGCCCATCAGTTTTTTAGGGCCGGGATTTTTATCCAGAAAATCCACGGAAATCAGCTACGCAAGAAAATTAGAAGAAGCTCAAGTACTCAGTTTGGTGGAAGAATCTATTTCCGCACAGAATTTGATCCGGGCTTACGATCTAAGCGATTACTTCTTCAACAGATTCAAGAACAGCTGTGAAAAACTGTTTCAAGTTTCCCTTCGACTCGGACTGACGAACTCCTATTTGGAGCGTTCCGCCGGTTCAGGAATTCTATTTCTTCAAGGAGTTCTCTTACTTGTAGGAACTATATTCGCATATCATAATGCACTTAGTATCGGAACTTTAGCGGCTTTTTTACCCCCGTTCTTAAATTTAAGTTATTCCTTATTGTATCTTTCCCAATATTTACCTGCACTGAATCACGCGAGCGGATCGGCAAAACGGATCTTAGAATTATTACGCGCCCCCGTATTCGAACCAGATCCGGAAGAAACTTCGATCCCAGAATTGAAAGAGGCGATCCACTTCGAGAACGTTCATTTCCGATACAAAGGAAGATCAAAAAATCTAAGCGATATCACTCTCACGATTCCCAAAGGAAGTTATACCGCCATCGTAGGCAGTTCGGGAGTTGGCAAAAGCACTTTCATCAAGCTTCTCCTAGGAATGGTACAACCTAACGAAGGAAAAATTCTTTTTGACGGTATGAATCTAAATTCCATATCCAGAAGTTCAGTTCGATCCTTAATAGGCGTAGTATTTCAAGAAACATTTCTTTTCAACACTACCATCTTTGAAAACATCCGTATCGGTAAACCGAGTGCAACTCTGGAAGAAGCGATTGAAGCGGCCAAAAAAGCCGAAATACACGAGATGATTCTCTCGTTACCTATGGGCTACGAAACAAACGCGGGAGACAGAGGAACCAAACTTTCCGGCGGAGAAAGACAAAGAATCGCGATAGCAAGAGCCTTCTTAAGAAATCCTCAGATTCTTCTTTTGGACGAAGCGACTTCCTCCTTAGACCCGGTAACGGAAGCAAGAATTATGAAAACCCTTTCTTTGTTAAGAGAAGGAAGAACGGTAATCTCGGTCACTCATAGACTTTCCACAATCCGAGAAGCGGATCAGGTTTTTCAAATGCGCAATGGAAAACTGGAAAGATTTTCCGTTCCCGAGCCCGAACAGCAGGCCATGGTCTTGTAGGAATTCCTTTTCTTACTTGCAATTTTTTTCCCAGCTAAATTACATTCTTTCCAATGCTCTTAGTACCTACATACATCGCTGATTCTCCAATTGGCGGTTTCGGCCTTTTTGCCGGTCGAGACATTCAAAAAGGCGAATTGATTTGGAAATACCATCCTAAGACGGTTTGGGTTTTAACTGATCAAGAACTGAATTCCCTTCCGCTATCCGTTCAAGAAATGTTTCGCACTTATTCCTATCAAACCGCCGGAAAATGGTTCTACTGCTCGGATAATTCCAAGTTTATGAATCACAGTGACGATCCGAATACGAAAGAAGATTTTACGAGTGATCAAACGAACCCAATGGGACAAGACATTGCGACGAGATTGATTCTAAAAGGAGAGGAACTCACTTGTAATTATAAACTTTTCGACGATAATTGGAAAATAAAACTCGGTTTAATTTTTTGACGCTTTTATTTGTTCTTTGAGCTGAATTGCGGCGAGAGCATAACCTCCGTCCGCCGAATCCACAAAATGGACTTCCCTCACAGAACCTTCGTGTAAAGCGCAAGTCATCAAAGCCCTATCAGAAACGTGATATCCGTAAAAGAGCTTTCCTTGTTTATAAAGGTCTTCCAAAAATTTGAGAAACGATTCTCTGGAATCGGAATCGCAAGCAACGACCATCTTTAATGTCCCGTCGTATTTCCTAAAATCAGAAGCAAGTACTTGAGATTTTCTTAATTCTCGCAGTTCCATTCCGTTCACTTTCGGACCGAACTTCCATTGTGTATTGATGGCAAGGTTGAGCGTAATCCCTTCGATTTTGATCTTGAGCATCTTTAAAAAATGAAAAATTCCTTTTCTACTTCCAGAATGAACTGCCGCTTCTTTACGAAAATATTTTCCGGATAGATCCACTTTGATTTTTTCTTCTTTAAGAGGATGAATTTCCACGTCGTTCCCCAAGAGAACGCCAACTTGATCCAGTACAATTTTCAATAATTCTTGATCGGAAGCGACGCTTGAAGAATTCATCTTAATGATAAACGAAACCGTTTCTCCCCGATGGCTTGGAATATCCTGCCAACGACAGGTAAAACCTGTAAAATCCGGTTTAATCTTAGGCTTATGAGTCAATGGGATAATATAAGGGTTCGTCAAATCGTTATTCTTAATGAGATTTTCCGCCATATCTAAAGCGTTTCCCGTTAAGATCGCCTGATTGTAAAATTCGGAAATTTTTAATTTACAAAGTTTTAATTCTTTACCGCTTTTTTTCAACTCCCCTACGTTTACGATTCCGACTCTGAGCTTCAAGCCGAAGTTGCTTTTCACCGATTCTCGAATCGAAAATAAGATATCTTTCACTGCGGAAAGAAGGCTATCCGGAAGCAACAATGTCATACCGTCCCCTCCGAATAAAAACGGATAATCCATATCCCCCATGATATTGGAGACGGCCATCGCTGTAATACCACCCGCGATGTTTACGTCCTTATAATGCCCATTTCGAATTGCATCGGTAGAATTCACCACATCCGTGATGACTATATTCCAATCGTCTGGAACGGTAAAATAATTAGAAGGTTCTATAATCTCCGTAAAAGAGGAAAGTGCCGGCAGATATTTATAAAAATTTTGAGTATTCAACGTTAATTTTCGATCGATGGTTTGAATCATCTTATTTCACCTAATAACAGTTATATTTTATTCCCAAAAAGAATTTTAAAAACTCCCTTACAACGTGTCTTAAAACCTACCAAACGATCCTTAGAAAGCGAAGGCATTGAGTTTTGTTGTACTCTATCAGAAAGATCAAGCTACAATAACCTGTTCTAGTTTTGGGACAGGTTATTATATTGAAAAAACTTTACATTTTTAGAAACCAATCCGAATCGAATTCAAAAGTTTCAAAACAAATAGATGCTATACTCGGAAATTCTTGAAATTTTTACACGTATTTTTCTAACTTACCCTAAAATCCAAAATTGGAACTCGAACCACCACTTTCGTGTATTGTTAAATTCAGTCAAGGTTCTCCAAATCCAGCACACTGTTTTTCAGACGTCGATAGACTAAAAGTTTGTCCCAATCCCGCCGAGCGCCAATAGATTAGTATGATTCTTGGACGTAAGACAGTTCCGAATGTGATATTCTTGATTCGACGGAGTCAAGAAGGCCGGTGGCAGATTGATCGCTCTCTGATGAACTCAATCTCACTCGTAATAACTTCGTATAGCATACATTTTACGTGAATACGAACTTTACATATAATAAAACGCAAGTGTTCAGACGAGAATGAGGCTTTTTACTTGCGAGAAGTATGATTTTGTGGTAAAGAAAAATTTCCCGAACCTTTCCACCTCCTATTTCGCGATCCTTAGATTAGTATGGTTCTTGGATGTAAGACAGCTCGAAGTGTGATATTCTTGATTCGACGGAGTCAAGAAGGCCGGTGGCAGATTGATCGCTCTCTGATGAACTCAATCTCACTCCCTGAATTGCGCCCCTTAGGAAGCAATTCACAGTATTCAAGTAAAGTTTAATGGAACTTAGCAAACACCTTCCTATGGGTCGGTGTTTAGGTCGTTCGATAGGGCTTAGACCCCGGTCCATAGATAAATCTAAATCGGCCACCGCAAACCAAA
>NZ_AHMT02000018.1:50000-116524 GCF_000243815.2 Leptospira alexanderi serovar Manhao 3 str. L 60 | reverse complement strand
CGTTAGAGAAGATGTACGATAAAGGAGGAATACTTGTTGGCTCAGTGTTGAAGCATTTCTGCTTTGCAGATTTGATCTACAACGCGCCCTATCTCGTGACCCATCGGGAACGAGATTTGAGTTTAGGAAGGGTAGTGCTGAGTTGTTTTAAGACTAAGAACAGCTCCCGATGTATAGATTATCCTGCGGTCCAACCCGCGAATATCAGTCTGATCAATCGTCGCGAATGCTTTTCTCTAACGAGTTAAACTATTTGATGATAAAAATGCGAAAAAATATTTACTGCTCCGGTGGGGACGCCATATCAGAGTTTGTTTCAAAACTCCTTGTACTTGTACGCAAAAGAAATAAAAATGGCTTATGAAATCAGAGTTAGGTCATCTAGATTCAAATAATAAACTGAATATGGAAAGTCGCCGATTGGTATTTTTCGAACGTCCTGATTGTACCGATAGCGGGGTGTGCCTTCTGGAAACCGCTCTATAAAAGATCTTGTTCGTAAATACTGAGTGAAAAAAATTTCCCCGAGCCCGGATCTGCAACTATTGTAAAATTCAATAGATCGGCTAAAACATTTTCCACTGCCTTTTGCATAAACAAAAACTATAGAACACTAAAAATATGCGGTTGGTCCATCCTTTTCAACTCGCATATCCCTATTTATTTATTTTACACGAAGAATCCTATCTTGAATTCCCAGTGAGTAAAATCGTACACATACAAATAAATGAAAATCCGGTTTTTCTGTTACGAAAATAAGTTTTTGTCCGATCCAAATCTTTGGAATTTTTTTTAAGTAGAAACGAAATCGGTTTGCATAAGTCGCTTCTGGAAAGATACTTTGCGATTGTTTTCAAAATCTAATTTTATGAACAACCATCCCAAAACCAAAAAAGAAACCCAGGACCTGTTCGAACTCTACAAACAAATGCTTCTCATTCGAAGATTTGAAGAAGGCGCCGCTAAATCCTACAGCACCGGAAAAATCGGCGGATTCTGCCATCTCTACATCGGACAAGAAGCAGTGGGAGTTGGATCGATCGCGGCCCTCAAAGAACAAGACTACATCGTTTCCACTTACAGGGATCACGGTCACGCGCTTGCAAGAGGTTTAGATCCGAAGGCCTTGATGGCCGAACTCTTCGGAAAAAGGACGGGGATCTCCAAAGGTTACGGAGGTTCTATGCACTTCTTTGATAAGAGCAAGCGATTTATGGGCGGACACGGAATCGTGGGAGGTCATATCTCCCTGGCGGCGGGAATCGCTTACGCATCCAAGTTCAAAAACGAAGACTCGGTTACAATTTGTTTTTTCGGAGAAGGCGCCGCAAACATCGGTTCCTTTCACGAAGGAATGAATCTCGCCGCAATCTGGAAACTTCCTCTCGTAATGATCTGCGAAAACAACCACTACGCGATGGGAACGCCGGAATATAGAGCGCTTTCAGTGAAGGACGTTTCGGTTCGTGCGGGAGCTTACGATATCGCAAGAGATCACATCGAGGGAGACGAAGTTCGTAAGGTTCGAGATCACGTTAGTGTTGCCGTAGAGCGTGCGCGCAGAGGAGAAGGTCCCACTCTCATGGAAATTTCCACGTATCGTTTTCGAGGCCACTCCATGTCCGATCCCGCAAAATATAGAACCAAGGAAGAATTGGATCGTTATAAAAAAAGCGATCCTCTTCTAAAGGCAAAGGACGATCTTCTTCATTCCGAATGGAAAGAAGAAGAATTAGAAAAACTAGATATAGATATACAAACTCAAGTGGAAGAATCGATCCGATTCGCAGATCAAAGCGAAGAACCTCCGCTAGGCTGGCTATATAAGAACGTTTATGCGGAGGATGTGTGATGGCGATTCTCACGTATAGAGAAGCTCTCAACAGAGCGATGTGCGAAGAAATGGATCAGGACCCGAACATCTTTCTTATGGGAGAAGAAGTCGGTCACTACGATGGAGCTTATAAGGTTTCTCAGGGAATGCTTGCCAAATACGGCGAAAAAAGAGTCATCGATACTCCTATTTCCGAAAACGGATTCGCGGGTGTTGGAATCGGCGCTGCGATGGTGGGCCTACGTCCCATCATCGAATTTATGACTTGGAATTTTTCTCTCGTCGCAATCGATCAGATCATCAACTCTGCCGCCAAAATGAATTATATGAGCGCGGGTCAATTTCCGATTCCGATTGTTTTTAGAGGTGCCGGTGGCGCCGGAGGCAGACTCGCGGCTCAACATTCTCAGTCGTTTGAAAGTTGGTATGCGCACATCCCGGGTTTGAAAGTGATCGCTCCTTATACTCCCGCGGACGCTTGCGGTCTTTTAAAAACGGCAATTCGAGATAATAATCCTACGATCTTTATCGAAAGCGAAGTGTTATACGGAACCAGAGGAGAAGTTCCCGATCAGGAATATTCGATCCCTTTCGGAAAGGCCGATTTCAAACGGGAGGGTTCCGATATAACAATTGTTAGCTGGTCGAGAGCCTTGATGTATGCCCTACCCGCTGCCGAGAAACTCTCGAAAGAAGGGATTTCGGTGGAAGTTTTGGATCTTCGCTCCATCCGACCTTTGGATGAAGAAGCGATTTACACTTCGATCCGAAAAACGAACCGAGCTTTGATCGTGGAAGAAGGTTGGGAAGTGGCGGGCTTCGGTTCCCAAATCGCGTATTTGATCCAGAAAAATTCTTTTGATGATCTGGACGCTCCGGTGGAGAGAATCACTCAGGAAGATGTTCCCATGCCCTATGCTGCAAACCTGGAAAAAGCCTCTCTTCCGAGCGAAGAAAAAATCATTGCGAAGGTTCGGGAGATGCTCGAATAAGAAGAGCGAGGAAGATTCAAAATGGCTAAAATTGCAGAGATGACTCAACTCAGTCCTACGATGTCGGAAGGTAAGATCGTCCGCTGGCTCAAACAAAAAGGAGATTCCGTTTCTCCGGGAGAAATCATAGCCGAAGTGGAAACAGACAAGGCCATCATGGAAATGGAGGCCTTTGAAACCGGGGTCTTGTTGGAAATTCTCGCACCCGAAGGCTCCCTACTTCCCGTCGGCGCTCCCGTCGCAATCATCGGTAAATCGGGAGAAGATATTTCCGCATTAGTCGAAACTGCAAAGAAATCCATTCCCGCAAAAAAAGACAATGCAACACAAAACCAAGGTTCCACTTCCGCACCAAGCACGTCATCCGCAACACCGCAAATTTCTTCTACACAAACCCAAGATGCGGCTTTCGCATCTCCTTCTTCCCCGACATCCGTCACAAACACAGGGAAGAATCCCGAAATGAAAACGAGCGACGCGCTTTTGCAAAATGTCAGAAGCAACGATTTATCCGCAACCGAAGAGAAATCCTCCGGATTAAAAGTATCCTCTGCATTCGGCTCGGAAGAATCGGAACATTCTCCCCTTCGATCGGTGCGCGGCGGTCGTCCGATCAAAGCCTCTCCTTTGGCTAAAAATCTCGCCCTTCAAAAAGGAATCAATCTTGGCGAAGTGATCGGCTCCGGTCCCGGAGGAAGGATCGTCAAACGAGACATTCTCTCCTATCGGTCGGGTGGCGGTGACAGAACTTTTGTTATGCGACAAGACCGTAAATTGGAACTTACAGGAATGAGAAAGACGATCGCTTCCCGTCTTGCACATTCCACGTCAACCATCCCTCATTTTTATCTTACGACGGAATTGGACGCGGGTCCGATCGACGACCTCAGAAACTCCATCAATAGAGACCTTGGACTCAGCGGCCAGGGAAAAGTCAGCGTAAACGATCTCATTCTCAAAGCGTGTTCTTATACTTTGTTGCAAGTTCCCGAAGTTAATTCTTCCTGGAGAGAAGATCATATCCTTGAGCATGGAAGAGTCGATATCGGAGTTGCAGTTTCGATCGAAGGAGGTCTCATTACTCCCTATGTTCGAAACGCGGAAGAGAAATCCGTTCTCGAAATCAGTCGAGAGATAAAAGAACTTGCTTCCCGGGCAAGAGACAGAAAACTCAAACCGGGGGAATACACGGACGGCACCTTTACCGTCTCCAATCTCGGAATGTTTGGAGTCTCTTCCTTTACCGCGGTCATCAACGAACCCGAAGCGGCAATTCTTGCGGTAGGCGCTCTTGTTGAAAAACCGGTGTTCAAGGCTGGAAGTATCGTTCCAGGAAAAATCTTGAACGTTACGCTTTCTTGTGATCACAGAGTCATAGACGGAGCGACAGGAGCTAGATTTCTTTCCTTATTCCGAGATCTTATGGAACATCCCCTTCGCCTACTTACAGGCTAAGGATTTCATTTTTGTGGAAAAAGAATCGGCTCGAAAAGAAAAAATCAGAAAATCGGCCCTGCTCCTTCTCTCTTTAAATAAAGAAGACGCCGCCAAAGTTCTATCGAAACTCGACGATTCCATGATCGAAGAGATTATCCTGGAAATGGCACAGATTAAAACCGTTTCCAAAAGGGAAAAAGAAGAAGTTCTCTTAGAGTTTAAGAATTCAGTCCTTCCTAGTGACGGAGAAATCAAAGGCGGTATGGATGCCGCTCGGGAAATTTTGCAACAGTCCCTAGGAAAAGAAAAAGCGGAGAATATTCTCGGTAAACTTTCCCGAAAAGACATAGAAGACGATTTTTCATTCTTAAGCGAAGCCGAGCCGGGAACCCTTGCGAGCCTGCTTCAACACGAATCTCCCCAAACGGTCGCAGTTACTCTCGCGTTTATGAGTCCCAAAAAAGCCGCTGACATTCTAAAATTTTTTCCGGGAGAATTACAAGCCAGCGTCGCCTATCGTCTTGCAAATACGACGAAAACCCATCCCGATGCGATCAAAGAAATCGCGAGAGTTCTCAAGAAAAAATACGAACAAAGAGATCGTTCCGAATACAGCGAAGCGGGAGGAGCGGAGGCGCTTGCAAACATTCTCAATCATATGGACAAATCCCAAGAAGAGAACATTCTCAAAGAGTTAGAAGCGAATTCTCCGGAACTCGCGAAACAAGTCAAAGAGAAGTTATACACCTTTGAAGACGTTCTCGCTTTGGACCAGAAGGAAATGAGAATTTTAATCAACCGTATCGGCAACGACGATTGTCTCAGCATGGCTCTGCGCGGAGCCGGAGACGAACTCAGAAATCATTTCTTGAATGCCATGTCCCGAAACCGGGCCGCGGAAATTTTGGATATGATGGAAATCAGAGGCAAACTCACCTTACGGGAAATCAACGATGCGAGAAACGTCATCCTAAACCTCGTTCGAGAATTGGAAGAAGAAGGAACCATCTTTGTCAAAAAAGACGGGGAAGAATATATTTAAACATTTGCGAGAATTGGATTTTTATTTTTCCGAGGAATTAGTTCGTATCTCCCTTTCGAAATCCAGTTTGCGACATTAGACGTTACGCTCCGTTAAACCGATTTTAAACGAAGCCCGCTTTTAGTTGATTCGTATAGATTGAATCCGATCTTGCCATATGAATCAGGAGAAATAGATTATGAACCATTCTACCTATAACAATTTAGAAAAATCACTTCAAAACCCTCGGAAGTTCGAATTCTAGATTTAAGCTCGCAAGAACTCGAAATCCTTCCAGAAGAAATCGGAACATTTCAGAATTTAAAGGAGTTATATTTACAGGATTTTAATTCTTTTTCTGAGAAAGAAAGAATTCGGAAACTTCTTCCAAAATGCGAAATTTTCTTTGAGCCCGCGTCGAAATCATCCGAGCCTTTTAAAATTTTCGTTCATTCAAGAATTCTATAGAGGTTTTGGGACAAGTCCTAAAGATTATTAGCTTCGCGTTCGTAAATACTCGCTTCTTTTTCACAGTGCTCCGCTAATTTTTTGTATTTTTTGTGTTCTTCAATAGAAGAAATCGCTTTTCCACCTTTACTCAGATTGGATAGGCTTTTATATCTTTCCGCAAGATCCTTATGGTCCTTCGCTTTCTTAATCAGATATTCCTTTGCGATCTTTTTTAATTCCGGATTCGTCGCCTCTTTGATTAACAACTCTTCTATTTCCGAAATTGCAAAGATTCCACTGGAAAATCCGAATAGGAAAAGTATTAAAATTATAATCTTTTTCATGATTTCCTCTCCAAATGCGTTCCCCATATATTTTCCACGAAAAGAGCTTCGTAGTCTATTCAAAAACAAACAAAGCTTTCTATTTCATAGATAAATCATATACGTAAGTTCGCATTCTGCTTGGGTTTCCCACAGAGTGTGCGTAAGTAGTCGTCTCGTTAGAGACGACCGGAGCAAACGCCATACAACTTTTTTCGGTAAGAAAAACTGGAGCGGTTAGGCCCCTTTGAGTTCCATAACCAACTACACAAGCACTTGGATCCGAATATAAATCTGTCGGAATTACGACAAATCTTCTGTGAAACGCTCGGCCCCACAACGCGCCCCTTAGGAAGCGTTGTGCCTGAGTTATACCTTTCGCGCCCTAAACACCGACCCATAGGAAGGTGTTTGCTGAGTTCAGGAAGCGTTCTGCCTGAGTTTCCCCTGATTTTGGGCGGTGGGGCGGGAAGGCTCGGGAGATTTTTCTCTATCAGAAAATCATACTTCTTGCAAGTAAAAAACCTCATTCTTGTCGGAACACTTGAAAAATATCAGTTTTTGATCCTTATTATCCCAAAAGCCTTCTTAATTTGTGGGTAAAGCTTGAGTTTGGCCAAAGTCAAATCGACTAACACCCAGGTTTTCTACACTGATCGCACGTAGGCGGTTGTCCGGGAAAACAAGCAACTGGAAATCCAAAAAATTCACAACGACAATTACAAGTTTCCCAAGGCTGACTACATTCTACGGCGCCCACGTTGAGTCCCATGTTCGAAGTTCCTAAATTTCCGGTAAGATCCTTAACGTTTACCTGAAGATTACGATTTCCAGCAAACCAATTAGGCGAAGGTGTTAAAGAGATCGTATCATCCGTAACCAAAGTACTACTGACTTGAACTTTGGGAGTTTGATTGTCTACAAGACTACCGGATAAATTCAACGTGCTCGGATCAATACGATGATCAAACTGAAGCACAAGAGATTGAGACAAAGGCGCCAGCCAAACCGCGTTTATATTCGGCTGCGTAATTACAACTTTCGGACCTAATTGTGGATCGCTCGCTACAGGATTGGATTCCGTCACCGAATCTCCAAATGATGCACTTCCACTTGCTGTTAGGAAGGGGAAGGGATTTGGAGCTCCAGGACGAGGAATAGAATCGGGTCCACGGTAAGGATTACCAAAAATACCTCTACAATGGCAATCGTCAGAAGTATTTCTACACATTACGGCCGAACAAAAGACCGCACCAGGAAACGGAACCGGTTGCTCTCCGAAACAAAAACCGGCAACGGCTACCCCTATGGGCCAACGAGCAGGAGGAGCATTATTCGTCATTGAAAGATACGCCCATGCATTACAAGTAAGGTTCGCTTGCTCCATGCTGATTGCTGCCTCTTTACAACCTATACTAGCGTTGATTATAAGAAATATCGAAAGTACAAATGCGATTTTTCTCAACTTCATAACTGACTCCTTAAGTTCGTAAGCGCATTCCGTACGGCGGGTACATCCAGCAAGTCCGTCCTTGGGTCCGCTTGCAGCGCATCACTCACAGTTGGATCATTGAGCACTTGAGGTAACGTAGTAAGACTGTCGGGCAATAGATACGTGAAATTGTAATTTGCATTCTGATCAATTGCGGAAACGTTCACTCCGCGAGAAGACCAAATCCCAATCGTCCCCCCCAATAGATTTACGGACACTCCCTGAATCGGATTGATACGTCTGAGAGGATAAGCGCCGCTCGGGGACGTTAGACCTCCTATCAATTGGAAATTACGATTCATGAATAGTAACGTATCTGAATTTTCCGGAAGTACCGCCAAACCCATACCGCCGGGCAATGGAGTCGCAGCAGTAAAAGTCAGTTCCAAAGTGGCAGTATCCGTAACGAGTTTTTGATCCGTCCATTTGAAAATTATGGACTGATCTCTTGGGTCCCAAGCGACTATCCTATTGCCATCCTGATCGACTACGAGAATGAGGGTTGAATCCGCCCATACACTTCGCAATCCGGTAATCGGAACCGGACTTGAAACCGTCGTTACCACTCCATTGATTCCTAATCGACGAAAACCAATACTCGGTCCGTAAACAAGAAAGGCGGAAGGACCGAACGAAACCAATTCTTGAGCGCCGGGTATAGAAACAGTATTTTGACATCCGTTTATACGTTGGGAAGTCTGCCCATCAAAGGACCAACAAAGATTGACGGCTTCGGATTTAAGCAAAGCGATTCGTCCGTTCTCTTCCAGAGAAATTCGTCCTGCGCCGATAAAATCCGTGTTTGATTTATAATAAAGTCTGTTAGCGCCGACGGAGAAGTAAAGATTTCCTCCGACCGAATCTAACATGAAGAGAGTAAAGTCCACAGACTGAAAATTCGCAGGTCGAAGATTTGGAGCTAAAGTAATTCCTGCGACATGAGAAAACGTCGTCGCGCGCGGAGGATCAGAGGAATCGATCGTAAAAAAAGCCCCCACTCTCGCGACCAACTCTGGATTCAGTTGGTACAGAAAATTCGTTTCTACTACTTTTGTTTCAAAAGTTCTTACCGGGTTTCCTTCCGGAGAATATGTAAACGAATCTGAACGTAAAAATAGCGCCAAATTATTGATAATGTTTCTATTTTTATTTTCTAAAATTCCATTGCACTGTGACAAAAACCCGATTAAAAATAAACATATCGATTTTCGAATTATCATGGCGGACTACCTAATGGATATTCCGTTTTTATTCAATACAATTTTTATTATTTTTTATTTTTTATATTATATTTATTATATATATAAATAATAAATATGTCACATTTAGAATCGCACAATATACTGATATAACCTCTGAATTCAAATACAATCTTTGTCAAAGTTCAGGATATTCCACTGATTTCTATATAATACGGTTTTCTATAACGCGAAAGGGAAACTTTCATTTTCGCAAACCGATCTTTCCGGAATACGAAAGCTGGCAAATAACAACGAGACTATGTGAACTTCCGGAATGTAAATGCGAATTTATGCGGACCTAGTGGCTGCGTTAGGTCCAACACCAAACACGTATTACTACTCGGACGCATGAATAAAATACTATGATAAACTATTTCGAAAATTAGAATGTTGGAATCTTCCTCTAAAAAGTCGAGATTTCCCGATTTGACTTAATTTTTGAGAACCGTTGTACTTTTGCAAAACCGACCGTTTATTTTCGAGTATCATTTTCATGCGTCCGAGTAGTAAGTCTCCAATATCGTCAGGATTTGCGTTCGCTTTGATCTTCGTTCCGTCGATAGAAATCGTTTCAAAGCCGATAAAACCACTTTAAGATAGATCAACTCGGCTCTGAGTTTCGATAACCTACACAGTTCTCTCATCGAGAGATTTCCGATTAATATCGAATAGAAAAGTGCTGAAATTACTTTCTTAGGTGATATTGCAGGTCGACCTGTTTCATCGTTTTGGTAATTCTTTTCAAAATTCTCAAAATCTAAACGATCTATAACTTTCTTAAATCCGTGGATCGGATGTCCCTCTCCGATCAATTCCTGAAAATCTAAAACATGCATCCTAAGTTGATTCGGGTCCGTGTTCTTGAACTTTGCCATTGTGCAAATCTAGCAGGTTCACAAATTTTGCGTCTCTTTTTCAACAGGCTCCTCCAAGCCAAACACGGGGAAACTCAGGCACAACGCTTCCTAAATTGCGACCCGTAGAGAGCAATTTATTGAATTCCGATTATTGTTTATCGGAATAATAATGTCTCAACTCCCTACGTGTCGCTCGAAGAAAACTCAGCAAACACCTTCCTATGGGTCGGTGTTTAGGGCGCGAAAGGTATAACTCAGGCACAACGCTTCCTAAGGGGCGCAATTCAGGGAGTGAGATGCTTGAGTTACTTCACCGGCCTTCTTGACTCCGTCGAATCAAGAATATCACATTCGGAACTGTCTTACGTCCAAGAATCATACTAATCTATTGGCGGGCGCTCGACGAGGTTGGGACGCGCTGTAAGTTGAAAGATTGTATGGAAGAAAGAGAAGAATCTCGGAGCTGACGGGACTCGCCGTTACGCAATTTCGCATCCTGAGAAATTAAGCTCCACGGCGTCTTATTCACGGCTCGTCCATCCATGGACTCGCTTCGCGTTTTTACGCTTTTTACGAAAGCGAAAAACGCTCTCGCTCATAAGCTTCGAGTCCGATTTCATGTAAGTTGAAAGATTGTATGGAAGAAAAGAAGAATCTCGGAGCTGACGGGACTCGAACCCGCGGCATCCTGCGTGACAGGCAGGCACTCTAACCAGCTGAGCTACAGCTCCTTTATTCTCTTGATACTTTTTCAAAAGAACGTCTCCGGTCAATCGATTTCATTTAAATTAATTCGAAAAATTCTATTCCTGAAATTCATCCTCTCATTTACTGGAATACAGAATTCTCTCCATAAAAATATTGGAACGAAAGTAAAGATGATCGTTCAGGAAAAAAAACCTCAGGAACTTTTAGAAGACAGGATCTTCACCATTTCCAATTTGCTTTCAATCAGTAGAGTTTTTCTTTTACCCTTTTTCATCACTTTCACAAAAACTTATATGGCTTCGCCGGAAAAAACCGAATTCCTACTCTACGCCATACTTACATGTCTTTTAGCAGTACTTACCGATTATCTCGACGGATTTCTTGCAAGACTCCTTCATCAAGAATCCGTTCTTGGTAGATACTTAGATCCTATCTGCGACAAGATTGTGACAATCGGAGGACTTTCAGTCATCGTTCATTACTTTCGGTTTCCGCTTTGGATTCTAATTGCTTACATCATCCGCGAAATTTTAGGAATCTGGCTGGGAAGCTTTCTTTACCTCAAACGAGGAATTCAAGGAAAACCAAATTGGTGGGGAAAATTCGGAGTTGGACTCGTAGCGATTACAGTTTTCTGGTATATGTGTATCCCTCTCATCCAATTTCGAATTCCAGGAGAAAGTATTCTGAAACACCCCGAAATCTCCGGTTACATCCTCGTTATGATTCTTTGTGCGGGAATCTTCGCTTATTCCAAACGTTACTGGGACATCGTATTTCATCCGGAAAAAATTCAAATCGATCCTGAGGATAAAAAGACTCGAAAGAAATACGAATTGGTTTGATCGTAAGTTCCTTGACTCCCAAGGCTCTTTTCTCATTCTGTCATTGCAACCGCTCGGGTGGTGGAATTGGTAGACACGCAAGCTTGAGGTGCTTGTGCCGTTTAGGTGTAGGGGTTCGAGTCCCCTCTCGAGCAAAAAACTTCTCTTTTTTAAATCCAAACAATCAAACACAACGAAACCGGGACTCGAAGCGAGCTTTTTGTAAAGCGTTTTGAGCTTCCGTAAGAAGCGAGAAACGCTTCCGAGGAACACTATGTTCCGAGGCAAAAGCGAGACGCCGTGGAGCCAAGTCGAGCACGGATGCGAGACTGCGTAACGGCGAGTCCCCTGTGTTGCGACAGCAGGTAGCAACACATTGAGTTTTTATCGAGCAAAAATCCGTCTTAAACATTCCCCTCGAATTCCTTATTTTTTTCTAATTCTTTCTATTCTTCGAAAAAACTGAGACCTTTCCATTTCGATAAACTTAAACAGATGAAATCTTTATGTAACAAACAAAGCTCCACAAATTGACAATAATTTGAAAATTAAAACATTATTTTAAAGTAAAATTGACTTAATTTGAAATAAAATATAATAAACTATTTTTCATTTTATACTTTACTATTTGACAGGAAATACAATCGAAATTCTTTATGTTGTCATATATGGCAAATTTGTTAAAAAAATTCACATTAGTTGTCTTTTTATCAACAATCATTCATTGCAAGAATCAAAAAGGGGACCGAAGCGCCTCGGCCATTTCGCTTCAACTAATGAGCCTTTTTTCTCAAAATGACTCTCCAATAAATCGTTCCGGAGGGACTGTAACAAATCTCCAGAACTCCCACTTAGTTTCAAAATTTCAACTCAATCCGGAAATTTTCGAAAACATAGGTTTTCTTTACACTCGAAACTTAAATTTCCCCGAATTACGGAGAATTCAGGATTTTTCCGTGGTTCATTTAGACGACTCCATTCGTGATACGAGTCTTTTGCAGACCGATGTAAATCTTTTCATCCTGGATTCGCCAAAAGGAAACATTATTTATTCCAATTCAAATCAAAGTATTCGATATTTTCATGACGATCGTATCGAAAACTATAAGCAAATTTATGTTCTTCCCAACGGAAGAATTCTCTTCATTTCCTCTGATAACTTTTTAGATCTGTGTTACACATACACTGCGACGGGTAACATTAGCTTCACTCCAAATTGTATCAAAACAAACATAGGCGCCTATTCAATTTTTGAGTTTAAACCAGATAACGGGGAAGTGATTTTATTGGATCACCAAAAACAATTAAAAAAATTTAATATAATCGATAATTCTTTAACCTCTTTGAATATAAATCCGCAGCCGATAGAAGTGTTTTCCTTAGCCTATAACAACGGTTTTTTAGGTGTCTTAGAAAATAAAGGGACCAAATTAACTTTATTCTCCGAAGGGAACGGACGATTCAATTTTACAAATTCCCTAGAAGACTTTTCTTTTGTTACACAAAAAGGAATCAGATACAACGCTCCTCAGCTTTTAGGTATCGCAGTCAATTCGAGCGGTAGCATTTACGCAACTTGCCCTTCCGAAGACGCGGTTTACTCATTCAACGGAGATTTAAGAATCACCGATGTCTACGAATTTCTCCCCGAGATAAGGCCTTATAAAAAGATAATCAATCCCCATAAGATCTTAATCTCTAAAAGGAATGAATACCTTTACGTTTCAAATCGATCCGCTTTAGAAATTCTGAAAGACTCCGTAAATAATCCAAGCGATGACTTTCAATGGATCTTACCGGTTCAATCCGATTCCATTGAAAACGCATTTAAGAATTTAGTTAACTCGGGCGGGTATGATCCGAACAAAAGTATTTTCGATCAACCTGGCATAAAAGAAATCGTTCAATCTTGGAAGGGAAATTTGTGAAAAAGAGCTATTTTCCGAAACTATTGTTAATCGTCGCAATGCTCGGTTTAGGTTACAGCTATTATAACTGTAAAATTAGCAAAGAACAATTAAAAGACATTATGATTGGAGCATGTACGTTTTGGCCCGCAGATTGGGGAGTTAAACCTCCAGTGTGTGCATTTGTGAATCAAATTGCGCCAGGAGGAAGAAGCCCGGCATGCGTAGGGTGTGAATACGGTTATTCATTTGGGTATTGTAAGCCAGACGAAATCGGTTATGGAGGCTCATTTTCATCTCATTGGGAAAATGATAACAGTAAGAAGTTTTGCGGAAAAACGATCGAGCTGCCTAACGGTTCTTTGGATTGTGTAAAGGTGGAAACTTGCGCAGGCGCAGGTGGTACAACTGTTCAAAATGCCCGAGTCGGCGAATATATCGGTGATAACAATTTTATTCCTCTACCTCCAATCCTAAAAGCTCTCAGTCCTTCCAATACTGCGAGAATTTACCAAAGCTCTCCGATTCAGATTCAATTTGATAAATCCACTCAATCGGATTCCTTTACATTTTCCGGTCCGATCGGTTCCAGCATCGGGAATCGATTTCAAATCAATCGAGCCGACCTTTTCAACGATAGACTTGTAATTCCGGGTCAATCGAACCGAGTCGTGGGCGTAGGAAGAACGTTAAGCGTAAAAGGTTTAGATATCGATGGTAAAGAAATCGCTATAACGCTCGTGTATTCAGTTCAGCAAGATGGTATTCCAATGGATCCAACAACTTCGACATGCCAACCGGAATGCCAAGTCAATTGGTTAAACCCTTATTCCATACAATTCACCGCCTCGGGAGGATTTCCGCCTTATCAATGGTATATTGCCGGAGATCCGAATGCGTATCCGCCCGGAGTGAATTTATCGACTTCCGGTCTATTGACCGGGCCCGCTACCGTGAACTTCTTAGGTTTGTATCCGTTCACCGTGATAATTATCGACGCGACCGGAAATACACAAGTTTTTCCGGTCGTAATCAATTCCATTGATGAGATTGCGGCTTGTTTCTTTGCTGGGATCTGCGGATAAAATAGAAATCAATGAAATATCTATTCTAATATAAAGCGAATAAAAACTATGAATATTCTTAAGAGTTTAATACCTTCCATTTTATTTTTATGTTTTGCTTCATGCGAAAACGTTAATAAACAAAAAGAAAATGAAATTACCAGAAACAACTTTGAGGATTTATTTTTACTCGGTACTACTTTAAAAATGAATACAATGATACGAGTCGACAACCAAAGAAGACGTTTCTATTACGGCGGCGATCTACGATAATTCCGATTGTAATCCGAATGCAGTCCCAAACTACCCCACGGACTTCCGGTCGTTTACGATTTTGGAACCATTCCCCCTCATTCTAAATCATCCGTTAAAATTCTTCCGTTGGCAAGTTATCCCACCAATCCAAACGATTGGACCGGAGGAAGATTAGTACCATTCTATACAAAAATAAATAACTTTTGTGAATATGAGAGTTTTCTAGTAAGCACCTCTTCCGATCAAATCGGTTACATTTGGCAGGTAGTCCGAGATTCTCCGACAGCGTTTCACAATAATTTTGAAATCAGAAGGGCCGTTTTTGTCCCTCCTAATATGGAGTAAAAATAAAAACTATGAATATTCTTAAGAGTTTAATACCTTCCATTGTATTTTTGTGTTTTGCTTCATGCGAAAACGTTAATAAACAAAAAGAAAATGAAATTACCAGAAACAACTTTGAGGATTTATTTTTACTCGGTACTACTTTAAAAATGAATACAATGATACGAGTCGACAACCAAAGAGACGTTTCTATTACGGCGGCGATCTACGATAATTCCGATTGTAATCCGAATGCAGTCCCAAAATACCCAGGACTTCCGGTCGTTTACGATTTTGGAACCATTCCCCCTCATTCTAAATCATCCGTTAAAATTCTTCCCTTGGCAAGTTATCCCACCAATCCAAACGATTGGACTGGAGGAAGATTAGTTGAATTATTTGCCAGAATTAACCTCACTTACTGTGAGAGAAACAGTTTTCTAGTAAGCACCTCTTCCGATCAAATCGGTTACATTTGGCAGGTAGTCCGAGATTCTCCGACAGCGTTTCATAATAATTTTGAAATCAGAAGGGCCGTTTTTATCCCACCCAACATGGAATAAGAAAATTTTGTTTATCATATTGATTGAATTCCTTCACTTCTGGAAGACTCATTTTCCCCTCACTCTGAAGGCTTGCAAATAATTAAAATGCCATTTCTCAGGAAACGTTTCGGTCGGAATTCAATGATTGTATTTGTGTTCTGCTTTTCGAATTTGAATGCAGCGGAATTGGTTTTAAAGAACGGAGATTCTTTTATCGGATCCGTAATTGAAGAAACGGAAGCAAAAACGAAGTTTTTATGGAAAGGAGAAGAGTATGAAATTCCCAAATCTGATATTTCTTCGATCGACAGAAAGAAAAAAGGAGCGGACGCCTCTTACCGTTATTCTTCCCTCAAGTTAAAAGATGGAAGTGTAATTGTAGGAGTTGTAGTCGAAGAATCGGAAGAACTGATTGTCATAAAAACGAATTTAGGCTTTATTAATATTGAAAAACAGAAACTCTTAGAAACATATTCAAGTCTAGAACCTCATCCGAAATTAGATCGAAAATACCTATCTTATCTTAGTAAGATTTGGAACAATCGATTCGGGCTCAGTCTGAATGCTTTAGCAAATCACTCTCCAATTTCCCAATCAAACCCTGTATCGTACGGAGGCTCTCTTTTTATCGAACCTTCTGCTTTCGATTTTTCCGGTTATAGGCTATCTTTTCGAATGGATTATTTACAATCCAAGACCGCGGAATCGAATTACTTATTTCTAAATCAGTTTGTCTATTTCAACAAAGGAAAAATGTTCTTCGATAATCCTAGGTTGAATTTTTATTTCAATATCGGGTTAGGCGCCTCAATTACAAGTTTTTCAGGAAATGGGGAACAACGTAGCGGTGTGAGTCCTTCGACAATTTTAGGTTTTGGATGGCAGGGAATCAATTTCCGTTCGATTCAGCTTCGAATGGGAATCAACTCGTTTTGTACATTTGAGAGGGCCGGTACGTTTTGTGCGACAGGAATCGAATTGGGAGCCATGTATTTGTTATGAAATACTTAGTCCTTATCGCCTTATTTTTGTCATGCGGAGATTCCACTTTATTTGAGGGAAGTAAGGCTCGAAAAAATAACATAGAAAATATTTTCTTTCTAAGCATAAGGCCGAATTCAGCTACTTTAGTCTGGAATTGCGAGGAAGAAATGGACGCTTACGCGACTTACGGAAGAGAAACTTTGGATAAGATAATTCCTAGTTTAAATTTCGGAAAATCGCATATCGTCACCCTAACCGATTTGATTCCGCAAACGGATTACATTTATACCGTTTCTTGCGGAAATAATCTAGACGATATAACTTGGATAAACAGCTTTCAATCCGCAGTGAGCGACGACCCAATCAAAACCAGAGGTATTTGGCTCATAGGCGGTATAGGAACGGACGGGAATCCAATTTCACAAATCGATTTGTATGATCCGGTGGAAAACCGATGGTATCCTAATATTACGCAAATGCCAACTCCGAGAGCTTTCGCAAATATTATCGCGCATAAAAATAAAATCTATGTCATGGGCGGTTTGATAAAGTCTGGGCCTTCTTTCAGCGCTACCGATCGAGTGGATGAATATGATCCATTTTTAAATTTATGGAGAACCCTTTCTCCGATGCCGAATACTCATCAAAGTGGCAATTCCTTATCGGTTGAAAATTCAATCGTTATCATCGCCGGAACCACATCCGAAGCGATGCAAACAGGCACATTGATAAATACTATTTACGAATTCTCCCCTTCCAATGGAGATTTAGGAACTTGGACAAAATACGTTTCCAATAGTGCAATCTTCCAGAGAATCGATATAGCTTCCTGTAATACCGGGGGTTCACTTTTTTTTGCTGGAGGTAGAAGGGCATCGGATGGAAGTCCGTTTGCTACTTCCGATGGATACATTCCGGGTATAAGTTCCACAACCTTTATTGTAGAAAGTCCGTTGAACGTAGCCCGACACGGATCAGCTGCTGCTTGTTATATTCCCAATTCAAAAGATCCTTTTCCATCGGATCCTCCGGCAATCTTAATAGCGGGAGGATCTACTTCATCAAATTTAATCCAACCTTCTTCCGGGATTTTGCCAACGAATTCATTCGAATATAGTCGAATCAATCCCTCCGCTTTCAATTCTTATGCTACTCTTCCATCCAATCTTTATTACCCTTCTATGGAAATTTCATACGACCGCCGAAGTGCATTTGTTTTTGGCGGCGAAACATCCTTAGGTAATTTAAGCGACGTTGTTTTCAGCCTAGATCTCTCCACTCCCGCCACCTCTCAATGGCAATCCGTAAATTCTAAAATGCCACTTCCAAGATACGGCCACAAATCGATTCTATTGAGTCATTGATATGAAAGGAACTTTTGTCTATTTACTCATCCTACTTTTCGCCTTTGACCTCGTCGCAGAAGAGTTTAGAGAACCGTACCAAAGTATAAAGTCTTACATCGAAAGAGGGAATCTAAAAACTGCACAGGAAAGTTTGTCGGATCTTTTAAAGATTTATCCAGACGACGCGGTTTTACAATTATACCAGAACAAATTGTGGATTGCTTATGCGGACAATTTTTTTCAAAAAGGATCCATCAACTTAGCTTTGAGTTATTATTCGAAAGTTGATAAGGAATGGGCAAACAATCCTCACGTTAAGAGTCAGATTCGAAAATGCCTTAACAATTTCAAAAGTGTTTCAGAAGGAAGGAATTTAATACAAAAATTGCCCGCAAAAATAATCGAAAATACGGAAACCCCTGTTTCGATAATTCCTAATGAAGGAATATTAAGTGGTTTAGAAGAGATTAAAGATCAAATTAGTAACGTTCAATGGATCACTTTTTTAAATTTGGGAATTCTTTTGACACTCATAGGTTATTCCGTGTTCTTTAGAAAAAGATAAGAACTATATACTTTCAACCAGGCGGGGCTAAATTCGAAAATCCCGAAAGAATTTCCCTATCACAATCCCTAAAATTTCAATGCGATTGCCTTACTCGTCATTTTACCGAAAAATCCTATCTCGATAGAAGCCTTTCCAAAAAATGAGAAAAACTATAAGCGCCGAAGACGACCATGCTCTACGAAATCACGATTCTTCAATTTTCCAAAATGCTCAAAAATCTAAAACTTATCTTGGAACAGGCTTACGCAGAATCTAAAAAGTTCGATGTGGAAGTCCTACTGAACTCTAGGCTGGCCCCCGATCAGTTCCATCTCATCAAACAGATTCAAACCGCCTGCGATACGGCAAAACTGGGGGTTTCCAGGCTTACCGGAAAAGAAGCGCCAAAACACGACGATCAAGAAAAAACCATCGCGGAATTACAGGCAAGAATCCAATCCACGTTAGACTATCTTGCGACCTTTACGGAAAAGGACTTCGTCGATTCGAACGAACGAAAGATCTTTCATCCGCGCTGGGACGGAAAGTATCTGACCGGAAAAGAATTCGCAATTCAACACGCGATTCCCAATTTCTACTTTCATATTACGACTGCGTATTCCATCCTCCGCCACAACGGGGTCGATATCGGAAAGAAAAATTACCTCGGTGAAATACCGCTTAAAAGTGAATCGCAACCACAGAGGACTTCTTGAAACAGTCTCTCGTAATTTTAAGATGGCCGATTTTTTGGATCGGAACGTTTTGGATCACATTCAATGTTTGTAATTCTCCTTTTCGAGAATCCCAAACCTCCCTTTCTCCAAAAACCAATTCAAACGGAATCCCGGTTCTTATCTATCACGAGATCGTAACCGATTCCCAAAAAGAATTCGGAGAAACCGTGATTTCTCTGCAAAAGTTCGAAGAACAGATGCAATATCTTTTTTCCAAAGGTTATAACCCGATTACGATGAAGGACCTTCTTTCCTACATACGGAAAGAAAAAGTTTTACCGGACAAGTCTGTGGTTTTAAACTTCGACGACGGTTGGAAAAACGTTTTAAACGCAGTTCCAATACTCAATCGATACTCTTTTCCGGCTTCTTTTTGGATCATAGCCGGATCGAAAGGTATTGGAAACGGAGAATATCTAGAATGGTCCGATATCCAAGAACTTGCCAAGAATCCTCGATTTGAAATCGGATCTCATACCTACAGCCATCCCTGGAATCCAAATGATAACTTGGTGACTTGGGTCGACAATCGTGTCGATGGAAAAAGTGAAAAAGACGCTCTCTTTGAACTGAAAGAATCCAAAAGAATCCTAGAATCCAAGTTAGGCATCCTTGTCGACTATCTAGCCTGGCCCTGCGGCTGGTATAATGATAAACTCATACAGTTAGCAGTGCAGTCAGGTTATAAAGCGATACTTACAACGGAAGATGGAACCAATTTGCCGGGAGGAGATCCTTTGAGAATCAAACGTGTCTTCATAGATGGAAAATGTGATCTTACTTCTTTTATCAAACAATTGGAAAATCCAAGATATATCGTATGTCAAAAGTCTAAAAAACCAACACAGGGAAATTCTCCCTATTCTTATTAAAATTTTTCAAATTTATCTCCCAAAATAAATTTTTCTTCCTCGAAGAATTATTATGATTTCATCGTGGAAGCATAGTTTTGTTTATTGTAAATCTAAGTAAATTTGAATGAGCATCAATCCAGTTTCTGCAACGGAATCCACGCATTTGAAAAACAACCGGTATTACCGGAACCAGATCTGGATCACAAAAATCTTTCTTCTCTTAACAATCGTCGCCTGTTCTTTCGCGGGTTTCGAGATGTTTGGAATTTTCTGGGAACAGCTTCTCGATCATAGACCTTTTGCAGCCATAGGACAAGTCGCGTTTTTCTTCATCATCGCCCTTCTGACCTACGGTAACTTCGTCTATCAATTTACCCGAATCGGCTATTTCAAAAGACTTTTGAAACATTCCCCCCTGAGCCGGGCAGAGTTAGAAAAGATCTACAAACAAGATTGTCCTCCCTTGGCAGTACTGGTTCCTTCCTACAAGGAAGAATTAGATGTCGTTCGCGAAACACTTCTTTCAGCGGCACTTCAAGATTACCCGAACCGGAGAGTTGTATTACTCATCGACGATCCTCCAAAACCAAAAAGTTATGCGGATTTTGAAGCTCTGCAAAATATGAGAGCGTTACCGAATTCTCTCCAAAAGGAATTCAATGAGGCTGCCTATCCTTTTATTCAAGCCCGGAAGGAATATCTGGAACGTAAACTTTCTCACAAATCCAAACCTTTGAAAGAAACGGAACGTTTGATTCAACTTTATAAGGACGCCACCTTTTGGTTTCAAAATCGAGTAAACTCGTATGACGATCCTGCGATCCAAAAGGAACTTCCGGAACATATCCGCGCTTTTATGAGAGATTTCTTTTTTAAGGAATGGGGCATACTTCATTTAGAGAGAGTTTCCGAACTGGAGCTACTTTGGGTGAAAGGCGGGGCTGATCCAGAAAGAATCGAAAAAGAATACAATCGTCTTGCGTCTTTATTTTGCGTAAATTTTTCCACCTTTGAAAGAAAGAAATATCTGAACCTTTCCCATCTTCCCAACAAAGCGATGAACTTGAATAGCTACATAGCTCTTTTGGGAAAACGATGGAAAGAACGAGAAGATTCTCACGGATTATTTTTGGAAGAATCCAATAATGCCGATTTTTCTTTTGAAATTCCTGAGGCAGATTTGCTCATTACCTTGGACGCGGACAGTGTTCTTCTTCCCGATTACATTTTGAAATTATCCCACGTCATGTCCTCTCCCGAAAATGAAAAAATCGCCGTGGTGCAAGCCCCTTACAGTTCTTTTCCGGGAGCACTTAACGTTCTAGAAAACATGGCCGGAGCGACCACCGACATTCAGTATCAGATCCATCAAGGGTTTACATATTTCAAAGCCACGTTCTGGGTAGGTGCAAACGCGATGCTTCGCTACAAAGCGCTTCTGGATATCAGGACCGTTTACGAAGAACGCGGTTTTCAAATTCATAAATACATTCAAGACAATACCGTCATCGAAGACACGGAATCTAGCATCGATCTTTTGGATGTAAATTGGAATCTTTATAACTATCCGGAAAGGCTCGCCTACAGTGCGACTCCTCCTGACTTCGGATCGCTTTTGATTCAAAGAAGAAGATGGGCCAATGGAGGTCTTATCATTCTTCCAAAACTTCTTCGTTACGTATTTCGACGTCCCTGGAGTCTTATAAAATTCATAGAAGCCTTTTTTCGAGTCCACTATCTCGGGTCGATCGCGGCGGTGAACATAAGCCTTGTCATTCTTATGGGCAGTCCTCTGGGAGAAGGAATGGAAACGTATTGGATAGCGGTCTCTTCTCTTCCATATTTCATCTTATACGGAATGGACTTGGCAAGAATCGGATACAAGTGGATCGATCTAATTCAAGTCTATTCTCTCAACTTACTTTTGATTCCCGTAAACTTAGCCGGTGTTTTCATGTCGATCAACCAGGCGATTACGGGAAAACAAATTCCATTCAGTAGGACTCCGAAGGTGATCGGTAGGACTGCGATCCCTGCTCTTTACGTAGTCGCCGAATACTCTCTTTTAGCCCAATTGCTCTTCGGATTTATCACGAACTATCTGCATAGAAACTGGGTCTATTCGATCTACAACTTAGGAAACGCTTTTCTTTTAGGTTATGGAATCATTAAGTTTATAGGACTCCGATTCTGCTGGGAAGACATTCTGCTTTCCATGAATAAACCTCCGGTGGAGATCGTAGAAAAGGTGGCTCATTTGGTAGAACCGAGGGTTACGATCGATCTGGAAGGAGAACCATGATCTACAAACAAAGCACGGATCGAATCGTTTCCTAATTTCCTCTTGTAATTTGATTCCTGGAAAAAACTCTCGTTTTATATGTCCACACATCCAGGACCGATATCCGTACAGGAAGTTTTGCACAAAGCGCGGTTATTTTTTTCCGGATTCTTTCTCAGTTTGATCTTAATTTTCGGATTGATCGCTTTCAGTCCTCTCTTTTTGATCCGAGACCGTCCCTTTCCGAAAAGCGACGCCCTAGTACTGGAGGCAAAGGAAACGGTTCCGCAAGACATACTCAAGAATGCAGCCGACGGATTCAAAAAAGGATACGCGGGAATACTCATCGTTCTTTATTCTCCCGCCACAACAAACTCCAACTTAGGTGTGACTCAAGACTTAACGGCTGAAATCCAAAATTCACTCGTCACCTTAGGCGTTGAAGAATCGAAAATTCTAATTTATAAACTCGAACCGTATCCGATCGGCGCTAGAAATTTCTCTAAATCTCTTCTAAAAATCTGTCTGGATAGACAACTTAAAAGTATTCTTATTCTCTCCAAAAGATTCGAATCGTCTCTAAATCAAAAACTCTACGAATCCGTATTGGGTCCGGCGGGTTTAAAAATTCATGTGGTCCCTTTGTCGGATAAAATCGGGCTCGGAAATTGGTTTTTAAGCGAAGAAGGATTCGAAATTGTCTTTTTAAACATAGCCAGAATGTTTTATCAAATACTCCCAGGAAAATAAAATCTAAAATGTTAGACTCAAACGAACTCATTCAACAAAGAATTCAAAAAATCGAAGAATTAAAAAAACAGGGAATCAATCCTTATCCGGTTCGTTTTTTTCCGGATTCAAAATCGAAAGACATCGTTGAGAAGTTCGAAAAAGATCCTACCGGACCGGAAACCAAATTCAAATTAGGCGGAAGATTACATTCCAAAAGAGTAATGGGAAAAGCGAGTTTCGCCCATCTCAAAGACAGCACAGGAATCATTCAACTTTACGCGACCCGAGACGATTTAGGGGAAACTTCCTACGCAATTTTTAAGTCTCTCGATCTGGGAGATATCATCGGACTGGAAGGTTATCTTTTTAAAACCCAAAAAGGAGAAATCACATTACACGTCACATCTGTGGAACTTCTCGCCAAATGTATTCGTCCTCTTCCCGTGGTAAAAGAGAAAGACGGAGTAATATACGACGCATTTGCCGACGTCGAACAGAGATATAGAATGCGGTACGTGGATCTTGTGGTGAACGATCACGTCAGGGATACGTTCATCACAAGAAGCCGGATCGTTTCCGAAATCAGAAGTTTCCTTACCAACGAAGGTTTTTTGGAGGTGGAAACTCCGATGATGCAACCGATTGCGGGAGGTGCGGCGGCGAGACCCTTCGTAACCCATCATAATACTCTGGACATGCAGTTGTTTTTGAGAATCGCTCCCGAACTTTATCTCAAACGTTTGATCGTGGGAGGCATGGACCGAGTTTTCGAACTCAATCGAAACTTTAGAAACGAAGGAACCTCAACAAAACATAACCCTGAATTTACGATGATGGAAGCCTACATCGCATTTGCGGACATGAATACGATGCTTGACCTTACCGAAAGACTCATCACACACTTAGCACAAAAAATCCACGGAACGTTAAAAATCCAATACGGCAAAGATCTGATCGATCTTTCTCCTCCTTGGAGAAAAGTGACTTACACAGATATCATCAAAGAGTACAGCGGAATCGATTTCAGTCTGATCACTTCTTTGGAAGAAGCGAAGAAAAAAGCCTCCGAATTGAAAGTGGACGTTTCCAAATGTAATACGATCTGGAAAGTGGCGGACGAGGTCTTTTCCGAAAAAGCGGAACCGAATCTAATCCAGCCCGTTTTTATCATCGATTATCCGAAAGAACTTTCTCCTCTCGCGAAATCCAATCCGGATAAGCCCGGTTATGTGGAACGATTTGAACCTTACGTAGCCGGAAGAGAAATCGGAAACGCATTCACAGAGTTAAACGATCCTTTCGATCAAAAAGAAAGATTCGAAGATCAGGTAAAACAAAGAGAAGCTGGAGACGATGAAGCATTTATGATGGATGAGGATTATATCCGCGCGCTGGAATACGGAATGCCTCCGACCGGAGGACTCGGAATCGGAATCGACCGTTTGGTGATGCTTTTGACCGATTCCCATTCTATTCGGGACACAATTCTGTTTCCATTGATGAGACCGGAATAACTCCATAACCAACCACAAGTACTTGATCCGAAGATAAATCTGTCGGAATTACGACAGTGAGACTTAGTTCCCACAACGCGCCCTAAACACCGACCCATAGGAAGGTGTTTGCTGAGTTCAGGAAGCGTTGTGCCTGAGTTTCCCCTTGTTTTTGGGTGGGGGGGAGAAAACTCTATTTCGCTTTCTTTCTCAACTTCGTTGAGAGCCGCTCACGACGCTCCGCTGTTCGCTGGCTATTTCGCTCTCTGCGGGTCGCGAAATAGGCGGGAAAACTCGGGAGACTTTTCTCTATCAGAAAATCATACTTCTCGCAAGTAAAAAATAGGATTCTTGTCTGAACACTTGCGTTTTATTGTATGTAATGTAAAGTCCTAACCCCTAATCACTGACACGTCGGAACACTTGCATTTTATTGTATGTAAAGTTCTATCCACTAAAATCTAACCCCTAATCACTAACACGTCGGAACACTTGAAAAATATCAGTTTTTGATCCTTATTATACTAAAAACCTTCTTAATTTGTGGGTAAAGTTATGGAATAACTTCGGTCACGAAAAGACTGTCCGTTTGAATCTGAATCATCAAGATTCCGTAGCTCATTCTAAGATGCGGGAATCGAGTCAGGAAGTTTGCAAACCGGTTCATTCGATGAAATCCAAGTGGAAAGTTTACGGCTACTGAGGTCGATTATCCCGGAAGACGTTTCTTTTTACGAGGCAGATCCTCTATAAATCGGATCGCCAACGTATCGACTAAAACGTCGATTCGATCTCTCAGCGCGGAATTTGCAGTCTCAAAACGAACTTCGAAACGGTGAAAGTCCTTTTTGACCTCGGATCGGAAGCTTGCAATTTCCGTCTTCAACTCATGAATTTCCGTTTTTGTTTCTTTTCTCAAATCCTGGATATCCGTTTTCGTTTCCTTTCTCAATTCCTGAATTTCCGTTTTCGTTTCCTTTCTCAATTCCTGAATTTCCGTTTTCAATTCCAACTTCAGTTCCTGAGTTTGAGAGGATAATTGTTTCCAGATTACGTGAAGAAATCCGAAAAGGGAACCGAAACCGACCAGGGTTGTGACGATCAACGCAAGAAAAGAAATATCCGTCATGCTCAGAAGAATCGCGTGCGAAAAAATCGAAATCAATTCTTTTTCCTATAATATGTAGGTATATTTAGGAAAAAAGATATACTCTTTTAGAATATTTTCCCGACAAACCAAAAATGGAAAATCGCTTCTTAGGATTTTTTTTGAAAGAGAGATTTAAAGAATACGACCGTAAAAAACTGAAACATTCTAAAAAAGCGGAATAATCTCCAGGGTTTGCTCAGGATTCTCCACAGCCAGACCAGTCCTCTGAGCTTGAAAAAATTCGGAGCTTTTCTCACCTTACCGGAAAGAATATCTAAGGAACCGCTGACTCCGATGATTACGGAATGTCCGAAAAACGCCGTGTTATTTTCGATCCAGATTTCCTGTTCCGGAAAATCCATAGCAAGAAAAATGAGATTCGGACTCGTCTTACGAATCGATTCCTTTACCATCAACTCCCTTTGGGGATTCATATAGCCGGCGTGTCTTCCAACGATTCTCACCCCGGGAAAATGTCTCGAAAGAGTAAAATAAACTTTTTCGATAACATCTTCTTTGCCACCGAGCATAAAAATGGAATAATTTCTGAGTTCACAAAGACGAACCAAATCCATCATCAAAGCAATCGTAGAAATCCGTTCTTTCAGAATTTTGCCGAGACGGGCCGCGGCCCACTGCAGCCCCGCTCCTTCCGCAAGAATCATAGTCGCCTTTTCCGTGATTCTATGGAGTTTTTTCCCCTTTCGAACCGACATGATTTTGACGGGATCCAAAAAAAGAATATGGTGAAACTTTTCTTTTTCCTGCAAGAGCCTATAAATCTTGGCTACGGATTCATCCTGGGTCACATTATCGAATGGAACTCCGAGAATATCGGTTTTTCCTAATGTTTCCGTTTGAATGACCTGATAATCTAAAAGATAATCCCTATCGTCTTTGGCGGAAAGATGTACGATTTCATCCGGCTTCTTCATCTAAAGGCATCCTATAAGACATAAGTTCAAAGTCAATTGAAACTTAGCGATTTTGCTTTCGTATTTTCGTAGCAGCTGTTCTAAATTCTCTTTCTAAACAAGCCATAGAGATGCTTGAAAGTAAAAACTTTCCCTTTTTCAAAATCAGATCCAAATTTCCAACTTGAATTCCACCGATTAAAGTTACAGGTAATAGAGATTCTCTTGCGACTTTCTCTAAAATTTCCGTCCCGATTGCGGGCTTTGCGTCTTCTTTATTATCGGTAGAAAAAATCGGTCCAAGCCCGGTATAATTCCAAAGGGAAGAATCCAATACGTTCACTTCTTCCAACGTATGAGACGAGGTTCCGAGATAAAGCTCCGAGTTGAATAAAACTTTCTTTTCTTCGGAATTCAAAGCCTCATAATCTTCTTTTCCGACATGAGCGCCGAAACAATTCCATTCGATCGCTTGTTCCCAAAAATCATTTAAAATCAAAAGTAAGTGAGGATATCGATCCTGAAGAGACTTCACAAAAAATTCCAATTCAAGAATGGAAGCCGACTTGGCGCGGATCTGAACAAAAGGAACGAGATCCGGATATTCTAACCAAATCCCGGGGAGAGTTAAAAAATCGAGATTTTTCTTTTTACAAAAATCCCAATCAAGAATCGGATAAATTCCAGGCAACGGCCAAGAGAAAGTTTGAACCTGTAACGACAAATTTTACGATCTCAAGCCGCCTCTATTTTCCCATCGACACGACTTCAAATTTTTTCCCAAAAGAATCCCCGACTTACTTTGAACGGCAAACATGCCCGAACTAAGTTTCAAATATTCTAATAAAGAAAAAATTCTCGTAGATTCCAATTCGAAGGGAGAAAACAATGTTACGTTCACTTTCATAGACTGATTCTAGAAAGTTTGGCTTAAGAATCTTTTAACGTCCAATCTTTTTTGATTTACGCGAAATTCCAAAACGAGCGACCATACATTTTATGAGGAAATTGTCTTCGATTTTACTTTTTTTATTCTTTGTTTTCGTCTTGATGACGGATTGTAGTTCAAGAAAAGACGAAACAAAGGAAAAAGCGCTTTTTAACTATATTCTATACTGTGGTCCTGGTGGAACAATTGATTCCTGCAATGCGGCTTGCGGAGAGACTTATGGGACAAACGTAACAAATGCAAATTTACAAGCGTTGACTTCCTGCACGAGCGCTTGTACAACAAACTGCAACGTTCTCGGTTTGTATCTTCAATTGAGCAACCTCAATCGTTAAAATAGCGAAACAACGAGGCCGCAAAAATTCCCGCGGTCTCGATTTTTAAAATCGTGTTTCCCGCTTTAACTCCGAGTATATTCTTTTCTCGTAATAAATACATTTCCTTTTCACGAAATCCGCCTTCCGGCCCCACAATCCAAATCGAATTTTGAAAAAATTCCGGCTTCGGTTCCGATTCTCCCTTCGGATCGAATTGATAAATGGAAAGATTTCGGTTTTCTTGCGAATTTAAAAATTCTTTTAAGGAAACCGGGGCGGATACTTCGGGAAGAAAAATTCTTTTCGATTGAATCGCCGCTTCTTCCACAATCTTTTGAGCTCGACTCAAATTAAAATCCTTCCGATCCGATTGTTCGAAGTTTAAAAAGTAAAAATGACTTAAGCCCAGTTCGGTTCCTTTTTGTAAAAGCCATTCCAAGCGGTTCCCTTTAGGAATCGCAGTTGCAACCGCGGAAATGGATTCCGGTTTTACGTGAACCTCGGTTTTTTTAAGAACCCCTTGTTGTGAATTTCCCTTTACTTCGTAAATCCATTCCGATCCAACTCCGTTGAACACTCTAAGATTTTTATCTTCGGAAAAAATCCGAAGCGCCTTTAAATGGGAAATCTCCTCTTTGTTCAAGGAAAACTGCGATTCGCAGCGGAAACCTCTTCTGAAAAGAATCGCTTCTTCCAAAATAAGTCCTTATCGATTCAAGTTTGCAAGTTCGAACAAGGAAGAATCCGGTCTTACTTCCTTATCTATTTCCGTATATTCTAATACACTGATAGACCCAGTATTTAAGTCCAACATCTCGAGTCGGCTTGCGTATTCTTCCTTTGTAGTCTTCTGATTTTGTTTCACTTTTATGAGTCCGTATTTTATGTTCATCGTTTTGAACAATACTCCGTCTCGATCGTGAAAATCCAATCGTGTGGGTCTTAAAGAATCTAAATTCAAAAGTAGAATCAACTTGGAATAAAAATACGGTATGATCGGCTTGAGCGTAATCCTTTTGAAAGTTTGATCGGCAATTTTGAGATCGCTCTGAACGATCGGATTATAATTGGCCTGATAGGAAGCGCCGGATAGATCGATAAAACTGAATCCGGTCGCTAAGTGGGATTCGTATTTTTCCTCGTCTACTTTCCGAAATATCTTTTTGGAAAGCACGTTGAACGCATAGATCTGTTCTCCCTCATCCTTAATCAAGATCTTGTATTCAAGTCCCCTTCCCCTACTTTCAAATAAATAGAGTGTGTCCTCTTCTTTCCTGAACATGTTTACGTCCCAACTCCAGGTTTCTCCACTGCGTCGAATGAGAATTAGATTTCCTTTGATCAAACCTTGGTTGGATTTTACGAGAGCCTGATCGAGTCTGGCCACTAACTCTTGGGCGACTCTCACATTGGATCCTTGCGAATTTGTTTCTTTACTTAGTATGGTGAGAGCAAAAAAACCTACCGTAAACGCAAGAATCCGATCCAATTTATTCCGCCCTCATCGTCGGCGCACTGAAAGAATAGAGACCATGAACAGAACCTTGAGCCTGTGCGGATTCAGATCTTCTTTCAAAACGAAGCTTTCCCTCCCGAAGAGCTTTATGAATTTCAGGTATCGATTTATAACCCATGTCTTGAAAGGACAATCTAAGACCTTGGGATAAGTACGGAATGAAGTTCAAAATCGATCCTCTATCTACGACCGACCCGCTGACACCTTGGGCGACCTTCACCTTTTGACCTTCGTTAAAGTAACGTTTATCACCGCCTGCTTTCATCGCTTCGATCGACGCCATACCCCTATATTTTTTGAGACGAATTCCATTCTCATAAAAATACTCTCCGGGAGCTTCCGTGGTCCCGGCAAACATAAATCCCATCATACAGGTAGAAGCGCCAATTGCGAGAGAATTTGCGATATCACCAATATTGGAAATTCCCCCGTCCGCAATGACTGGAACATCGTATTTTGCGGCATGCTTTGCAGTTTGATAGACAGCAGTCGCCTGAGCCCGTCCAACCGCCATCGTATCCTGTGTGATACAAATGGATCCCGGGCCCATTCCAATTCGAAGCCCATCGGCACCGGCTCGGATCAAATTCTCCGCTTGTGCGCGAGTCACCACATTCCCCGCAATTATGTCCAAATTCTTAAATTCCTTCTTGATGAACTGAATCATTTCAATTTGATAATTCGAGTTTCCTTGTGCGGAATCGATGATGATTACATCGACTCCCGCTTCATAAAGCGCCGCCACCCTATCCCTGGATTCCAGAAGAGTGGAAACCGCCGCCCCACAACGAAGCCTTTTTCTTTCGTCTTTTGAAGCATCCGGAAATTCCTTATTCTTCTTTAAGTCAGAACGGCTCACAAGAGACACCAATTTTCCACCGGAATCCACAATCGGAAGTTTTCCGATCTTAGATTTCTTTATGATGTCGTTTGCATCCTGCAAAGTGATTCCCTCTTTACCAGTGATCACATTCTTAGTCATCACTTGGTCGAGAGTGATTTCTCGATTCCTCTCAAAATCAATGTCCCTATTTGTTACGATTCCGATCAGTTTGGAATTTCTTGTGCCATCTTCGGTTACCGGAATTCCCGTAAATCCTTTGTGTTCTTTAATCCAATCCAAATCTCGGATAATGTTCTTCGGTCCCAAAACCACGGGATCCGTAATGAATCCATTTTCAAAACGTTTTACCTTTTCCACAAGAGCGACTTGCTCTTCGATCGTGTTGTTGTAATGAATAATTCCGATTCCTCCCATGAGAGCCTGCGCAATCGCCATTTGGGATTCCGTTACAGTGTCCATCGGAGAACTTATAAAAGGTCTCTTTAGTCTTATATTTCGAGTTAGTCTGGTTTCAAGCTCAACTTCGGACGGATGAAAGTCGATAAATCCAGGGAGGACGAGAAAATCTCTGTACGTTAGACCGATCTGAAGACTAAATAATTCATCTCCGGACAATCCATCTAAATATTCGGAGTCGCGGTAAGTTTGGTTTGACATTCTGATTCCTTACCTAGTACATAAAAGGTAAACTGAGAAGTAAGATCAAGAGAATTTCCCCTCGTTTGCTTTGAAAAACTATGGAAACGATTCAGAGAAAAAAAAGGGAGAAGGAAACCATCTCCGACCCCACTAAAAAGTTTCACATTATCTCAAAATTTCTCGTACAAACAGATATCATCGCGCGTGTTCCTGGTTCCACAATTCAGATCATTAAAATCTTACAAGTTTCTAAAGACGCCACAAAAATACTGATCCAAACGGAAATACCAAATGCCTTTCCGTTAAACAGTCATGTCACCCTTACAAAGCTCCTTGCAAAATACGTGGAACTCAATTGCGAAGTTGTAGACGAAAGACCGAACAACCAATTGATTCTTTCCGTTTCGGATATCTCGATCGCAAGTAAAGAAAGAAGTCTCAGCCGAATCTCGCCTCCCGAAGGGGCTGTTTGGATTACAAATATCCGTACGAGCAGAACTACGATCGACGCGAATCTTTTTAACATTCCCACCTCCGTAAAGGTAAACTTTGCGGACTATGAAACGAAATTAAAATCAAAGTACGATTTTCTAAAAATCGACGTGTTCGGAACGATCGGGGACAAGTTAGATCTCGTTAAAAAAACGCGTAAAATTCTTTTTATCCCGAACACCCAAAAGGAAGAAAGTTATGCGGCCTATGATCAGGAAGGTTTTATTGACTACGCTTCCGAACTGGGAGACGCGGAAGACATTCGCAAAAAAATCATAGAATACGCAAATCAAAAAATCAAATCCGAACTGATCGTTCCCGTTATTTATTTGAGCCACGAGGAACAGGCGATCCCGATCGGATTCGTTCACGCCCAAAACCGAAATAGGGAAATCGACATTCTGGAAGTGATGGAAATTAAAACCCTCACTTTCGAAATGGTTGATCGAATCCGGGAATCCAATACAATCCTAGTCAAAGAAAGATTTCCAATCGTGAATATTTCCTCGGGAGGTCTTAAAGTTAAAATCAATCACCCGGACTTAAATCAAGATCTTACAAAAAGGGCAGGTTTTACGTTCGATATCTTTTTTAAAATGCAGGCTCCTCTCACCGCTTTCGGACTCATTCGTTCTATTACAAAGGATGTGGAGGGAAATCTTTACGTAGGCCTTTCGATCGAAGGAAATTCCTCAAGACCTGGGGAAAGAAAAAAATATATAGACAACGTCAATCGACTTCTTGCAGAAAGCGGCCAAATTCACCCCTGACCTTATAATTAACGCGAGTTCGGTATAACAAAATGCGAAAGCGATTATATGTTTCGACCCGTAGGGAGAAACATTGAGTTAAATTCCGAAGGAATTGGAGCATTATGTTGCAACCTGAAACGGCGCCCCTAGAAAGCCGTTTCACTGAGTTTAGACAGCAACACTTTAATTTCTTATTCGCCCAAACTCTCAACCGCCGAACTCACGTTAATTAGACCTCAAAAGAACTCCAAATTTCTAATATTCAATAAACTGAATATCTACGAATAATACGTTTTTGTCCGAAATTTTTTTACTATAGGTCACCAAAAGAGTTTCGTAATTGAGATCGTAATACGGATTGCTGATGATCCATTTCGCCTGAGTATTTTTCATCGACTTATAAAGCTGTTCCAGAAAATACGGTCTCCAACTCCAATTTCTTCCCACAAAAGAATGATCCACATCCACGGAAAGGTCTTCGATCTTCATGTAGTTCGGGGAAACCTGACTTCCGATAAGATTCGTAACGTAAATTCGAAACATAAAATCACTGAGGAGCCCCGGATTGCCGATTTGAATCGAACAAAGTTCTTCTTCCTCATTCACAAGAATTTCGGAAAGATCCAACTTTTCCTCCAATTCCTTTTCCAATTGAATCCGTCTCACCAACTGATTTTGTTTATGATTTAAAAAATGTTCATGTACTGCGGAAAGCCTTAGTTTTAATCCTTCCTGGCCGACCATGTTCGGAAGCGCTTCGGCAAAATAAAATCCCTGCAAAAAACGCGCGCTATAAGTTAGGGATTGAAAAAGTTCTGTTTCATTTTCGATTCCTTCAAACAAAAGAGAACAACCGAGAGATTCGGAAAGTCTCGAAATCGTAAAAAGGATTTCCTGAAAGTTTCGCGACGTAACCGAATGCCTGAGCATCTGCAGATCCACCTTCAAGATATCGGGATGAAAAATTCCGATTCGATCCAAATTGGACGAACGAGAACCCAAATCGTCGATCGCTACCAAAAAACCCTCTTCCTTGTAGCGGGAAATAAGGGGCCTTAAACTTTCAATACTTCCGTCGAAATGTTCCTCCACGATTTCAATAACGATCTTAGAAGGATCTATACCCAGCTCTTTTACAAGTCGGATCGTGTAAGAATCCATTTCCTCCTCTTCGATATGATCTCTCATGTACGCGGGAGAAATGTTTACGAATAACTTCTCTTCCGGAAATCGATTCTGATTTTTCAAAAGATGGAGAAGAGCTTTTTTACGAATAGCCCGATCGATATCTCTTTTGAGAAAGTAGATTTCTCTTCTTTCCTGAAGATCCTCCACTCCAGACATTGCATTTAAAAAGAAAGGTCCTAAAGAATGAATTTTTCCGGATTGATCCCGAAACCTTCCCAGAGTTTCATAACCGAAAATAGAATCTCTTTCCACCGACAGAATCGGTTGAAAGAAGGGAATGATCTCCCCGGATTGGAACCAGACATCCCATTCCGATTTCGTTTTTGGAAATACTTCGGTAGATTGAATCATTCAGTTACAAGTTTGTAAACGAACCCAATCTCATACAAGGAAATTCCACTAACCGTAAAAAAACAACGTATCTTTCCAACATTACTTATGGGAAAAGGAATTCAATTTTGAAACGTATCTTTTATTTCATCTTTACGATTCTGTTGATTTTATTCGGCATTATTTCCGCTTATCGGATGCGTTGGATTTCGGATGACGCGTTTATTAGTTTACGGTATGCAAAGAATTTTGCCGACGGAAAAGGATTAGTCTTTAACGAAGGGGAATTCGTGGAGGGTTATACGAATTTTTTTTGGACGATTCTATTCGTTCCATTCCATCTTTCCGATCATATCGATCCCGTAAACGCGAGTTACTTTTTTGGAATTCTCTCTTTTCTTGGAACTTGCATCTATCTGATTCTCTTTCGAAAGGAGTTCTCAAGAACGGAATTTCCATTTGCACTTTCCTGCTTCGTCTTACTCCACCACAATCGGGTTTTTGCCACCGGAGGATTGGAAACGTCATTGCACGGATTTCTATTCTTAGCCGCTTCTTATTATCTAACAAATTCCAGAACCGCCACCTTTTACAGTATACTACCCGGAATCGTTCTTTCCTCATTGAGCTGTCTTAACCGACCGGATGGACTTTTATTTCACATCCTCGTCGGAATTTATCTAATCCTAAAATTCTCCCAAGAAGTAAAATCAAATAACGCACGTTCGATACTTCTAAAACCTTCTTTTGGAATTTTTTGTATCATCTATTTATCCCCCGTCTTTTTTTATATTTGGAAATTGGAATATTATGGAAATATACTTCCTAATACTTTTTACGCGAAGTCGGGAGGAAGTGTCAATCTTCTACAAGGTCTCGTCTATCTCCGTTCCTTCTTAACGATGTATTACGGAATGATCCCGATCGTCGGATTTGTTTTCTTTTCTTTCTTTCAAACGATCCAAAAACATTTCTCTCTCACTCAGGAAAAAAAAGATTTTCGCTGGATTTTACTCGTTTTGTTTCCGATTCTTTATTCGGGTTACTATACCTGGATCGGAGGGGATTTTATGTTCTCCCGATTTTATCTTCCGATTCTTCCTATCGTTTTCGTTTGGACGGAACAAGAAATTCTTTCATTCCGAGAATCTCTTTCTAAAAGGAAAAAAATCCTGAACGTGGTGTTTTATTCGATTCCGATTTTGATTCTATTGCGCTGGGATATTTACAAAGGACTTCCACTACCGGTCGTGTCCGGAATCGCGGACGAAAATCAGATCTACAAAAGGGAATCAGTGGAACAAATCCGAAATCGGATTCTTCCCTGGAAAAAACATTTTGAGAATTCCAAAGTTCGAGTCGCCTTTACTGGTTCGGAATGTATTTTGATTTACTACTTAAATCCGATTTTGGCAATCGAAACAGAAGCGGGTCTCACCGATCCGGTAATCGCAAGGATGGAATTTAAAAATCGAGAAAGAGTCGGCCATGGAAAACCCGCTCCGTTAGAGTATCTTCGGGATAGAAACGTGCATCTTCTTCTCTATTCGAACGGGCTTCCGACCAAAACGGAGTACGACGAATTTCTCACGGGAGATTTTTCCGTACCTTGGAGGATTCTAACGTATTCACCTTCCGTAATGAAAGAACTTCTTAAAATTCCTTCGTTTCGAGCGGTGGATTTCGAATCTTATTTGGACGCTTACAAACACAAATATAAAAAACTGGATCCGATTCTTCGAAAGAAAAAACTTTCCGAATTCGATTCTTATTACTTTCGAAACGGAGAAGATAAAAATAGACGGGAATGGTATCTAAAAAATTTATAATTTTTTTTCATAACAGTCCCTCTTTTTGTCGGAAGAATCTTGATTGCTAAAATTGGGTAGCGAAGACACCCTGCATTTATTTATCATTTACAAAACCAAATAAAAAAATAAATGAGTCTGCTTCTCAACTTAAAAACGATTCCACTTGTAGTACTTACTTTTTCTCTCGCTTTGTTGTTTTTTTTCGATCCTTCGAATCCCTCTCTTTCCAGAGATTCGGTGGTATTTAGTTTTTTTGTTTGGTTTGTCTCATTAGGAATTTCGTTTCGGAAAAAGAAACTCAGAGTTCATCCTCTTTTCCTTTTGGCCTGTCTATTATTAATTGGACTTTCTACGGTCAACGGAATCAACCGGGCTCCGGTCGTCTACTTTTCCCAAAAGTTAAATTTAAAACTTCTCTATGTAGCGGCTTTGTGCCTTGTAATTTATTTATTCCTTAAAAACGTCCATCCGATCTTCCTATTTGTTCACACCGTTGCGTTTGCATGCTCCCCTCCTCTTTTTTCAAGCATCAAATCGGTTCCGCTTTTACTTTTTGTAGCCGCTTCCTTATTTTATCTTACTCCGAAAAAAATTCGGCTTCGTAAATTGTATGTCATCGTTTCCATTTCCTTCTTTGTGCTACTGATTTCGTCCTTACTTTCCTATAAATCCCAAGCGGCCCTCTTGCAACTTTGTCTTTTGTTTTCCGGAATTCTGATTTTCTTTTTGGTTTCTTCTTATCCAAATCTGTTTATTAAAAAAGGACTTCTTTTGATCCTTTCCTCAAATCTTCTTTTGAATACCATAAACTTGTTCTCCGCGGTCCACACGATCTGGCCCTTTGATTTTTTACAACCTTCTCTTTTGCTTACGTATGCGGGTTTCCCCGTGTCGTCGATCGCGGTGATATCCGCATTTTCCGCGTTAGTCGCCTTTTACACCGCGTCCCAGTACGGCCGATATTCTTGGTTTTTAATTCCGGGAGGTCTTATTGCAATTTATCTTACGTACTTCAATCATTCGCGCGCAAGTTTATTGGCTTTTGGTTTCGCAATCCTTTGTATTTTTCTTTTTCGTTGGAGTAAAAAGAAAGTTTTCTTTCGGATTTTCATTCCGGCATTTTGTCTAATTGTTCTATTCTCAGTCGGAAGCGTATTTTTCCTTCCCCAAGAAGCCGTTTCTCAGTATTTCGATCCAAAAACCCTTCTCATTCGATTTTCCCTGTGGAACTTCCACTTTCAATCGGTGCTTCAAAATTCTCCGATCTTCGGAATTGGATTGGATGCGGATTCTCTTTTGGCTCATCTGCCCGGAACACATTCAGAAAAAATCGGCTATGACGATTTTTATAAATTTCTGCATTCTTTCAGGTCTTACCCGCAAGCTCATAATCTCTACGTAGAAACGTTTACGAGTCTCGGAATTTTAGGTTCCCTCTTTTTTCTTTGGATCACCCTTTATCTTTCTCTTCTCTCCTACCGAATGTTAGTTTGCAAAAGTAAAAAGATCTCCGATATAGGGATATTCATTTCAGGAGTTCTTGTGTTTGTGGCTGTTCACGAGTTCTTCGATTACAATTTGGGGGAACAACATTTCTTCATCCCGGTAGTGCTCGCATTATCTTTGATTCGAACTCGATCCAGTTCTACGATGGGAACGTTCCATCAGAACAGTTCGTTTAAAGCCGTTTACGCAATCTCACTGATTCTTTTAGGATATCTTTCTTTTCAGTTGGTCTGGGAACAAAGACTCAGAAATCTGATCATAGTCTCCATTCAAGACGAAATAGAACTTGATAATTTTCTAATATACAAAGAAAAAAAAGTTTCCGGAAACCGTAAAAAGTTTTCTCATCCGATCGAAGAAATCACCAACAATCAAATCTGGATCCGTTCTGAAGAAAATTTAGTTCTGGCGTCCCTAATTCTTCGTAAAAGTCCGGGTCATTCGGATTTGATGGAATCCTTTTTAGATCGCTGCGTCCGAAAAAATCCTTATTCTTCCGTTTGTTGGAAAGAAAAAGTCGATGTTCTTAGAAAAAAGGATCCGAATTTAGATATCCGAAAAGAATTGGAAGAAGGAAAAAAAACGGATCCGTTCCATATCATTTTTACGGAATAAACAATAATGTTCAATCGATTGATTTCTTCTTCCTATTCTCGCTATTTCATCTACCTACTCGTTGTATTATTCCTGATCTTTAATCGTTTCAAACTCGACAATAAAGTTCCGTTCGTTTCCAGCGACTCCGAGATTAAGTATTATCAAACCATAATGTTCTTCGAAAAAGGACTCAAGGCGGTCACGAAATCGGAATGTTTCTATCCTGGAAAGGTTTACGATCCCGAATTTAGGTATTTTCCTTTCGACTATCCCTGGGCTTTTTTGAAAGAAAACGAGGATCGAAAATGTCTCTTTCAGTATCCTCCTCTATTTGCGCTTTTAAACGGAATTCCGGCATATTTTTTCGGAGCAAAAATCATTACATTGCTACCTCTTCTCTGTCTGCTCGGGTGTCTTTTGATTTTCGATAAAATTCTTTCCTTATTCATCGATAAAACCTGGGTCGTTTTGATCGGCACCTTAGTTCCCTTCACTCTCAGCTTTCCGGCTCTATCCTCGGTCGAGTTTTCGGAGGTTCCTCTCAATAATTTTCTTTTATTGTCTTTCGGATATTTTTTGATTCGTTCCCTTTTTGCGGACAAAATCACGGTTCAAAACGAAAATCTAAATTCGAATTTTAGAATATTCTCATTTGTTTCCGGGTTTTTAGCGATAGCCGCATTCTTTCTAAGAACCGAATCTGCATTTCCTGTATTCTTATTCGGTTTTCTCGCCTTTTTTTCCCAAAAAACGAGAAACAATCTTAAAGAATATTTGATCTTTTCGGTTCTTGGCGGAGTTCTTTCTTTCGGATTTATAGGCGTCTTGAATTTCTTTTATTCCGGTCATCCGATGGGAATTCGTTTTCTTGTCAGTTCACAGGACGCGATGAGTCAGTTTTCTATCGGAAAACAAATCGTAATTCTTCAAGGATATCTTTTGGGCGATGCGACCAAATCCGGATTCCTAAAAGCATCTCCTTACGCGATTTTAATCTTCGGTATTTTTTCCGATCTTATTCGCAAGAAAAAACTTTCCGGTGAGTCGATTCTCGGCCTTGTAGGAATTGGAACTCTCTTCTCAATTTCCTTTTTCAGCCCTTATACCGCCGGGGTTCATCATTTCGGGCTCCGTTATTTGGAATCCGGTTTTATCTTTTTATCCGCGGGAATCCTTATCTTTTTGTACCGAAAAAGTATCGAATTTCCAAATATCGGAAGGGTTTTGATTTTGCTGACCTCTTTGAGTTTATATTACAACTACAAATTCACAAGAGAAGGTTTTAAGATTTTATTCGGATCAATCGCACCTTATTTGCAAATACAAAATGAATTTCAATCCAAGAGAATCATCGTTCACAAGGGACAATTTACGAATTATTTAATCGGTTTTTCTTATCTAAATTCCATCCATTTCACGGTAAACACGGAAAAAGATGCGATTCAATTGGAACAGACTTTAAAAAAGAATCAAGTCGACTCGTATTCTATCTTAGAATATGAGTCAGAACCTCCTCAAGACCCGAATCTTCCCGAGAAACAATTTAAAGAAAAAATCGCGGTTCGTTTTCCGGACCCGAATCGTTTTTACAAAGTAAAAGATCAAAGGAAGATTCTGGACTTTTCCCTAAGAACTTATCAACTAGAGAAGAATTAAGGATTTTGAATATTCTAGAACCGTTCAAGAAACCGTTTCGTATCTTTCAATGAGATCCAAACTTCCCTAAAGAACAATCGTATTTGAATCGTTTTCTTTTTAAAAGAAGAAGAAGACGCTTTTTTAGAAAAAGCGCCTCTGAATACGGAAGTCTCTAATTCCAGTTTTAGAACTTAGCGACAGCTCCCAAGGTTATGCCGTATTGGTGATCCGTTTTGTCGCCCTTTTGATCCACAAATTGTTTGCCGGTCGCCCAATCTCTTCGGAGATCGAGTTTGATCAGTAGATTTTCGGTAAAATTCCAAACGGGGGTAACGGTAAAGGTTTTGTATTGTCCCGCGTTTCTGACTCCCGCGTAGTTTTTGTAATCGTCGCTCATCACTTCAAGAATTTGTTCTTTGGTAATTCCTAAGGATCCTAAATTAGCGTCCGCCGCAAAAGCCGTCGCCACCGCGTCCGCGATCGCAAGATCCGTGGCTTTTTTATATGCGCTGACGTAAGTGTTAGGTCCCATAAAGGGGTTGAGAACAGTTAAAGCACCGTTGTTGTGTTTATCGTCTATGTATTCGACGCGAACGTTCACACCCCAAGCTTCGTTGATTTTAAACTTCGCAAAGATACCGTAAGCTTTGTAAGTGGTTTTAGAATCGCGCTTGTTATTCAACCCCGAAAAAAGAGTGTCTTTGTTGAAAACTTCCGCGCCTGTTGCGTCCACATTATAACGTTTCTGATCCAAACTGTTGTTTGCAAGCGCTCCGGATTTTTCACTCCAAGTGTAATCCAAGTCGATCGTAACTCTGTCCGAAGGAGTGATGGAAAGAATAGCGTGGTTCATGAACCAATAGTCTTTATTGTATTTCGCTCTCCGAGGATTGGCGGTATTGTACATTCCCATGTTCGGATCTCCCGAAACGTTCGCCAGTTCCGTAGCCATAGCCGCTTTGGAAGGATCTACACGAGCATAAGCTCCGTCGCTGGAATAGAGAGTGTTCCAAGTAACAGAAAGTCTGTCTTCAATCAACTGACCTTTGACCTGAGTTCCGATCGCTTTTCTTTCGGTCTGACCTTCCACAAAGTAGCTTTTCCCCGCCGCATTACCGCTGTAAGTCGGATCCGTAATCACATTCAACGGAGCGGTGGTCGTAGTTGCAGGAGAATTATAACCGGTACCGCCGCCACTGTTGTAGAGATAAAAGGTTCCCGCCCATTTCTCCGTAAACTGAGTGGTCAAACGAACGCCGGTATGAATAAAGGGAATCGTATTCTGGAAGATCGCGCCTATCGAGTAATTCGGATTACTCATAGATTCAAGAACCTCATAACCAATATGAGTGGCCATCTTACCGGCGTCCAAGGTCATTCCTTTTAAAACGGGGAAATACAAACTTAAGTATGCCTGTTTGAGCATGTTGTAATTGTAAATGCTATTGCTTTGAGAATAAGGAGCTTCTTGAAATGCGTTGTTCTGACCGTTTTGGAGGTCGATCCTAAAACCCCAAGGAGAACTTTTTTCAGCGGCCTTCTGGATCGTAAGCGCTACCGCGTTGACCGCAAAGTTCTTGTTGCTTGTTTCGAAAGCACGGGTCGCATCAATGTCTCCTCCTTGTTTTGGATTGAGATTGTACATATAATACACATCAACGAACCCGGAAAATTCAACTTGATCATACCATTTCTTATCTTCCTGTTCCATCGTTTGGGAAGCAGGCGCCGGAACGACTGAAGCATCTGCTCCTGATTTTTTTCCGGCTTGAGCAAAGACCTGAGAAAAAACCAGAAAGCAGAGAACAGAAGCAATAAGGTTTATTGTTTTTATTCTCATCATTCTTCTAAATCTCCTATGCTCCTACCATGCAAAATATATGCCAATACTCCAAATCGACCATTTGACCAAAAAATAGACATTCCCTCCTTATTAAAAATATATATAATGCTCATAAAATAAAAACTCCTCCCGCGTGAGACCATTTTTTAAATCATATGCCCAATTTTTATACATAAAGAAATTCGATTTCTAGTAGAATTTTTCATTTTTATGAGACTTTAGAACGCAATGCGAAATTTTTTAGACTTTGGCGACCTCTTATTTCAAGTTCCTACACCAGAAGAATTGAAGGTGGCATTCTTAAAAAACGAGAGTTCGGCGTGATTCATTTTTCTGAATTTGAACTTTGTAAATTGATTCTTAATATGTTGGAACCACAACAAATCGCGATTTTACGAACAAATTCTAAAAGTAGGAACTCCTACTTTTAGAAAATTCTTTCTCATTTTCAACCACCGAACTCACGTTAAATACTACAAATTCAAATGTACCTACTTCGAAAGAACTCTCATCCGATTCGAATGCAGGAATAAGGATAGTTACTTGGAAAGAAGAGGAAAAAGGAAATCCTTTCGGTTTTTGTCCGGATTTTCCAGAACATGAAACAGAAGTTTTTCAAGGACGGATCCTATTTCTTTAGGAGGAAGATTCGGGCAAGCCTTGAGGATATCGCCTCCCCGTAGCGCCAATTCAGTCACAAGAAGGGCTTGAGGCCGTTCGGTCAGATCCAGAATTCTCCGAAAATCGAAAACATCCTTGAGAATGGGCTCGTAAGTATATGCAAGATTGAGAATATATTCTGTCAAAAGTTTTAGTTTTTCTCTTCCTGCGTACACACAAATCGGATGTAAAACAACCTTTCGAATCTCCGCATCGGTCAAAGATGCGTCATCTTTCCGGTTCAGCATCATAGAAAGCATATCCGAGAAAAATAGGGAATCCTTCGTGTTTTGATTGGAATATCGGAGATCTTTCATAAACTGTTTTGCCGAATTTCTATCTTGAAAACTTCCAAACAGCCAAGCATGTAAAAAAGAAAGCCTAAGACTCGAAGGGAGTACGGGAACTTCCTGGATTTTTTTTTCTACGTTCGTATTTTCCGTCGGATACAATTTGAGATTCGTAAATAATTCCAAGATTCGAAACTCCTTGAATAACCTCAAAGAAGGAGCAGGATTTTTGCTTTTGAGTGTTTTGTTTAGTTCGTCGTGAACCCTTTCTTTGGAAACCTTTGCGGTTACGTTTCTACACTGAACAATCGCCTTTGCGGTTTCCGACTCCAAAGTGAAACCGAGGCTACTTACAAAACGAATCGCGCGGATTGGGCGAAGACCGTCTTCGACAAATCTTTCGATCGGATCTCCGATCGTTCGAATGATCCTATTTTGAATGTCCTCGAGTCCCGAGTGTTCGTCGATCAGACGTTTCGTTTCCAACTCCAACGCCAAAGCATTCATCGTAAAATCTCTTCGTTTTAAATCCTCACTTAACGAAACTCCGAATTCAACGGCTTCCGGTCTTCTTCCGTCTATATAGTCCGCGTCCTTTCGGAAGGTAGTAATCTCGTAAGAACGGTCTTGTATCAGAACGGTAACCGTACCGTGTTTGATCCCCGTGGGGACCGTTCTTTTGAATAAGGTAAGAATTTTGTCGGGCAACAAAGAAGTGGCCAAATCGAATTCATTCGGTTTTTTTGAAAGCAACAAATCGCGCACAGATCCGCCGATCAGATAACATTCTCCGCCTTCTTTACGGATGGTTTGTGTTATCCGGATTATATCTTCCCGAAAGTTTTCGGGAATTTTTTTGATAAGCTCGTCCAGATCCACGTTAGTCATTTTGAATCATTTTTTTCCAGAGATTCCCATATCGATTTTTGAGAGTTCGGTTATTTTCAAGAATGATATCGATTTTCTTTTTCCATTCCGGATCCGCCGTAATTTGACTGTAAGGGAGTTCCGCTTTTTCGGATAGAATTCTATCGATTCCCTCCTCCGTCTTTTCCATAGCGAGTTGACAGAGTTCCTTTGTATCTTGCGTTTCCTTTTCAGAAAGACAAAGTAGAAGCATTTCTTCGAACTTTTCTTCTTTTTGAAGAACGATCAGCTTATCCTTCAAAGATCGGCCGCAATTCAACATCGTATAAAACAAAAGGACATAGAACGGAATTCCACACGAAAGAGAAAATAATTGGCTCTTATTTTTGAAAGGCTTCGTTTGCGAGTTTATCTGCGACCGAATTTTTTTCACGAGGAACATGGGTAATTTGAAAATTCTGTAAGGAAGAAACAAGTTTGTCCACTTCCTTTTTGTATTCCAGAAGATTAGGATGTTTTACCTTATACTTTCCGCTGACCTGCCTGACCACAAGCTCCGAGTCCATATACACATGGATGGTATCGAACTTCCTTCGAATACACTCCTCCAAACCCTTTTTGAGAGAAGCCCATTCCGCCACGTTGTTGGTGGTTTCTCCGATACGTTCGGAGATTCTGAATTCTTCCTTGTCGCCTTTATATGCCACGATTCCAATCGAAGAAGGTCCCGGATTTCCCTTGGATGCTCCATCGCAAAAAATGGAGATCAAGATTTTTTTTCCCCGGAAAAAAGGCCGATCACAAACCGAATCGGCTTACAGACGATCAGATAGACAAGTAATAAGCCGACTTTTACGATTCCGCTTAAAAAGACCAAAACGAATTCCAAAACGCAGTTCGTAAAAGAATAAAAAGCCTCCGGTTGAACCAAAGTGAACACGAAAGAAACCAATCCGAGTCCTAGGAGAATAAATTGAAGGATTGTGTTTTCGATCAAAAAACAAATCAGACTGACGATCGTAAAAAATAAGGCGACACGAAGGCCGCGTTTTTTTACTTCGAAGTTCCTAAAGAGGTTATACATCTGAAAATTCCGAATCTTGTACGTAATTCGTATTAAAAGCCATACTGAAAACAACCGTCTCTTTCGTCGAGTTTTCCCTAAAAAACTTTACGAGTCCGACACGGTTTGTCATCATCTCCTTAAATGATCCGGCATGAACTCCAAAACTTTGTGAATTCTCTTCCAATCAGTCCCGAGAGGAGTTGTTCTTACTACCCGGATCGTTTGAGCCAGATTCAATATCTTCCATTTCAAGGAAAGATTGAAAAGAATAACTTGCAGTTTTTTTTCGATTCCGGCTTTCGAAGAACCGGAAACGTTCTCTATCGAACTTCTTGTAACGATTGCCACGAATGTCTGAGTTATCGAGTTCCTTTGAATCAATTTGTTCCCAGCCGAAATCGGAAGAGACTTTTAAAAAAGAATTCGGATCTTGTGGTTCGTTTCGGATCTCCCAGTTTGACCGCAGAGAAAGAAATTCTCTACCTACGTTATCAAAGATCTCGTTATCAAAGTTTTGTAATCGGAGAATCGGATCAGGAACTTTTGGAAGGAATGCGTTGGAATCTTTTCGGGTATCCGGAAAATTCTTTAGAGATGACTCTTAGTTTAGATGAAAAAATTCTCGGTTTTATGATCTTAGACTCCGCATCCGATTCTCTTTCCGCAGTATATTCGGTCTATGACCCGGATTATCCGGATCGTAGTCTGGGAAGTTTTGCGATTCTTTATTCCATCCTTTACGCAAAAGAACTGGGAATGAAATACTATCACCTCGGTTATTTTCTTCCGGGACATCCGGATATGGACTATAAAAAGTATTGGACTCCCTCGGAAATTCGCGAACTTGATACGAATGATTGGATCGGCTTCGGGGAATTCCAAAAAAAATACGCCGATTTCCCCTGGTAAATGTCCCAAAACCCAACTTCCTATTTTCACAAAACCTTATTTCAAGACGAGAAAAGACTACTGAAAATACATAAACTTATCTCAAAACCCGAAGAGAAATTATGATTTTTAAATCGCCAATAATAAAACGCGATTCATTATTACGCCTCCTCGGGAGTTTCTAGGTTTGTAAATCGTCTTTTCACAGTTAAGCTAGTAGTTCCTGCAACTCTAAAGTTTTGGGATAAGTTCTTTCTAGAAGAATTCTTCCTTTAAATCATACTTGTCAGTTCCGTTTCTTTCCATAGAACGGATGAATATGGCAAAAAAAATCGTCGTCGTCGGTGCATCTAGCGGTATCGGAAAAGAATTAGCAATTCTCCTCTTGGAGCAAGGACATACGGTCACTCTCGTAGCCCGTCGTGATAAGGAATTGAAAGCAATCGCGGCTCCGTTTAATTCGCCCGGTAAAACAAACGCATTCGTTATCAAACAAGACGTCACCAACTTTGATCAGGTCGACTCCGCGTTTCAAAAAGCGGTCAAGTCCATGAAAGGTATCGACGAGATTTATTATGCTTCCGGAATTATGTACGATATTAAACCGGATGAGTTCGATCTTGAAAAAGACATCGCCATGTTAAATACAAATCTTCTGGGTTGTGTGGCATGGCTCAATTCCGCAGCGGTTCTTTTTCAAAAACAAAAAAGCGGAAAGATCATTGGGATCTCTTCGATCGCAGGAGATCGTGGAAGAAGAGGCAATCCAGTTTATAATACTTCCAAAGCGGGAATGAACACGTATCTCGAAGCTCTTCGAAATCGTCTTTCGATGTTAGGCGTTCAAGTTCTCACCGTAAAACCCGGCTTTATCGACACTGCTATGACTCGGGGCATGAAAGGTCTTTTCTGGCTTATCTCCGTGAAAGAAGCGGCGACCATCATCGTCAAAGCGGCCGACTCCGGTAAAGAATGTGTCTATGTTCCGGCCCGCTGGGGACTCGTGGGTTTGATTATTCGTTTGATTCCATCTTTCCTTTTTAAACGTCTTTCTATTTGAACGAACCTAAATCGATCAAAGGTAATACTATGGCAAGGGCATCCAAAGCTTCTCCGAAAAAGAAAACTTCTGCAAAAACTTCGAAAGCGGCAAAAAAGTCTCCGATTGAAATAACTCTTCCGTCTCCAAGCAAAGTGGAAACTTGGGGGATGAACCATTATTCGCTTTCACCCGTCTTTTTTCCGGAAAAGGAAGAAGACTTTAGGGATCTTTTCTCTTACGCAAACAATAAAGGGTTAAAGTTGACGTTTCGGGGAGGAGGTTGCAGTTACGGAGACGCAGCCACAAATACCAAGGGAGCGGTGATTGATATTTCCAAGTACAATCGAATTTTGGAATTCAATTCAAAAACGGGAATCATCAAAGCGGAATCCGGAGTTACGATCAAACAACTTTGGGAATTCGGAATCGAAAAAGGTTACTGGCCTCCGGTCGTAAGCGGAACGATGTTTCCTACTTTAGGCGGCGCCTTATCGATGAACATCCATGGAAAGAATAATTTTGCGGTGGGTTCGATCGGCGATCACGTCCTTGAGTTTACATTTATGATTCCGAACGGAAAGGTCTTCGTCTGTTCCCGTAAAAAGAATCAGGAACTTTTTTTTGCCGCAATCTCCGGCTTTGGAATGCTCGGAGTTTTTTTGAACGTAACAATCCAACTGAAAACTATCTACGCGGGAAAAATGAAAGTATGGCCCGTGGTCAGCAAAAATCTGCAGGATATGTTCGACTACTTCGAAAGGGAATATAAAAGCGCGGATTATCTCGTAGGTTGGGTCGACGCATTCGCATCCGGAAATTCTCTTGGAAGAGGACAGATTCACAAAGCGGTGCATCTGAAGAAGGGAGAAGATCCGGACTTTCCTGAAAATTGTAAATTAGAAAGACAGAATTTACCAAGCACATTTCTGGGAATTATCCCTAAGTCTTGGATGTGGTTGTTTATGATTCCCTTTGCTAATAACTTGGGAATGAGGCTCGTCAATTTTGCAAAATTCTTTTCCGGTTATTTGACGAACAACAAACCGTATCTTCAAGGTCACGCGGAATATGCGTTTTTATTGGATTACGTTCCAAATTGGAAGTTCATGTATAAGCCCGGCTCCATGATTCAATACCAGAGTTTCATTCCCAAGGAGAATGCGGTGGATGCTTTTTGTGAAATTCTAAAGATCTGCCAGAAGCGGGGAATCGTTACCTGGCTTGCCGTATTCAAAAAACATAAACCCGATCCTTTTCTTCTCACACACGCATTGGACGGTTATTCGATGGCTATGGATTTTCCCGTGACTTTCGGAAATAGAAAAAAACTTTGGGAACTCGCGGGTGAGTTAGACGAAATCGTGTTGAAGTTCGGAGGAAAATTTTATTTCGCGAAAGACAGCACTCTCAGACCGGAAACCGTTCAAAGAGCGTTTCCGAAAAAAAATCTGGAAACGTTTCATTCTTTGAAAAGGAAATTCGATCCGAAAGGGATTTTGGAAACCGATCTCTACAGAAGAATTATGGGAATCTGGTGATCTATGAGCCGATTGAATGCGCTTTTGGTAGAAATTAAAAGAAATAAAGATCTGAAGGTTTTTTTATTCCTGCTAGGATTAGGCGCATTCTTTCGATTCTTTCGTTTAGATCTGCAAAGCCCCTGGGAAGACGAACTTTTTTCAATCCGGGCCTCTTCTGAGACTTCATTCAACAATCTTTGGAATTGGATGAAGAACGATCCGCATCCACCGTTGTACCAAACGCTCTTGTATTTCTGGTTTCAACTCTTTCAACCTACGGTTTTTGTCGGAAGATTGTTCAGCGCGATCGCGGGTATATTCGTTCCTCTCTCGTTTTATGTTTTTTCACCGCGTGACTTAAATGCAAGAATCAAAATTTCCGTCGTGGCCTTCCTAAGTTTATCCACGGGGCTCATTTATTATTCCCAGGAACTCAGGTCTTATAGTCTTTTGGTTTTGTTTAGCACGATTCAACTTGCAGTTATTTTAAAATCCGTCTACGAAAACCGAAAAGAAAAAGATCTCCGTACATACTGGAGTTTATTAGGAATTTCTTTATTAGCATCTTATACTCATTTTTTCGGATTCATCTGGTCCGCTTCCGTTTTTCTTGGAATTTTTATAACGAAGTGGATTTTTACAAAAAAATTTCCCAAAGTGGAATTCTTTTTCGGGATCTTATTCGGAATTTTATTTATTCCGGTTCTTTATCTATTGTTCAATTCGGATAAGATCGGAATCGCTTCGTGGATTCCGGAGGCGGGTTTAACCGCGTTTCTAGTTTTTTTCGATTTGATCTTTCATTCCGGAATTCTAAAAAAGTTTATTCCTGGAATTGTGGCTTCTTTAGCCTTACTCGCAGGTTTTGTTTCCTTTTATTTTCCAAAGAATCAAACGGAGTCCGTTCTTTTGGAACCGGATCATAAAAAATCCGTGATTTTACTCGGAATCATCTTTCTGATTTTTTCCGCCGTCCTTGGGATTCTTTCTCTGATTCAACCCTTAATTACGGCTAGAAATCTTTTAGTCACCGCCCCTACTTTGTATTTTTTGATCACTACTGGTTTTTCCCTATTCCCGATCTATAAAGGAAAAAGACTCGAATCGATTCTAATTCTAATTTCCATCGTTTCCCTTTATTATTTTACCCGATCCTACTACAAACCCTTTAAGGAACAGTGGAGGGAAAGTTCTCAATACATCATCTCTATGGTTCGGGATCGTCCCGAGGAGTTTACTCTTCTCTGCTCTTCTCATGTGTACAACATGGAATATTTCTTAAAAACGGCAAAAATTGAGGGAGTAATTCCAAAAATTTATACGAAGAAAGAGGTTGATCTTTTCGTTCACGATCCAGCAAGAAAGAATCTAGTGATCTTGGAAACCTCTTGGAAATATTTGAATTCGGAAGATATAGATTCGTTATTCACACAGAAAATATTCGATCGAAAAGATCAGTTGTTCTACGGAATGAGAGTCATCACCATCCGTAAAAGGTAATTCTCTAAATCTGAAATTATGAAGAAAAAAAACGTCACTTACGTAATCCCTTGTTTGAACGAGGAAAAAACCCTTCCTCTCGTTTTGGAAAAACTTATTCGGCTCAAAAAGGAATTAAAACAATACAACGTGGAAATTCTCGTCTCCGATAACGGAAGCGAAGACAAATCCGTATCGATCGCTAAAAAATACGGCGCGAAAGTCGTTCATTGCAAAGAAAGAGGATACGGAGCCGCGCTCAATTTCGGAATCACAAATGCAAGCGGGGAAATCGTTCTGTTTGCGGACGCGGACGACACTTACGATTTCTTGGAATCTCCCGCACTTCTTGCGGAGATGGAAAAAGGCGCGGAGTTTGTAATCGGTTCCCGTCTGGATGGATCGATTCACAAAGGGGCAATGCCTTTCCTACATCGTTATCTGGGAACTCCAGTAATCAACTGGATCATCAATTTATTATATTCTAAAAAAGGAAATCGTGTCAAAGACGCAAACTCCGGCTTTCGGTGTTTTTTGAAAAAAAAATATCTGGAATGGGAGGTTGAAAGTACCGGAATGGAGTTCGCATCCGAGATGCTTGTCAAAGCGCTTCGAAGCGGAGTCAAACTTTCCCATGTCCCGATCAGTTTGTATCCGGACGTAGAGGGAAGAGTTCCTCATTTGAGAACTTGGAGAGACGGAATGAGACATCTTCTGCAGATTCTCATCCATTCTCAACAGCTTTTTTATTATACGGGTTTTATGCTTTTCTGGATCGGCTGGGCGTTTACGATCTTGGGTTATTTTACTGGAATTGTCGCAATCGGCCCCTTCCATATCTTCGGGATCCATTCTCTCACCGTTTTCCTTCTGGTAGCGACATTCGGACAGACGATCTGGGCAATTGGCTTATTTCTCGCGGCTCGTAAAACACCCGAGTTAAATTTTTATTCCAGATTAAATCTCTTATCCGAGGATCTTCTTTTCTGGTATTCGGCGAGAATGATTTTATTCGTAGTTTTACTTTTCGCGTTCATCTTGTTCCGCTGGTGGAAAAATTCCTTTCAAGTTCTCGATTTGGAAAAAGAAATTTTGATGATCAGTTTTCTAAGCGTTCAAATCCTGAATTTAATCGGACAAACGATTACGGCGCACTTACTAAAAAGAACATAATAACTTCATTCGATGATGTGGTGTTATCCCAAAAAATAAACTGAAAATAAGTATTGGATCGAAAGTAATGGGATAGAGTTTGCATCGAGGCATTTGTGAAAACTCTTCGAAGCGAAATCAAACTTTCCCGTGCCCCGATCCATTTGCGCCGGGGTCCCATCGGAGAACTTGACAACTTTTAATCCATATCAGGCTAAGTAACTCCTAGTGAGAACACAAATGCCTAATTTTTTTCGGTGTAGATCGGAATTTCCCTTTCATTTACAAACTTGCACAAATCTTACATTCTCTGAATCGGAGAGATCTCTTTAAAAACGAATGGTTCCCGCATTTTCGGAGACAAAGGACAAATACTATTGTACCGAATTTTAAGGATCAGCCTACGTTTCTTTTAAATTCGAATTGAATTTTATACTGAAAGCAAAAACTTGAACTTTCGGAAGGATTGATTTTTTAAACCGAATTACAAATTGCTTTTCGCTTTAGTGAATTGAAATCCATTCTATAAAATTCCAAGTTTACAATTGCACCATTCTATAATCTTAAAAGTTTCAAAGATAATCTAAATTCGTAAATCCAGTATATAAACCCGTATGTTTGTCATGAAAATATCCCATTTTGGTATATTCTATTCCAGGATGTAGAATTTCTACGTTTTGTTTAAGTCCCTTCATTCACGCGAAGCGAAGATTTTTTGCAAAAATCTAATCGCTGCCAGAAAAAACGCAGACCTCACCCAGCTTGAGATTGCAAAACGTTTGGGTGAACCTCAGTCTTATATTTCGAAAATCGAATCCGGTGAAAGGCGACTCGACGTTATCGAATTCTGGAGAATCTATAAAATTCTCGGTAAATCTTTCGAGTTTTACTTTCAATTTGATGAAAAGCCGGAAGGTTCCGATAAAAGGTCTAAAACTCTCAAGGCGGCCAGTAGTAAGCGCAAAAAAAAGCGTCCTAAGTTCTAAATCTTACGTGAGTTCGGCGTAAGAAATCCAGGATTCATTTTTCTGTCGGAATTTGAACTTTGTAAATCTATTTTCTTAAAATGTGAGTACATACAACAAATCGCGATTTTAAGAACAAATTCTGTAAATAGAGACTCCTACTTTTAGAAAATTCTTTTTCATTTTCTTACGCCGAACTGAACTACGTTAATTCTACATTTTCGTTGTAGAGAATGATTTTATTTTTTCTTCGTAACGGAAACGTTAGGCGAGAATTTTAGAATGCGGTAAAATCGCCGCTCGGTCGAAATCCAACCGGCGGCGAAATCTGCCAAGGTCTATTTCTTCTTAGGCTTTTTCACCTTTGCGGACTTGGCTTTTTTTCATTCTTTTCGTCACGAACCTGGGTCACAGATTCTTCTTCGTAATCAATCGTAGAATAAATTTCATCCGGATGAGGTGAAGCATAATCCCCGCTGCTTAAGCCCTTGGAAGCAAAATGTGAACCTTTTTTCAAATCCTCTTCGGTTCCCATGATGAGAATATAAAGACTCGGCATCACGGTTAAGACTAAAAACAACGCGGAAGCCAATCCTCCTACCATCACCGTCGCAAGTGGTCTCTGCACGTCGGAACCCACACCCGATGCCATCGTCGCGGGAATTAGTCCCAACAACGCAAGTAACATCGTCATCAATCGAGGTCGAAGCTGAGTAACCGCGGAAAGAATCGCGGATTCTCTGACTGACATCATGATATCGTCGTGCCGCAGGTGATTTGCCTTCGAGACAAACAATATTCCCGCCATCGTTGCAATTCCAAAAAGGGAAATAAAACCCACACCGGCGGATACGTTGAAATAATATCCTCGAGCAAGTAACGCATAAATTCCTCCCAAAAGAGAAAGAGGAATACAAGAAAGCGCGACGATCACGGATCTGAGATCTCGGTACAGCATAAACAGAAGCCCAAAAATGATTCCGATCGTTACCGGAATCACAATCGCAAGTTGTTTTCCTACGCGTGCGAGGTTTTCATACTGTCCCCCATAGCGAACTTCAAATCCATCCGGGATCTTCACTTCTTTCTTCACTCTTTCCTGGAGTTCGGAAACAAAACCGCCTTGATCTCTTCCGCGCACGTTCAAACGAACCGTAATCGTTCTTTTTCCGTCCTGTCTAAAGATCATCGTTGGAGAATCCTCTTGAGTGATATCCGCCAACTCCGAAAGAGGAATCCTTTCCCCCTTGGGTGATATGATCGGAATGTTCGCGATCTCTCTTGCAGATTGACGATAGTCTTTCGCAAAACGAACCGCGATTCCGAACAACGCTCTCTCTTTCGGAGGAGTGTCCATTGGGCCTTCGTACAAATAACTGATCGGTTCCATACCGACCGCCGCCTCGATCACGTCTTGAATATCGCTGATATTGATTCCGTAACGCGCCGCTACGGCTCGTTTGAGGCGGATCACAAGTTGAGGAGCCGGACCTTCCTGTTCGATTCCGTATTCGCTCGCTCCTTTCATCTTGGAAACGATATCCAGAATCTGTTGCGCAATATGACGCATCTCTTTTAAGTCCTGTCCCGATACGAAAACCGCAAGATCTGCGATCGTTCCCATAATCGCCTCGGAAAGGTTGTCCATAATCGGCTGGGAAAAACTCACCTTCACACCGGGCAATCCTTCCTCAAGATCGTTTCGCATTCGGATCAGAAGTTGTTCTTTGGTGATCTTCTCGTGCCAGTTTTTATAATCTTTTAAACCGACATAGACTTCCAAACGGTTCGGTGGAAGCGGGTCCGTTCCGTCGTCGTTCCTTCCATACTGGGAAAGAATCATATTCACCTGTTCGTTGCTATAGATGATCTTACGAACTTTTGGAACAAACTTCTTCGCTTCGGGAAGGGAAATCCCGACGGGGAAATACAAACGCAGAGTAAATCCCCCTTCGTCAAGAGAAGGAAGAAACTCCGTTCCGAGAGACATCATTCCGACGATCAAAAGCCCGGTCACTCCGGTAAAAGCGATCGTTACGACTCGTTTCGAACGTTCTACGAGATAGTGTACGATCTTTTCGTATTTTCTTTCCACCCATTCGTAAACGGGATTATGCCATTCGATCGGTCCCGGATTCTTTGATTCGAAATATCTTCTGTAGAAATAAGACATCAATACCGGAACGACCGTCATTGTGAACAACAAGGCTCCGAAGATAGCGAACGACAATGTAAACGCCATCGGCTTAAAGAGACGTCCCTCGATTCGTTCAAAGGAAAAGATCGGAAGATAGGCAAGAATGATGATGAGAATCGCGAAGAGAACTTCCGTTCCCACCTCGGTCGCGCAATCGTATGTGAACCGAATGATTCCTTTTTGTTTTTCGGCGGGAGTCGCATTTTTATAACGACGCATGATGTTTTCGACCATCACGACCGCGCTGTCCACGACGATCCCAAAGTCCACCGCTCCGAGAGAAAGAAGGCTCGCGGAGATCCCGGAAGCGTTCATCATCGTAAACGAAAACAAAAGCGCAAACGGAATCGTAGCGACTACCACGATAGAGGCTCGTAAACTTCCGATAAAAAAGATGACGACCAAACTCACGACCGCGATCCCTTCGAGCAAGGTAGTTCCGACCGTTCTCAAAGTGTATTTTACGAGATCTCCTCGGTCGTATGTGTTTCTAAGTCTTGTGCCGTCCGGCATATAACGCTCGTTGATTTCTTGAACCTTGGCGCGAACCCGATCTCCAAACGCATTCGGTTCCACCCATCTTCTCATCGCGACCAAACCCTGCACTGCGGAATCCACGTCGATCAGACCTTCCTGATCGTTTTGAACCGTATAACCCAAAACCCCACTCGGAATCGGATGCGAGATTTCCACGGAACCGATGTCTCTCACAAAAACCGGAACCCCGTTCACGGTTTTGACCACGATGTCTTCGATATCTTCGGGAGTACGAATCGCTCCCAAGGAACGAATCGGAAGGGATTGTTCCCCTTGTAAGAGAAAGTTACCACCCGTATTTAAGTTATTACTTTTGATCGCGTCGATCACATCGCCAACTGTGACGTTATACCGGATCAGTTTTTCGGGAGAAGTCACTACGTGGAACTGTTTCGGCAAGCCCCCGAACGTCACAACGTCAGCGATTCCGGAAACCTGAAGCAACTTCGGAATCACGATCCAATCTTGGATGGTTCTGAGTTCCATCGGAGTATGATTTCCCGTAGTAGACTCGACCACGTAACGATACACCTCGCCCACGGGAGAACTCATCGGCGCGAGAGTCGGACTCACTTCTTCCGGAATGACCGCGTCGCGCACCTTTTCCATCAAACGCATACGAGCGAAGTAGTCGTCCGTTCCTTCTTCGAATACGAACTGAAACACCACAAGACCGTTGATGGTTCTGGATCTTCTTACGATTAAATTCGGAGTAGAATGAAGAACGCGCTCGATCGGCATCGTTACCCTTTCTTCCACTTCCAAAGTCGCTTTTCCCGGAAACTTTGCGACCAGACGAACCTGAGTATCGGCGATGTCCGAATATGCTTCTTTTCTAATATCAAGCCAGGACCAAACCCCGACCGCTAAGAGCAGAACGGCTGTCGCTAACGTAAAAAATCTGTAACGAAGCGCCGTTTCAATAATTAAGTTTAAAACTTTCATAGATGATTATCTCGTATCAAATAAATAGCCGACTTGAATGAGCAACTGAGGATTTTTATAATCCCCTTTGCCGATCCCACCTCCGAGTTGGAGGAAAAAATTACCGAGCAAAAAATCGTAGGCCAGCCCCACGTATTGCTGATTCAAATGAACTTTTTGTCTGTCACGGCTTTCGTATTCGAGATATAAGGCCAAATCCGGATTCTGCTCCGTAACATAGGAACGAATGATCAAGTCCTCGTAGGTAGGATCTCTGTGACTGTATCCCGGAAAGGAAGAGCCTGACGGATAAGAATTCTGTCCGCCTCGGCCGATTTCCGGCTCAAACGGATCTACTTGAAACTTTCCGAATACAAGAGAAATGCTATGTGCAATTACGGGAGTTTTCCAAAAACTATAACCGATATCTACCTGACCTCCCCACCAATGAGAATTCCATTTCCCTCCGGAAACGCGTAGAACAACGTCCTTGTAATAATAACCGAGATTGAGATTGATACCTCCGGGAGAACCGACGCTCGCACCATATACAAGAAAGTTGGTCGATTTAGGAAGAGGTTTTCCTTTTAGAATATCCTCACCCGATTCTTCTTTGCCGATCCTGGTCTTTTTATCCGGATCTTCCGTCCATTCGGGGGAAGGATCATCGGACTTGGAATTGTATTTTTGAGTTTGGGCCAGAATAGATACATTCAAAAAAAATAATATTACAAGAGTTTGTCCCAAAAGTCGGACAGACTCTCGCAGCTTAATCTTTTTGATATAGCAATATAAAAACCTGTCCCAAAACTGGGACAGAACCTTACAGCTTAATCTTTCTGATAAAGTATAGAACTCAATGCCTTCGCTCTCTATTGGTCGCTCGGCAGGTTTTAGGACGAGCTGTAAGCTTTTAAGATGAGCTGTAAGTAGGACTAAGAATTTCAATTTTCTCATATTAAAAACCGAAACTCAATCCTTTCAAAAGGATCGAACCTTGAACGACCACTCTGTCACCTTTGGACAACCCTTCGATTACGTTTACGCGATCCATGGTGGAAATACCTAAAGTCACTTCACGTCTGACAAACTCGTGCGGAGATTCTTCCACAAAAACGTAATTTTGTCCTTCCACAGTTACGATCGCGTTGAAAGGAACGACGACCGTATTCCCCGCGGTGTCTTCGGGGAACTTCACGTTAGCGAACATTCCCGGTTTGAGTTTATATCCCGTGTTGGAAATCACGATACGAACCTTAACCGTTCTCGTCATAGGATCTACGTTATCCCCGAGGGCTTCGGCGATTCCGGTCCATTCTTCGTGCGGAAAAGAGGAAAATCGGACTTTGACCCGTTTCCCTTTTTTTAATTTGGAAAGCTGTGATTCGGGAACGTCGCTGATGATCCAAGCACTCTGTGCGCCCGATTTTCCGAGCAGAGCCGGATTCAAACCGACCGCACGAAGTTTTCCTTCGTATTCCGCGAGTTCAGCCTGATCGTTGTTCTGTTGTGTTTCGGCCTCTATCAGATCCTTTTCAGTCGCCACTCTATGTTTGAACATGTCCTTGATCCGTTCGTAATTTTTTATCGAACGGGCGAGACTGTTTCGAGAGTGAACGTAACCAACGTAAAGATCGTTCAGGTCCGAAGATTCAAAAAGAATGATTCTTTCTCCTCCGCTTACCGAAGGAGAAGTGGAAGCGATCAAACGAGCCGGAGCGTCCACGTTGATAAACTCTCCGTCCTTTCCGATCTCCTTTGTTTTGATGATTTCAAGACCCGGACTGTTTTCCTTGAATTCGATTTTTTCTCCGTTTTCTAAAATGATCGGTTTGCTCGGAGGAAGTTTCGTTTTCTTATCTCCTCGGCCGGATAAGGCCAAAATTGCGATGGAAACGATTGCGATGACAGCGGCCGCCCCGGTGATTAAAAGTGTTCTTCTGGTAAAATGTATCTTCATATCGGCTTCCTCACTTTTCTTCCGCGGCCGGTTGGGAGAGTTTTGGGATAAGAACTCCCTGCCCCACAGAAAAATTAACTCCTTCGATCGCGTCCATCCGATCGGTCTGCAGTTTTAGCATTTCCACAACACTGGAACGGTAGGTTTCAAAAAAATCCGTAAATTCCAATATTGTAATATAACGTTTTTCGTAACTGAGAATCATGTCCTTGGAAAGATCCGTGTATTCCTTCGTATACGTGTTTCTGAACTTTTTGTAGAGTTCGTCCTTGAGTCTCGCGGTTTCGATGGAAACGGCGACCTCGTTCTCCACTTCCAAAAGGGTGTTTTTGAGTTCCTGTTTTCTGGAGAGAATCGCTTTTTCCGACGCTTTGATGTTTCCCTGATTTCTGTCAAAGATCGGAATATTCAACTGAGCGGTGATCCCCCAATAATTTTGGAAGGCAGTTCCCCCTCTGTTGTACATCGGACCGAAAGCAAGATCCGGAATCGCATTTGCGTGTTGTAATTCCAAGTTGGCTTCTTCGTATCGAAGTGCCTGAATCGCTTTTTTAAGATCCGGTCTTTTGTTACGGGCGAGTTCTAAGAGTTCGTCCCTTTTCAACTTTCCCGGTTCTAGATTGTCGAGCTGATTCTCAACGATCATCGGAACGATTTTCACGTCCGCGCTCCGGAAAGAATCGTCATTTAACAAAACACGGAGATCGGCTTCTCTTTCCAAAATTCGAATATTCAATTCTTCTCTTTCTTTTTTGAGAAAGAAATAAAGAGCCTTCAGACGGAGCACTTCCGCTTGAAGAATCGCCCTTCTTTTATAACCCATTTCAGCGGAAGTAACCGTTCTTCCCAAGGCTTCCAAACTCTGATCGTAAAAGGAGATCGCTTGTCTATAGTAGTAGATCGCATAGAAGAGTTTTCTGAGTTTACTTACGAGTTCCCGCGCAAGATCATAAAACTCCTGTTCCCCCATCCTCGCGTTGAGTTCGGCGACGCGGACCCTTTTTCCGATCTTGCCACCGAGCAAAAACAACTGCTGGATCTGAACGACGGTTTGACCCGAACGGGTAAAATCGAAATAACGCTGCGTCGGTTCGGCGAAAATACTCTGATCGATGAAGATGTTCGGATTCGCATAGAGTCCGGCTTGTTCGATTCCGGCCTTGCGGGCGTCTATGTTAAAGCGCGAAGCAAGGAGAAGTAAGTTGTTTTTCCAGAGTTTCTCCTCTGCGGTTTTCAAATCCAAGGTTCTTTCTTTGTCCGATGAAACCTCGGAAACCTCGCGTTGGATCGGATTTGGAGACTGGTTCGGGGATTCGGGAATGCCCAATCCTGGATCGGATCCGGTCGAAGATGGATTGTTTCCCTCCGACAGAATCGGAACCATCCATAAAAGAAGTAAAAATGTGAAAATCTTTCTCATAGGTTTCTCAAGAATGATTGTTTGCTGGTCCAGTGTACAATTCTCCGCGTTTGCATTTATTTTTCCCTTTTTCTTTGCGTACGAATCAATCCGTAACGAAAGAATTATCTACATTTGAATTCCGGAAAGTATGTAGTCCGGAAGAAAAAAATCAAACTGTCGGAGGTGGTAAATTCAGAAGGAGAGAAGATAATAAATAACTAAAATGGGTCTTAGGTGCGTTGAACTTTCCGGAAAAGAAGTGAACTTCCGTCTTGGAAAGTTCGAAAAAACCGGAGAATACGAGATCTAAAAAGTCGTAACGTCCTCTCAGACAAGCTGCAAGATCTCTAGCTTCGATACCGGATTGAATTTCGGAACGCGTTTTACGATGCGATTGATTTTGAATCTTTTTCGCAAGAGCGAAATGAATTTCTCCACCTCGAACGTCTAGAAATGCAAGATCAAAGGTTCCATCTTCCTCGCACGGCAATATGATCACCGCGGTCAGTACAAGAATCAGCAATCGATGGATCCAACGGATCTTCATTAAGTCCCACGATTCTAAAGTAGGCATAGGCTTACAAACGTTTTTCGATTTTTAATATTTAAAAAGACTCATCCGCCCAACTTTCGGGATTTATAAGATCTTCTCGAAAATCTATTACTTTGTCTTGGAAGGCCGTTTCGCAATATATGATAGCTATTTTTGAGATAAATTCTAATAAGTCATGGGGCTACATGCTCTACACGCACTACCGTTCCATTTCGCATTAAAACTCTAATTTCCAAATCCGGCTTTGCGCCGGGCTTGTAACGACTGATTGGCCGAGTATAAACAAATGCTTCGATGCTGTTGGTTCTAAATTGAATCCGATCAGGATTTCCTAAGAATTCCTTCACAAAAATTCTATTTTGTCCCTGTAATGTATCTTTGATCTCGGATCTCAATCTAAGATTCTTTTCGATTTCAGGATCCAAAGCGACAGATTCAGAGATTTGAGTCCGGTTCGTTTCGATTTGAGAAGATTCCTCCGTTTTTTCAGAACCTATCAGTTGCTTGAGAACAAGTTTCTCACACTTTTCCCGATCTCCGAAGGTTTCCATACAATCGGCGTAGATCTGTTTCGCCGACCCCTTTTGGGGCGCAGTGGTACAGGAATTCAGAATTCCCGATCCGCAAACCAAAACAAACGTAACAAGACGAAACTTCAGCGCTTCCGTCTCCGGCTCGTCTTTCTTTCGGTTCCTCCTCCGGAACTGGTCGTAACAGTTACGGTCGCTCCGTTAGAACGAGTGCGGTTGGGAGCTCCACCCGAAAGTTCTTGAAATCCTCCGGTAACTTCTTGCCCTACTTTTTTATATTCCCGCCTTTCTTCCGGTGGTTTGGAATTTTCCGATACTTCTACACGGAAAAGAAAGTTTACGACTTCGTTTTTTAGGTTCTCAATCGCGACATCGAACATTCTAAAACCTTGAAGTTTGTATTCCACGAGAGGATTTCTTTCGCTATAACCTACGGTCCAGATTCCTTCTCTCAAATGATCCATGGAGTAGAGATGTTCTTTCCAACGATGATCCAAGATATCTAAGAAAATATTTCTTTCTAGAAGTTTCCAAATATCCTTACCGATACTTTCGCCTCTACCTTCGTATTTCTGTTTCGCGGCCTCATTCACTTTTTCAAAAAGAGCAAGTTGAGGATTTTTGGTTTTTTTAAAATCTTCTTCGCTGATTTCTAAGTTTAGCTCCAGACCTTCCAGCCATTCTTTTAAAGACTCCAGATTCCAACCGGAAGGATTGTTTCCCTCGCAGTGGGCAACAATCTGATTCTCCACCGCCTCTTCAATAAAACTCAAAATCAAAGAGGAAATATCCTCATTTTCGAGAACTTCGTTTCTCATTTTGTAGATTACGATTCGCTGACGATTCATTACATCGTCGTATTCGAGAAGATGTTTCCGGATATCAAAGTTATGCCCTTCCACTCTCTTCTGAGCGCGTGCGATCGCGTTACTCACCATTTTACTTTCTATCTCTTGTCCTTCCGGCATATTCGCCCATTTCATAAGTCCAGAGATTCGATCCGATCCGAAAATTCTCATAAGATCGTCTTGAAGAGATAAGTAAAAACGACTGGAACCAGGATCCCCCTGACGACCGGAACGACCTCGGAGCTGATTATCGATCCGTCTCGCCTCGTGCCTCTCAGTTCCGAGGATATGAAGACCGCCCGCGGCCAAAACGTCTTCGTGATTTTTTTCCAAATCTTGACGGACCCGAGAATTTCGGACGCACGTTTTTGCTTCGCAGAAGAATCCATCTTCTGAATCAGCGACTCCGCATTATCCAATTCCTGTTTTAAAATCGACTCCTTAAACTGTCTTACAAGATCGTCATCTTCCTTCCAGGTTTCGAGGTTCTCCTTATAAAGCTGCGCGCCCCCGAGAACAATATCGGTTCCCCTTCCCGCCATATTCGTTGCGATTGTAACCGCTCCCGGTTTTCCCGCATTGGCGACGATCTCCGCTTCCCGCTCGTGAAATTTCGCATTCAATACGCTGTGCTGAATTCCCGCGGATGAAAGCATTCTAGAAAGAACCTCCGATTTTTCAATGGAGATCGTTCCCACGAGAACCGGTTGTTTTTTAGATTGAAGTTCCCGAATTTCGGCAAGAATTGCGTCGAACTTTTCCTTTTCCGTTCTATATACGCGATCGGGAGAATCTTTTCTTCGAACCGAAACGTTAGGCGGAATTACAATCACATCCAGATCGTAGATTTTCCTAAATTCCTCCGCTTCGGTGTCGGCGGTTCCCGTCATACCGGCAAGTTTATCGTACATTCTAAAATAATTCTGAAACGTAATCGAAGCGAGAGTCTGGGACTCTTTTGCAATTGTAACACTTTCCTTGGCCTCAAGCGCTTGGTGAAGTCCGTCGGAATATCTCCTTCCCGCCATCAAACGTCCAGTAAATTCGTCTACTATGATAACCTCTCCGTTTTGAACAACGTAGTCCACGTCCTTCTGAAAGATTTTATGCGCTTTCAAAGCCTGGTGAACGTGATGTACGAGATCCACGTTTTCCGGAGCGTATAGGTTTTCGATCCCCAGAATTTCCTCCACGTGGGAAACCCCCTTTTCGGAAAGAAGAACGTTACGCGCCTTTTCATCCACCTCGAAATCTTCGATTGCGACCAACTTAGGTATAATTTTATTGATACGAACGTATTTATCGGTGGTCTCGTCGGAAGAACCAGAAATGATCAGAGGAGTCCTCGCTTCGTCGATCAGAATCGAATCGACCTCATCTACGATTGCGAAGAAATGGGATCTCTGAACTTTGTGATCCTTGTGGGAAACCATGTTGTCTCTTAGATAATCGAAACCGAATTCGTTGTTGGTTCCGTACGTAATATCCGCGGAATAAGCGATCTTTCTTTGTTCGTGATCCATATCGTGTTGAATCACTCCCACGGAAATCCCGAGGAAATCATAGATCGGCTTCATCCAATTCGCATCCCTCTTTGCGAGATAGTCGTTTACGGTGACTACATGAACCCCCTTACCCGCTAAGGAATTGAGATAAACCGCGAGAGTGGAAGTCAAAGTTTTACCTTCCCCGGTTTTCATTTCGGCGATATTTCCTCTGTGAAGAGCGATTCCTCCCATCATTTGAACGTCGAAATGTCTCATCCCCATCGTGCGCAAGGAAACTTCCCGTACCGTCGCAAAGGTTTCGGGAAGAATCGAATCCAAAGATTCTCCCCGAGCAATCCTCTCGCGAAACATTTGCGTTTGAGAAGAAAGCAGAGAATCGCTCATCCCTTTCATCTCTTTTTCCAAAGAATTGATCTGTCCGACAATCGGGATGAGTTTCTTTAAGTCTCGTTCGAATTTACTTCCGAGGATCACCCGGAGAATGCTCTGAATCATATTCATTTTTCCGTATATTCTATCATTTGAATCATTTCTTTTAAGATTATCAAGTCCAAACCCAATCCGAAAGAAGTTCGCAAAGGTCCGCTCCAAACCTTAGCGACTTTCGAATTCCGCTAAGTTTAATCATTCGCTTCCGGCCGCAACGAAGTCGGGGCTTTGTGGAATGAGAACGGACCGATCTGTTGCAGAATCGGGTGTAAGGTCGAGGATCGCTCCGAAAATTCTGCGCCCAACGTTCTCCATTTGAGACCTCAAAACCTCCGTTTCAGGTCCGGGAACCCAACCTGCGGAACGGATAAAATCCGAATGTACCATACGCCACACCTTGAGCATAGAAGCCGTAACTTCCATATGACACTGAATTCCGAAAATTCGATCCTGAAAGGAAAACATCTGATTGGAATACATCTCGCTCTTTAAAAGATGTTTTGCCCCTTGTGGAATCGAAAATACATCTTCGTGAAGATGAAACGCGGGAAAGGAAGTGATTCCATCGAATACAAGATGAGTAGGTTCCCGAACTTGAACGTCGTAAAAACCTACTTCCGGTCCTTTCTCACCCCGTCGGACTTCCCCGCCGAGTGCTTTGGAAATAATTTGTGCACCGAGACAAATTCCGATCACTTTGCGGTTAGGCACCGATGCCGCGTAACGTATTAAATTTAGCCAAGGCTCGAAAAAATGAACGAGTGCCGGATCCATAACGGACTGAGGCCCTCCGAGAAGAACGATCAAATCGAAAACCAAATGTGCGTCGGGAAACGGCTGTATCCTCGAATCGTATGCGTTGTGATAGGTGATTTTATAATTTCTTTCCTTTAAGGAATCGAGTAGAATACCAGGCCCCTCGCAATCCTTAAATCGAACGATCAAACTCCTCATGAAGATCCCGCCATCCTTTTGAAAAAAAGAACTTTTTGATCCACGCTTAACCTTTGCAGGTTCGCCTCTTCGCTGATCGGTCCTATAAAATTGTAATAGAGTACGAAAGGTTTCGTTTTAAAAAGAAGGGTTTCAGGAGTCCCCGTAACGATAGAATCCGTTCTACTCACCCGAAACGGTTTTTTCATAAGAAGCGTCGGAACTTGGATTCCGTACTTACGAATCTCTTCCTTGACCAAAGGAATCCCCTTGGTCAATAGTTCCTCTTCCGACATCGTTTCCGCTTCATCGAAAAACAAAGTCGGATCCACTGCCATATAAAATTGAATCTTAGGATCTTTCTGCATATCCTGGTAGAGATAGTTGAGAGCGGGAATTTCTTTGATACAAGGAACACAATTCGGTCCGTAAACGTTTAAGACCAACCGAGCCGCTTTGACTTCGGAGAGACGAACCAGTGTCCCGTCCAAAGTAATTCCCTGGAACTCCTGAATCCCCAAATTAGGTTGTTCCGACAATGCACAATGAATCACCAATATGCAAAAAACAAAACAGAGAAGAATCCGATTCATCAAGTACGCATAACTTCCTGAGAAAAAAGAAGAAATAATACGGAAATGGGGTTCCGAGTTCATGGATAATACCAAAAGAAAGCCTAACAGATGGAAATTCAAGGAATAAAATCAAAGGTATCCTTTCTATCGAATTACCTTTTTTCCACTCCCCTTCTGCGAAAACCAGTTTAAACGAAAGATGCTCTTCCGATTTTCTAAATAAACTTTCAAAGTGAAAAACAAAGATAATTTTTTTCCATCATTTTTCCGGAGGAAGTACAATATAACTTAAATTGATCTTTGTTTTTTCCACTCCTTCAAAAAGAGAGGAACTGAACTTGAACTCCAATTCCGCGGGAAAGATCATATTTGTATAAGGATAAGAACCGAGACGGTTTTCTTTTTTCAATTTGTCCTTAATGATAGAACCTAAATATTGAAACGAACCGATCCAGTCTTCCCCCATTTCAAACCCTTCCATCCTTTCCACGGTCCCGGAAAAATTCATGGTCGCATAGTAAGAATCCTGAATCGCCCTGGACTCGGAAGGAGTCAGCTTTCGATTGAACCGAATGAGAAAACCTGGAGTTTCTCTCGCATGAAAGTAAAGGTAGTTAGCAAACTTTTCCCAAGTATCCGGCTTTTTGATGTGAGGAATTTCCACCTTGTAGTGATGATCCTTTTCCACAGGTTCGAGACACTCCCCGGTACGATTGAAATGATCGCAGAGAGTGACAGAAGCTATTTCCAGTTGCACGGGTACGCAAGCTCCCAAAAAAGACAACAGGTAAAATACGAATGCAAAAAAAAGAATATTAGGTTTTACTGATATTTTGAACATAGGATTCTCTCAAACTCGTAAAAAAATAGACCACTTCCGGCGTTTTGAAAAAGGAAGGCGCCGTTTCACGATAGACCATTTTTTGTTTTTGATAGTTGTAAACCGTTTCGGCATATACTCCGTTGAATAGATAAATCCTATGGAAATCGTCTTGGACACTCGAGATCACAACGGAATGGTTGCAAAGATACCCCGGGAAAATACGAACGCCCCTATCTTTTTCAATTGCGGCGTTTTGAATCGAGAGACATTCTTTCTGAATGGAAGGAAGTTCTTCCCTATGAATTCTTCTTTTGAAAGAAAGAATTTTAGTGTGCCTTCCAAATGACTGATTCCAAAGTTCCTCGTCCGGATCCTTCCAAACAGGCATCGAGTTACTTTCATACAAAGTTGCGGAAAATTTTTTTCGGTCTTTGTTTTGATGGAATAGAACATTTCCGCATCCTCGTAAACGACCACGATAAAAAAAGCAGCTCCGGGTGGTTTGGCCAATTTTCCCTTGGCAGGTATATTCTTCTTTGAGGAATTCATCGATTCAAATCAGCTTCCAGAATTCGTTTTCGAATCGAAATAATCCAGAATTATTTTATTCAACCACCTTCCATCCGGAATTTCCGGGGTTGGATCCGTCAAAAATCCCACATGCCCGCCTTTGGGACTGAGAATGGTTTGGATTTGAGGAAGTTTATCCCAATGAATCGCTTCCCAATCGAATGGAGGAACGACAGGATCGTCTTCGGAATGGATTATGATTCCCGGATGACGGATATTAGGAATGTATCGAATGCTCGAACAGTCTTGATAATACTCAGCCGCACCCTTATATCCGAAAAACGGAGCGGTGACCTGATCGTCAAACTCGAAGAGTGTTTTTACTCGAAACGCGTTTTTTTCCAGTTCGGGTGGAAGTTGAATGACTTTGTTTTTGATCTTCTTGCGAAACCCGGACACAAACCGATCCCTATAAAACCTTGCCTCTTTCGAATCAATAAATTTACAACCTTTGAAAAGATCTAAAGGAGGATTTGTGGAAGAAAAAACTTCCACTTTGTGATTTCTTTTTTCTCCGAGATACTTTAAAACTAGACTCGCCGAAAGAGAAAAGCCGGAAAGAAAAATCCTATGAGATAACTTCTTCCAAACGAAATCGATGACGTCCTGAACGTCTTTCGTTTGACCAATGTTATACGTTCCCTTGGAAAATCCCTGTCCTCGCCCACAGTTTCTGAGATTCATTCGAACACACCCGTAACCTCTGAGCAAGGCACTCTGCGCGAGACTCACCAAATACGCACTGTCGGAAGTTCCCTCCATTCCGTGAATCATTACGAGATAGATTCCGTTCCAAACCGGACCCGAAGAAGAATAATGAGCGATCGGAGGATTGTGCTCCAACCAGAGAGCATCTCCCGAATTGTCCGAAAGTTGTAAGAGGATATCCTCAAAATAAAACTTACTTCTGAGACGGTTTTCGGGAGGAAAGAAAGTACTGTAAACGGTCTGAAGGTGTCCGCTTTTAAAGAATCGTTTTGGTTTGAAGGATTGGAAACCCATAAAAGACGTCTAACGTTCCTATTAGAGTCCTTGAAAAAATTCGTCCCAATCTTCCATCTGTTCTTTGTTGATACGAGAGTTTTTTTTCGCGAACTTATGAAGTCTTCTTAAAAAATCAGCTCCTCGTTTTACGATAGCCGGATCGTTCGGATGCATATCGGAAAGATAAAAATTTACGAACTCGTCGAGTTCGAAAGAACCTATGTCCTTCAAAAGAACTTCTTCCTGAGTCTCTTCTTCTCCTTCTAAGAATAAAAGGGAAGAGAATTCCAGAAAGAGTTCGCTTAAGTTTTGATCCTCTTCCGGATTTCTGCCTTTCTGATGCGGAGAAGCTAAAAATTCTTTTAAGAACTCCTCTAAGGATAACGTCTTAGACAAGGGAAAAAATTCCGATTAATTAAAATCGATTTTTGTAGCGAGTTTGTCTACGATTCCGTATCGGATCGCTTCTTCCGCGTCCATGTAGTAATCCCGATCCGTGTCTTCTTCCAATTTGGAAACCGGATGCCCACAAGCGTCCGCAAGAATCTGATTCAACTTCGCTTTTGTCTTGAGAATTTCTTCCGCGTGGATCTTTAAATCGGTAGCAGGGGCTACGATCTGTCCTCCAATACTCGGTTGGTGAATCATCACTTTTCCGTTCGGCCAAATGGAACGTTCACCCTTTGTTCCCGCCGCAAGAAGAACCGAACCCATAGAAGCCGCCATTCCCATACAAACGGTGTGAACGGGAGAAGAAATCATTTTGATCGTATCGAATACGGTCATTCCGGAAGTCACGACACCACCGGGACTATTGATATAAAATGTGATCGTTTTTCCCGGATCTTTCATTTCCAGGTAGAGAAGCTTTCCGACCAAGTCTTTGGATGATTCGTCGGTTACCGGACCCCAAAGAAAAATCTTTCTGTGGTCGAGGAAATTTTTGGAAATTTTACTTCCTATGAGTTCTTCGAATACTTCCGTGACTTTTTCTATTTCTGGCATTCCTGAACCTTTCCTTTACTAGTTGGTAAAGTCCAGTTTCTTCTTCCTCATTTTTATGAAAACTCCAATACAAGTAAAACTAG